>CAWHJC010000020.1:0-433720 GCA_963829565.1 uncultured Actinomycetota bacterium
ATGGGACGATCGATGCCATGGATCTCGACCTGACTGCTGTCGAGAGCTTCATCGCCGTCACGGACTCGCGGCACTTTGGGCGCGCGGCCGACAAGTTGGGGGTTTCGGCGTCTGCGTTGACGAAGCGCATCCAGAAGCTCGAGGCAGCGGTGGGCGTCCCGCTGATCGAACGCGACACCGCCGGCTACGCGGGACTCACGCCTGCCGGTCGGCGTTTCGTGCAGTTCGCCCCGCAATTGGTGCACGCCGCCCAGGTCGCCAAGACCGCGGCGACGGGCGCGCCCGTCGAAACGCTTCGTCTTGCAGTACCGGCCGGCGTCGGTGTCGTCGCGCCACTGATGCCGCAAGCGCTGGCGACGCTCGAACTGGCGCTGCAGCACGCTCACCCCGACGTAGGCATCGAATCGGTGCGAACGCCATTCCCAGCACTGACCCCAGCCCTTCTCGCGGGTGACGTCGACGTAGTCCTGACGTTCGGGCCCTCCCCCAGTCCCGACGTCACCTCGACTCGGCTCTCGGAGATTCATCGTGTCGGACTGGTCGGCGCAACGCATCCGCTGGCATTCAAGCGCGCCGTGGAGGTGCACGAGTTCGCGCGGCTGCCGATGATCTACAGCCCTGACTTGCCCGACGAGTACATGCAGCCGTTCATCCTCGCAGACGTTCGGCCGCTCGACGAGGCAACGTTGGTTCCGATCAGTGCCTCGAACACAGCGCACGTCGCTCAGCGCATCCTGCGTGGACGCGAGGTGACCGTGGTGCCGTTGGCACTCACCGCGAACTTGCCTCCCGAGCTCCGGCGTGTGGGGCTGACTGGCGTTCCAGCCAGCTGGTACCACGCACACCGACGTAGCGGCGATGACCGCCCAGCGCTGCTGACTGCGATTGATCTGATGACCGATTTCACAGACTCGATCACCCGGTCGGCGATGTCCTGACGGGCTGTTGTTTCCGAAACGGAAACAACAGCCGCCCTGGGCATGTGGCGGGGTTAGCGTCCGAATGTGAAGCGTGTGACCGCGCCCGCGGCGCCCACCGGTGGAGGCCCACCTGGTTCAGCCACGGAGCGCCGCAGGCCGAGTACGGAGTGGTCCGGCCGCGATGGAGGGATCGCGACAGGCGCCATCGAGTTGAACGGCCTCACCAAGTCCTTCGGGGAGGTGCTGGCCGTCGATGACGTCCGCGCGGCGGCGTTGCCTGGCCAGGTAACCGCCCTGCTCGGACCCAATGGTGCAGGCAAGACCACCGCGTTGCGGATGCTGCTCGGGCTCGTGGCCCCGGACAGCGGAGTCGCAACGATCGGCGGCAAACGGTACGACGAGCTCCCTATCCGGCCCGCCAGGTCGGTGCGGTTCTCGAGGCATCGGGGTACCACCCCGGGCGTACCGCGCTCGACCATCTGCGGATCCTTGCGACGGCGTCCAGGCTGGCACCGGACGCGTGTGAGCGCGTGCTAGCCGAGACCGGGCTGGCCTCCGACGCGCGTCGGCGGGTCGGGGGGTTCTCCCTCGGGATGCGCCAGCGGTTGGGGCTGGCCTCCGCGATGCTCGGCGACCCGGGAGTACTCGTCCTGGACGAGCCGACGAACGGGCTCGACCCGCCGGGCGTGCGGTGGTTACGCGGGTACTTGCGTCGGCTCGCGGAGGAGGGTCGCACAGTGCTCTTGTCCAGCCATGCGCTGAGCGAGGTCGAGCTGATCGCCGACCACGTGCTCGTGATGGCCCAGGGCCGGCTGCTCCGATCCTCGAGCCTGGCCGCGCTTCGCGCTGAGGCGGGTGTCGGCTCGAGGGTGCTGACGCCGGACCCGGCCGGCTCTGCTCCGCCCTCGGCGCGGCGGATCAGTACCGTCGTACGGACGAGGGGCTCGCCGTGGACGCGACTCCCGAGCAGGTCGGGGAGCTCGCGGCACAGCATCGGATCGTCCTGCACGGCCTGGAAGGGACCGCGGACCTTGAGGAGGCCTTCTTCCGACTCACCCAGGAGCCCACCCCAGTGGAGCGTCCGCGGTCGGCCGACGGGGTGCTCTCATGAAGGCGCTACTGGACGCCGAGCTGCTCAAGATGCGCAGCACGCGGGCGACCGCGATGCTGGTGCTCGCGACGCTCCTACTGGCGGTGCTCACCGTCGCAACGGCGGCCCGGGGTCATGGAAGAGAACGCATGGATCTCCCTCGACGACCCCGACCTTCTGGCCAACATCGTGGGGAACGGTTTCGGCGCTCCCCAGGTGCTGATGACGCTGCTCGGCGTCCTCGCCTTCACCCAGGAGTTCCGCTACGGGACGATCACCTCGACGTACTTGGGCGAGCCGCGCCGCACTCGAGTCCTTGTCGCCAAAGGGCTGTCGCTGGCCCTCGCCAGCGTCGTCATCACCACCGTGACGCTCGCCGTTACCTCACCCTCAGCATCGCGCTGATCCGCTCCCAGGACGGTAACGTGACGCTTGAGGGCGCAGTTCTGGCAGACCGTCGCGGCCGGCTTCGTCGTCATGGCGGCGTACGGCGTCGTCGGCGTTGCCCTCGGCGCCCTGATCCCCAACCAGATCGCCGCCATCGTCGGCGTGCTGATCTGGATGCTGGCCGTCGAGCAGATGGTTATCCCCCTCTACCCGGAGGTGGGACGCTGGATGCCCTGGGGAGCGGCCACTTCGGTCTTGCAGCTCGGTCCGTCATACGGTTTCGACGATGTGTTCCTTTCTGTCCCCATGGGCGGGCTCCTTCTCGCCGGATACACCGCCGCGGCGGCCGCCCTCGCCCTGCTCGTGACACCAAGGAGGGATGTCTGTACTTGAGGCCATGGCGACGCAGACAGCCGACACAATCACACGCGTGCCTGGTGACCGGAGCCGAGCCGTAGTGCTTGTTCTCCTCGGCGGGCTGTGTGGGTTGGCGTGGGCCGCTGGCCTGCGCGGATTCATGACGCAGATCGTCCAGGAGGACTCAAGCGTCAGCTGGTCGGGCACCTTCGGCTACATCCTGCTCCCCGGCCTGCTGATCGGGCTGCTCCTGGGTTGGGCTGAGTATCTTCGCCGCTCGGGTGGTCGGCGCCACTGGCGCTGGCTCGCACTGTCGCCGCTGCTGTTCGCTGCGGTCCTGTTCAGCGAGGGTCCTCTGGGGGTGCTCGGGATCTTCGAGGACGGCCTAGGCGGTGGAGCGATCGGCGTACCGCTCTACGCCATGGCAGGTGGGTACGCGATCTCCGGGCGCGGTCCCCGCTGGGGCCGACTCGCCGGAGGACTCCTGGCGCTGACGGCCGTTCCCATCTGGGCCTTGACGGTCGAGTCCTTCGCGGGAGCGGACCTGGCAGTCACCACACCCCGAGGGCTGTGGGTCGCCGTTTACTACTACTCGTTCCTCGCGCTGCTCATGGTCGCTGCCGCTATCCCGCACCGGCGCGCAGTCGACAACTAGGTGCAGCCGGAAGTGGATCGATGGCGCTTGGCGGTGGCTTGAGATCACGCCACATGAGTCATTCTGGGCGGTGTGACGCCAACGTTGTTGGCTAGCCGCGGCCCAGATGAGCGCTGTCATCATCTGGGTCGGTTCGCCACACGGGCGACGGGCCGTATGTCTAACGCCACGGTGCGGACCAACGGAGTCTGGGAGAGCGACAACCGAGCACCGCGGCATCTATGCATCGTGGTTTCCAAGATCGAAACCGGCGCCACGCCGCAGTCGGACGACACCCCCTCTCAACCCTGCGCGCGCGTTCGGCCGGCATCGAGCTTGCAGCGAGAGGAGACCAGGAACGGCTCCGACTCAAATCGTCGCCTGGTGATGCAGCGGATCGTGGGGTCTGTCGCATCTACAGGGTGTAGGACCAGTCCAGGAGGCGTCGTGCAGTTCGAGGACTACGTCGCGGCACGCGGGCAGGCATTGCTGCGCTTCGCGTTCGTCCTCACGAGGGATGCGGACATTGCCGAGGACCTGGTGCAGACCGCCCTGGCGCAGGCGTACAGGCACTGGCGCAAGGTAGGCCGAGCCGAGTACCCGGACGCCTATGTGCGGCGCATCCTGGTGAACGCGCATCTGGGTTGGCGCCGGCGCCGGTCGTGGGGAGAGCGGCCGACCGGCGAGGACTTGGACGGATTCGTGCTGGACCATGCCGACGCGATCGTCAGCCAGGATGCGGCGCGCCGACTGCTCGATCATCTGTCGCCGCGGGCGCGCACCGTGCTGGTTCTGCGCTATTACGCCGATCTTGACGACCAGGAGATCGCCAGCATGCTGGGACTGGCTCCGAGCAGCGTCCGCGCGACCGCGTCCCGCGCGCTGGCCGCCCTCCGTCCGTACGCCGATCGGTCTCGCGCCGGAACGGCGGAGGAGTCCTGATGTCCGAGCAGATCGAGACCTACCTGCGTGCCCAGTTCGCGGCCGACGCCGAACGTGCCCCCCGTGCTGCCGACCTCGCCGGCACGGCGCGGGCTCGCGCCCAGCGACAGCGGCGACGCGGCGCCGCCGCCCTGGGCGCCGGCCTGCTCACCCTGACCATCGCCGTCGGCTTGGCGCAGGCACAGGACGGCTCGACCCGGACGGCGCCACCCGCACATGACGGCAGCACCAGTCCCGCACCGGCCGAAGCTCCGCGACTGCTCGCGGACGTAGCGGGGGGGCGCGAACCCTTGGATCCGGGAAGGTACATCGCGCGCTTCGATGGTGCCGATTCGACCATTCCGATGGCAGTCATCGAGGTACCTGCCGGATACCTGACCATGAGTGGCACCCGTCTGCAGAACCAGCAGGCAACGGTCCGCGGTGTGGACTTCTACACAGTTGGCAGGGTCAACCCCGACGCATGCTCGGCGACAAGGGGGCGACAGGACTTCGAGGATCCGGGGCCGACCGTTGAGGACCTCGCCACCGCCCTGGCCAACCAACCCGGGCTCCGGCCCACCGCCCCGACACCGGTCTCCATCGGTGGCTACCAAGGGCTCTACGTAGAGCTGTCGACGCCAGAGGCCCCGGCGCAGTGCACGCAACCCGGTGCGCTGTGGCTGTCCGGGATGACTGCCCGCGAGGCCCGCGGCCGCCACACCGAGGTGCACGACAACCTCATCCGACGTGGGACCGTCGACCGGTTCTGGATCCTCAACGTCGACGGCCAACGGCTAGTGATAGACGCCTACCAACACCCCAGGCGGCACCGATTCCGCGGTTTCGGAACTTCACCGGATGGTCAATTCGATCACATTCACAGCCCTCTAGGACGGACGCCGGTCGGCTTCGGATGACTGGAAAGGTGTTGAGACGGGGTTCAGGGAGGGTGGTGGGGTTCACCGGTCTCGTCGCGCAGCGGATGCAGGGGCTGCATCACCGCAGGTTCGCCGCGGTGGTGATCTGCGCCGCGGCACTGGCGCTCGCCGCAGCCAGCGGGCTGCTTGGAACCACCGAGCCAGAAAGCGAGAACTCTATTGGTCCGCCCGGTCTGAGCACCGTTGAGGAACCCTCCCCTTCGGCCAGGCCGCTGACCTATGCAGCGGGTCGCACCATCCATTACGGCAGCCAGGTCATCGACACCGGGCGGGAGATTGGCTTTCTGGCCGTGACAGATGACGGCGTTGTCTTCGCCGGCTGGGACAACCGGGTGTGGTTCACCGACGGGTCCGACCTCCGCCCGATCGGCCACTCCGGCCCAGGGTTTCCACGCGGTTGGCTGATCGAGTCCGCCAACGCCGGGTCGATCGTCGTCTGGTGGCAGCCCGTCGGTCTTCTCGATGGCTGGGCACGCTTGTCGTCTACGACACCGCTCGCCTACGGGTCATCGGTCAGATTCGAGACGAAGGCGGGCCGATCGCGGGAGTCCCGCGCTTTGCGGTGGTCGAGGACTACGTCTACTGGACCACAGGCGCGAACGAGGACGGGCTGCTGCGGTACGAGGTGTCGACCGGAGAACAGGCGGAAGGTTGCTGCCAAGGCATACGATGCCGACCAGCGCCGCAGGCCCCGGAACCTTGTCGCTGACGACTCGATCGACCGAGGCTTGCTGTGGGGCCGGACCTACTTTCGGCGGGTCGGTGCTCGGCTGGTCGGCGCGGACCCTGCTGATGTCGGACATGACGTACCGCTCCAGCGGCGGGTTCGCGACGACGTCTTCCTCGACACCCGTACCGGCGAGCCACTGGTGCTTCGCCTACCACGCGGCTATCACTCGACCGACGCCTTCGCCCTCGCCCAATGGCTCGACGACGACCGTGTCTCCCTCTTCGCCGACCACCAGGGCTGGGCCGAATACCCCTCACACGTGGGTGACATCCTCATCTGCCAGCTCTCCACTGGACGCTGCGTGGTCGCTGTTGCGCGCCCCACGTCGACCGAGCGCAACACCCCCGCCAGCCGACCGGCTTCATCGTCCAGGAAATCCCTTCTCGTGACCGTCGCGTTGCCTCCAACCGAACTCGCCTCCAATGACGGGCGACACGACGCTCATCGGTGTGAGCGGAGCTGCTGGCCGACGCGCCGCCGGGGGTTACTCGGCGGCCGAGGGCGGCACCGTGACGGGATTGGCGGATTCGCCCTCGGTGGCAATCAGGACGAGTGTCGTTCTGGATGAGACCTGGTGGCCGAGATCGTGTGCATCAGGCAGCCGTCTCGTCGCGAGTGTCTGGGCTGCGGCGAGCGGGGCCGCGCCGCATGGCCCGACGGGGACGCCGTTCTCAGCGAGCGCGCGGGCGGCCACGAGCGGCCTGGTCGTCGGTGACGGTGGCGGTGGCGTCGAGACCACGGTGGATCGACGGCCAGGCGAGGCTGGACACGGTGCCGCAGTTGAGGCCGGCCATGATCGTGTGACCGGTGACGACGCTGACCGGGTGTCCGGCGGCGATGCTGGCTTGGACGCACGCGGCTTCGACGGGTTCGACGGAGACCACAGCCGTGTCCGCAGCCGGTGCGGCGCGCGCGGTAGTGGGTGAGGCCGGCTTGCAGCAGGGATCCGACCCCGGTCGGCACGAGCACCAGGTCCGGCTGCTCGATTCCGAGGTCGGCGAGCTGGTCGTCGAGCTCACGCGAACAGCGTGGAGTACCCGTCGACGATCCAGCCGGGGACCTCTTCGTACCCGTCCCAGGCGGTGTCCTGGACGAGGAGACCGCCCTCGTCGGCGGCGTAGCGGGCAGCGGCCTGGACGGCTTCGTCGTAGTCGGCCGGCACGTGCGTGACGTCCGCGCCCTCGTCGCGGATCGCCTGGACGGCGACGGGGTGCACGCCGTCCGGGACGAAGATCCGTGCGAGCGATGGCCGAGCAGGCGCGAGAACCTGGCGACCGCGCGGCCGTGGTTGCCGTCGGTCGCCGCCACCAGGGTCACCGGACTCCTGCTCGACGCCTCCGCGTCGCTGCGGAGTCGATCGCGCAGGGCGCGGTGGATCGCCCACGATGCGCCGAGACTCTTGAACGCCGGCAGGCCGAGCCGGTGCGACTCGTCCTTGGCGAGCACCCGGCCGACGCCGAGCTCTGCAGCGAGTGCCGGGAGGTCGACCAGCCTCGTCGGGGCGTATCCGGCCAGCCCGCGATGGAAGTCCATGACGTCGCGCGGGACGGGCGAGCAGGTCCATGTGCGGTCGCGGGCCGGGTTGGGTAGCCACGGCCGGGCCGCGTGCTGGCCTCGTTGCGCTCGGAGGCGGCGCCGGTGGGGCGGCCAGTGCCGCGGCGGTGGGAAGGGCGGTGCGGGCGAGGTTGACGTAGTAGGCGACGCCGGTCTCGAGGATCTCGTCGTTGAAGTCGTAGTCGTGGCTGTGCAGCGGGGTCCCGCCGGCGCCGACCTCGACACCGTTGCCGAGCATGGCGAAGCACGACGGGACGACGCGTCCGAAGGCGCCGAAGTCCTCGCTGCGCCATGAACGGCGGGCAGTCCGGGTCGATGTGGTCCTCGGGGACCGTCAGCCGTGCGGCAGCCAGCGCGAGCGCGGTGGCCCCGGCGTCGTTGACGGTCGGCTCGAACTCGTGGGTGTAGGAGACGGTGCAGGTGGCGCCGTGGGCGGCGCAGATGCCGTCGCACAGCTCGCGCAGGCGGCGCTCGACGAGTGCCTGGACGTCGGTCGTGAAGCTGCGCGTGTCGCCTCGGATGACGACCTCGGAGGGGATCGCGTTGCGTGCGCCGTCGGTGACGATCTCGGTGCAGGAGACGACCGCGGCGTCGGCTGGATGGACGTTGCGGGCGACGATGGTCTGCAGGCCGAGGACGATCTGGGCCGCGACCACCATGGGGTCGATGACCATCTGCGGCTGGGAGGCGTGCCCGCCGCGACCCGCGATGCGGATCTCGAAGTTGTCCTCGCTGGACATCAGGCTGCCGACCCGGGTGCTGATCCGGCCTGCGGCGAGCCCCGGCATGTTGTGCAGCCCGAACATCGCCTGGACGGGGAAGCTGTCGAAGAGACCGTCGGCGATCATCGCCTTCGCGCCCAGCCCGTGCTCCTCGGCCGGCTGGAAGACCAGATGGACCGCGCCATCGAAGCCGCCCTCGTCAGCCAGGACGTGGCCGGCGCCGAGCACCATGGCCATGTGCCCGTCGTGGCCGCAGGCGTGCATCGTGCCGTCGTGCCGCGACCGGTACGGCAGGGCGCTGCGCTCGGGCAGTGGCAGCCCGTCCATGTCGGCGCGCAGCCCGATCGCCCGGCCGTCGCGGTCCGGCGTGCTGCCTCGGCGGACGGTGGCCACCAGGCCGGTGCCGCCGATGCCGCGCGTGACCTCCAGGCCCATGGTCGACAGCTCGGCGGCCAGGTAGTCGCTCGTGCGGTGCTCGGCGAGGCCGGTCTCGGGGATCTGGTGCAGGTCGTGCCGCCAGCGGCGGAGTCGATCAGCCAGGGCCGCTTGCGCTGCGCTCATGTGGTGCTGGCCGCGGCAGCGAAGAACACGACGTCGGTGCGTCGGAGCGAGCGCTCCGGGTCCACCGCAGCGGTGTACCCCGCGCGGGCGGGGCGCTTCTCGAAGTGCAGGTGGCAGCCGTCGGGCGCGGCCAGCTTCCCCGACCGGGCGACGACCTGCCCAGGACGGACCCGCTGCCCGGGCCGCAACGAGAAGTCGCCGAGCGTGTCCGATGACGTAGTCGAATCGTCCCGAGCGGATCTTCAGCCCGTACCTGCCGTACGCGGGCCCGAGGTTCGGCACGCGCACGACATGACCGGTGACGGCGGAGCGGATCCGGGTGCCGCACGGCATGTACATGTCGATCCCGTGGTGCTTGCCCGGTCTGGCCCGAGGGCAGGACGCGTCGCGCGGGTAGTACGGAGCGCGCGTGCAGCCGAACGGGATCATCTCCTGCCAGGCCCCGTCGTACCACGGCGAGGCGTAGTAGCGGTGGTCGGTGGTGAACACCGTGTCCGGGTCGGGTGACGGCGGTCTGCCGCCGGTCACGACGGCCGCCGCACCCCACCCGGTCGAGATGGCGGCGACGACGACGAGCACGGCGACGACGCGGTGGACCCGGCCGCTCCTACGCTCGGTCACACCCCGAGGGTAGAGACCCGTTGACAGCGCACTCGATCTAGGTGCTGAATGCCCCTGAACATCCTGGTCAGTGGCGGCGTATGCACCGTCCCGCCGCGGGAGCCGGAGGTCGATCGATGGCAGCTCGTGGCGTCACCCCGATGACGGCGGCGCTGCGCCGCACCCTCGCCGCCCACGGCGAGGCCCAGCGCACCGGGATCCCGGTCGAGGAGGTGCTCGCGGGAGGTCCGGCGTCCGCGATGGCCGGCCCGTCCCGGCGCGACGTGCTCAAGGCCGCCGGAGCCGTGGTCGCCGGCGCGACGCTCGGCGGCACGCTGCCGGCCCGCCGCGCGAACGCCGCGACCAACCCGAGCGTCCTGGTGGTCGGCGCCGGGCTGGCCGGGCTGCGCGCTGCCCACTACCTGTGGCGGGTGAAGGGCATCGCCGCCACGGTGTACGAGGGCAACAACCGCGCAGGCGGCCGCTGCTACTCGCTACGCGACTACTTCCCGGGTCTGGTCGTCGAGCACGGCGGGCAGCTCATCAACACCGGCCACAACGCCATCCGCAACCTCGCGTCCAGCCTGGGGCTCTCGATGGACCCCGTGTACGGCGGGAGCTATGGCGGGATGGTCAACAAGTACCGGATCGACGGCGCGGACTACCCCTACGACGCGGCGAACGCCGACTGGGGCCAGGTCTACTACGCGATGCGCAACGCACAACGGTCCGCGCCGTACCCGCAGACGTTCGACAACCACACCGACGCCGGCATCGCGCTGGACAACATGACGGTCAAACAGTGGCTGGACGCGAACGTGCCGGGTGGCCTGTCGAGCCGGTTCGCGAAGCTGATGCAGTCCAACGCGGTCGCCGAGTACGGCCTCGACCCAGACCAGCAGAGCGCACTGAACCTGGTCTACCTCCTCGGCTGGAACCCGCAGAACAGCCTTGACCCGGTCAACGGCTCGGACGAGAAGTACACGGTGCGTGGCGGCAACGACCAGATCGTGACCCGGATGCTCGACCAGCTCCCCACCGGCACCGTTCGCTACGGCAACAAGCTGGTCGCGGTGAAGGCGAACGCGAACGGCTCGGTTCGGTGCAGCTTCAAGGTCGGGAACAAGGTCTCGGACGTCACCGCCGACCGGGTCGTGCTCGCCCTGCCGTTCAGCACGCTGCGCGACGCCGACCTGACGCAGTCCGGGTTCTCGTCGCTGACGCTGCGCACGATCCGGGAGCTCGATCTCGGCGCGAACGCCAAGATCCACGTCGGCGTCAGCCGGCGGCCGTGGGTGGAACAGGGCTTCGGGGGCGCGGCATACACGGACCTGTCCGAGTTCCAGTGCGGCTGGGACGACAGCGTCAACTTCCCACTCCCCGCCGGTGCGTTCGTGTTCTTCCCGGGTGGCCGGCAGGTGAGCGACGGCTGGTCGGGAGCGACGCACGGGACGGCGCCGGCCGCGCAGGTGAGCGCCTACCTGGCGCAGCTGGAGCCGATGTTCCCGGGCGTGACCGCCGCCTACACCGGCAAGGCGTTCCGCGACTTCTGGTGGTCGAACCCGTGGTCGAAGGGCGCCTATACCTGCCCGATGCCGGGCCAGTACACGACGCTGTTCGGCGCCGGCGCGCTGCCCGAAGGCAACGTGCACTTCGCCGGCGAGCACACCAGCCTCTTGTACTTCGGCTACCTCAATGGGGCCGTCGAGACCGGCGAGCGCGCCGCCCGGGCCGTCGCCGGCTGACAAGCAGGGTGCAGGTCAGATGGAAGCCTGAGCGCCGGACGACATCGGTGTGACCTCGAGGGCATCGGCGGCCTCCGCGCGGGCGATGACCGGCCGACAACCGAGGCGCTCGGCGATCGTGCGGGCCTCGGCCACAGCGTCGGCGGCGCTGGCAGGCTCGCCGCTGGCGACGAGGAGCTCCGCGTGGTCGAGCAGGGCGTGGGCGAGAAGGTGCGGTGGGCTGACCTCTCGCATGGTGGTGAGGGCAGCTCGGAACGCGTGGTCGGCACCCGGATCACCTGCCGCGGCCGAGCGACGGGCGAGCACCAGCTGTCGCTCGGCCCGCAGCATCGGCGACAGGAGCCCGGGCAGCTCGATCGGCAGCAGCGCAAGCAGCCGGTCGATCGCCTCCTCGTCGCCGCGGTCGAGCGCAATGCGCGTCGCCAGCGGCCAGCACCAGCGCATCACTTCGTGCGCGAGGCCGAGCACCCCGATGTACGAGAGAGCCTCGAGGGAGTGCTCGAAGGCTTCGGCCGGCCGCGCCTGGGCTGCGGCGGTCAGCGCGGCGCAGATCGCCAGGGCGGCGAGGTCCTCCGGGTCGTCGCTGTCGCGCATCACCGTGAACTGCGCCAGGTGGGTGGCGGCGGTCGATCCGTCCCCACGCATAGCGGCCAGCAGCACCCTGGCCCAGAGCACGAACTCGACGGTCTCGGTGACCGCGTCGGCATCGCCGCCCGGTGCCAGCATGTCGGCGGCCTGGTCCCAGGCACCTATCTCGAGCAGCATCTGGACGAGGTTCACCACGCAGGTGGCCATGCCGCGACGATCACCCGCTCGGCGCGTGGCCGACATCGCCTGCCGAGTCACCTCGGCGGCCTCGGCCGGGTCCTGCGACATGAGCGTGTTGCCGAGGTTGACGAGGTACAGGTCACGCTGGGACGTGCGCCCGGCCGCTTCGGCCAGCCGGACCGCTTCACGCAGGTGCAGGACTGCCTCGGCCAGGCGCGAGGTCCGGGACAGGTACACGCCGCGGACGTGGAAGACGCCCGCCATGACCTCCGGCCCAAGCCCCAGGCCCTGCGCAAGGCGGAGAGCCTCGACCGTCGCGTGGTCGGCTTCGGGCGTCCCCGCGAACGCTTCTAGCAGCGCGAGCTGCTCCAACGCCGTGACCGTGTCCGCATCGGGGTTCTCCCGGAGCACTGCGACTGCCTCGGCGAAGGCCTGGCGGGCGTCGGTGTAGCGACCCATCCGCATCTGTCCGCGCGCGACCAGGATCCGCGTGCGAGCGGCGGCGCGTTCGTCGCCGAGCGCCAGGTAGCGGGTGACGTTCGCCTCCGCGAGCTCGACGACCCGACTTCCGCTGCCGGAGTCGAACTCGGTGGCCGCCGCCCGCTCGAACAGAGAAGCTGCTCGTCGCGCGTCTCCGGCGGTCTCCTCCACCAGCGCGGCCGCCTCGGCGAAGCTGCGGGCCGCGCGGTCGGGTGCACCGGTGCGCGCGGCGCGCTCGGCGCCGCGGACGAGCGCCGCGAGCGCCATCTCGCGAAGCTCGTCGATGTCGTCGTCGTCGGGCACGGCGGCGAGCGCGTCTAGGTAGTGCCGGGCGACGACGTCGACCACCTCCTCGCCGTCGTTCGGGAAGGTCGCACGCAGGTGCGCCGCCACCGCGAGGTGCCGGGCCTTGCGGTCTCGACGGGAGAGCGTCTCGTACGAGACCTGCCGGAGCAGGTCCTGCGCGAAGCGGTAGCTGCCGCGCTCGGGAGAGAGCGGGTCCGCCGAGACCGTGAGCACCTCTCGCCGCAGCAGCTCGGCCAGGCGAAGGTGCACGACGTCCGGCTCGAGGTCAGATACCGCTACGAGCGCGTCCGCGGGGAACGTGGTTCCGAGCACCGCCGCGTCGGCGACCAGCCGCCGTACCTCGGGTGCCAGCGCGTCGAGGCGAGCGGCCAGCAGCGCGTGCAGGCTGTCCGGGACGTGCAGCTCCCCGACATCGCCGACCAGCCGGTACACCCCGTCGATCGGCTGCACCACGTCCCGGTCGACCAGCGAGCGAACCGTCTCGACGGCGTACAGCGGGACGCCCTGCGCCTGAGCCACGATCGCGTCCCGCGCGGCGACCGGCATGCCGGGGACGAGGGCGTCGACCAGGGGCCGCATGGACGCGTCGTCGAGCGGGTCGAGGGTGAGGAGCACCCGGTTGCGCCCGGTCCCGAAACCGGGCCGTACGTCGTCGAGCTCGGGGCGGGTGAGGACGAGCACGTAGACCGGCAGGTCGCGCGACCAGTCGACCAGGTGGTCGAGGAAGTCGAGCAGGCCGCGGTCGGCGTGCTGGGCGTCCTCGAGCATGAGGACCACCGGCTCGCTCGTGGCCATCCGCTCGATGAAGATCCGCCAGCCCGCGAACAGCTCCTCGCGGGACAGCTCGGCGCCGGTGTCCTCGGCGTACGGGACGCCAAGAAGGCGGGCCAGCCGGGTCCCGACGTATGCGCGCTCGTCCTCGGCGGGCAGCCACTGCTCCACGCCCTGGACGAGCTTGGCCGCCGCCAGCTCCGGCCGGTCGTCCTCGGCGATGCCGAGCCGCTGCCGCACCATCTCAGCCAGCGCCCAAAACGCGACACCCTCGCCGTAGGACAGGCAGCGGCCGTGATGCCAGTTGACGAAGTCGACGAGGCCGTCGACGTACTTACGGAACTCCCAGCCCAACCGCGACTTTCCGACACCTGCCGGGCCGGAAACGACGACCATGCGCGGGGTGCGCCGCTCGGCCGCGGCGTGGAACAGCTCACGGATCGTCCGCATCTCGGCGTCCCGGCCGGTGAGCGGTGCCTCGAGACCGTCGACGCGCTGTGACCAACCCACACCGGAGACGACTCGGGTTGCGCGCCAGAGCTGCTCCGGCTCGGTCTTGCCCTTGAGGGTGTGCAGGTCGGCGTCCTCGAAACCGATGGCGCTGGACGCGAGCCGGCGGGTCGCCGAGTCCACCAGCACCTGGCCGGAGCCGGCAGCTGCCTGCACCCGGGCTGCTGTATTGACGGCGTCGCCCGCGACCATGCCCTCGTTGACGGCGCCGATCGTCACGGCGACCTCGCCGGTGACGACGCCGGCCCGGGCGGCCAGGGTGTCGACCTGGCGCTCGGCACCGAGCTGCCGCACCGTGTCGACCAGGTCCAGAGCGGCGCGCACCGCCCGCTCGGCGTCGCTCTCGGTCGCGGACGGAGTGCCCCAGACCGCCATCACGGCGTCACCGATGAACTTCTCCACCACGCCGCCGTACCGGCGGATCACCGTGCTCGCCGTCTCGAAGTACGCCGAGAGGAGCTCGCGGACGTCCTCAGGGTCACGTGCCTCGGACAGTGGTGTGAAGCCCACCAGGTCGCAGAACAGGACCGAGCACAGGCGGCGTTCGGCGACCGGGGCCGGGGCAGGAGGCGGGGCCGCGATCTGCGGGGCCGCGAGCGGTGCGCCGCACTGACCGCAGAACTTGAACCCGGCCATCACCGGCTGGCCGCACGAGGCACACGTCTGGGACAGCGCCGCACCGCACTCGACGCAGAAGCGCGTGCCCTCGGCGTTGGTCGTCCCGCAAGAAGCGCATGGCTCCACCCGCGATGCTCCGCCCTCCCCGAACCGGTCAGCAGGAGCGTAACGGTCGGACCGCGGGCCGACCGGAGATCGGCATCATCGTCCCGGGGGTGGGCCGACCGGTGGCATCGTCACGGAGTGGCTGACGCCGGGGCCGTCACCCGGCAGCATGGGCCTCGCATCGGGGGAGAGCAGCAGAGAGAACATCGGAGCGAGCTCGCGGACGGGGAGAGCTGTGGACGTGACGATCGCGGACGCGACCGCGCCTGGGCGCGAGACAGCACGACAGCTGTTGGCCGGTGTGCCGTCGCCGACCACCCTTCGGGACCTCATCCGGTTCCGGGTGCGGGAAGAGGTCGCGAGATACAACGCCGCGCCGGGACCGCGCTTCAACGGCCTCGTCCAGCCGGTGGACGCCGAGGCGACCCTGAACGGCTACGCGATCGCCCGGCCGCGGCGGCTGGACTGGGAGAAGCAGGCCGCGACCGCGCTGGACGCATTCGCGCGCAACGGGTTCTTCGTGTTCGTGGGTGACCGTCAGGTCGATGACCTCGACGACGAGCTCTCACTGGCCGACACCGACGTCGTCAGCTTCGTGCGGCTGGTGCCGCTGGTCGGCGGCTGACGGTGCGGCCGTGGGGCCGCCGGGACGCGGCGGCGGACCCGACTGTCTGGGCGAGGCACGAGGAACGCGCCGGAGCCGTGGTCGGCTGGCTCCTGGACCTCGTGTCGAGCGACGGCGTCACCTACCAGGAGATGCGTGCGACTCGCGACCGGATCGACCGGCTCTTCACCGAGGCACCGGAGATCGCGGGCTCCGGGTTGATGCTGCTCGTCAGGGCCACCGCGAGCAACACGTTGCCCATGGCAATGGCCACGCATCTCAACGACCTGACCCGCCAGCCGTGGACGGTCGACCGGGAGGACGCGCTGCTCGCGGCCCGGACGGTCGTCGACGCCCCGGACGCCTGGGAGGTCGCCTGGGCGCTGAAAGCGGTGGAGGTCATGCTTCGGCGGGCGGCCGGCGACCAGGCCCTCGACGACGCCGAGGCAGCGACCCTGCGGCAGCTGATCGACTCGGTCGAGCGCCGTGTCCACCTGGCGGCGAGCGACCGCAACGGCGTGCGGACCAAGCTGATGCGGCTGCTCCCTCCTACACCGGCAGGTGAGGTCGACACGTCGGCGATCGCGCCTGCCGACGCCTGGTCGGCGGCCGTCCTCCCCGATCTCGTGACCAGCGACCACTCGGACCAGGTCACCTCAGTGCTCCGGCACCTGACTGCCGCCAGCGGTAGCAAGCCCTCGCAGAGGTGGCTCACCACTGCGACCGAGCTGGTCTCCGACGGGACCGTCACCGACGTGGTCCGGCTTCTCGTCGAAGGCCTCGTGTCGGCCGACGGGATTGCCCGGCCGAGCTACTTCGGCGGCGACGTGTCGGTGGTCCTCGACGAGAAGAACGCCGATGTCGCTCGTGCGGCGGTCTGGGCGACCGTCCCGATCTCGCAGCCGTGGGTCGTCCCCACGCTGCAGCGCCTCGCTCACCGGGGGATCCATCAGAACGCGCACACAGGTTGGCTGGCGAGTGACAAGGTGCCGAACGCCGCCATCCTTGCCCTCGGCCGGATCTCAACACCCGGGGCGGTCGCCGCGCTGCAGCGGCTGAGCGACGGCACGACGAACAACGGCTTCCGCAAGCGGATCGCCGCCGCCCTCGGCGTCGCCGCCGAGGCGAGCGGGCTGTCGCCCAGCCAGCTCGTCGAACGGACGGTGCCCGACGGCGGCCTCGACGAGGACGGCACCGTCACCGTCACGGTCGGCGGCGTTTCCGCTCGGGCGAGTGTGGACCAGCGGCTCACAGTCGCGGTGGCATGGCAGACCTCGGTCGGCTGGACGAGCCGTAAGCCCAACGACCTGCCGGCTGATGCGGTGAGCGCGGTCAGGCGGTCGGTGAAGGAGCTCAGGGACCTGCTCGGGACCGAACGCCGGAGGGTCGAGGGGCTGTTGGCGACCGACCGGACCTGGGACCTGGAGGAGTGGCGGCGCTACTACCTCGACCACTTGGTCACGGGGAGGGTTGCGTGCCGGCTGATCTGGATCTTCGACGACGGAAGCGGGCCGGTGTCAGGCATGCCGGTCGACGAAGACACGGTACGCACGCTAGGCGGCGACGCGGCGCTGCCGAGAACCGGCTCGGTCAGGCTGTGGCACCCGGCCACGACGTCGACGGACGAGGTCTCCGCGTGGCGGAGCCTGCTGCTCGAGGCCGAGGTCGTGCAGCCGTTCAAGCAGGCCTTCCGTGAGGTGTACCTGCTCACCCCGGCCGAGCGCGAGACCCAGACCTACTCCAACCGGTTCGCCGCGCATGTGTTGCGCTACCAGCAGGCCTACGCGCTGTTCAAGGAACGCGCCTGGCCGGCCAACTACCTCGGGCCGTACGACGGCGGGTACAACGGCCGGGCCCGGCACGACTTCCCGGATGCCGGGCTCACGGTGATGTTCGAGCACTTCCAGGTCGATCCGGAGGCGGGCGCTACGCGGCCGGACCTGTGCAGTACGGACCGGGTCTGGTTCTGCCGTACCGGTGACCGGTCCAAGGAGGCCGTCCCGCTGGAGGACGTACCGCCGCTGGTCTTCTCCGAGGCGATGCGCGACGTCGACCTCTTCGTCGGTGTCACGTCGATCGCGCTCGACCCGACGTGGGCCGACCGCGGTGGTGACCCGCACTACGGCTACTGGCTGGCGACGTCCTTCGGTGAGCTGTCCGCCGTCGCCGAGGTACGGCGCGACGTCCTCGCGACATTGCTGCCGAAGCTGGCGATCGCCGACCGGGTCGAGCTGGCCGACCGCTACGTGCGAGTGCACGGCACCAAGGCGACGTACAAGGTCCACCTCGGGTCGGCCAACATCCAGGTCGAGCCCGACGACCGCTACCTGTGCATCGTGCCGGCGCGCACCGGACGCACGACCCACGTCATGCTGCCGTTCGAGGGCGACGCCGTGCTCGCCGTGGTGCTGAGCAAGGTCCTGATGCTCGCGTCGGACGACAAGATCACCGACCCCAGCATCGTCCAGCAGATCGAGCGCCGAACCTGACAGCCGGACCGGGTTGACGCAACCGTCGAGTTGCCATAGATTCGTCGCAACCAATCAGTTGCGACAGGAGAGACGCCATGCCCATCCCGAACGCGATCATCCGCACCCTCGAGCTCGCGCACCCGCAGGACAAGGTCTGGGGAGCGCTCACCACCCTTGACGGCATCACCGGCTGGTTCGGCAGCCACGCGGACGGCAAGATCGAGCCGGGCCACGACGTGGTGATGCGCTGGGAGCAGTACGACAACGCCGAGGGCACCCTCGAGATCAAGGTGGTCGACCCGATGTCGGTGTTTGCCTTCTGCTGGGCGATCTCCGGTGCCCCGGAAGGCGACCCGCGGCGGACCTACGTCGAGTTCGCCCTCGAGCCGACGGCGTCCGGCACCCGGCTCACCGTCACCGAGAGCGGGTTCGCCCAGCTGCCGGACGAGTGGCTGGAGGCGAGCTACCAGGGCAACACTGAGGGCTGGCGCTCGGAGCTCGGTGATCTCGTGGCCTACCTCGATGCCGCCTGATCGTCATGCGGTCTGACCCCGAGGAGGTGTCGGCCGGGGTGTTCGCGGCGCTGGCCGACACCAACCGTCGGGCGATCCTCGCGTCGCTGGCCGAGCATGGCCCGAGCACCGCGACCGACCTCTCCGGTCGGCTGTCGATCACCCGGCAGGGCGTCGCCAAGCACCTCGGGCTGCTTGCCGACGCCGGCCTGGTGACCAGTGACGCCGGCGGCGGGCGGCGGGTGCTCTACCGGCACCGGTCGGAGCCCATCAAGGTCGCGCAGTCATACCTGGCCGTACTTGCCGCGGACTGGGACGGCTCGCTCGACCGGCTCGCGGGGTTCCTCGATGGCCCGCCGAGGTGACCGGGGCCGCCCTCGCCGCTAGTTCTTGATTGATTCAAGAAATGAACCAGACTGCGGAGCGTGCCTTCGTCAGAGTTCGAGTGCCTGTTGCGTCGGGCCGACGCTGCGTGTGACGCGTCCTCGGATGGCGGTGCTCACCGCGGTTCACGATCATCCGCACGCCGACACGGACTCGATCATCGGTGTCGTGCGTGCGGATCTCGGTGAGGTGTCACACCAGGCGGTCTACGACGTCCTGCGCGCGCTGACTGCCACGGGTCTGGTGCGTCGCTTCCAGCCGAAGGGCTCCGTGGCGCGCTACGAGGCGCGGGTCGGGGACAACCACCACCACGTCGTCTGTCGGTCGTGCGGTGCCATCGCCGATGTCGACTGCGTGGTCGGCCACGCCCCCTGCCTGACGGCCGACGGCCACTCCCAGTACGAGATCGACGAGGCAGAGGTGATCTTCTGGGGACGTTGCCCGGCGTGTGCCGTGGCGACCCGAGAAGAAGCAGGTCAGAAGCAACAGTCACCAGAACTTCCAGCAGGACAGGAGAGCGAGCGACGTGTCTGAGCACGGCAGCGAGAGCGAGAACCCAGTCATCTCCGCCCCGACACCTGAGAAGGGGGGACGGCCGCACACCAACAAGGACTGGTGGCCCAACCAGCTGGACCTGCAGGTGCTCCACCAGCACTCGCCGCGGGGCAACCCGCTGGGCGAGGACTTCCGCTACAGCGAGGCGTTCCAGGGTCTCGACGTCGAGGCGCTGAAGCGCGACATCAACGAGGTGATGACCACCTCGCAGGACTGGTGGCCGGCTGACTACGGCCACTACGGCCCGCTGTTCATCCGGCTGAGCTGGCACGCCGCCGGTACCTACCGGATCGAGGACGGCCGCGGTGGCGCCGGCGACGGCGCCCAGCGCTTCGCCCCGCTCAACAGCTGGCCGGACAACGCCAACCTGGACAAGGCGCGCCGGCTGCTGTGGCCGGTCAAGCAGAAGTACGGCCAGCAGGTGTCCTGGGCCGACCTGCTCGTGTTCGCCGGCAACTGCGCGCTGGAGTCGATGGGCTTCACGACCTTCGGCTTCGGCTTCGGCCGCGAGGACGTGTGGGAGCCCGAGGAGATCTTCTGGGGTCCGGAGGACACCTGGCTGGGCGACGAGCGCTACAGCGGCGACCGCGAGCTCGGCGGCCCGCTCGGTGCCGTGCAGATGGGTCTGATCTACGTGAACCCGGAGGGCCCGAACGGCAACCCGGACCCGTTGGCCGCGGCGCGGGACATCCGCGAGACGTTCCGGCGGATGGCGATGAACGACGAGGAGACCGTCGCGCTCATCGCCGGCGGGCACTCGTTCGGCAAGACGCACGGCGCGGGTCCTGCCGACAATGTCGGCCCCGAGCCGGAGGCCGCCTCCCTCGAGGAGCAGGGCCTCGGCTGGCGCAGCACCTACGGCAGCGGCAAGGGAGGGGACACCATCACCAGCGGCCTCGAGGTCACCTGGACCAATACGCCGACGCAGTGGGGCGCCGGCTTCTTCCAGAACCTCTTCGGCCACGAGTGGGAGCTGGTGGAGAGCCCTGCGGGGGCGAAGCAGTGGGTCGCGAAGGACGCCGAGGCGACGGTGCCGGACGCGCACGACCCGTCGAAGCGAAGCACCGGCCGACGATGCTGACCACCGACCTCGCGCTGCGGTTCGACCCGGCGTACGAGAAGGTCTCGCGCACCTTCTTCGAGCACCCGGAGCAGCTCGCCGACGCGTTCGCTCGCGCCTGGTACAAGCTGCTGCACCGCGACATGGGGCCGGTGACCCGCTACCTCGGACCGTGGGTCGCCGAGCCGCAGCTGTGGCAGGACCCGGTCCCCGCCGTCGACCACGACCTGGTCGGCGAGACGGACGTCGCCGCGCTCAAGGCCAAGGTCCTCGATTCCGGGCTGTCGGTGTCCGACCTGGTCTCGGCGGCGTGGGCGTCGGCGGCGAGCTTCCGCGGCACCGACAAGCGCGGCGGGGCCAACGGGGCGCGAATCCGGCTCGAGCCGCAGCGCAGCTGGGAGGTCAACGTCCAGGCCGGGGTCGGCAAGGTCATCGACACCCTCGAGGGCATCCAGCAGGACTTCAACGCGTCGCAGTCCGGCGCGAAGCGGGTCTCGCTGGCCGACCTGATCGTCCTGGCGGGCGCTGCCGCCGTCGAGAAGGCCGCCAAGGACGCCGGGCAGGACGTCACGGTGCCGTTCGCGCCGGGGCGTGCCGACGCCTCGCAGGAGCAGACCGACGTCGAGGCGTTCGCAGTGCTCGAGCCGCGGGCCGACGGGTTCCGCAACTACCTGCGGCCCGGCGAGAAGACGCCGCCCGAGACCCTGCTGCTGGACCGGGCGAACATGCTGGAGCTCACCGCGCCGGAGATGACGGTGCTGGTCGGCGGTCTCCGGGCGCTGGGCGCGAACGTCGGGCGGTCCGACCTCGGCGTCCTCACCGACCGACCCGGGACGCTGTCGAACGACGTCTTCGTCAACCTGCTCGGGATGGGTACCGAGTGGTCGGCCTCGGAGTCGGAGGAGAACGTTTACGAGGGCCGGGACCGCGCCACCGGCAAGGTCACCCGCACCGCCACCGCCGTCGACCTCGTCTTCGGCGCGAACTCGCAGCTGCGGGCGATCGCGGAGGTCTACGCGTCCGACGACGCGAACGAGAAGTTCGTACGCGACTTCGTGGCCGCCTGGGACAAGGTCATGACCCTCGACAGGTTCGATCTGTGACGACCCAAGGCTCAGCCCAACGACCTCGCCAATACGCTGCAGCTCTTCCGCGGCGCCGCGGTCGACCGGCGGACCGTGGCCGACGAGGATGACGCGGGGCTCCAGCCCAGCGAGCTTGCGGACCGAGTCCGCGGCCGCCTCTTCGTCCTCGGTGAACTGCGGGTTCGATCCGGTGAGTCCGTCGGTGTTGGTGAGTGCGTCTCCAGCGACGAGCACGGCGGTGGCGTCGTCGAACACCGCGATGTGACCCGCGGTGTGGCCAGGACTGGTGACGACCTGCAGGCCGAACACCTCGTCGCCGTCGGTCACCGCGCGCAACCGGCGAGGTGCATCGATCTCGCCGAGGTCGGGCTGGCCGGCGTACAGCGTCGCGCCGGTCGCCCTGTCGGCGATGTCGCCCAGACTGCCGACATGGTCGGAATGCTTGTGCGTGAGAACCACATGACGCACGCCGGGCCACCCCGGCCCCGCGTCGTCGAGCGCAGCCCCGATCTGGTCCGTGCTGCCACCGACGCCGGTGTCGACCACGGCCGCCTCCGCGCCGCGCACCAGGACGTAGGCCGACACGAACCCGAGGTCGACCCGAGACCAGGCCAGCCCGGCCGCCTCGGCGGGGCTGCTGCTCGCAGGGCTGGACGCCGCTTCTGGCTCCGGCGCCGACCGGCTTCGTCCCGCGCCGCTAGCCCCGTCTGCCTCGTCGCCGGCACTGCACGCGGCCAGCCCGAGGACGGCGAGCCCGAGCACGCCGCGACCGGCTCGGACCAGGAACAGCCGCCGTCCGAAGGTCCGGGTCGTGACCCCGCTCATGCCCTGACCGTGCTGCCGCGTCGCCTGCCCGTCAAGCAACGTACGGTCACAGACGACTCAGGAGCAAGGACGACCAAGATCGTCCAGAATGTCCGAGCCGGCGGCCGGCACGTCGAGTCAACGGCACGCGGAAAGATCAAAGGTGCTTGCCGATCACCGGTGGTCCGGCCAGAGTGCCTCAAGCACAGTGCGGGCGACAGGCACGGATGAGGACGGCCGGCCCGCTCAGGGAGGGAAACTCGCGCATGCGTTCACGCTCGATCCTCGCCGCCGTCGGCGCCGCAGCCATCGCCTCGATGATGGTCGGTACGCCGGCACAGGCGGCCTCCGCCCCGCTCGTCGAGGGGCTGGCGGGCCCGCTGTCGCTGTCCGTCGACCACGGGAAGATCTACGTGGCCCAGTCGTTCGGCGGGAAGCTCACGCGCTTCGACACCGACGGCAGCGGTGGCAAGAACCTGGTCAGGCGCAACCCGAGCATCGAGATCGCGGCCGTCGAGGCGACGGGGCCGGGCGTGCTGTTCGCGATGACGGGGAAGAACAAGGACGGGAAGAAGTTCGCCCGGCTCATGCACCGGGCATCGGACGGCACCATCACCCGCCGCGCCGACCTCCGGGGCTTCGAGAAGACGTTCAACCCCGATGGCCACCGAACCTACGGTTTCCGGGACCTGGGCGACAACTGCACTGGCGAAGCTTCCCGAAGGAGATCGGTGACCCGTCGTACAAGGGCATCGTCGACTCGCACCCTTACGCGACGGCACTGATGGGCGACGGCACGGTCGTCGTCGCCGACGCGGCCGGCAACGACATCATCACCGTGAGCCCGAGCGGCTTCCGGACCGAGCTGGCGACGCTGCCCGCCCAGCCGCTGAAAGTGACCAAGTCACGTGCGGCCGCGATCCACTTCCCGGCCTGCGCCATCGGGCACCGGTTCTGGTTCGAGCCGGTCCCCACCGATGTCGAGGTCCGCAACGGCATGCTCTACGTCTCGACGCTGCCCGGCGGACCGGAGGACCCCAGCCTGGGGGCACGCGGCAAGGTCTACATGATTCACCCACGGACCTCTGAGATTACGCTGCTCGGGCGCGGCTTTGCCGGCGCCACGAACCTGGCTGTCGGACCCCGAGAGGGCGAGATCTTCGTGACCGAGCTCTTCGGGAACGCCATCTCCACCATCAAGGACGGCGTCGCGAAGAAGGTCTTCACGGTCCCCGCACCCTTCCGCGGTCGAGTGGCACAGGGGACGCCTGTTCGCCACGCAGGACACCTTCTCGAACGGCTCCATCATCAAGCTCAACCCCTGACGGCGACATAGGTGCTGCCGCCGCCCGGTGCCTGCACTGGGCGGCGGCACACCCCAAAGGGTGACCACATGACCACCAAGCCGACGATCCTCACGGTCGACGACGACCCCGAGGTGTCGCAGGCGATCACCCGTGACCTTCGCGCCCGGTACGGGTCCGACTACCGGATCGTCCGGGCGACGTCGGGCGCCCAGGCACTGTCGGCGCTCACCGAGCTCGCGCTGCGAGTGCGACCGGTCGCCCTGATCGCGACCGACCAGCGGATGCCGGAGATGACCGGCATCGAGATGCTGGCCCAGGCCCGGGAGCACGCCCCGGACGCCAAGTTCCTCCTGCTCACGGCCTACGCCGACACCGACGTCGCGATCAAGGCGATCAACGACATCGGTCTCGACTACTACCTGCTCAAGCCGTGGGACCCGCCGGCCGAGCGGCTGTACCCCGTCATCGACGACCTGCTGGGCGACTGGCAGCAGTCGCACCCGCAGGACACTGGCGACGTCCGGGTGGTCGGGCACCGCTGGTCGGAGCGCAGCCATGAGGTCAAGACGTTCCTTGCGCGCAACCACGTGCCGTACCGGTGGCTCGACGTCGACCGGGACGAGGAGGCGCAGCGGCTCCTGGAGCATCGCGCACGCCGAGATCGACGACCTCCCGCTGGTGCTCGTGCCGGACGGCGAGGTCCTCCGGTCCCCGACCACTCTGGTCCTTGCCGGTGCGCTCGGCCTGCGTACCCGCGCCGAGCAACCGCTCTACGACCTGTGCATCGTCGGGAGCGGGCCGGCAGGGCTCGCCGCCGCCGTCTACGCCGCGTCCGAGGGGCTGCGGACGGTCGTGGTGGAGCGCGAGGCGCCCGGAGGACAGGCCGGCCAGAGCGCATCGATCGAGAACTATCTCGGGTTCCCGAAGGGGCTGTCCGGCGCCGACCTCACGCACCGTGCCGTCGCCCAGGCAGCTCGCTTCGGGGCGGAGATGGTGCTGGCCCGCGACGTCGAGTCGTTCGAGATCCGCGGACCGGTGCGCGCGGTGCGATTCGGGGACTCGGAGGAGCTCGAGGCTCGCGCGCTGCTCGTGGCGACCGGCGTGTCGTACCGGCGGCTGGAGGCACCCGGGCTCGAGGGGCTCACGGGTCGCGGCGTGTACTACGGCGCGACCGCGAGCGAGGCGATCCAGTGCCAGGGCGACGAGGTGTACGTCGTCGGCGCTGCCAACTCGGCAGGCCAGGCTGCGCTGAACCTGGCCCGCTACGCGAAGCGCGTGGTGCTGGTCGTGCGCGGCGGTGGCGCTCGAGGACAGCATGTCGCTCTACCTCGTCGCGCGGATCCGCGCGGCACCGAACATCGAGGTGCGCTTCCGCAGCGAGGTGGTCTCCGCCCGCGGCGACGGCCACCTGGAGGCCATCACGCTGCGCGATCGCGACTCGGGCACGGAGGAGGAAGTGCTGACGAGCTGGCTGTTCGTGTTCATCGGCGCGTCACCGCGGACCGACTGGCTAGGCTCCGACGTGGTCCGCGACGACAAGGGGTTCGTCATCACCGGGCACGACCTCCTCGCCTCCCCGCAGGCAGCTGCATGGACGCTGGCCCGCGCGCCCTTCGCGCTGGAGACCAGCGTTCCAGGCGTGTTCGCCGCCGGCGACGTGCGGTTGGACTCGATGAAGCGCGTCGCGTCGGCCGTCGGTGAGGGCGCGATGTCGGTCTACCTCGTGCACCGCTACCTGGCGACGATGTGATGGACCTCGGCGACCTCCGCCCGCTCGGACTCTTCGACGGGATGGGCGACGACCAGCTGCGCGAGCTGGCCGAGGCGGGCACCGAGGTGCGGTTCGCACCGGGCGACGAGCTGTTCCGGGAGGGTGCGGCCGCCGACTTCTGGTGGGTGCTCGTGGACGGCCGGATCGACCTGGTGCGCCACGTCGGCCGGGAGGAGACCAGGCTCGGCGCGATGGACGCCCCCGGCCGGTGGGCGGGTGGGTTCCGGGCCTGGGACGACCACGGGGTCTACCTGGCCACCGGGCGCGCGTCGGTGGCCGGCCGTGTCCTGCGCGTCCCCGCCGGGGCGCTGAGGGACTGGTCGAGCGCCTGGTTCCCGTTCGGCGCGCATCTCATCGAGGGCCTGTTCCGGACGGCGCGCAACTTCGAGTCGGTGACGCGACAGCGGGAGGCCCTGGTCGCTCTCGGCACCCTCGCGGCCGGACTGGCGCACGAGATCAACAACCCGGCCGCCGCGGCGACGCGGGCGGTCGACGCCCTGCGAGGAGGCGTGCGACACGTTGGTCGGCTCCCTCGGACGGCTCGCGGCGCAGTCGATCACCGCGCAGCAGTTCGCCGCGCTCGATGCGCTGCGCCGAGAGCTCGAGCCGCGCCCGGCGACAGCGGATCCGATGGCCGTCGCTGACCGCGAGGACGCCCTGTCGACCTGGCTGTCCGGTCGGGGCGTGGAGAAGGACTGGCTGATCGCGCCGCCGCTGGCCGCGGCCGGCGCCGACACCGCCTGGTGCGAGCGGGCGGCAGATGTCCTCCAGGGCGGCGCGCTGGAGCCGGGACTCGAGTGGGTTGCGAGCACGGTGTCGGCGCATGGCCTGCTCGCCGAGGTGAAGGAGTCGACCCGGCGCATCTCGGAGCTGGTGGCGGCGGTCAAGTCGTACTCGCAGCTGGACCGGGCGTCGACGCAGCAGGTCGACGTCGCCGAGGGTCTCGAGAGCACTCTGGTGATGCTCGCGCACCGGATCCCGGACGGCGTGGCCGTCGTCCGCGACTACGGCACCGACGTACCGCGGATCGAAGCCATCGCCGGTGAGCTCAACCAGGTGTGGACCAACCTGATCGACAACGCGGTCGACGCGATGGAGGGCAACGGGACGCTGCGAGTGTCGACGCGCAGCGATGGCGACGGGGTAGTGGTGGAGGTCGCAGACACCGGTGTCGGGATGTCCCACGAGGTGCAGGACCACGCATTCGATCCCTTCTTCACCACGAAGGGCGTGGGGAAGGGAACCGGGCTCGGCCTGGACATCTCGCGGCGCATCGTCGTCGACCGGCATGGCGGTGAGATCACGATCGATGCGCAACCGGGCCAGACGGTGCTCCGCGTGCGCCTTCCCGCAGGCCGTCCGGGCACACCGACGTGATCGACCGCTACTGGTCAGGCGGCGAGGGAGAGTGGGCGGGGATCCGGCTCCGGGAGAACGTCCGCCGCCCGAGCTCCAGCATCCCGGCGAGGTAGGCGGATCCGGAGATCGCGCCGACGACGGCGACGAGAGCAGGCCCGCCGCCGGCCGCGTCAGCGATCAGCGCCCCCAGCGTTCCGGCGACGATGGTGTTCACGATGCTCATGAACATCGCGGTGCTCCCGACGACATGGCTCACCGTGGACCGTTCGTGGCCCATCGTGTACGTCCTCATCAGGCCGACCCGGTCGTCGTGCCATGACGTCACGAGGTAGTCGGCCACGGCGGGATCCATCTCGACGTACGCAGCGCGGAGCCGGTTCATCCCCAGGACCATGGCCGCGTCGTCATGGCTGGCGTTGTGAACGCGGACACCGGTCAACGTGCCGAGCACGAGGACCGCCGAGGTCAGGCCGATGGAGAGCACCTTGAACGCGGTGCCGAACCCCGACGCCTGGGTCACCAGGGCCAGGACCACCAGAGAGGCGGACGCGACGGTGAGGTGGATCGAGATCCGGCTCATCACCTCAGCCCAGGTCATGCTTCGGGTGGCCAGCAGGCTCCAGTGCTCGGTGGCGAGCAGCTGGGCCCGGACCGCCGCAGGAAGGTCTGTGCTCGCCGCGGCAGACGGCAGCGGTGCGTGCTCACCGGCCGTCGACACGCGGTCCTCCGGTCTGGCTGATCTCGTCGCCCACCGACAGGCGGGTGCTGATGGTCAGAGCGTCGTCGAGCACGCCGGCATCCTCCCAGAAGAGGCCGGTCGACGATGGCGTGTGGACAGGGAAGGGTGTGCGTCGTGGCACGGAGGTTCGAGGAGCTGGCCTGGCGCGAGACGGCGATGGGCGCGATCAGCCTGCGCCGGCGTCGCGACCCCGAGCTTGACGTCTACGTCTACGAGGTCAAGCTGGACGACGACTTCCTGATGTCCAGCCTCTTCACCGTCGCGGAGGTGGAGCTGGCCCGGCTCGGGCTCGCGGCGCTGCCCGGCGCGGCCACCGGCCTGGACGTGGTGGTCGGTGGCCTGGGACTCGGCTACACCGCACGAGCCGCGCTGCAGGACGAGCGGGTGCGCTCGCTGGTGGTGGTGGAAGCGCTGGAGGACGTCGTCGGCTGGCACGAGGCGGGGTTGCTGCCGCTCTCCGCCGAGCTGACCGGTGACCCGCGCACCCGGTTGGTCACGGGTGACTTCTTCGCGAGCGTGCGCGAAGGAGACCCACTCGACGGCGATTCAAGGCGGACAGTTCCACGCCGTGTTCGTCGACATCGACCACAGCCCACGACACGTCCTGCACCCCAGTCACGCCGGCGTTCTACACGGCTGATGGGCTGCGGCAGCTGCGCGAGCACCTCCGTCCCGGCGCGGTCTTCGCCCTGTGGTCGGACGACCCGCCGGACGACGAGTTCGTGGACACGCTCGGGACGGTCCTGGAGGCACCACGGGCCCACGTGGTGACCTTCCCCAACCACCTCACCGGCGGGACGTCGGCCAACACCGTCTACGTGGCGCGCCGGGCAGGATGATCGACGCGATGGTCACGCCCCGTCGGCGGCCTTCCGGATGTCTGCGATGTCGATCTTGACCTGCTGCATCATCGCCGCCATGGCGCCCGCCCCGCGCGCTCCGGGTCCGGGTCGGTCATCAACGTGTTCAGCTCGGTGGGGATCACCTGCCAGGACAGGCCGTACTTGTCCTTGAGCCAGCCGCACTGCACCTCCTGGCCTCCGTCGGACGTCAGCTTCTCCCAGTAGTCGTCGACCTCTTCCTGGTCCTCGCACTCGATGAGCAGCGAGACGGCCTCGGTGAAGGGGAACTGCGGCCCGCCGTTGAGCGCGGTGAACCGCTGGCCCATGATCGTGAAGTCGACGGTCAGCACGGTGCCGGCGGGCATCGGCATGTCCTCGCCGTAGTGCGAGACGTTCTGGATCGCGGAGTCCTTGAAGACCGAGGTGTAGAAGGACGCGGCCTCCTCGGCCTCGGTGTCGAACCACAGGTTCGGGACGATCTTCTGCATCGTGGTGGCCCCTTTCCGATCGGGTCGGCCGGTGTCGGTCGGAGGCTCTCTGCCTCCTCGCGAGATCAGACCGGATGACTCCAGAGAACTCATCGCCACGCGCGCCGGTCAAGAGGGAGGGGGCGACGAAAAGATCTCCTGCTCACGGGGACAGGAACAGGCCAGGGCAGTAGTACGGCGCGATGTCTGTGGAGACGGCGTAGGGGTGCGGGCCGTGGATGTCGAGGCCGTCGTCGGTGAAGATGATCCGCCCGGCGTCACGGATAACGATGCGACCAGTGGTCTGGTCGATCAGCCGGATCGGCAGGCCGACCGTCGTCCTGGTGCCATCGGCGGCGAAGGAGTCGGTGAATGCGTCACGCTCGACGGCCAAGCGCTCGTCGGCAGGGACGTAGGTCACCACCACGTGGTGCCGGAGGCGCCCGTCGGGCCACTCCATGGTGACTGTTCGCTCGGTCACCACGGTGTCCACCTCGATCCCGCAGACCTCCAGGACGAACTCGTCCGGAGAGAGGGTCTCCTCGACGACGACGCTCCTTGTCACGGTGGGCCCGGTCGCCTGCGCCACGCCTGCCTGGGGCAGGACAGCGGCGAGCGCGGCGACGACTGCGGCACTTGTCAGGCGTACGACGGCATGGTTGACGGTCATGGTGACTCCTGCTCGGCGGGTGGATGTGCTGCGACGGTGGCCGGGAGGTCGGCCGACTACGGCCCGGCCGCGCGCCAGGCGGCGGCAAGCCGGTGCCCTGTGGCCGAGACCAGCAGCAGCCGCCGCGCACCGGTCCCGTCGAGGGCGGTGGTGACGACGGAGTGCGCGTCGTGACCGGGGTGCCACCAAACGAGACGCCCTCCCGGCTGCCACCCGATCAGCCGGTCTCTCGCCGGTCGCTCGAGCTCGGCGCTCGGACGACCCGTGCTGGTGTCCATGACCAGCCAGCGACGGGCCACCACCGAGGACCAGCTCGGGCCTGACTCATGAGGAAACGGGACAGGTCGGGTGCGACGGCCCAGCCATGGGACAGCACGAGGTCGTCCGTCACGGCGACCGACCGCCTGGCCACGGGGATCGAGCCGACGACGTCGACGCGAGTCACACCAAGCCCCTCGAGGACCAGCAGGGCCGACCCGTCATCGCGCCACACCACCGGCGCGAGGCGTCCCGACGAGCGGCCGTCCGGGATCGTGATGGTCTGCGGTCCGGACCCGTCCCGGCCGGTGAGCGGGTGCACGGTCAGCTCGACCCCTGCTGCGTGCTCGGGCGCCCGCGCGTAGGCCAGGGAATCCCCGTCCGGGGACAGAGCCGGCCAGAGGTCCACGGCGTCTGGGACGGCGAGCTCGGTGATCGACGCCTGCTCGCCGCGGACCACCCAGAGGGAGTCGTGGCTCGGAGCGATGGTGAGGGACCCGGCTGAGGACAGCGTCGGGATCGCGCCGGTGAGGGCCGCCGGCCGGACCGGAAGCCGAGCTGCCCGCCCGTCCGTGGCGACCAGCCAGACCACGCCGGTCCTCCGGTCGAGCACCGAGAGCGCGGCGCCGCGCAGTCCGCTGACGGGAGCCGACCCGAGATCGACGTGCACCGGGCCAGCGGGCGGGGCCGGGCGCGCCGACCTGGCCTCCACCAGTCCGGCGACGGCGGCAGCGGTCGCGATCAGCGCGAGCACGGCGGCGACGGCGGTGGTCAGCGCACGTCGGCGGCGCAGGCTCCGGGTTCCCTCGTGAACCCGCCGGGACAGGTCGACGGCCTCGACCCCTCGTGACAGGTCGGTGAGCGACCGGCGCAGCAGCTCGACATCGGTCATCGCGCGACCTCCTCATGTGCGATGAGGTCGGGGACGATCGCCCGCAACCGCATCAAGCCCCGGGCGGTCTGGCTGCGCACCGTGCCGACCGAGCAGCCCAGGACGGTCGCCACCTCGGTCTCGGTGAGGTCCTCGAAGTAGCGCAGGACGACCACGGCCCGCAGGCGGGGCGGCAGCGAGAGGAGTGCCGGGCGCAGCGCCGCCGCGTTCACGACCTGCTCGGCGAAATCCCTGTCCGCAGGCGGCTTACGAGGCTCGGGCAGCTCGGCAGACAGCACCTCGGGCAGCCGCCGGCGCCGCCGCCAGGAGGACACGTGCTCGCGGTACAGCACCGTGCGGACGTAGGGTTCGGGGTCGCCTGACGCCGCGATCCGCTCCCATCGCATCCCGGCCCGCACGAGGGCGGTCTGCACGAGGTCCTCGGCCAGCTGCTGGTCGCCGGTGAGCAGGTAGGCCGCCCGCAGCAGCGCCGGCGTGCGGGCCACGACGAACGCGTTGAAGGAATCCTCCCCACCCACGACGCCTCCTGCCCGGGCCGTCGGTCGCACTGGACCGGCTCTACCCCTATACACGACGTGGGGGCGCCGGATCTATGTCACGGCGGCCGTCAGTGGCGTGCGGGGCGGCATCGGTCGTGCCCAACGGGGCCGTCATGCTGTTGCGATGACGCGGCATCGGCTGGTGCTTCGCCGGGCCCTCGCCCGGTTCGTCCTGCGGCTGTCGCGCTGGCGGGCGGTCGGTCAGGTTCCGGAGACCGGCATCCTGGTCGGCGCGCCGCACACCTCGAACTGGGACTGGGTGGCGATGCTCCTGCTCACCTGGAGTGGAGGCGTCCAGGCCCGGGTCCTCATCAAACGCGAGCTGTTCCGCGGTCCGCTGGCCCCACTCCTGCGTGCCACCGGCGGCATCCCGCTGGACCGGAGCAACCCGGGCGAGACGGTGCGCGCGCTGCTCGAGGAGGCCGGGCACGACGAGCGGTTCCTCCTCGTCCTCGCGGCGGAGGGTACGCGGGAGAAGGGCCGCTACTGGAAGTCCGGGTTCTACCGGATCGCCCAGCAGACCGGGCTGCCGATCGCGTTGGGGTTCGTCGACGGACCGAGCCGCACGGTCGGCTTCGGCCCGACGTTCGTGCCGACCGGCGACGTCCGGGCCGACATGGACCGGGTGCGAGCGTTCTACGCCGACAAGCACGGCGTCCGGCCGGCACTGCGCACCGAGCCGCGTCTTCGCGAGGAGGACGCGGCCGGCCGCGAGTGACGCCGAGACGTCACCTGGGTGCGGAGGACAGCTCGTCGGTGAGCGCCCAGTCGGTGTCGGTCTCGATGTCGGCGCCGGTGCCCGCCTCGCGCTCGTCAGCCGAGCTGGTTCCGCGGCGCAGGGTCGGCGACAAGCGCACTCCGGCCAGGGCGAGCGCGACGCCGAGTGCCAACCCGGCGAGGCCCCAGACGACGCCGGGCGTTCCCGCCGTCCCGTCGGTCTCCGACCGGTTCGTCGCCGTCGGCTGGGAACCCTCGGCGACCGTGCCGTCGCCCGACGTCGACCCGGTGTCGGGCTCCCCTACCGACGACCCGCTCGAACCGGCCGTACCGGCTGTACCGCCGACGCCCGAGTCCCCGACGACGCCCAGCCGCTCGAGCAGGGCCACCAGCTGCTTGCCGTTCTCGGAGACGTGCCACGTGACCGGCTGGTCCCAGATGCTGCCGCCCGCGCCGTCGTCCATCTGGGTCGCGATCCACGGGCCCCCCTTGGCGTCCAGGTAGATCCGGTCGACCCGCCAGACCTGGACGTCGTGGATCAGCCAGGTGGCCGTCACCGCCGCGCCGGAGGCGTGGTCCCGGCCGGACGCGTCCGTGCCTTCGGCTGCACCGCTCATGTCGAAGGCGCTGACCAGCTCAGCCATGGCGTGGTAGTCGCTGCCCGAGGTGTGCAGCGCCGCGATCCCCCCGGACTCGGGCGCCGACAGCAGCACGCTCGTGGGGCCGCCCGCGGAGGCCGGCCCGGCGAGCGCCGGGACCATGAGCGCGATCAGGAGCGCGGTGAGAGCGGAGCGGCGGCGCATGGCGATCTCCTTCGGGTCCGGGTGCTGCGCCTGGTACACCGCCGGAGCCGTCCGGGTTCCCGGGCTCAGGGCAGCTCGTCCACCGTGGCGGCGATCTCGAGCGCCCTGACGAGGGGGACGTCCGCCTCGAGCCGGAGGGTGACCTCGCCGCGCTCCCAGATCAGGGTGTGCCCGGCGAGGCGCGCCGTCTCCGTGCGGCGCGAGCCGTCGGCGTCGAGGACCACCACCTCGTGCGGCTCGTCGAACCACAGCGCGAAGTCTCCGGCCACGGCCGTGAACTGCACGCCGTGGCGCGGTCTTGGCGAAGGTGTAGTCGAGGCGGCCGTCGAACTGGTCCAGCCGGATGGCACCGTCGCGCTCGCTGTCCCAGCTCGTCGACAGCACCCGGCCGTCGCCGGAGACCTCGACGCCGTCCGGCGCCCCCAGGGCCGAGGGCAGCACGGGTGCGAAGTCCACCTGTCGCCGTGCCTCCCGCAGCGAGGTCGCGGTGCCGGCGGGCGGTGGGGACGGTGCGGAGGTCGGGCCGGGGATGGGGGAGTTGCGCACGATGACGCCACCGAAGCCGAACCAGTCGGCCACGGCCGCTCGCACGGGCGGTGTGACCAGCAGGGCGACCAGAACGGCCGTCACGACCACGGCGGCCCGGCGACGGCCGGTAGCGACGACATCGGCGAACGCGACGGTCGGCAGTCGCCGGAAGCTCGAGCGCGCCGGGGTCGGCAGGTCGGCGACCCGCTCCATCACCGCCACCGACAGGCCGGCCGACGGGTCCCGCTCCGGCACGGCCCGGCCGAGGGCGTGCAGCTCCGCGGCGAGCACGTCGTACCCCCTGTCAGCCATGTCCCACCTCCGCCGTTGCGGCTCGTCGTCCCGAGCGGAGCCGTCCGGGTCGGCGAGCGCCTCGCTCAGCCGCCGCAGCGCGCGGTGCAGGCGGGACTTGACGGTGCCCCGCGGCCACCCCAGGACCGTGGCCGTCTCGACCTCGTCGAGGTCGAGCAGGAAACGGCAGACGACCACCTTCCGGTGCGGCTCGGACAGGTGGGACAGGGCGCGCACCAGCTCGCTGCGCCGCTCGTGGGTGAGCGCCGCGGCCGCAGGGTCCTCGGACGCCGAGGCGACCAGCAGCGGCTCGGTGCGCTCCCACGCCGACCGCTCGCGGGCCTCCCGACGCCCGCTGCTGCGATGCAGGTTCCGGGTCTCGTTCGCGACGATCTGCAGCAGCCACGGCCGGAACGGTGCGCCCTCCCGGAACCGGCCGAGCGCGCCGTACGCCTTGACGAACGCCTCCTGCACCACGTCCTCCGCGTCCGGTCCTGCCCCGAGCAAGGTGGCGGTGCGCACCGCCACCGGGGCATGACGACGCACCAGCTCCGCGTACGCGTCGCGGTCACCGTCGCGCACCCGGGCCAGGACGTCCGCGTCCTCGCGCTCGGCGCTGATCTGGTCTCCGTCCGTTCGCCTCCTGCCGGTTCTACACCGGCGGGGGCCTCGAGGTTCCCGGAATGCTCGTCACGGCTGCGCCATGTGCATGAGCTCCCAGACGTGCCCGTCGAGGTCCTGGAAGCTGCGCGCCGTACATCGGCCCGTCCTCGACGACCGGCCGCCACGGCTTGCCACCTGCGGCGATGGCCCGGGCCAGCGTCTCGTCGACCTGCTCCCTGCTGTCGGCGGTCAGGGCAGGTCAGCACCTCGGTGGCCGGGGTGGCGTCGCTGATGTCGCCGTTGATGAAGCTCACGGAACTTGTCCCGCACGAGCAGCATCACGAAGATGTTCCGGTCCACGACCATGCAGGCGCACGAATCGTCGGAGAACGCCGGGTTGAACGAGAACCCGAGCTCGGAGAAGAAGGCTCGGGAGGCCGGCAGGTCGGTGACCGGCAGGTTGACGAAGATCATGCGCACGGAGGTCCTCCCGGGGCGTGGGTTTCAGCGGGTACGCCGGTACCGACCCGCCCGGGCGGGCCAACTCATCGTCCGGCGACCGATGAGTGTCGCGACCGCCGCCGGTCTACCCCTGTGACGGCACGCGTCGCGCGCGGGAGGACCCACATGCCGAGCACCGCCGGCCAGCTGGCCGACCGAAAGAGCCGACCGACCGACCGACCGACGAGGAGTTCCTGCAGGTCACCGGGCCGTACCGGCGAGAGCTGCTGGCGCACTGCTACCGGATGCTCGGCTCGGTCCACGAGGCCGAGGACCTGGTCCAGGAGACGTACCTGCGCGCGTGGCGCTCGTACCACGGCTTCGAGGGCCGGTCCTCGCTGCGCACCTGGCTCTACCGCATCGCGACCAACGTCTGCCTCACCGCGCTCGACAGCCGCAGCCGCCGCCCTATGCCGACCGGGCTCGGAGCCCCCAGCTCGGACCCGGCCGACCCGCTGGTCGAGCGGTCGGAGGTGCTGTGGCTGGAGCCGGCACCCAGCGCGCTGGTCGGCGGCGACCCCAACGACCCGGCCTCGATCGTCACGACCCGGGCGAGCGTCCGGCTGGCGCTGATCGCTGCGCTCCAGCACCTCCCGCCGCGCCAGCGCGCCGTCCTGGTCCTGCGCGACGTGCTGCGGCTGCGGGCCGCGGAGGTGGCCGAGATGCTCGACACATCGGTGGCCGCCGTGAACAGCAGCCTGCAGCGTGCACGGGCCCAGCTCGACGAGGCAGGGCTGACGGAGGAGGACGTCGTCGAGCCCACCGATCCGGCCCAGCGCGCAGCTGCTGGACCGCTACGCGAAGGCGCTGGAGACGAAGGACGTCTCGGCGATCGTGGACGCGTTCACCGCCGACGCGGTCTGGGAGATGCCCCCGTTCACCTCGTGGTTCCAGGGTCCGGCAGCGATCGCCCGGCTCGTCGACACGCACTGCCCGGCGGGACCGGGCGAGCTGCGCCTGCTGCGCACCGAGGCGAACGGGCAGCCTGCCTATGCCGTCTACCTTCTCGGCGACCAGGGATGGCAGCCGTTCCAGCTGCAGGTCCTCGCGCTCACCGCCGGTCGTATCTCCCACGTGGCGGCGTTCTTCGACCTCAGCTCTGTTCCCGACGTTCGGACTGCCGGCCAGCCTCCCGGAGGAGAAGCCGGGGGACCTGGCGTCCGCCACGCCATGACGTCCGCCCTGACGACGACGACCCTGACCGGCGGTATCGCGCTGCTCGAGCGCGCCATGGGCTACACCCTCGGAGCGCTCCAGCTCGTCACGCCGCAGGACATGGCTCGCCCGACGCCGTGCCGGGAGTGGGACCTGCGCGACCTGCTGCTGCACATGAACGACTCCCTGCTCACGATGCACGAGGCCGATCACCGCCGGCCACGTCGACCTCGACATCAACGTCGACGCCGGGCGGCCCGACGGCGACTACGGCGACGTCTCGGTCGACCCGGTCGGGAGCCTGCGCAACCGCGCATGCGCGATGATCGGCGCCTGGGCTTGCGCGCGCGGCCCGGCCGGAGATCTCGATCGCCGAGCTGCCGCTGGCCTCCGGACTCGTCGCGGCCATCGGCGCGGTGGAGGTCGCCGTCCACGGGTGGGACGTCGCCCGGGCGTGCGGGCGCGACCGGCCGCTGCCGCCGGCCCTGGCCGAGCGGCTGCTCGAGCGTGTCCCGGTCCGTGGTCGACGACGGCGACCGGCCGCTGCGGTTCGCGACGGCGGTGCCGGTGCCCACCTCCGCCGGCCCGAGCTGACGAGCTTCTCGCCTTCCTCGGCCGCCAACCCTGACCATGCGCGAACCCGGCTGCGGGTTCGGCGTCCCTGAAGTCAGACATCAACCCGTGCGGGACCGATGAGTCCGGGCCGTCCGGGCGGTCTAGCTCGCTGTGAGGAACGCAAACCGAGAGGGGTGCGCGACATGACTCGGATCCGGTCCGGCGGACCACTCGGACGACCATGCGTTCAGGAGCTCGACCTGCGGACGCCTACCGGCCGCACGCTGCCGTTCTGATCGTCATCGACGCGATGCGCCCTCGTGGCGACGGACGGTGCGTCCATGACCGGATCCGTCGCCGGTGCTCGTTGAACGCCCTCATAGCGCCACCGATCGGCCCGCAGCATCGTGGTCGGCGGCAGACCGCCGCCGGGGCCCTCGACGGCGGGTCGCCGCACGCCGTAGGTTCCCAGGAGGGACGCGGCTTGGAGGCCGCGGGAGGAGGGAACTGCCATGTTCGTGCAGATCATCGAGGGACCGGTCAGCGACGCTGACGAGCTGAGGGCCGCGGTGGACAGGTGGAACGAGGAGCTGGCGCCAGGCGCGACCGGCTGGCTCGGCTCCACGTCCGGTGTCACGGACGAGGGCCGCGCCATCGCCGTCGTCCGCTTCAACTCCGAGGAGGAGGCGCGGCGCAACAGCGACCGTCCCGAGCAGGACCAGTGGTGGGCGCAGACCTCCAAGCTCTTCACCGGGGAGCCGACGTTCCGGGAGAGCACGCAGGTCGACGTCGACCTGGCCGGGAACCCGGACGAGGCCGGCTTCGTCCAGATGATCAAGGGCCGCAGCAGCGACCCGTCCGTGGTCCGGGAGCTGATGCAGCAGAACCCCGACGTATGGCGCGCATTCCGGCCGGACATCCTCGGCAGCGTCGGCATCGGGCTCGAGGACGGCGCCTACATCGCGGTGATGTACTTCATCTCCGAAGAGGAGGCCCGGGAGGGCGAGATCAAGGAGGCGCCGCCGGAGCTGAAGGCGGAGATGGACGAAGATGGCGAGCGCTCGAGATCGGCGAGCCTACCTTCCTCGACCTCCGGTCACCCTGGATGCGCTCACCTCGCTGACCTAGCCCTTCCAGACCGGAGCGACGTTCCGGCGGTAGCCGCGTCCGAAGATCCCGCCGATGATGGCGACCACCGGACCTGGCACCTCTCGGGCCACGGCTTCCCGCTCCTCGGGCGACGCCCCGTCGAGCATCCACGCGAAGAACCGGCCGCCCCGCGCCGGACTGACCTTTCCGAAGGCCCTGCCCATCGCCTTCATCTCCGGGGTGCCCCGCTTGGCCAGGTAGAGGTCCTCGATCTCGGCCTCCTCGTGGTCGAGATGTGCGACCGTCACCTCCTTCAGCTTCCGGACGGCGGTTAGCGCAGCGGCGGACTCCTCGACCGCAGCCGTCCGGGTCAGCGCACCGATCGCGGCACGGGTGTCGGCCAACGATGCGGCCATCGACCCGTGCTCGGCGTCCATCGTCTCGAGGACCGCTGGGCTGACGCCCATCGCCCGGAGCGCCGGCCACGCGATGGTGTGCTCGCCCTCATGGTGCTGAGTGAGCTGGTCGTCGAAGTTCTCCCATGCGGTGCCGAGCTGTCGTGCCCTCGTGCACGTCGCCCGGCCGGAAGGTGCCGAGTGCGGAGATGAACCTGTCGAGGTCGCGACGGAAGGCGCCATGGATGGCCTTGTTCATGCTCATCTGGCTCATGCCCAGAGACTAGGCGCAGGTCAGTGCAGCCCCTCGCAGCGACCGCACACCAGCCATGCGCGGGACTGCGCGCCGAAGCCCCCGCCGCCAGCCCGGGCCCGCGCCGGCTTGGCCGATCGGTGGTCGCTGAAGGTCCGCCGCCCGTAGACCGGCCAGCCGGCGGGGTCGACCAGGACCAGGACCATCGGTCGAGCCTCGGTCGCGTGGGGGAGACCGGCCGCGAGGACAGCGTCCCGCATCGTCTCGACCCAGTCGCAGGCGTCCAGCTCGGAGCAGAAGCGGTGGTCGTCCAGGTCGTGTCGCTCGGCGACCTCGGCCCAGTGCCGGCAGTCGGCGCGTGGCCGGTGACCGGCGCACGAGTACGTCGCGCAGATCGGGCAGCGGGTCAGCGCCATCAGCGAGGACGGCGCCGCTGGCGGCGACCTCGGTGCGGTGCGGGGCGGTCCTCACTCCTCGACCATGCACCCAGCGGGGACAGAACGCGGCCGCGACACACCAGCGGCGGTCAGGAGCCGATGTCCTCGAACACGACGTCCGAGCCGCGCACGACGACCAGGAACCCATCGGTCCGCGGCGCGACCCGGTGCAGCCGCACCCCCTCGGGAAGGTCCCGCATCCGGTAGGACACGGTGAACCTGTCGGCCAGCTCGCTCTCCAGGGAGCCGCCCACGGGTCCGCCGTCGGCCAGCTCGAACGAGTCCGGGGTGACCCGCAGCTCGCGGCCCTCGGCACCGACCCGGCACAGGGCGGTGACCGGCAGGCTCTCGCCGAGCACCACGACGTCCCCGCGCAGCCGCACCCGGTCCGCTGACGCCTGCTCGATGTCCACACCGCGCAGCCCGGACCGGCGCAGCACCTCGTCGTAGGTCACGAGCCCCTGGCCGCGCAGGTCGCCGACCGTGACGTCGCCGCCGTCGGGGGCGTCCACGTCATGGCCGGTCACCCGGACCTGCTCGGCCCGCGCCCCGTCGGCCTCGACCGCGGCACCTGTCACGCGTACGTCGGTGAACGACCTGGACAGCAGCTGGGTGACGAACGGGAAGCCGCCGACGTCGACCTGCGGGTCCTGGATGCCGTGGGCGGCCAGCCGGGACTCCGCCTCGCCGGAAGCGACATGTTCGGCGACGCGGTCACCTGCGACACCTGCCACGGCGAGGACGAGAAGGAACACCACAAACGTGCGCACCCGGCACGGTAACCCGCGGGCGGTGGGGCCGCCTCGCAGCGGGACCCGGCAGGCTAGCCCGCCGTCAGCTCGGTCGGGATCGCGATGACGTCGACCATGGCGCCGGAGCGCAGGACCGTGACCGGCAGCGGCCTGCCGATCGCCTCCGTGAAGAGCAGCCGTTGCAGGCTCTGGGCATCGCTGACCTGCTGGCGGGCAGCAGTTACCACGACATCGCCCGGGCGCAGGCCGGCTCGGTCGGCCGGCGAGCCGGCCACGACCTGGACGACCCGCAGTGCGCGCCGGACGCCGAGCCGCGCGGCCGTCTCCTCGGGGAGCGGGACCGGCATCGACACCAGCCCGAGGTAGGCGCGTCTCACCCTGCCCTCCGACATCAGGGCGGCGATGATCCGCCGGGTCGTGGTGTTGATCGGCACGGCCAGTCCGAGGCCGACGCCCGCCACCGCCGTGCTGATGCCGACGACGTGACCACGGGCATCCGCTAGCGCACCACCCGAGTTGCCCGGGTTGAGGGCGGCGTCGGTCTGGATGACGTCCTCGATGACGCGGCCGGTGCGGCCCGACCGCGTGGGCAGCGACCTGCCGAGCCCGCTCACGACGCCGGCCGTCACCGACCCGGCCAGGCCGAGCGGGTTGCCCACCGCCACGACCAGCTGCCCGACCCGAAGGCTGTCGGCGTCGCCGAGCGTTGCCGGCGGCGGCGAGCCGGCCCTGCTGCGCAGGACCGCCAGGTCGGACAGCGGGTCGGACCCCACGACGTCGAAGACTGCGCCCGACCCGTCGGAGAAGGCGGCCTCGCCCCGGCGGGCGGTGCCCACGACATGGGCATTGGTGAGCAGGAACCCGTCGTCGGTCACCACGACTCCCGATCCCGCGCCACCGCTCTGCCGGCCCGACCTGTCGGTGGCCGTCACGGCGAGCGCGGCGACGTGCGGGGTCAACGCTGCGGCGACGTCGGTGACGATGCGGGAGTACGCGTCCAGCGCACTCGTCTCCTCGGCAGGCATGTGCCCAGCAGACCTCGCGGCCGGCGTTGCCGCCACCGTGCGGTGTTCGCCGTGCGCGGAAAGGACCGCTCAGCGCAGCGGGTTCGCGGTCAGGTCCCGGGCGAAGCGTCGGGTACCGCGGGTCCGGACGTAGCCGAGCTTCTCGTTGACCCGCCGGATGCCGGCGTTCTCCGCCTCGTTGTCGGTGGCGACGCGGGTGGCGCCGCGTCCGATCAAGCGACTGGTGCAGGTGTTGTTTGGCCACCATGGCGAGCCCGTGGCCGCGAGAGTCGGGATGCACGCCGGTGTACTTGACGTCCCACCGTTGCTGGTCCGACTCCTGGGCTAGCGTCATCGCGACCGGCCTGCCGCGGACGTGGACGAGGCACAGCAGCGAGGACCCGGCGCTCGGCGAGAGCATCGAGCTCGTCCGTCCAGCTCATCGGCGCCGATGGCCTCGGCCTCCGGCGAGGTGTCGCTCTCGGCGTAGAGCGCGGCGACCTCCGGGTCATCGCGCGTCGTGGCCGGGTCGAGCATCTCGACCGTGACGTCCGCCGGCAGCGGGTCGAGCGGCGGGAGCGCCGTCAGGTCCAGCGTGACCCGGAGGGAGTGCTGGAAGGGGGCGAAGCCTCGCGCCGTGACCCACGGCAGGACCGCGGCGTCGTCCCGGTCGTCGCTGAACCCGAGGAGCCGGTCCGTCCCGGCCGGTAGGTCGGCGACCAGCTGGTCCCAGAGGGCGCCACCCACCCCGGTGCGGCGAGAGCTGGCTTTGACGCCGACACCGGCGGCGATCGTGCCCGGCGGCATCATCGGCGTCCGGACCAGCGCGGCGCTGCCGACGATCACGCCGTCGGCCTCCGCCACCAGCCGTCGGAGGCCGAGCTTGCCGACCATGGCGGCGATCCGGCCGGCCACCGCCGGGGACTCACGGGAGATCTCGGCGATCAGCTCGAGGACCGCGCCTTCGTCGTCCTCGCGCATCGGCCGGACATCGAATACCCACGTCGCCCCCTCATCTCGTGCTCGGTCACCTGTCGCGTCATGGCGGCCATCGTCGCGCCCGGTGACCCTGACGGGTTGTCGGCGGTGGCCCCTAGAGTGGCTGAGCGACGCAGGCGGCACGAGAGGCGGGTCGGGGATGACTGGGCTCACGACGGACGGCGCGACGGTCGAGCTGGCGCTCGAGTCGCACCGGGTGGAGCTGACGGGGTACTGCTACCGCATGCTCGGGTCGGCCTTCGAGGCCGAGGACGCGGTGCAGGACACGCTGGTGCGCGCGTGGAAGGCGGCCGAGAAGTTCGAGGGTCGGTCCTCCCTGCGGTCCTGGCTGTACAAGATCGCCACCAACGTCTGCTTCGACATGCTGGACGGTCGCCAGCGCCGAGCGCTCCCGATGGACATGGGGCCGGCCCAGCCGGCGGAGGTCGGGCTCTCCGCCCCGCTGCCGGAGGTCGCCTGGCTGCAGCCGGTGCCGGACGCCCGCGTCGTGCCGACCGGCGGTGACCCTGCGGAGATCGCCGAGCTGCGCGAGACGATCCGGCTCGCGTTCGTCACGACCCTGCAGCTGCTGCCCCCCAACCAGCGCGCCGTGCTCATCCTGCGCGAGGTCCTTCGGTGGCCCGCGGTCGAGGTCGCGGAGCTGCTCGGCACCAGCGTCCCCTCCGTCAACAGCGCCCTCCAGCGGGCTCGGGCCACTCTCGGCGAGCGCGGTGCCACCACCGACACGGCCGACGCCGACGCCCCTCGACTCCGCGCAGCGTGAGCTGCTGGACCGCTACGTGGAGGCTTTCGAGAGCTACGACATGGACCGGTTGACAGCGCTGCTGGCCGAGGACGCGTCGTGGTCGATGCCGCCCTACGACCTGTGGCTGCAGACCCACCCGGACATCCGGGCCTGGTGCCTCGGGCCGGGCATCGGGTGCGAGGGCTCGCGACTGGTGCCCATCTCGGCCAACGGCTCGCCGGGCTTCGCCCAGTACAAGCCCGACCCGGCCGGCGGGTTCGGTGCCTGGTCGCTGCAGGTCCTCGATGTCGACCCGGGCGGCCAGCACCTCAACGGCATCATCTTCTTCCTCGACGTCGAGTCCATCTACCCGATGTTCGGGCTGCCGCTGCACCTCGACCCCTGAGACCGATGAGTCGGGCCGGCCGGGCCGGTCTACCCCTTCGACAGCCTCACACTGCTTCGAAGGAGTTCCCGTGCCTGACCTCGACCGCCGCGGCCGCTGGCTCGCGCTCCTGGTGCTCTGCCTCGGCGACCTGATGATCGTCCTTGACTCGACGATCGTGAACGTCGCGCTCCCGTCCATCCGGCAGGACCTCGGGTTCTCCGAGTCATCGCTTGCCTGGGTCGTCAACGCCTACCTGCTCACCTTCGGCGGCTTCCTGCTCCTCGGTGGGAGGCTCGGCGACCTCTTCGGCCACCGGCGGCTGCTCGTTGCCGGGCTCGCACTGTTCACCGCGGCCTCGCTGGCCTGCGGCCTCGCCGACTCGCAGACCTTCCTCGTGGCGGCCAGAGCCGTGCAGGGGCTCGGCGGCGCCGTCGTGTCGGTCGTCGCCCTGTCGCTGGTGATGATGCTGTTCACCGAGCCGGCGGAGCGCACCAAGGCGATGGGCCTGATCGGGTTCGTCATGGCCGGTGGCGGCAGCGTCGGCGTCCTGGCCGGAGGCTTGCTCACCGACCTGCTCGACTGGCACTGGATCTTCCTGGTCAACATCCCGATCGGCGTGCTGGTCATCGTGCTGAGCATGGCGCTGCTCCCCGGCGGCGGTGGTCAGGGCACCGGCCGGCTCGACGTGACCGGCGCCGTCACGGTCACCGCCTCACTGATGCTCGCGGTCTACGCCATCGTCAACGGCAACACGACGGGCTGGGCGTCCGGCCGCACCCTCGGCATGCTCGCGGGGGCGGTTGCGCTGCTGGCGGTCTTCGTCGCGGTCGAGGCGCGCGCCGAGTCGCCCCTTGTCCCGCTCGGGCTGTTCCGGCTGCGCAGCGTCGCGACCGCCAACGTGGTCGGAGTGCTCTGGGCGGCGGCGATGTTCGCCTGGTTCTTCCTCTCCGCGCTCTACCTGCAGCTGGTGCTCGGTTACAGCCCGCTCCAGGTCGGCCTCGCCTTCCTGCCCGCCAACCTGATCATGGGCGCGTTCTCACTGGGGCTCTCGGCGAAGATGGTGATGCGGTTCGGCATCCGCACCCCGCTGGCCGTCGGTCTGCTGGTGTCCGGCGCCGGGCTGGTGCTCTTCAGCCGCGCACCGGTCGACGGCACCTTCGTCGCGGACGTCCTCCCGGCCATGCTGCTGCTCGGCTTCGGCGCCGGCATGGCGTTCAACCCGGTCCTGCTCGCGGCCATGAGCGAGGTCGAGCCGAAGGACGCCGGGCTCGCCTCCGGGGTCGTCAACACCTCCTTCATGATGGGTGGCGCGCTCGGGCTGGCCGTGCTCGCCAGCCTGGCCGCGCACCGGACCGGATCGCTGCGCGCCGACGGCGTGGACGCGACGGCGGCGCTCAACGGCGGCTACCAGGTGTCCTTCCTGGCTGGTGCCGTGGCGGCCGTAGCGGCGGGGCTGATCGGTGCGGCATTCCTCCGTACGCCGGAGGAGGTGCCCGAGCCGGCGAGCGCCGACGCTGCCGAGGTCGGGGGACGACGACGAGACCGGCACCCGGGAGCCGGTGGACGTCGCCGCCTGAGCCCTCGCAGGCACGTGGTTGCCGCCGCACCCGCCCCGGCGTGTGCGGCGGCACCGTGTCGTCCCGGCGTCCTACGGTGTTCGACCGTGGCGGAGTGCGCGGTTCCCGGGTCCGGGCTCGAGCCCTGCCCGCGCTGCGGCGCCGACCAGGTGTGGGTGACCTCCCACTCGCAGTGCGTGCGGTGCCGGTGGATCACACCGTGCTGTGAGGGCGCTGCCCTGCCGCTGCGGGACGTCCCGGCGACGTAGGCTCGGCGGGCATGGAGGTCCTGGGGCTCGTCTTCGCCGGCTCGGCGACCCACCGCCGGGAGCCGATGACCCGCCTGGTGGAGGACGTGCTGGGGCTGCACCGGGTCTCCGACGCCGGCGCCGACGTCGACATGTTCGAGCTGCCGGACGGCTCGCGGTTCGCCGTCGCCGACGAGCGCGAGGAGGGCGGCGGGACGTCGCGCACCATCGGCTTCCTGGTCGCTGACGTCGACGCGGCAGCTGCCGAGCTGCGCGCTGCCGGCGTCGAGGTCGACGACCCGGACGAGAACGACCGGCACCGGTACGCACACTTCGTCGCGCCGGACGGGCGGCTCTACGAGCTCGTCGCCGAGCGCGGCTCATGATCGTGAGGGGAATCTGGCTCGTTGCAGGCCGACCCTCACGATCATGGACGCGCTGAGGAGGGACCGGATGGTCGATGGTGACCGGCCAGGCTGTCGATGCGGGGCTGGAGTTCGACCGGCAGGTCGACCGGCTGCTCGCCCTCGGGTACCCGCGCGAGGGAGGGCTCACCGAGGACGCGTTCACCGAGCTGCTGGCCCCGCTGCGCGACGAGGCGCTGGCGCGTGGCGCCGCGATCGGTGAGCCGGCCAAGGACCGGGTGCCGTTCGTCGTCGTGGTCACCAAGCATGTCGTCCCCGCCGAACGGGCCATGCCGCTGACCAGCCTGCGCGGCAAGCCCGGTTTCGTCTCGGCCGACACGAGTGACGTCCACCGGTTCGAGCCGATCGAGGGCGTCGACCTGCCGGACAAGCACGCGTACCTGCTGCTGGACGTCGAGCGCGGCGACGACCTGCTCGACGTGCGTCCGAACGACGCGCTCGTGACGATCACCGGTCGAGGGCGGACGCCGCTGACGGTGGACGAGGGCATCGCCCTGGTCACCGCGTTCCCGGAGGTCCTGGAGAAGAACCACTGCTTCTCGCTGGTCGCCTCCCGGTGCGGCGACAAGCGGGTGCCGGCGCTGTGGATCAGCAAGGGCGCGCCCAAGCTCGGCTGGTGCTGGGCCGGCAACCCGCACACCTGGCTCGGCTCGGCGTCCTGCGGTGGCCGGGTCGGCCGTCCTCAGGGGTAGGCCGGCAGGTACTCGTCGAGCATCCGGTTGCGGAACCGGCCGTCCGGGTCGGTGTCGGTCGCAAGGGCGCGGAACGCGTCCGCCTGCGGGTAGCTCGCGCGGACCTCGTCCGGCGGGATCGTGAACACCTTGCCCCAGTGCGGCCGCGGCGCGAAGGGCGCGAGCGCCCGCTCGACCTCGGCGACCACCGGCAGCACGGCTGCGGCGTCGGGAAGCCAGGTGAAGTGCACGGCGAGGCTGGCCCGCCGGTAGGCGGGGCTGAGCCAGAGATCGTCGGCGGCGACCGTGCGCAGCTCGGACACCTGCAGCACCGGCGACACCAGGTCGCGCAGGTCGAGCAGCGCGGACAGCGCCGCCCGGGCGTCGGCACGGTCCACGAGGTACTCCGACTGCAGCTCGTCCCCGCTGCTCGGTGTGTCCTCGAGCCGGAAGTGCGGCAGCCGCTCGTACCACGGCCCGGCCACCCCGAGCTGCTCGGTGGCCCGACCCGCGTCCTGGCCCGCGACCGGGTGGCGCGGCCCGTCGGCCGGCCGGCCGCCGAGCCAACCGGCCCCGGGGTGATGCGGCTCGTCGGCAGCCATCTCCTTGACCCACACCTGGTGGCTGCGCTGCCAGTCGGTGAACACGCTCACGCTGTAGGCGGCGTCGAGCACCTCGTCGACCCCGTCGACCACGGCGTGCAGGGACGGCACCTCGTGCACGTACTGGCGGACGTCGAAGGCGGGCACCACGTCGAGCGTCAGCCGTGTGACGACGCCGAGCGCCCCCAGGCCGACGACGCTCGCCGTTCAGGCGCTGTGTGTCGCGGTCGCGCCGCACCTCGACCAAGTCGCCGTCCGCCGTGACCAGCTCCAGGCCGGACACCTGGGTCGCGAGCGAGCCGAGGCGGTGGCCGGAGCCGTGCGTCCCGGTCGCGACCGAGCCCGCCACCGAGATGTGCGGCAGCGACGCCAGGTTGGCCAGTGCGAGGCCGTGGGCGTGCAGGGCCGGGCCGATCTCGCCGTAGCGCGCGCCGGCGGACACCGTGACGGACCGGCGGTCCGGCGCCACCTCGAGCACCGCCGGCAGCCCGTCGAGCGTCACCAGCTCCGGGCCGTCGGCGACCGGGCTGAACGAGTGCCGGGTACCCAGCGCGCGGATCCGCGGCGTGCGGGCGACCAGCTCGGCGAGCTCCGCGACCGAGGTCGGCCGGTGGACCGCCGTCGCGGAGTAGGTGAGGTTGCCCGCCCAGTTCCTCAGGCGGCTGGTGGCTCGGGCGGAGCGCCGTCCGTGCTCATCCCGGCACCCTGCCAGACCCAGCCGGCCCACCCCAAGATCCTTGTTGCAGCAACACACCGGACACGCCGACAAGGTGGTGTGTCGGCGCAACAAGGATCATGAGAGGCGGGTGAGGGCGGCCTCGGCCTCGGCGACCAGCGCGGCGATCAGGTCGGCGGCCGGCAGGTCGCGGCCGCGACCCACGCCCTGGCCGGCCCACAGCGACTGGGCCTCGGCGCTGCCCGCCGCCGCCGACGCGGTGCGCAGCGGCCTGGTCAGGTAGTTCATCACCGGGAAGTCGGGCACCTCGGGGTCGCCGGGCGGGAACGCCTCGATGTAGGCGTTGCGGATGCCGCGCGCGGGGCGGCCGGAGAACGCGCTGGTCATGACGGTGCTCGTCTCGTCGGCGAGGAGCAGGGCCTCGCGGTACGCCGGGTTGGTGCCCGCCTCGGGCGACCGGAGGAACGCGGTGCCCAGCGCCGCAGCCTGGGCCCCCAGCGCCAGTGCCGCCACGACGCCGCGGCCGTCCATGATCCCGCCGGATGCGATGACCGGGACCTCCACCGCGTCGACGACGGCGGGCACCAGCGCGACCAGCCCCGGTGTCTCCGCGACGTCGGTGAAGCCGCCCCGGTGACCGCCCGCCTCCGACCCCTGCGCGACGACGGTGTCGACGCCGGCCGCGGCCAGCAGCCGCGCCTCCTCGACCGTGCCGGCGGTGCCGACGCAGAGCCGGCCCGCGTCGTGCAGCACGGCGACCACGTCGGGCGACGGGCAGCCGAAGGTGAACGAGACGACCGGGACCTCCTCCTCGAGGAGCACCTCGAGCTGTTGCTGCGGGTCGGGGAGCCCGCGCGGCTCGGCCGGGAGAGCGGCCTCGAGCCCGAGCTCGGCCGCGACGCGCTCGAGCCGGTCGCGCGCAGCTGCCGCCTCGGTCCGGCGGGGCGGGCCGGTGAGGAAGAGGTTGACGCCGAAGGGCCGATCGGTCAGCAGCCGGGTCCGGCGGACGGCGTCACGGGCGTCATCGGGGTCGAGGTAGCCGGCGCCGAGGATGCCGAACGCACCGGCCTCGCAGGCGGCGGCGGTCAGCTCGGGGGTGCCCGGCCCGCCGCCGAGGGGCGCCTGCACGATCGGCAGCGCGATCCCGAGCCGGCGGGTGAGCTCGTTGCTGGTCCACACCCGGCCCATCCTGCTCCTGCGTCAGCCGTCGCCGGCGGCGGCCGGCTGCTGCCCGTCAGGGATCCGCAGACCGGCGAGCTGGTGGCCGGTCGCGACCAGCCTCCCGGTGGAGTCCCAGACGTCGCACTCCTCGTCCACCCGGTCGCCGGCCACGTGGCGGACCCGCTGGCGCACCGCAAGAGCGGTCCTGGCGCCGGCACGGCCCGGACGTGACAGGTCAGCTCGAACGTGGGGACCCAGCCGGTCGTGCCGAGGTCGAAGGTGGCCGGGGGCAGTGCGTCCACGAGCATCAGCAGCGCCAGCGGGTCCGGCTCGCGGCCGTCGTCCAGCCGCACCCAGCCGCGCAGCTCGCCCCGACCGCTCGCGCGACCCACCGCCCACCCCATGACCGCCGGGTCCATCCGCTCCGCCACCACGCCCATCAGCGGGACCTCGAAGCCCGGGCCCTGCACCGGGAGGCGGAAGCAGCTCTCCTCGGGCGGCAGGTCGACCCGCGGAACCCCGTCCCACCAGACGCGGCCGTCGAGCCGGCCGACGGTGACCAGCGCCTCGACGCACGGCTTCCCGTCGGCGTGCAGCGTCGCCCGCGCCTGCGCCGCCGTGCGCCCGGCGCGCAGCACCTGCACGCTGACCTCGGCGGGTCCCGGCTCGGGCGCGTGCAGGTAGTGCGCGCTCGCCGCCATCGGGTAGGGATGGTCTGCACTGCCCGCCTCGGCGAGCACCGCCCGGCCGAGGACGGCCAGCAGGTAGCCGCCGTTGAGCTTCCCCGCGATCTGCCACTGCGGGTCGAGCTCGACGGCGTAGCAGCCGTCTCCGGTCGGCCGCACCATGGTCGCGTCGTCGAACCCGGCCATCGGGTCGCCTCCTACCGTGTGGAGGGGCGGAGCCTATCCAGGGCCGATCCACCCACGATCCGGGAGAACCGATGGCTGGTCGCCTGGTGCACCTCGACACCGACCTCGGAGGCGACCCCGACGACGTCGCCGCGCTGGCATTGCTGCTGGGCTGGCCGGGTGCGAGGTGACCGGTGTGACCACGACGATCGACCCGGGTGGCCTGCGGGCGGGCTACGTGCGTCACTGCCTGGGGCTGGCCGGCCGGTCCGGCGTCCCGGTCGCGGCGGGCGCCGAGGTGTCACTGACCCGACGGGTCCCGGCCATGCCGTACGTCGCCGAGGACTTCTGGCCCGCGGGCACCGAGCCCGTCACCTCCCGGCCGGGGGAGGCGCTGGACCTGCTCGCTGCCTCGATCGACCGGGCCGCGACCGTCGTCGCGATCGGGCCCCTGACCAACCTCGCGCTGCTCGAGGTGGCCCGGCCGGGCAGCCTGGCGCGGGTGCCGCTGGTGGTGATGGGCGGCTGGGTCCGGCCGATGGACGCCGACCTGCCGGCGTACGGCCCCGCCGACGACTGGAACGTCGCCTGGGACACCGACGCGGCCCGCATCGTCCTCGAGTCCGCCGGGGACCTGACGCTGGTGACGCTGGCCGACACCCTGCGCACGCACGTGCGGGCCGTGCACCTGCCGCGGTTGCGGTCGGCGGGCCCACTGGGGGAGCTGCTGGCGCGGCAGGCCGTCGCGTACGCCGAGCTGCGGGACCACGCCGCCCTCGCCCGGGCGCACGAGGGTCTGCCTGACGACCTGCTGCACTTCCTGCACGACCCGCTGGCCTGCGCGGTGGCTCTGGGCTGGCCGGGCGCCCGCACCGAGCTGCTCCGGCTCAGACCGCAGCAGGCGGGAGATGGAGCCCTCTCGATGGTCCCCGACCCCGCTGGTCGAGCCGTCCGGGTGGTCACCGCCGTCGACGGCCCGGCGTTCGCCGAGCGTTGGCTGCAGGCCGTCGAGTCGCTACCGGCCACCTGACTCAGCCGCGCACCGACCACCGGCCTAGCCGGGGCCAATCGGTAGCCGCCAGTTTGGCTAGACATGTGTATGACTCACACATATGGTGCATTGAGCCAACCGAGGAGGAGTCATGACCACCACTGCACGGGCGGGGTTCCAGGTCACCGGCTGGGACGAGCAGACCTACGAGGACCTCGATGGCCCGGCGAAGCTCACCCGGGCCGATGTCACCCAGACGTTCAGCGGTGACATCGAGGGCGAGGGCGCGGTGACCTGGCTGATGGCCTACACCGCGGACGACGCCGCCGACTACGTCGGGATCCAGCGGATCACCGGGCGGCTGGGTGGTCGCGAGGGCACGGTCGTCCTGACCACCACCGGCAGGTTCGACGGGAAGGTCGCGGCCGGCACCTGGAGCGTCGTCGCGGGCTCGGGCACCGATGGTCTGGCCGGCATCAGCGGCTCCGGCGAGTTCAGTGCGCCGCTCGCGGGCGAGCCGACGGTCACCCTCGACTACGACCTCGCCTAGCCGAGCGCGATGGACCGCGCCGGCAACCTGCTCGGGGCGCTCGGGCTGGTCGTCGCCGACCGGATGGTCGACGCGCGTGCAGGACGCGGCTCACCAGTCGGTGACGACCGCCACCGCCCTCTCCGCGCTGCACGACTTCCTCGACGAACCGTCGGTCGACCTGCTCCGCCAGGTGCTCGGGCTGACCTCGTCGGGCACCGTCCGGCTCGTCGACCGACTCGAGCAGGCCGGCTACGCGCGACGGCGCCAGGGGGCCGACGGCCGGACCACGAGCATCACGCTCACCGCGTCCGGTCGCCGGGTGGCGGCGCGGGTCGCGGCGGCCAGGGCGTCGGTGCTCGAGGAGGCGCTGGCGGCGCTCCCAGCGGGGGAGCGGCGCGCCTTCGAACGCAGCCTCGCGACGATGCTGGTCGCGATGATGCGTGGCCCGGGTGCCACCCGCTGGATGTGCCGTCTCTGCGACACCGCCGCCTGCGGCCGACCGGAGGGGCGCTGCCCGGTGGCAGCCGAGGCGTCCCGCCGCTACGGCTGACCCGCACGCTCACAGTCGGCGCCGGCCGGCGAAGCCGAGGTCGGTCCGGTGGTACCACTCCAGCGCCCGGTCGCCCTCGAGCCAGCACAGCAGCACCGGGACGCCGTCGAGCTCGCTGGGGAAGTCGACCAGCAGCGGGGCCAGCCCCTTGAGCTCGGCCCCGGTCTGCTGCACCTGGGTCATCAGCTCGTCGAGGCGGGCCTGCGCCGCCTTGAGCTCGGGCAGCCCGCCGCGCTGCGTGCTCGCGGCCTCCGGCCGTCGCCGCCGCCAGCTCTGCGGCGTCCGCCCGCAGCGCGACGACCTCGTCGAGCACCGGGAGGAGCCGGTCGAGCTCGACGCGCGCCTCGTCGACGGTGAACAGCGGCATGCGGCCGCAGCCTGCCATGTCTCGGTCCCCGTCGACTGTCGCCTCCGGGTCGTAGCCTGCGGCGGTGCAGCAGCCCAGCCGGCTCGACGCGCACACCGGCGGCCCGGGTCGCCGAGCTGGTCACCCTGGCCGGGCGGGAGGCGGTGGTCTCGTGGTGCACCGACCTGCTGGCCGGGCGGGTTGGCCCGGCAGACCCCGACCGGCCGCCGCTGACCTGGCTGGGCGGGCCGCTCGACGCCCGTGGCTGCTGGGCCTCGACGGCGACGCGTACGAGGTCAACGCGTACTGGGTGCGGGTCTGGGGCGCCCGCGGGCCTCCTGCACTGCTACGAGCCGCTCGCCGCGCGCGACGTGGTGGCCGCGCTGGCTGACGGGTCGTGGCGGGTGCGTGAGATGGCGGCCAAGGTGGCGGCGCGCTGGCTGGTCGGCGAGGCGGCGGACGCCCTCGTCCCGCTGGTCGGCGACGAGGTGCCGCGGGTCCGTGCGGCCGCCGTCCGAGCGCTCGGCGAGGTGGGCGAGGGGGAGCACGCGGAGGCGGTCCACGACGCGCAGGACGACCCGGAGGGCGCCGTCCGGCGGGCGGCCGAGACCGCGCTGGCGCGACTTCGCGCGCGGCTCGACCGTGATGTGTAGCGTCGCGATCATGGCCTGGCTACCCGACGACTTCGAGCACCCGACCCGCATCGACCTGACGACCGGTCACCACCTGCGCCCGATCCGCGGCCAGCGACGTGGACATCGACATGACCGCCGTCATGGGGTCCCGCGAGCGGCTCTGGTCCATCTACGGGGAGGTCTGGGGCTGGCCGCCGGCCACGATGACCCACGAGCAGGACCGTGAGGACCTGGCGCGCCACGAGCGCGAGATCGAGGCGCACGAGTCGTTCAACTACGCCCTGCTGAACGAGGACGAGACCGAGCTGCTCGGCTGCGTCTACATCGACCCGGCCGGAGCGGGCCGGCGCCGACGCCGACGTGTCCTGGTGGGTCGTGGACTCGCTCGTGGGCAGCGACGTCGAGGCCGAGCTGGACGAGCTGGTGCCCTACTGGGTCGCCCAGGACTGGCCGTTCGAGAAGCCCCGCTACGTGCCCCGGGAGATGACCTGGGCGCAGTGGTTGGCCCTCCCGGAGACCCCGCGGCCGGTTGAGGGCACCCGGGCGCCCGTCCGCGCAAGGCGCCGCGCCGCACCTGTACCAAGATTTTCTCTGGCTTGGGACAAATGGGGTTCAGGTGACGCCTGGGACCGCCGAGCATGATCTGCGTGACACGCGGGCGCAGGCGGTACCGGGGACGGGTGGGCCGGGAGGTCCTGGCTGCGACCGTGGCTGCCCTCGTCGGCGGGACGGTGCTGGGCGTGGCGCCCGCGCACGCCGCGGCGGCGTGAGCCCTCGCCCCCCAAGCCGGCACCGGCGATCGTCGAGGGCTTCGCGCCCTACCTGCCGCAGACCTCGTGCGACCCGGTCGTCAAGCCCGGGACGCGGTGCCCTGCGCAGCATGCTCCTCGGCGGCCTACGGCGGCCGGGACCTCGGCGTGACCCGCGCCTGCGACGTCGGGGGCCCGCAGCGAGCACAAGGAGGGCCGGGCCTGGGACTGGGGCCTGGACGCGTCCAAGCCCGCCGAGAAGGAGCTCGCCACCCGGTTCCTGACCTGGCTCCTGGCGCCCGGGCCCGAACGGCATGGGCGCCTACCAGGCGCGCCGGCTGGGCGTCATGTACGTCATCTACGACGGCCGGATCTGGAGCTCGTACCGGGCCGGTGACGGCTGGCGGGCGTACAGCGGCGGCGAGAGCCACGGCGACCACCTGCACATCTCGCTGGCCTGGAACGGCGCCATGGCGCGTACCTCCTGGTGGACCGGGAAGGCCGCCGGCGATCGACTACGGGCCGTGCATCGCGGTCGAGGGTGAGCGGCCGCGCCACCGTGGTCCGGCGCCGCGCGCCACTCCGTGCCCACGCCGATCAGCGCGATGAGCCTGACCGGGACCCCGCTGCTGCAGCGCGAGTCGACCGGTGCCTACGTCACCCAGCTCCAGCGGCTGCTCTCCGTCACCCCGGTCACCGGCTTCTTCGGGCCGATCACCGAGGCCGCCGTCATCGCCCTGCAGAAGCGGCCGGCCTGAACGTCACCGGGACGACGACCGAGGCGACCTGGGCGGCCGCCCGCCGCGGCGCGACGGCCGCACCGCCGTCGGGCGAGGCAGGTCGTGTCCGGTCGCGCCCTGCCGTCGCGGATGCGCTACACGGTGCGGCCGGGCGACAGCCTGAGCCGGATCGCGGCGCGATGGCGGTCGACGGTCGTCGGGCATCAAGTCGGCGAGCGGGCTGAAGACCGACGTCATCCGGGTCGGCCAGGTGATCACCGTGCCGGTGCGCTCCAGCATCACGAAGTTCACCTGGACGACGTTCCGCAAGGGCGACGAGAGCGTCGTCGTCAAGGCGCTGCAGACGGCGTTGAGGATGCGGACGAAGTACCGCACCGGGTTCTTCGGGGACATCACCGAGGCGCCGGGTGAACGCGCTCAAGCGCCGCCGCGGCTGGCCGGCGGACGGCAAGGCGGGCCCCGGCGTCTGGCGGGCGCTCGGCGCCTGAGCCCGCGTAGGGCGCCGCCGGCCGGGGTAGGCCGCGCGGCATGAGACGACTACGACCTTCCCGCCGGACGTCCGCGCGCTGCTGGAGCGGCCCAACCCGGCCGTCATCACGTCGGTGCGTCCCGACGGGCAGCCGGTGTCGGTGGCGACCTGGTACCTGATGGACGGCGACCGGGTCTTGGTCAACATGGACGAGGGCCGCAAGCGCCTCGACTACCTGCGCCACGACCCGCGGGTCAGCATCACCGTGCTCGACGGTGGCGACTGGTACACCCACGTGAGCATCCAGGGCCGGGTCGTCGAGATGTCCGAGGACGAGGGGCTCGAGCCGGCATCGACCGGCTGTCCACGGCACTACCGCGGCGTGCCCTACCGCAACCGTCGGCGGGGGCGGGTCAACGCCTGGGTCGAGGTGGACCGCTGGCACGGCTGGGGGAAGGTCGAACGCGACTGGACCGAGCCGCCGGCTGGCGACCGAGCCGGTCAGCGGCCGGTCGACGAGAAGTGCTGGTAGTCCTTGCGGGTCGCCCAGCTGCCGCCCCAGCTCCAGCCGATGTCGGCGAACGCCGCGCGGACGGTGCGGCGTCACCATGCCCTTGCGCAGCGGTGACCGGTCGACGTAGGCCTCACCGGCCGGGCGGCTCCACGACGTCGCCGTAGACGTAGGGGTTCTGCACCGGGTTGATGTCGATCGCCCGGCCGTACGAGTGCTCGGACCACGACGTCCCGCCGGTGGTTCGTCGGCAGTTGAAGGCCGACGTGTTGTTGGCCGCCATCGACGCGTCGTCGCTGCCCTGGTAGTCGTCCACGAGTCGCATCCGCCGGATCGGGAAGCGCGGCCTCGTAGAGCGCGCGGAACACGCCGACAACAGCCCGCGCGTGGTTCTCGTGGACGACCAGCTCGCCCTGCCGGGCGGTGCCGTCGAACCGGACGAAGGTGACCCGCAGGTAGCGCAGGTCGCGCCGCGGCACCGGGCAGCCCCGCCGCCAGCTGTAGGTCATCCGGTCGGCCAGCGCGGCATCGATCGTGCGTACGCTCGACCGGAACTCCGGCAGCGACGTGGCGGCCCCCGCGGACGGGCCGACGCTCGGCAGCAGCCCCGCCACCGCGACCGCCGCCAGGAGCGGCAGGGAGCCGCCGCTGGCGGGTGTCGCGAGTCACGCCGGCAGCCTGCCAGACCTGTCGCGCCCGACGCGTCACCTCACGTCCCGGGTCCGGCGTCGGGTCAGTCGATGGCGGTCCACGGCGGTCACCCGGAGGACGGCTTCGCCTTCCTGGTCGGACGCAGCGAGGTCCACCTCGGCGGAGATGCCCCAGTCGTGGTCGCCCGCCGGGTCGTCGAAGACCTGCCGGACGACCCAGCGACCCGGCTCCTCGGTGACGAGCAGCAGGTGCGGGCCGCGCGCGTCGGGACCGGTCTGCAGCGCGTCGTGGTCGGCCCAGTAGCCGGCCATCGCCTCCGCCCACGCATCGGCGTCCCATCCGGTCGGCACCGTCGAGCTCGCCCAGGTCGGCGTAGCGCCGCAGCGCGGCGAGCTCGACCCGACGGAACATCGCGTTGCGCACGAGGACCCGGAACGCCCGGGGGTTGGCCGTCACGGCAGGCGGCCGCTCGTCCCGCACGCGCCCGGCCCGCACGTCCTCCGGCTCCGGCGACGTCAGCCGCTCCCACTCGTCGAGCAGGCTGGAGTCGACCTGGCGGACCAGCTCGCCGAGCCACTCGGTGAGATCGGTCAGCTCCTCGGTCCGCGCCGCCTCCGGCACCGTCTGGCGCAGCGCCTTGTAGGCGTCGGCGAGGTAGCGCAGCACCAGCCCCTCGGAGCGCGCCAGCCCGTAGAACCCGACGTACTCGGTGAAGGTCATGGCCCGCTCGGACATGTCGCGCGCCACCGACTTCGGCCGCAGCTCGTGGTCGGCAACCCACGGGTGTCCGCGGCGGTAGGTCTCGTAGGCGTGTCCCAGCAGCTCCTTGAGCGGCTGCGGGTGCGTCACCTCCTCCAGGAGCTCCATCCGCTCGTCGTACTCGATGCCCTCGGCCTTCATCGCGGCCACTGCCTCGCCGCGCGCCTTGTGGCGCTGGGCCTGCACGACCTGGCGGGGGTCCTCCAGCGTCGCCTCCAGGACGGAGAGGACGTCCAGCGCGTACGTCGGTGAGCTGCTGTCCAGCAGCGCCAGCGCCGCCACCGCGAAGGTCGACAGGGGCTGGTTGAGGGCGAAGTCGGGTTGCAGGTCGATCGTGAGCCGGACCCGGCGGCCGTCCGGCTCGGGCTGCTCGAGCCGCTGGACGACGTCTCCCGCGAGCAGTGCGCGGTAGATGGCGATGGCGTGCCGGATGTGCCGCAGCTGGCGGTCCCTCGGCTCGTGGTTGTCCTCCAGCAGGCGGCGCATCGCGACGAAGGGGTCACCGGGCCGGGCGATCACGTTGAGCAGCATCGAGTGGGTGACGGCGAAGGACGAGGTGAGCGGCTCCGGGTCGGCGGCGACCAGGCGCTCGAACGTCGGCTCTCCCCAGGACACGAAGCCCTCCGGTGGCTTGCGCTTGACCAGCTTGCGCAGCTTCTTCGGGTCGTCGCCGGCCTTGGCCTTCGCCTTCTCGTTCTCCACGACGTGGTCAGGCGCCTGGACGACGACGGTCCCGGCCGTGTCGAAGCCGGCCCGGCCGGCGCGGCCCGCGACCTGGTGGAACTCGCGGGCGGAGAGATGGCGGGTCCGCGTCCCGTCGTACTTGGACAGGGCCGTGACCAGCACCGTGCGGATCGGCACGTTGATCCCGACGCCGAGGGTGTCGGTGCCGCAGATCACCTTCAGCATCCCGGCCTGCGCGAGGGTCTCCACCAGTCGCCGGTAGCGCGGCAGCATGCCGGCGTGGTGCACGCCGATCCCGTGGCGGACCAGGCGGGACAGCGTCTTGCCGAAGCCGGCCGAGAACCGGAAGCCGCCGATCATCTCGGCGATCGCGTCGCGTTCTGCCCTCGTCGCCACGTTGACGCTGGTCAGCGCCTGCGCACGCTCCAGCGCCGCGACCTGGGTGAAATGCACGACGTAGACCGGCGCGCGGTCGGTCTGCAGCAGCTCCTCGAGCGTCTCGTGCACCGGCGTCGTCGCGTAGTAGTAGTGCAGGGGGACGGGACGCTCTCCCGTGGCGACGACGGAGGTCGGCCGGCCGGTGCGCCGGGTGAGGTCCTCCTCGAACGGCGACATGTCGCCGAGGGTCGCCGACATCAGCAGGAACTGCGCGTGCGGCAGCTCGAGGAGCGGCACCTGCCAGGCCCAGCCCCGATCGGGGTCGGCGTAGTAGTGGAACTCGTCCATCACCACGACGCCGACGTCGGTGTCCGCGCCCTGGCGGAGGGCCATGTTGGCCAGCACCTCGGCCGTGGCCGTGAGGATCGGCGCGTCCGGGTTGACCGCGGCGTCGCCGGTCAGCATGCCGACCCGGTCCGCGCCGAACATGGCGCACAGGGCGAAGAACTTCTCCGACACCAGCGCCTTGATGGGTGCGGTGTAGATGCTGCGCCGCCCTTGCGCGAGGGCGGCGAAGTGGGCCCCGGCTGCGACCAGGCTCTTGCCGGACCCGGTCGGCGTCGCGAGGACGACGTTGCTGCCGGACACCAGCTCGATCAGCGCCTCGGTCTGCGCGGGGTAGAGCTCGAGGCCCTGGTCGGAGGTCCAGCCCGTGAACGCGTCGAACACGACGTCCGGGTCCGGCTCCGCCGGCAGCTGGTCGACGAGGCGCACCGGCCCGAGGATACGGGCCGCTCAGTCGGCTGCCGCGCCGCTGAGGTCCCGGGACCACTGCACGGCCTCGACCCCTCTGCCGCCGACCTCGAAGCGCATCCACGTCCGTAGGTCCGCGCCGCGGTCGTCGGTCGTCTGCAGGCTCTGAGCACCGGGCCGGCCGACCAGCCACACGACACGGTCGCCCGTCCATCCGATCGGTTCCACGCCATCGGGTGGTCTGGGCAGTGCCACCTCGTCCTGTTCGGCGAGCCGCAGGACGACGAACGTGCCCTCCGGGGAGTCGTAGAAGAGGATCTGGCGGCCGTCGGGTGACCACGACATGGAGCCGTTGGTCACGGAGCCGCCCGGGATCCGCCGTACCACGCGTCCGTCACGGTCGACGAGGACCGAGCCCTTGCCATCGCGGACCGCCAGCAGGTCTCCCTCCGGCGACCAGGCGAGCCCGCCGCAGATGACCTCACTCCGGAACGCGGCCGTGCGCAGCACGCTCGACGATCCGGTTCGGACATCGGTGAGGCGCACGTGGCCACCAAAGCGCGACGAGTAGTAGGCGAGAGTCGCGTTGTCCGGTGACAGCGCGGGGCAGTAGCCCCTGGCACCGACCACGTAGTCGGAGTCTCCGGTCCGCAGGTCGACGATCTCGAGTCGAGCGGTCAGCGCCGGAAGCTGGCTTGGCGGACCAGCCGGGTGCCGTCGGCGGACAGATGCTGTGTCCAGGTCCAGTCGAAGTCACCAGATGGCGTCAGGGTGACGACCTCGGCACCGGTGCTCCCCTGCAGGTACGCCGGCTTGTCGTTGCCGTGCTTCTCCCGGCGGCGCGAGGGTGACGGCGAGGTCGGCTCTACCGGGACTGTCCGACGACCGGTCCGAGAGGCGGAAGACCTTGGGCGGATGGTCGACGGGCTCGAAGGTGCTCGGCTCGTCGAGGCGCAGGACGAACACGGAGGTCGTCGCCACCACGGCGACCACCGCGGCCGCGACGGCGGCGAGGGCCAGCCGGTACTGCCGCCCGGGCTGCTGGGCCTCGCGCTCGAGGCGGGGGAGCAGCGGAGCAGGCTGCGCCTCGTCCGCCATGTCGTGCAGCGTCGTGCGGAGCCGGTCCTCGAGGGCTGTCATCGCGCCCCACCTCCTGGTGCTGGTACGGGCTCACCGCAGATGTCGCGGAGGTGAGCTAGTGCCTTGTGGGCCTGGCTCTTGACGGTGCCGACGCTGATGCCCAAGGACGCCGGCGACCTGCTGCTCGGTGAGGTCCTCGAAGTAGCGCAGGACCAGCACGGTCCGCTGACGGCGGCCGAGCTGCATCAGAGCGGCTCTCATGACGATCCGGTCCTCGACCGCGTCCCTGCAAGGTCGCTGTCCGGGTCGTTGACACGTGCCCGTCGCGGCTCCGGGATCGACGCCCCGAGCAGCTCGGCGACCCGGCGTCGTCGCCACACTGAGATCTGCTCGCGGTACATGGTCTGCCGTACGTACGCCTCCGCGGCGGCGGAGCCCGGATCGACCCCCAGTGCCGCACCGCCTTCTCCAGCGCTGTCTGCACGAGGTCCTCGGCCAGCTGCTGGTCGCCGGTGAGCAGGAAGGCGGTGCGCAGGAGGGCGGGCCCGCGGGCTGCGACGAACCCGCGGAACTCCGCGTCCTCCAGGGCCTTCATCCGTCTCCTGCCTCAGTGCTCCGCTGGTGCCGATGGTGCTCCGGCTTCGGGCTAGTGCGCGACCGCGTGCTCTTGGTGGCTGACCTTCCGGCCGGCCACGACGGCTCCGCCGGTGAGCGCGGCGCCGGCAGCGGCGCTCAGCGCGAGCTGCCAGACCACGGGGTTGCTGCTCCCGCCAGGTGAGGACGGGGTCTCGACCGGGCGACGGTCGGTGCCGCCAACGGTCGCCGACTCCCGCTCCGCGCGCTCGATCTGGGCCTTGGACGGGTGGTCGCCGGTCGCGGCGAGGCGCTCGGCGTGCTCGATGCCGGCCTTCGTCGTGGCGGTCGCGGTGTCGGCCGTCGCCGAGGACGGGCTGACCAGGCAGGGCAGGGCGGACAGGACGAGTGCTGCCACCGCTGCTGCCGGTCGGGAGAGGTGCGTCATGGTGATCTCCTTGTGCGCCTGCCGAGAGGCAGGCCGCTGGGCGGGTCAGGGTCGGTGGACGTCCGCCCGGAAAAGACGCGAGAGGCCCGGCGAATGGTTGCCCGAACGGGCCGAAGGCGCCCGGGATCGCCGGTAACGCGTCGTTTACACCGGGCTATGTCACGGTTAGGCCGGTGCTGGTGACATGTGACACACTCCGCCGCGGACCTAGGCAAATGGATCTAAATACCCACCATCTGGGAGGACTACTCGTGAGGAAGCTCACCAGTTCCGTGCTCGCCGGGCTGGCGGGCGCGGCGATGGTGGCAGCTGCCGTGCAGCAGCCGGCCACCGCCGCGCCGGTCTCGCACGACGGCGCCACGGCAGGTCAGGCCAAGGCGGCCGCGCACCGAACGGACAACCGACCCGGCCCGGTCACCAAGAAGCAGCTGGCGCTGCGTCAGGCGGCGATCGAGAAGGTCGCGGCCGGCGAGGCCACCCCGAACGCGGACGGTGTCGTCAAGCTCGGCAGCCGGACAAGTTCGCCGAGGTCGAGACGACGAAGCAGGACAAGATCTTCACGATCCTCGCGGAGTTCGGCGACCAGAGCGCCGGGAAGTACGGCACGGTTCCCGGCCCGCTGCACAACGAGATCCCCGAGCCGGACCGCTACGGTGGACAACTCGACCACCTGGACCGCGGACTACAACACGGCCTACTACGAGACCCTCTTCAACGGCTCGGGCGAGTCGATGAAGACCTTCTACGAGGACCTCTCCAACGGGCAGTACTCCGTGACCAACGAGGTCACCGACTGGGTCAAGGTGCCCTACAACGCGTCCTTCTACGGCGACAACGCCATCGAGGACTTCGGCGGCTCGTGGGCGTTCATCCAGGACAGCGGCGACGCCTGGTGGGACGCGCAGATCGCGGCCGGCAAGACGCCGGCTGAGATCGACGCCTACCTCGCGCAGTTCGACGTCTGGGACCGCAACGACTGGGACAACGACGGCAACTTCGACGAGGCCGACGGCTACATCGACCACTTCCAGGCCGTGCACGCCGGCCAGGGTGAGGACGCGGGCGGCGGCGCGCAGGGCGCGGACGCCATCTGGTCGCACCGCTGGTACGTCAACGGCGACGACTTCGGCCAGACCGGCCCCACCCTCGGCACGACCCAGAACAAGGCCGGTGGCGCGCAGATCGGTGACTCGAAGTACTGGTTCGGCGACTACACCACCGAGCCGGAGAACGGCGGCCTCGGCGTCTTCGCTCACGAGTTCGGTCACGACCTCGGCCTGCCGGACTACTACGACACCGCGGGCGGCGAGAACGGCACCGCCTTCTGGACCCTGATGAGCTCCGGCTCGTGGCTCAGCCACGGCTCCGAGGCCAACGAGGGCATCGGCACCACGCCGGGCCTGATGGGTCCCGAGGAGAAGCTCTTCCTCGGCTGGCTCGACTACAGCGAGGTCAACGCGGGCCAGTCCGGCTCGTTCACCCTCAACCCGGCGCAGTTCCACGAGCGGGGCAAGGACCAGGCCGTCAAGATCAACCTGCCCGACGAGGACGTGTCCACCAACTACACGACGCCGCCGTCGGGCTCGCACGCCTGGTGGACCGGCAGCGCCGACGACCTCAACGAGACGCTGACCACCCAGGTGCCGGCCGAGCTCACGGGTCACCGTGTCGGCCAGCGCGTGGTACGACATCGAGGCCGGCTACGACTACCTCTACGCCGAGTACTCGTCGGACAACGGGGCGAACTGGCAGCGTGTCGGCAACCCGGTCGACGGCACGTCGAAGGACAGCTGGACGACCCTGCGCTACGCCTACGACGCGGGTGGCCAGGCGACGCTGTTCCGGTTCCGGTACCAGACGGACGGCGGCGTGCACCAGCCCGGCGCCTTCCTCGACGACATCACCGTCAACGGTGTCGTGGACAACGTCGAGAACGGTCCGGGTGCCTGGACGGCCGACGGAGAGTGGGAGATCAGCACCGGCACGGTGGAGGGCAGCTTCCCGGCGTACTACCTGGTCGAGAACCGGGAGTACGCCGGCTGGGACGACACCCTGCCGGACCGGGCCGTACCAGTTCAGCAAGCCGTACACCGCCCCGGACTGGGTGGAGTACTTCTCGTTCCAGAACGGCATGCTCGTCTGGTACGTCAACCACTCGATCGAGGACAACAACACCTCGCAGCACCCAGGTCAGGGCCTGGCCCTGCCGGTCGACGCCCGTCCGGCCAAGTTCGTCTACCCGGACGGCACGGCGCCGAGCAACCGGCGGCAGCCGTTGGACGGCACGTTCGGTCTGGAGGCGAGCGAGAAGACCTGTCTCCACAAGGAGGTCCTCACGGGCAAGGGCCAGTCGCAGTCGATCCAGACGCTCGAGGCCTGCTCCCCGGGAGGCCCGGAGTTGCGACCTTCGACGACACCAACCCGTTGGCGTACTGGTCGAGCGCCAACCCGCAGAACAGCGTCAAGGTCGCGGGTGCCGGCGTGAAGGTCACCGTCACCGGTGACCGGGGCGACGACCTCACGATCAACGTGGTCAACCCTGGTAGCACCACAGCACCACCAGCGAGGGCCGGGAGCACTGCTCCCGGCCCTCGCCGGCGTCACGGGAGCCCGTTGCGCGAGACTGGGCAGATGGCGACCCAGTACTTCACGGCCTCCAGTGTCGACGGGTTCATCGCGGACCCCGAGAACTCGTTGTCCTGGTTGTTGTCGCGCGACGTGGACCGCCAGGGCCCGATGGGCTACGACTCGTTCATCGGGTCCGTGGGTGCACTGGTCATGGGCGCCACCACGTACCTGTGGATCATGGAGCACGACGTCGGCGACGACCGGCCCTGGCCCTACGACGTCCCGTGCTGGGTCTTCACCCACCGCGACCTGCCTGTCGTCGCAGGTGACATCCGCCTCGTGCAGGGTCCGGTGGCGCCGCTGCACCAGGAGATCGTCGCGGCCGCGGCCGGTCGCAACGTGTGGGTCGTCGGCGGTGGGGACCTGGCCGGGCAGTTCGCGGACGCGAAGCTGCTGGACGAGGTGTGGGTCCAGTACGCCCCGGTCGCGCTGGGGTCCGGTGCACCGCTGCTGCCCCGCCGGGTCGAGCTGCGTCTGGAAGAGGTCGCCCGCAACGCCGACTTCGCCTGTGCCCGCTACAGCCTGGCTCGCTAGCGCCGGAGGCGAACAGCGCCTCGCGGTTGGCTGTTAGCCCTCCGAGGGCTGCTCGATCAGCTGTGCCACGTACAACGCCTCGCCGAGCTGCTCGAGCAGCCCCTGCTGCGTCTCCAGGTAGTCGATGTGGTGTTCCTCGTCCGCGAGGATGTCCTCGAACAGGCGGGCCGACGTGATGTCGCCGACCTTGCGCATGTGCGCAGCACCCTCCCGGAGCCGGCTCACAGCGGCGACCTCGATCTCCATGTCCGCGGCGAACATCTCGGCCAGGGTCTGCCCGATGGTCAGCGGATGGAGCCGCTGGTAGTTCGGCAGGCCTTCGAGGAAGAGGATGCGGTCGGTGAGCACCTCGGCGTGGCGCATCTCGTCGATCGACTCGTGCCGGGTGTACGCGGCGAGCTTCGTGTAACCCCAGTTCTCCTGCATCTTGGCGTGCAGGAAGTACTGGTTGATCGCCGTGAGCTCGGCAGTCAGCTGGTCGTTGAGGTACTGGATAACCTTCTTGTCACCGCGCATCGGTTGCCGCCTTCGGTAGGAGGTCGAGGCTCGGACGGGTCAGCCGACCCGGCGCAGCAGCGGCTGTCCATGGTCGGGCTCCACGCTGGTGATGATGGCGCAGATGCGGTCCAGGCACGAGCCGCAGCCGGTCCCGGCGCCGCACGCGTCACCGACGGCGGCCTCCGTCGTCGCGCCGGCCGCAACGACTGACGCGACCTCGCTGGAGGTCACGGCATGGCAGATGCAGGCGTACACGCGGACCTCCGACCGATGTGGGCGACGTGGTTAGGCGAGCCTTACCTTAGCGGCGACTCGATCAACTCGCGAATCGATGACCAGCGTGACGACGGTGTCCCGGTCGTCCGCCGGCCCACCCACCCGGCAGGCGCCGGACACGAGAGGCCCCGCCCGGTCGGAACCGGGCGGGGCCTCGTCGCTCCGTGTGGCGGTGCCGGTCGCTCAGCGCCCGGCCGCCGGTCGGGTCAGCAGGCGACCACCCTGGCGTCGAACCCGTAGTCGGTCACCGCCGGGTCCGTGACGAGCTGGACCGAGATCGACGTTCCCGTCACGCACGGCGAGGAGATCGGCTGTCGACGAGGCGCCCGTCGTAGGTCGCCACGACGTTCCTGCCGCCGTCCTTGACGTAGACGAAGTCGAAGGCGGCCTCCGTCGCGAAGCGGTCGAAGACGACCTGGAACGACCCGCTCGACGGGCTGGTGTAGGTCCAGGTGCAGTCACCGTTGTTGCCGTACGGGTGCGGCGTGGAGAAACGACACCCGAGCTGCACGGGCCCACCGGCGCACGGCGGCGGCGGGGGAGATGCAGGCGTGCAGCCGTCCACGACACCCACCGCGTCCCAGGCGTCACCGACGCTGACCCGCTGCTTCCCGGTGGCCGCAGCCATGGTGGCCGCGCGGGCGTCGCAGAAGTTCGCGTACTCGGTGAGGCTGGTCATCCCGGCGTAGAAGACCGCGCGGCCGTGTGAGGCCGAGGGCCGCCACGTTCTCGTCACAGTTGGCGGCGTGCGTGTGGCCGTTGGACCCGGTCGTGTCACAGCCCGCGTTCCGCCCGCCGTTGACGGCCAGGTAGTAGACGTGGTTGGGGATCCCGCTGTTCGTGTGCACCCCTCCGTTGTCCTCACGGCCCTGGAAGCGCTCGGCGTAGTGGTCCGGGTCGTCGTCCTCGCGCGGGTCGGTCATGTTGCGGAAGCCGTCCACGGCGTCGGCGGGCAGGTAGACGTCCTCGCCGATCAGGAAGTCAGGACTCACGAGTCGCCGTCCGGCTCGGTGCCGTCGTCTCCTGGCCGTTCCGGCCGCCCAGTACTCGACGGTGCTGCCGATCATGTCGCTGAACGACTCGTTGAGCGCCCCGGACTCGTTCTCGTAGATGAGCCCGGAGGTGTACTGCGTGACGCCGTGGGTCAGCTCGTGGCCGACGACGTCGAGGCCGCCGGAGAGCGGCCGGAACGCCTTGCCGTCGCCGTCGCCGTAGACCATCTGCGCGCCGCTCCAGAAGGCGTTGTTGTAGTTCCGGCTGAAGTGCACGCTGGAGATGATCTGCATGCCGTCGTCGTCGATGCTGTCGCGATTGAAGGTCGCACCGTAGAAGTCGTCCACGACGTCGCCGTAGTAGTGTGCGTCGACCCCGGCGGGCTGGCTGGGGCTGGGTTCGGCGGCGACAGCAGGTCCCAGACGTCGTCCGCGTCGGTCATGATCACGCCGCGGCCACCGCTGTTACCCGAGTCGTACGTCGCCTGGCGGTGGTCGCCGGAGACCAGCTGGAAGCCGCCGCCGGCGCCGCACTGGTGTCGAAGGTCTTGGTGTCGCCCTTAACGCCGATGCCGGTGCCCTGGGGACGGTGTCGATGTGCTTGCGGACCGCGCCGTTGCCGGCGTCGACCCAGGTCAGCCAGCGGTGCGCCGCCTTCTGGGTGATCGACCTGGTAGAAGGTGCGACCGGTGGCTCGGGTTGATCCGGAAGGTCGTCGTGCGGTCGCCGCCCGTACCGACGCCGCTCGGCGGCCTTCGAGCGGGCCTCGGCCGCCGTCACGGTTGCGCTGGTTCTTGGCCTTGAGGCCGGGGAAGTGGGCGCCGATCACCGCTGTGGCGGTGCCGCTCGGAGTCGCGGAGAACGGTGACCTGGCCGTTGAGCACGTCGGCGCCCGACGCGACCTGCTGGTAGCGGGTCTGGATGGTGCCGTCGCGAGCGTGGTCGACCAGAGCTCACGCATGTCGGCCGGGACGCGGTAGGCCGCGGCGTCCGCGCCGCTGAGGGCGAACGAGCCGCCGCGCGAGGGTGAGCCTGCGGCGGAGTGGGTGACGCGTCGTCGGCGACGGCCCCGGGCCCGGACACACCGGTCAGGCCGGTGGTAGCAGGGCGCCGGCGAGGCCGGCGACGAGGAGATGACGCCTCATGATGCTCCGGGAGGTGGTGGGCAGTTGTGCCGTTCCGGGACGTTACCTGCGGATTTTCGATGTGACCAGGGGGTGCACCCCTTGCTTTCTGGTGACACATGTGAGCCGTCAGGTCGACGCGCCCGCCGCCGGCTGCCGTCCGGCCAGTCCAGGGCATCCATGGCACGGTAGATGCGCTGCTCCGAGACCGGGTACGGCGTGCCGAGCTGTTGCGCGAACACGTTCACCCTCAGCTCCTCGAGCATCCAGCGAACGGCGCGCACCTCGGGGTCGTCCCGCCGCTCCGGACGCAGCCCGGCGAGCCAGCCGGCGTGCTCCCGCTCGACCTGCTCGACGCGGGCCAGCCGCTCGCGGTCCCGGCCTGGTGAGGTGAGCGCGTCCAGGCGGCGCTGCACGGCGCGTCAGGTAGCGCACCAGGTCGGGCAGCCGGCCGGCACCGGTCTCGGTCACGAAGCCGGGGTGCACCAGCCGTGCCACCTGTGCCCGGATGTCGAGCCAGGCCGGCAGGACGGCCGGGCCGGCGGTCCCGGAGACCCGGACCGACACGTCGTGCGCGGCGGTGAGGATCGCGGCCACCGTCCGCACGACGGCGTACGTCGCATCGGGCAGCTCGCTGCGAACCGATGCCTTCAGCCGCTCGAAGCCCTCGGCGTCGGCCGGCGGCCCGCCGTGCGCTCGATGAGCGAGTCCAGGGCGGCCGTCAGGCAGTCGTCGAGCAGCGCCGGCACCGAGCCGTGCGGGTTGTGTCCCAGCGCCAGCTTGCTCGGGTTGTCGAGCCGCCCCACGACGCCCTTGAGCGGGGAGGGGACCGTGAGGGCGAGCAGCCGCCGGACACCGGCCTGCGTGGCACCGACGGCCTCACGCTCCGAGCCGAGCACCCGCAGCGCGACGGTCGCACCTTCGTCGACCAGGGCGGGGAATCCCTGCACGCGGCGCCCGTCGACGTCTCGGGAGAACGTCGCCGGCAGGTCGCCGAATGACCACGTGGTGAGCCCGGTCCGCTCGACGTCCGCGGCGGCGGCGGCCACGGTCCGCCGCACCGTCGGCGCCAGCCGGTCCTGAAGAACCTGCAGGTCCTTGCCCTCAGCGAGCACGGCACCGTCCGCGCCCTCGACGCGGAACGTCATCCGCAGGTGGTCGGGGACCTTCGCCACGTCCCAGGCGTCGTGCGGGACGCTCACTCCTGTGACCGTCGAGCAGCCGGCGCGCCAGCGCATCCGCGAACGGCTCAGCGGCCGGCTCCGGCCCGATGGCGGCCAGCGCCGCCGCGGCGGTGTCCGGCGCCGGCACGAAGCTGCGGCGCAGCGCCTTGGGCAGGGAGCGCAGCAGTGCTGTCGCGAGGTCTGCCCGCAGGCCGGGGACCTGCCAGTCGAACCCGTCGGCCGACACCCGGTTCAGCACGGCGAGAGGCAGGTGGACCGTGACGCCGTCGGCCTCCGTGCCCGGCTCGAACTGGTAGCTGAGCGCCAGCTCGAGGTCCTCCTGGCGCCAGGTGTCGGGGTAGTCCCGCGTGTCGACCAGCTCGGCCTCGTCGCGCACCAGCATCGCCGGGTCGAAGGTCAGCAGGTCGGGGGCCTGGCGGCGCGCCGTCTTCCACCACGCGTCGAAGTGCCGGGCCGAGACGACGTCGGCCGGGACCCGCTGGTCGTAGAACTCGACCAGCGTCTCGTCGTCGACGAGGATGTCCCGGCGCCGCGACCGGTGCTCGAGCTCCTCGACGTCCTCGCGCAGCGCCTGGTTGTCGTGGAAGAAGCGGTGATGTGTGCGCCACTCGCCCTGCACGAGAGCGTGCCGGACGAACAGGTCACGAGAGAGCTCCGGATCTATCCCGCCGTACGCCACCCGTCGGTTCGCGACCAGCGGCACACCGTAGAGAGTGACCTTCTCGTACGCCATCACGGCGCCGTGCTTCGCCGACCAGTGCGGCTCGCTGTAGGACCTCCGCAGGAGGTGCCCCGCCAGGTCCTCGACCCACTCCGGCTCGATCCGACCGAGATCCCGCCCCCAGAGCCGGGACGTCTCGACCAGCTCTCCGGCCATCACCGCGCGGGGCGGCTTCTTGAACAGTGCCGAGCCGGGCCAGGGGGCGAACCGCGCGCCGCGCGCTCCGACGTACTCCCGCTTCTCCGGGTCCCAGAGGCCGACGTGTGACAGCAGGCCCGCGAGCAGCGACAGGTGCACCGGCTTGGGGTCGTCGCCCGGCGCACCGACCTCGCCGATGGTGGAGAGGCCGAGCGAGCGGGCGACCTTGCGGAGCTGCCCGACCAGGTCCTGCCACTCCCGGATGCGCAGGTAGTGCAGGAACTCGGTGCGGCACATGCGCCGGAACGCGTTGCCGGACAGGGCCTTCTGCTGCTCCTGGAGGTGTACCCACAGGTTGCGGTAAGCGAGGAAGTCCGACCGGTCGTCGGCGAATCGCCGGTGCATCGTGTCCGCGGCCTGCTGGTGGTCCGCGGGCCGCTCGCGCGGGTCCTGGATCGACAGCGCAGCGGTGATCACGAGCACGTCTGCCAGGCAGCCGTTGCGGTCGGCCTCGATCAGCATCCGGCCCAGCCGCGGGTCGAGCGGCAGCGCTGCCAACGTACGGCCGAGTGGGGTAAGGCGCTTGCGCGCGTCCTGCTGCCCCGGGTGGAAGGCGCCGAGCTCCTCGAGAAGCGCCACGCCGTCCTTCACCTGGCGGCGGTCGGGCGGCTCGAGGAACGGGAAGGCGGCGATGTCGCCGAGCCCCAGGGCGGTCATCGCGAGGATGACCGAGGCGAGGTTGGTGCGCAGGATCTCGGGGTCGGTGAACTCCGGGCGCGACAGGAAGTCGTCCTCGGAGTAGAGCCGGATGCAGATGCCGTCGGAGGTGCGACCGCAGCGGCCGGCCCGTTGGTCGGCGCTGGCGCGGCTGACCCGTTCGATCGGCAGCCGCTGCACCTTCAGCCGGTGGCTGTAGCGAGAGATGCGTGCCGTGCCCGGGTCGACGACGTACCTGATGCCGGGGACCGTCAGCGAGGTCTCGGCCACGTTCGTGGCAAGGACGATGCGGCGGCCGGGGTGCGGCGCGAAGACGCGGTGCTGCTCGGCGGCGGAGAGGCGGGCGTAAAGCGGCAGCACCTCGACCGGGTCGCGCCAGCCCTTGGTGTGGGACCGCAGCGCGTCGGCCGTGTCGCGGATCTCGCGCTCGCCCGAGAGGAACACCAGGATGTCGTTGCCAGCCGTCGCCGCTGGTCTCGGCGCACAGCTCGTCGACGGCGCGCAGGATCGCCGAGACCTGGTCCTCGTCCTCGGCGTCCGGCCGGGCCGGGTCGACGACCGGCCGGTACCGAACGTCGACCGGGTAGGTGCGGCCCGACACCTCGACCACCGGCGCCCCGCCGAAATGCGCGGCGAACCGCTCGGTGTCGATGGTCGCGGAGGTGATGACCACCTTCAGGTCCGGTCGGCGGGGGAGCAGGGAGGCGACGTAGCCGAGCAGGAAGTCGATGTTCAGGCTGCGCTCGTGCGCCTCGTCGATGATGAGGGTGTCGTAGCGCGACAGGTCGCGGTCCCGCTGGATCTCGGCGAGCAGCACGCCGTCGGTCATCAGCCGGACCATCGTGGCGTCGCCGACCCGGTCGGTGAAGCGGACCGTGTAGCCGATCGCACCCCCGAGCGGGACGTCCAGCTCCTCCGCGATGCGTTCGGCGACCGACCGCGCGGCGATCCGCCGGGGCTGGGTGTGCCCGATCAGCCCGTCCACGCCGCGACCCAGCTCGAGGCAGATCTTCGGCAGCTGGGTCGTCTTGCCGGACCCGGTCTCGCCCGCGACGACGACGACCTGGTGGTCACGGATCGCCTCGGCGATCTCGTCCTTGCGCTGCGCGACCGGGAGGTCGGGTGGGTAGGTGATGACCGGTCGGCTCGCCCGTCGCGCCTGGGCGCGCCGGGCCGCCTCCTAGGGCGGGCGTGATGTGCGGTTCGGCATGGAGTTGTCAGCCTATGTGGGCTGTCCGAGCCAGGCGATGTCGATTTGTGCCCGCCTCGTCCGTCGGGAAGGTGTCACAGTCGATCCGGCCGCACCGGCCGGGAAGGGGACACGATGAGCGAGTACCTGATCCTGATCTACCAGGACGAGTCGCAGTCCGGCGAGCCCGGGTCGCCGGCCGGTCGCGAGGTGCTGGAGGCGCACGGCCGGTTCGCCGAGCAGGTTCCCGACCTCGGGGGCAAGATCGTGGGCGGCAACGGCTTGCAGCCGACGGCGACCGCGACGTCGGTGCGCGGCGACGTCGTCACCGATGGTCCGTTCGCCGAGACCAAGGAGGCACTCGGCGGCTACTACCTCGTCGAGGCGCGAGACCTCGACCACGCGCTGGAGATCGCCAAGCTCTGCCCTGCCCGCTTCGGCGGGGTCGAGGTGCGCCCGATCATGGAGTACCCCGACGAGTGAGGTGCCGGTGACGTCGCGGGGCGAGGTTGCGGACGCCGTGGCCGAGGCGCACCGACGTGAGTGGGGCTACGTCCTCGCCGCGACGGCGCGCGTGGCCGGCAGCATCGACGTCGCCGAGGAGTGCGTCCAGGACGCGTACGGCGCGGCGCTGGACGCCTGGCTCCGCGACGGCGTGCCGCGCTCGCCCGGCGCCTGGCTGACGACCACCGCGCGCCGGAGGGCCCTCGACGTGCTCCGTCGCGACCAGACGCTCCGGCGCAAGCTGCCGCTGCTCGTGGTGCCGGACGATGTCGCCGAGCCGTCGGACGAGGTCGGCGATGCGGACGCGATCCCGGACGACCGGCTGAGACTGGTCTTCACCTGCTGCCACCCGGCCCTGTCGCGGGAGGCGCAGGTCGCCCTCACCCTGCGGCTGGTGTGCGGGCTGAGCACGGAGGAGATCGCCCGCGCCTTCCTCGTCCAGGAGGCGACCATGGCGGCCCGGGTCACCAGGGCCAAGAAGAAGATCGCGGCGGCCCGGATCCCGTACCGGGTCCCCGCGCCTCCCGACCTGCCGGAACGGCTCGACGCGGTGCTCACGGTCGTGCACCTGCTCTTCACGACCGGGCACACGGCGCCGGGCGGGACGGACCTGCGCCGGGCGGATCTCGTCGACCGGGCGGTCGACCTCGGCCGGGTCCTGGCGCTGCTGATGCCCGACGAGCCCGAGGTCCGCGGGCTGCTCGCGCTGATGCTGCTCACCGACGCGCGACGAGACAGCCGGGTCGCCGCCGACGGGTCGATGGTGCTGCTGGCGGACCAGGACCGGAGGCGGTGGGACCGGGCGGCGCTCGACGAAGGACTCGCGCTGGTCACCGCGGTTCTGCGCGGGACTCCCGGCCGGTTCGGGCTGCAGGCGGCCATCGCCGGCGTGCACGCAGCGGCTCCCAGCTACGAGGAGACGGACTGGCCACGGCTGCTCGAGCTCTACGACGCCCTGCTGGTCGCCTGGCCGAACCCGGTCGTCGCGCTCAACCGGACGGTGCCGCTGCTCATGGTCGCCGGCCCCGCCGCAGCGCTGGCCGAGGTGGAGGAGCTGGAGGCAGGCGGCCGACTGGCCGGGTACCGCTATCTGGCGGCGACCAAGGCGGACCTTCTGCGCCGACTGGCCCGCGACACCGATGCAGCTGCTGCCTACCGGGAGGCGATCGCACAGGCCGACAACGACACCGAGCGCGCGTTCCTCGCCAGGCGACTCTCCGAGGTCAGCAGCTCCTGAGTGCGTTAGGCAACACCGAGCGCATCGGGGCACAATCCGCCCTGTGACGCGGCCGCAACAGGAGACGGGGGTGCCGACACTCCTGCTCGAGACGAAGCTCTACGTCCCCCGGCGCCCCGTGGTCTGGTGCCGCGGCCGCGACTGAGCGAGCGGCTGGACCGCGGGGCAGCGTCGAAGCTGATGCTCGTGTCCGCACCGGCCGGCTTCGGCAAGACGACGCTGCTGGCCGAGTGGCTGGCGGCGCGGGACCGGCCGTGCCTGCTGCGACGAGCGGTCTCGTCGCGTGGCTGTCGCTCGACCGGGAGCGACAACCAGCCCGGCGTCCTTCTGGACGTACTGATCGCCGCGCTGCAGAACGGTGGCACCCGGAGGTCGGCGCGAGCGCTCTGGCGCTCCTGCAGGCACCCCAACCGCCGCCGATCAACGACCGTGCTCACCACACTGCTCAACGACCTCGGTGCCACCGCGAGCGACATCGTGCTGGTGCTCGACGACTACCACGTCATCGACGCCCCCGAGGTGCACGAGGGGATGGCGTTCCTGCTCGACCACGTGCCTCCGCGGCTGCACCTGGTGATCGCCGGCCGCGCCGATCCCGCGCTGCCGCTGGCCCGGCTGCGGGCGCGCGGCGAGCTGGTCGAGATCCGCGCGGCCGACCTGCGCTTCACCCCCGAGGAGGCCGTCGCGTACCTCAACGGGGTGATGGGTCTGGAGCTGACGGCGCGGGACGTCGCGGCGCTGGAGGGGCGCACCGAGGGGTGGATCGCCGCGCTCCAGCTGGCGGCGCTGTCGATGCAGGGCACGGGACGACGACGCCGGGTTCATCGCCGGCTTCGCCGGCGACGACCGCTACGTCGTCGACTACCTGGTCGAGGAGGTCCTGCAGCGTCAGCCCGAGCACGTGCAGACCTTCCTGCTGCAGACCTCCGTCCTCGACCGGCTCAGCGGCCCCCTGTGCGACGCCGTCACCGGCCAGACCGGCGGCAAGGCCATGCTGGAGTCGCTGGACCGCGGCGAACCTGTTCCTCGTCCCGCTCGACGACCGTCGCCGGTGGTACCGCTACCACCACCTCTTCGCCGACGTGCTGCGAGCGCGCCTGCTCGACGAGCAGCCCGACGTCGTCCCGGCCCTGCACCGGCGCGCCAGCGACTGGTACGAGCAGAACGGCGAGCGGGCCGTCGCCATCGAGCACGCCCTGGCCGCCGAGGACTTCGAGCGCGCGGCCGACCTGGTCGAGCTGGCGGCCCCGGCGCTGCAGCGGCTCCGGCAGGAGGGGACGCTGCGTCGCTGGATGGAGGCCATCCCCGAGGCGCAGTTCCGGGTCAGGCCGGTGCTCAGCAACGACTACGTCGGGATCCCTCATGTCCACCGGTCGAGATCGAGGGTGTCGAGCCGTACCTGCGCAACGCCGAGCGGTGGCTGGACGCCATGTCGGCCGAAGGCCGCGGACCTGCAGGACCGGCCGCCGGACATGGTGGTCGTGGACGAGGAAGCGTTCCGGACGCTTCCCACGACTGGGTCGCCGTGCACCGCGCCGGGCAGGCGCTGGTGCTCGGCGACCGCGCCGGCTGCATCACGCACGCCCGGCGGGCGCTGGACCTGGCCGGTCCCGACGACCACCTCGGGCGAGCAGCGGCGTCGGCACTGATCGGGCTCGCGTCGTGGGGGGACGGGGACGTCGCGGCGGCGCAGGCGGGGTACGCCGAGTCGTGGAAGCACATGCAGCGGGCCGGCCACATCGCCGACATCCTCGGACTGGCGATCACGCTGGGGGACCTCCATGTCGTCCAGGGCCGGCTCGGCGACGCCATGCGCACGTACGAGCAGGCGTTGCGGCTCGCCGCGGAGCAGGACGGGCCGGTCCTGCGGGGAACGGCCGACATGTACGTCGGGATGGCCGCGCTGCACCGCGAGCGGGACGACCTGGCGGCCGCGAACGAGCTCCTGCTGCGCAGCCAGGAGCTCGGCGAGCACCTCGGCCTGCCGCAGAACCCCCACCGCTGGCGGGTCGCGATGGCCCGGGTCCGGGAGGCCGAAGGGGACCTCGACGGCTGCAGCGGACCTGCTCGCCGACGCGCGAGCGGGTGTACGCAGGCGACTTCTCCCCCGACGTGCGGCCGATCCCGGCGATGAGCGCTCGGGTGTGGATCGCGCAAGGGCAGGCTGGACGACGCCCGCCGGTGGGCGCGCGAGCGAGGCCTGTCGGTGGACGACGACCTCAGCTACCTGCGCGAGTTCGAGCACGTCACCCTGGCCAGGCTGCTGCTGGCGCAGTACCGGACCGAGCGCCGCGATGGGCGTCCGGGCGAGCAGGCGCTCGAGCTGCTGGAGCGTCTCCTCGCAGGCCGCCGAGGACGGCGGCCGGGCCGGAAGCGTCATCGAGATCCTGGTGCTGCAGGCGCTCGGCGCACCAGGCGCGCGGCGACACCGTGGCCGCTCTGGCGCCGCTGGAGCGCGCCCTGACGCTGGCCGAGCCCGAGGGCTACGTCCGGGTCTTCATCGACGAGGGCCCGCCGATGGCGCGCCCTGCTCGCGGCGGCCGCGCAGCGCGGGATCGCCCCGGGCTACGTCCGGCGGCTGCTGACCACCTTCGGCGGGACGCCGACGCGGCCGACCGCGGCAGGCCGGGCTGGTCGAGCCGCTGAGCGAGCGCGAGCTCGACGTGCTCCGGCTGCTCGCCACCGACCTGGGCGGCCCGGACATCGCCCGCGAGCTGGTCGTGTCGCTGAACACCGTGCGCACGCACACCAAGAACATCTACACCAAGCTCGGCGTGAACAACCGCCGGGCGGCGGTCCGCCGGGCCGAGGAGCTCGACCTGCTGCCACGAGCCGCGCTGACGCTCGCCGTCAGCGGACGCCCTTCACCGGCAGGATGGCGGCGGCGCCGAGGAAGGCGCAGACGCCGGCGACCGCGTACAGCACGCCGTAGCTGCCGCCGCCGACCGCCAGGATGGCCGGCGCGATGGCCGGGGCGACGGAGAACGGCAGCGCCCCGGCGATGTTGAACACGCCGAGGTCCTTGGCGGCGCTGGCCTTGTCCGGCAGCACGTCGGCAGCCAGCGCGAGGTCGACCGCCACGTAGACGCCGAAGCCGAGTCCGCCGATGGCCATGCCGACGAGGAAGCCGTTGAAGCTGCTGGCGAGGGCGATGACGAACATCGCCAGGCCGTACACGGTCGACGCGGCGAGGACGAAGACCTTCCGGCGGCCGGTCCGGTCGGAGAGCCTGCCCCCGAGCAGGGAGGCCGCGACGACCACCGCGGACTGCACGAGCGTGCCGAGGAACACCTGCTCGCGGCACGTCGTCCTCGGCGGTGCCGATCTGGTCGAGCAGGTAGTAGGTCTGGTAGGTCGCCAGGAACGCGTAGGCCAGCACGAACATGAAGCGGCTGGCGAACGCCCACGCGAAGTCCGGGGCCTTGCGCGGGTTGACGTAGAACGTGCTGGCGAACTCGCGCAGCGACCAGGCCGGCTTGTCCGCCGCGGCCAGCCGGCGGTCGTCCAGCGTGGCGGCGAAGAGCAGGATGAAGAACCCGCCGATGGCGCACGGGACCAGGAACATGGCGAGCTGGTTGCCGGTGAACAGCTTGACCAGGAAGGTGCCGGTCACCGACGCGATCGGCACGCAGACGCCGAGGACACCGGAGACCGAGCCCCGCTGAGCCAGCCGGGACCTGGTCGGGCAGGACCGCGACCAGGGCCGCGAGCAGCGCGTTGAGGAACACCTGGGCGATGCACCAGCCGACGAGCACCACCGCGATGTTGGGCGCCAGCGCCACGATGAGGACGCCGAGCGAACCGCCGAGCAGGCCGACGACCATCCACGGCCGCCGCATGCCCCAGCCGGGACGAGGTGCGGTCGCTCAGCCTGCCGAAGAACGGGTTGGCGAACATCGCCAGCAGGGCGCCGACCCCGGCCACGAGCGACAGGCTGTTGGGTGCCCGCTCGGTGCCCGACCAGCGAGTTGACCTTCAGCGCCAGGGTGACCAGCAGCGGGGCGAGGAACAGCAGGCTGGTGCTGATGTACGCCAGCGTGTACAGCGAGATGAAGCCCCATCCGACCCGGTGCTGGCGCCGGGTGGCCTGCAGGCTCCATCATGTCGGCGAGTCTGCCAGTCTGAGCCGCCCGTCCGTCGGCGAGATCACCACCTCAATCACCACGTGTGGTGATCCCCGCTCACCACATCCGCTCCTACCTTCCGGTGCATGAACGAGCAGCCACCAGGCATCCGACGGGCACAGCTCGTCGCACGAGGCCGGGCAGTACGAGATCCGGCTCGCGGGCCACCTCGACCGCGGTGGGCCGCGTGGTTCGACGGGCTGACCCTCACCCACGAGAGCGACGGCACCACCGTCCTCCACGGCCCGGTCGTCGACCAGGCCGCGCTGCACGGCCTGCTCCAGAAGGTCCGCGACCTGGGCCTGCCGCTGGTCTCGGTCACCCAGGTCGCGATCGACCGCCCGAGCCGCCCACCCAGCCCCGATGACCCACCAGACCACGACCGGGAGCACACCATGAACCGCTTCATCCGCCGCATCGGCGACATCAGCGCACGCAGGCCATGGACGACGATCGGCGCGTGGGCGGTCCTCGCCGCCCTCGTCGTGGTGCTCTCCGGCGCTCTCGGCGGCGCCTTCGCCGACGACTTCAGCGCACCCGGCAGCGAGAGCGCCGAGGCGATCGAGCTGCTCGAGGAGCGCTTCCCCGAGGCGGCGGGCGGCACCGCGGTCGCCGTGTTCGCCGCCCCCGAGGGCGAGCAGCTGGACAGCTTCCGGCCGGCCATCGCCTCGGCGCTGGCCCAGGTCGCGGACGATCGAGCACGTCGCCACCGTCAGCGACCCGTTCGCGACGGACCGGGTCTCGGCCGACGGGCGGATCGGGTACGCCGAGATCACGCTGGACGTGCCGTCGACCGAGTTCGGCCGCGACACGGCGGCCGACGCTCGTCGACGCCCTCGAGCCGGCCCGCGCCGGCGGGGTGAGGCCGAGTTCGGCGGCGACGCCGCGTTCCTCAACGCCGAGGAGGAGTCCTCGGGCGCCGAGGCGGTCGGCATCGTCGCCGCGCTCGTCGTCCTGCTCGTCGCCTTCGGGACGGTCGTGGCCGCGCTCGTGCCGATCGTGCTCGCGCTGGTCGCCGTCGGCGTCGGGCTCGGCGGCGTCGTGCTGCTGGCCGGCGGCCTGACCGTCTCCACCGCCGCGCCGACCATCGGCGCGATGGTCGGACTGGGAGTCGGCATCGACTACGCGCTGTTCATCGTCTCCCGGTACCGCGAGAACCGCACCGCCGGGCAGCCCAACGCCGCAGGCGCTGTCCGCAGCCATGGGCTCCTCCGGCACCGCCGTCTTCTTCGCCGGCGGCACCGTGGTCGCTGGCGATGGCCGCCCTCGTCGCTGACCGGCGTGCGGCTTCCTCGCCTCCATCGGGCTCGCGCACGTCGATCGTCGTGCTGTTCGCCGTGGCGACCGCGATCACCCTGCTGCCCGCGATCCTGTCGCTGCTCGGCGACCGCATCGACGCCGGACGGATCGTCGGCCGGCGCCGCGCCGCCAAGCCGGCCGAGGCCACCGCCTGGTGGCGGCTGGCCCACCGGATCTCCGCACGGCCCTGGCCGTACCTGGTCGTCGGGTCGCTCCTGCTGCTGGCGCTGGCCGCCCCGGCGCTGTCGCTCAACACCGGCTTCCCGGACGCCGGCGACAACCCGAAGGGCCAGACCGAGCGCAAGGCGTACGAGCTGCTGGCCGACGGCTTCGGGCCCGGCTTCAACGCCCCGCTGCTCGTCGTCGCCGACCTGCAGGGCAGCCGGACTGGGCGCCGAGGACATCCCCGCGCTGGCCGAGCGCATCGCCGCCGACCCCGGCATCGCGGAGGTCGGCGAGCCGCGGGTCAGCGCCGACGGCGACACCGTCGTGCTGCCCACGCTGCCCACCACCGAGCCGGCCGACCCGGCCACCGTGCAGACCCTCGAGCGGGTCCGTTCCGTCACCCCGGACGGGGTGTACGTGACCGGCGCGACCGCGCTGACGCTCGACCTGGACAAGCAGCTGTCGCGACAAGCTGCCGCTGTTCATCGGCGCGATCCTGGCCGCGTCCTTCCTGCTGCTGATGCTCGTGTTCCGGTCGGTCGTCGTCCCGCTGAAGGCGGCCGTGATGAACCTGCTGTCCATCGGCGCGGCGTACGGCGTCATCGTCGCCGTCTTCCAGTGGGGCTGGCTCGGCGGGCTGTTCGGCCTCGACGGCACCTACCGGATCGCCTCGCCGCTGCCGGTGATCTTCTTCGCCGTGCTGTTCGGCCTGTCGATGGACTACGAGGTCTTCCTCGTCTCCCGCATCCGCGAGGCGTTCCACGCCACCGGGGACAACGCCGAGTCCGTCGCCCGCGGGCTGGCGTCCACCGGACGGGTCATCACCTCCGGCGCGCTGATCATGATGTGCGTCTTCCTCTCCTTCGTCACCAACCCCTCGCCGTTCGTCAAGATGATCGGACTGGGACTGGCCACCGCCATCGCGATCGACGCCACCGTCGTCCGCATGGTCCTGGTGCCGGCGACGATGGCGCTGATGGGCCGGGCCAACTGGTGGCTGCCCGGATGGCTCGACCGGCTGCTGCCGCACCTCAGCCTCGAGAGCGACCCGACGTGCGTCAGCCAGCCCGGTCCCGGTGTCCGGTGCCGAGCGGCGGCCTGCCACCGGCGGGCACTGCGCGGACCGCCGAGCGTCCCCGACAACCGAACGGATGATCACCATGATCGAAGCCAAGAACCTCACGAAGAAGTACGGCGACAAGACCGCCGTCGACGACCTGACCTTCACCGTTCGACCCGGGCATCGTCACCGGGTTCCTCGGGCCCAACGGCGCCGGCAAGTCCACGACCATGCGGATGATCCTCGGCCTCGACGCACCGACCGGCGGGACCGTCACGGTCGGCGGCAAGCCCTACCGCAAGCACGCCAAGCCGCTGCAGGTGGTCGGCGCCCTGCTCGAGGCGCGCGCGGTCCACACCTCCCGCTCCGCCTACAACCACCTGCTGGCACTCGCCGCCACCCACGGCATCGCGAAGACCCGCGTCGTCGAGGTCATCGAGATGGTCGGGCTGCAGGACGTGGCCCGCAAGCGGGCCGGCGGCTTCTCCCTCGGCATGGGGCAGCGCCTCGGGATCGCGTCGGCGCTGCTGGCCGACCCCGAGACGCTGATCCTGGACGAGCCGGTGAACGGCCTGGACCCGGAGGGCATCCGCTGGATCCGCGACCTGCTCAAGAGCCTCGCCGCGGACGGGCACACCGTCTTCGTCTCCAGCCATCTGATGAGCGAGATGGCCCTCACCGCCGACCACGTCATCGTCGTCGGCCGCGGCCGGCTGATGGCGGACATGCCCATGTCCGAGCTCATCGCCCAGGCGTCCAGCAACACGGTCGTCGTCCGCTCCCCGCAGGCCGCGGCGCTCGGCGCAGGCGCTTCGTCGGCGCCGACATCACCGTCTCCAGCCCCGAGCACGACACGCTGGAGATCACCGGCCTCACCGCCGCGCAGATCGGCGACCGGGCCCGCGACCTCAACATCAGCCTGCACGGACTCGCCCCCAAGAAGGCATCCCTCGAAGAGGCCTTCATGGAGATGACCCGCGACGAGGTCGAGTACCACGCCCACACCCCGACCGGCCACCACGCTCCGGAGCGCGACATGAGCACCCTCACCGCACAGCCAGCCAGCACGTCCGACGACTCCGACGTCGTCAAGGTCGAACCCGTCACGCCGCCAGGGTGCTGCGCAGCGAGTGGATCAAGATGCGCTCGCTGCGCTCGACCGCGCTGACGCTGCTCGCCGCCGTCGTCCTGATGGTCGCGATCGGCTGGATCTTCGGCTGGGCCACCAAGGCGAACTGGTCCGAGCTGAGCCCCGGACGAGCAGGCGTCGTTCAGCCCGATCGACACCACCCTCGCCGGCTACTACCTCGCGCAGCTCGCCGTCGGCGTCCTCGGCGTCCTCCTGGTCACCGGCGAGTACGCCACCGGCATGATCCGAGCGACGTTCGGCGCCGTGCCGCGGCGGCTGCCCGGTGCTGTGGGCCAAGGCGGCGCTCTACGCCGGCGTGACGTTCGCCTGCTGATGCTGGCCGCGCTTCGCCGCCTTCCTCGGCGGCCAGCAGCTCCTCGGCACGCACGGCACGGACCTGTCAGCCACCGGCGCCGTGCGGGCCATCGTCGGCGTCGCCGGCTACCTCGCCCTGATCGGCGTGTTCTCCGTGGCGCTCGGCTTCATCATCCGCAGCACGGCCGGTGGCGTCGCCACCCTGTTCGGGCTGCTGCTGGTCGTACCGACCCTCGGCCTGCTGCTGCCGTCGAGCTGGCGGGACCACCTGCTGCCCTACCTGCCCAGCAACGCCGGCGCCACGATGTTCAGCGCGCAGACCGGCACGGACAGCCTGTCGGCGACCACCAGCCTGCTCGTGCTCCTGGGCTGGGTCGCCGGGGCTCTGGCCGGCGCAGCTCTGGTCCTCAAGCGGCGCGACGCCTGATAGCCGATGAGTTCTTGCACGACGCCGAGTCCACCCTGCAGAGTCGGAGCGTCGGCTCCGGTTCCCACAGCCTGGAGGACGTCATGATCGACAAGCAGTTCACGGCGACCCTGCAGAAGAGCCCGGCCAAGGGTGGCTGGACCTACCTGGTCTGGCCGGAGTCCGTGATCTTCTTCGGCACGAAGGGCCTGGTCAAGGTCCGGGGCACGATCGACGACCACCCGTTCCGGAGCTCGTTCATGGCGCTCGGCGACGGCACGCACAAGCTGCCGGTGAAGGCGGACGTCCGCAAGGCGATCGGCAAGCAGGCGGGCGACACGGTCATCGTGCGGCTCGAGGAGCGGCTGGAGCACTGACCGGGGTCCGCGGCTGCTGGCGGCGGTCGCGGCCCAGGAGCACCGACAGCGCCCCGGCGAAGATCGCAGCCGCGGCCAGCTCGATCGGCATCCGGTGTGACGCCTCCGGCTGGATGGCGGCGTGGACGCGGTCGAACCACGGTGGGAACGGGGAGCGGTCGAAGAACTGCTGCCCAGGCTTGTCCATGTCCGGCAGACACGCGCCGGCGATGCCCGCGAGCACCGGCAGCACCAGGTGACGCGGCGTCTCGCGCACTACGAGCCCGATCGCGGCCAGCCCGAGCAGGCCGTCCGGGACGGCCACCTTCATCAGGTGCTCCTCGTCGAGCCCGAAGTGCGGCAACGCGTCGAGCACGAAGTGGGACAGGAAGCCACGCCCGAACGCCCTCACCGGGTCGCGGGTGAGAGCGCCGACCACGGCGCCGCTGAGGACGTGGTTGGTGATCAGCACCTGCGCAGCGTCCCAGACATCAGGGCGGACCGCTAAGCCCGGATCCACCGTCGCGACTTCTGTTGGCGAGTTGAGCGTGCGATCGGGCGGGTGGGTGGACGGCGTGGTGCAGGCCGAGGTCGCCGGGCGGGCCGGCTGCTCTCCACGTGGTCTCCGGTCGGGTCCTGTCGGACGGGTGGATGGGTCAGGCCGGCGAGCGGTGGGCCGTTCGCCGAGGCGGTGAGCAAGCTGCTCCCAGGCCTGTCTGCCAGGGCCAGCGGTCGGCAGGTGCAGGGTCAGGCGTCGGGCGGAGCGGGCGAGCCGGCCGGGGACGGTGATGAGCTGGGCGCGGATCGTGCCGGTGGTGGCGTTGGCGTGGAAGGTCGAGGCGAGGGTGCCGGCGGCGCGGGTGAGGTTGAAGGCCATCGCGGCGCAGACCAGCCAGGCGCTGTTGGCCCAGAAGTGCCCGGAGGGCAGGTGCGCCAGCGGCCCGTTCTTCAGGTCGGCGATGACCTGCTCGACGATCGCGTGCGCGCGGTGCGCCTTCTCGGCCTCGAGCATCGGCAGCGGGCTGTTGGTGAACACCGCGTGGTAGCGGTAGGCGGTGAACAGCTCGCTCTGGTTGTTCGGGTTCATGTCCTTGACCCGGCGCACGATCAGCCGGGCGGTGACGTGCTTGGCCTTGGCCTTGGAGGTGAACGCGGTGTAGGCGATCTCGGCGACCTCGGCGTCGGAGATCCAGCGCTGCTGCGTCCTCGTCGAAGACCGCGTTGGTGTACTTGATCGTGCGTCCAGGCGTCGTCGTCGATGCGTCGCGATCGCCTTGCGGACAGCCTTGTCCTGCCGGGCGGTGATCGAGAAGCAGCGCGCCCTGCCGCAGCGCGGCGGCGATCACGTCGTGGCCGTAGTAGCGCCGAGTCCGCGCGCAGCACCCGCACCCCGCTCGCGCCGGCTGCCTTGCGCCGTGATCAGCGCGTCGGTGACGAACCGGTGCGCGCCGCGGGCCGAGTTCGTCGAGCCCTTGCGCAGCCGGGCGGCGGCGATCACCGGCGCCGAGGACGGCGTGCGACACGATCGCGAGCAGCGCGTTCAGGCCCTTGACGCCGGTGTAGCCGCGGCCGGCGCCCTGCTTGGCGTAGCCGTAGGTCTGCCGGAGGGTGTCATCGACGTCGACGTAGGCCAGCTCGTCGGCGCCGGGCAGCAGCGGCGCCGCCCGCGCCAGGTTGATCAGCAGCCGGGACGCGACCGCGTCGAGCTGCCGGACGTGGCCGAAGGTGAACGTGCGCAGGAACGTCCCGAGCGTCGAGGGCGCCCGCACCCCGGTGAACAGCCGGCCCATCGCGCCGTGCCGCAGCAGCGCCATGTCATCGATCGAGTCGGCGCCGGCGACCATCCCCGCGACCAGCGCCGGGACCTTCAGCTGCGCGTTCACCCCGCCGGGCTTGTCGATCCGGACGTGCTCCGCGACCAGCGCGTGCAACCCGGCCCGCTCGGCCAGCTGCAGGACCGGCGCCAGACCCGGCGCACGACACGAGGTTCGGGTCATCGAACACGGCCGACGAAGCCGTGGCAGACTCGCATCCACGCGGATGCCCTTCTGTGCGGTCGAATCGTTCCCTAGACAAGATCGATTCTCCCGCACAGAAGGGCATTCCGGCGTTACGACCCGCCCGTCACACCAAGCTACCACGGTGGATCCGGGCTAAGACAGTCGGTGGTGGTCGGTCAGGTCGTGCGGGCTGCCGGCCGGGTCGGCGTGCACGAGCGCGGCGTGCAGCCTGGGGATGTCGTGCAGGAGCCGGTGCTCGGTGTCCTCCGCGACCCCGTGCGCCTCGAGCAGGCTGATGTCGGGGTCGACCACGATCTCGATCTCGGCCCGCAGCGTGTGTCCGATCCAGCGCAGCCGGACGGCACCGACGTCCAGCACGCCCTCGGTCGAGCGAGCCGTGGCCTCGACGGTGTCGACCAGCTCCGGGTCGACGGCGTCCATCAGCCGCCGGTAGACGTCGCGCGCGGCGTCGCGGAGCACGGCCAACACCGCCACCGTGATCAGCAGACCGACCAGCGGATCGGCCGCCTCGAAGCCCAAAGCCACACCGGCCGCGCTCAGCACGACGCCCAGCGACGTGAAGCCGTCGGTCCGGGCGTGCAGCCCGTCGGCGACCAGCGCCGCCGAGCCGATCCGCCGGCCCACGACGATCCGGTAGCGAGCGACCGCCTCGTTGCCCACGAACCCGATCAGGCCCGCCGCCGCCAGGAGCCCGAGGTGGTCGAGGTCGCGCGGATCGGCCAGCCGGCGGATCGCCTCGACCGCGGCGAACACCGCCGACGCCGCGATGAACAGCACCACCACGATGCCGGCCAGGTCCTCGGACCGTCCGTAGCCGTAGGTGTAGCGGCGGGTCGCCGCTCGGCGGCCGAGGGTGAACGCGACCGCGATCGGCAGCGCAGTCAACGCGTCGGCGAAGTTGTGGATCGTGTCGACGAGCAGCGCCACCGATCCGCTGACCGCGAAGACGGCGAGCTGCAGGAGTGCGGTGACCATCAGGGCCACGAAGGACCACAGCAGGGCGCGCATCCCGGCCCGACTGGACTCGAGCTCGCTGTCCAGCGCGACCGAGGCGTCGTGGCTGTGCGGGGTCACGAGGTGGCGCAGCCGGCCGACCAGGCCGCCTAGCGCGCTGCCATGGTCGTGCCCGCTGTCGTGGTCGTGCCCGCTGTCGTGGTCGTGCCCGCTGTCGTGGTGGTGCCCGTGCGGCGCGGAGGTCATGGCGTCATGTCGTCATGTCCGGTGTGCCGGTCACGTCGTGCACGTGGTGGAGCAGGTCGTGCACGAAGTACCGGGCGAACGACGCGACCGTGAACACCGACCCGTCGCTGCGCCGGCCCGGTCGCTCCCACTGGTCACCCTCCACCGCCTCGAAGCGGGTGGCGATGGCCTCCGCCTCGGCGGCCAGCTCAGCGGCCACGGTAGCCGGGTCCTGCTCGCCGTACCTCTCGGCGACCGCCGTCTCGTCCTGGTCCCAGCTGGCGAACACCGGGTCGTCCCGCTCGAGCATCAGGACGAGCCGTTCGTCGAAGAGGTGGCAGACGTCGCGGACGTGGCAGGCGTACTCCAGCGGTGACCAGGTGGACTCGTCCGGTCGCTCGCGGAGCGTCCGGGCGCGACAGCACCCCGCGCCACACCTCGACGCTCTCGCGGACCAGCCCGGGCACCTGCTCGGTGGGCACGGCGCCGGCGTCCAGCCCGCACTCGGGGCAGGGCTCTCGGAGCACCCAGGTCCAGTCCTTGTCGTCCGGGACGATCGCCACGTCGGGCACGATAGCGCAGTCGTGAGCGGCAATCGGGCGGATGGCAGCGCGCTGGTCCGGACCCTGGTGGCGACGGGGGACTCCTTCACCGAGGGGCTGGAGGACGACCTCGGGCCGGGCGGCCGGCACCTCGGGTGGGCCGACCGGGTCGCGGCGGCGCTCGCGACCCGCGACGGGGGCCTGCGCTACGCCAACCTGGCGGTTCGCGGCCGGCTCCTCGACCAGGTCGTCGAGGAGCAGGTGCCGGTGGCCCTGTCGCTGCGGCCGGACGTCGTGACGTTCCACGCCGGCCCCAACGACGTGCTCCGTCCGCGCACCGACGTCGCTGCGGTCCTGCGCCGCTACGACCGGGCGGTCGGACTCCTGCGTGCCGACGACGTCGACACCGTGCTGTTCACGGTCATCGAGCGGGCCGGCGGCACCGGCCGGACCGCGCAGCGGCTGGCCGACCGGTTCGCCGAGTTCAACGCAGGCGTGCGCGATGTGGCCTCCCGCCAGGGCGCCCTGCTGGTCGACCAGGCCGCCGTGCCCGCCCTGCAGGACCGCAGGCTGTGGCACGAGGACCGGCTGCACCTCGCTCCCGAGGGTCATGCGCGCGTCGCGGCGGCCGTCCTGGCCCGGCTCGGGGTCGACGACCCGGTCCTGCTGGGTGGCGACGCCGGCTGGTGGGAGGTGCCGCTGGACGTCGCGCCGCGCTCACGGCGGCACCGCGACGTGGTGGCCGACGTCCGCTGGGTCCGGCGGTACCTCGTCCCGTGGGTGGGGCGCCGGCTGCGGGGCGTCTCCAGCGGCGACGGGCTCTCGCCCAAGCACGTCGAGCTGGTCGACGTCCTGCCTCGTGAGGACCCGCCCCGCGGCAGCGGGTCAGCCGGCGGCTGAGGCCAGCCGCTGCTGGTAGAGCCGCAGGGCCGCGACCCGCGTCGCGGCCTCCACGAGGCGCTCTGCCGGGATCCGCCCGCTGCGCACCGCCTCGACAACCGCCCGTCGAGCCGCTCGCGGCCGCGGCGAGTTCAGCACCAGGTCGTTGCCGGCCAACAGCGACAGGACGGCCCCTTCGGCAGGTCCGTACCGGCCATGGACCGGGCCCATGCCTTGCGAGTCGGTGATCGCGACCCCCTCGAACCCCAGCTCGCCACGCAGCAGGTCGCCGAGCACCGTCGGGCTCAGCGACGCGGGCACGCCCTCGTCGAGCGCGGGCACCGCCACGTGGCCGGTCATCACGGCCGGGGCGCCGGCCCCGACGGCAGCCCGGAACGGCACCAGGTCGGTCTGCTCCAGGCGGGCCAGGGCCTTGCGCTGCACCGGCAGCGACCGGTGGCTGTCGCCGGTCACGGTGCCGAGGCCGGGGAAGTGCTTGACGGCTGGGATCACGCCGGCCTTCAGGTAGCCCTCGACGGACGCGACGACCATCCGCGCGGCCACGTCCCGGTCCGGCGAGTAGGTCCGGGAGCCCATGACCGACCGGCCGTCGGGGTCCACGTCGGCGACCGGGGCGAGGACCATGGTCACGCCCAGCGCGCGCAGCGTCCGGCCGTTGGCCCGGGCGACCTTCCTGGCGTACGCGGGGTCGTTGCTCGCCCCGATCGACGCGGCGGACGGCACCGCGTCGACGCCCGCCTTGAGCCGCTGGACGACGCCGCCCTCCTGGTCCATCGAGACCAGCAGCGGCAGACCCTCGGGGCCGTCGCCGGCCCGGTGCAGGACGCCGGACAGCCGCCCGACCTGGTCGGCGTCGGCGATGACCTCGGGGCGCAGGAAGAACCCGCCGTAGGGATGGCCGGCGGCGACCTCGGCCGGCGAGTCGACGCCGTGCATCGCCTGGTTCTGGGCGGCTTCGGCCGGTGTCGGCGCGTCGCCGTCGTAGCCCCAGAAGCCGGGCATCAGCACGGACGCGACCCGGTCGGGCACGCTCATCGCCTCGACCGTCGCGCGGGCCTGCTCGATCTCGCCGAGGGTCGGGCCCCAGCCGCTCGGTGCGTCCGGGTCGACCGGGTCGGCGCTCGGCGCGGGGGACCCGGTGCCGCCGGACGAGTCGCGCGAGCGCCGCGTCGCGAGCCGGCGCGGCCGTCCCGCCGTCGAGGAGGCCGCAGCCGGCCAGGGTGGCGGCGGTGAGCAGCAGGGCGACGAAGCCGGCGGGACGTCGCACGGATAGGCGGGGCAGGGCAGGACGGGGACTCGGGAGGTGTCGACGGCATCGCCGGACCATGGTGCCATCCGGCCGGCTGCGGCCCCGTGGTCAAGGGTCGTCGTACGACGCGGCTCCGGGACGGGTCGCCACCTCCGTACGCTCGTGAGGTGCCGGACCCCACGCCCCGCCGCCTGCCGCTGGCGCCGCGGCCGCTCACCGAGCCGCACCCCTCCCGGCTGCCGCCGGACCACCCCGGCCGCCCTGCCGTCCTCGCCGCCCACCAGGACGCCCTCGCCCGCGGCGACGCCGGCTACCCGGACCCGGCGAGCGGCCTGTTCGTGCTGACGGCCGCCTTCCTGGCCGACCGGGGTACCTGCTGCGACCGCGGCTGCCGGCACTGCCCCTACGTCACCGACTGACCCCCGCCACCGCACCGTGCCGCCAGCCCGCTCCCGTTGCCCGCCCATCCGCCGAGCGCTGCGAACACGCTCGACACGCCGAGGATGCGGCGGGCAGCTTCGCAGCGGTCGTGATGGCCACCATGGCGCTCGGCCCGACGCTGTCCGGCACCCGGACGGGTGTCCGGATGGTGGACACGATGGGGCTGAGCTGTGGATGTACCGGTGGACGAAGAGGTGGATAACGCCGGGTTGACGGGGGACAACCAGCCCCGACCTGTGGAGATACCTGTGGACCCCGAAACTGGTCCACATTCCCTCGGGAAAGCCCTTGTGGCGCCTGCCGTCCGGGCACTAGAAATCTCATCACGTCACCGGGAACGGGGACCGGCCCGGGGGAGACTCCGGGACGTCGGGAGCAGCGGGAAACCGCAGTTGCCGACGGGTCCGCGAAGAACGGTGGCTGGTTCCGAGGTGTGGACGGTCGAGCAATCGACCGCCTGGCGTCGGGGCCGTGCCACGAAGCGACCTACCGAGCAATCGGAAGGCATCGGACGAGGCACACGTGCCAGGAAGCGCGGTGGGCCGAGCAATCGGTCGGCGAGCGAGCCGGGTGCGGTGTCCTGAGGCGCGCCCGCCGAGCAATCGGCGGGGAAGCGAACGGGACGCAGGCGTGAAGGAAGCGCAGCGACCGAGCAATCGGCCGCGAGCGGGTCGACACGTCAGCGTGGCGAAGCGCACCGTCCGAGCGATCGGGCGGAAGCGGACGGCACGCGAGCGTCGCGCAGCGCATTCGCCGAGCAATCGGCGGGAAAGCGGACGAGGCGTCGTCCGGTGGCGACGGCAGCTGAGCAATCAGCAGCCGGCGTCGCGGGACTGGCGGGGCCCCTCCAACTCATGCGTGGAGGGGCCTTTGTCATGCCTGGGCTGGCGCGCTCGGAAGTCAGACGTTGACCGGCGACATGTCGGGGTAGCGGTCGCCAGGCGGTGACCCCGGCCGGCGCGAGCTCCTCGAGGCGGGCCAGGTCCTTGTCGCTCAGCTCGACCTCCGCCGCGGCGGCGTTCTCCTCGAGGTACGCGACCCGCTTGGTGCCGGGGATCGGCACGACGTCCTGCCCCTGGGCCAGCACCCAGGCCAGCGCGAGCTGGGACGCCGAGATGCCCTTCTCCGTCGCGAGCTCGCGCACCTTGTCGACCAGCCCGAGGTTGGTGGCGAAGTTCTCGCCCTGGAACCTGGGGTGCCGGCGGCGGATGTCGCCGGCCTCGAAATCGTCGGGGCTGCGGATGGCTCCAGACAGGAAGCCGCGCCCGATCGGGGAGTACGCGACGAAGCCGATGCCCAGCTCCCGCACGGTGGCCAGCACGTCGTTCTGCTCGACGTCGCGGGTCCACAGCGACCACTCGGTCTGCACCGCGGTGACGGGGTGCACCGAGTGCGCCCGCCGGATCGTTGTCGCCGCGGCCTCGGAGATGCCCAGATGGCGCACCTTGCCGGCCTCGACCAGCTCGGACATGGCTCCCCACGTCTCCTCGACGGGCGTCGAGCGGTCCACCCGGTGCTGGTAATAGAGGTCGATGTGATCCACGCCGAGTCGCTGCAGTGAGGCGTCGCAGGCAGCGTGGACGTACTCCGGGCGGCCGTTGACACCTCGGCGGCTGCCGTCCTCGCCGCGCTCGTTGCCGAACTTGGTGGCCAGCTGGACCTCGTCGCGACGGTCGGCGATCGCCGCGCCTACCAGCCGCTCGTTCGTGAACGGCCCGTACATGTCGGCGGTGTCCATGAACGTCACGCCGATGTCGAGGGCGCGGCGGATCGTCTCGGTGGACTGGGCCTCGTCGCCCGTCCCGTAGAACTCGCTCATCCCCATGCAGCCCAGCCCGACGGCCGAGACGGTGAGGCCGCCGTCGTGGCGGCCGAGGGTGCGAGTCTGCGCCAGAGGTGTCAGAGGTGTCGGAGGTGTCATGTGGCACTGCCTACCCGACGTAGGGTCGGAAACCCACCTTCACAGCGACCTCACAGGGAGTGCGCAGGGAGCGGCCAGTCCGCGGCGGGAGGATCACCCGAGTATCAAGGACGAGCGCGACGACGACAGAGGGACGACACGTGGCACACGGCACCGCGGAGCAGGCACCCGAGGCACGGCTGCTCGTGGTGGACGACGAGCCCAACATCCTCGAGCTGCTGGCCACCAGCCTGCGCTTCGCCGGGTTCGAGGTCGTCACCGCCACCAACGGCCGCGAGGCGCTCGCCGAGGCCCGGCGGTCGCGCCCCGACCTGGTCGTGCTCGACGTGATGATGCCGGACATGGACGGCTTCGCCGTGGTCCGCCGGATGCGCGGCGAGGGGTCGACCGCGCCGGTCCTGTTCCTCACCGCCCGGGACGCCACCGAGGACAAGGTCACCGGCCTCACGGTCGGCGGCGACGACTACGTCACCAAGCCGTTCAGCCTCGAGGAGATCGTGGCCCGCATCCGGGCGGTCCTCCGGCGTACGTCGGGACGCGGCTCGGCCGGGGAGGCGCCGGCGCGGCTGACGTTCGCCGACATCGAGCTGGACGACGACACCCACGAGGTCTGGAAGGCGGGCGAGCTGGTCGCGCTGTCGCCGACCGAGTTCAAGCTGCTGCGGTACTTCATGCAGAACGCCGGGCGGGTGCTCTCCAAGGCGCAGATCCTCGACCACGTCTGGCACTACGACTTCGGCGGCGAGGCCAACGTCGTCGAGTCCTACGTGTCCTACCTGCGCCGCAAGGTCGACACCACCGAGCCCCGCCTCCTGCACACCCTGCGCGGCGTCGGCTACGTCCTGCGCGTCCCGCGGGGGTGAGCAGCGTCGCCTCCGCCCGAACCGTCATGGAGCGGACGCCGCTGCGCGTCACGCTGGTGGTCGCGCTCGTCGTCCTCGCGGCGGTTGGCCTGACCGTGACAGGGGCCGTGGTGACGACGGTCATCCGGGGCTACCTGGTCGGCCAGGTCGACCAGGACCTGGTCGCCCTCGCCCAGCGGCCGCCGCAGCCGCGGGACCTGCAGGGTGGCGAGGACGGCCCGTTCGAGACCAGCCGGGACGAGTACGTGGGCGATCGCCGCGACCGACGGCACTGGCCTGCGAGGTCAGACCAGCCGGCTCGGCGTCGACGCCCCCGCGCTCGCAGGCGGGCCAGCTCTCCGGCGCGGGCCAGCAACCGTTCACGGTGCACGCCGGCGGGTCCGGCGGGCTGTGGCGGGTGGTGGTGCGCCCGGCGACGGTCGTCCGGACCGGGGAGCAGGTGCTCGTCGTGCGCGGGATCTCCCTGCGACGACGTGCAGGACACGACCCGCCGGCTGGTGCTCGTCGAGCTCCTTGTCGGGGCCGGCGTCCTGGCGCTGCTCGGCGGGGCTCGGTTACGTCGTGGTCCGGACGTCGCTGCGGCCGCTGGAGGAGGTCGAGACGACGGCGGCCGAGATCGCCGCAGGGGACCTGTCCCGCCGGGTGCCGGAGAGCGACCCGCGCACAGAGGTCGGCCGGCTCTCCAGCGCCTTCAACGGGATGGTCGACCAGATCGAGTCGGCGTTCCGGGCGCGGGAGGCGTCGGAGTCGGACGCCCGGGCCAGCGAGGACCGGATGCGGCGCTTCGTCGCCGACGCCAGCCACGAGCTGCGCACGCCGCTGACCTCGATCCGCGGGTTCGCCGAGCTCTACCGCCAGGGGGCGGTCGGCGGCCCGGACGAGGTGGACCGGCTGATGCGCCGGGTCGAGGACGAGGCCGCCCGGATGGGCCTGCTGGTCGAGGACCTGCTCCTGCTCGCCCGGCTGGACCAGCAGCGGCCGCTGCGCCAGGAGCCGGTGGACCTCCTGGACATCGTGACCGACGCCGCGCAGGACGCCCGGCTGCTGGCGCCGGACCGGCAGGTCGACCTCGACGTGCGCGGTGACCAGGCGCCTGTCGTCCTCGGGGACGAGGCCCGGCTGCGCCAGGTCGTCACCAACCTGGTGTCCAACGCCATCACCCACACACCGGCCGGCACCCCGGTCGCCGTGACACTGCGGACCACGGCGGACGGCTGCGAGCCCAGGGTCGGGCGGTGGTCGGCGTGCACGACCAGGGGCCGGGGCTCGGCCCCGAGGACCGCGAGCGGGTGTTCGAGCGGTTCTACCGCGCCGACCCGTCGCGGACCCGCGCCGCCGGCGGCAGCGGGCTCGGGCTGTCCATCGTCGCCGCGCTCGTGGCGGCCCATGGCGGCCGGGTGTCGGTCGAGTCGGAGCCGGGTCGGGGCAGCTCGTTCCTCGTCGACCTCCCGCTGCTCGACACCGTCGGCCGCGACGAGGACGAGCCCGCCGCGCGGGCAACTGGTGGCTGAGTCACAGCCGGGTCACAGGTTCGGGCTCGACCATGAGCGCATGGACGCCAACGGACCCAGCGCGAACGGCACCGACAGCACCGACAGCAGCCCCGGCGGCGACACCGTCGACTCGCTCGACCCGGCTCCGCCGCGAGCGTCGGGACCGTCGTGGCGACGCGGTGGCACCGTGCTCGTCGCGGTCCTCGCCCTGGTCGTCGGCGGGGCGCTCGGCGCCTCGATCGCCGGCGGCGCCACGGGCACCCAGGAGCTCGCCGCGTCGTCGGACCCGTCGACCGACGACGACGCGGTGCCGAGAGGACGGGGACCGGCGCGGCCCGGGATGCTGCGCGGCCACGGGCCGGGCCCGTTCCTTCGGTCACGGCCTCTTCGGCGCCCTGCACGGGTCGTACGTCGTGGAGGACCCGGACGGCGGCTACCGCACGATGGTGACCCAGCACGGCGAGGTGACCGCGGTGTCCGACACGTCGCTGACGGTCCGGTCCGAGGACGGCTACGACGCGACGTACCGCCTGACCGACGACACGCTCGTGCTCGGCGGCACCGAGGGTGCCGCCGCGCTGGAGGACGGTGACGAGGTCGCGGTCGCTGGCGTCCGGACCGGCGACGGCACCCGGGCCCTGCACGTCGCCGACCTGAGCCGGATGCAGGAGCTGCGCCGGGAGCACGGCCCCCGCGAGCTGCCGGCCCCGACCCCGAGCGAGACCACGACGACGGGCAGCAGCAGCGCCTGAGCCGCCGATTAGGGTCGGGGGGTGCCGTCACGTCCCCTCTCGCCCGGTGAGCTGACCCGGTTCCGCGTCTTCGCCTGGGTGACCGGCGTGGCCCTGGTGGTGCTGGTGTTCGTCGCCATGCCGCTGAAGTACCTGGGCGACGACGACCGTCTGGTGCGGGTCGTCGGGGTGGCCCACGGGTGGCTCTATCTGGCCTACCTGGTCACGGCGTTCACCGTGGCCTACCGGCTGCGCTGGCCGCCCGGCCGGACGGTGCTGCTGCTGCTGGCGGGGACCGTGCCGTTCATGTCCTTTGTCGCGGAGCGACGAGTGACTCGGGAGATCCGGACCACCAACCGCGATCCTGCTGGTCGTGCGCCGCGCGCCTGAGCACCGCGGCCCAGAAGAACACCGCGGCGCCGGCGAAGAGCCACCACTGCACGGCGTAGGCGAGGTTGCGCCACCGGCCACCGAACCCACCGGGCCGCCGTCGCTGCCGGACGCCGTCGCCCCGGCGACGGCGCGCTCCGGGGCCGCGGGGTCGGGTGGATCGGATGATCGGAGCACCAGGTAGCCGTCGTAGAGCTCCTCGGCGGCGTACGGCAGCTTCTCCAGCAGCGTGACGGTGGCCACGTAGGCGACCTCTGCCGTCGGACCCAACGGTCGTCGCCGACGCGTCAGCCTCCGTCTCGGACGCCTGCAGCACCCCGCGCACCCGCACCGGCCCCTCGGGCGGCGGGGGAGGAGTCACGCCCTCGGGCACCCAGCCGCGGACCACGGGCAGCACGCCGCTGGAGGTCCGCAGCGGGGTGACCACGATGCAGCCCGACCGGCCGGCCTGCTCACGGTTCGGCACCGACACCTGCCCGGCGGCGTCCCACTCACCCGACGCCCGCACCGGCCGGCCGGGGTCGCCGGGGCCGAGGCGCCCGCCGGGTGACGTCACCCGGTCGACCTCGACGGTGCGGGTGACGGCGGCCGCTGGTGCGCGGCCGTCCTCGAAGGTCTGCAGCTGCCACCAGCCGAGCCAGCCCATGGCACCGACGGTGACCACCAGCAGCAGGTGCCAGGCCCACCAGCGCGGGCGCAGCGCAACGGGGATCACCCCCGCACGCTAACTGCCGACCCACTGCGTCACCATGACAGCCATGCCGCAGTCGACCGATGAGCTGCTCTCCCTGCTGGACCTCGAGACGATCGAGGACGGCCTCTACCGCGGACGCCAGCCGGACACGTCGCTGCAGCGGGTGTTCGGCGGGCAGGTGGCAAGCCAGGCCCTCGTCGCCGCGACCCGGACCGTGGACGCGGGTCGGGCCGTGCACTCCCTGCACGCCTACTTCCTGCGTCCGGGCGACACGGCGCGTCCCGATCGTCTACGACGTGGAGCGCACCCGGGACGGCCGGGCGTTCAGCACGCGCCGGGTGGTGGCCCGCCAGCACGGCCGCACGATCTTCTACCTGTCGGCGTCGTACCAGGTCCCCGAGGAGGGCCTCGAGCACCAGGACCCCATGCCGGAGGTGGCGCCGCCGGAGGAGTGCCCCGAGCTCGGTGACGTGCTGGCCCGGCTGTCCGGGCGGCCGCGGGCGGAGTGGGACCGCGAGTGGGCGGCGCTCGACGTGCGGTACGCCGGGGACGTGCGCGCCCCGGGAGAGCGCCACGAGCCGGTGTCCAGGGTCTGGCTCAAGGCCTCCGGGCCGGTCGGCGACGACCCGGTCGTGCACGCCGCTGTCCTCACCTACGCGAGCGACCTGACCTTGCTCTCGGCAGCAGTCCTGCCGCACGGTACCTACATCGGCGACCCGCGGCTGCAGCCCGCGTCCCTGGACCACGCCATGTGGTTCCACCGGCGGTTCCGGGTCGACGAGTGGCTGCTCTACGACCAGACGTCACCGTCGGCCTCAGGGGGCCGCGGGCTCGCCACCGGGCGGCTCTTCACCACCGACGGTGACCTCGCGGTGTCCGTCGTCCAGGAGGGGCTGCTGCGCCTGCGGCGGGACTGACCCGGACGGTGGGTCGGACGGCGGCCCCGGCTCGTTGCTCGTCGGCCGGCCGGCGGCTCGGGTGGGTGCGTGCCAGCCGGCTGCGGGTGCCCTCGAGGAGCGCGGTGGAGGCCGGCGCGTTGGTGAGCGCATCGAGGAAGTCGTCGCCGCCGATACGGAGCAGGTGGCTGGGCTGCGTGCTGGTCACGGTCGCGGTCCGCGGGATCCGCTCCAGGAGGCCGATCTCACCGAAGTACGCGCCCTTCTCCATGGTGGGCAGCTCCTGGTCGACGCCGGCCTCGCCCCGCGCGTGGACCGCCATCTCTCCCTCGAGCAGTACGTAGAACGCGTCGGCCTCGTCACCTTCGCGGATGACCACGGAGCCGGCCGGGACGTCGACCTCCGCCGCGCGGTCGGCGAGCCGCTCGAGGACCGGTCGGGTGGCGTCGGCCAGGATGCCGAGCTTCTCCAGCGCAAGGACGCGCGGTTCGATGACGGCGAGATGTGCGACGTTCGCCTGGTCCATCCGGCGCAGCCACGGCCAGCCCAGAGCGCAGAGCACGGGCAGGGCGCCACCGGCCAGCCACAGGCTGGCGTCCAGACCCAGCCCCTCGATCACCTGGGGGGTGACCAGCGCGCCGAGCGAGATGGCCAGGAGAGACGAACGTGAAGTAGGCGCCGAACACCCGGGCGAGCAGGTCGGACGGCAACGACCGCTGCAGGGCGGTGATGGCGAGCACGTCGACGACAAGGGTGCCCGCGCCGCGCAGCCCCTGGATCACGAAGGCGACCGCGGGCTCGTCGACCACGAGGAAGAGCAGGGTCGGGAGGCAGTAGAGCGCCATGCCGGCGAGGATCACCGTGCCGAGACGCGGCCAGGAGGCGATCCGGTTCACGAGGCCGGCCGCCGCGATACCGCCGACGCCGAGGCCGGCGAGCAGGTAGCCGTAGCCGTCCGCGCCGGTGCCGAGTCGTTCCTCGGAGAGCACGACGAACTGCACGGTGTCCACGCCGTACACGAAGCTCGCGATCACGCTGTAGGTGACCAGCATGGCCGCGGTCACGGACGTCGCGATGGCCCGCATGCCGACGAGCATCTGCCGCAACGGACCCGCGGTGCCGCCCTCGGTGACGTCCACCGGCTTGCTGCGGACCGACATCCGCGACACCACGACCGCCGAGAGCGCGAAGCTCGCGGCGTTGGCGAGGAAGACGACAGGGGGCGGCCCGACGAGCAGGATCAGGGCGCCGAGCAGCGGTCCGGCGACGATGGCGATGTTGTCGACCATGTTGCGCAGGGCGTTGGCGGCCGCCAGCTCGGTCTCGGGGACGGTCTCGGGCGTGATCGCCGCGGCGGCCGGCTCGTAGACCATGCCGGTGACCGAGGTCAGGCCGGCGAGGACGATCGCCAGCAGGACGGGTCCGTCGAGCGCGGCCACCACCGCGAGCGCCGTCATCAGGAGCGGTGCTCATCAGGTCGAGCGTCGCCATCAGCCGGACTCGCTCGAAGCGCTCGGCGAGCACACCGCCGTAGGCCCCGAAGAGCAGCGACGGCACGAAGCGGCCGACCGTCGCCGCACCGACCCATGCCGGGGAGTTGGTCTGCTCGAAGACCCAGACGGCGAGGGCCACGTTGTAGGCCCACGACCCGGCGAACGAGATGGAGAACGACGTGATCAGCAGGCGGAAGTCCCGGTGCCGCAGCGTGGCGATCAGCCGCTGCTTGTTCCGCCTTCTTGCTGTGCGTTGCCATCGGACCACCAGTGGTCAGCCCTGCGCCGTCTGGACGCGACGACGGTAGGAGATCATGCGGGCAGTCCGTCGGGAAACTGACATGTTCATGGGGGAGCGCCGGCCGGGCGCTGCTACGGTGCCGCGCGTGAGCACACGGTGAGGCTCGACCTCCTCGGTGTCCGCGGGTCCACCGGAGCCCCCGGCGCGGAGTTCGCGCGGTACGGCGGGCACACCTCGTGCGTCGCCCTCACCGCCGAGGGTGCGGACCGGCCGAGCCTGGTCTTCGACGCCGGCACCGGCCTGCGCACCCTCACGAAGGTGCTGGCCGGAGACGCCTTCGACGGCTCGATCGTGCTCAGCCACCTGCATTGGGACCACGTGCAGGGCCTGCCGTTCTTCGCCGCCGGCGACCGCGAGGACTCCCGGGTGGACCTCTACCTTCCGGAGCAGGACGGCCGGTCCGGCCGCGACCTGCTGGCCCAGACCCTCTCGCCGCCCGCCTTTCCGATCACGCCCGAGGGGCTGCGCGGCACGTGGGGCTTCCACGCGCTGCCGGCCGGCCGGCACACGGTCGAGGGCTTCGCCGTCGAGGCGGTCGACATCGAGCACAAGGGTGGCCGGACGTTCGGCCTGCGGGTCGAGGATGCCGCCGGATCGCTGGCGTACCTCCCGGACCACGCGCCGGCCGCGGGCGTTTCCGACGAGCTGACGCGGATGCTGTCGGGTGTGGACGTCCTCGTCCACGACGCCCAGTTCCTCGAGGGCGAGCGGCCGGTCGCGGTCGACTACGGGCACGCCACCGTCCAGGACGCGGTCTCAGCTCGCGGTCGCGTGCGGCGCGGGCACGCTGATCCTGTTCCACCACTCCCCGGCGCGCACCGACACGCGCTGGACGAGATCGGCGGCGTGGGCCCCGGGTCTGTGCTGGAGAACTCCGGGTGGTCGTCGCCCGGGAGGGCGACGGCCTCCCGGTCTCGCGCGCCGGTCAGTCGTCCGTCGTCCTCGGCTGACGGCGCCGCGAGTCGGCGTCCAGGTAGCCCGGCGCCACGCCGTCGGCGGCGTCCCGGCCGGCGGGCACGGCGCGCAGCAGCGGAGGAAGTCGTCGCGGCCCAGCGACACCAGCCGGGTGGGTTCGAGCGCGGTGACCGTGGCCGTCCGGGCCACGTCGCGGAGCAGGGCGATCTCGCCGAAGGAGGACCCGGCACCCAGCCGGCGTACCTCCTCGCCGTCGCGGGTGACGGCCAGGCTCCCGCCGGAACCACGACGAAGAACTGGTCACCGCGTCCACCCTGGCGGACGACGTCGGTGCCGGCGTCCACGAGCTCGAGGTCCTCGTCTGCCCGGCTGAGCAGCTCGACGACCGGCAGCGAGGCGGAGCGGAAGAAGGGGACCTGGCGGAGCAGGTCGAACGAGGGGCCGGGGGTGACGGGCGCGCGCGTCGAGCTGGCGCAGCGTGGCCCAGGCGAGCGCGCCGGCCGCCGGGAGCAGCAGCCCGGCGACGGCCAGGGACCCGCGGATCCCGAGGCCCGGCAACCAGGAGCGGCGCCACGGCCGCGCCGACGGCCAGCGCCGCGGTCATCAGCGCCTCCTGCAGGCCGAAGACCCGGGCGAGCACGGCGTCGGAACGGTGCGCTGCAGCAGGGTCCGTCCCGCCAGGTCGAAGAACGCCTTGCCTGCGCCGGAGGCGACCAGCAGGACGACTGCTGCAGCCGGCGTGCTCGTGGCCAGAGCCAGCGCCGCAGGGGCAGCCCGGCCGCCAACATGCCGGCGAGCAGCGCGGGTGCGAGTCGGCGCCGCCCGACCAGCACGACCGTGCCGAGCGCGCCGAGGAGCGCCCCGACGCCGAGGGCGCTGCCGAGGACCCCGGGTCCCGAGGGGCCGGTGTCGAGCACGTCGAGCGCCAGCACGATCAGGAGGATGTCCATCAGGCCGACGACCACGTACTGGCCGGTCACCATGACATCAGCAGCGCCGACGCGGGCGGCCCGGCGCAGCTCCCGGACCCCTTCCAGGGCAGCGGTGACCATCCCCTCGCCGCTGGCATCGCCCTCGGTCGGCACCCGAGCTACCGGCAGGCCGACCACCAGGAGCGCGGCCCCGGCGAGCAGGATCCCGAACAGCAGGAAGACCGACGCCGGGCCGAGCGTCGCGAACATCAGGCCGCAGGTCAACGGTCCGAAGAAGGCGCCAGCGCCCTCCGCGGTGATCGAGGCGGAGTTGCCGGCCATCAGGTCGGCTGGCGTGTGCGCGATCGCGGGCATCGCCGCGTTGTGCACGGGGCGGGTCAGGGTGATCGCGCAGGTGACGAGGACGCCGCCCGCGCAGGTGAGCACGAACGGCGCGTCGGCGAGCAGGAACGGCGGCGGTCAGGAGCATGAACCCGGCCCTGAAGGGCGTAGCCGGCGGCGAGCGCCCGGCCGCGGTGCGCGCGGTCGCCCAGCACGGAGCCAAGAGGCGCGACGACCACGGCCGGGACCAGCTGCACCACCGACACGGCGGCCGCCGCGCCGACCCCGCGCTCCTCGTAGGCCCAGACCAGCAGCGTCACCCAGGTCGCCCACTCGGCCACCGAGAACACGAAAACGCGAGCAGCGCACGGCGCAGCGTCCGGTGGCGCAGCGCCTGGACCGTGACGCGGAGTGCGTCGCTCACGCGGGATCGGGTCGCTTGCTCCCGTACGTTCGCAGGGTCGGTGAGGTCGGCACCGCTAGGCGGGAGCTGCACCGGCGCGGGCCAGCGGCCGCCCGGGTCGCCAGCCTGCTGCGCGGGGGTCAGGAGCGCCCGGGCCGCCCTCGCGCCCGGCCTGCACCATCAGGTCGTACTGGTGGAACTCCAGCAGGCCGACGCCGAGCGTCGGCGGGCGTGACGACCACCGCGCCCCGGTCGCGCGCCGCCGCGACGGCGCCGCCACTGCCGATCATCATGGTGCGCAGCAGCGTCTCGCCCAGCGGCGGGACGCGGGCCGGCCGCTCTGGCGGCGGTGGCCGACCCGGCGTCGGCCGACCCGGCGGCGCGGTGCCGACCCGCCCATCGCGATGTTCACGGCCACGACCGGGCCCTCGGGGCGCTCGGTGAGCAGGTCGACCGGGAGGTTGTCGAGCACGCCGCCGTCGACCAGCAGGCGCCCGCCGTCCGGGATCGGCGGGAACAGCACCGGCAGCCGCACCGACGCCAGCACGGCGTCGACCAGGCCGCCGCGCCGGTGCACCTGACGGGTCCGCGAGACGAGGTCGGTGCTGACGCAGTGGAACTGCCGCGGGAGCCCCTCCACGACGGTGCCGGCACCGAGGACCCGGGCCAGGCCGACGCGCGCCCGGTGGCCGCGAGCCAGCGACTGGATGGGCAGCGTGTAGTCGCTGAACGGCCGCCGCCGGACGAACTCGTCGTAGCAGACAGCCTCGAGGTCCTCCCCGGTGACACCGCTCGCCCAGACCGCCGCCACGATGGCCCCGATGCTGCAACCGGCCACCCGGTCGACGTGCAGGCCGGTGTCCTCCAGCTCGCGCAGCACGCCGACGTGGGCGAACGCGCGGGCACCCCCTCCGGCGAGGACCAGCCCCAGCGAGCGTCCGGCGAGCCTCGCGACGAGGGGCCGCAAGCCGGCCGCCTCGTCCCCGTCGAGGACAGTGACCTGCCAGGCGTCGGTGGTTCGGGTACCACTCGGCGAGCGACTCCGAGCCGGGGTGGTCGCCGACGAGGACCAGGTCCGGCTGCCGTGCCGGTGCCTCGACCGCCGTTGGTGTCGCGCCGGCGGACGCGACCAGCACCACCTGGTCGGCCTGGCGGAGGCAGGCCTCTCTCCATCCCGGGTCGGCGGTCGGCGCGACCAGCAGGACCCGGTCGTGGTCCGCCTCTGCTCGGGCCAGCCCGTCCCGGTCGACGCGCCCCGGCGCGACCGCCCGCAGATCGCGGTGCAGACCCGCGAGCAGCGTCCGGGCGACGTCCGCGACCGCCGCACCGGCGTGCAGGCCGACGACGGCGACGACCCGCGGCGGGAACGTCGGCTCCCGCTCCGAGGCGCCGCCCCGCACCGCGGAGCCGTTCGGCGAGCTGGGTGACCACGACCCGCGCCGCAGCCGGGTCGGTGTCGAGCAGGGCCTGGAAGTCCTCGCGGCGCAGCTCCAGCAGCACGGAGTCGCGGCGGGCCTGCACGGCCGCGGACCGCGACTCGCCGGTGAGCAGCGCCAGCTCGCCGATGACCGCCCCCGGGCCGAGCTCCCGCACCAGGGTCCCCGCCACGCGCACCTCGAGACGCCCGCTGCGCACGACGAACACCGAGCCCGGCGGGTCGCCCTCCCGCATGAGCCACTCCCCACCGGCAGGGTGGTCTGCTCGGCAGCCAGCTCGAGGCGGGAGAGCGCGGAGCGGTCAAGCGCGGCGAAGAGGGGTACGTCCGCGAGGTGGCCGACGGCGGTCTCCGGCCGGCTGGTGTGCTCGAGGTCCCGGGTCGGCAGGTGCACGACGGGGACGTCGCGCGGGATCGGTCTCCTGGACCTCCTCCGCGGGTGGCCGAGGCGGCCCAGCGGGAGGGACAGCGCCGCCACCGCGAGGAACGCCACGATCGAGAGCACCCAGCCGTCGCGGAACGCACCGACGGCACCGGCGGCGTCCGGGAGTTCCGACCACGACGACCAGCAAGGCGATGCCGAAGACCCCGCCGAGCTGTCGCGCGCTGGAGACCACGGCCGATGCCGTGGCGTAGCGCCCGCCCGGGACGGCCGCCAGCGCGGCGCTGCCGAGGACCGGGAGGGTGGCGCCCACACCGATGCCGCTGAGCACCTGACCGGGCAGCCACTCGGACAGGAACGCGGGATCGGGCCCCACCGACTGGTGGTACCAGAGATACGCAGCGGCCCACACGAACGCGCCCGGGACCACGACGACGCGGAAACCGCGACGCTGCGGCGATCGGGCCAAGAACGGCCGCCACGACGGCGGCGACGAGGGCGCCCGGCACCAGGGCAAGGCCTGCGCGCAGGACGCCATAGCCCCACACGTATTGCAACCACAGGATGTTGGTAAGCAGGTAGGCGTAGAAGCCGAGGCCGGCCAGCGCCGTGGCGACGTTGGCGATGGCAAAGGACGGGATGCGCAGCAGAGTCGGGTCCAGCAGGGGCGAGCGGTGCCGCCGGGAGCTGGCGGCGAAGAGCCCGCCGAGCACCACCGTGGCGGCCATCGACGCCACCAGGGCCCCGCTCGCCCAGCCCCAGTCGTTTCCCTTGACGATGCCGAGGGTCAGCGCGCCGAGTGCCGCTGCGAGGAGCAGGGCGCCGACCACGTCGGGCAGCCGCCGGCGCCCCGGTGCGCTGCTCTCCACCAGCTGGCTGCGGGCGGCGATCACGGCCGCGACGCCGAACGGGATGTTGACGAGGAACGCCCAGCGCCAGCCGCCAAGCTCGACCAGGGCACCGCCGATCGGCGGGCCGAGGCCCGCGGCCACCGCTGCCGTGGCGCCCCAGAGCCCGATCGCGTGCGTCCGCCTGTCGTCCGGGAAGGCTGCCACGACCAGGGCCAGCGAGGCCGGGACCAGCATCGCCGCGCCGAGCGCCTGCAGGACCCGCGCGGCGACAAGCACGTCGACGCTGGTCGCCGCCCCACAGAGCACGGACGCGCCGGTGAAGACGATCACTCCTGCGGAGAAGGTCCGTCGTCGCCCCAGCAGGTCGGCCAGGCGTCCGCAGACGATGAGGAACGCCGCGAAGACGATGTTGTAGGCGTTCAGCACCCACGACAGCTCGCCGATCGAGGTGCCGCGGAAGGACTCCCGGATGCTCGGAAAGGCGACGTTGACGATGGTCGCGTCCAGGAAGGCAAGGAAGGCTCCGAACGCCGCAACCAGGAGCACCCTGCCCTCGGTCACGCGCCCTGTCCGGGCCCGGCCCATGAACCACCTCGACCTCCTGCGGCCGCGCTGCCGCGGGCACACTCTGTCCGCGGTGCGTAGGCCTGACAAGATCCACGGACGCATTGCACGGTTCCGTCCAGGCATGGGCGAAAGGTGGCCGAATCGCCGACGGCCTCCCTGTTGCGACGACATCGCCGCAGATGTCGATCTACGTCGGGTGACGGTCGATCAGCAGGCCGTGGCATCTCGCGAAACGGCTTGCCATGCCCCCGATTGTGGCAATCATGGGGCGCACACGGGCACGGAGATGGGGCACGCATGACCGCACACGGGAACACTCACGTCTGGGTTCGCCGGGCGACCGTCCTGCTGACTGCCGCAGCTACGGTCTCGACACTCGCCGGGCTGACCGGCCCGGCCGCCCTGGCCGCCAGGCCGACCCCACCGCCGCCGACGGCCGACATCACGATCCTCGGGCTCGACACGCGACCGCCCTGCCGAGCTCTGCTCCGGACGGCACTGTCGGTACGTCGTTCCGAGAGGCGAACGTTCCATGTCACCGTCGGAGCCAGACGCTGGCCGGCGGCCCGTTGCCGGTGGGAGGGACACGCTCCTCTGGCGTCTAGTCGACGATCGAAGGACACCACTCGTCACGATCTCGGTCGTTGCGGCGGCGAGCAGCAACTGTGTCCTCACTGCGGCCAGAACTCCGGCTACGCAGCCGATACGATCCCGGTCACCGTCCGGTCCAGTCCTTCCACCAGAACGGGCTCGGCGCGAACCAGACGGTCGTGGTCCAGGATGCCACGCTGACTGCGTGCTAGGCCCCGACAACCCGACGTGCGTGAGCCTGTCGGTCAGCGGCGACGTGCCCGGGAGCGTCGTGCTCTCCACCTGCGAGTGCGCCAACTTCCTGGGCACCGGGTGGACTGCCTCAAAGAAGGCGTCAACGGTCGCAACCTTCGTCGAAGCCGTGGTCGACAGTCGCCACGGCGAGCGACAAGTCGCTCTGCGGCCAACGCCGAGGTACAACCCGCTGGTCGACAAGGTCCACCCATGTTCGTCGGCGACCCGAGTGCTCTGCAAGGCGAGCTCGGCGATCTGCACATGTGCGTCGACCTGCGACAGAGCACCCGCGGGGACCTGCACGTACTTCCTGACTTCGACTCCGACTTGCGGAGATCCAGCCCGTGAGGCTGTGCTAGAAGGGCAAGGTCGCTTCTTGTCGGCCTGCTGCGGGATCCGTAGGTGACGAGGTCTCTCGAAGGGCAGGCGCGACGGCCGGTGCGCCCCAGTCACTCCCGCCGTGCGCGTCCCCTGGGGTCGTCCTCGGCGCGAGCCGAGCTGCGCGAACAGAAGCGTAGAGCTACGTGGCGCATGTCCGGATCGGAGTCAGCGCCAGCCCGGCGTCGAGCATCGTGCGCGGCCGGCCGCCCATGAAGCCGGGATGCGGCAGTGCGGCCGGACCGTGCGAGCGCCGACCTCCTCGGCTCGCGCCATGGCCGCGTTCGACGACCCTGGCTGATCCTTCGGAGCGAGGTTCTCCGCGAAAGCTGCGTCGGCGTCGGCAACCTCCTGGGGGCGCTCCTAGCTCCTCGAAGCGCCCGGTGTCCTCCAGATGCCGTCGGCCTCGTCGAACCTGCCGGCTCGACACACGACTTGCCCTGCTCCCGCAGGGCAAGCGCGACGAGCTCCTCGTCCTCCGCGGCGCGGGCGGCCATCATCGCCTCCTGCAGGAGCGGTTCCACCTCGGCTAGGCGGCCTTGGCGGATCAGCACGTCCGCCTGGTTGTAGCGGGTACTGCCGACCTGCGCCACGTCGCCGAGGCGGGCGAAGGTGTCCGCTGCCCGCTGGAACATCGTGAGGGACTCGGCCACCGTCCCTCGAACACAGCGCGTACGGCGAGATTGTTCAGGGTGTAGGCCTGGCCGGACAGGTCGCCGAGCTCCTCGTAGGCGTGCAGGGCCAGCCGGCCGTAGGGGAGGTCCTCCTGCTGGCCCGACCAGATGTGGATGGAGTCCATCCCGAGGTAGGCCCGAGCTAGAGCCACCGGATCCGCCGAGTCCTGCGCCTCGCACACGGCGATCTCGCCCCACCGCAGCGCGTCGTCGTACCGGCCCTGACTGGTGCGGCCGATGGCGTAGCGGTTGGCGAGGAGGGAACGAGCGGCGGCAGCCCGGGAACCGGGCACGTCCCGCAGCAGGCTGAGCCCCCGGGCGAGCCGGCGCAGCGACAGGGTGAACTTCCCGTGCTGCTGCTCGATGCGGGCCTCTTTGAGCATGATCTGGGCGACCCTCGTCGCGTCGCTCGCCAGCAGCTTGCGCGCGGACCGATATGCGCTGGCGGCGTCCTGGACTGAACCCATCAAGAAATTCACATCGCCCAGCGAGTCGAGCACGTCGGCGAGTTCGTCGACCGGGACATCGCCGGTCCTGCGAGCGGCGTCGACCGCACGGCGCAAGAAGACGACCGCCTCGGTGTTGGCGTACTTGCTACGGGCCCGGCTGCCGGCGGTGCACGAGTAGTCCCAGGCCTTCTCGAACCGGCCCGCCTGGAAGAAGTGCAGCGAGAGCAGCTCGCTCTGCTCGCGCGGGTCGGCGCTGGCTGACTCGATGCGTTGGCCGACCTGGTCGTGCAGGACCTGGCGCCGCCGGTACGGGAGGCCCTCGTACGCGACGTCGCGCATCAGGGCGTGCCGGAAGCGCAGCCGCCCCGGCGACGCCCGGGTCAGGAACTCGTCGAGGAGCGGCAGCCGCTCGCCGAGGTCGGACGCGGAGCCGCTGCCGAAGTGCGCACCGACCAGGTCCTGCAGGTCCTCGTCGTGGACCACGAAGCCGAGCACGGCCGCGTACCGAAGAACCGTACGGTCCACCGGGTCGAGCCTGTCGATCTGGCTCGTCATCAGGTCCTCGACCGACTCCGGCAGGTCGTCGACGGCGCCGTCGGTGCCCACCGCGGTGGACAGGGCCTCCAGGAACATGGGGTTGCCGCCACCCCGGGTCGCAAGCGCGTCCAGGGCGTCACGGGTGAGGGCCCGGTCGCCCGTCGCAGCCCGGACGAGCTGCAGTGCGGCGTCAGCGTCGAGCGGCGCGGGACGTACGGTCACGAGGTGCTCGCCGGGGCTCGGCAGGTAGCCGGTCTCCAGGTCGCGGCGGATCACGACCAGCAGCCACGGCCGCCTGGCGATGTCGCGAACCAGCCGGTCGAGCAGGTCGGCCGACGGGTCGTCCATGTAGTGGCCGTCCTCGATGATGAGAACCATCGGGGACGTCACGAATGCGTCGAAGAGCTCGTCGACGAGCTCCTCGAGGCGGCCCTTGCGGAACTGCTCGTCCAGCTCGCGGGTCTCCTGGGTGTCAGGGAGGTCCAGGCCGAGCGGGATGCCCAGGAGGGGGAGCCACACCGAGAGCCGGGGCGACGTGTTCGCGACCACCTCGGCCAGCCGTCGGCTGGTGTCCTCGGCGGGGGCGTCACGAGCGAGGCCGAGCGCCTCGCGCAGCAGCCGCCGGAAGGGGTAGTAGGCCGTGCTCGACGCCTCGTACTCCCCGCAGACGCGAAGCACACGGGGGGCCGCTGTCGCGCCTTGGCCTGGGCGAGGAGCTCCCGACCAACCTGGACTTGCCGATGCCCGGCTCGCCGACCAGCTCGACGTGCCGGACCTCGCCGGCCACCGCCGGTCCAGCGCGCCGTGAGCGTCGACAGCTCGCGCTCGCGCCCGACGAACGGCGTGGTTGCCCGGACGTCGTCCGCAGGCCGCGCACCGCCCCTACTTGGACGCGTGGACGGCATCGACTTGCCCTTGACCAGGAAGGGCTCCAGCGGCTCGGTCGCGAACGGGTGGGTGAGCGCTCCAGGGCGGCGGCGGTCGCGAGGATCTCGCCGGCGCCGCCTTGCCCATGACCCGCGCCGCCAGGTTCATGGCGTCGCCCTTGACGAGAACGTCCGGCGGAAGGTCCGGGCCGAACTCGCCCGGCGAACACGTTGCCCCGGTTGACCCCGATGCGCAGTGGCAGCGCGAGCCGGTCATCTCGGCGAAGCCGGCCAGCCGTCCAGACGGCGCGACGGTGCGCAGCATGCGCTCCTCGTCGTGCCCGTCGCTGCGGGGCGCGCCGGCGACCAGCATGATCTTGCCGCCGTCGCGGTCGATGTCGGTCTCGAAGAACGTCACGCCGTGGTCGTCGGTTGCCCGCTGCACGGTGCGCACACAGTGGTCGAGTGCGTCGGCGACGGCCGCCATGCCGCCGGTCTCGGACGAGGCCGTCGGTGCCACTGAACTTCACGAAGGCCACGGCGACGGTGCGGTGCTCTGGCTCGCCCGGTGTCGCGAGCAGGTGACGGCGAAGCACGGGTGGGAGGAAGCCGGCCAGCGTCGTGGCGTCGGCGCGCGGGGTGCGCGAGACGCTCCGCTCGGCGGTTCCGGCACTGGCCCGAGCCGCCGGCGGGCGTGCAGCAGCCGGGTGCCGGGCTCGGGGCCCTCCCGGTGGCGGCCGATGGGCAGCAGCGCCGCGGTCTGTGGGCTACGAGGACCTCACCGGCGGACGCCGCGCTGCTCCATCACCGCGGTCGTCGTGACACCGGGGCCGACGACGAAGAGCTCCATGGTGCAGTGCGGGTCGCCGACCAGGTAGAGTCGAAGGCGCCGCTGTGCACACCTACAGACATCCGCAGCGTGACCGACCCCTCGGTGGTGGTCAGCCGGCCGACGGTCCGCAGGGTCGTGCGCATGTCAAAGGCGGCGCGGCACGCGCGCGCGGCGTGGTCGGCGCCACGGAAGAGCAGGAGGACGGCGTCGCCGCCCCACTTGAGCAGGTCGGCGTCCTCGGCCCGCGACGTCCTCGAGGAGCGCAGCGAACGTCCAGCTGAGCAGGTCGCTCATCTCCTCGGCGCCACGCTTGCCCTTGCGGGCGAGTCGTTCCGTCAGCTGGGTGAAGCCGGAGATGTCGACGAAGGCGAGCGTTCCGTCGACGCGCATGTGCCGGGGGTCGTCGTGGGTAGGTGACCAGCTCGAGAGAAGCTCGGGACGTATGGCCGCAGGTCCGCCGCGGACTTCGCGACCTCTGTCGCATCTGTCCGCCTCCCACCACGCCGGCCACCTCGACGGCGTACGGGTCCGGTCGAGTCTAGGTCGCGCGGACCCTGGTGTCCGCGGTAATGCCGAGGCATCCTGGAAGAGGAGGTGCGTGCGGTGGCCTGGTTCGGGATCCTGGGACTCGGCAGGGTCGTGCTCGTCGCCGCTGGGTTGCTGGGACATCTCCGAGCGGCCCACCGGTGCTGCTGCGCCGGGCGTGGCGGCGCATCCACCCGCCCCAGCCGACCGCGGACACCGTCCCGGTCGAGCAGCTGGCGGCCGACCTGCGCCGGCTGGCGGCGCACCTGGAGGCCACCTACGACACCGATGAGCCGGCCAAGATGGAGCGCCTGAGAGCGGCTGCGCTCGCGTACGACTGGGTCCTGCTGTCAGCCTGCCGCACGCTCGAGGTCCCGCTCCCGCCGATGCCACCGCTGGACCCCGTCGCCCGGCTGCAGACGGAGGCGGCGCTGGCCAGCCGCGGTCTGGACTGGTGACCTGGACGCGAGCCGGCTGACGGCCGCCGTCGTGCCAGAGTGGCCCCGTGCGGGTACCGTCGTTCCTCGTCACCGGGGACGGCCGGGTGCGCCTGCGGGGCGTGCGCACCCTCAAGACGACGGTAGCGGCGGTCTCGGCGTACGTCGTGGCGTTGCCGCTCTCGGACAACCCGCACCCGGTGCTGGCGCCCCTCTCCGCCCTGCTGGTCGTGCAGCTGACGCTCTACGACACGTTGCGGACCGGGCTGCGGCGGGTGGTCAGCGTCCTCGCCGGCGTACTGGTCGCGGTCGGCATCTCCACCTGGGTCGGCCTGACCTGGTGGAGCCTGGGGATCGCCGTCGCCGGCTCGCTGGTGCTCGGCCGGCTGCTCCGCCTGGGCGCCGAGGTCGCCGAGGTGCCGATCAGCGCGATGCTGGTGCTCGCCGTCGGCGGCGCCGACTCGGCGGCGACCGGCCGGGTCGTCGAGACGATGATCGGCGCGGTCGTGGGGGTGCTGGTGGGTGCCGCGATCGCGCCACCGCTCTACGTGCGGCCCGCCACGGACGCGGTGCAGAACCTGGCGAGGAGGACCGCCGAGGTGCTGCGACGGGTCTCGGCGGAGGTCAGGGAGGAGTACAGCCGCGAGCAGTCCCTGCGGTGGCTCGACGAGGCCAGGGGCCTGGGCCAGGAGATCCTGCGCGCGGACCGGGCCCTGGAGCAGGCCGAGACGAGCCTGCGCCTCAACCCCCGCGGGCTGCGCCGGCCGCACGCCCGGGAGAGTCTTCGGTCCGGGCTCGAGGCGCTGGAGAGGGCATCGGTCTCGCTCCGCGGGGTGTGCCGGTCGCTCGCCGACCTCGCCGGGGCTGACGGTCCGGAGGCCACGTACGGGGTCGACGTCCGGGAGGCGCTGTCCGACCTGCTCTCCGACGTGGCGGACGCCGTCGACGCCTACGGCCGCGTCGTCGGCTCCGAGGTGATGGGTGCGGGGCCGGACGACCAGCGGCTGCGGGAGGCGCTGGTCGCCGCGTGGGAGGACCGGCACCGGCTGGCCCAGCTGCTCCGCCGCGAGGAGCGGCTGCGCGAGGACCAGTGGACCATGCACGGCGCGCTGGCCTCGCACATCGACCGGCTGCTGCGCGACGTCGACAGCGATGCCCGCAACGAGCTGCGGCGGTCCTGGCCAACCCCCTCCGGGCTGGCCCGGCCGGTGGCCGACCGTCCGACGCTGGCCCGCCCGGTGCGGAGCGCCCGCGCTCGCCTCCGTCGTCCTCCTGCTCGCGACTGACGGCTAGTGTCGAAACACGGCTCGGCACGGCTCGCCACGACCAAGGAGGAATGGTGACCTCTCGACTGAATCCCTACATCAGCTTCAGCGACAACGCGCGCGACGCCTTGGAGTTCTACAAGAGCGTCTTCGGCGGCACCTTGACCCTGAACACGTTCGGCGAGTACGGGGAGAAGGACAGCCCGATCGCCGACAAGATCATGCACGGCCAGCTCGAGACCGACCGTGGCTTCACCCTGATGGGGGCCGACACCCCGCCGGGGATGGACCACACGCCGGGCACGAACATCACGGTGAGCCTCAGCGGCGACGACGGCGACGAGCTCCGTGGCTACTGGGACAAGCTGTCCGACGGCGGCGTCGTCGCGACGCCCCTGGAGAAGCAGATGTGGGGCGACGAGTTCGGCATGTGCACGGACCGGTTCGGCGTCCCCTGGATGGTCAACATCGGCCAGCCGGAGTAGCAGGCTCGTATGGCTGGACGGACCGGCCGGACCGGTGTACCTTACACAGTAAGTGTACAACGTAAGCGACGCTCACCCGCGCCGGTCGGCCCGGCACCCCAGCGAGGAGACGGACTCATGAAGGCGATCGTCCAGGACACCTACGGCTCGACGGACGTTCTCGAGCTCCGGGACATCGACCGGCCCGAGATCGCCGACGACGAGGTGCTGGTCCGCGTGCGCGCGGCGGGTGTGGACCGGGGCGTCTGGCACCTGATGACCGGCCTGGCGTACCCGATCCGCCTCGCCGGCTACGGCCTGCGCGCGCCGAAGACCCCCGTGCCCGGCATGGACCTCGCCGGGGTCGTGGCGGCGGTCGGCAAGGACGTGACCCGGTTCCAGCCCGGCGACGAGGTCCTCGGCATCGGCAAGGGCGCATATGCCGAGTACGCCCGGGCGCCCGAGGACAAGCTGGTGCCCAAGCCGGCGACCCTCACCTTCGAGCAGGCGGCGGCGGTCGCCATCAGCGGCATCACCGCCCTGCAGGCGCTGCGCGACAAGGGACGGGTCGCGGCCGGCCAGAAGGTGCTGGTCGTCGGAGCCTCCGGCGGTGTCGGCACCTACGCGGTGCAGGTCGCCAAGGCCCTCGGCGCCGAGGTCACCGGCGTGGCCAGCACCACGAAGACCGACCTGGTCCGCTCCATCGGCGCTGACCACGTCATCGACTACACCCGCGACGACTTCGCCGACGGCCGTCAGAACTACGACCTGATCATCGACATCGGCGGCAACTCGTCGCTGTCGCGCCTGCGGCGTGCGCTCTCCCCCAAGGGGACGCTGGTTCTGGTCGGCGGCGAGGGCGGCGGACGCTGGCTGGGCGGGCTCGACCGCCAGCTCCGGGCCGTCCTGATGTCCCCCTTCGTCGGGCAGAAGCTGACCCTCCAGGTCCCGTCGGAGAACTACGAGGACATGCTCGCCCTCACGGAGCTCATCGACGCCGGGAAGGTCACGCCGGTCATCGACCGGACGTTCCCGCTGAGCGAGGTCCCGAAGGCCATCCGGTACGTCGAGGAGGGCCACGCCCGGGGCAAGGCGGTCATCACCGTCTGAGGGAGGGCGCTCGAGGCTCTCGGACCCGCAGCGACGTTTCCGCGTAAACGTCTCGAGCCCCGCGCGGTGCGTCCCTGCCGGATCGGCTGCGCGGACGGCCTGCTCTACCCGGGCAATCGTCAAACGGATCCGGCCCGCACACACCGGTCCAGCCAGACCGTTTCGACGCTCCGTCTGCTTGACGCGCTGTTCGATCCGGGGGCACGGTGGCGACAGGGAGGCCCACGTGGAGCTCTTCAGGCTGGTCCTGCGTTTCACTGCTGCGCTGGCGCTGTGGCTGGTGTTCGCCTTCGCACTGTTCCTGTCGATGACCACCCTTGGACGCCCGTTCGGTGCCGTCGAGTCAGTGGTCATGTGGGCTCTGACGGCGTGGCTCGGGTGGCTCTCCGTCCGGCGCTGGCACGTGGTCCGCCGGGGTGCAGTCGCTGACTGATCGTCACACCGGGACGAGGTCCTCCATGCCGGCCGGCAGGTCGCCGGAGTGCAGGACCAGCAGGTGCTGGGTCGGCCGGGTCAGGGCGACGTACAGGTCGTTGGCGCCGCGGGCCGACCCGGCCAGGATCTCGGCGGGCTCCACCACCACAACGACGTCGAACTCCAGGCCCTTCACACCGTTGACCGGGAGCACCGAGACGGGGTAATCCAGCGTGGTCCGGCCCTGGCCGACCGTGCCCGGCGGCAGCTGCGCGACGAGCGCCTCCCGCAGCGCGGCGTCCTGCCCGGCCGCGGTCACGACGGCCAGCCGCCCGGCGCCCAGCTCGGTGAGCTGCTCGCGTACGGCCGTAGCCACCGCGGACCGGTCCCCGCGACCGATCCGCCGGGCCGCTGGTTCCCGGTCGCCGTCGCGCACCGACTCCGGCGTCGCCGCGGCAACGCCCGCGGCCGCCAGGGTGGACGCCGCGACCTGCATCACCTGCGTGGGGGTGCGGTAGTTGACGGTGAGCTCCTCGAGCCGCCACCGGCCGGGCACGTAGGGGTCCAGGACGTCCGACCAGGACGACGCCCCTGCAGCCGAGCCCACCTGCGCGACGTCGCCGACGAGGGTCAACGAGCGGGACGGGCAGCGTCGCATCAGCAGGCGCCACATCATGGGCGAGAGCTCCTGTGCCTCGTCGACCACCAGGTGTCCGTAGGCCCAGGTGCGGTCGGTCTCGGCGCGCTCGGCGACCGTGAGGGCCGGGCCCGTGTCGGCGAACCGGTCGGCGAGCTGCTCGGCGCTCACCAGGCCGCCGCCGCCGAGGGACAGCGCCGACCTGGCCTGCTCCACGGCCGCCTGGCGCGCCGTCCCGGCGGCGCGGGCGGCGAGGCGCGCCGACGTGGGGTCGTCCCCGAGCAGCTCGGCCATCTCGTCGAGGAGCGGCACGTCGGCGACCGTCCACGGCGCGTCCCGGTCGCGGCGCAGCAGCCGCTGCTCCTCCCGGGTCAGCTCGCGGGCCGCCGAGGCGAGCCGACGGGGCTCGGACAGGATGTCGGCCACGACCTGCTCCGGGCGGAGCGGCATCCAGGTCAGGTTGAGCTCCCGCCGGACGTCCGGGCTGTCCCGCAGGTCGGCGACGAGGTCCTCCCGGCTCTCCGTGGTGAGGTCCATCCCGAGGGTGCGAGCGAGCTCCGCGGCCAGGTGGTCGAGCAGCTCGCGCAGGAAGCCCTCGCGGGCCACGTTGTGCGGCCTGCGGGTACGCCGGGCGCGTCCACGAGCAGCGGCCACCACCTCGGGCGCGAGGACGATCGTGGTGCCGTCGACGACCAGCTTGCGTGGCGAGTCCGGGACGCGTTGCCGGTCACGCACCGCCTGGGTCAGCACCCGCCGCATGCGCAGGTCACCCTTGAGCGCGGCGACCTCCGGGCGCGGCTCCTCGACGCCGGACACCCCGGGGTAGAGCTCACCGGCGGTCGACATCACGACACCGGTCTCACCGAGCGACGGCAGGACCTGCTCGATGTAGCGCAGGAACAGCGGGTTCGGGCCGACCAGCAGCACACCGTTGCGGGCCAGCCGGTCGCGGTGGGTGTAGAGCAGGTACGCGGCGCGGTGCAGCGCGACGGCGGTCTTGCCGGTGCCCGGACCTCCCTGCACGACCAGCGCACCGGCCAGGTCGCTGCGGATCACCCGGTCCTGCTCGGCCTGGATGGTCGCCACGATGTCGCCCATCCGCCCGGTGCGGTGCGCACCGACGGCAGCCATCAGGGCGCCCTCGCCGGCCAGGCCGGTGCGCTCTCCCTCGCCGAGGGCGTCGAGGTCGAGCACCTCGTCCTCGACACCGACGACCGAGCGGCCCCTGGTGGCCAGGTGCCGGCGACGTACGACGTCCTGCGGCGACGCGGCGGTCGCCTGGTAGAACGTCCGCGCGGCGGGCGCCCGCCAGTCCACCAGCAGCTGGGTCTGCTCCTCGTCGGAGAGGCCGATCCGGCCGATGTAGCGGCGGGCCCCGTCCTGCAGGTCCAGGCGGCCGAACGCCAGCCGCTCCTCGACCGCTTCGAGCTGGGCCAGCCGGTGCTCGTGCAGGGTGGCGAAGGCGTCGCGCTCCGACCGGTTCTGCGGCGTCCCGCTGGGGCCTACCCGCCGGACGTCGGCGAGCTCGCGGGCCGTGCGGGACCGCAGCAGGTCCAGGCGCGCGTACAAGCGGTCCACGTAGGACTGCTCGGCGTGCACCTCGGAATCCTCGGGCAACGTGGTCTCCCTTGCAGAGCGGCCGTCCATTATGGCTGGCAGCGCTCGGCGGCGCAGGGACACCCGCCGTCCTGAGACATCGGCCGGCCGGGTGGCGTCCTTGACGCAGTGCCAGACTTGGCCACCGTGACGACGCCGCCGCCGTACTCGGCCGCTCCCGACCGTTACGAACAGCTTGCCTACCGGCGCTGCGGCCGCAGCGGGCTGCAGCTGCCCGCGGTCTCGCTCGGCCTGTGGCACAACTTCGGGGACGACAAGCCCTTCGACGCCCAGCGGGCGATCCTGCGCCGGGCCTTCGACCGGGGTGTCACCCACTTCGACCTGGCGAACAACTACGGACCGCCCTACGGCGGTGCCGAGACCAACTTCGGACGCCACCTGCGCGACGACTTCCGGCCCTACCGGGACGAGCTGGTGATCTCCACCAAGGCGGGCTACGACATGTGGCCCGGGCCGTACGGCGAGTGGGGGTCGCGGAAGTACCTGCTGGCCAGCCTGGACCAGTCGCTGACCCGGATGGGGCTGGACTACGTCGACATCTTCTACAGCCACCGGTTCGACCCCCGCACGCCGCTCGAGGAGACGATGGGCGCGCTGGACACCGCCGTCCGGCAGGGGAAGGCGCTCTACGCCGGCATCTCGTCCTACTCCGCGGAGCGGACCCGCGAGGCGATCGCGATCCTGCGCGACCTCGGGACACCGCTGCTGATCCACCAGCCGTCCTACAGCATGCTCAACCGCTGGATCGAGGGCGGCGACCCGTCGCTGCTCGACGTGCTGGGCGACGAGGGAGTCGGCTGCATCGCGTTCTCCCCGCTGGCCCAGGGGATGCTCACCGACCGGTACCTCGACGGGATCCCCGAGGGGTCGCGGGCGGCCCAGGGCAAGTCGCTGGACCCGTCGGTGCTGACCGACGCCAGCCTGACCCACGTACGGGCGCTGAACGAGATGGCGCGCGACCGCGGGCAGTCGCTGGCCCAGATGGCGCTGGCCTGGGCGCTGCGCGACCCCCGGGTGACGTCGGTCCTGGTCGGCGCCAGCAGTGTCGGCCAGCTCGACGACAGCCTGGACGCCCTGGGCAACCTCGACTTCTCCGCCGACGAGCTCGCCGCGATCGACCAGCACGCGGTCGACGCGGGCATCAACATCTGGTCGCGCAGCAGCGACTCCTGACCGACGGCACTCAGCGAGGGAAGTGGCCGGCAGCCCATCCACCCAGGCGCCCCAGCCGACTCCCTCCCGCGGTGTCTGCCCCCCGACCGCGCCGAATTCAGCGCTGTCCAGGGGCAATGATCACGGTCGCGTGATCATTTCCGGAGAGGGAAGGGCTGACCGGTGCCGAGCTCAGCGAGGGAAGTGGCCGGCGTCGGTGGTGTCCTGCGGCTCGGCGAGCAGGTGGGCGTCGTGGGCCGCCATCTCGGCGGCGGCGCGCTGCTCCCGCGTCGCGCGCTCGCGGGTGGCGTGCTCGTCGGTGCGGTTGTCGTAGTGCCAGAAGTCGCGCAGGACGGCGCCGGTCGCCGCGACACCCGCCACGCAGAGGACGCCGCCGCTGACGATCGACGTGCGTACGGTGGTCAGGTCGGCCACCAGCCCGGCCCGGGCCGAGCCGCCCATCGGGCCGACGCGAGTAGGACAGCATCTCGATGCCGGCCAGCCGACCGCGCAGCTCGTCGGGGATGGTCTGGTTCCAGATCGTGCTGCGGAAGATGCCGCTGATCATGTCCGCCGCCCCGGCGCAGGCGAGGAAGAACAGCGCGAGCCAGATCGTCGGCGAGAGGCCGACCAGGGCCATCGACCCGCCCCAGACCATCGAGGCCACGACGACCGCCCGGCCGTGGTGGTGGAAGCGCGTCGTCCATCCGCTCGACGAGCGTCGCGAGCAGGGTGCCGACGCTCTCGGCGGTGTAGAGCAGCCCGAGCAGATGGGGGCGTTCCAGCACCTTCTCGGCGAACGCCGGGAACAGCACGATCGGCATCGCCATGAACATCGCGACCATGTCGATGACGTAGGTGCCGAGCAGGTCGCGCCGGCCGACGGCGTAGCGGATGCCGGAGACGATGGACTCGACGCTCGGCGGGGTCGAGTGCTCGGTGGGCGGGTAGCGCCGCATCGAGGCGAACAGCGCCGTCGCGAGCACCAGCCCGACGATGTCGACGGCGTACGCCCACGACACGCCGGCCGTGGCCACGAGCACGCCGCCGAGGGCCGGACCGAGCAGGGTCCCGATCTGCATCCCGAGCGACTGCACCGCGGCGGCCGCGGCGAGCTGGTCGTGCCGCACGACGCGGGGGAGCAGCGCCTCGCGGCTCGGTCGTTGCAGCGACTGGGCGATCGTGAGCAGGAACCCGACGACGTAGATGGCCCACACGCTGGGCCGGTCGAGCAGTGCGTTGGCGAGCAGCGCGCCGGTGAGGACGACCTGCGCCAGGCCGCAGAGCACCAGCATCTTGCGGCGGTCCACGTGGTCGGCGAGCGCCCCGCCGTACAGGCCGAACACGACGAGCGGGACCAGCTCCACGAGAGCCATCGCACCGACCGCGAAGTTGGACCCGGTGAGCTGGTAGATCTGGTACGGCAGGGCGACGTAGCTGACCATCGCGCCGAGGTAGAACACCGTGCCGGCGGCGAACAAGCGGCGGAAGTCGCGTGAGGTGCGCAGCGGCGTCACGTCGACGCGGAGGCGGGCAACGCGTTCGCGCAGGGACAGACCGTCGGACACGAAGGTCAAGGGTGACAGCCCGCGACGCGTCCCGCAGCCGATATCCGCTCGGTCGGGCAGAGTGGGCCGGTGCGCTCCTTCTGGCGGCCGGTCGTCGGCGTCGCTGCTGCTCGCGACTCTCGCGCTCGGACCGTCGGGCCCTACGTCGCCCGCCGGTGCGGACGTCCTGCCGCTGGCCGGGCGGGTGGTGGCCATCGACCCGGGCCACCAGCTGGGCAACAGCCGCTTCCCGGAGAAGATCGGTCGCCTGGTCTGGGTCGGCCTCTGGAAGCCGTGCAACACGACCGGCACCGCGACCGACGGCGGCTTCCCCGAGGCGACCTTCACCTGGCGGGTGTCCCGTCGGCTCCAGGCGCGCCTCGAGGCACTGGGCGCCGACCGTGCGGCTGACGAGGACGACGAACAGCCTCGACGACTGGGGACCCTGCGTCGACTACCGGGGCCGGTTCGGGCAGCGGGTCGGGGCCGACGTCGCGGTGTCGGTGCACGGCGACGGCGCGGCCCGGACGACCCGCGGGTTCTTCGTGATCCGGCCCGGCCTGCGCGAGGGCTACACCGACGACATCACCGCACCGTCGAAGCGACTCGCCGGCAACGTGCGTGGCGGGCTGCTCGGAGCCGGCTTCCGGGTCTCCACGGCGTACGGCGGCGACGGGCTCGACACCCGACGGGACCTGGGCACGCTGAACATGGCCGACGTGCCGACCGTGATGGTCGAGCTCGGCAACATGCGCAACCGGGCAGACGCCCGCTGCATGACGTCGGCTGCCTGCCGCGACCGCTACGCGGCCGGCATCGCGGCGGGGGTGGTCGCCCACCTGGCGCGACGCTGACAGGATGGTGCGCACCGGACCATGGAGAAGCAGGTGAGTGCAGTGGCTGCGAAGAAGCCAGCGAAGTCGGCGTCGGGCAAGGCGGAGAACGACGTGCAGCGCCGGATGCGCGAGGCGCTCGAGGCCAAGCAGGCCAGGGACCGCGCGGCGCACGGCGAGGACCACCTCGGCGGGCGCAACGTCGGCCCGTCGAACAACGACAAGACAACTCGCCAGTTCCGTCGCAAGTCGGGCGGCTGAGGGGCGGCGTACGAGCGCCCATGAAGAGCTTCGAGGAGCTGCAGTCGGGACTCGGGCCGACGCTGGCCCTGAACACGGCCGGGTCGACCGGCGAGCACGTCATGCTGGTGCTGCCGTCCTTCAGCATGGGCGAGTCGCTGCTGTCGCACTACGCGGCGCGCATCCCCGCGCTCGAGCACCGCTACCTGGTGGTCATGGCCGTCCTCCAGCGGATCGACTCCTGCGAGATGATCTTCATCGGCTCGGAGGAGCCGGCGTCCGAGGTCATCGACTACTACCTCGCGCTGCTCCCGGAGACGGTGCGCGACAGCGTGCGCGGGAGGTTCCGGACGGTCACCGTCCCCGACCGCTCGGCGCGCTCGGTCGCCGCGAAGCTCCTCGAGCACCCGGAGATCGTCGCGACCGTGCGGGGGATGGTGGGTGACCGGCCCGCCTACATCGAGCCGTGGAACGTCACCGAGCACGAGGTGGACGCGGCGGTCGCCCTGCAGGTGCCGATCAACGGCTCGGCGCCGGCGCTGCTGCCGCTCGCCTACAAGAGCGCGGGACGCGGACTGTTCCGCGCGGCAGGGGTGCCGCTGCCCTACGGGCACGAGGACGTGCGGACGGTCGACGACGTCGTGGCGGCGGCCGAGGACGTCCACCGGTCCCGGCCGGCCTGCACGGCCGTGGTCGTCAAGCACGACGACAGCGGCGCCGGAGACGGCAACGCGGTCATCGACCTGCGCGGCGACGTCCGGGCCGCCGTCGAGGCACTGCCCGACTGGTACCTGCATGACCTGCTCGCCGGCGGGGTGGTCGAGGAACGGATCGGCGGCACGGAGTTCACCAGCCCCAGCGCGCAGATCGACGTGCTGCCCGACGGTCAGGTGCTCCTGCTCGCCACCCACGAGCAGGAGCTGGGCGGAGCGGACGCGCAGGTCTACATGGGCTGCCGGTTCCCGGCCGATGCCGCCTACGTCACGGACCTGGGGCGGCACGCGGTCGCCGTCGGCGAGCAGCTCGCGAGGCAGGGGGCGGCCGGGCGGATGGGCATCGACTTCGCGGCCGCGCGGGACAGCGCGGGGACGTGGCGCGTCTACGCCCTCGAGGTCAACCTCCGGAAGGGCGGGACGACGCACCCGTACGCAGTTCTGCGCAACCACGTCCCGGGTCGGTACGACGCCGGGTCGGGACGGTGGGTGGCGAAGGACGGCTCCTTCCGCGCGTACCGCTCCAGTGACAACGTGCTCAACCCGGCATGGCTAGGGCTCCCGCCGTCGACGGTCGTGAAGGCGGTCGGCGAACGTGGGCTGCACCTCGACCACCGCACGGGGACGGGCGTGGTGCTGCACATGCTGTCCTGCCTCGCGGTGGACGGGCGCTTCGGGATGACCGCGATCGGCCGGGACCCGGCGCATGCCTCGGAGCTCTTCGACGCGACCCGCGCCGCCGTCGAGGCGAGCGTCTGTCTCCGCGGAGGGATGTGGTCTCCCCTGCCATAGCCTCGGATCGTGACCGTCCACGAGCTCTCTCGCACCGACGCGCGCCGCATCGCGGTGCGCGCGCAGCTTCTGGACAGCACGCGGCCGACCGACCTGCTCGACACGGTGCGCCACCTGACGCTGCTGCAGAACGACCCGACTGCCGCAGTGGCGCCGAGCGCGGACCTCGTGCTGTGGAGCCGGCTCGGATCGACGTACGAGCCCGACGAGCTGCAGGAGGCGCTCGACAGCCAGCTGCTCATCGAGCTGCATATGATGCTTCGGCCGCGCGAGGATCTGCGTCTCTACACGGCCGAGATGGCAGCGTGGCCCGGGCCGGGGCAGCTGCGGGAGTGGCAGGAGGACAACGAGCGCTGGGTCGCCACCAACGAGGAGTGCCGGCTGGACATCCTCGAGCGGCTCCGGATGGACGGGCCGCTGCCGGCCCGCGAGCTTCCGGACAGCTGCGTCGTGCCGTGGAGGTCCAGCGGCTGGACGAACAATCAGAACGTCACGAAGATGCTCGACTTCCTGGTGGCGCGCGGCGAGGTCGCGACGGCCGGCCGCGAGTGCCGCGAACGGCTGTGGGACCTGGCCGAGCGGGTCTACCCGGACGAGCCCGCGGTGGAGCTCGACGAGGCGATGCGCCTGCGGAGCGAGAAACGGCTGCGGGCGCTCGGGATCGCCCGGACGCGGGCGACCGAGACGCTGGGCGAGCCGAACCACGTCGGCGCCGCCGGCGAGCCGGCCGTCGTCAAGGGCGTGCGAGGAGAGTGGCGGGTCGACCCCGAGCAGGTAGGCCGGCCGTTCCGCGGGCGTGCCGCGCTGCTGTCGCCGCTGGACCGGCTGGTGTACGACCGGAAGCGGATTGCCGAGATCTTCGAGTTCGACTACCAGCTGGAGATGTACAAGCCCGCCGCCAAGCGGCGCTGGGGGTACTTCGCGCTCCCGATCCTGTACGGCGACCGGCTGGTGGGGAAGCTCGACGCCACCGCCGACCGCAAGGCCGGGGTGCTCCGGGTCGACGCCATCCACCCGGACGCGCCCTTCACCGCGACCATGACCGCAGCAGTGCGCCGCGAGGTCAAGGATCTGGCTCACTGGCTCGAGCTGGACCTCACGCTGCCCGACTGAGCCCCGACCCGGTGAGCGACGTCAGGGCTCGGCGACCGGGCTGGCGACCGTCTCGCAGTCACTGTCCACCGGCTGCCGTGTCGAGGGCACCCGCTCCCGCTCGGTGAGGTCGACCTGGGCACGGCTGGCGGACGAGCGGGTCGCGAGCACCGAGCCGGCGAGGATCAACGCGAAGCCGACCGCGGTCGCCACGGTGAACGCCTCGTCCAGGACGACGACGCCGAGCAGCAGGGCGACGGCCGGGTTGAGGTAGGTGATGACGGTGGCCCGGCTGGGCCCCACCTCGGCGATCAGCTCGAAGAACACCACGAAGGCGAGCGCGGTGCAGACGACCGCGAGGCCGATGACCGACCAGACGACCTTGGCCGACGGCAGCTCCGCCGGCGCCTGGGCCAGCCCCACCGGGAGGTAGATCACCGTGGTCACCAGCAGCGACACGGTGATGACCCCCAGGCCGGGCAGGTGGGACAGCCAGCGCGACAGGATGATCGGGCCGACGGCGTAGCAGACCGAGACGCCGGCGACGGCCAGGACGGCGCTCATGTCGCCCGCGCCCACCTCGAACCCGACCAGTGCCGCCACCCCGGCCAGGCCGACGAGCAGGCCGAGCATGCGGCGGAGGTCGGGGCGCTCGTCGGCGTGGGTCAGCCGTCCCGCGCCGAGCCATGCGAGCAGGGCGGCGACCAGCGGGACGGAGGCCAGCAGCAGCCCGGTCAGCGAGCTGGACAGGCGCTGCTCGGCGACACCGAGCAGCAGCCACGGCCCTGCGATCTCGATCAGCGAGAAGGCGAGGATCGGCAGCCAGGCGGCCCGCAGCCCGCGCAGATGGCCGCGGGCCAGCGCGACAGGCAGCAGCAGCAGGCCGGCCAGCAGGGTGCGACCCAGGACGAGGACCGAGGGCTCGATCTCCTCCACGGCCACCTTGATCAGCAGGTAGGGCACACCCCAGATCACGCCCATCGCGACGAACAGCGCCCAGCCCCGTCGGCTCATCGTGCGGGCCCTCCTCGGTCGACCTCCGTGTCAGCAGCCATTGTGCCCGACGGGGCTGACAGTCCCGCGGCGCGGGATCGGGAACTTGCCGGGACGGCGGCTACGTTGGGGCGGCGATGGACGAGAACAGGGCACGGAAGGTCGTCGACACGTTGCGGGAGCGCGGGGTCGACGCCCACCTGGAGAAGGCCGGGGTCTACCAGTTCGGCGTGCGGATCTCGCTGCCCGACGGGCGGCAGGCGATCTGGGACTCCGACGGCACGGCCGGTCTCGAGGCGCAGGTGATGCGCAACGGGATGCTGGTCGGCTTCGTCCCGGTGATCGAGCACTCCGAGCACTTCGACGACGACCAGGTGCTGGACGCGATCGTGCGCACCGACTACGACCAGCCGGTGGCCACGAGGCGGGCGACAGCGCCACGCCCGCGGCACCGCTGCCCCGGCAGGGCGGGGTCTTCCGGCGGTTCCTCGGCGGCTTCCGCCACCACTAGCCGATCGCGTCCGCCAGCAGCCTCGCGACGTCGCCGAGGACGTGCCGGCCGGACTCGACGACCCGCCGTCCGGAGGCGACCACGTCGGTCACGTCGCTCGCGGTGGCCGCGAACACGACGCGGTCGGCCGCCGTATCCGGCGTTCCTCCCGCGGTCCGGACCGAGTCCAGCCGGACTGCGACCAGGTCGGCGCGCGCTCCGGCTGCGAGCCGGCCAGCGTCGGGGAACCCCAGTGACGCGTGGCCGGCGATCGTCGCGGCGTCGAGCAGCTGCCCGGTCGAGAACGTGCCGCGGACGCCGCTGGCCAGCCGTTCGTCGAGCTCGACCGCCCGGGCCTCCTCGAACAGGTCGATCACGGCGTGGCTGTCCGACCCGAGCGTGATCGGCGACCCGGCGTCCCGCAGCAGGCGGGCCGGGCCGATGCCGTCGGCCAGGTCGCGCTCGGTCGTGGGGCACAGGCAGGTGTACGTCGCCGAGGCACCCAGCAGGGCCACCTCCTCGTCCCCGAGGTGCGTCGCGTGGACCGCGGTCGTCCGCGGGCCGAGGACACCGTGGTCGTGCAATAGCCGGGTCGGGGTGACGCCGTAGGCCGCCAGGCACTGCTCGTTCTCGGCCGGCTGCTCGGACAGGTGGCAGTGCAGCGGCGCGGGCACCGCGCCGCCCGCCCAGGCCGCAACCTCCGCGATCTGGTCCGCGGGGACCGCGCGGACCGAGTGGACCGCTGCCCCGGCCACCACGTCCGGGGCGCCGGACAGTGCGGCCCGCAGGGCGTCCGCCCGCTCGGCCCACCCCGCGACGTCGCCGTCCCCGAACCGGCGCTGGACCCCGGACAGCGGCGAGCCGATGCCGCCGGCCAGGTAGCAGGTGTCGAGCAGGGCGATCCGCAGCCCGGCCTCGCGGGCGGCCTGCACCAGGGCGAGGCCCATCGCGTTCGGGTCGTCGTAGCGGCCGCCGTCCGGGCGGTGGTGGAGGTAGTGGAACTCGCCGACGCAGGTCACGCCGGCGAGGGCCATCTCGGCGTAGGTGGCGCGCGCCAGCGCCAGGTAGGAGTCAGGGTCCAGTGCCTGGGCCACGGCATACATCTGGTCCCGCCAGGTCCAGAACGAGCCGCCGGGTGTGGCCGCCTGGGTCCGGCCGCGCAGCGCGCGGTGGAAGGCGTGCGAGTGGGCGTTCGCCAGGCCCGGCAGCACGAGGCCGCTCAGCCGCTCGCCGGTGGCCGGCGCGTCCTCGGTCACCGCGACGATGCGGTCCCCGTCCACCTCGATCACGACGTCGCGGGCGACCCGGCCCGGCGGCAGCCAGGCCAGCTCGCAGTGGTACGTCGGTCATGACGTGCCCGACCGTCTCGTCGCCCAGCAGGTCGGCGAGGACTGCGGTCAGCGCCTCGACCCCGGCCAGGCAGTCGTCGGCCTCGGCGTGCTCGGCGGGGGAGTGGCTGACCCCGGTCGGGTTGCGGACGAAGAGCATCGCCGTGGGGACACCGGCGCCAGCCAGGACGCCGGCGTCGTGGCCGGCACCGGTCGCGAGCACGGGTGCGCCGCCGAGGATCTCGGCCAGGTGGTCGCGCAGCGCGTCGGGGAAGGACGACCTCGGGCGACCAGGACTCCTCGGCCGGGTCGGCTCCGGCTGCGGTGCCGACGGCGGCGACGACCGACCGTACGGACTGCTCGTCCTCGCCGCGCGCGTCGAGCCAGGCCCGCACCAGGGAGGGGATCGCGTTGGTCCCCCCGGGCTTGACGTGCACCTTGCCGATCGTCGCGACGGCGCCGTGGCGCTGCGCCTCCTCGCGGGCGGCGAGGACGGCGGACTGCCAGCCGCAGCATCGGGTCGTCGCGGTCGGCCAGCCGCGTGGTGCCGGCGTGGTTGGCCTCGCCGGGCAGGTCGAGCCGCCAGCGGCCGTGCGGCCAGATGCTGCCGGCGACACCGACCGCCACCTCCTGGTCGACCAGCCCGCGGCCCTGCTCGACGTGCAGCTCGACGAACGTCCCCACCCGGGCCAGCGTGTCGTCGTCGCGACCGAGGTGGGCCGGGTCGTGGCCTGCCGCCCCCATCGCCTCGGCCATCGTCGTGCCCTCGCCGTCGGTGAGCGCGCGGGCCCGGTCGGCGTCCAGCGAGCCGGTCAGCAGCCGGGACCCGGCACAGGCGACCCCGAAGCGCGCGCCCTCCTCGTCGGCGAAGCTGACGACGGCCAGCGGGCGGTCGGGCCGAACCTCCCGCTCGCGGAGCAGGTCGATCGCGGCGAACGCGCTGACCACCCCGAGCGGACCGTCGAACGCGCCGCCGTCGGGCACCGAGTCGAGGTGGCTGCCGGTCACCACCGCGTCACCGGCATCCGGGTCGCCCCACCACGCCCACAGGTTGCCGTTGCGGTCGCGCGTCAGGTCCAGGCCGCGGCGGGAGGCCTCCGCCGCGAACCACGCGCGGCAGTCCAGGTCGGCCGCGGTCCAGGCGTACCGCCGGTAGCCGGTGCTCCGGGCGTCCCGTCCGACACCGTGCAGGTCGTCCCACATCCGCCCGAAGTCGCTGCCTGTCGCGCTCACGCCGGTCAGCGTAGGGGTGGACACCTGTGCGCCGGACGCGGCGGACAGGGCAGGATCACCTCTCATGCGACTCCTGCTGATCGGTGCGCCCGGGGCCGGGAAGGGGACCCAGGCCGTCCAGCTGGCCGAGCGACTGGGCCTGACCCACATCTCCAGCGGGGACCTGCTGCGCCAGCACGTCACCGACGAGACCGCCGCTCGGGAAGCAGGTCAAGAAGTTCGTGTCGCGCGGGGACCTGGTGCCCGACCAGATGGTGCTCGACATGCTGCGCAAGCCGATCGTGGCCGCCAGCCAGGCCGGTGGCTACGTGCTCGACGGCTTCCCGCGCACCGTCGACCAGGCCAAGGTCGCCTACGACACCGCGCGCGCTCTCGGCGTTGCCGTGCAGATCGCCATCCACCTGCACGTCGAGCGCGACGAGCTGGTCCGGCGGCTGCTCGCGCGCGGTCGTGGCTCCGACGACACCCAGGACGTCATCGAGCACCGGCTCGAGGTCTACGAGGAGAAGACCCGTCCGATGCTCGACTACTACGCGCAGCGGGAGCGGCTGGTCACCGTCGACGGAGCCCAGCCCGCCGACGACGTGACGGCCGCGGTCATGGCCGAGCTCGAGAAGCACAAGGCCGACCTCGCCGACTGAGCGGCCTAACCGGGCTTTCGGTCCCGCACGACCCCTCGGCAAGATCCATCGTGCCGCCCCGGAGATCATTCTCGGCCGGATGATCTCCAGAGCGGCACGAATGATCTTCAGCTGCCCCAAGCACGGCCTCGTCGTCGGCGCCCAGCACCAGGTGTCGGGCGTCCGCCAGGCGGTGCAGGCCCCGGCGTACCTCCTCGTCGCTGGTTCCGGCGGCGGCCGCCAGGTCGGCGACCCGCGGCACCCCACCCGTCGAGGCCAGCGCCCGGTAGACCGCGAGCCGCAGGTCCTCGTCGGTCACCGCAGCCGCGCCGGCGCCAGGTCCAGCAGTGCCCGGGCGTAGGCGTTGGGCGCGGTCGCGGCCTCGGCCGCTCGGTCCTGTCCGTCGGCGTCGACCGTGACGACGTACGACGAGTCGGTGCGCTCGAGGCGCCGCAACGTCGCCCCGAGCAGTGACCGGAGCTGCCCTTCCGTCGGCAGCCAGAGCGCGGCCTGCATGTCGAGGCTGTCGAGCGCCCACTCGGTGGTGCCGTTGAAGCCGATGACCGGGCCGGTCGCGAAGTTCTGCACCTCGATGGTCATGTCGCTGAGCACGAACAGCTCGTCGTCCATGCCGCGGTCCGCCACGACGAAGTGGTCGCCCCTGGCCGGTGTCCACTGCAGGCCGGCCTCGCGGAGCTCGCGGGCGAGGTCGATCGACACGACGGGCTGGGACATGCCTCGACCGTAGACTGCGCGCCGTGCCAGTGACGGCCGCGACGGCGAAGCCGGGGACCGTCCGGGTCGGCATCTCCGGGTGGACCTACCCGCCGTGGCGCGGCGTCTTCTACCCCAAGGGTCTGCCGCAGCGCCGTGAGCTCGAGCACGCCTCCCGCCGGCTCACGTCGATCGAGATCAACGGCTCGTTCTACGCGCTGCAGAAGCCGGCCAGCTGGCAGGCATGGCGCGCGGAGACGCCCGACGGCTTCGTGTTCTCGGTCAAGGGCGGACGGTTCATCACGCACATGAAGAAGCTGCGCGACGTCGAGACGCCGCTGGCCAACTTCCTCGCCTCCGGTGTGCTCGCGCTCGGCGACAAGCTCGGCCCGATGCTCTGGCAGCTGCCGCCGAACCTCGGCTTCGATCCGGGGCGGATCGCCGACTTCCTCGACCTGCTGCCGCGCACGACAGGGGCGGCGGCGCGGCTCGCGGCGCTGCACGACGAGCGGATGGCCGACCGCGCCTGGCTGACGACCGACGCCGACCGGCCGCTGCGGCACGCGATGGAGGTGCGGCACCCCTCCTACGAGGACGACCGGTTCCTCGACCTGCTGCGCTCGCGGGACGTCGCCGTGGTCACGGCCGACACGGCGGGGAAGTGGCCGCTGCTGCTCGAGCCGACGACCGACCTCGCGTACGTGCGGCTGCACGGGGACCAGGAGCTCTACGTCAGCGGGTACGACGCCGAGGCGCTCGACCGCTGGGCCGAGCGGGTCCGTGGCTGGCAGGCGTCCGGCCACGACGTCGTCGTGTACTTCGACAACGACGCGAAGGTGCGAGCGCCGTTCGACGCGGAGGGTCTGATGACCCGGCTCGGCCTGTCGCCCGCAGTGTGACGCGGGCCCGGAAAATGGTTGTATGGTGAACGCAGTTAGTTGGTGCATGCACATAATCGCCGGCGGCCACGAAGGGAGGCGCGGATGAGCACGACCAGGACGACTCGCTGACCGGCGGCGCTCAGCGAGCAGATGGTCCGGCTGACCCGGGCCAGCCACGCGATGCGGACCCAGATGTCGGCCAAGAGCGCCGACGGCATCGACTGGGCGGCGTACGCCCTGCTGTTCCAGCTGGTGCACGACGGGCCGAAGCGATCCTCCGCCCTGGCCGAGGCGGCCTGCGTGGACCCGTCGACCGTGAGCCGGCAGGTCGCGGAGCTGGTGCGCGCGGGTCTGGTCGAGCGGATGCCGGACCCCGTCGACGGCCGGGCCAGCCTCCTGGTGGCGACCGAGCGCGGCCGGGTCGTGCACGACCTCCGCCGCGAAACGGCGGAAGAGGACCTTCAGCCGCATCGTCGACGGCTGGCCGGAGCAGGACGTCGCGACCCTGACCGACCTGCTGGCCCGCTTCAACGACAGCTTTGCCGCGCTGCGCCCCGCACTCCTCGACGAGCTTGCGGCCGACTCACGAACCCTGCAGGAGACCACCGCCCCATGACCGCCGCCCCCGTGACCGACCACACCCAGCCGCTGTCGCACCGTCAGATCATCACGATCCTGTCCGGCCTGCTCGCCGGCATGTTCCTCGCGGCGCTGGACCAGACGATCGTCGCGACGTCGATCCGCACCATCGCCGACGACCTGCACGGCCTGTCGGTCCAGGCGTGGGCCACCACGGCGTACCTCATCACCGCCACGATCAGCACCCCGCTCTACGGCAAGCTCTCCGACCTCTACGGGCGCCGACCGTGGTTCATCACCGCCATCACCGTGTTCGTGGTCGGGTCCGCGTTGTGCGGCTTCGCCCAGTCGATGTGGGAGCTCGCGGCGTTCCGCGCGGTGCAGGGCCTCGGTGCCGGCGGCCTGTTCTCGCTGGCGCTCACGATCATCGCCGACATCGTGCCGCCCCGGGAGCGCGCGAAGTACCAGGGCTACTTCCTCGCGGTGTTCGGTACGTCGAGCGTCCTCGGCCCGGTCGTCGGCGGCTTCCTGGCCGGTCAGGACTCCATCCTCGGGATCACCGGCTGGCGCTGGGTGTTCCTCGTCAACGTGCCGGTCGGAGCACTCGCCATGGTGCTCGTCATGCGCAGCCTGCACCTGCCCCACCAGCGCCGAGACCACCGGATCGACTGGCCGGGGGCGCTCGCCCTGATCGCCGGGCTGACGCCGCTGCTGCTGCTCGCGGAGCAGGGTCGCGACTGGGGCTGGGGGTCGCCGATCTCGCTGTCCCTGATGGTCGTCGGGCTCGTGGGCATCGTGTCGTTCGTGCTCGCCGAGCGGAACTACGGCGACGACGCGCTGCTGCCGCTGCGGCTGTTCCGCGGCCGCACATTCGGGATCGGGTCGCTGCTCAACTTCATCCTCGGCATGGGGATGTTCGGCGGCCTGGCCGCGCTCCCGCTCTACCTGCAGATCGTCAAGGGCGAGTCGCCGACGACGGCCGGTCTCCTGCTGCTTCCGCTGACCTTCGGCATCATGGGCGGCTCGATCTTCGCCGGGCAGGTCATCTCCCGGACGGGCCGCTACAAGAAGTTCCCGGTGGTCGGCTGCGGGCTGCTCGTGGTCGCCCTCGGCCTGCTGTCGACGATCGGCGTGGACACCCCGCTGTGGCAGACGCTGTCGATGGCGGGCCTGTTCGGCGTCGGTCTCGGGTTCAACATGCAGCCGCTGGTCCTGGCAGTGCAGAACGCCGTGCCGCCGCAGGACATGGGGGTCGCCACCTCGTCCGCCACCTTCTTCCGCCAGATGGGCGGCACGCTCGGCACCGCGGTGTTCCTCTCGATCCTGTTCTCGACCGTCGGCGACAAGATCCTGGCCGGCGTTCCGGGCCGACGCCGCCACTCCGGCCTTCCAGGCGGCGCTGCGCGACCCGCAGGTGCTCGCCGACCCGGCCAACTCCGCCGTCGTGGAGGCGTTCCGCTCGGGGGGCACGCTGCCCGCGGGCGCGCTGGACGACACGTCGTTCCTCTCCCGGCTCGACCCGCGGCTGGCCCGGCCCTTCCTCGAGGGCTTCTCCGGCTCGATGGACCTCGTCTTCGGGGTCGCGGCTCTCGTGCTCGTGCTCGCCTTCGTCGTCGTGCTGTTCCTCCCGGAGGAGAAGCTGCGCACGGTCTCGGGCATCCAGGCCCGGCACCAGGAAGCGGCCGAGACCGCTGCCGCGGCGAGCCAGGTGTCCGCGCCGTCGAGCCAGATGGTCGACGGCGAGGTGATCGACGAGGCCACCGACGACAGCCACCGCACCGGGACCGTCGGGGAGCCCGACGCCAGGGTCCGGCGCTAGCGGGAGGGCTGTCGGCGCATCACGAACCAGACGTGCTTGCCGTCCGGCTCGGGGTCCACGCCCCAGTCGCTGGACAGCCCGGCCACCAGAGCCAGCCCGCGGCCGCCTTCCTCCGAGTGGCCCGGCCTGACGCTGCTCGGGCGGGACCGGCGAACCGTCTCGTACGCGGACCTGCAGGGACTCGCCGTCGCAGTCGACCGCGACGACCAGCGGCGGCCCGCCGTGCAGGACGGAGTTGGTGACCAGCTCGCTCGACCAGGAGCACGGCGTCGTCGAGCACCGTGCCGTGGTGCCTGGCACAGCCCGAGGAGCGGAGGAACGCTCGCGCCATCGCCGGCGCCTCGTGCGCCACCGGAAGCTCCAGCTCTGAGCGGGCTGTCGTCTCGCACGTCACGGTGAGCTCCCGGGGGCCGGTGGCTGGGCGTTGCGCCGCCTCCCGGCGACCGTGGTCCGCGCACTGATGCCCGGCGCGACGCGCGCCCAACCACCGCGATCCGGAAAGGACCTCGCGGACCTACTCGAACAGATTGCCGATCTGGTCCCACAGCAGGATGACGGAGAAGAAGCCGTAGAACAGCACGGCCCACCAGATCGCGGCCAGCCTGCCACCACCGAGCCCGATCTCACGGGGCAGCATGCCCCTGTTGAGCTGGATCAGCAGCGCCGAGTAGACGAACATGACCAGGCCGTTCAGCGATGACGCGATGACGAGCAGCAGCAGAGGCTGGTCCACACCCGACAAGAGGATGGCCGAGCCGAAGGCGATCTCCAGCCAGACCACCGTGAAGTACAGCCGGCTCTCGGACCACTTGGTATTGGCGGCCAGCGGACCGGTCTTGAGCACGTCGGCCGTCACGCGGCCCACCATGTCGAGGACCGCGAGGTTCGTCGAGAACAGGACGACCGTGCCGATCAGCCAGAACACCGTGCCGAGCCAGTCGCCGTGCTCGCTCTTGAGGGCCTCGCCCTCGTTCCGGATGAAGTCGAAGCTCTCGGCGTCACCACCGGTCCCCACGCTGACGTACGTCAGGGTCATCAGGATCAGCAGCGCGGCTGCACCGATGACGAAGAAGGTCGAGAACTGCTCCCGGTCGGCCACTCGCCACCACCCGCGCCAGCGCCGCATGTTCTCCTCGTCGCGCTTGAAGAAGAAGCCAGTGGTCGGGGCGGCCGTCTCCTCCCCGGTGAACGGCGAGACCACCTTGGGCAGCCTGGCTCCCATACCGAGACCCTTGTCGCGGACCCAGTTCGACTGCACCAGGTTGAGCGCGCCGCCGGCGCCGGCGAAGGCGATGGCGCCGAGCAGTGTCGCGGCACCGACCGTCTCCGCGTCGTCCGGGATCTGGTCGACCTCGAGGAACCCCTTCCCCAGCGCCTCGTACCCGTCGAACCCGAGCAGTGCCACGGCTGCGTACACCAGGAACAGCACGATGAGTGCGACGAGGAAGAACTGAACCTTCTCCACCGTCTGGTAGACGACGGGCGACACCGTGAGGACCGCCCCGATCAGGAGCAGCACCCCGATCGTGACGTAGGGGATGGCGTCCTCGGAGAACCCGAACACGAAGCTGAGGGTCGTCGTGCCGCCGGTGGCCCAGCCGGGCCAGGCCCACGGCACCACCGTCATGATGATGAACAGCCAGCCCCAGGGCTTCCAGAGCCGGGTGAACCCGCTGACGGCCGTCTCACCCGTGGCGAGGGTGTACCGCTCGATCTCCATGTTCAGGAAGTACTGCGTGGCGACGCCGATCATCACCAGCCACACCAGGGACATCCCGACCTGGGACGTGATGTAGGGCCACAGCACGTACTCGCCGGAGCCGATGGCGCCGGCGAGCAGGAGGACGCTCGGGCCGATGACGTGGCGCATGGGCAGCGGCTCCGGCAGGTCCGCGTACTGCACAGCGGGCAGGTTCTGGCTTCTGATCTCGGTTGCGGCGCCCCCGGCCGGGGTGCCCGGACTGTGGGTCGACTGGGCCATCGTCAGGCCTCCATTCTTCAGCGGGTGATACCGAGACGCCGAGGCGTCAGCCCACGCAGCGAGGCGTCGAGGACCTCGACGGTGTGGGCGAGTGCGATGCGGCCTCCGAGCCGATCGACGGACGAGGCCACCTGCATCAGGCAGCCTGGGTTGGCGGTGACGAGCAGCTCGGCGCCGGTGGCCAGCACGTCACGTGCCTTGCGGTCACCGAGGTCGCGGGCCGGCTCCGGGTTGAGGATGTTGTAGATGCCGGCCGACCCGCAGCAGATCTCGGGGTCGGCGATCTCGCGCAGCTCGAGACCGGGGATGCTGCGCAGCAGCTCCCGCGGCTGGGTCCGCACACCCTGCGCGTGCCCGAGGTGGCAGGCGTCGTGGTACGCGACGGTCACCGGCAGGGGATGACGGCCGGCGACCGGGCCGAGCTCGACGAGGAGCTCGCTCACGTCCCGCACCGACGCGGCGAACCGCTCGGCCCGCGCGGCGTAGGTGGGGTCGTCCTTGAGCAGCTCGGCGTACTCCTTCATCGACGAGCCGCACCCGGCGGCGTTGACGACGACGTGCTCCACGCCGGCCCGTTCGAAGATGTCGATGGTGCGCCGCGCGTAATCCATCGCCTCGGCCTCGCGACCGTTGTGCACGCTGAGCGCGCCGCAGCACCCCTGGCCGCGCGGGATGACGACGTCGCAGCCCTCCAGGGCGAGCACGCGCGCGGTCGCCGCGTTGACGCCGGGGAAGAACTCGCCCTGCACGCAGCCGGTCAGCATTCCGACGACGGCTCGACGGGTGCCTCGGGCCTCGACGTGCTCCGGCAGTCTCGGCGTGCGGCGCAACGGTGGGGCGAGCGCCTCCATGGCGGCGAGGGACGGCGAGATGCGGGTCAGGATGCCGGTGCGCTGCACCATGCGTTGCAGCCCGCTGCGCCGGTAGGCCGACAGGGGGCCGCGCAGCAGCCGCAGCCGCCTGGGGTGCGGGAACAGCGCGAAGACCGCCTCGCGCAGCAGCCGGTCGGTCAGCGGACGTCGGTGGCGCCGCTCGACCTGGGCCCGGGTGGCCTCGATCAGCCGGTCGTACTGCACGCCGGACGGGCACGCCGTCACGCAGGCCATGCAGCCGAGACACGCGTCGAAGTGCTGCACCATCGAGTCGGACATCGGCTCGCCGTCGAGCCCCGCCTGCATCAGATAGATGCGGCCGCGCGGGGAGTCCATCTCCTCGCCCCACAGGACGTAGGTCGGGCAGGTCGGCAGGCAGAAGCCGCAGTGCACGCAGTCGGCCGCCAGCTCGGCCGACGGCGGATGGTGGTCGTCGAAGGCGGCCGGTCCGGTGGGCTCCGGCACGCGCAGCGGACCGTCGGACCCGAGGGTCCCCTTGGTGGCGTCGACCGGCCCCGCTGTCATGGTTTCTCAGATCCCTCCGACGAACCGGCCCGGGGCCAGCCGGTGGCCCGGGTCCATCTCGTGCTTGACCCGGCGCATCAGGGCCAGCCCGGGCACCGGTCCCCACACGTCGACGGCGGCGCGCACGCCGGCGGGGGCGGTCAGGACGGTGAGGCTCCCGCCGTACGCCGCCGAGGTTGCCCGCAGCCGGTCCACCACCGTCGCCGCGGTGTCCGGCGCGGTGCCGGCAGGCAGCCCGGCGTGCAAAACACCGGCCGCCGACCCGCGGACCGCGACCTCGACGCCCAGCTCACGCGACAGGTCGCGAGCCGCCGCCAGCACACCGGCGACCCCGGTCATGCTGGACGTGACCTTCAGGCCGGTGCCGTCCGAGGTGAACGGGTAGGCGGCGAAGTCCGCGGGCGGCTCGCCGGTCACCGTCGCGTCACCCAACGGCTCGAGCAGCTCGAGCGCTGCCTGCCCGCGGGCGTCCACGCCCTGTTCTATGCCCTCCAGGAGCACCGTCACCCGTGCCGGTCCGTCGCCCGGCTGGTCCACCTCGACAGCGGCCGGGACCAGCTGGGAGCCGAGCACCGCCGCCGCGGCCGGGCCGACGGCCCGGTGGTGCTCGGTCCGGACCGTGACGACCCGCCGGGCCGACGGGAGGGGGTGCAGGCGCACGACGACCTCGGTCAGCAGGCCCAGGGTGCCGTAGGAGCCGGTGAGCAGCTTGCCGAAGTCGTACCCCGCGACGTTCTTGACGACCTTGCCACCGGCTTTGGCGACGACGCCGTCGGCACGCACGAACGTGACGCCGATCAGCAGGTCGCGCATGGTGCCGTAGAGCAGGCGCCGCGGGCCGCTGGTCGAGACCGCGATGGTGCCGCCCAGGGTCGCGCCCGGGACCGGGACGTCGAGCGCGAGCTGCTGGTCCGAGCCGGCCAGCCGCGACTGGAGCTCCTCGAGGGGAGTACCCGCCCCGACCACACAGACCAGGTCGCCGGCGACGTGCTCGACCACCCCTGCCAGCCCGGTGGTGTCCACGACCAGGTCGACCGAGCTCGGAGGGAGCCCCCAGCCCAGCTTGGTGCCGGCCCCCCGCGCGACGACGGTCAGGTCGTGCTGCGCGGCCAGCGACATCACCTCGGCGGTCTCGGCAGTGGTGGCCGGCGCCGCCACGTAACGAGCTGGCACACCGGCGACCGCATCGGCGTCGGTCCCGGTGCGCGCGCGGTCGTCGCAGACCTTGCGCAACCCGTCGAGGACGGTGTCGGCCGGCCTGGTTCGTGACCCCGTTGGCATGGCTCAGAACACCTCGGCGAGTCCGGCGGCCTGCAACGGGTGGGGACCCTTGTGGCGGCCCGGGATCTCGCCGCAGAGCCGGGGGGTGGGGAAGATCTTTCCGGGGTTGGACAGGTTCTTCGGGTCGAACGCGCAGCGCAGCATCTGCATCGTGTCGAGGTCGTCGTCGGTGTACATGCGCGGCATGAATCTCGCCTTGTCCATGCCGACGCCGTGCTCGCCGGTGATCGAGCCGCCGTGCTCGATGCAGAGGTCGAGGATGGCGCCGGACACCTCCTCGGCCGCCTCGGCCTGTCCGGGCACGGCGTCGTCGAAGAGGACCAGCGGGTGCAGGTTTCCGTCCCCGGCATGGAAGACGTTGGCGACCCGCACCCCGCTCTCGGCGGAGAGCGCCGCGATCCGGCGCAGCACCTCGGGCAGCGCGGTGCGGGGGATGACGCCGTCCTGGACGATGTAGTCGGGGCTGATCCGCCCGACCGCCGCGAACGCCGACTTGCGGCCCTTCCAGAACAGCGCGCGCTCGGCCTCGTCCGCGGCGATCCGGATCTCGGTCGCCGCATTGGCCCGGCAGTGCCGCTCGACCTCGTCGAACTGCGCGGCGACCTCGGCGGCGGGACCGTCGAGCTCGACGACGAGCACCGCCCCCGCACCCTTGGGGTAGTTGCATTGCACCGCCGCCTCGGCGGCCTCGATCGCCAGGGCGTCCATCATCTCGATGGCCGCCGGGACGACACCGGCGCCGATGATCGCCGACACCGCGCCGCCCGCCTCGTCGGTGGACGGGAACGCGGCGAGCAGGCAGCGCACCGCCTCCGGGGCCCGGGTCAGCCGGACGGTCACCTCGGTGACGATGCCCAGCGTCCCCTCCGACCCGACGAACGCACCCATCAGGTCGTAGCCGGGCGGGTCCGGCGCCTTGCCGCCGAGCCGGACGACCTCGCCGTCAGGGGCGACGATCTCGACGCCGGTCACGTGGTTGCTCGTGAAGCCGTACTTCAGGCAGTGGGCGCCGCCGGAGTTCTCCGCCACGTTGCCGCCGATGGAGCAGATCTGCTGGCTGGACGGGTCGGGCGCGTAGTAGTAGCCCTGCGGTGCGGCGGCGCGCGTCACCTGCAGGTTGATGACGCCCGGCTCCACGACGGCCCGCTGGTCGGCGGCGTCGACGTCGCGGACGGCCCGCATCCGCGATGTCACGACGAGGACCCCGTCGGCATGCGGCAGCGCGCCCCCGGACAGGCCGGTGCCGGATCCACGCGCGACGTACGGGACGTCCGCGTCGAGGCAGGCCCGGACCACCGCCGCGACCTCCGCGGTGGTGCGCGGCAGGACCACGACGGCCGGCGTGACCTTGTACTGGGCGAGGCCGTCGCACTCGTAGGTCCGCAGCTGCTGGCGGTCGGTCAGCACCGCGTCGTTGCCGAGCTCCCGGCGCAGCCGGGTCGCCACCTGCTCGACGGGGGTGGTCACGGTCTCAGGGCATGCGCTCGTACGCCGGGATGGTGAGGAAGTCCTGGTAGTCGTCCGAGAGCGCCACGTCCGTGAACAGGGACCGCGCGTCGTCCCAGCGGCCCTTGGCGAAGGCGTCGTCGCCGACCGACTCGCGGATGCCCGCCATCTCCTCCTCGACCAGCCGCTCGACCAGGTCGCGGGTGACGGTCTGGCCACTGTCGAGCTCGACGTCGTTGTGCAGCCACTGCCACACCTGGGATCGGGAGATCTCGGCGGTGGCCGCGTCCTCCATCATGTTGTTGATGCCGACCGCGCCGGTGCCGCGCAGCCAGGTCTCCAGGTAGCGGATGCCGACGTTGATGTTGCTGCGCAGGCCTCCTTCCGTCACCGACCCCGGCGTCGACTTCACGTCGAGCAGCTGGTCGGCCGTCACGTGCACGTCGTCGCGCGTCCTGTCGACCTGGTTGGGCTTGTCGCCGAGGACGGAGTCGAAGACCTCGGTGCAGGTCACAACCATCCCGGGGTGCGCCACCCACGAGCCGTCGAAGCCGTCGCCCGCCTCGCGGGTCTTGTCGTCCCGCACCTTGGCGTAGGCCGCCTCGTTGACCTTCTCGTCCTTGCTCGGGATGAAGGCCGCCATGCCGCCGATCGCGTGCGCGCCGCGCTTGTGGCAGGTGCGCACCAGCAGCTCGGTGTACGCCCGCATGAAGGGCACGGTCATGTTCACCGTGTTGCGGTCCGGCAGCAGGAAGTCCTTGCCTCGGGTGCGGTGCGTCTTGATGACCGAGAACATGTAGTCCCAGCGGCCGGCGTTGAGCCCGGCCGAGTGGTCGCGCAGCTCGTAGAGGATCTCCTCCATCTCGAACGCCGCCGGGTAGGTCTCGATCAGGCAGGTGGCGCGGATCGTGCCCTGCGGGATGCCCAGCGCGTCCTGGGAGTGGACGAAGACGTCGTTCCACAGTCGAGCCTCGAGGTGGCTCTCCATCTTCGGCAGGTAGAAGTACGGCCCGACGCCGAGCTCGATCAGCCGCTTCGCGTTGTGGAAGAAGTAGAGACCGAAGTCGGTCAGGCTGCCCGACGTCCGGTCGCCGTCGACCAGGATGTGCTTCTCGGGCAGGTGCCAGCCGCGGGGGCGCACCACGATGGTCGCGGTCTGGTCGTTCAACGCGTACGTCTTGCCCTCGGGTGACGTGAAGTCGATACGCCGCTCGATCGCGTCGCGCAGGTTGAGCTGGCCCTCGACGACGTTCTCCCACAAGGGGGTGTTGGCGTCCTCGAGGTCGGCGAGCCAGACCTTGGCGCCGGAGTTGAGCGCGTTGATGGTCATCTTGCGGTCGGTGGGACCCGTGATCTCGGCGCGGCGGTCGACCAGACCGGGGGAGTGCGGCGCGACTCGCCAGGTGTCGTCCTCGCGGACGTCCTTGGTGGCTGTCAGGAAGTCGAGGCTCCCGCCGCGGGCGATGTCCTCGTAGCGCGCGGTCCGCGCCGCGACCAGCTCGCGGCGGCGCGCGTCGAACGCGCGGTGCAGCTCGGCCAGGAACGCCAGCGCCTCCTCGGTGAGCACCTCGCCGTAGCGGTCGTTGATCGGTCCGTCGACGCGGATGCTCTCGCTTCATGTCACCTGCTCCTCGTGAGGGTCGGAGGTCGTACGTCGGTGAGGTCGCCGAGCAGCGGCTGCAGCACCCGGCCGGCCAGCTCCCGCAACAGGCTTCTTGCCCGTCGCTGTGCGCGGGACACGTCCGGCTCGATGTCGGTCAGGGCGTGCAGCCCCAGGACGCCCAAGCCGGCCAGCACCGATCGGCCGGCCTCGTCGAGGTCGATGCCGCCGGCGAGCACCACCACCGGGACACCCCTGCCTGCGGCACGACGTGCCACGCCGACCGGGGCCTTGCCCCCCAGGCTCTGCACGTCCAGCGACCCCTCGCCGGTCACCACCAGCCGGGCGCCGTCGAGCGCGCTGTCGAAGCCGACCAGGTCGAGGACGAGGTCTATGCCCGGGACGAGCCGGGCGCCGAGCAGAGCGAGGGCCGCGGCGCCTGCACCGCCCGCCGCACCAGCTCCGGGAATCGTCTCGACGTCGGCGCCCAGGTCGCGGCGCAGCGCGTCGGCCAGGCGTCGCAGCCCCTCGTCGAGGATCCCGACCTCGGCCCCGCCGGCGCCCTTCTGGGGTCCGAAGACAGCAGCCGCGCCGCGGGGGCCGATCAGCGGGTTGTCGACGTCACGGGCCACCACGATCTCGACGTCGGCGAGCCGGGCGTCCAGGCCGCCGACGTCGACCCGGCCCAGGGCACCCAGTGCGCCGCCTCCCGGCGGCAGCTCCCGGCCGTCACGGTCGAGGAAACGAGCGCCGAGCGCGGCCGCCATCCCGGTGCCGCCGTCGGTCGCCGCGGCGCCGCCCAGGCCGAGCACGATCCGCCGTACCCCCAGGTCCAGGGCGGCGCGGACCAGCTCGCCCGTCCCGCGGGTGCTGGCCGTCACGGAGCTGGCGGGATCCCCGCGACCGCCGGTCAGCAGGGCCAGCCCGGAGCCGGCGGCGAGCTCCACCACGGCCGTCGGCGTCCCGTCCACCGGATCGGTCCCGACGGCGAGCTGGGCATGCGTCGGAACGCCGAGGGGTCCGGTCACGGTGACCGTGCGCAGCGGGTAGCCGGCGGCGGCAGCAGCGGCGACCAGTGCCCTCCCCGCCGTCGGCGACCGGCCGGAGCCTGAGGTCCAGCGCGAGCCCCATCCGGCCGGCCGCGTCGCGGGCTCCCGCGGCGATCGCCTCGGCGGCTTCGGTCGCGCTCAGGCTGCCCTTGAACTTGTCCGGCGCGACGACGACGGGGAGCGGGGACGGGGGTGGAGCGGTCATCCCCCTCCTTCCGCGATGTGGAAGTCAGCGTGGACGTCACCGGCGGTGTATGTGGCCCTTCGCGGCACAGTATGAGCGTCCGGTGTGTGGGTCAAGGGACCGATTCGTCCGCTTTGTGGAATGCCGGTGGCAGGTCCACCGCGATCTCGCCGCCCAGCCAGCTCCCGCCGACCAGCGCGAGGTCGTCCCCGGACCAGAACCGGCCCGGGTCGTACCAGCTCGGGCCCCGGTCGTCGGGCAGCAGGCCCATCGCGTGGTAGCTCGCCGCGACCACCTCGGCGCAGAACGCGGTCTCCAGCTCCGGGGCCGGGCCGCCGCGGCCGGACCGGCACCCGACCCCGCAGCCAGCGGGACGCGAGCCGCGTCGTCGACGGGAACGGGGTGCCGTCCAGCCGGGCCACGGTGCGCAGCAGCGCGTCCTCCATCTCCCGCGTCACCGTCACCTCCTGGCTGGTGCAGCTGGCGCAGCCAGGCCCGCTGGCCGTACCGGGTGCCCCAGGTCAGGACTGCGTCGCGGAGCACGTGCAGCTGGACCCCTCGGTGGTGCGCCCCGGACCACACGTCGGGCAGCGAGCGTCCCAGCTCGGCGTGCCACATCAGCGGTGGCAGGTCGTCGAGCACCACCGACATCCCGACATGGTTCACCGGGCTGTTCGTCGAGAGCTGGATGGCCCGGTCGGCGACCGTGTGGCCGCGGAAGAGCCAGACGTCCCCGGTGCGGGTCAGCTCGACGGCGGCGTCCAGGGACAGCGGTGTGCCCTGGCGGGAGGCGGAACCTCGGGCAGGCACGGGGCCTAACCTACGAGGCATGAGGACGTGGGCGGTGCCCTGGAAGCTGATCGGCTTGGCCGGGCTCGTCGGCGTCGCGGCCACCGGTGCCGTCGTGGCGAGGGCCGAGCGACGGCGCCGGAGCTACTCCCCGGAGGAGATCCGCGAGCGCCTGCACGCCCGGCACGCGGAGGTCCAGTCGGGGCCTGCCGGTCCCGAGGGCACGCCCGAACCGGGCGTCGAGACCCCGGAGCCCGACTGGGATGGCGAGTAGCCTGTCCGCTGTGTCCGACGACCTCTCGCAGATGAAGGCCCCGTGACCGCTCAGACCGCCGACCTGAGCGCGGTCCCGGGGTTCTCGCACGAGGCGTTCCTGTACTCCGAGCCTGCAGGGTTCCTCGAGCAGTCGATCTCCTTCATCCGTGAGGGGGTCGAGCTCGGTGAGGCCGTGCTGGTGGCGGTCCCGGGCCAGCGGGCGGCGTGGCTGCGCAACTTCTTCGCCGACGAGTCCGGCGTGCGCGTCGAGGACATGGCCGAGATGGGCGCCAACCCGGCTCGGATCATCCCGGCCTGGCAGGAGTTCCTCGACCGCAACACCGCGCTCGGTCGCCCGGTCCGCGGCATCGGCGAGCCGATCTGGGCAGACCGGTCACCGGCCGAGCTCGCCGAGTGCCAGCTGCACGAGTCGCTGCTCAACCTGGCGTTCGGTGACGGGCCGGCGTGGCGGCTCCTGTGTCCGTACGACGTGTCCTCCCTCGCAGGGGGAGTCCTCGACCAGGCGCTGGCCACCCATCCCGTCGTCGTCGACGCCGACGGGCGCTCGGCGAGCGACTCCTACCACTCCGTGCCACCGTCGAGGGCGCTGCGCGGCCACCCGCTGCCACCGCCGGCCGGAGCCTCGGTCGAGCTGCCCATCACGAGCGGGGAGCTGGGGTCGGTGCGGCGGCTCGTGCGCCGGCAGTGCGCCGAGGTCGGCCTCGACGAGGAGCGCAGCGACGACCTGACTCTCGCCGTCGACGAGGTCGCGGCCAACAGCCTGCTGCACGGTGGCGGGATCGGCCTGCTCCGCGTCTGGACGGAGCCGTCGGCCATCGTCTGCGAGGTCACCGACAGTGGCGTCATCGCCAACCCGCTCGTCGGCCGTCAGCGGCCCTCGCTCGAGCGGATCAACGGCCGCGGCCTGTGGCTCGCCAACCAGCTCTGCGACCTCGTCCAGGTCCGCTCCGGCGCGGCCGGCACCGTCATCCGCCTGCACATGCGCCTGCCCTGACAGCACTGCCGCGGCCACCCCGTCCAGGGCCGATATCGCGGCGCGACGCGCATCGAGCGCGACCGACACGTTCGTCGGCGTGCTGCCAAGGGCATGGAGCGATTCCCGACGCCGCTGTGCGGCTGGATAGCGTCGCCGCTGGCCGACCACGGCCGCATTGGCCCCGACCCGTCGAGGAGGTCCGATCGTGGACTGGACCCTGGAGGTCGTCCTGCTGCCGGTGCGCGACATCGACCGGTCGATCGCGTTCTACCGCGACCAGGTCGGGTTCGCCCTCGACCACGACACCCGTAACGAGCACATGCACGTCGCGCAGCTGACGCCACGAGGGTCGGGCTGCTCGATCGTCGTCGGGGACCTGCCGGCGCAGAACGAGATGGCGCCGGGCTCGATGCGCGGGCTTCAGCTGTGCGTCGCCGACGCCGAAGCGGCGCGGGCGGAGCTGCTGTCCCGCGGGGTCGAGGCGAGCGAGATCAGCGTGTTCGACGAGCGCGACGGGGGCACGTTCTTCGGGTTCAGCGACCCCGACGGCAACACGTGGGCAGTCCAGCAGCTGAAGGTCCGCGCCAGCAAGCCGTTGATCCCGCACGGAGAGCCGGGGCAGCTTCGGCGCGGAGTGAAGCGGCGGCGTCGACGTCGCGCCGGCACCCGACCGGACACCCGACCGGACACCCGACGGGGCCCCCTCCGCTCGGACGCGTGCACCAGACCCTGCCCAGAGCCTATGTTCGCTGCGAGCAACGGGAGAGGGGCTGAGTCGGACCGATGGAGTTCCTGGCGCCGACCACCTGGGCGGACGCGCTGGCCGCCCGGGCGGAGCACCCCGGTGCGACACCGATCGCGGGCGGGACCGACGTCATGGTCGACCTCAACTTCGACCGGCACCGGCCGGACGTGCTGATCGACCTCACCCGGGTCCCCGAGCTGCGCGAGTGGTCCCGTGCCGACGACGGCGGGATCCGACTCGGTGCGGGGGTCAGCTTCGCGCGGGTGATGTCCGAGCTCGGCTCGCACGCGCCAGGGCTGGCGATGGCCTCCCGCACCGTGGGCTCACCGCAGATCAGGGTGCGCGGCACGGTCGGCGGCAACCTCGGCTCGGCCTCACCGGCCGGTGACGCCCATCCGGTGCTGCTCGCCGTCGGGGCGACCGTCGAAGCGGAGTCCGCCGCCCGTGGCACGCGGTCGATCCCGGTGGCCGACTTCTTCACGGGGGTGAAGAAGTCGGCGCTGCAGGACGACGAGCTGATCGCAGCGGTCCTGCTGCCCCAGGCGACCGGGCCGCAGCAGTTCGCGAAGGTCGGCACCCGCAACGCCATGGTCATCGCGGTCACGTCGTTCGGTCTCGCGCTGCACCCCGCAGACGGCCGAGTCGGTGCTGCCATCGGCTCGGCCGCGCCCACGCCACGGCACGCCGTCGAGGCCCAGGACTTCGCCGCCGGGGCGCTGGCCGACCTGTGGGAGTCGAGAGCGGCCCTGCCCGACGGGGTGGCCGAGCGGTTCGGCGAGCTGGTCGGCGCGGCGGCCCAGCCCATCGACGACGTCCGTGGGACAGCTGCCTACCGCCGGCAGGCCCTGTCCGTCCTCGCCCGCCGGACCCTCGGCTGGGCGTGGACCGAGTACCGCGGCACGAACGGGAGGCGACCCACACCGTGAGAGTGGACATGACGGTCAACGGCGAGCGCCGGCAGGCCGACGACGTCTGGGAGGGCGAGAGCCTGCTGTACGTCCTGCGCGAGCGGCTCGGCCTGCCCGGCTCGAAGAACGCCTGCGAGCAGGGCGAGTGCGGGTCCTGCTCGGTCTACCTGGACGGCGAGGTCGTCTGCGCCTGCCTGGTGGCGGCCGGCCAGGCCGCCGGGCGAGAGGTGGTCACCGTCGAGGGGCTCTCCGACGATGCCGCCCATGCCGGCGATGCCGCCGATGCCAGCGATGCGGCGACCCCGGGCGCGCCGGCCTGCACCCGGTGCAGCAGGCGTTCCTCGACGCCGGCGCCGTGCAGTGCGGCTTCTGCACGCCGGGCCTGGTCGTCGCCGTGCACGACCTGCTGGCCCGCAACCCCTCACCGGACGACGCCGAGATCCGCGAGGCGCTGGCCGGGAACCTGTGCCGCTGCACCGGCTACGAGAGCATCCTGGTCGCGGTCCGCGAGGCGGCCGGGCGGCTGCGATGACCACGTCGCCGCGGGCCTGGGTCATCGACGGAGCCGCCGTCGTGACGATGGACGCCGGACGCACGGAGCACGCGACAGGTCACGTCGTCGTCCGCGACGGGCGGGTCGTGGCGGTGGGACCCGGGCGGGCACCTGCCGACGTACGCGACGGACGCCGACCGTGTCGTCCCCGGGCACGGCTGCCTGCTGACGCCGGGACTGGTCAACACCCACCAGCACCTCTACCAGTGGGCGACCCGCGGCCACGCGGTCGACCACACGCTGTTCCAGTGGCTGACCGCGCTCTACCCCGTCTGGGCCGGGCTGGACGAGGAGGTCGTGCGCGCGGCGGCGGCCGCCGCCCTCGGCCGGATGGCCCTGACCGGGGCGACGACCAGCACCGACCACCACTACGTCTTCCCGCACGGCGGCGGTGACCTGTTCGCCGCCGAGGTGTCGGCCGCGGCGGCGGTGGGGCTGCGCTTCCACCCGACGCGCGGCTCGATGGACCTCGGCGCGTCGCAGGGCGGCCTGCCGCCGGACTCGGTCGTCGAGGACCTGGACGCGATCCTCGGCGCGACCGAGGACGCGGTCTCCCGGTTCCACGACCCGTCGCCGGACGCGATGGTGCGCGTCGCGGTCGCGCCGTGCTCGCCGTTCTCCGTCACCGGCAAGCTGATGACCGAGGCGGCGGCGCTGGCCCGCCGTCACGGCGTGCGGCTGCACACCCACCTCGCCGAGACGCCGGACGAGGAGGTGTTCTGCCGGGAGCGGTTCGGCGCGACGCCGGTGGAGTACGTCGAGTCCCTCGGCTGGCTCGGTGACGACGTGTGGCTGGCCCACGCGGTCCATCTCTCCGACGGCGACGTGGCCCGGCTCGGCGCGACCGGGACCGGTGTCGCGCACTGCCCGTCGAGCAACGCACGGTTGGGCGCCGGTGTCGCGCGGACCCGCGACCTGCGCGACGCAGGGGTGCCGGTCGGTCTGGGGGTCGACGGCGCCGCGTCCAACGAGGCCGGCAGCCTGATCGAGGAGGTGCGCCATGCGGTGCTCTTCGCCCGGGCGCGGGGCGGGCCGGACGCGCTGACGGTCCGCGACGGGCTGGAGATGGCGACGCTGGGCGGCGCCGCGGTCCTCGGACGCTCGGACGAGATCGGCAGCATCGAGCCCGGCAAGCTGGCCGACCTCGCCCTGTGGCGGGTCGACACCCTGGCCCACGCGGGGATCGACGACCCGGTCGTCGCGCTCGTCCTCGGGCCGCCGCCGCCGCTGGAGCTGCTGCTGGTCGGCGGCCGGGCCGTCGTGGAGGACGACCGGCTGGTCACGGCCGACGAGGACGCCCTGGCCCGGGACGCCGAGACGGCTGCCCGCACCCTGTTGGCGAGGGCCGCGTCATGACCTCCCCAGTGAGCAGCGCCGGCGAGGCGCCGACGACGGTACGCCGGGACGGCGGCGTCGGGACCGACGCGTCGCGGCCGGACGGGACGCTGAAGGTGACCGGCGAGTTCGCCTACGGCAGCGACCTCTGGATGGACGACATGCTGTGGGGGGTCACCCTGCGCAGCCCGCACCCGCACGCCCGCATCCGGTCGGTCGACGTGGGTCTGGCCCTCGCCGTCCCGGGTGTCTTCGCCGTGCTGACCGCCGACGACGTCCCGGGCGAGCTGTACTACGGGCTGGAGATCGCCGACCAGCCGGTGCTCGCCAAGGACAAGGTTCTCTACCAGGGCGAGCCGGTGGCGCTGGTCGCGGCCGACCACCCGGAGACGGCGCGGCGGGCCTGCGCCCGGATCGTCGTCGACTACGACGTGCTCGAGCCGGTCACCGACGCCCGCACCGCCCTCGGCCACGGCACGAACGGCCCCTCCGAGGACCTGCACCCGGAGGACCCGCCGGTCGTCGAGAACAGCCGCGAGGCCGCGCTGCTGCGCCCCGAGGGCAACCTGATCCGGCACCTGAAGATCCGCAAGGGTGACGTCGAGGCGGCCGCGGCGGCGGCCGACGTCGTCGTGTCGGGCGAGTACGAGGTCGGGATGCAGGACCAGGCCTTCCTCGGGCCGGAGTCCGGGCTGGCCGTGCCCGCCGAGGACGGCGGCGTCGACCTGTTCGTGTCGACCCAGTGGCTGCACGTCGACCAGCAGCAGATCTGCCGCGCCCTCGGCCTCCCACCCGAGAAGGTCCGGCTGACCCTGGCCGGGGTCGGCGGCGCGTTCGGCGGCCGCGAGGACCTGTCGATGCACGCGCACGCCTGCCTGCTCGCGCTGCGCACCGGCAAGCCGGTGAAGATGTCGTACAACCGCGAGGAGTCGTTCTTCGGCCACGTCCACCGGCACCCGGCCCGGCTGCACTACGAGCACGGGTTCACCCGCGACGGCGACCTGCGTCTTCGTCCGGGCGAAGATCTGGCTCGACGGCGGGGCGTACGCCTCGAGCAGCGCTGCAGTCGTGGGCAACGCCGGGCTGATGGGTGTGGGTCCGTACGTCGTGCCGAACGTGCGGATGGACTGCTGGGGCGCCTACACGAACAACCCGCCGTGCGGTGCGATGCGTGGCTTCGGCGCGGTGCAGGCCGCGTTCGCCTACGAGTCCCAGATGGACAAGGGCGCGGCGGCGCTCGGCATGGACCCGGTCGAGGTCCGGGTGCGCAACGCCATGCGCGAGGGATCGGTCGCGCCGACCGGCCAGGTCGTCGACAGCGCCGCGCCGGTCGCCGAGCTGCTGCGGCGGCTGCAGGCGATGCCGATGCCCGCGCCGATGCCCGACGATGGCTTCCATGACGCCGACCTGACGGCGATGCCGGGCGGCGTCTCGAACACCACCCACGGCGAGGGCGTCCGGCGCGGTGTCGGCTGGGCGGTGGGCTACAAGAACATCGGCTTCAGCGAGGGCTTCGACGACTTCTCGACCGCGCGGGTCCGGCTGGAGATGACCGGCGGGGAGCCGACGGTGACGGTGCACACCGCGGCCGCCGAGGTCGGCCAGGGGCTCGTGACGGTGCAGCAGCAGATCGCCCGCACCGAGCTCGGTGTCGACCGGGTCGTCGTCGCGCCCGCGGACACCACGGTCGGCAGCGGCGGCTCGACGTCGGCGTCCCGCCAGACGTACGTCACCGGCGGTGCCGTGCAGGAGGCCTGCCGCCGCGTGCGGTCGGCGGTCCTGGCCCGCGCCGGTCGCGACGACTGGGCGGACGTGCTGGACGACCTCGCGGCCGTCCTCGGGGAGGAGGCCGTCGAGGAGACGGTGATCTGGCGGCACCGGCCCACCGAGGCCGTCGACCCCGAGACCGGTCAGGGCAACGCGCACGTGCAGTACGCCTTCGCCGCCCACCGCGCCGTCGTCGACGTCGACGTCGAGCTCGGGCTGGTGAAGGTCGTGGAGATGGCGTGCACCCAGGACGTCGGCCGGGCCATCAACCCGCCGGCGGTGCGTCGGCCAGATCCACGGCGGCAGTGCGCAGGGCATGGGGCTCGCCGTGATGGAGGAGGTCGTCGTCACCGACGGGATCATCCGCAACCCGTCGTTCACCGACTACCTGATCCCGACCATCCTCGACATGCCACCGATGCAGGTGGAGGTGCTCGAGCTGCCGGACCCGCACGCGCCCTACGGCCTGCGCGGCGTCGGCGAGCCGCCGACCGTCTCCTCCGGCCCGGCAGTGCTGGCGGCGATCCGCGACGCCACCGGCCAGTTCCTCACCCGGGTCCCGGTGCGCCCGGAGGACATCACCCACCCGTGAGCGAGCCCGACCTGGTCCTGCACGCCCGCCGCGCCGTCCTGGGCAGCTCCCTCCCCCCGGCCTATGACCCTGCTCACCAATTGGTGAGCAGCGCTCCAGGCCCAGGGGAGGGAGCCTGCACCGTCGTCGTGACGGACGGGCGGGTCGTCGAGGTGCGGGGGCTCGACCGGTCGGTCGCCGGGCGGGAGGTCGTGGAGCTCGGCGACGACCTCGTGCTGCTGCCGGGCCTGGTGGACACCCACGTCCACGTCAACGAGCCGGGCCGCACCGCGTGGGAGGGCTTCGAGACGGCGACCCGGGCGGCGGCCGCCGGGGGTGTCACGACCATCCTCGACATGCCGCTCAACAGCATCCCGCCCACGCTCGACCCGGACGCGCTGGCGGTGAAGCGGGCGGCCGCGGAGGGCCGCTGCGCGGTCGACGTCGGCTTCTGGGGCGGGGCCGTCCCTGGCAACGCCGGTGGCCTCGGCGGGCTGCTGGCGGCAGGTGTGTTCGGGGTGAAGTGCTTCCTGCCGGACTCCGGGGTCGACGAGTTCCCGGCGCTGGGACCCGACGGCCTGCTCGGCGCCTGTGCCGAGGTCGCCGCGGCCGACGGGTTGCTGCTCGTGCATGCCGAGGACCCGGCGGCCCTCGCCGCGGCACCGGACGCCGGCGGCCGACGTACGACGCCTTCCTGAGGTCGCGGCCACCCGAGGCCGAGGACCGCGCGATCGCGGCGGTGATCGACGCCGCCCGGCAGACCGGCGCACGGGTCCACGTCGTGCACCTGTCCAGCGCCGGCTCGCTCCCCGCGCTGGCGGCGGCCAAGGCCGACGGCGTGCGGGTGACGGTGGAGACCTGCCCGCACTACCTGGTGCTGCGCGCCGAGGACGTGCCCGACGGGGCGACGGCGTTCAAGTGCTGCCCGCCGGTGCGCGGCGACGCCAACCGCGACGCGTTGTGGGGCGGGCTGGCCGACGGCGTGATCGACCTGGTCGTGTCCGACCACTCGCCGTGCACCGCGGACCTCAAGCGGCTCGACACCGGCGACTTCGCGGCGGCGTGGGGCGGCATCTCGTCGCTGCAGATCGGCCTGCCGCTGGTGTGGACCGAGGCACGCCGGCGCGGCCACCGGCTCGCCGACCTGGTGCGCTGGATGGCGACCGGACCGGCCGGCCTCGCCGGGCTGGCGACGAAGGGCACGCTGCGCGCGGGCGCCGCCGCGGACCTCGTCGCGTTCGCCCCGGACGACGAGGTGGTCGTCGACCCGTCGCGGCTGCACCACCGCAACCAGGTGACTCCCTACGCCGGCGCCCGCCTGACCGGCGTGGTGCGCTCGACGTGGTTGGCTGGGCGGGTCGGTGACCGCCGACAGCGCGCCGCGCGGCCGGCTGCTGTCCCGAGGGGAGGCGTGATGGACGAGTCGCCTGCCAGCGAATGAGTTGACGGAGCTGCCCGACCTCGCCGTGCGCACCCTCGGCGGCAGCGTGGTCTGGGCGAACGACGAGCTGTTCGCCGGGCGCGAGAACCTGGTCAACCCCGGACCGGCCGCGTTCACGCCGCGCACCTTCGGCGCCAAGGGACAGGTCTACGACGGCTGGGAGACCCGCCGCCGCCGCGACCTCGGACCCGACGCGCGCGACGAGGCCATCGTGCGGCTCGGCGCGCCGGGCGTCGTCCGGGCCGTGGTCGTCGACACCAGCCACTTCACCGGCAACTTCCCGACGGAGGCCTCCGTCGAGGCCGTCCGCGTCGAGGGCCACCCGTCGGTCGACGACCTGCGCGCGGCGACCTGGACCACGCTGGTCGAGCGCTCGCCGCTGCAGGGTGACACCGCCAACACCTTCGAGGTCGCGTCGCCTGGCCGGTGGACCCACGTCCGGCTCGGCATCTACCCCGACGGGGGCGTCGCCCGGCTCCGCGTGCACGGCGAGGTGGTCGCCGACCCGGCGCTGGTGTCCACCCTCGGCACCGTCGACCTCGCCGCGCTCGAGCTCGGCGGCATCGTCACCGGGTGCAGCAACCTGTTCTACGGCTCGCCGCAGCGGCTCATCGCGCCCGGGCTGGCCCGGTCGATGGGTGAGGGCTGGGAGACCTCGCGCCGACGCGACGACGGCAACGACTGGGTCGAGGTCCGGCTGGCCGCCCGCGGCGTGGTGCGGGTCGTCGAGCTGGACACGACGTGGTTCCTCGGAAACGCGCCCGGCTCCGCCGCGCTGTGCCGCCCGCGACGGCGAAGGGCACGGGTGGCAGCCGCTGCATGGCCCGCACACCGCTCCAGCCGGACACCCGCCACCGGTTCGTCCTCGACGCGGCCGCTCCCGGCGACGGATGTCCGGCTCGACGTCTATCCCGACGGCGGGATGGCCCGGATGCGGCTGTGGGGGGCGCCGACCGACGACGGGCTGGCCGCGCTGCGCGCCCGCTGGGACGCGACCTCGTGACCCTTCCCGGACGAGGTCCTCGGCGAGCTGGACCGGCTGCTGGCCGATGCGGACGCGGCGCTGGCGGCCGGCTGGCCGGGGGAGCCGGCGACCCGGCAGCCCGTGCACACGCTCTACCTGCCGGCCGACCACCCGCTGGTCGGGCCCGCCGTCGTCGACCGGGTCGGCGCCGCGGCGCTGGAGGCCGTGGAGGGCGAGGACGCCGAGTCGATGGCCCGGGTCACCGGCATCGACCGGGCCGTCGTCGAGGAGGCGTGGCCCGGGTGCTCGCCAAGCTGGGCGGCCAGCCGGTCGAGGACCTGCGGCTGGACCTCGAGGACGGCTACGGGAACCGGTCCGACGCCGACGAGGACTGGGACGCGACCCGGGTCGGCGAGGTGCTCGCCGAGGTCACCGGGGACGGTGTCGCCGCTGGTGCGCGGCGTGCGGGTCAAGTCGCTGGAGGCACCGAGCCGGCGCCGCGGCGTGCGGTCGCTCGACCTGGTGGTCCGGGCGCTGGGCCGGTCCGGTTCCGCCGGGCTTCGTGGTGACGCTGCCCAAGGTCACCTCGGTGGAGCAGGTCGACTGCGATGGTCCGCCTCTGCGAGCGGCTGGAGTCCGCGCACGGCCTGCCCGAGCGGTCGCTGCGCTTCGAGGTGCAGGTGGAGACCCCGCAGGCGGTGCTCGGCGCCGACGGCACCGCCACGGTCGCGCGCATCGTGCACGCTGCCGCGGGGCGGTGCACCGGCCTGCACTACGGGACGTACGACTACAGCGCCGCGCTCGGCGTCGCCGCGGCCTACCAGTCGATGGAGCACCCGGTCGCCGACCACGCCAAGGCGGTCCTGCAGGTCGCCGCCGCCCAGACCGGCGTCCGGGTCAGCGACGGGTCCACCAACGTGCTGCCCGTGGGCGACGCCGAGTCGGTCCACGCGGGGTGGGCGCTGCACGCGCGGCTGGTCCGTCGCTCGCTGGAGCGCGGCATCTACCAGGGCTGGGACCTGCACCCCGCGCAGCTGCCGACCCGGTACCTCGCGACGTACGCCTTCTACCGGGAGGGGACGGCGGCCGCCGCCGCGCGGCTGCGCGCCTACGCCTCGCGCGCCGACTCCGGCGTCCTGGACGAGCCGGCCACGGCCTTCGCGCTGGCCGGCTTCCTGCTGCGCGGCGTCGACTGCGGCGCACTCGACGCCGACGAGGTGCTCGCCGCGACCGGGCTGGACCGGGCGGCGCTGGACGGTCATGCGCGGCGAGGTGGCGCCGGCGCGGTCGCCCGTCTCGACCGGCTGGCGACGGCCGACCTGCACGCCGAGCTGCTCGAGGTGTGCGCGTCGCCGCGGTGGGCCGACGCGGTCGCGGCGGCCCGCCCGTTCACGAGCGCGGACGGGCTGTACGCCGCCGCCGACCGGGCCCTCGCCGAGCTGACCGAGGGCGACCTCGACCAGGCGCTGGCCGGCCACCCGCGCATCGGCGAGCGGGCCGGCAGCGCGGCGTCCCGGCGCGAGCAGTCCGGTGTCGCCGACGAGACCCGCGCCGCGCTCGCCGAGGGGAACCGTGAGTACGAGTCGCGGTTCGGCCACGTCTACCTGGTCTGCGCGAGCGGCCGCGACGGCGAGGAGCTGCTGGCCGTGCTGAAGGACCGGCTGGGCAACGACCCGGCCACCGAGCGCCGGGTGGTGCGCGAGGAGCTCGGGAAGATCAACCGGCTGCGCCTGGAGCGGCTGGTCTCGACAGGAGGCCTGCAATGAGCACGGTGAGCACCCACGTCCTCGACGCGGCGCTCGGCCGGCCGGCGGCGGGGGTCGGCGTCCGACTCGAGCGGGCCGACGGCACGGTCGTCGCCGAGGCGAGCACGGACGAGGACGGCCGGGTCGCCGGCCTCGGGGCGCCCGAGCCCGGCGCGCACCGGCTGACGTTCGCCACCGGCGAGTGGTTCGCGGCTGCCGGGCGCGACACCTTCTACCCCGAGGTGGTCGTGACGTTCACGCTAGGGACCGGCCACCACCACGTGCCGCTGCTCCTGTCGCCGTTCGCCTACTCGACCTACCGGGGGAGCTGAGCCGATGCCAGCCGACGGAATAGTGCTGGGGGCCAACCGCTACGGCAAGGCCGAGACCCACGTGGTGCGGGTGGTGCGCGACTCGGCCCGGCACGAAGTCCGGGACCTGGTGGTGTCGAGCGCCCTGCAGGGCTCGTTCGAGGAGGCGCACCTCTCCGGGGACCAGTCCGCGGTGCTGCCGACGGACACCCAGAAGAACACGGTCCTCGCGTACGCGAAGGAGGTCGGCGTCTCGTCCCCCGAGGCGTTCGCGACCGCGCTCGCGCGGCACTTCGTCGACGACGTGGGGCCGGTGTCCTCGGCTCGCGTGACGGTCGACGAGCACGTGTGGGACCGGGCTACGGTCGACGGCCGCCCGCACGACCACACCTTCGTCCGGCGTGGCACCGAGGTCCGCACCGTCGCCGTCACCGCTGAAGCCGGCGCGACGCACGTCCTGTCGGGGCTGCGCGACCTGGTGCTGCTCAAGTCGACGGGTTCGGAGTTCCACGGCTTCCTCACCGACGCCTACACGACGCTCGAGCCGACGACAGACCGGGTGATGGCGACCGCACTGACGGCCCGCTGGCGGTGGCGCGAGGTGCCGGCCGACCCGGACGCGGCGTTCGACGACGTGCGGTCGCTGCTCGTCTCGCGATTCGGGGGTGTGCACAGCCTCGCCCTGCAGCAGACGCTGTGGGAGATGGGGCGGGCCCTGCTCGAGGCGCGGGACGACATCGGGGAGGTGCGGTTCGCGGCGCCCAACAAGCACCACTTCCGCGGCCGACCTCGAGCCCTTCGGGCTCGGCAACCCCGGCGAGGTCTTCTGGGCGGCGGACCGGCCGTACGGCCTGATCGAGGTCGAGGTCCGCCGGGACGGCGAGCCGGTCAGCGAGCAGATCGCGGCTGCCTGGCGCTGGTTGCCCGCCTTCGTCTGACGCCCGACGCACTGACGCACTGACGCACAGAGGGACCCCACCGCGAACGGTGGGGTCCCTCTGGTTCAGTGCTGTTCAGTGCTGGGGTGCGCGCTCGATCAGAGCGGGCGGACGTTCTCGGCCTGCGGGCCCTTCGGGCCCTGGGTGACCTCGAACTCCACGCGCTGGTTCTCGTCGAGCGAGCGGTAGCCCTCGGCCGCGATCGCCGAGAAGTGGACGAAGACGTCGGCGCCGCCGCCGTCCTGGGCGATGAAGCCGAAGCCCTTCTCGCCGTTGAACCACTTCACTGTGCCCTGAGTCATGCCGTGCTCCTTCTGTGGTGCGGGGGTAGGGCCGGCTGACTGCCGGTCCCTGGCTGCCGCGGTGGTCGTCGTCCCACATCCGGAACCGGTGCTCGGGTCCACATATGACGAGACGCCCGACGGAGTGACAATCCGCGGGCGTCCTTCAGAACGTGCGAGGAACTGCTTCTGCAACCGAGGGAAACCCTAGCACGGTGCGGCCCGGACGGACACCGGGCTGCACCGTGCGGGGTGATCGCGGCGAGATGCGGCGTGATGTTGCAGGTCAGCGCTGGGTCGGCAGGGCGACCGGCAGCGCCGAGGCACCGGGCACCGCGTGGTTCGCCACCATCAGGCCGGCGGGGTCGATCTCGGCCCGCAGCGCCTGGAGCCGGGCGAACGACGCCTCGTCGTAGCCGGACGCGGTGTCGACCGCGCTCTCGGTGAAGTTGAGGTAGTGGCGACCGTTGCCCCACGGCGCCACGGCCTCGGCGGCCCTCTGTGCGTCCGCCTGGCTCCGGGCGGCCAGCTCCGGGGTCGCGGCGATCGCGACGCCGAAGAGCGCGAACTTGCCGTCGAGCATGCGGCAGGGCGCCGGCCCCGTCGTGCGGGCGGCCCAGCGCCCCGCCGAGCTGGCGCAGCTCGGCCAGCGAGCAGCGGGAGCCGGAGCCGGGACCGGTCACCGCGAGGAGCGCGTCGATCGCCGCGTCCGGGAGGTCGGCCAGCATCGTCGAGGTCGAGACCGCGGGCGTCGGGCCCTCGGGGTCCATGTGCAGGCGGACCAGCGCGGCGGCCGGCACCCGCGCGAAGGTGTCCATCTCGGGCCGGAGCTCGCGCAGCGGCGCGAGGATCTCGCGCGGCCCGCTCGTCGTCGGCCAGCACGGCGCCGTCGATGACGACGAGCTGGCGGCCGCGGAAGGGACGGCGGGAGCTCCGGCATCGGCGGCAGGTTGAGGATCCGGAGCGACGTGGTGACCTCGTCCGGGCGCGTCCAGCGGCCCAGGCGGCCCAGGTCCGCAGCACCTCGCTCGGCCGTGCGCCGGTCCCAGACCAGCATCCCGGCGTACGCCGTCTCGATCGGGAAGAGCCGGAACTCCAGCGCCGTGACGACGCCGAAGTTGCCGCCGCCGCCGCGCAGCGCCCAGAACAGGTCGGGGTTGGTGTCGGCGTCGGCGCGCACCGAGCTGCCGTCGGCGAGTCACCAGCTCGACGGCGGTGACGCTGTTGGCCTGCAGGCCGAGCTGCCGGGCGTACCACCCGATGCCGCCACCGAGGGAGTAGCCGACGACGCCGACGTCGGGGGAGGAGCCGTGCAGGGCGGCGAGGCCGTGCGGCGCGCCGCCTCGACGACGTCGAGCCACAGGGCACCCGGCCTCGACGCGGGCCGACCTTGCGCTCGGCGTCGACCGTGACGCCGGTCATCGCCGACGTGCGCAGCAGGACGACGTCGTCGAGCGGGCCGAGCGGGTCCGGCGTTGTGCCCGGTGCCCTGCGGCGGCGACCCGCAGCCCGGCTCGCGGCGCGGCGCGGACGACCTCGGCGACCTCGTCGGCGGTGGCGGGGTAGGCCACGGCGGCGGGCCGCTGGTCGACGGCGACGTTCCACGGGATCCGTGCCTCGTCGTAGCCGGGGTCGCCGGGCAGGTGGACGGCGCCGCCGCACAGGCCGCGCAGCGATGAGGCGTGCCGCGGTGGTCACGGGGGCGGTCGGGCGAGCGGTCACGGAGGCTCCTTGGACGTCGTCGTCGAGGTCTTGTCCTCGGCCGTTCTTGCCCCCGTGCACTTGAGGGCCCCTCTGTGACCGACTTGAGGCGGACTCGGCGTTGACTTGAGCCGGGCTGGCCAGCCCGGCACGGGCAGCTCGGCGTCGGTGGCCGCGCCCGAGCCGCTCGCAGATCGGCCGAGGGTCGAGCTGCACGGTCCGGGGTCAGGAACAGCGACTGCGCGATGTCCGGTACGGCAGCCCGTCCGCGGCCGCTGCGCGATGCGGCGCTCGGTCGGGGTCAGGGTCGACGACCGTCGCCGCGGCTCCGTCGGCACGGCGATCCCGACGGCGGTCAGCGTCGGCGGCGACCTGCGGCACGCAGCCCGGCGGCCCCGCAGCGTCCGGCAGCGTCAGCGCGCGTCCGAGCAGCGACTCTCGGCTCGCTCGTCGCCGACGGCAGCCCAGCGCGCACGAGCGGGCCAGCGCACGGCGCGAGCTCGAGCCGGTGCGACGGTCGGCCGAGCAGCGCGACGGCCTCCTCGGCGAGCGGCAGCGCCTGCCGACCGTCGACCCGCGCCAGCTGGCCGGCCAGCACGCAGGCGTCGCGCCCGACGCAGCGCCGGCGCGCCCCAGCTGCCGGGCCAGCTCCGACCTCCTCGACCACAGGCGCGAGCGCCTCGTCGTGGCGGCCGAGGCCGGCGAGGACCGGGCGCGCAGTCGAGCGCCAGGGCCGCCACACCGGGTTGTGACCGACGTCAGCATCTGCTCCGTGCGGTCGAGGCGTGGCGAGGGCCTTCTCGTAGCTCGCCCTCCGCGGCGACGCAGCCTTGGCCTAGCGCCTCGTCGAAGAGCCGGGCGCCGTCGCCGAACGCGGGACCGGTCGAGGGCGAGCTCGACGAACGCGGTGCGCCTCGCGCGACGCTCGCCCCGGTCGAGCAGCATGCCGACCATGAACGCGTCGGCCGTAGGGGACTGCCCGATCGCGCCGGCGCACCCCACAGCTCGCTCTGCTCGTTGCAGGTGCGCATCGACTGCAGGGCGTCCGGCAGGTCGCCGTGCTGCCATGGACGTAGCCGCGCCACAGGTGCACGGCCAGGGCCGCGAACAGCCAGCCGCGCGCGTAGGCCCGGCGCAGCCGTCCGTCCCAGAAGTGCCGCGGTGTCCTCGTCGCACATGTCCGAGGACCATCGCCGCGACCACCCAGAGCAGGCCGGGGTCGATGCGCTGCAGGATCCCGTCCTCGAGCGCGAACGTGCGCCAGCTCGATCGCGTGCTCCCGCCGGTCGCCGTCGACAAGCTCCTCCCAGGCGAGCGTCGGCGGCCAGCGCGCGGGCGCCCGGACCCGTCGCCCGCGACGTCCGGCGCCGCGGCCGGCAGTCGTAGTGCGGTCAGCCCGTGCATGTAGCCGCCGATGCGCTCGAGCGCCGGCCAGGGCCTGCCGCTCGTCGACGAGCTCCGCGGGCAGGTCCTGCCGCGCGGGCCGGGCGAACGCGGTGGCCTCGCCGCGGCGCACCGGCGAAGACCAGCGGTCCGGGCCAGCATCATCGCGACCTCGGCCCGCACGCGCGGGTCGCGCGAGGGTCGGCGTAGGCCGCGCGTGAGGTGCTCGATCGGCCGCCGGCCCGTCGGTCACCGTCTCGAGCCGGCCCAGCTCCAGCAGCAGCGTCGGCATGGACGTCGGCGACGCGGCGGCTCGGCCAGCGCCCGGCGCAGGTAGGTCGGTCGCGGCCTCGGTCGAGCGCCGCGGTCGGCGGCCGTTGCGGCGGCCTGGCGCAGCACCTCGACGACACCGCCGGTCCCCGCGCCGGGGGTACGGCGAGCAGGTGGGCGGCGACCTGCTCCGGGGTCGCCCCGCCGGCCGTCGAGCACGTGCGCGGCCCGGCTCGTGCGCCAGCTCCCGCTCACCGGGCGGGCAGGTCGTGGTAGACCGCGGATCGCGACCAGCGGGTGCACGAAGCCGAGCGGGTGGTCCGGCGCGCAGCACCTCGGAGCGGGCCAGGGACGGCGATCGCCGCACGCGGTCGCGGTCCTCGCTCGAGGCCGGCCAGCGCGGCGACCAGCCGGCAGCGCGGCGCCCGTCGCCGAGCACGGCGATCGCCCGGGCGACCGCGGTGCAGTCGCGCCGGCAGTCCGGCGGAGCCGCATCAGCACCATGCTCGAGACCGCCCGCGAGCCGATGGCGCTGACGGTGTCGGCGTGCGACGCGTCGGGGCGGACGCCCTCGGCCTCCAGCGCCCGCAGCAGCTGGCGCAGCAGCAGCGGGTTGCCCGACGTCGTCCGGTGGCACGCCGCGATGAAGGCGCTCGTGCGCGCGTCGCCGAGCCGCTCGCGGACCAGCTGCGGCGGTGCCGTCCGGCGCTGAGCGGCGCCGGGCTGCACGGACACGGTGCGTGGTCCGAGCGGCGAGCTCGGCCAGCAGCGCGTCGTCGTCGTACTGCTCGCCGGTGCGCAGGGTCGCCACGACCAGCACCGGCAGACCCTCGAGCCGGCGCAGCGAGGTAGCCGAGGAAGCGCAGCGAGCCGGTGTCGCACCACTGCACGTCGTCGACCGCGAGCACGAGCGGCTGCTCGGCCGCGAGGTTGTGGTCAGCCAGTAGAGCCCGTGCAGGACGGCGAAAGACCCGTCCGCGCGGTCGGCCGGCTCGTCAGCGAGTCACCGGTCGCATGTCGAAGACGGCCGGCGCCGAGGCGGCGGCGCCGGCGAGCAGCGTCGGCGTGGCGTGTCGCCGTCGGCGAGCGGTGCCTCGAAGAGCTGGCGGACGGCGCCGAAGCCGAACTCCTTCTCGAGCTGGCTGCCGCGGGCGGTGAGGACCAGGGCGCCCTGCTCGGCGGCGGTCCGGCGGACCTCCTGGAGCAGCCTGCTCTTGCCGATGCCTGCCGGTCCTTCGATGAGCAGCGAGCCGGCCCTGGCCCTTCGAGGGCGTCGGCCGAGGCAGCCCTCGATGCCCGACCTCGCGGTCGCGGTCGACGAGCTCGTCGGCTGGGGAGGTGGCCAGGGCGGGCGTGCCCATGGACGGAGCCCCGGACGCGCGGCCGCGCGGGGGTCGCGGCGGCGGTTCCGGGGCAGGTGGCGCGGGTGCCGAGGGCGCCGCGGTCCGGGCCGGGGCGTCGAGCGCCGGCGACTGGGCGAGCACCTCGGCCTCCAGCGGCGCGCAGCGCCGGGCCCGGGTCGACCCCGAGCTCGTCGGCGAGCGTGGCGCGGGCCCGCCGCAGAGCCGCCAGCGCGTCGGCCTGCCGGTGCGAGCGGTACAGCGCGAGCGCCAGCAGCCGCCACCGCTCCTCGCGCAGCGGCTCCTCGGCGACGAGCCCCTCGATCTCGGGCACCAGACAGCGCGCTCTCGCCGCTGTCCAGCCGGGCCGCCAGGCGTGTCCCGGGCGACGTCGCGCAGCTCGTCAGCCGGCCGCCTCGGCGTCGGCCCAGGCCTGGCCGACGTAGTCGGCGAAGGCCGGGCCGCGCCACAGGGCGAGCGCCTCGTCGAGCAGCCGGTGCGCCTCGGCCGCCGACTCGGCGGTGCCGGCGCGGAGCAGGAGGCGCTCGAAGCGCCACGCGTCGACGCCGGTCGTCCACCCGCAGCGCGTAGCCCGGGCCGCCGCGGGCGAGACCTGCCCGGTCGCGCGGGCCGCCGGTCCGGCTCGAGCCGGCGGCGCAGGTGGGAGACGTAGGACTGCAGCGCGCTGGCCGCGCTCGGCGGTGCCGTCGGCCCACAGGGCGTCGATGAGCCGGTCGGCCGGCACGACGTCGCCGCGGGCCAGCACCAGCAGCCCCAGGACCGCCCGCTGCCGGGGACCGCCGAGGTCGACGACGGCGCCGTCGCGCACCGCGGTCATCTCGCCGAGCACGCCGATCCGCAGCGTCGCGGTCGGCGGGACCCCGGTCGAGACGACGACCCCGGCCTCTCGCACCTGCGGCAACGTCACAGCTCTCGCACCCACCCTGCACCCGCCCGTGACCCTTCCGCCGAACCCTAATCGGGACGGCGGCGTCCCGGCAGGTGATTCGCTGCAGGGAGATCCGGCTTCCGCGATGGCGGGCCTCTGGTGCAGGTCGTGCGCCGTTCCCCCGCCAGCGCGCGGGGGCCGGGCGCGCGCCGACGGATGCGAACGTGGCGCGGCCGTGGTGCGGACGTACGCTCGGCGGGTGAGCAACCTGGACCGCAGGCCGGAGGAGTCCGCGGCCGGTGGCCTCGCCACCGTCAGCCACGAGCCGGTGCGCCGGGTCATGGCGCCGCGCGAGGTGCCCCTGGGCGGGCCGCGCGCGATGCTCGTGCGCCGGACGCTGCCCCACCGGGAGCAGCGCTCGGTCGGTGCCTGGTGCTTCGTCGACGACTACGGTCCGTCGACCGCGCCGATGGCCGTGCCGCCGCACCCGCACACCGGTCTGCAGACCGTGACCTGGCTGCTCAGCGGCGAGGTGCTGCACCAGGACAGCATCGGCAGCGAGGTGGTGGTGCGTCCCGGGTCGCTCAGCCTGATGACGGCCGGTCGCGGCATCACCCACGCCGAGACGTCGACGCCGGAGTCGCCTCCGCTGCGTGGGGTGCAGCTCTGGGTCGCGCTGCCGGGCACCGCCAGGGAGACGGCACCCGCGTTCGAGCACCACGACCAGCTGCCCGTGCACGTCGACGGCGGGCTGGCCGCGACGGTCGTGCTCGGCCGGGTAGGCGACGCGGTGTCACCGGCGACGACGTACACGCCGATCGTCGGGGCCGACGTCTCGGTGGCGGCAGGGGACACCGGCGCGCTGCCGCTGGAGCCGGCATGGGAGCACGCGGTGCTGGCGCTCTCTGACGGGCTGGTCGTCGACAGCGAGCTGGTGGCAGGGGGATCGCTGGTCTACCTGGGCTGCGGTCGCGAGAGCGTCGTGCTCGCGGCGTCCGGCCAGTCGGCCCGGGCCCTCCTGCTGGGTGGCGAGCCCTTCGACGAGGAGCTCCTCATGTGGTGGAACTTCGTCGGCCGCGACCATGACGAAGTGGTCGCCGCGCGGGAGGAGTGGCAGCGCGCGGTCGGTGGTGAGGACACCCGGTTCGGCCAGGTCGAGAGCTACCGCGGCCCGTCGCTGCCGGCACCCACGCTGCCCGGCACCCGCCTGCGCCCCCGCCGCCGCACCTGAGGGGGATGTCAGCGCGCCTCGGCGGCCTTCCGCAGGGCGGCCAGGGTGGACTGCATGCCGCGGCGGTTGTGCGCCGCGCGGTCGGCGATGCCCATGACCGGCACGGACGCCAGGCGCATCCAGACTGCCCGCCGGTCGGTCCAGGTCTCCGTGACGGTGCACCCGCCCCCGGACGGCTCGAACCGGTAGCCCCACTGCGAGATCGCGACCCCGAGGAAGTCGACGTCGAATCCGAAGCTTCGCCCGGGGTCGGCAGACGTGACCGTGCAGGTCGTGCTCCAGCGCATCGGCCCGTGCTTGTTGATGCCGCGGAACCGAGCCCCGATCGCCGGTCCGTTCGCCCCGCCTAGCCACCGGCAGGACGTGGTCTCCGGGCTCCACGAGCCCATCCTGGTCACGTCGCTCACCAGGTCGTACACCGTGGCAGGATCGGCATCCACCTGCGCGGTCACCTCGACATCGGCTGCGCTGCTCACGGCGGCCATCATGGCGGGGACGGTGCATACGTCGCGGCCGCGGGGCTAATCCACATCCCCTACCGGTCCACACATCGCCGGCTGACGCCGGTTCGGCACCCTTCGGTGCACCACCGTCGGTGCATGACGTCCTCCGCCGCCGACGACCCGATGGTCGTGAAGGTCAGCACACCCGCCGACATCCTTGGTGTGCTGCCCCACCGGTTGGGCTTCCATCCGAAGGAAAGCCTCGTGGTGGTGTGCCTCGAGGGGCCACGCCGTCGCGACAGCCTGGTCATGCGCGTCGACCTGGTCGCGTCCCGGCACGACGCGGCCGTTGTCGCCGACCTGGCCGAGCGGGTCCGGCACGCCGGCGCCACCGCGGCCGTCGTGGTCATCTACACCGAGGCGCCCTTCGACGGCGAGCTGGCCAGGGCCGACCTGGTCCGTGCACTGCTCGACCGCCTCCGGCGCCGTCGCATCGACGTGATCGAGGCGCTGCTGGTGCAGGGGCGCCGGTGGTTCAGCTACCAGTGCGACGACGAGACGTGCTGCCCTGCCGTCGGCACGCCGCTGCCCGACCGGCTGACCCCGGCCGCCGGCCGCTATGCGGCGGAGGCCGTCGCGCAGGGCGCGGTGGTGCTCACCGACCGCGAGTCGGTGCAGCGCAGCGTCGAGCCGTCCGACCACCCGGTGGCCGCCGCGGTCCGCGAGCAGGCGGCGGACGCCGCCGGCGCGCTGCTGATGGACGCGGCGGTCGACGGTGGGCTGGATGGCGCGTGCGCCCTGACGCTGGCGACGCTGCGGCGGCTTGTGGCGACGTGGTCGGACGGGGCCCGGGACATCGACCCGGTCGACGCCGCGGTGGTCGCCGTGGGCATGCACGACAAGCGGGCGCGTGACGAGGCGATGACCCTGGTGCTCGACCACGAGCCGGGAGTCCTGGTGTCCTTGCTGACCGAGCTCGCCCGGTGCACCGGCGACAACGAGGCCGCACCGGTGTGCACGGTCCTGGCGTGGGCGGCCTACGCCGACGGGGGCGGTGCGCTGGCGGCCGTGGCGGCCGAGCGGGCGCTACGTGCCCAGCCGGGCTACTCGATGGCCGAGCTGGTGCTCGAGGGCCTGCACCAGATGCTGTCGCCGCGCGCCGTGCGGCGGATCTGCGAGGACGTTCGCGCCGAGCTGGCGGGGGATCCGTAGCGACGAGACCGCCGGTGACGCGCCTAGGCTCGGCGGCATGATCGGACGCCTGCACCATGTGGTGGTCGACTGCCCCGACCCACGAGCGCTCGCCGGCTTCTACTCCGAGCTGCTGGGGCAGCCGGTGACGTTCGCCGAGGACGACTTCGTGGTCGTCGCACGGAACGGCACGACGTCCGGGCTGGCCTTCCAGCTCGCCCCGGACCTCCACCCACCGGCATGGCCGGACCCGAGCCGCCCCCAGCAGCTGCACCTCGACGTCATGGTCGACGACGTCGACGCCGCGGAGCCGAAGGTGCTCGCGCTGGGCGCCCGCCGGCTCACCGAGCCGGGCTCGTCCTCGCACGTCTTCGCCGACCCCGCCGGCCACCCGTTCTGCCTGATCCCGCGCCCGGCCTGGGCGGAGCCGGTCGACGCATGACGGCCGGGTACAAGGTCAGCCGGCCCTCGGTCGCCGACGCGGCTGCCGTCGCCGAGCTCGCCCGTGCCACCTTCGTCGAGACCTACGCGGGCGCCAACGACCCGGCCAGCCTCGCCGAGCACGTCCAGCGGACCTTCACCGTTGACGCCCTGGCGGCGGAGCTGAGCGACCCTCGCAGCGAGTTCCACTGGGTGCACCACGACGGGCGCCCGATTGCCTACCTGCGGGTCAACACGGCGGGCGTCCAGACCGAGCCCGGCTACGAGGACGGCCTGGAGATCCAGCACGTGTACGTCCTGGCCGCCCACCAGGGCGCCGGCCTCGGGTCGCCGGTTGCTCGACCTCGCCGGGTCGGTGGCCCGCGAGAGGGGCCTCGCGTACGTGTGGCTCGGCGTCTGGGAGGACAACCCCAACGCCATCGCGTTCTACGAGCATGTGGGCTTCGAGGTCTTCGGGGAGCACCGCTTCATGCTCGGTGACGAGCCGCAGCGTGACCTGCTGATGCGCTGGTGGCTGGTCCGGCCGGCCGGGGGTCAGGTCCAGTAGGTGTCGTGGCGCAGGTAGAACTCGGCCGCCGCCTCGTCGTAGGACAGTGCCTCCCGACGTACCGCGTCGGAGAGCGTCTCGAAGTAGTCCTCGCGTGGCGCGCCGGGCGTGAACAGGATCAGCATCGACGCCTGCTCGCCCGACTCGTTGCGGAAGGCATGGATGCCTCCGGGCGGGACGTAGAGGAAGTCACCTGCTGCCCCGGTCCGCCAGTCGCCGCCGTCGTAGAGCCGGATCTCGCCGGAGAGGACGAAGAACGACTCCGAGATCGTCCGGTGGAAGTGCGCACCAGGCCCGCTCGGAGCCGGGCCCATCTCCCAGCGGTAGAGCCCGAACTCGCCTCCGGTGCCGGCGCCGGTGGCCAGGTAGTGGCAGGCGCCGCCTGATGCATGCGACAGCTCCGGCGGCTGGGAGGCCGGACGGAACGCGCCGCTGACCTGGCCCCCGTCGCCGGGGTACTGCACTGGTGGGTAGGACATCCGCCGAGTGTCCCGAACCCGGACAGCGGTGACCAGGGAACCGTGAACCGACGGGATGCGTCCGACCGGCGTGGCCTCGTCAACCCGCCGGCTCGGCATCGCACTCACGATGTCCCTGTCAGCCGCCCTGCTCACCGCGTGCGGGGACGTGGTCGGGTCCTTGCCCGGCTCGGGCGGCGACCTCGTGCCCCCGCCGCCGGTCACCGTCCGGTACGGCGACAAGGCCGTCGTCCTGCATCCCTACACCTACTGCTACGGCAACGGCTGTGCGGACGGCATGCCGCCCAAGGACCCGCCCGATGTCGGCAGCCCGGACGAGGTCGAGGTCGACTTCCCGCTCGACGGCTGGTCGTTCGAGGCCACCTTCACCGCCGACGACACGGCATGCGGCCGGGCACAGACAGTCGGTATCGAGAAGTCCGACGACGGGTCGGCGACCCTGGCTCCGGTGGGCCGGGCGGGGTCGTACGTCGTGACCCTGTTCGGTCGAGGCGACGGTGACCTCGTGACGACCTTCCGCTGGACCACGCCCTCGGACGGCTCGCTGCCCAGGCCCCGGGCTCAGATCGCCGTCCTGGCCGACAACGACGGCGAGGTGGACAGCTACGGCGTCGAGCTCGGCGTCTCCAACCTGGCGACGACGCCGGAACGGGTCAGCGCAACCGTCACGGTAACGGCCGCCAACAGCAGGTCGCTGACGTTCGACGCGACGCACACGACGCAGACGTGCCTGCCGGAGGGCTCGGTCGCCTGGGGCGGGCCCGACGACGACGGCCTGGCCGCTGCCCGGCTCGGGCCGGGGCCGTTCACCTACCGGGTGGTGCTGATGCTGGACGGCGCGCGCCACGTGGCGACCGCCCGGTGGCCGGACGACGAGATCCGCGGCAACGAACCGTCAGTCGGGCTCAGATTCACGCCGGCGCTTCCGGCGATGCGAGCCGCCGGCCCGGCATCAGATTGACGACGCGGCGGCCGAGCAGAGCTCGAGCTGCCGCACAGCGTCGCGCACCGGCCAGAGCAGCACCTCGCGTGCACCGGCGGCCGCGTACGCGGCGAGCATGTCGGCACAGTGCGCCGCGCTGCCGATCGGCAGGTGCGCGAGCAGGGCGGGGTCGCGGTTGAGCGCCGGCGACAGCACGTCGACGAGCACGTGCTCGGCCTGTCGACGGTCGTCGGTGATGTAGAGCCAGGTGGTGGCCACTGCGTCGGGGAACGTGGCCGGATCCCGGCCGGCAGCGCGAAGGTGCATGTCGAGCCGGGCCCGCGTCTCCCCGTACTGCGTCGGTGTCGCGTTGTACGCGGACGCGAACCAGCCGTCCGCCACGGCGACAGTGGCAGCGATCCGTCGGTCGGAACCCCAGCTGCCGAACCAGACCTGCGGGGGAGGATCGGGTCGCGGCATCAGGTCGGGTTGGGTCGGATAGAACGTGGCCTGGCCGGCAGGCTCGCCGCGGACGAGACCCCGGACCGTCCTGATGGCTTCGTCGAACCGCGCCCATCGTTCCTCGAAGGGGACGCCGACGGCGTCGTAGTCGGCACGACTGGAACCCGGGCCCAGGCCGCCGACGACCGGACCGTCGGCCAGGGTCGCCAAGGTCGTCAGCATCTTGGCCACCACGACGGGATGACGCACCACGGGCAACGCGATGCTGGTGGCCAGGACCATGTCGCCCGCGGAGGACACGACGCTGGCCAGTGCCGTCGGGCCGTCCAGCCACGGCAACCGCCAGACGAGGTGGTCGTTGGCCGCCACCGTCGTGTAGCCGAGCTCCCGCGCCGCTCGGGTGTAGTCGCCGAGGCCCGCCGCCGTCAGCCGACCTTCTCCGAAATCGGCCAGCGGCAGGTGCACTCCGAGTCTCACGAACGAGTTGTCCCACTCGCCGGGCCCCGCACCGCAAGACCCGTCAGCACCGGGCTCCGGTCACGCCACCGTCGCCAGCACGGCCCTGAGCTCGTCGACGCTCTCCACCTCGTACGCAGGTCGCGGACCGTCGGGGTCGAGCTCGTGCCCCGGGCGCCGAAGCCGGACCACCGGGATGCCCGCCTCCAGCGCACCGCGGACGTCCCGCGCCGACGTCGCGACGTGCACCATCTCGCCGAGCATCTCGCGCGCCCGCTGGTAGATCTCCGGGTGCGGCTTGTACGCGCGCAGCCGCTCGGACGTCAGCGCGACGTCGGCGTCGACCAGGGCGCGGCTGCCGTCCGCGCGAACAGCTCGTCGTCGACGTTGGACAGCAGCCCGACCCGGTGGGTGCGCGCCAGCCTCGGCAGCCCGTCCGCGACGTCGGGCCACAGCGGCCAGCGGGGCATCGAGTCCGCGAGCACCTCGACGCCGGCCGCGGCGTCGCCCTCGACACCGAGCTCGACGTACGTACGTTCGAGAGCCGCCGTCGCCGGCACCCGCCACGGCGCCCACGGCTGGCAGTCCTTCTGTGCCGCCTTGTTGTGCGGGTCCCAGACGTCGTAGAGCGCCTCGCCGGACACCGGCCAGCCACGGTCGAGCGCCAGCCGCCCGAAGGCCTGCGACCCACCGGTGCGCGAGTCGACGAGCGCCGAGAAGAGGTCGAAGGTGACGACCGTCATCTGTCGACGACCATGCCGGATCGTCATCTGTCGACGACCACCGTGCGCAGCAGCTCGACCGGGTGCATCGCCTGCCGGGCCGTGCCGTGCTCGATCTGCTGGCGGCAGGAGACGCCGGTCGCCGCGACCACGGTGTCCGGCGGCTCGGCCAGGATCGACGGGAACAGCCGATCGCCGCCGACCGCCATCGACACCTCGTAGTGCTCGGCCTCGAACCCGAACGACCCGGCCATCCCGCAGCACCCGGCGTCCACCTCGACCACCTCGGCGCCCGGGATGCGAGCCAGCATCGCCACTGTCGCGGCGGTCCCGACCTCCGCCTTCTGGTGGCAGTGGCCGTGGTACATCACCCGTCGACCGGCCAGCCACGAGTTCTCGCGGAGCACCAGCCGGCCGTCGTCGACGGCCTCGGTCAGCAGCTCCTCGACCTGGCGGACCCGGCCCGCGACGTCGCGCACCCGCGGGTCGTCGGGGAGCAGCGCGCGGTGCTCGTCGCGCAACGTGAACAGGCACGACGGCTCGCAGCCGACGACCGGTGACCCCGCCGCCTCACCGGAGGTCAGCAACCGGGCCAGCTTCGCGGCCTTCCGCTTCGCGTCGTCGACCAGGCCCTTGGACAGGCTGGCCCGGCCGCAGCAGCCGCCCGCCTCGAGCCGCACCGACCAGCCGGACCGCTCGAGCAGCTCGATCGCGGCCTGGCCGACGCCGGGCTCGGTGAAGGTCGTGAACGAGTCGGCGAGGAACGTCACCGTCCCCATCGGCGTCGCGCCGGGTCGCTTGTGGGTCGCGAACCACCGGGGGAGGGTGCGCCGCTGGAACACCGGCAACGGACGCTGCGGAGCGATCCCCAACGCCCGACCCATCACCGCGCGGACCGGCCGCAGCCTGGCCGGCGCGTTCGACAACGGCGCCGTCGCGGCGCCCAGCCGGTTCAGGGTCCGGATCGCGCCGAACACCCGCGAGCGCAACGGCGTGCCGTGCACGTCGTGGTGGTGGGAGAGCGTCTCGCTCTTCAGGCTCGCCATGTCGACGCCCAGCGGGCACTCGCTCTTGCAGGCCTTGCACATCAGGCAGAGGTCGAGGATCTCGTGCAGCCGCTCGTCCCCGAGCGCGGCTGCCGGGTCGGGCTCGCTGAGCGCCTTCACCAGCGCGTTGGCCCGGCCGCGGGTGGAGTGCTCCTCCTGCCGGGTCGCGATGTAGGACGGGCACATCACGCCTGCGGTGCTCTTGCGGCACAGGCCGATGTTCATGCAGCGGTCCGCCGCGCCGCGCATGCCCCCGACGACGTCGAAGTCCAGCCGGGTGCGGATCGGCGGCGCCGGCGGCAGCGCCGGGTCGCGCAGGTTGTCGGTCATCGACGGCGAGTCCACGATCTTGCCCGGGTTCATCACGTCCGCCGGGTCGAACAGCGCCTTCACCTCGCGCATGGCCTCGTACAGGTCGTCGCCGAAGATGCTGCGGTTGAACTCGCTGCGCACCAGCCCGTCACCGTGCTCGCTGGAGTTGGCGCCGCCGTACTCCGCGACGAGGTCCTTCACCTCGGTGGCGACCGCCCGCATGACAGCCACCTGCTCGGGGTCGGTCACGTCGACGAACGGCCGGACGTGCAGGCAGCCGACCGACGCGTGGCCGTAGAAGCCGGCGTCCAGCCCGTGCCGGTCGAGCACGGCCTTGAACCGCTCGCTGTACTCGGCGAGGTGTACGGGGTCGACCGCGGTGTCCTCGACGAACGCCAGCGGCCGCCGGGTGCCGACCGAGGCGGCCATCAGCAGCCCGAGGCTCGACTTGCGGACCTTGAGCAGCGCGGCCTGCTGCGGCGGGCGTGACCGCGCGCAGCGTGTGGTAGCCGTGCTGGTGCTTCCGCCACAAGGCATCCAGCCGGTCGAGGCTCGCGACCAGCTCGGCCTCGTCGTCACCGGTGAACGACACGAAGAGCAGCGCCGCCGGGTCGCCCTCGAGCGAGCTGGCCAGCTCGGCGTACTCCATCTTCTGCCGGGACAGGTCGAGGATCGTCTTGTCCATCATCTCGACCTGGGCGGGGTCGCAGGACAGCGCGTCCTCGGTCGCCGCGATGGCCGCCGGCACCGACGTGAAGTGGCCGACTGCGAAGACGGTTCGCCGTGGCTTGGGCACCAGGTCGACGACTGCCCGCGTCGCGACGACCAGCGTCCCCTCCGACCCGACGACGAACTTCGCGAGGTCGAACGGCGTGCCGTCGGCCAGCCGGTCCAGCCGGTAGCCGCCGGCCCGCCGCCAGAAGGCAGGGAAGTCGCTCGCGACGGACCTCTCGTGCCTCGCCAGGATCTCGGGCAGCCCGGCGTAGATGCGGCCCTCGAGGGTGTCGCGCGCGGCCCGCCGGGACCGCTCCGGCTCGTCGACCGGCTCGAGCCGCGCCCGGCTGCCGTCGGAGAGCACGACGTCCAGCGTCCGGACGTGGTCGATGGTCATGCCGTAGCGGACGCTGCCGCTGCCGGCCGAGTTGTTGCCGACCATCCCGCCGATCGTGGCGCGGTTGCTGGTCGAGGTGTCCGGACCGAACATCAGGCCGTACGTCGCCGCGGCGCTGTTCAAGCCGTCCTGCACGACGCCGACGTCGACCACTGCTGTCCGGGCCTCCGGGTCGATCTGGTGGATGCGGTCCATGTGGCGCGACATGTCCAGCACCAGCCCGGGGCCGACGGTCTGCCCGGCCAGGCTGGTGCCGGCGCCGCGGGGGACCACCGGCACGCCGAGCGACGCAGCCGCCGCCACTGCCGCGGCGACGTCGTCGCTGTGCCGGGGGAAGGCCACTCCGAGCGGGCGGATGGCGTACATGCTGGCGTCGCGCGAGAACAGGTGGCGGGTGTAGTCGTCGAAGGCGACCTCGCCGTCGAGGTCGCGGCGCAGCAGCGCCTCCAGCTCGAGCCCGAGCTCGGCACCGAGGGCGGGGGACGAGCCGAGCTGCGTCGTCTCGGTCACTCCTTCTCCAGCATCGCGAGCGCCGCGGTCACGCCGTCGGGCTCGATCGGGACGCCCGCGAGCCGGAGTCCCATCTGCACGCCGGACAGCGTGCCCGCCAGGGTGAGGTCGTTGAAGTGCCCGAGGTGACCGATCCGGAAGATCCTGCCGGCCAGCTTGCCCAGCCCGGCGCCCAGCGACATGTCGAACCGGTCGAGCACCACCCGGCGTACCTCGTCGGCGTCGTGGTCCTCCGGCACGAGCACCGCGGTGAGCGAGCCGGAGTGCTCGCGCTCGTCGGCGCAGAGCACCTCGAGACCCCACCTGCGGACGGCCTCCCGGGTCGCGGCGGCGTGCCGCTGGTGGCGCGCGAAGACGTTGGGCAGCCCCTCGTCGTCGAGCATCCGCAGGGCGACCCGGAGGCCGTAGAGCAGGTTGGTTCCGGGGGTGTAGGGCCAGAAGCCGTTCGCGTTGGCGGCGATGATCGGCTCCCAGTCCCAGTAGGACCGGGGCAGCCGGGCGGACGCTGACGCGGCGCGCGCCTTCTCGCTGACCGCGTTGAAGCTCAGGCCCGGCGGCAGCATCAAGCCCTTCTGCGAGCCGGCGACCGTCACGTCCACGCCCCACTCGTCGTGGCGGTAGTCGATCGAGCCGAGCGAGGAGATGGTGTCGACCAGGAGCAGCGCCGGGTGCCCGGCCGCGTCCATCGCCGCGCGGATCTCCGGGACCCGGCTGGTGACGCCGGTCGAGGTCTCGTTGTGGACGACGCAGACGGCCTTGATCTCGTGCGCCGTGTCCGCGGACAGCCGCTCGGCGACGACCTCCGGGTCGGCGCCGTGCCGCCAGTCGCCGGGCACGAAGTCCACCCGCAGACCCAGGGCGGTCGCCATCGCCTGCCAGAGGGTCGCGAAGTGGCCGGTCTCGAAGGCCAGGACGCGGTCGCCGGGGGACAGGGTGTTGACCAGCGCCGCCTCCCAGGCGCCGGTGCCCGAGCCCGGGTAGACCACGACCGGCCCGGACGTGCCGAAGACCGGGCCCAGCGCCTCGAGCACCTCGCGCCCGAGCGCCGCGAACTCGGGGCCGCGGTGGTCGATGGTGGGCGCGGACATCGCCCGCAGCACCTCGTCGGGCACGTTCGTCGGCCCGGGGATCTGCAGGAAGTGGCGGCCGGTCCGGTGCGGCATGAGCAGTCCTCTCAGTCCCGACAGTCCGAGATGCGAAATTGTGCTACCACCTGCAACTCCCCGCAATTCCGGCGTAACCGGGACTTGACGGACAAAGTGTCCGCATGCTGCTATTTCGGGTGACCGACGTCACACTTCCGTCATCCGGAATTGCGAGAGGCCCTCGCAACCGGCTCGCGCGTGGACCGGGAGGTCCCTCATGTCAGCCGAAGTCGTCTCGATTCTCGTCCTCTGCCTGATCTTCCTGATCGCGACCCTGCTGCCCATCCACATGGGCGCCCTGGCCATCGCGGCCGCGTTCGTGGTCGGGATGTTCGTGCTGGAGGGCGCCTTCGACGAGAAGGTCGACGAGCTCGCCGGGGGCTTCCCGGGCGACCTCTTCGTCATCCTCGCCGGGGTCACGTTCCTCTTCGCGATCGCGAAGAACAACGGCACCATCGACTGGCTCGTGCATGCCGCGGTCCAGTCGGTGCGCGGCCGGGTGGTGTTCATCCCGTGGATCATGTTCGTGGTCACCGCGGTGCTGACGGCCGTCGGCGCGGTGGTCCCCGCGGCGGTGGCGATCATCGCCCCGATCGGGATGGGCTTCGCGCTGCGCTACAAGATCAACCCGGTCCTGATGGGCCTGATGATCATCAACGGCGCGACCGCCGGTGGCTTCTCGCCGATCAGCATCTTCGGCTCGATCACCAACGGCGTCGTGGAGCGCAACGACCTCGACGGCAGCCCGCTGTTCCTGTTCCTCGCATCGTTCGTCTTCAACGTCATCCTCGGCATCGTCACGTTCATCCTCTTCGGCGGCCGGGAGCTGGTCGGCCTGCGGGACACCGGTGACGGCACCCTGGAGCGATCGACGGCAGTGCCGCCCGCGGCGGTATCGGAGCCGGCGGCACCGGGGGCACTGGCGGCACTGGCCGCGACGGCCGCGGCATCGACCTGCGGGAGGCGGCGGCACGCCCGCCGGTGTCGGATCCGGGCCGCACCACGAGCACGGCCTCCGCGAGGGGCCGGCCGAGCAGACCGGCACGACACGCACCGCCACGGCCACCCGACCCCGCCGCGACGAGGACGTGGACGTACCGGAGCCGGTCACCACTCTGGACACCAACCGCATGCTCACGCTGGTGGGTCTTGGCGCCCTCGCGATCGGCGCGCTGTTCTTCGAGCTCGACGTCGGCTTCTCGGCCTTCGTCGTCGCCGTGCTGCTCTCGCTGGCCGACCCGCAGGGCACCAAGGGAGCGGTCAACCAGATCGCCTGGCCGACCGTCCTGCTCGTCTGCGGCATCGTCACCTACGTCAGCCTGATGGAGACCATCGGCACCATCGACTGGCTCGGCGAGGAGGTGGCCGCGCTCAGCACGATCATGATCGCCGCGCTGCTGATCTGCTACATCGGCGGTGTCGTGTCCGCGTTCGCGTCCACCACCGGCATCCTCGGCGCGCTGATCCCGCTGGCCGTGCCGTTCCTGCAGGACGACTCGGGCGTCGGTGCGATCGGGCTCATCACGGCGCTGGCCATCTCGTCGTCGGTCGTCGACTCCAGCCCGTTCTCGACGAGCGGGTCGCTGGTGGTCGCGAACGCTCGCGAGGAGGACCGGGAGTTCGTCTTCCGCCGGCTGATCCAGTGGGGCTTCTCGATGGTCGCCATCGCGCCGCTCGTCACCTGGGCTGGTGCTCGTGGTGCCCGGCTGGCTGTGACGGCGCGCCTCCTCGCGTACGACGGTGTCCATCCCTGCGTCGCGCCGGAGGCCTTCGTGGCCGACGGCGCGACGCTGGTGGGGTCGGTCACCGTCGCCACGCGGTGCGAGCGTGTGGTTCGGCGCCGTGGTCCGCGGCGACGGTGCGCCGATCGCGATCGGCGAGGACAGCAACATCCAGGACGGCGCAGTGCTGCACTCCGACCCCGACTTCCCGGTGACGCGTCGGGGCGCGCGTCTCGGTCGGCCACCGCGCCGTCGTGCACGGATGCACGGTCGAGGACGACTCGCTGGTCGGCATGGGGGCGGTGGTCCTCAACGGCGCCGTGGTCGGCCGCGGCTCGCTGGTCGCGGCCGGGTCGGTCGTGCTGGAGGGGACGGTCGTGCCACCCGGGTCGCTGGTCGCCGGCGTGCCCGGCAAGGTCAAGCGCGAGGTGACCGACGCCGAGCGGGAGCGGATGCGCAGCGGCGCGGCGTCCTACGTCTCCCGGTCCAGCGGCCTACCGCACTGCCGGCGACACTGCTGACGCAGTGATGACCATGAGGCGGTGACGCCGTGACCCAGGGCCCGCTGCGAGGGGTGCGGGTCCTGGAGATCGGCGTGTTCATGGCCGCACCCTTCGCGACGATGCAGCTCGCCGACCTCGGTGCGGACGTCCTGAAGGTGGAGAGCCCGGACGGTGGCGAGCCGGTGCGCAGCACCGGGCCGTTCGTCGAGGGGCAGAGCTCGCCGTTCCTGCGGCTCAACCGCGGGAAGCGCTCGGTCGCGCTGGACCTCAAGTCGACCGGCGGCCGGGAGGCCTTCCTGCGGCTCGCGGCGGGCTCCGACGTGGTGGTGGAGAACCTGCGACCGGGAGCGGTCCGCCGGCTGGGTCTCGGCTACGACGAGGTGCGCGCGGTTAGCCCCGGGGTCGTCTACGCGTCGGCCTCCGGGTTCGGGCAGGACGGCCCGCTCGCGGCGCTGCCGGGCCTCGACATCATGGCGCAGGCCCGCGGCGGTCTGATGAGCATCACCGGCCAGCCGGACGGGACACCGGCGAAGGTCGGCGTCCCGCTCTGCGACCTGGTGTGCGGCCTCTACGTCGCCATGGCGGTCGTCGCCGCGCTGCGGCACCGCGACGCGACCGGCGAGGGGCAGTACGTCGACGTCTCGCTGCTGGAGTCCGGCGTCTCGCTCGCCGTCTGGGAGGCGGGCCGCTGGTTCGCCACCGGCGAGGTGGGGCGTCCGCTCGGGTCCGCGCACCAGAGCCAGGCGCCCTACCAGGCGGTGCGGACGGCCGACGGCTGGGTGACCATCGGCGCGATCACCCCCAAGACGTGGACCGGCCTGTGCGGCGTGCTCGGACTCGAGGACCTGCTCGCCGACCCCCGGTTCGCCGACTCGTCGAGCCGCCACGCCAACCGGGACGCGCTGATCCCCGTCGTCGAGGCGCGCACCGCCGGCGTCGCGAGCGACGACCTCGTCGCCCGGCTGGAGGCGGCCGGCGTCCCGTGCGCCCCGATCGCCGACTACGGCGCAGGTGTTCACCGACGAGCACCTCGCGGCCCGGGACTTCTTCTGGGACGCCGCGCACCCGGTGGCCGGCCCGGTGCGCCAGGTCGGCTCGCCGATGCGCATGACGCGCACCCCGCCGCGCCGCGGCGAGGCGGGCCCGGTGCTGGGAGCGCACACGCGCGAGGCGCTGCGCGAGGCCGGCTACACCGACGACGAGGTCGAGTCGCTGGTCTCGGCCGGTGCCGCGGGCGGTGGCCGGATGACCGACCACCTGGTCGTGGAGCGCGAGGGCGCGGTGCTCACCGTCACCTTCGACCGCCCCGCGCAGCACAACGCCATGACGTTCGACATGTACGACGGGCTGCACGCCGCCTGCGAGACCGCTGACGCCGACGACGAGGTCCGGGTGCTGGTGCTGCGCGGCGCCGGGGGGCGGGCGTTCGTGTCCGGCACCGACATCGCCGCATTCCGCGACTTCCGGGACGGTGCCGACGGGGTGGCCTACGAGGAGCGGATCGCCCGTGTCGTCAACCGGCTGGAGGACGTCGAGGTCCCCACGGTCGCGGCGGTGCAGGGCTACTGCCTCGGCGGCGGGCTGGCGATCGCGGCGGCGTGCGACCTGCGGGTCGCGACGCGCTCGGCGCGCTTCGGCGTCCCGATCGCCCGGACGCTGGGCAACTGCCTGTCGATGAACAGCGTGTCCCTGCTCGTCGCCCACCTCGGCCCGGCGCGCACCCTGGACATGCTGCTCCGGGCCAGGCTCTTCAGCGCGGAGGAGGCGCAGGCAGCCGGCTTCGTGGCCGAGATGTGCGACGAGGACGACCTCGACGCCGCGGTGACCGACGTCGTCGACACCCTGCTCGCGCACGCCCCGCTGACCATGTGGGCGAGCAAGGCCGCCGTGGCCAGGTTGCGTCGCGCGGCGCTCCCGGGAGGGGACGACATCGTGGCGCGGGCGTTCGGCAGCGACGACTTCCACCGTGCCGTGGCGGCTTTCGGCGCCGGGGATCGGATGAGCTGGGAGGGGACATGACCGGCAGAGTTCCCGCACAGGCGAGCCGGCCGGCGCGCACCGGCGGGGTGCAGTCGCTGGACCGCGCGTTCGAGCTGCTCGAGCTGATGGCGGCAGCCGGCGGCGAGGTCGCCCTCAGTCAGCTCGCCGTCGCGTCCGGGCTGCCGGTGCCGACGATCCACCGCATCGTGCGCACCCTGGTCGTGTCGGGCTACGTGCTACAGCTCCCGTCGCGGCGCTACGCGCTCGGCCCACGGTTGATCGGGCTGGGGGACAGCGCGACCCGCACCGTGGAGGGGTGGGCCGGCCCCCATCTCCTGACGCTCGCCGAGGAGACCGGGGAGACGGCGAACCTGGCGATGCTGGACGGCGACAAGGTGGTCTACGTCGCGCAGGTGCCGTCGTCGCGCCACACGGTGCGGATGTTCACCGAGGTGGGCCGACGGGTCTTCGCGCACTGCACCGGCGTCGGCAAGGCGCTGCTCGCGCAGCTGCCCGAAGCGGAGACCCGCGGCATCTTGGCGCGGGCCGGCATGCCGGCGCTCACCGAGCACACGATCACCGATGTCGACCGGCTGCTGGAGCAGCTCTCGGTGATCCGGAGGCAGGGTCACGCCGTCGACGACGGCGAGCAGGAGGCGGGGGTGCGCTGCGTCGCGGTGGCCGTGCCGGGAAGCCGGGCGACGGCGTTGTCGGTGTCCGGGCCCGCGGGACGTCTCACCCCCGAGTCGGTGGCCGACCTCGTCCCGGTGCTGATGGCGGCGGCGGACGGGATCGCCGGTCGGGTCGCCGACAGCCGCTAGGGGCCGGGTGCGAAGCAGGCGCCTGGTGATCCAGGTGATGCGACGGCCCCTCCAGGGGCTGCAACGTCACCTGGATCACCGACCGGCCTAGGCTCACGGGGTGCCGAGCCCGCAGTTGCCGTCCCGTGCCCGCGTCGTCGTCATCGGCGGGGGCGTGATCGGCACCTCGGTCGCGTACCACCTGGCACACCTCGGCGAGGACGTGCTGCTCGTCGAGCGGGACCGGCTGACGTCGGGCACCACCTGGCACGCCGCCGGGCTGATGGTCACCTTCGGTTCCACGTCCGAGACGTCGACCGAGATGCGCAAGTACACCCGCGACCTCTACGCGCGGCTGGAGTCGGAGACCGGGCTGTCGACCGGCTTCAAGCCGGTCGGGCTTCATCGAGGTGGCCGGCGACGAGGACCGGCTCGAGGAGTACCGCCGGGTCTCGGCGTTCAACCGGCTGGTGCGGCGTCGACGTCCAGGAGATCTCGCCGCGCGAGATCGGCGAGCTGTTCCCGCTGGCGCGCACCGACGACCTGCTCGCCGGCTTCTACGTCGCGGAGGACGGCCGCGCCAACCCGGTGGACGTCACGATGTCGCTGGCGAAGGGCGCGCGGATGGCGGGGGCGCGCATCGCCGAGGGCGTGTCGGTGCTCGAGGTGCTCACCGAGCGCGGCGCGGTCACCGGAGTGCGTACGTCAGCAGGTGACGTCGAGTGCGAGGTCGTCGTGAACTGCGCCGGGATGTGGGCCCGCCAGCTCGGCGCGCGCAACGGGGTGACGATCCCGCTGCAGGCCGCCGAGCACTACTACCTGCTGACCGAGGAGATCGACGGCATCTCCGGCGACTGGCCGGTGCTCGAGGACCCCGCTCGCTACGGCTACTTCCGCGAGGAGGGCGGCGGGCTGATGCTCGGCCTCTTCGAGGCGGTCTGCGCGCCGTGGAAGGTCGACGGCGTGCCGGAGGACTTCTCCTTCGGCGTGCTGCCGCCGGACTGGGACCGGATGGGTCCCTACCTCGAGGCCGCGATGCGGCGGGTCCCGGTCGCGTCGGAGGTGGGCATCCGCACGTTCTTCTGCGGGCCGGAGAGCTTCACGCCCGACCTGCAGCCGGTGGTCGGCGAGGCGCCGGAGGTGCGCAACTACTTCGTCGCGGCCGGGCTGAACTCCATCGGGATCCTGACCGGCGGCGGCCTCGGCCGGGCGCTCGCGCACTGGATCGTGGACGGCCGGCCGGACATCGACGTCACGGGGATGAACATCGACCGGCTGCACAGCTACCAGTCAAACCCCGAGTACCGCGCGACGCGCACGGTCGAGTCGCTCGGGATGGTCTACCAGTGCCACTACCCGACCCGGTCGATGCAGACCGCCCGCGGCGCCAAGGTCTCGGCGCTGCACGACCGGCTGGCCGCCCGCGGCGCGTACTTCCGCGACGTCAGCGGCTGGGAGGGCGCGGACTGGTACGCGCCGCCGGCGAGCTGGCCGAAGCGGGCCGGCTGACGTGGGGCCGGCCGGACTGGTTCGACCGGTGGGCCGCCGAGCACCGGGCCGCGCGGGAGAACGTCATCTGCATGGACATGTCGTTCATGTCGAAGTTCCTGGTCCAGGGGCGCGACGCCGGTCGCGTGCTCGAGCGGCTCTCGGCCAACCATGTGGACGGTGACAGCGGCCTCATCACGTACACGCAGTGGCTCAACGAGGGCGGCACGCTGGAAGCCGACCTCACCGTCACCAAGCTCGACGACGACCGGTTCTGGGTCGTGGCGTCGGACACCGCGCACCGGCACGCCGAGACCTGGATGCGTCGGCACGTCGCCGACGACATGGCCGCCTCGGTCACCGACATGACGTCGGGCTTCGCGCAGATCAACGTGCAAGGGCCGCGGTCCCGCGAGCTGCTGCAGACGCTGACGTCCGCCGACCTGTCCAACGAGGTGTTCCCGTTCCGCACCGCGCGGTCGATCGACATCGGCTTCGCCCGGGCGCTGTGCGTGCGGATCACCTACCTCGGCGAGCTCGGCTACGAGCTGTACATCCCGGTCGAGCAGGCGACGCACGTCTACGACCGGCTGGTCGCGGCAGGGGAGGCGTTCGACCTGACGCCACGCCGGGCTCAAGGCGCTGGCGTCGCTGCGGATGGAGAAGGGCTACCGCGACTACGGGCACGACATCGACAACACCGACTCGGTGCTGGAGGCCGGGCTGGGGTTCGCGGTCGACCTCTCGCACGACTTCATCGGGCGCGAAGCCGTCGAGGCCAAGAAGGCGGCCGGCCCGTTGACGCGGCGGCTGGTGCAGGTGCTGGTGGGCGACCCGGACGTCATGCTCTACCACGCCGAGCCGGTGCTGCGTGACGGCAAGCCGGTCGGTTACGTCCGGGCGGCGTCCTACGGCCACACGCTCGGCGGCGCGGTCGGGCTCTCGATGGTCGGGTCGGGGGAGCCGGTCGACAAGGCCTGGCTCGACGGTGCCGAGTGGGAGGTCGAGGTGGCCGGGCGGCTCTACCCGGCGCGGCCGTCGCTGCGGCCGCTCTACGACCCGACCAACGCCAAGATCAAGGTCTAGGTCCCGAAAGTGGACCGGCTACCGGTGGCAACACGCCGCCGGGAGCCGGTCCAGTTGCCGACGTCGGCTGCGCCGCGCGCGGGCTGGGCGGTCTGGGCGGTCTGGGCGGTCTGGTGCTGCTCGGCGGTGTTGTGTGGAGCCTGATGGTGTCGGCGGTCGTCGGGACCGCGGCACTCCTGCTTGCCGACCGCCACCTGCTCGCCAGCCGCCACGTCCCGCCGAGCGCTGCAGACACGCCCGACACGCCGAGGTGACGCCGGGCGCCTTCGCAGCGCTCGACACGGGGCGCGGGGTCTTGTCCGACTTGTCCCGGAATGCTCTCGACCCAGGGTCCTGCAGGCCGCGGCGGACGGCTCGCTGTTCGGCAGCGACACCGCGAGCTACGACGCCCTGCCCTACGCCGACTCGGGCAGCTGCGGCCATTCCTAGGAGGGCATCCCCGACGAACGGGGCGTAATCGATCATCGAGTCAGCCTCTTGGGCGATGGTGCCGGGCACCACGGTGGTCGAGGCTTACGGGTAGCCGCATCGACCAGTCTCGGGGGCTGGTCGACGTGCGGTCGGTCCCGCACGTACCGTCCTCGTCGTGGACGAGGTGGTGGTCGGCGAGGAGGGCATCCGCCTCGGCCAGCTGCTCAAGCTCGTGGACGTGGTCGAGACCGGGGGCGCAGCACGCGGCTTGCTGGCGGCCGGCGAGGTGCAGGTCAACGGTGCGGTCGAGACGCGGCGAGGTCGCCAGCTCGCGGCCGGCGACGTGGTGGCCGTCGCGGGACGGCAGGTTCGCCTGCGAGCGCGAGATGACTGACGTCTGGCCGTTCTGGGTGGCGGGGCGCGCCGAGACCGGCAAGGAGACCTTCGAGGTCCGCAGCCCGTACGACGACAAGGTGGCCGCCGTCGTCGCCGTCCCAAGCCGCCACCAGGTGGAGGTGGCCGTTGTCGCTGCCGCCGCGGTGGCGCGTCAGGCGGCCCGACTGCCCGCGCATACCAGGGCCGAGGCGCTGAGCACCGTGTCCGCGCGGTTGGCCGAGCGGGGCGAGGAAGTGGCCACGCTGATCACGGCGGAGAGCGGCAAGCCCGTGAAGTGGTCGCGCGTCGAGGTGTCCCGCGCGGTATCGACGTTCCGGTGGGCCGCCGAAGAGGCGAGGCGGTTCTCCGGAGAGGTGCAGCGGCTGGACACCTCGCCGGGAGCCGACGGGCGGATCGGCCTGGTCCGGCGGTTCCCGCGGGGCCCGGTGCTGGGCATCGCGCCGTTCAACTTCCCGCTCAACCTGGTCGCCCACAAGGTCGCGCCCGCCATCGCGGTCGGCGCACCCATCATCGTCAAGCCGGCCCCGAAGACACCCCTGTCGGCTCTGGTGCTCGGCGAGCTGTTGGCCGAGACCGACCTGCCGGCGGGAATGGTCTCGGTGCTGACCGTCCCCAACGAGCGCGCCGGTGACCTGGTCGCCGACCCGCGGCTGCCCGTGGTGTCCTTCACCGGTTCCGGCCCGGTCGGGTGGAGCATCCTGGACGCCCACCCGCGCAAGCACGTGACGCTGGAGCTAGGCGGCAGCGCGGCGGCGGTCGTGTGCGCCGACTACGCGGCCGACCTCGACTGGGCCGCCCGCAGGTGTGCGACGTTCGCGAACTACCAGGGCGGTCAGTCCTGCATCTCGGTGCAACGGGTCGTCGTCGCGCGCGAGGTGCACGACCGCTTCGTCGATCTCCTGGTGGAGCATGTCAACGCGTTGCGCACCGGTGACCCGTGGGACGACGCGACCGACGTGGGGCCACTGATCGACCGGGCGGCGGCCGAGAGGGTGGGCCAGTGGGTGGACGAGGCGGTTGCCGCCGGTGCACGGGTGCTGACCGGCGGGGCGCGCGAGGGCGCGGCCTATGCACCGACGGTCCTCGCGGACGTCCCGCCCGACGCGAAGGTGTCGGCCGAAGAGGTCTTCGGCCCGGTGGTCGTCGTGTCGTCATTCGATGGCGTCGACGAGGCCTTCCACCAGGTCAACGCGTCGCGCTTCGGCCTGCAGGCTGGCGTGTTCACCCATGACCTGCGCACGGCGTTCCGTGCCCACCGCGACCTCGAGGTCGGCGGTGTCGTGGTCGGTGACGTCCCGTCGTTCCGGGCCGACCAGATGCCCTACGGCGGCACCAAGGAGTCCGGCATCGGTCGCGAGGGCGTCCGCTACGCGATGGAGGACTACACGTACGAGCGCGTCATGGTGCTCACCGGCGTCGACCTCTAGACGTCGTAGCGTCGGACGCGTGGCACCGACCCGTGCAGAGCTGCTGGCCGCTGCCGACCGAACGGTGCCCGACGTCGTCGGGCCCGGCCTGCGTGTCCTGTTCTGCGGCATCAACCCCGGTCTGTACACCGCGTGGGCGGGCCACCACTTCGCCCGGCCGGGCAACCGCTTCTGGCCGGCGCTGCACGCCTCCGGCTTCACGCCGCGTCTGATGCGCCCGGCCGAGGAGGGGGAGCTGCTGACCCTCGGTCTGGGCGTGACAAACATTGTCCCTCGGGCGACCGCGACAGCGGCAGAGCTGACCCGTGACGAGCTGCGGGAGGGCGGCCGGCAGCTGGCCGAAGTGGCGGAACGGTGGCGACCTGAGTACGTCGCAGTGCTCGGTGTCACCGCCTACCGCGCGGCGTTCCGCGAGCCGAAGGCACTGCTCGGGCCGCAGAAGCGAACGGCTGGGCCGGCGCGCGTGTGGGTCCTGCCCAACCCGAGCGGGCTCAATGCGCACCACCAGCCGGCCGACCTGGCGCGGCTGTTCGGCGAGCTGCGCGAGATGGTCGGAGACTAGCCCTTGACATCGCGATGAGCACAGTGTTGATCATGCTGGATGGTGAAGGGCTGACGTGAGCGATCTGGATCAGATGGCGCACCGCGTCGTCATGGGTTCCTTCGCCGGACCGTCGCTGCCGGCGTGGGCTGCTGACCGGCTCGCGTCCGGCCTCGGCTCGGTCGCGCTGTTCGGGTCCAACGTGGAGTCGCCCGGCCAGCTCGCCGCCTTGTCAGCGGCGCTCCGGGCGGCGAACCCGGACGTCCTGGTCGCCACCGACGAGGAGGGCGGTGACGTCACCCGGCTGCACACGGACGAGGGCAGTCCGCAGCCGGGCAACGCCGCACTCGGCGCAGCCGACGAGATCGACCTGACGGCCGCGGTGGCCGCCGAGATCGGCCACGAGCTCGCGTCGGTCGGCGTCGACCTCGACCTGGCTCCGGTCGTCGACGTCAACAGCAACCCGGCGAACCCGGTCATCGGGGTCCGCAGCTTCGGCGCGGACCCGGCACTCGTCGCTCGGCACACGAGGGCATGGGTGGCCGGCCTGCAGTCGTCGGGGGTCGCGGCCTGCGCGAAGCACTTCCCGGGACACGGCGACACCGCGGTCGACTCGCACCTCGGACTGCCCCGTGTCGACGCGCCGCTCGACCTGCTCCGCGCCCGGGAGCTGGTGCCGTTCGTCGCGGCCGTGGAGGCCGGGGCGCTCGCTGTCATGACATCGCACGTCCTGCTGCCGGCGCTGGACCCGCGCTTGCCGGCGACCCTGAGCAGCACCGTCCTGGGCCTGCTGCGGTCGGAGCTTGGCTTCGACGGACTGTTGGTCAGCGACGCCCTGGACATGGCCGGTGCGAGCGCCGGCCGAGGGGAGACCGCCGCTGCGGTCCTCGCTCTTGCGGCGGGCTGCGACCTGCTCTGCCTCGGCGCCGACAAGGACGCGGCGGACGTCCACCGGGTGGTGGATGCGATCGTGGAGGCCGTGAAGGCCGGGGCGCTCACGGAGGACAGGCTGGCCGAGGCGGCCGGCCGGGTGCTGGCCGTGAGCCACCGGGTGCAGGGCTGGCGGGGTGGCGATGCCTTCCCGACCGACGACGCGACGGCCGGACGTGAGACCGCGACGAGAGCCCTGCGCGTCGAGGGATCGCTGCCGTCGCTGACCGGCGCGACCGTGCTGCGCTTCGGGACCGGTCAGAGCGTGGCCGTCGGCCAGGTGCCGTGGGGGCTCCCGGTCGACGGAGGCCTCCTCCGGGGGCGGCCACACCTGGACGTCAGCGAGTCGACTGACGTGACGGCGCTGCTCCGCGACGCGGGGCACGTCGGCGACGCGCCGCTCGTGGCCCTGGTGCGGGAGCCGCACCGGCATCCCTGGGTGGCGGCGCGGCTCAGTGCGCTGGCGGCCGCCTGCCCTGACCTCGTGACCGTCGAGATGGGCTGGCCGGGCGCGGCGCCGCTGCCCGGGAGGGCGACCGTGCGAACGTACGGCGCGTCGAAGGTCAACGGCGAGGCGCTGGACGCCGTGCTTGCCGGAGCGGAGAATTGACCGGCACCACGCGGCTCGGGGTGTCGGCCGCCGTCGTCGACGGGGAGCTCGTGCCGGGCGACGTGCGGCTCGATGGGGACGTCGTCGCCGCGGTCGGCCTGCCACCGGCACCGGGCGGAGGCATCGCGGTGCCGGGCCTGGTCGACCTGCAGGTCAACGGGTACGCCGGGATCGACCTGCTGACCGCACCGGCCGACGACTGGCCGGTGGCCGCCCGCGCGATGGCCCGGCACGGGGTGACGTCCTTCGTCGCGAACCTGATCACGTCGCCGCCGGAGCAGACGACGAGCGCGCTGCGCGCCGCCACCCACGCGGTGTCCTCGCCCGTCGACGGCGCGGCGCGGTGTCTCGGGGCGCACTTGGAGGGTCCGTTCCTGGCAGCAAGTCGCCGTGGCACCCACCCGCTGCAGCACCTGCGCCAGCCGGACCGGGCGGCCCTCGAGCCGCTGCTCGACGCCGGCCCGGTCGTCAGCATCACCATCGCCCCGGAGCTGCCCGGGGCGGTCGGGGTCATCAGCTGGCTCACCGCGGCGGGCGTGCTGGTGGCGCTCGGGCACAGCGACGCGACGGCCGACGAGGCGCACGCCGGCTTCGACGCGGGAGCGCGGACTGTGACACACGTGTTCAACGGGATGAGCGCGCCGACGTCGCGGGCTCCTGGGCTGGCCGGTGTTGCCCTGGCTCGGGACGACGTCGTGGTGCAGGCCATCATCGACGGCGTGCACCTGGCGCCGGAAACGGCGGCCGTGGTCGTCTCGGCTGCCCGGTCGCGGCTGGTCCTGGTGACCGACGCGCTGTCGGCCGCCGGGGCGCCGGACGGCGACTACCGGCTGGGCGAGGTGGAGATCTCGATGGTCGGTGGTGTCGCCCGCAACGCCGACGGCGCGCTGGCGGGCAGCGTCACCAGTCTCGTCGCGACCCTGCGGCACGCGATGACCGCGGGGCTCAGTCTCGAGGAGGCTGTGGTCGCGGCGTCGACCCGACCGGCCGCCCTGCTCGGCCGGACCGACCTCGGCCGGCTGCAACCGGGTGACCGGGCGGATGTGACGGTGCTCGACGACACGCTGGATGTGACGGCGTGCTTCGTCGGGGGAGTGGGCACACAGTGAGGCCGGCGGAGGTGCCGACATGGAGGTCGTGATCCTTCCCGGCGAGCGCGAGATCGCCTCGCTCGTCGCCGATGCGGTCTGCGGGCTGCTCGCCGCGGCGCCCGACGCGGTGCTCGGGCTGGCCACCGGCTCGAGCCCCTCGCCCGTCTACCGAGAGCTGCTCCGCCGGCACCGCGAAGGACAGGTCAGCTTCGCGCGGGCGCGCGGCTTCCTGCTCGACGAGTACGTCGGTCTGCCGGCCGGACATCCCCAGCGCTACCGCTCGGTCATCGCCGAGGAGCTCGAGCACCACGTCGACTTCGCGGATGGTGCGGTGCAGGGACCGGACGGCCTGGCGGAGGACCTGCCGGCTGCCTGCGCGGCGTACGAGAAGGCGATCGCCGACGCGGGCGGCGTCGACCTGCAGCTGCTGGGGATCGGGACCGACGGGCACGTCGCCTTCAACGAGCCGGGCTCGTCCCTGTCGTCGCGCACGAGGGTCAAGACGTTGACGGCGCAGACGCGGGCCGACAACGCCCGCTTCTTCGACTCGGCCGACGAGGTTCCGCGGCACGTGCTGACGCAGGGGCTGGGGACGATCCGGGAGGCGCGGCACCTGGTGCTGGTCGCGACCGGCTCGTCGAAAGCGTCGGCCGTCGCGGCGATGGTCGAGGGACCGGTGTCGGCGTTGTGCCCGGCGTCGGCGCTGCAGCTGCACCCGCACGTGACCGTGCTGCTGGACGACGCGGCGGCCGGGGAGCTGAAGCTGGCGGACTACTTCCGCGAGACATACGCAGGCAAGCCGGACTGGCAGTCGATCTGAGGGCAGCCGGGTGTCGCCGTCGCGTGGGCTGGGCACCCCCACCCTCCGACGGGGGAGCCGGTGGAATCCGGTCACTGACGGCGCCGCCGGGGATCGGGCGCTGGCGGGGCTACGGCGGGTACAACCGGACGCAGCCCCGCCAGCCGGCCGGGACCACCGGTTCAGCGGCTCACATCAGCAGCCAGCCGCCGTCCACGTCGAGCTGCATGCCGTTGACCGCACGGTTGGTCAGCAGGAAGTCCACTGCACCGACGATGTCGGCCATCGTGGCCAGCCGCCCGGTCGGCGTCCGCGACCGGTGGCCCTCCAGGACCTCCGGTGGCTTGGCCGCCCAGAACGGGCTGTCGCCGACGATCCCGGGGTGCAGCGCGTTGACCCGGATGGGCGCGAGCTGGGTGACCATCGAGTTGACCATCCCGACGACGCCGCCGTTCACGGTGGAGACGGTGGTGGACCCGGGGTACGGGCGGTCCTTCGCCCGGCCGCCGAAGACGACGATCGCCGAGTCGTCGTGCATGGCGGGCATCAGCGCATGCACCACCTCGGTGTAGCCGACCAGCTTGAGCGTCGCCAGCCGGATGGCAGCCGCGACATCGTAGGTCTGGAGGCTGTTGGCGTCCCGGTCGATCGCGGTGAGCACCACGTTGTCGACCCGGTCCTGTCCGTCGAAGGCATCCGCGATGCTTGCGGGCTCCGCCAGGTCGAGCACGACCCCGCGTGCCCCGGCGCCGAGCGACGACGCGACCTCGGCGGCCCGGGACGCGTCGCGCGACGTCACCACCACGTCGTCGCCGAGCTTGGCCCGGTTGCGCGCGATCTCGAGCCCGAGCCCGCTGCTACCACCGACGACGACGGTCCTCATCTGCTGTTCCCTTCCTGGAGCCGGTCCTGGAGGTAGGACCAGTCACGGACGTAGCGGTAGGTGTGCCGGTTCGGCGGTGCGGGCGACTGCGTCTCGAGCCAGCGCACCTCGCCCTCGCCGACGTTGCGGAAGCCGTGTACGCACCCCACACCCGCCCACGCGGCGTCGCCGACCTCGAGAACGTACGGTTTGCCGTCGAACGTCGCCTCCACCGACCCCTCGAGGATCAGGTAAGTCTCCTCCAGCGGGTGGTCGTGCGGCCCAGCGAAGCCGTCGGGCTCGTACTGCACCATGAACATCGTCGAGAGCACCGACCCGAGGTCGGAGTCGACCATCATCTTCACGGTGATCCCGCTGTAGACGAGCAGCGCAGTGCGCATGCTGCCCGTCACCGCGAGCTTGTCCTGCGTCTGCTGCTTCGGGTCCATATGACCCGGCGTGATGTTGCCGTAGCGCCGGGTCCGGGGGTCGCGCACGTCGGCCGGGATCGCGTCGGTGGCGGCGAGCTCGGGCACGAGGTGGGTGTCGAGGTCGTACGCCGCCCGCGGAGCCGGCGCCGCCAGCCGGGCCCACTGCACCTGCTCGGAACCCTCGTTGCGCAACGAGTGCTCGACCCCCACCGGGATCAGCCCGTAGTCGCCCGGCCCGAGGCGGGCCGCCTCGCCTGGCGTCTGCACCACCACCTCGCCGTCCATGACGTAGAGGCTCTCCTCGTACGAGTGGACATGGGCCGGCAGGGCAGCACCGGGGTCAAGCCGACCCAGCGAGAAGCCGGTGTGCACCGCCGGCGTCGTCCCGTCGACGATCGACCACGCGCGGAAGCCGGTGGCGGCCGACAGCGGTCCGGCCGCTGGGCGCCACTCTGCCCCAGCGGCCCGCCGGACCAGGTGGTGCGTGCTCACACAGACCCCGTCATGCGTTGGCCTTGGCCTTCGATGCCGCGTCGACCAGCCGGTCCCGTGCCGCCTCGACGAGCGACCGCGCGTTGGCCACATCGCCGGCCAGCTGGAAGTCGCGCTTGCGGAACTCGCCGTCGACCAGCACGTGCTCGACGTTCGACACGTCGGCGCACAGCACGACCGCCGCGACCGGGTCATGGATCGGCGTCACGTTGATGGCAGTGGCGTCGATGACGACGATGTCGGCCCGTTTGCCCGGCGTCAACGATCCGGTCCGGTCTTCGACGCCTGCGACGTGCGCGCCGTTGACGGTGGCCATCTCGAGCGCCTGCTTCGCCGTCAGCATGGTGTCCGGGATCCCGGTGTTGGCTTCCCAGCACACCTCGTTGACCTGAGCGCGCGCCGCGCTGAAGGCCGCCCGCATCTGGGTGAACATGTCACCCGGCACCGTCGTCACGACGTCGATCGACAGGCTGGGCGCCATCCCGAACTGGTAGCTCTTGCTGACCGGCGGCCAGCCGTGGCCCATCTGCAGCTCGACCTGTGCGGCGATCGAGATGGTGCCGCCGGTGTCGGCTACCCGCTGCCACTCGTGCTCGCTGAAGTAGCAGCAGTGCACGAAGGTGATGTCCGGCCCGAGTAGGCCGAGCCGATCCAGCTGCTCGACCATCGCGTAGCGCCCGGCCAGCCGGCCCATGCCGACGTGCACCGTCAGCGGGATGCCGAGCTCGCGGGCGAGTGCCCACTCGGACTGCACGACCTGGTCTTGCGTGAAGGCCGGGCCGCGGGTCGCGAGCGCCATCGTCAGCAGGCCGTCGTCGGAGGAGAAGTACTTGTCCTTGATCCGCCGGACGTCGTCGCCCGGGATCGCCTCGGCGCTGAAGTACCAGTACTTCTCCAGCGACGTGTTGGCGCTGCCGTAGGCGTACTGCGACCGGATTCCGGTCTCCTGCAACGCCGAGATGGCGGCGTCCGGGTGCTCCGGCGTGTTGTTGATGTGCGACCAGTCGACCAGCGTGGTGATCCCTGCATTGAGGCACTCCAGCGAGCCCGCCAGGTTGCTCGCGTAGACATCGTCCGGCTGGTAGAGAGGTGCGAACGTGTCCAGGACTTCGACGAAGTAGTCGTCTAGCGTCGCGTTCGGCGCGCAGCCGCGGATCGCGGCCTCCCAGGTGTGCCGGTGGCTGTCGATGAAGCCGGGGATGAGGATCTTGCCGGTGCAGTCGACGACCTCGGCGTCGGCGTCGATGCCCGGCTTGACCGCCGAGATCTTGCCGTCCTCGACCAGCACGTCGCCGACGTCCAGGTCGCCGACCTCCGGGTCCATCGAGAGGACGGTCCCGCCCTTCAGCAGGGTCTTGGTCATCCGAGTGCCCCTTTCCGACGTGCCTAGGTGTGGTCAGTTCGCCGCGGCCGGCGGCCGTGGTTCGGAGTAAAGTCACGCTGGCCGTCGGGTGTCAAGCAATACTTAACGCCGGCCTGGCGAGGCAGCCGGGAGCAGGTCGGGGTGTCGCCACGGCCCGTGCCGTACGTCGGGCAGCGGCTCGGTCGCGGCGCGACGTCGACTTTCTGCTCATCACCTACGAGCCCGGTGGCTCGTCGTCGAGCACCAGCGGGCCTGATGCGGCACGGGGGTCGGTGTCTGGGCGACGGCGCGTCGGGGCCGTGCCGTTAGGGACAGGAGGTGACGGCGGTTCCGTCGATGCTGCGCCAGCAGTGTTCGAGATCGCTGACATGTGCGCCGTCACCGAGAAAGCGCCCTCGCGACGTTGCCAAGTCCTAGCCGAGGCTCCGTCTGCGCGGATGCATGTTCGCCGAGGTCATGAAGCGTGGACGCCGGCTGCGCTATGACGACGCCCCAGCAGTCCTGGTTGGCCGGAGCTGCGGCTTGCGCTGCTGCCGGCGACACCAGGAATGCCACCGGAACCACGGCCAGGGCGACGAGTGACCTACGCATGACTGACCCCCATCAACGAGTGGAAGAGTTCGGCCCGCCTCATGCCCTCACAATCTCGGATCCACCGGCTCGGACTCCATCGCGAGAACCGCGAAGACTGGTTCATGGACTCGCCAGAGTGGCTCATTGCGCGCGGCCCTGCCGAGCGACTCGAGCCCCAGCGCGTATTCGCGCAGGGCCATCGATCGCTTGTGGCCGAGGTTGCGCTGGCGGAGCCGCTCGAGGTTGGTCGGCTCGGTGTAGTCCGGCCCGTAGATGATTCGCAGGTACTCGCGGCCGCGGACCTTCACACCGGGCTGAGCCAGGCCCTTCCGGGCCCGGGCGAGGTTGGCGTGAGGTTTGACCACCATGCCCTCACCGCCGGCTTCCGTCAGCTCCTCCCACCACCGGATCGCCTGCCGCGACCGACTCGTCGTCCGCCGCGTCCACGAGGAGCCGCCGCGTGGGGGCGCACCAGGACGGCATCCGCGGCGACCAGCCGGTCCGCGATGCCGAGGTGCCAGGAGTGATCCCGGTCTGGTAGGTGGCTCCGTCGGTCGCCAACAGCTGGAAGGGCGCGATCTGGACGCCCTCGATCCCGTCGGTCGGCCAGACGTAGTGCCGGTACGCGGCGGTGAACGCCTCCGCGTTGCGAGCACGAGCGGTGGTGCGGTCGAGCAGGTCGGTGATGTTGAGCCCCGAATGGGCCGCGGTGGTGAGCCCGGCGACGGCGGCAGACAGCGAAGATCGCGCGGCGGCACCGACCGAGGCGTACTGGTTCCGGAGCAGGTCCTCGGCCTTGAGCGACCACGGGAGCAGCTCGGCGTCGATCAGCACGAAGGACGCGTCCAGCTCGTCCCAGATGTCTGCTGCGGTCAGAGCCTGGCGAAGTCGATCGAGGAGCCGTTCGGTGAGTGCCGGTTCGAGGAACGGGCGACCGGTGCGGGTGTGGATCACGCCGGTCGCGTCGTCCTGGGCTCCGAACCTGGCCCTGGCCGTGGCGGCGTCGCGGCACACGAGAGCGACCGCGCGCGACCCCATGTGCTTCTCCTCGCAGATCAGCTCAGTCACGCCCTCGGACCGGTAGCCCGAGAACGCCTCGGCGGGGTGCTCCAGCAGGCCAGGAAGCGTTGAGGTGGCGCACGGGCTCATCGTGGGCGGCAGGTAGAGCAACCACCGCGGGTCGAGGGCGAACCGCGACATGACCTCGAGTGCGCCGGCGGCTGACTCCTCGCGGACCGTGACCCGACCGTGGTGCGCCGTCTCGACGACGCGCTTCCCGGAGACGTCGGTGATGTCCAGGACGTCAGGCTCTCGCGCTGTCGTGCGCCGAGCATCGTCGCCGGTGGTGGGGAACGGCTTTGCCGGTTCGTACCAGACGCGCTCGGCGGGAACGGAGACGATCTCCTTCTCCGGGTAGCGCAGGGCGGTCAGCTTGCCGCCGAAGACGCACCCCGTGTCGAGGCACAACGTGTTGTTGACCCACTCGGGCTCGGGTGTGGGGGTGTGCCCATAGAGGACCATCGCGCGGCCGCGGTAGTCGTTCGCCCAGGGATAACGCACCGGCAGGCCGAACTCGTCCGTCTCGCCGGTGGTGTCGCCGTAGAGCGCGAATGAACGAACGCGCCCGGATGCCCGCCCGTGGTAGGCCTCCTTGAGGCCGGCGTGCGCGATGACCAACCCGCCTCCGTCGAGAACGAGGTGCGACACCAGGTCGTAGCAGAACGTCTGGACCTCGGCCCGGAACTCCGGTGTCTCGGCCTCGAGTTGGGCGAGGGTCTCCGCGAGGCCGTGGCTGACCTGGACCTTGCTGCCCTTGAGTGCGCGCACAAGCTTGTTCTCGTGGTTGCCGGGGACGGCGAGGGCGTGCCCCGCGCCGACCATGCCCATCGCGAGCCGGAGCACGCCGGGGGAGTCGGGGCCGCGGTCGACCAGGTCGCCGACGAAGACGACGCGGCGGCCTTCGGGGTGGCTGGCGTCGACTGGTCGCCCCTCGGCGTCGCGGATCGCGACGTAGCCCAGGCGGTCCAGCAGTGTCTCGAGCTCGGACCGGCAGCCGTGCACGTCGCCGACGACGTCGAAGGGGCCGGTCTGGTCCCGGAAGTCGTTGAGCAGCTTTTCGCGCACGATCGTCGCGGTCGAGATCTGCTCCGCTCCGCGCAGCACGTGGACCTTTCGAAAGCCTTCCTTGCCCAGGCCGCGCAGGGAGCGGCGCAGCTGGTCGTGCTGGCGCCGGATGACGTCGGTGCCGAAGTCACGATCGGCCCTCGCGGCGTTGCGACTCACTGCGAGGCTCTCTGGTACGTCGAGGACGACCGCGACCGGAAGCACGTCGTGTGCCCGGGCCAGATCGACGAGCTTGCGCCGCGCCATCGGTTGGGTGTTGGTCGCGTCGACGACTGTCAGTCGGCCCGCCGCCAGCCGCTTGCCGGCGATGTAGTGCAGCACGTCGAAGGCGTCGGAGCTGGCCGACTGGTCGTTCTCGTCGTCGGCGACCAGGCCGCGGCAGAAGTCACTGGAGAGGATCTCGAACGGACCGAAGTTGTCGGCCGCGAACGTCGACTTGCCGGAGCCGGACACCCCGATGAGAACGACCAGGGACAGCTCCGGGAGAGCCACGACTGATGACGACGAGGAGGCCTCGCTATCCGTGGTGTCGATCGTCATGGTGCGGTCCTGGTGAGCATGCTCGTGAACACGGCCATCTGCGTCGGTGGACCGACCTCCGGGTCGTCGACACCGATGGGAGACAGGCGGACGTCGAACGCGTACGTCGATGCGACCCGGTCGGCCCATGAGGCGAACTCGGATCTGGTCCACTCGAACCGGTGGTCCTTGTGACGCATCGTCCCCGCGGCCAGCCGGTCGAAGCGCACATTGTGCTCAGCGTTCGGCGTTGTCACCACCACGGTGCCGGGGTGTGCGGAGCCGAACACCGACACCTCGAGCGCGCCCAGCCGGTTCAGGTCCACGTGCTCGACGACCTCCATGAGCACGAGCGCGTCGTAGCCCGCGAGCCGCGCGTCGCGGTAGACCACCGAGGACTGGAACAGGCTGATGCGCTCCCGCTGCCGGTCGCCCATCCGGTCGAGGCGCAGCCGCTTCCTGGCGGTCTCCAGGGCACGGTGCGACACGTCCGTACCGACGACCTCGGTGAACGCGGCGTCCGCCGCGAGGAGCCGGAGCAGCGCACCTTCGCCGCAGCCGACGTCCACGACGCGCTTCGCGTTCGCGTCCTTGATCGCGGCTAGCACCGCCGCCTTGCGGTGCTCCACCAGCGGCATGCGTTCGGGTGTCTCGGACGCCTCCGACTCCTCGGGGACCGCGTTGTCGAGTGCCTCTGCCTCGGTGTCGTCGATCTCCGCGAGACGACCAACGGCGGTCGTGACCAGGTCGCGCTGGTGAGCGAGGTAGCGGCGAGTGATCAGCTCACGATCAGGGTGCGTCGACAGCCACCCCGTGCCTGCGCGGACCAACTTGTCCACCTCGTCACTGCTCACCCAGTAGTGCTTGGCGTCGTCGAGCACCGGCAGGAGCACGTAGAGATGGTTGAGCGCGTCCGCCAGCCTCATCACGCCGGTCAGGCGCAGGTCCACGAAGTGCGAGTCACCCCACGCCGGGACAGTCAGGTCCAACGGCACCGGATCGGCCTCGACTGTCCAGCCCAACGGCGCAAACAAACGTTCGACGACCTCGACCCCACCGCGAGCCGGAAGGGCAGGGATGTGGATGGTCAACGGAAGCACCTGTTCGGCCAGCTCGGGGCGGGCGTCGCACCGGCCGGCCATCGCCGTGCGGAACACCTTGCCCAGCGCAACCGCGAGCATCGAGGACGCAGCGTAGGGACGGTCGTTGACGTATTGAGCCAGCGAGAACGCGTCATGTCCTCCGAACCGCTTGCCACGAACAAGGCCGATCGGGTCCACCTCGAGGAGCAGCGCCGCCGTACACCGGGTGTCGGTGGCCTCCGGGTAGAACACGTGGGCCTTGCCAACCGACACATCGAAGGTCTGGACCCTTCCCGGATGCTTGTGCAGCAGGAACCCCAGATCGGTCGCCGAAGAGGCGCTCGAGGTGATGGTCACGAACATCGCCTCATCTTGCCCCACCGGCTGTCGATGGCCGGGGTGTCGGGTCTGGTCTCCCGTCCGGTCTGGTGCTCTGATGGCGCTGTCCGCGCCCGCCTAGCAATGCCGATTCACTGCAGGCACAGTGCCGCTCTCGAAGGCTGCTCGACGTGCCCGCCAGTGCCAGTGAGGTGCACCACTAGCAGGCTGGCGCCACAGCTCACGCTGAGGGTGGCGCGTGAAACGCCTTGGTCATACTCGCATGGCTGTATCCGATTGAGTCGGTCGGCCAAGCGGTCCAGGTCGGGGACGTCCACCGCGATGGTGCCTTCGCGACCGCTGCTGCAGATGTAGGAGACATTTCGTGCGGTGGTTCCGGTAGGACCTGCCGCTGGCGCTGCGGACTTGGTCCCGATGTCAGCCTGCGCCTGCCGTTCGATAGGAGCAGTGGCTCCCGCATCACCGCACCCTGCCAACGACAGTGCGAGGACGAGAACGGTGATGGCGCTTGCCAGCGATGCAGCGGGTTTCATGCCGCGACCATGACACCGAGCCTGCGGTCGTCGCGTGAGTACGAAGGCCTAGCGCATGCCCTGCACGAGGGCGTCTCACGACCACCCGGAGACGTCGCACGCGACCCACGCCGCACGCTATCGTCGCGGGCAACATGCGTGCCTCGACCCAATTCTGCAAGGCGGTCCGCGACCACCGCGCCGAGGCTGTGCAGCGGGCCGCGGTCTAGGCACGCACCGATGCCACGAGATCCCAACATCCCCGACGCGTTCGACGTCTACACGGTCGTGGTTCTGCGACGGCCGGCCGGCGCGCCGGAGATGTCGGAAGAGGAGCTGGAGGCGCTCCAGGTACGCCACCTCGCCTACCGCGCCGAGCTGAGGCGCCAGGGCGTGGTGGTCGTGAACGGGCCGTTCGACAAGCAGAGCGACCCGTCGTATCGCGGGATGTCGGTCTTCGCGTGCGATCCCGCCGAGGCCGCACGGCTGTCGGACGGCGACCCATCTGTCGTGGCGGGGCGGCTCGCCTACGACGTGATGGAGTGGTGGGTCGGCGCAGGCTCGCTCGCTTTCCCGCTCGCCGAACACCCCATCGGCGACCGCCGCTCGATCCCCGACACATGATTCCGGGGATCACTTGATGACGCAGAAAAGGTTGCCCTCAGTGTCGGAAAGGACAATGAAGTCCGCGCCTTCCGGGTAGACCCAGTCCACTCTCTGCGCTCCGATCGCCACCAGCCGGTCCACCTCCGTCTCCCAGTTGGAGGACTCTCGATCGACCCACAGGTCAAGGTGAGTTCGGTCCTCTTCGTCCAAGTGGAGTCGGACTCCTTCACCTTTCGGTGGCACGAGGAAATCTGGCGCGTCCGGGTCGCGAACATAACCGAGTGCCTGGCTCCAGAACGCCGCTGCCCGGTCGGTGTTCGACACGTTCAGCACTACTGCAGCAGGGAAGACCGCCATGACATCTCCTCAGACTTCCAGTGGCTCGATCAGTGAGGCCGCACGCGCAAGTCATCCCACTCCGGACGCACCACAGCCGTCAATCGGCACCGCTGCAGACTCACGCTGGCTGAGCGAGCGTCGCTAAGGTCCTCGTGTGGCGCCAGAGGCAAAGGGACGGATCATCCTGCTCAACGGAGCGTCCAGCTCTGGCAAGAGCAGCATCGGTCGGGCACTGCAACCGCTGCTCCCCGATCCGTGGTTCTTCGTCCCCGTGGACGCCATCAGCGGCATGCGCTCGACCACCCACACGCGTGCGCTCGACGACGACGAGGTCGGAGAGATGCTGACCCGTACCCGCCGCGGCTATCACCGTGCTGTGGCTGCGTTGGCCTCAGTTGGCAACAACGTCATCATGGACTACCCGCTGAGCGAACGGTGGCGTCTCGACGACCTGCTCGACGTTCTTAACGGATACGACGTGACCCTGATCGAAATCCGTTGCTCCCCGGGCGAGCTCGACCGACGCGAGCAGGATCGCGGCAACAGACCTGACGGCCTGGCAAACTCCCAAACGACGGTCTACGCGCACGGCGAGTACGACATCGCCATAGACACGACGAGCGCCGGTCCAGATGCGGGTGCCATGACCATCGCGAACGCACTGGACAAGATCCCGTCACCTAAGGCGTTCGATCGGCTCCGCCACCGCCACACCTGAGTGTCCCCGCGATGACGTCCCCTCTGGCGTCTGGGGCGGGCATGATCCTGCGCTGCCCTGATGCCACAGACGACCGCCGCAGTTCGTTAGTGGGCTCCGAGCTGCCATTCGAGGATGGTGTCCTCCACGCTGGGGGGTCTCGGTAGGCCGGCGCCGATGGGTAGCGCGCCGAGGACCAGATTCACGCTCGCGCCGAAGTCTCGCGTCCAAGCCCCGAGGTAGGCGGCGAGGTCCAGGGCCTCAACCAACATGGCCCGGTAGTCCTCGGCCGCGTGGTTACCGAGGGTCGCGCTTTGGAGCCGACTCCCAATCTCACTTTGGTCGTCGGTGTCCGAATGATCTGGCGTGAGGTTGGCGAGCACGATGTCGGCGACGACCTGGCGGGCTTCGTCGGAATCCATGCACGGGACTTTACGAGCACGGAAAGCGGCATGTGCGCAAGTTCCAACCGATGCGCGTTTTCCGGCACCATGAGCGCGTGGAGACTCCGGAGACGGCCGAGGCGATGCGCACCTACGACGTCGTAGTTGTGACGCATTCCGGCAAGGAGTTCCAGTACACGGCGGTCACGACTGGTGGCGAGTTGAAGGCCGCCTACATGGCCGGAAGCGCCTTCGGCGACAAGCATCCCCGCACGGGGATCGCGACGTTCCGTGTCGAGCGTGTCAGTGATCGGGGCACGTGGGGCACTGACGATCTTGTCGACCGCGTGGAGTGGTAGCGAGCCCACGCACGGGTGCCGTTCGCGACGGTTGTCCGGCATGATCGACCTATGACGGGGGACGTGTTTCACACTCATGAGCACCCCGTCTGGCGCGATCGCAGCGACTTCATCGTGGTTGTAGCCCTGCCAGAGCATCGGCACCTCGAACAACTCTGGGTTCGGCGGATCGGCGAAGACACGTTCGAGGTTTGCTGCATTCCCCTGTTCGCGGCCGACCTCTCGCTCGGTGACGTGGTGAGAACAGAGAGGCGCGACGACCGGGACTTCGTGGTCGCCGAAGTGGTTCAGCCGTCGGGGAGGGGGACCTTCCGAGTCTGGCTCGGGAAGAGCAACGAGGACATCAGGTCCGTGGCCGAGCAGCTGTCTGCTCTGGGCATTCTGAGCGAGCCGGGCTCGGAGCATCTTCTCGGACTCGATGTACCTGACGCTGCCAGCGCGAGGAACCTGGCAGAGCTACTGCAAGCCGGTGAGACCGCTGGCCGCTGGATCTACGAGACGGGTAAGTCATAGGCGAGCCGAATTGCCGGAGCGTCCCTGACGATCGCTTGAGTCGTCCGATCGAGCGACAAGCCGGAGCGACCGGTTCGCGACCCCGACCGACACCCGCTGGCCCCAGGCCAGCGCCAGGTTGTCGCGTTCGATCCCGTCGCCGAACACGACCAGCCCGTCGGTCTCGACGACCAGCTCGAGCGCCTCACCGCTGGCCACGCCCTCTACCAGCGACGCCCCGGTGGCCGGAGAGGGCCACGCCTCGCGCACGAACCAGACAAGCGCCGATTCGGACGGCGCCGGCAGCGTCAAGGACGATCCCGTCGACTGCCAGAGCGAGCGGCACCAGCCGGTGGCTCCGGTACCGGTCCCGACCAGCACCCCCGACGACGACTGCCGCTCTTCCCGACCGTCAACAACCAGTCGGTAGCGGGCCGACTGATGGGTCGGGTGCCCCACGTACACCTCGTTGAGCGCCAACAGCGACCGCCCGTCGTCGACGACTGCCTCGACCATCGTCAGCGAGTCGACGACCGCTGACCCACTGACGACAGACCGCAGCAGTCCGCCCACCGAGGATGGAGAGCACGGCACCAGCACGCCCGGGTTGACGGCCGGCTCGGGGTTGACGCCGATGACCGGCTGGCCGTCCAGGTACTTCGCGACGTTGGCCACCAGCCCGTCCTGCCCGACCACGACCACGACGTCCTCGGGGGAGAAGACGAAGCGGTCCAGCTCCGCTCGCTCGACGACGCCTCGCCGCCAGTCGGCCGGGATCGCCGCCGACGTCTGCGTCAGCGCCGAGGCCACCGCGGCGTGCCGCGCCGAGACCTCCTCGAGCGAGCGCCCCCTTGTCCGCAGGAAGAACTCGGCCTGCCCGCGCGAGCCGTGGTGAGCCAGCAGCTCGTCGAGCTCCGTACGCCGGTGCACCACCACGATCCGCGGGGCGAGGGTCATCGGGAGCCGTCCGTCAATCGGGCTAGCGCGTGGGTGATGACGTCGGGGGTCAGGGTGAGGTGGTCGATCGCAGGGAGGTTGCCAGCCACCTCGCGCAGCGCGAGGGCCAGCAGCGTGGCGGGGTCGACACCGTCGTACGCCGTCATGCGGGCCCGCTCGGCGTCGCCCTCAGCGGTGCCGACCGTCCGGACGACCTCGGCGTCCGCCACCGCGAGGGCCGTGCGTCGCGCCGCCTCGGCGGTCACCTCGATCTCGCCTGCCTCCGCGACCTCGGACGCTCGGCGGCGCTCGTTCGCACCCCGCTGCGCGACGAGTGCCTCTTCGCGGGTGGCCAGCTCGATCTGGTTGGCGAGCTCGTTCTCCGCGATGGCCCGTTCGCTGTCCACCGCGAGCGCGCGCCGCTCGAAGGTCGCCCGGTCCGCCTCCTGCTGCACCAGCTCCCGCGTCGGGGTCTGCAACGCCCGCTCGACCTCGGGCTCGGGCCGGAGCGCGACCACCCGCACACCGAGCACGGACACGCCGATCTCGGCGAGTCGCGGGTCGGCAGCGAGCCCGTCGGTGACCTGTGTCCGGACCGCCGCGACGCCGTCGACCAGAGCCTCGGCCAGGGGTAGCCGGGCGATCAGGTCGAGCGCGTGCTGCTGGGCCAGCTCACTGAGTGCGGAGCCCAGCTGCTCCAGGGGAGTGGCGCGCCACCGGCCGGTCACCAGGTCGATCGAGAAGTCCAGCCGGCGAGCCGCGAGCGACGGGTCGGTCACCCGGAACGTCACGGTCAGCTGGACGAACACCTCCTGGAAGTCGCTCGTCCGAGCACGCACCTGCAGCGGCAGCTCACGGTCGTCGACCGGCACCTCGGAGACCGCCGCCGTGAGCGGCCGGAACCAGAACGCCGCCCCGGTCGCGTCGTGCAGCGTCTTTCCGTTGCTCAGGTGCAGTACGTGGCTGGTCGGCGCGCTGCGCAGGTGCCGCAGGAAGGGGAGTGTCGTGATGTCGGCCATCTGTCCCACCTCATTATCGTCGTTCTGACGATTACGAGTCTGTCACGTGGACTGGTTATCGTCAAGACGACGAGATAGGCTGTGCGGGTGACGTCATACGACCCGGCGCAGTTCCCCCCGTTCGCGGTGACCGTCGACCTGGTGGTCCTCACCGTTCGCGACGACGAGCTGCAGGTTCTGGTCGTACGTCGGGGAAGCCCGCCCTACCAGGGCCGCCTGGCGCTCCCCGGCGGGTTCGTGCACGTGGACGAGGACATCGAGGCGGCTGCCCGACGTGAGCTCCACGAGGAGACCGGGCTCACCCTGCAGAGACGTCCATCTCGAGCAGCTGAGAACGTACGGCCAACCGAAACGAGACCCGCGGATGCGCGTCGTGAGCGTCGCCCACCTGGCTCTCGCGCCCGAGCTGCCGACCCCGAAGGCCGGCTCGGACGCCGCTGAGGCGGAGTGGAAGCTGGTCGGCGAGCTGCTCGCCTCGCCGAAGCGACTGGCGTTCGACCACGCGCAGATCTTGCGGGACGGGGTCGAGCGGGCCAGGTCGAAGCTGGAGTACACGCCGCTGGCCGCGTCGTTCTGCCAGGAGCCGTTCACGGTGGGGGAGCTGCGCCGGGTGTACGAGGTCGTGTGGGGGGAGGGGCTGGACCCGCGCAACTTCCACCGCAAGGTGACGGGGGCGCCGGGGTTCCTGGCGGAGACAGGGGAGACGACGACCCGTCAGGGCGGCCGGCCGGCGCAGCTCTACCGGCGGGGGGATGCCGACCTGCTGATGCCGCCGATGCTTCGCGCGGGTAGGTAAGCCGTCCTTCCGCCGGGGCATGCCCGTAGCGTTCGGGTGTGCTCGGCTTCGGCGTCACCGTCCTCGGCAGCGCGAACATGGACCTCGCTCTGCGCGTCGACGCCCTGCCCGCTGCCGGCGAGACCGTGCTGTCCGCCGGGCGCGCCGGACGGCCCGGGCGGTAAGGGACTCAATCAGGCTGTTGCCGCCGCCAGGGCCGGGGCGGTCACCCGCTTTGTCGGCGCGGCCGGAGCGGATCAGGAGGGAGCGGAGCTGCGCCAGGTTCTCGCCGGTGATGGCATCGAGGGCCTGGTTCGTTCGACCGAGACTCGGACCGGGCTGGCCGTGGTGCTGCTCGACGCCGCGGGGGAGAACGCCATCGTCGTCGCGCCCGGCGCCAACGCCGAGCTCGTCGACCTCACGGCGGAGGAGCTGGCCGCGGTCACGGACGCCCGGGTACTGCTCATGCAGCTCGAGGTCCCGCTGCCGACGGTCGCTGTGGCGGCTCGGGCGGCCAGGAGCGCCGGTGTCACGGTCGTCCTCAACGCCGCGCCGGCCGTCGCCGCCGACGCCTTGCCGCTCGACGCCGTGGACGTGCTGGTCGTCAACCAGGGCGAGGCTCGGGAGCTGGCCGCCGGCAACACCACGGAAGCCGGCCCTCACGCAGGCGGGCAGGTCGACGAGCAGGTGGACCGACTACTGGTCCGGGTGCCCGCCGTGGTCGTGACCCTGGGGGCGGACGGGGCCGTCTACCGGGACCGGACCGGGGCGCGGCACCACGCGCCCGGACGGTCGGTAGTGGTGGTCGACACCACCGGCGCGGGAGACACCTTCGCCGGCTACCTCGCCGCATCTCTGGCCGACGACGTCGACGTAGCGACCGCCTTGGCCCGGGCGAATGCCGCCGCAGCGCTGTCCGTGCAGCGCAGCGGCGCCGTGCCCGCCATTCCGCTCCGCCATGAGGTGGATGCAGTCACCTCCCTGGCGCACGTGGTCGAGCACAGTGTCCACCTGCCGCCCGTGCTGCTCCCGACCAACCAGTTCCCGCACTTCTACCGCGGGGGTGACCGGATCGGCGCCCTGCGCGGCGGCCCCGGTGGCCCGATGCGGCCGGAGGAGTGGATCGGCTCGACCGTCACCCGTTTCGGCGAGGACCGGTCCGGGTTGTCGGAGCTGCCTGATGGCAGGCTGCTGCGTGACGCTGTCGCCGACGACCCGGTTGGCTGGCTCGGGCCGGAACACCTCGACGCGTTCGGCGAGAGCAGCGAGCTGCTCGTCAAGCTGCTGGACCCCGACCAGCGACTGCCGGTGCACTTCCACCCCGACAAGGCCTTCGCCCGACGTCATCTGGCCCTCGACCACGGCAAGACGGAGGCGTGGGTCGTCCTCGAGGCACCGGAGGGCGCCGCGGTCGGGCTCGGCTTCGCCGAGACGATGACCAAGAGCCAGGTCCTCGACATGGTGGACCGCCGGGACAGCGCGGGCCTGCTCGGGTCGCTGCACCGGCACGCCGTTCGCGCCGGCGACACCGTCCTCGTCCCCGCGGGGCTGCCGCACGCCATCGACGCGGGCGTGCTGGTCCTCGAGCTCCAGGAGCCGACCGACCTGTCGGCGTTGCTCGAGTGGGACGGCTTCGCCGTGGACGGCGCGCGCGACGGTCACCTCGGCCTGGGATTCCCGACGGTGCTGGACGCCCTGCGGCTGCGCCCGCTGGAGCCGGAGGAGCTCGCCGAGCTGGTCCGGGCACCGGGCCTGAGCGGCGGCCGGCCGCGAACCCTGCTCACCGACCGCGCGGACGGCTACTTCCGCGCGGCGCTCCTGCCGCGCTCTGGCGAGGTGGAGCAGGGCTTCGCTGTGGGCCTGGTTCTCGCCGGCACCGGTGAGGTCCGCACCGAGCGGGGCGGCGCGCTGACCGTGGGACGTGGCGCGGCGTTCGTCGTCCCGTGGTCGGCCGGCCGCTGGCAGGCGCCGGGCGCCGAGGTGGTCGCCTGCCGACCGCCTCGGCCCGAAGACGCCGCGGCCGCGCCGTGACCGACGGGCGTACCCCAGGGCGCCTGCCGCGCTGACCGATCATTGGCCCCGGACGATCACGTCGGCCCGGGCGCGAGTGGCTTCGACGACCTGCGCGTTTGCCTGGTCGGTGCCCAGCGACCACGCCTCCGCTGCGGACCGGTCCCGACCGAAGGTCATGTGCCGCGAGATCAGTCGCTCGACGCGCACCTCGTCGTCCGGCTCCACGTACCAGGCTTCGGCGAGCAGTGGCCGGATGCGCTCCCATCCACCGGAGTCCGCCAACAGATAGTTGCCCTCGACGACGACGAGCGGCACCGTCCTCGGCACGGCGACGGCGGATCCGATGGGCTCCTCGAGGTCGCGGCGGAAGAGCGGCGCGTAGGCGACGTCCTCGTCCGCCGCGTGCAGCCTCATCAACAGATGCACGAAACCGCCGACGTCGAAGGTGTCGATCGCCCCCTTGGTGGCGGCCAGGCCGAGTCGGTCGACCTGTTGCTGCGCGAGGTGGAAGCCGTCCATCGGCACGAGCACCGCGAGGTCACCGAGCGCTGACACGATCTCGTCGGCGAGCGTCGACTTGCCCGCGCCGGGGCTGCCCGTGATCCCGAGGAGGCGCCGCGTCCCGTCGGTCGTCATCGCGCGGGCACGGGCAACCAGCTGGGTCTGGTCGGAGCGGGCCAGGACGAGCTGCGTGGGATGGCTCGAGCTGTCGTCACGCATGCGCCGAGGGTAGGCCGTCGTCTCCGGGTGCTGGTTCGTCGTCCGACAACACGCTCGTGGGTTCAGGGTGGCGGAGGGATCTCTCCGGAACCTCGCACGATCAGGCGGCTCGGTACCACCTCGGTGGCGAAGGGGGCGGTGTCGCCGTCGCGCCGGCGGAACAGGAGCTCGGCGGCCAGGCGCCCGATCGCGTGCGGGTCCTGGGCGACCACGGTCACGGGCGGGTCCAGCACATCGGCCAGGTAGAAGTCGTCGAAGCCGACGATGGCGGTCCGGTGCTGAAGATCCAGCCGGCGCAGGGCACGCAGCGCGCCGTACGTCACGAGGTTCTGCGCTGTGAACAGAGCGGTCGGCGGGTCCTCGCGGCTCATGAGGGCGGTGGTGGCCGCCTCCGCCGCCTCCGCGGTGACCGTGTCATGCACCGTGTCGCGGTCGGCCATCGGCAGGCCTGCGGCACGCATCGCGTCGACGAAGCCCTGATGCCGCTGCCGAGCGGTGCTGATGCGGAGCAGGTCGCCGAGGAAACCGATCCGGCGGTGGCCGTGCGCGATCAGATGCTCGACTCCGGTCCGGACTCCGGCCCGGTTGTCTGTCACCACGACGTCGGCGTCCAGGAGGCCCGGCGCCCGGTCGACGAAGACCATCGGGGTGCCGGCCCGCCGCTCGGGCTGCAGGTAGCTGTGGTCGGTCCCGGTTGGCATCATGACCAGCCCGTCCACCCGGCGCGAGCTGAAGGAGGCCACCAGCTCGCGCTCCCGCTGCGGGTCCTCGTCCAGGCTGCCGGCCAACACGTAGACCCCGCGCTCCCGCGCCACGTTCTCGACTGCCCGGTGGATGGCCGAGGAGTAGGGGTTCTCGACGTTCTCCAGGATCAGGCCGATGGTCGCGGTGCGGCCGTCGCTGCGGCGCAGGCTGCGGGCGCCGAGGTTGAGCTGGAAGCTGAGTTCCTCGGCCGCTCGCCGGACCCGCTCGGAGGTCTCCGCGGCGACACCAGACTCGCCGTTGAGCACCCGGGACACCGTCTTGAGGCTGACCCCGGCCAGCGCCGCCACCTCCCGCATGGTCGCGCGCACGGCACGGGGCGGTGCGGGTAACGGATCCGTCACGTACGCCTCCTGGCGAAACAATGCCTTGACGAGGGAGCAACCTCAGGGCTACAACTAACGACCAGACGACAACGTTGTCAATAGACCACGACCACCGTTCCCGACCGACGTGAGGACAGTCAGATGATTGGTACGACGAAGAGGTCCGGGGGGATCCGCCTCCTCGGTGTCGCGCTCGCGGGCATGCTCGCGCTGGGCGCGTGCGGCGGCGACGATGGGGACGACACGTCCACCGAGGGCGGTGGCGGGGGTGGCGGGAGCGAGGACATCGCGATCTCGCTGATCACCAAGGACTCGACCAACCCGTTCTTCGTCGCCATGCAGGAGGGGGCGGAGGAAGCCGCGGACGCGAAGGGGATCGACATCACCATCGCCTCCGGCAAGGAGGAGGGTGACGACCAGGGTCAGATCGACGCCATCGAAGCGGCGATCACCGGTCAGCAGCAGGGCATCCTCATCACCCCGATGTCGACGGGGGTCAACGACGCGATTCAGAGGGCCCGCGACGAGGGCCTCTTCGTCATCGCGCTGGACACGCCGCCGGACCCGCCGGACACAGTCGACATCACCTTCGCCACCGACAACCGGAAGGCCGGCAACCTGATCGGTGAGTACGCCGCGGCGCAGCTGGGCGGGGAGAAGGCGGTCATCGCGCTGCTGGACATCTTCGACGACAAGGTCGTCTCGGTCGACTACAACCGCGACCAGGGCTTCCTCGAGGGCATGGGCCTGGAGGACATCGGCGACCCGAAGATCAACGGCGACGAGCCTACGACCGGCAGCTACTCCGGCGGCGAGTACGAGATCGTCGGCAACGTGGCCACCGGCGCCAACGAGGAGGGCGGCCGCACCGGCATGGAGCAGCTGCTGTCCAAGAACAGTGACATCAACGTGGTCTACACGATCAACGAGCCGACGGCGGCCGGTGCCACCGCCGCGCTCGAGGCGCAGGGCAAGTCGCTCGACGACGTCATCGTGGTCTCGGTCGACGGCGGCCGGGCCGGCGTGGAGGCCGTGGAGAACGGCTCCATCGACGCGACCTCGCAGCAGTACCCGGCGAAGATGGTGGAGCTCGGCGTCGACGCGATCATCGAGATCGTCGAGACGGGCGAGAAGCCGGAGAACTCCCCGGGTCTCGACTTCTTCGACACCGGCGTGACGCTCATCGCCAAGGTGCCTGCCGAGGGCGTGGAGAGCGAGGACCCGCAGTACGGCCTGGACAACGCGTGGGGCTGAGCCTCTCGTCCTAGATCAGGTTGACGCGTACGGTGGGGGCGGTCGCTCCGGCGGCTGCCCCCACTGCGCGGTTCCCGGCGCCGGCCCGGTGGTGGTGGTCAGCCTCCCGCGCCCGCGTAGTCGTCCTTCGACGCAGAGGAGGCACCCGTGAGTGGAACGACGGCGGCACCGGATGAAACCCACTACGACGCGGCCGAGGAGTTCCTCGAGGCCCGCACCCCCGCACAGCGGGTGCAGACGACTCTACACAGATACCCGTGGTTGAGCCCGGCCGTCGTCCTTGTGATCAGCGTCATCGTCTTCGGGCTGCTCAACAGCAAGTTCGCGACGCCCAACAACCTCTCGCTCATCACCCAGCAGGTTGCCGTCGTCGGCGCGCTCGCCGTCGGTCAGACCCTGATCATCCTCACCGCCGGCATCGACCTGTCCTGTGGCGCCATCATGGTGTTCTCGTCGATGGTGATGGCCAAGACCGCCTTCGACTCCGGCGTCCCCGGTCCGCTGGCGCTCCTGCTGGGGATCCTGGTGGGGGCAGGCGCCGGTGCACTGAACGGCCTGCTCGTGACCAGGGTCGGGTTGCCACCGTTCATCGTCACTCTCGGGACGCTGAACATCTTCGTGGCGCTCACGCTCCTCTACGCGACCGGCCGCACCATCCGCGACTCCGAGCTCGGGACGGGGTTGGCCTGGCTCGGTGAGACCTTCACCATCGCTGACGTCCGGATCACTACCGGCGTCGTGGTGATGCTGATCATGTACGCCGTCTTCGCGTTCGTGCTCAAGTACACCGCCTGGGGCCGGCACGTCTACGCGGTCGGCGACGACGCCGAGGCCGCCCGGCTGGCGGGCATCCAGGTGAAGCGGGTCCTCATGAGCGTCTACGTCACGGCCGGAGCGATCTACGCACTGACCGGGTGGATCCTCATCGGGCGGGTCAACGCTGCGAGCCCCAACTCGGGCATCGACGCCAACCTCGACTCCATCACCGCCGTCGTCATCGGTGGCACCAGCCTCTTCGGCGGCCGCGGCACGGTGCTCGGCAGCCTCATCGGAGCCCTCATCGTCGGGGTCTTCCGCAACGGGCTCACGCTGGCCGGCCTCGACGTCTACTACCAGACGTTGGCCGTCGGCATCCTCATCATCGTCGCCGTCTCGGTCGACCAGTGGATCAGGAGGGCTCGCGCATGACCGCCACCAGCCAGGAGGCCACCCCCATGGCCCAGACGAGGCAGCCGGTGCTGCAGGCCGTCCAGATCGTCAAGACCTACGGGCACGTCGTGGCACTCGACGCGGTCGACCTCGAGCTCTACCCAGGCGAGGTGCTGGCGGTGATCGGTGACAACGGCGCTGGCAAGTCGACGCTGATCAAGTGTCTGTCCGGGGCCGAGGCGCCCAGCCAGGGCGACATCCTGCTCGACGGTCAGCCGGTGACCTTCAAGACGCCGCTGGACGCCCGCAAGCACGGCATCGAGACCGTCTACCAGACGCTCGCGGTGTCGCCTTCGCTGGACATCGCCGGCAACCTGTTCCTCGGCCGGGAAGAGCGCCGTTCCGGTCCGCTCGGGTCGCTGCTCCGGATGCTCGACGCCACCGGGATGCGTAAGAAGGCGAAGTCGCAGATGACCTCGCTGGGCATCGGCACGCTTCAGAACATGGGTCAGGCCGTGGAGAGCCTGTCCGGCGGCCAGCGGCAGGCCGTCGCGGTCGCGCGGGCGGCTGCCTTCAGCAGCAAGGTGATCATCCTGGACGAGCCGACCGCGGCGCTCGGCGTCAAGGAGTCCCGCCAGGTGCTCAAGCTGATCGAGAGCATCCGCGAACGCGGTCTGCCGGTCATCCTCATCTCGCACAACATGCCGCAGGTCTTCGAGGTGGCCGACCGGATCCATATCCAACGGCTCGGCAAGCGGGCGGCGGTGGTCTCCCCGAAGACGATCAGCATGTCCGACGCGGTGGCCGTGATGACCGGCGCGCTGAAGGTCGTGCCGGAGCAGGAGGTCGACGGGCCTGACACGGCGCCGCCGGCGCAGACCTAGGCGGCGAGCTCCGACTCCGCCACCACCCGCAGGGCCTGCGCGGCGATCGTCAGCGCCGGGTTCATCGCGGCGGACGACGGGAAGAAGCTGCCGTCCACGACCCAGAGGTTCGTGACGTCGTGGGACCGGCACCACGGGTCGAGCACGCTGGTGGCCGGGTCGTCACCGGCGACCACGGTCCCGCACTGGTGACTGTTCATGCTGATGTCGAACCACTGGGTGAACACCGCGTCGTAGCCGGCGGCCCGCAGCAGCGACCGAGCCCGCCGGTGCAACCGCCGGTGGGTGCTCTGCCCTCGGGCCACCCGGGCGGTGGTGATCCGACCCTGCCCGTCGACGGTCACGCGGTTGTCGGCGTGCGGGAGGTCCTCGGACATGACGAGCCACTCCACGCTCCGACGGGCGACCGCGCGCAGCGCCGGCAGCGGCACCCTGGTGGCCCAGCTCTTCATCATCACCTCGTCCACCCGGCCGATGAGCTGCATCGTGCCGAGCGGGAAGCCGTCGCCGCCGTCGGAGTACCAGTCGTTGACAGACAGCGTCTTCTGGAACACGACGTCGTTGCGTCGGTTGAGGTCCACGGCCGCGACGTGCGCGTTGTTGTGCATCATGAAGCGCCGGCCGACCAGGCCGGAGGAGTTGGACGACCCCCGCGGGGCTCGCGTCGTCTGCGGACGCGAGCAGCAGGGCGGCAGAGTTGACGGACTCCGGCAGCCAGCACGAACTGGCCGGCCCGCGACGGTGCCGACGCCATCGGGGCCCTCCACGACCAGGTGGTCGACCCGGCGACCGGAGCCGTCGGTGACGATGCGCCGCACGTGGCTGCCGGTCGCCAGCCGCAGCCCGGAGTCGGCGAGGGCAGGGTCGATCGCGCATGTCTCGGCGTCACTCTTCGCGCCGAGCCGGCAGGGGAAGCCGTCGCACGTGGCGCACCGGATGCAGGTTCCGGCCGGCCCGCGGTCGAGGCCCATGGCGTTCGCGCTGGGGTGGACACCGAGCGCCCGGAGCCGCTCGGCGAGGTCAGCGACGTACGGCTCGTGCTCGAGGGGTGGGTGTGGGTATCCGGAGCTGCGCCACGGCTCGGTCGGGTCCTCGCCGGTGGTGCCGTGCACCCGGTAGATGCGCTCGGCCTGCGCGTAGTACGGCTCGAGGTCGGCGTAGCCGAACGGCCATGCCGGTGACGTGCCCTCGTGGTGGTCGACTGCGCTCGAAGTCGTGCTCCCGGAAGCGCGGCAGGCTCGCCCCGTAGACCTTGGTGTTGCCGCCGACCACGTAGTGCACGCCTGGGGCGAAACGGTCGTCCTGCTCCGTCGTACCAGGTCTCCGACGGCTTGTAGCGGCGCTCGACGAACACCGCGCGCGGTGACCAGTTCTCCGGCTCGCGCGGCAGCCGCTCGCCCCGCTCGAGGACCAGGACGTCGACGCCGCGCCGCGCCAGCGCGAGCGCCGTGGTCGCGCCGCCCATGCCCGACCCGATGACGACCACGTCTGCGCGCAGGTCCGTCACCTGGTCAGCCAACCACGAGTCCGGAGTGCTTGACTGCGGGCATGCCGCCCTCCGCTGCGCTGGGCTCTCGTCGGTGCCAGCGACATCGCCGCCACCCAAGGTGCTGCCCGCCATCCGAGCCAGCGGTCACTCCGCGGTGGTCGTCCGGTCCGGGAATCCTGACCGCGCCGCCCGCTGGGCGGCCGAGAACGGGGTGCCGGAGGCCGTGACCGATCTGCGGGCGGCGGTCGAGCGCTACGACGTCGACGCCGTCTACGTCTCGTCCGTCAACGCGCTGCACCGCGAGCACGTCGAGGCGGCGGCAGCCGCCGGCAAGCACGTGCTCGCCGAGAAGCCCCTTGCCCTCTCGCTCGACGACGCGAGGGCGATGGTCAATGCCTGCGAGACCGCCGGAGTCGTCATGGCGACCAACCACCACCTGCCGGCATCGCCGACTCACCGAGCGCTCAAGGAGGCTGTGCGGTCCGGGGCGGTGGGTGACGTGCGCGCGGTCCGGGTCCACCACGCCGTGCAGCTGCCCGAGCGACTGGCCGGTTGGCGCATCGACGACCCGGTGGGCGGCGGTGTGGTCCTCGACGTCACCGTGCACGACGCGGCCGCAGTGGCGGCGATCCTCGGGCGACAGGCCCTGTCGGTGCACGCCGTCGGGCTCAACCAGGACAACGACCCCGGGGGGCCGTTCGACGCGGTGATGACCAGCGCGGAGTGGGAGGACGGTGTGCTCGTCCAGACGCACGACGCCTACAACAACCCGCACCTCCCGACCAGCCTGCACGTGCTCGGCACGGCCGGCTCGCTGGTCGCCGAGGACTGCAACACCGGAGACCCGGTGGGATCGGTGACCCTGTGGCGCGACCACGTGGCGGAGCCGGTCGAGCTCGGCCCGCGCGACGACCTCTACGAGGTCACCGTCCGCGCCCTCGCTGCAGCCGTGGCCGGCGAGGGGCAGGTCATCGTGACCGGTGACGACGGGGTGCGCTCCCTTGCCGTGTCCCTCGCCGTGCTCGAGAGCCTGCGGACCGGGTCCCGCACCGAAGTGGCCTGACGGCCCGCCTCGCCGCGTGCACTCAGCCGCCGATCCCAACGCTGCGCAGGTAGTCGCGGGTGCGGGTGGCGATCGGCGCGGGCACGTCGAAGTCGGCCAGCGGGTACATGTCCTGCTCGACGACGACGAAGAGCTCCCGGTCGAGCGCGGTCAGCGACTCGACAACCGACGGGATGTCCGGCACCCCCGCGGGCGGCTCGCAGCTGGCACCGCGAGCGACCGCCTGGCCGAAGGCGAGGTCCTGCTGCGCCGCCTCGGCGACAAGTACCGGGTCCATCTGCTTGATGTGGACGTAGCCGACGCGGCCGGGATGGTCGCGGATGACCGATGCGCTGTCGGCCCGCCGGTAGGCGAGGTGCCCGGTGTCCAGGCAGAGGGAGACGTAGCGCGGGTCGGTGTCGGCGAGGAAGCGGTCGACCTGCTCGCGGGTCTCCACGTGGCTGTCGGCGTGCGGGTGGAACTCCAGCCTGACGCCGTACTCCTCGGAGACGATCCGGCCGAGCTCGTCGGTGCTGCGGACGAGCGCGCGCCACCCGTCGTCGGTGAGGTTGGCGGGCTCGAGGTAGGCACCGGTGGTGTCGTCGCGGTAACCGGGCACCGGTACGAAGACAAGGTGCCGACCGCCGAGCGCCGCGGTGAGCTCGGCCACCTTGCGGGTCTGCGCGACGATCGCGGGCAGCTCCTCCGGCCGGTGCAGCCCGCTGTAGCCGTGCATGGTGCCGCCGGCCACCTGCAGGCCACGGCGGGCCAGCTCGTCGGTGAGCCGCTCCGGGTCGGTCGGGAGGTAGCCATAGGGGCCGAGCTCGACGTAGTCGTACCCGACCTCGGCCAGCTCGTCGAGGAACCGCTCCCACGGGGGCTGCCGCGGGTCATCGGCGTACCAGACACCCCACGAGTCCGGGCAGCTGCCGAGCATGAGCCGGTTGGTCATGGGTGCTCCTCGTGGATCCGGTGCCGGCGGTCACAGGTAGGGCCGCTGGGCCGACCTGCGCTTCTCGTAGTCGGTGCGGGCGTCGGCGGTGCTGGTGAGAGCGGAGACCTCGGCGACCGGGACGTCCCACCACGACTCGCTGTCGGGGGAGGGCACGAAGGGGTCGGACTCGACGTGCACCAGGACCGGGCCGCTGCCCTGCTGGGCGTCCAACAGCGCGGCCCGCAGTCCATCCGTGCCCTCGGCCCGCAGCACGCGGACGCCGAGGCTGGCCGCGTTGGCCGCGAGGTCGACCGGCAGGACGTCGCCGTCGAGCCGCCCGCTGTCTGGAGCGCGGTACCGGTAGGACGTCCCGAACCGCTGCGAGCCAACCCCCTCGGAGAGGGCGCCGATGGAGGCGAAGCCGTGGTTCTGCACCAGCACGACGATGATCTTGACGTTCTCCTGGACCGCCGTCACCAGCTCCTGAGCCATCATCAAGTAGGAGCCGTCGCCGACCATGACGTAGACGTCGCGGTCGGGGCAGGCCATCCGGACGCCGAGCCCGCCGGCGATCTCGTAGCCCATGCATGAATACCCGTACTCGACGTGGTAGCCCTTCGGGTCACGCGTTCGCCACAGCTTGTGCAGGTCGCCCGGCAGGGAGCCAGCGGCGCAGACGACCACGTCGCGTGGCCGGGACACCTCGTTGACGACGCCGACGATCTCCGACTGGGCGGGCAGCGGCTGGTGCCCGAGGGTGTAGGCCCGCTGGACCGTCTCGTCCCACGCCGCGGCCAGGGCCGTGGCCCGTTGCGTGTGTGCCTCCGGTGCTCGCCAGCCCGCCAGTGCGTCGGTCAGCGCCTCGAGGCCGGCGCGGGCGTCGCACACCACCATCGCGCCCGCGTGCTTGGCGGCGTCCGAGGCGGCGACGTTCACGTTGACGAACCGCACCGCAGGGTCCTGGAAGGCGGTGCGGGACGCCGTGGTGAAGTCGCTGTAGCGGGTGCCGACGCCGATCACCAGGTCGGCAGCTCGGGCGAGGGCGTTGGCGGCCGTGGTGCCGGTGCTCCCGACCGCTCCGAGTGACTGCGGGTGGTCGTAGGGCAGCGATCCCTTGCCGGCCTGGGTCTCCGCGACCGGGATCCCCGTGGTCTCCACCAGCCGGCGCAGCGCATCGGTGGCCTCGCTGTAGCCCACCCCACCACCTGCCACGACCATCGGCCGTCGCGCCGCCCGCACCAGCTCGACCGCCCGCGCGACGGCGGCGGGGTCGGGCTGCACCCGGGGCACGTGCCATACCCGCGGCGCGAAGAGATCCACGGGCCAGTCGTGCGCCTGCGTCTGGACGTCCTGAGGCAGGGCCAGCGTCACCGCCCCGGTCTGCACGGGGTCGGTGAGCACCCGCATCGCGCCGAGCAGCGCTGCGGGCAGCTGCTCCGGACGCCACACCCGGTCGAAGAAGCGGGAGACCGGCCGGAAGGCGTCGTTGACCGACACGTCGCCGCCGCTGACCTCCTCGAGCTCCTGCAGCACCGGGCTGGCCACCCGGGTGGCGAAGACGTCACTGGGCAGGAGCAGCACGGGCAGCCGGTTGACCGTGGCCAGTGCGGCCCCGGTCACCATGTTTGTGGATCCGGGGCCCACCGAGGCGGTGCACGCCATTGTTGTGAGCCGGTTGCGCATCCGGGCGAACGCGACGCTGGCGTGCACCATGCCCTGCTCGTTGCGGGCCTGGTAGTAAGTCAGCCCGTCGGGGTCGTCCGCCGTCTCGAGCAACGCCTGACCGATGCCCGCCACGTTGCCATGCCCGAAGATCCCGAAGCAGCCGGCGAACAACGGGTGCTCGACGCCGTCGCGCTCGCTTCGCTGCTGCGCCAGAAAGCGCACCAACGCCTGGCCGACCGTCAGGCGGACGGTCCTCTCGCTCGTCATTCGCTTGCCCTCCCCGTTGCGGTGGTCAGCGGCAGTCGCGGGTCGGCGGGCTGGCCGGTCCAGGTGTCGCGGACCCAGGCATGTGCTGGGTCGTCGCAGGTGGCCCAGACCCGTTCGTCGCCCGGACCTGCCATCACGTTGAGGTAGTACAGGTCGTACCCGGGCGCGGCAATCGAGGGTCCGTGCCAGCCGTGCGGCACCAGCACAGCGTCCCCGCTACGGACCTCGGCCAGCACGTCGATGGGTCGCGCGGGTGTGCCGTAGACGCGCTGGTAGCCCATGCCCCCGCCGGCGACCTCGAAGTAGTAGATCTCCTCGAGCTCCGACTCCGCCAGCCCCGCTTCCTCGGAGCCGACAGCCGGTCGGCGCTCGTCGTGCTTGTGCGGCGGGTAGGACGACCAGTTGCCCGAGGGCGTCAGCACCTCGACAGCGATCAGCCGGTCCGCCTCGAACGAGTCGGCCGAGCAGAAGTTGTTGACCTGCCGGCTGCACGAGCCGGCCCCGCGTACCTCGACGGGGACGTCCTGCGCCGGTCGGTAGCGCGCGGTCAGCCGCCGCGTGCACCTGGCCCCCGCGAGCGCCAGCCGGCCGCCCTCGACCGAAGAGATCTCGGCTGACGCGTCCCGCGGGACGTACGCGAGGTCGCTGACCCGGCTGAAGGGATCCGGTCGGCCGTCGAGCGTGAACACCTCACCGTCGCAGGCCACCGTGCACGACCCGCCCAGGGGCAGGACCACTATCTCCTCGTCACCGGTGTCGAGCTGGTGGACTGCCCCGGCGGCAAGATGCAGGATCCGCAGGGAGGCGTGCCCCCAACCCGCCGTTGCCGGAGTGATTTCGAGCGCGTACGGTCCGGCGCCGCCGCATCCGGCCCTGACGTGCCGGTCGGTCACAGCAGGCTCACCGCCCGGTCGACAGCACCTTCGACATCACCATCCGCGGGGTAGAGCAGCGCCCGACCAATGACCAGGCCGGCCGCCGTCGGCAGGCGCAGCACCCGCTCCCATGCCGCGAAGGCGACCTCCGGGTCCTCCGGCACCTCGCCACCGAGCAGGAGGGCGGGCAGCGTCGAGGCGGACAGCACGCGCTCCATCCCTTCGATGCCGTCGTCGACGACCGGCAGTTTGAGCCACGTCTGGGCAGACGTCGCCCCCAGCCCGGCGGCGACGGTGACCGAGCGGATGACGGCGTCCGTGGACAGGTCGGTGCGCAGCATGCCGCCCACGCGCCGGCAGAAGAACGGCTCGACCATGGCCATCAGCCCGCGCGCGGCAAGGTCGGACACCGCCGTGGCACAGGCCTCGAGCGCCGAGGCGGAGCTCGGGTCCTCCGGGTCGATGCGCAGCAGCATCTTGCCGCCCTGGAATCCGGAAGCGGCGACGGCCGGGGCGGAGTAGCCGGTGAACCGGTCGTCGATCTCGAAGCAGGTGCCCGGCAGACCTCCTCGGTTCATGGAGCCGATGACGACCTTTTCCTCCAGGGCTCCGAGCAGCAGGAGGTCCTCGAGGACGTCGGCCGTACCCAGAACGCCGTTCACCTCCGGGCGGGAGAGCGCCACGCACAGGCGATCCAGCAGCTGGGCACGGTCGGCCATCGCGACCGGGTCGGCACCGGCCGCGAGGATGCCACGCGCGGTGTGGTCGGCGGCGATCACCATCAGCCGGCCGGTGCTGCCCACCAATGACACGGGACGCTGGCGGGACGCCGCCGCGTCCGCCACCGCCCGCGGGTTGGTGACCTTGGTCCGGACCAGGCCGGCCACGTCAACTGGCATGGCCGGCCACCTCCAGCTGCGACCGCACCTCGGCCTCGGTCGGCATCGCTGAGGAGCACTCCAGGCGCGAGGCGACGATCGCGCCGGCGACGTTCGCGAAGCGCACCACGTCCCCCAGCGGCCATCCGGCGAGCAGCCCGTGGCACAGAGCACCGCCGAACGCATCCCCTGCGCCAAGGCCGTTGACGACGTCCACGGGGAATGGCGGGACCTCGACGCGCTCGTGTGGGGTCCGGGCCAGGACACCGCGCGGACCTTGCTTGACCACGGCGAGCTCGACCCCGCGGTCGAGGAGGGCAGCCGCGGCGCGCTCGGGGTCGCTCTCACCGACGGCCGTCGCGCACTCGTCCAGGTTGCCGACCGCCACGGTCGCGTGCGGCAGCAGCCGCCCGATCTGCTCCCCGGCGTCGGCGCGCGACGCCCAGAACATCGGGCGGTAGTCCAGGTCGACGACGGTGTGCGTGCTGCGGCCGCGTGCCTCTAGTGCGGCCAGGTGCGCACTGCGGCTCGGCTCCTGGCACATTCCGGTGCCGGTGACCCAGAAGACCCCTGCGGCCCGCACCGCGTCGAGGTCCAGCTCGTCCGGCCGGATCTGCAGGTCGGCGGCCGTGGGGGAGCGGCCGTAGAAGTAGAGCGGGAAGTCGTCCGGCGGGAACACCTCGCAGAACGTCACCTGAGTGAGCAGGCCGGGAACGGTCGCGACCCACCGGTCGTCCACGCCGAAGCCGCGCAGGGCCTCGTGGGTCCAGCGACCGAAGGGGTCGTCGCCGGTGCCCGTGACGACCGCGCTGCTCCGTCCGTATCTCGCGGCCGCGACGGCGACGTTGGTTGCTGAGCCGCCGAGGTACTTGCCGAAGGTCTCGACCTCGGCGAGCCCCACCCCGACCTGGAGGGGATAGATGTCGACGCAGATCCGCCCGACCGTGATGACATCGAAGTCTGCTGTCACGCCGGCCGTACCTCCGCCAGGGCGACCGGGCGGTGCTCGAGGCGCGACAGGGTGGCTGCCTCGGCGACGTACATGGCTTCCAATGCCTCCTCCACCGTGCAGGGGCTCTCCCGACGACCCAGCGCGAGGTCGACGAACGCGTTCATCTCGGCGACGTACGCCGGAGTCCACCGTCCCCAGAAGCTGTCCCACGGCGTCCCGTCGGGGAAGTCCACGCCCGCCTCGGCCGACACCAGCGCGGCGCTGGCGTCGAGGCCGACCGCCCACGTCGCCGCCGTTCCGGCCAGCTCCATGCGTACGTCGTGGCCACCGCCGTTGTAGCGCGACCCCTGCAGCGTGGCGAGCGTCCCGTCGTCCAAGGTGAGCACGGCCGCCGACTCGTCGACGTCGCCGCTCTCGCGGAAGAACCGGCCTCCGCGGTTGGCGCCGACGGCGTAGACCTCGGTCACCTCCCGGCCGGTCACCCACCGCAGGATGTCGAAGTCGTGGATGTGGCAGTCGTGGAAGATTCCACCGGAGGTGGCGATGTACGCGGCCGCGGGCGGCTCCCGGTCGGCGGTGAGGGCATGCACCCGGCGGAGCTCGCCGAGAGCCCCGCTGCGCAGAGCATCTCGGGCGGCCACGTATCCGGCGTCGAACCTGCGCTGGAAGCCGATCTGGGTGGGCACGCCCAGCTCGCGCACCTCCTTCGCCACCCGGAGACTCGTGGCGACGTCGGCTGCGACCGGCTTCTCGCAGAACACGGGCAGCCCCGCGCCGGGCCGCCGCCAGGATGAGCTCGGCGTGGGCCGGTGTCGCCGCCGCGATGACGACCGCGTCTGCGCCCCCGACCGCGTCGTCGACCGGTGCGTGCCGGACGCCGAGCTTGTCGGCCAGGGTGGCCGCCCGCGCCGCGTCGGCGTCGGCCACGACGAGGGCGTCGACCTCCGGATGGTCCCGCACGACCTCGGCGTGGGCGGCACCGATGCGCCCCGTCCCGATCAGGGCGACGCGCATGCAAGCACCTCTCGGCAGTCGTCGCCGGCGGCGTCCGGCAGGCTCGCCCGCCAGTCTGCTGGGGGGCGGAGGAGTGGTCAACCTTTGTCCTGACATATGGATGACCCGCTGTGCCATCATCGGCCTCATGGCAGGTGGTGTGCGTCGACTCGTTGGCGCCGCCGACGACGTGGCCGCGCAGGTGTCGGTGGACCGGACCAGTCCCGTGCCGATCTACCACCAGGTGGCGGTGCAGCTCGAAGCCCTGATCGTCGCGGAGCGGCTGCCGCCCGGAGCACGTCTGGCCAACGAGATCGAGCTCGCCGACCGGCTCGGCGTCTCGCGGCCCACGATGCGGGCCGCCATCGGTTATCTCGTCGACCGCGGCCTGCTGGTCCGTAAGCGCGGCGTGGGCACTCAGGTGATGCGCGCCCAGGTGAATCGTTCGCTTGCACTGACCAGCCTGCACGACGACCTGCTGCAGGCGGGACGGCGACCCACCACGGAGCTGCTGGAGCTGACCGACGACCGGGCGGCGCCGGACGTCGCCGCGGCGCTCGCGGTCGAGAGGGGACGACGGTCACGAAGGTGTGCCGGCTGCGATTCGCGGACGGTCAGCCGATCGCGGTGCTGACGAACTATCTTCCGCGGGACCTCGTCCGGCTCGACCCAGTTGGCCTGGAACGGCATGGGCTCTACGAGCTGCTCCGTGCAGCCGGGGTGCGCATCCGGATCGCTGACCAGGCGGTCGGAGCGGCGTCAGCGACGGCACGGCAGGCGTCCTTGCTGGGTGAGCGTCGGGGAGCCGCACTCCTCACCATGACGCGCAGGGCGTACGACGACGAGGGCCGCCCTGTCGAGTTCGGCAACCACGTCTACCGCGCCTCCGCCTACCGGTTCTCCATGACGCTCGTGGACCGCTGACCGAACACCCCGAGGAGGAGTCCGTGACCGATTTCCCCAGGTTCGACGTGACAGGTCAGGTCGCCCTCGTCACCGGGGCGGCGCGCGGACTGGGTCGTGCCGTCTCGCTCGCGCTCGCCCACGCGGGCGCCGACGTCGCCCTCGGACTGCGCGACGTGACGCGTGACGCCGGCGTCGTCGCGGAGATCGAGGCGATGGGTCGCCGGGCCATGCCACTGCAGTGCGATGTGAGCGACGTCGGGCAGGTGCGGGCCACGGTCGATGACGTGGTCGAGCGCTTCGGCCGGCTGGACATCCTGGTCAACAACGCCGGGGTGGCCCCGGAGAACCCCGCGGAGCGCGTCGTCGAGGAGGACTTCGACCAGACTCTCGCGGTGAACCTCAAGGGCACCTTCTTCGCCTGCCAGGCGGCGGGCCGGGTCATGATCGGGCAGGGCGGAGGGCGGATCGTCAACATGGGGTCCCAGGCCGGCGCGGTGGCGCTGCCGGGGGAGTCCGTGTACTGCATGACCAAGGCGGCCATCGCACACCTCACCCGGTGTCTGGCCGTGGAGTGGGGCCCGCACGGCATCAACGTCAACTGCGTCGCGCCGACCTTCATCCGTACCCCCGGGACGGAGGAGGCGCTGGCGGACCCGGACTTCGAGGCCGATGTCGTGGAACGGATCGCCGCCCTGCACCGCATCGGCGAGCCGATGGACGTCGCCGGCGCCGTGCTCTACCTGTGCTCTCCGGCCGCGGCCCTGGTGACCGGCCACACCCTCATGGTTGACGGGGGATGGACGGCACGATGACTGTCGACCGGGACGCGACACCGACCGGCCACGGCGCCGACATCTCGACGTAACTCCGCGACGTGACATGCATCACCAGCCACGCTGACCAGGACGCGTGTGACGGATTCGACACCGAGAGGTCGTGGCATCCGACATCTGGGCGCCGACACTTGAAGGGTCGGCCGAAGCCTCGACCGGCGCAGTCTCACCTGAGGTCATGTCATGCCTGCCATCCGATCCACCGTCACACCCTGCGTACCACCGCTGCCCGGCACCGCACCCTGCGTCGTGAGCAGCGCCGGCTCGAGCGGGACCTCGCGGAGTACCGCACCGACGCCGAGCGCCTGGACCTCGCCGCCATGCTCGCCCGGCACACCGCCGAGGAGATCGCACCTATCGAGCGGATCATTCTTCGCCAGACGCGTCCCGGGGGTCTCGCCTACCGCGCCTGACCCGCCTGCGCCATTCCAGAGCCGGGGGCGCCGTACCCGAAAGACGACGCAACGGCCACGGGGAGGCCCTGCGCAGCGCTGCCGAGCCCGTTGGATCGTCTTTCCGGCCCGGCCGGGGCCGGGTTCCGCTGACGCAGCACCACGCGACAGCGCGCCCGGAACCGTGGTGGTCCCCGGGCGCGCTGTCGTGCTGTGCTGCCGCGGGCGTGCTCAGCCCTTCGCCACCCACGTGGTGAAGCGCTTCGGCTGGTTCAGCCAGTCCTTCTCGTTCTCGCCCGGCGAGGTACTGCCCTCGGGGAGCAGCTCGGCGCCGGTCTTGACCTCGACACGCACCTCGGCCGGGTCCTCGAGGACCACCTGGTCGATGGCGATGCGTGCGACGTCGTCGACGTAGTCGAGCTTCATGATGTACGTGCCGCCGCGCAGCGGCACCTGCCGGTTGCCGTCAGCCTTGAAGCCGTCGGCCGGCAGCAGCGCGTAGTCGCCGCCCTCGAAGGTGGCGCCATGGAAGACGAACTCCGGGCCACTGCGCTCTGGGTCGGTGTCGATGTAGACCGCGACGCTGCTGCCGCTCCGGAAGGAGCGGACCAGGTCGCGGTGGATGACGTTGATCCGGAGGCGCTCCTCGCCGTTGAAGACGCGGACCTTGCGGATGTCCGCGCCCTGGGACATGTCGCCCCGGGTGTCGGTGAACGCTGCCGCCTCGGCCGTGGCCGTTCCTGCGAAGCCGGTGATGCTGAGAGCGGACACTGCGGCAACCACTGCCACCCGCTGTGCCGCGGTCCTGATGGTGTTCAACGTGACTCCTTGGGTCTGTGGACGGTCGGTCTCCCGGTCCGTCGGCCGCCTCACCGTGAGGCGTCAGAGATGATGACTCGCCGCCCTGGCCCCAGGTTGCACACGGCCAGGTGACCTGGGTCACACGTACGGCCTGTGGACGAGCGCGGCGGCGCCTGGCCGGATCGCGCCATCCTCGTGGCATGGCGATCTGTCTGGACTGCGAGCGCGAGATGACGACCGCGGCATCCTGCACGATGACGATGCTGCACATCGGGGCCGAGGCGTTCCCGATGTCCCGGCACCGCCGGGCAGCCGAGGGGCGCTGCGGCGACTGCGGGGTCGAGCCCGGCGGCTACCACCACCTCGGCTGCGACCTGGCGCGGTGTCCCCGGTGCGGTCGGCAGCTGCTCAGCTGTGGCTGCCCGTTCGACGAGCTCGGGGGCGAGGGGGACGACTATGAGGACGACGACGACGGGCTTGCGGTGGTGAACGCGTGCCCACGCTGCGGGTCCGAGTCGGTGATCCCCATCCTGTACGGCCTTCGCAACCCGGCCATGACCGCGCTGGAGAACCGTGGCCTGCTCGAGCTCGGCACCGCCACCGGGGCAGGGCGGCCGACGTCACGCTGCCGCGACTGCACCCATGCGTGGACGCTGGGCCGGTGCTCGGCGTAACCAGCCGGCGTCGCCGCATCGGTGTCGTCGCTCAGCTCGCTCGTTCTCTGGAAGAACGTCACGCTGCCGTATTCTCGAGGACGGCGAGCGACATCAGCGAGGTCGCGGACCCCGTTCTTGCGGGCAGCCTCCATCAGCCCTGCCACGTGAGCCGCTCGTCGGCCATCACCCTCTCCTGGGGGACGCCGTCCCGGACCACGACGGCCGGGCGCCCCTCCAGGACTGCCCGTGACCCGGGAAACCGCCAGTTGGTGAACGACATGGCCACCGACAAGAGGGCGAAGGTGCCGATCGTGAGCATTCCGCCGGTGACCGAGTAGTCGGTAATGACTGCTCGACCAGGTCGCATCGTGACGAGGTGCACCAGCTCGAAGGCGGAGAAGCTGGCCAAGACTTCACGCTTGCCACCATCCGAGTGACGAGCAGAGGAACAGGAACATCACTCCCGCGCGGATGACGATCTCCATCAGCGCACCGCCTCGGTCACGGCGCCACCCACATCCGGAAGTCGACGGTCGCCACCGGCGAGGAGCCCTCCATCAGCCGCACCTGGTATCGATCCGCGGAGCCGTTCTGGTCGGGCGAGGTCTGGCGTCGACGTTGAGCTGGAACACCTCACCGGGCGGCGGGTCGAACTCGTAGAGCAGGAAGTTCGCCGAGGCCGTCTCCTTGCTGGGATTGGGGTAGAAGTTCTGGAAGTCGAAGCGCTCCAAGAGCTGCGAGCTGATCGCGATCGTGATGAGGCCGCTGAAGCCACGGGATGCGTCACGCGCACGTCAGTCGGCACGGCGAGGAGCCAGCCCTCTTGGCCTCGTCGGCGAGACGAACTATCGAGCAGGGTAGCCGTCGACCGAGGACGTCGCGGTCGCGGTCCGGATGCCGAGCAACCCGGCCCAGCCCTGCCAGGACGACGAACGAGACCACGACCAGGCCGACGCAGCGGATGACTGCGGCCCAGCGACGGCATGCTCATCACGTCCTCGAGGGTCGAGCCATTGCATGTGCCACAGGTGGACGGTCGACCGTTCGGCATGACGATCCGGTGGCCACAGAGAGCACCGGACTAGCCTCGGGCCGGGGAGGCAGCCATGATCCTTGTTGTCGGCTCGACCGGGACCTCGGAGGACGGGTCTACGGCGGTTGAGGGTCCGAGGCGACGACGTGCGATCCTGGTCCGTCCGCAGACGACGAACACCGCCGTCGATGCGATCGATCAGACGGTCCGCGAGACCCTGCGCCAGACCGGCCAGCCTGCGGCTGCCTGCGCGGGGTGTGGACGCCGTGATCGCGACGGCGACCGCGATCGCCCGGCGGCTGAGCGGGCCGAAATAGCCCCTTCGATCCAGGAGGTGTCGACGAGACGTGGGGATCGCCTCCCTCGTCGAGCAGCTCCAGAGGCCGAGTCGAACGGTCGTTGCGCTGTCGTACGCCGGCGTCAATGCCGGCCTTGGCTTCCCACTGGAGCGTGCGAAGGTCGCGACGACCGAGCGGCTGCCGCACATCGTCGATGCAGGTGACCATTGTCCAGCCCGACGCCCTTTGCAAGAGATCCATCTTCGCGCCGATGAGCCAGTTCGACGTCGGGAGGACCAAGGTTGCCGTGCTTCAGAAAGGCAGCATCCTGCGACGTTGGGTCGGCACGGACGACGCAGCTCAGCTTGATCGTCGCCGTGACGACCGAGCCCAGCTCACCGAGACATCGTCGAGTTCGGTGGACCGGAGGCGCTCAGCCGCAACGGGGCGATCGCGGTGGCGGAGCGACTGCGCCGGTCGCAGGATGAAGCGACAGGCGGTGCCGCTGCCCGTGGCTCGGCTCGGGATGCGCCTCCTTGCCGGGCCTCGGGACGGCCTGGCTTCTGTCTTCGGAACAGGTGTGCTGCAGGAACATGAGTCACGCCACGCTGGGACGACGCGCCGTTGCGCGAGCGAGGCATCGAGCCGCTGTGCCGCGAGCGAGTTCCTCGAGACGCAGGCCCGAGCGATGGGCTACGGCTGAGCGAGTTGGCTCGAGCGAGCATGACGTGGGCCCGGGCAGCCGTGCCTGCCCGGGCCCACGCTACTCGCGGTGAAGCTGCTAGCTCACGGCCTCGCGGACGAGAACGTGTAGCTGCCGGAGCCGCTGTAGGAGTAGACCTCCCAGTAGTAGTAGCCCGCGGTGCCCGAGTAGGTCACCGTCTCGCTGGAGCTCGCCGTCTCGCCGCGCGCGACGATCGACCAGGACGAGCCGTTCCACTTGTAGAGGTAGAGGTCGAAGTCGGCGCCCGACGGGCCGGTCAGGCAGCCCTTGTGGGTGCCGGACACGGTCGACTGGTAGTAGGTGCCTCCGGGGTGGATGTCGTAGTCACCCGTGCCGGACAGCGACCCGCTGACCGGTGACGTGCAGCCCGACGGCGGCGGCGTGCCGCCACCCGTCGTGAGCAGCGAGTAGAGCAGCCGGTTGGGCGAGCCCGTGCCGGCGCTGGTGACGACGTTGGCCGTCGAGGTGTTGACGATCGCGTCGCGCACGGTCGACGCGGCCGCGCCGGTGTTGCCCTGGAGGTACAGCGCCGCGACGCCCGCGACGTGCGGCGTCGCCATCGAGGTGCCCGCTGATCGTGTTCGTCGCGGTGTCGCTGGTGTACCACGACGAGGTGATGCTCGAGCCCGGCGCGAAGAGGTCCAGGCAGGTGCCGTAGTTCGAGAACGACGAGCGCGCGTCGGTGCTCGTCGTCGAGCCGACCGTGATGGCGGCAGCAGCGCGGGCGGGCGAGTAGTTGCACGCGTTGCAGCCCGTCGTTGCCGCGGCGACGGCGTACGTCACGCCGCCGTTGATGGAGTTCGTGACGGCGTTGTCGAGCGCGTCGAGACCCCGCCGCCGAGGCTCATGTTGGCGACCGCGGGCCGGACCTTGTTGGCCGTCACCCAGTCGATGCCGGCGATCACGCCGGAGTCGGTGCCGTTGCCGGTGCAGTCGAGCACCCGACCGCGTACAGAGCGGACGGCCTTGGCGACGCCGTACGTCGAGCCGCCCACCGTGCCGGCCACGTGCGTGCCGTGGCCGTTGCAGTCGTCGGAGCCGCGGCCGTCGTTGATCGCGGTGTAGCCGCTGAACGCGCGGCCGCCGAACTGGCTGTGGGTGACGCCGGATGCCGGTGTCGATGACGTAGGCGTTCACCCCGGCCGGTCGGCGTGTAGGTGTAGGAGTGTTGAGCGGCAGGCCCGCTGGTCGATGCGGTCGAGCCCCCACGTCGCCGGCGACTGGGTGGTGTCGGCGCGACCCGCTGGTCGGCCTCGATGTAGCTGACGTTCGGGTTGCCGCGCAGCCGGTCGACGGCGCGCGCCGGCAACGTGGCAGCGAAGCCCTTGATCGCGCTGGAGTAGCGGAAGTGCACCTGGCCGCCGTTCGCCCGGCCTGGTCGGCGGCGTTGCGGCGCTGTGCCGCGGTGACGGTCTTGTCCATGACCACGATGTAGCGGTCGGGGATGGCGCGCGGACTGTTCGTGCCGACGACAGGAGCCGGCTTCCCGGTCGAGCGCTCCGGCCCGTCGGGTGCCGCGGCGGCCGCGCTGCCCAGGGACAGCGCCGCGGTCGCGGTGGCGACCGCGGCGGTGACGGCGAGCCGGGTGGCCCGCCGCGCGAGGGGTCCTGCCATGTCTTCCTGCTCCTTCGTGAGGTGAACGGAGACGTGCGGGACCGGCCCCACGGCGGTAGCCCGCCGAGGGGTGAATTGTGAGGTGTGTCACGTTCGTCCGATCCGGGCGCTGACCGTAGTCCGGGTCGGAACGAGGGCGTCAAGGGTCTGCAGGCGGCGCTTGCCGAATCATGACCGGCCCTTGGTCCTCCAGGGCTCCCGGAGACGTCAGGCCAGCCGCTCGACGGCGTACGTGCCGTTGTCCTCGACGACGAGGATCCCGTCGCCCTTGCCGAGCGGGGCGACCTCGGTCCCGGTCAGTCCCAGCACGGCCGCCTCGTTGGTCGGGCTGTGCCCGACGACCAGCGCGCGCTCGCCGTCGGCCAGCTGCTCGACGACACCGCGCAGCGCCGAACCGAGCAGCTGGGACTCCTTCTCGACCAGGTCAGGGTCCACCCGGCGCATCGCCTCCACGTCCCCGCCGTCGGTGGCCTTGCTCGCCTCGCGCCACCTGTCCTCGACCGTCGAGCGCAGCCCGGTCTCGGCGTGCACCGGAACGTCACCCTGGCCGGCGGCTGCCCGCAGGATCTCCACCATCTGGTTGGCGCGCGCCGCGCCGGTCGAGACGAACAGGGCGTACGGCGGGTGCAGCCCCGCCCTGCCGATCTCTTCGGCCGCCGCGATGCCGTCGCTGCTGAGCTGGTCACCGTCGTTGTCGGTGTGCCTGCGGATCTCCACGTACTTCACGATGCCTTCCCTTTGTGGTGCTGGAGGAGCTGCCGAGCCGCGTCGCTGCCGGCGTCGCGCAGCGACTCCGGCTCCATGACGAAAGCATCCGGCCCGCAGCACAGCAGGAGCAGTCCCAGCCGCTGCCCGACCGGCGGCAGCAGGTCGGCGCGCAGCGAGACCGACTCCTCGTCGTCGTCGAGGACGGTGACCGACTCGGCGTACCGGTCGACGGCCCAACGCCGCTCCTGCGGCACGACGAGCCGGACATTCACTGGCGTCCGCTGCGCGACCAGTTGCGCGTCGAGGTCGGCCGGCGGCTCGAAGGTCTCGTCGAGCAGCTCGCACGACGAGATGCCTGACACGATATAGGTCCGCACTGTTGCCACGTCGTCGGCCGGTCCCGCATCGACCTCCCAGCCACGGCGCGTGCGCACGACGCGGTAGGGCTCGACCACCCGCTCGCCGGCGCCCGGGCGCCACTGCCGGGCGTAGGACATCCGGACCCGCCGCCGTTCCTGCGCCGCGCGGTAGAGCACCTGAGCCGTCGACACCCGCCAGTCCGCGCCGTCGGGTCCCTCGGTCGGCCACAGCGCCCGCTGGAGTCGCGCCCAGAGCCGAGCGCAGCACCTCGTTGTCGGGCTCGAGGGCCAGCAGGTCCGACCCGGCGGCGAAGAGCCGGCCCAGCTGCTCGGCGCCCAGGTGGTCGACGCCCAGTTCCTGCTCCGGGTCCGGTGACACGACGCGCACCCACTGCGCCGTCGTGGGGTCGACCTCGTCGTCCGTGTCCCCATCTTGGCTGTCCCCGCCCTCGGTGGACGGCGCGAAGAACTCGACCACCGGCTGCCCGAAGTTGCCCAGCTCGACGAGGTCCGCCCGGTAGTAGGCGAGCACCACCTCGCGCAGGTCGTCGGGCTCGACGGCCAGCTCAGCGGCCAGGTCGGTCAGCCGCAATCCGTCCGGGTGCAGCTCGAGGATGCCCAGCGCGCGTGGCAGGGCGGCCAGGCGCTTGGCGTAGCCGGCCAGCGCGCTCATGACGCCTCCACCATCGCGCGCAGCTCGTCGAGGATCTCGGCGCGGACGTCGTCGGGTGACACGACGCGCACCCGCGTGCCGAGCTCGTAGACGCGCCAGCGGAAGACTGCACGGTTCGTGACGACGTACGTCATAAAGGAGCCCACTCCGAGGCGTCCGACGAGGACGCCGGTGACCCGAGCAGGTTCTCCACCAGCACCCGGTGCTCGGGCGCGACCTCGACTCACGACCTCGGTCGGCGGGTCCTCCCGCCAGCTCAACGGGTCCATCGTCGGCCGGGCCACCTCGTCCAGCACCTCGGCGGTGCCAGGGTGGTCGAGGGACACGTCGCTCATCCGCGACACCACCAACTCCTTGAGGATGTCGCCTCCCTCTTCGCGGCCGCGCAGGTACCAGCCGGACGGGCCGCTGTGCACCTGCGCCGGGTGCACCAGTCGCGGCTGGCTCGGGTAGGTGAAGCGGACCCGGCAGTGCCGCGTGGTCGCGCGCTGGACCAGGTCGAGGTGTGGCGCCGTCGGCGCCGACGGGCGGGCGGCCGACGGGTCGTCGCCGAGGTGCGCGCCGAGGCCCTCGAGTCCGGCGGCGAGGGCTGCCCGCAACAGCTCGCCGCGCTGCTCCGGGGTCAGGCTGACCTGCAGCCGGTTGTCGCGGGCCCGCATCACGTAGACGCCGTCGGTGCCGACGTCGGCGACGTTGCGCACGTCATAGCCGAGCAGGTTGAGCTGGTCGATGTCGCGGGTCAGCATCCGGCGCCGAGCCTCGGCGGTGGCGTCCTCGGAGCCGAGAGCCGTGAGCATCACCTGCAGCGACGCGCCGTCGGCGTGCTGGGTGAGTGCGCCGATGAGGCGGACCAGCCGTTCATCGGTGCGGACTGGTCGCGGCCGGGCGCCGGCGCCATCCGGTCTCCCTTGTGTGGTCGTAGTGCTCGTCAGTGCTCGTCAGTGCTCGTCCGTGCTTGCCAGCACTCTGTTGCACCATCCGGACCGTGTCCAACCCGGCGCGCGGGGACGTCCGGCCCCGCGACCGCCTAGGTTCATGGCATGACGATGCCGCTGGTGGAGGGGGGTCGGGCGATCGCCCGGTTCCGAGTCCTCGGCTTCCCCGTGACCATCGACATCTCGTTCGTCGTCGTCGTCGCGATCCTCGGCTGGTATCCCGGTGCGCAGGCCAGGGACATGGTGATCTGGTTCGTGGTGGTCCCGGTCGCCATCCTGGTGCACGAGCTCGGTCACGCCGTCGTCCGCACGCACCACCGGTGCCCAACCCGTCATCACACTGGCGGCGCTTGGCGGGCTGACCTCGTTCCTGCCGCCGCGACCGATATCCCGAGCCCGCTCGATCGCCATCTCGGTGGCCGGGCCGGCGGTGGGCATCGTGATCGGGGGAGTGCTGCTGGCGTACGCGTGGACGGTCGGCGTCGAGTCGGACCTCTGGTCCAGCGTCCTCGAGACCACGATCTTCACCACGCTGGGCTGGAGCGTCCTGAACCTGCTGCCGATCCTCCCGCTCGACGGCGCTGAGATGCTGCGCGAGCTGCTGCCCGGGTCACCCGCCAAGCGCGAGGTGCGCGCCGCGACCGTGTCGATCGTGTTCGCGGTGCTGGCCGCGGTCGTTGCCTTCCGCTTCGGGCTGGTCTTCGCGGCCCTGCTCGGTGCGTTCTTCGTCGTCAGCAACGTCATGCTGGTGCGCGGCGCGCGCGAGGAGACGAGGCCAAGGTCCACGTCAACCAGCGGGTGGTCCAGCTGCTCTGGATGGACCGGGTTGACGACGCCCGCGCCCTGGCCGCGGAGCATGACGAGCTGCACCTGCTCGTGCGGGCAGCGGTCCGCGCGGCGGGGCCGGACGGCGGCGATGCGCGGGCCGAGCTCGAGACCGCAGCGGTGGGACCCCCCGCCGACCCGACGGCGACCAGTCTGCTCGTCGTCCTCCACCGACTGCGCGGCGACTGGTCGGCTGTCCTGTACCGGGTGGCGCGGGCACCGGTCATGTACTCGGGGGACGTCATTGCCGCGCAGACCATCGCGTTCCGCCAAGATGCGTTCCGGGAGAGCGCCGAGATCGGTGAGGCGTGGCTCGCGCGCAACGCAGGGTCGCGCCTCGGCGAGCCGCGGGACTCCGCACTGATCGCCTACAACACTGCCTGCCGGCTGGGCCAGGGCGGGCGAGATGGACCGTGGACTGAGCGCCTTCAAGCGGGCTGCCGAACTCGGCTTCGACGACCTCACCGCGGTCGACAGCGACGACGACATCGCGCCGCTGCGGCCGCTGCCCGGCTACGACGAGGCGCATCAGGTGATCCGGCGCCGTGCTCTTGCCCGCGCCGAGAACTTGTCCGACCGTCCGCCGGCCGGCCCGCCCGCCTGAGCAACGGTTTCTGTCCAACCCCCCGAGCACGCTGCCGTCACGCAGAACGAGGGGGTCAGCATGCGGTCACAGGTGGGGACCGGAGGCTCGAGGCGTGCGCCGCGAAAGGCCGGCCGACCGGTCTGTGCGGCGTCGGGGAAGGTCCGTTACCGGGACGGTCACGACGCTGCCCTCGCGCTTGCGGTCCCTGCAGCGGAACGCGGTCCCGCGTGGAGACCGAGGGCGGGGCGCACCGGATCCGGGTCTGCCGCAAGTACGAGTGCCCGAGCTGCGGCGGCTGGCACCTGACCAGCCAGCCGCGGCCGGCTTGGTCCGATCCTCCGACCATCGCCGCCGCGGGCTGAGTAGGAAGCGAGCAGTTCGGGCGGATTCTCAAGACAGGAGGGTCTGAAGCCGACCAGTCTTGAGGCAGATCGGACGGGGGAGTCATGGGATCAGGCGGTTCAGCGGGTGCGCAGGCTGCACGGCGACGACAGAAGGCCGCCGAGAAGCGCGCCACGGCCGAGAGGCTTAATGCGGACGCTGACCGGCTCGAGAGTTCGGCTGGTTTGTGGGAGAAGGGTGAGCAGGGGGAGAAGCATGTCGGGGCGCAGCTGGATCTGCTGCGTGCAGCGGGTGGGTCGTGCTCCACGACGTTTGGTGGCCCGGTCGGCGCCGGGCCAACATCGACCACGTGGCCATCGGCCCGGGCGGTGTGCTCGTGGTTGACGCCAAGAATTGGTCAGGACGAGTCGAGCTCAAGCAAGGTCGGCTGAAGCAGAACGGCTTCAATCGTTCCCGCCAGGTCGAGTCCGCGGCGCACGCTGGCCGCGACGTGGCCATCCAGCTCGACCTACCGTGGGCGCTTCACGTCATCCCTGTCCTCTGCCTTGTCAATGCACCGGCTGACGGTCGGCGACAGCTGGGTCAGGTGACCGTCGTGGGCGCCGGGCAGATCGCCGAGTGGGCACGAGCCCTCCCACAGCAGCTGACGCCAGGTGACGTCATCAGCGTGGCCACCCGTCTGCGCTCGGCTCTGCCATCAGCCGACTCCGCCGAGGGTCCCGGCTCCGCGAGTCGCGCGAACGCAGACGACATCCGCTCACGCCCGGAGGTCCTCCGGTCACCGACGGCCTGACCAAACGTACCCGCAGGGAGTCCGGAGTGCGGTCTGCCCTGATCGGGACTCGGGATGCTCGTGGCATTGGCCGTCGCCGGCCCGACGCTGCTTCCGATCGCCACGGGGTTCCTGGCGAACACCATGGAGGACATCGCGACGGCATCGTTGCCGACGCCAACGCCGACGCCGACGCCGGAGGGCAACCTTCACCGGCTGCCGTGAGCTGCGCGTCGAGTACCCGAACGGCATCTCCGCTGTCGGCGCTGACAACGCTGGCCGTAAGGCGCGGCCGGTAAGTGCCGTCGATACGGAGCTCGCACGTTCGAACAGCACGCTCGACCGCGACGGCGACGGGCTGATCTGCGAGCGCCGCGTCAAGGGGGAACGGCCGGAGATAGACACGGTTGACGGTTGTGGGACTTCTCCGTCTCAGGGCGACAACCCGTCAAGCCGGTCGAGCTGCGCCTTGCACGCGGCGTCTGAAGCTCCTCCCGGATCGATGTCGCGGAAGTCAGGCGTTGAGTGGTGCCGCACCGTCGGCGACGACGGCGTCGACGTCGAGGAAGAGCATCGTTGAGGATCGTCAGCACCGAAGGGAGTCGCTGCGCGTCGGGTGGTTGCGGTGCTGCCGCCACGCCATCAGGTCGCCCGATCGAAACGGCGGCCGGCTGGCATTCCGCGTGACGTAGTCCCGGGCCAGCGCCAGCTGTCTCTGAACGCGTGTCCGAGCTCGCGGACGTGTTCGTCAAAGGGGATGCTCGGTACCCACAGGTTGCAGGGCCTGCTCCGGAGTGCGGGCACCAGCGCAGCATCTCAGACCCGACCGTCCGGTCAGCGTGAGCACAGACGTTCGGATGTCCTCAACCTCGGAGTACGGCGTAGAAGACGGGCACGGCGGACCGCGTGCGGAAGGTGCCGGCGAACTTGAAGCAGTGCTGTCTGCGTTGACGAACTCGTGCAGGTGCAGCTTCGGAGTCTCTGCCACCGAGTGAGGGATGCGGACCGGGCGGGAGCTGGGACAGGTCTGGCGCCGTGCCGTTCGTACTTTCGTAGTGAGCTGCACCTGGTCGGTCCGTACAGCCGCCGTTCCAACGGGATCGGCAGGCCGAGCGGCCCTAGCCAGCTCCCAACAGTTTTCCTCCCTGCGGTCCCGGTAGAGCGCGAGGAATCGGGCGTCGACGTGGCGGGCCTGCATGGCGTCTGACCGGTCTCGGGTCATCGCGAGGATCTCGTCGTCGGTACGCACGACACTGCTGACGACGTCGTCCGCCTCGTCGAGGGACTTGCCGATCCGGCCGCCGGTCGCCGCCCATCCCAACGGGCCGGGCATGGCGCCGGCGATGCCGAGCAGCCCGTCGATCCACTGACCCTGCCCGAGGTAGACGGCGCCGTTGATCGCGTCGATCGGCTCACCGACGATCGGGGTCAGCCCGGCCAGGTCGACCAGCAGCCGCGGTGACGGCCCTCGCCGTGAACACGGTCCGACCGGTCAGCTCCCCCAGCCGGGCGACCAGCCGACGTACGGCTGCCTGCGCCGCATCGTCCGCCTCCCACGCAAGGCGTGCCGCCCGGTCCGCCAGGTCGCGTGCCGCCGGGTCGTTGAACGGCGATGCCACACCGGACCAGCTCATCGACTGCTCGACGGCCAAGGACGGGTCGGCCTGGTCGGCGGCCTGTGCGCGGCCAGCGCCTGCTCGTCCAGCGACCGCGCACGCCGCGAGAGGTCCAGCGCCGAGTCTGTCTCCGCCGCGTACGTTCGCAAGGCAGCCGCAGCGGCGTCGCAGCGGGCCGCCCACCCCTCGAGCAACAAGGCGGACTGAACCAGCCGGGCCTCCGCCTCGTGCGAGGCATGACCTCGCCACGACACTCCGACCAGCGACCCGATCGACGCACGGAGCCGCGCGGCGGTGGACCGGAACGACTCGGCGCGGTCGGCGAGCGACCGGGCAGTCGCGCGCACGCCCTCCGGGTCGCCGGTGACGAACGGCGCCGGGCGTCGAGCACGCCGGTCATCGCCGACCTCCCGGACGCCGGCCGCCGGCCGCCTGCTCGACGGCGGCGTAGACCTGCGCTGCCGTCGTCAGGGCCTGCGCGACGGCCCCGAGCTCGGCCGTGACCGCGTCGGTGAGCTGGGTGACGTCGGAGAGCAGGCCGGACACCGCGGCCGCGGCCAGCGGGTCGCCGCAATCCGCCGGCTGGCCGCTCAGGCACAGGGAGGACAGGCGCGAGGCAGCCTGTCGCAGGGCGACCGACTGCCCCACGACGGCCGGTGGGTCGACGGCGATCTCGTGCACCCGCCGAGTTGCCCGGACTTCGCGCCCAGCCAGGGTTCGTCATCCACAAGCCCGACAACCCGCCGCTCGACAGTGGCCTGTGGCAGATTCACTCTTGTGGTGCTGTCCTTCGATGGCGACGTCGAGCTGGACCCGGCGCTCTTCGAGCTCCGGCGGGCCGGGCACGCCGTCCCGCTGGAGCCGCAGGCGTTCGACGTCCTCGCGTACCTCGTGGCCCATCGCGACCGGGTGGTGACCAAGGAAGAGCTGATGGACGCGATCTGGGGCGGTCGCTTCGTCACCGAGGCGGCGGTCACCAGCCGGATCAAGCAGGCGCGCAGGGCAGTAGGGGACGACGGCCAGGCGCAGCGCGTCATCCGCACGATCCACGGCCGCGGATACCGCTTCGTGGCGAGTGTCGCGACCGCTGGACAGGAGAGCGCGACGGTGCCGGCGCAACGCGACGCCACCGGCGCCGTCGGATCGGTGCGCTACACGACCAGCGACGGGCTGCACATCGCCTTCCAGGTCAGCGGCCGCAACGACGGTGGCGACGAGGGCACCGACATCCTCCTCATCCCGGGCTTCGTCTCCCACCTGGAGCTCGACTGGGCCGACCCGCGCCACGCGCACTTCCTGCACCGGCTCGGCTCGATGGGCCGGCTGATCCGTTTCGACAAGCGCGGCACCGGCATGTCGGACCGGCCGCCGGGCGTGCCGGACCTCGAGACCCGGATGCACGACGTGCTGGCGGTCATGGATGCGGTCGGCTCAGGGCGCGCGGTGGTCTGCGGCTACTCCGAGGGCGGGCCGATGGCGCTGCTCCTGGCGGCGACCCACCCGGAGCGCGTGTCGTCGCTGGTGCTGTACGCGGCCTACGCCAAGCGCACCTGGTCGCCGGACTACCCGTGGGGGCAGACCCAGGAGGCGCGAGCCGCCTACACCGACGAGCTGGTCAGCCGCTGGGACTGGGAGGCCGACGCCCGCATGCGGATCCCGTCAGCCGACGCCGCGATGCAGCGCTGGTGGGCGCAGCGGATGCGCGCCGCGGCGACGCCATCGACGGTCCGGGCGCTGATGGACATGAACTCCCTGGTCGACGTGCGGGACATGCTGCCGGCCGTGCGCGTGCCCACCCTCGTCCTGCACCGCACCGGCGACGCGCTGTTCCACGTCGACGAGGCGCGCTACATCGCCGACCGGGTGCCCGGCGCGCGGCTGCAGCTGCTCGACGGGGAGGACCATTTCGTCTCCGGCGACCCGGACCAGATCCTCGACGCGATCGAGCCGTTCCTCACCGAGATGCGCCGACCGCCCGAGCCGCCGCTCGCCCTGGCGGCGGTCGTCGCGCTGACCGGTACCTCCGCAGCCGCCGTGGCAGCCGACTTGGTGCGAGCGGGCGGCCGGCAGCGGTGCGACGAGGGCGGCCGTCGCTTTGGTGCTCTTCGACGGCCCGGCGACCGCCGTCCGTGCCGCAAGCGCCCATCGCCGGGACGATGTCGGTGTCGGCATCGCGGTCGCCGAGGTCGCGCGCGACGCAGAGGTCGTCCATGCGTACGGCGTGCAGGTTGCCGTGGACATCGCCGACGCCGCGCCACTCGGCTCGCTGTGGCTCTCGGCGACCGTCGGCGCCCTGCTGGCCGGATCCGGCATCGACGTCGAGCCGGCCGGCACCGCCCCCCAGCAGGGCACCGACGCGCCGGTCCTCAGGCCGGCCTGATACGCCGGACTAGGTCCAGCGGCCCCGCCGACGCGGCTACTGCCGGTGATCCAGGTGACATCGCGGCCCTCAGAGGGGCCGCAGCGCCACCTGGATCACGCGGGGTTGGCGCATGGGGCGGCGGGGCTCAGCGCACGAGTACCGTCAGGCCGAGGTGGCTGTCGTCAGGCCGTGGCGACGTCCACGGAGACGGGGACGCCGTTGGTCATGACGTCGAAGACCGCAGACCGGTTGCGCGACTGCGCGACCAGCGCGGCGAGCTTCTCGGCCTCCGCGTCGCCCTCGACGTGGAACACCACGCGGATGGACTCGAAGCCGTTGCGGACCTCGTCGCTGAGCCCGAGGATGCCGCGCAGGTCGATGTCGCCCTCGACGGTCGCGGTCACGCCGCTCAGGTCGATCTTGCGCGCGGCCGCGATGTTGGCGAGGCCGCTCATCAGGCAGGCGCCGAGCGCGTTGAGCAGCAGCTCGGCCGGCGTCGCGCCCAGGTCGTCGCCGACGAGGACCTGCCGGGTGGTCGGCCTCGATGACCTTCGGCTGCTCGCGGACGTGCTCCTGGCCCGCGCCGTAGAAGCCGTCGATGGTGGCCTGGTTGTGGGTGCCGCTGACCCAGTCGTGCCGGGTCCGGAACTGGAAGCGGGCGAGCTCCGGCTGGTCGCGGACGACGCCGATGGTGGCGAAGAGGGCCTCGACGTCCACGCCGTTGCGGCGTGCGGGTGCCTCGCGGATCTCGGTGACGGACATGGTGGTTCCTTTCGGTCGATGTGCGGTCAGGCGGCGGCTGCCGCCGTCCCGGCTGGTGCAGGCAGTGCTGCGAGGTACTCGGCCTCGCGTTCGAGCGCGTCGCTGAGCTGGATCTGCAGCTCGACGAACCGCTCGTGGGTTCGGGAAGGCCGTCGAGGGCCCGGGTGAGGTCGAACGTCTCGCGCAGGGCGGCGTCGCGCCGCGCGTGGTAGGTCGCGAGCGCGCGTCCTCGGCGGCGGGGTCGCGCAGCGCCGCGTCGAGGGCGACGGCCAGCAGCTCCGCGTCGCGGAAGGCGTCGGTGATGCCGTGCCCGGTGATCGGGTCGCGGTGGTAGCCGGCGTCGCCCGACGAGCGCCCAGCCCGCTCCGGCCGCGCCGATCGGGCGTCGCAGGTGGTTGGGCAGATCGGCAGCAGCCGCGCACCGGTGAGGTGACTCGCCCGGCGCGGACCCGCCGGCCGAGGGTCGGCGAGGCCGCCTCGATGGCGGCGACCAGCGCCTCGGCCCGGCGGGCACCGCGCCGTGCGCACGGCGGACAGCGGTCGGCGGTCGGGCCGGCGAGCCATACGCAGGCCTCGCCGCCATGGGTAGGGAAGACACCAGCGAAGGCCTTCGGCGAGACGTGGAACTCGAAGGCCGGCCAGTCCACGTCGGCGACGTACGCGTAGAAGGTCGCCGTGTCGGCGCCGGAAGCTGCTCCTGCGTCGGGGCGCCGAGCCAGCCGCGCCATCCGGGACCGGACCCCGTCCGCCCCGACGACGTGCGCGGCGTGCACGCCCAGCGTCCCGCCGTCAGCGGTCCGGGCGTCGAACCCGATGACGCGGCCGTCCGGCGCGGCGTCGTACGCCCGTCACGGTGACGCCGGTCCGGACCGTCGCCCCGGCCGCTCGCGGCTGCATCGAGCAGCAGAGCGTCGAGAACGTGGCGGCGCGGCGCCAGCACGTGGTCGACCCCTGCCCGCTCCTTGATCGGCAGCGTCTTCTCGGCGCCGCGCGAGCCCGAAGGTCACCTGGCGTACCGGTGGGGCACCGGTGGCCAACACGTCGTCGAGCAGCCCCCACCGGGCGAGCTGCACGACGCCGCCGCGAGCGATGGCGTGCGTCGACAGGGTGTCGCTGGGGAAGGTCGGCGCGGTCGACGACGAGGACGTCGTGGCCGGCCCGGGCGAGGTGCAGGGCGGTTGCCGCACCGGCGCACCGGGCACCGACGACCACGACCTGAGGACGCACGACCTCGTGACGGGCGCCTGGTTGGCTGCTGCTCACGGCCGTCGACAGTGCGCCCGCCGGCGCGCGCAGGTCATGGAGACGGTGTGGAGGTCGTCTGTCGGTCGGCGTGCGCGGGTCGAGGGTGATCACCACCTGATCACCACGGAGCCGTCAAGCACCCAGGTCCAGGCGTGCGACAACAGTCGCGGTCATGAGCGCCGCCCTGCTACCCGACCGCGCCCGTTGCCGCCGCACCGGCGGCCGGCGGAAGCAGCGCGGACCGGCGCGGCTTCCTGGACGGCGCTCGAGCCATGCTGCCGCTGCTGCTCGGGGTGGCGCCGTTCGGGCTCGTCATCGGCGTCACCGTCGCGGAGACCGGCGTGCCGCACCTGGCCGGCTGGTCGCTGTCCTGGCTGGTCTACGCGGGCAGCGCCCAGCTCGCGGCGGTCGGCCTGCTCGCCCAGAGCGCGTCGGCGGCGGTGGTGGTCGCCAGCGTGGCGGTCATCAACCTGCGCCTCGGGCCTGTACAGCGCCGCGCTCGCTCCGCACTGGCGAGGGACCAGCCGCTGGTGGCGGCTGGCTCGCCTCCTACCTGCTCATCGACCCGTCGTTCGCGGTGGGCAGCCAGTCCTACGACGGCTCGCGGCCGGCCCGACTCGCGCATCGGCACTACCTCGGCGGCGCCCTGCTGCTCTGGACCGGCTGGCTCGCGGTCACCGGCATCGGGGTCACCGTCGGAGCGGCACTGCCCCCGGCCCTGCGCCTGGAGTCGATCGGGCCGCTCTACATCGTCACGCTCGTCGTGCTCTCCGTGCGCACCACCGCAGCGTGGGTCGGCGTCGCGGTGGCCACCGGGACGGCGGTCGCCGCCTCACTGCTGCCGCTGCACCTCGGGCCGGCGGTCGGCATGGTGGCCGGGCTTCTCGCCGGGTCCCTGGTGATGAGGAGGACGGCATGAGCGTCTGGCTGGTGGTGGTGCTCGCCGGCGCGGCCTGCCTGGTGATCCGCGTGCTGCCGGTCGCGCTGCTGTCGAGCCGTCCGGTGCCGGCCTGGCTGGACCGGGTCGGGCCGCTGACTGCACCCGTGGCGTTCGCGGCGCTCGGCGCGTCGGCGGTGACCGGCTCCGCTGCCGGCGGGGCGGCCGAGCTGCTCCCGCTCGTTGCTGCCGTGGGTGCCGCAGCGGTCGTCGCGCACCGTACGCGCTCGACGACCTGGGCCGTCGCCACCGGCATGGCCGTTCTGTGGGCCGGGGTTGCGGTGGTCGCGCTCAGCGGGGACCTGACGTCGCGGTCGGCCGCGAGCCGGTCGGTCATGGCGTCCTGAAGCGCCGCGGCGATGTCGGGTCGGTCCATCTCGAGCTCGCGGAAGGACGTCCCGAAAGGGTCCACACCGTCCCGGGCTCTGTCGCCGTCACGGTGGCCGTGCGCCGTCCGCCCCCGAGGATGGCGATCTCACCGAAGAAGTCGCCCGGACCCAGCAGGCGGACCTCCTGGCCGTCATGTGCGACAGAGGCCGGCCGCGGTCCAGCACGTAGAAGGCGTAGCCGGACCGGCCCTCCTCGACAAGTCGCTGCCCGGGGCGGACATCCTCGATCTCGAAGCGGTCGCAGAGCAGGCGGCGTGCTTCGTCGGGGAGGCCCGCCAGCAGCGGGATGCGGGACAGGTCCTCGACAGCAGGGTGCTTCTGGTTCATGGGGGCCCTCGCAGCGTCACGGACAGGTCGCCTCGAGTCTTGTGCCCAGCGTCGGGACCCCGACATCGCTTCGCCCATTGTTCACGCGCTGGCTACCCAGATGGTGCGGGCGATGTACGTCGACGCGCTAACTAGGCAGCCGCCACCGATGTGGGCAGCCGCGCCGCGGACCACCCTCGGGAGGACCGACGACGGACCCGCTCGAGGAGACCGATATGCGCATCCTGTTCACCAGCACCCCCGGCCTGGGCCACGCCCATCCGCTGTTGCCCTTCGTCCGCGCGGCCCTCGCCCGAGGCGACGAGGTGCGGTTCGCCATCAGCACCGAGGCCCAGCCGGCCGCGGCCGATTTCGGCGTCCCGCTCGTCCCGACCGGCCAGCCCGCCCCGGCCGACGCCGGCGCGTTCTGGTCCGCGCTCCCCGGACAGCCAGACCCCGACGTCTACGTCATCGGCCGCTGGTTCGCCGGGTTCGTGACCAGGGCGGCCCTGCCCGCCGTACGCGCCGAGGTGGAGTCGTGGCGTCCCGACCTGGTCGTCAGCGAGGCCGCCGAGATCGCCGGCCTGCTGTGCGCGGAGGCGGCGGGCATCCCGCACGTCACGGTGGGTGTCACGGCCCTGGCCGGGCAGGGGTACACCTCGCCGGTCCTCGTCGAGGAGGTCAACCAGGCCCGGCGGATGGTCGGGCTCCCGGAGACCGCGGACGTCCCGTGGCAGCGGAGCACGACGCGGTACGTCACCGCGGTGCCGCGCGTCCTCTGGGGTGCGCCCGACGAGGTGCCGGACGGCACGATGCTGCACCGGCACGAGGACCCGGAAGGTCCGGTGCCCCCCTCCAGCGTGCCGCAGCCGCGGTCCGGCGGACCGCCGGCCGACGGTCTACGCCACCCTCGGCAGCGCCGCGCCGGGCGTCGACCTGGCGGCGCCTGCGTACGGCGCCGTTCTCGCCGGCCTGGCGCGGGTCGACGCCGACGTCCTGTTCACCGTGGGGTCCTTCGACGCCGCCGCGCTCGGCGCGGTGCCGCCGAACGTCAGGGTCGAGCGGTACGTGCCGCAGTCCGTCGCGATGGCCTGCGACGCGGTCGTCTCGCACGCCGGGTCGGGTACGACGGTGGCTGCGCTGACCCGCGGCCTGCCGCAGGTGGCCGTGCCGCTCTTCGCCGACCAGCCGCACAATGCGGGGCGGCTCGCCGCGGCCGGGGTCGGCGTGGTGGTGGACGTCCGGTCGGCGGCAGAGACACTGCCGGCCGCGGTCCGTCAGGTGCTCGACCTGCCGACGTACGGCGAGAACGCGCGCGGGATCGCGGCGGAGATCGCCGCGCTGCCCTCGGCCGCCGACCTGCTGGCGCACCTGCTGCCCGTCACGGTCCCCTGACCCGGAGGCAGGGGATCGCGGCGGGCACGTCGGGCTCGGCCGCTACGTCGAGGTCGGCTCGAGGGTGACGGTCTCCGGCCGGCGCTGCGCCGGCAGGTGCACCTCGGGCCGGCCCTCGATGTGCAGCTGCGGGATGCGCCGCGACATGGCCTCCGGCAGCCACCAGTTCGCCCGGCCCAGCAGGTGCATGACCGCCGGCACGAGCAGCAGCCGGACGACGGTCGCGTCGATCAGGATGGCCGACGCCATGCCGACGCCGATCACCTTGAGCACGACGTCCGGGCTCGGGATGAACGCCGCGAACACCGCGACCATGATCGCCGCCGCCGCCGTGATGACCCGGCCCGTTGACGCCAGGCCCTCGAGGACGGCGCGCTCGTTGTTCCCGGTCCGCAGCCACGACTCCCGCATCCGGCTCACGAGGAACACCTCGTAGTCCATCGACAGGCCGAACAGCACCGCGAACATCAGCACCGGGACGAACGCCGGCAGCGGCGTCGCCGTGTCGATGCCGATCAGCTGTCCGGCCCAGCCGCCCTGCGAGGACCAGGGCGACCACGCCGTAGGCCGCCGCGACCGAGAGCAGGTTCATCACCGCTGCCTTGACCGCGACCGCGACGCGACGGAAGGACACGAGCAGCAGCAGCATCGACAGCAGGACCACGCCGCCGATCAGCAGCGGGATGCGCTTGGCGATGTTGTCGCGTGCTGTCGATCGAGGTGGCCGTCACGCCTCCGACGTGCACGTCGACGCCGGTGCTCTCGGTGACGTCGGGCAGCGTCGTGTCGCGCAGGGTCTGCACCAGGTCCTCGGTCGCGGGGGACTGCGGACCGGTCTCCGGGACGACGGTGATGACGGCGGTGTCCCCGCCGGGCTCAGCGTCGGCGTCGGTGACCGCGGCGACGCCGGATGTCGAGCGCACGGCGGCCGTCACGTCGTCCGAGCACGGCCTCGCCGCCCGTGGCGGGCAGCTCGGCGACGAGCAGCAGCGGACCGTTCATGCCCGGACCGAACCCGTCGGCGAGCCGGTCGTACGCCTGGCGGGTCTGGCGTGTCCTCGCGTGTTGTTGCCGGCGTCCGGGAAGCCGTAGCGCACGTCGAGGTACGGCAGGGCGAGGGCGAGCAGCGCCACGACGCCCAGGACCGCGGCGACGATCCGGTGCCGGTCGATCAGCCGGCTCCACCGCAGCCAGGCGCGGGACGGCTCGACGTGGCCGCCCACCGCGACCTCCACGGGCGGCGGCGCCCGAGCGGGAGCCGCAGCCGGTCGACGTGCCGGCCGAGGTAGCCGAGCAGGGCCGGGAAGAGGGTCACGCTCGCGGCCATCACGACCAGCACGCGCGAGGATCGTCACCAGCGCGGCGCCGCGCATGAAGGACAGGCCCATCGCGAACAGGCCGAGCATGCTGATGACGACGGTCGTGCCGGCCACGATGACGGCCCGCCCGGCGGTGTCGAGCGTCGCCACGGTCGCGGCGCGCGGGTCGAGACCGGCGGCTCGCCACTCGCGGAAGCGGGTGACCATCAGCAGCGTGTAGTCGACGCCGATGCCGATGCCCATCATCGTCGCGAGCGAGGTCGACCAGTCGGGCGCGTCGATGAGCGCGATCAGCACGCCGGTCAGCGTGCTGCTGACCGCCAGACCCGCGACAGCGACCAGGATCGGCAGCCCGGCGGCGACCACCGAGCCGAAGGTGATCAGCAGGATGATCGTGGCGGCGGCGAGCCCGATGCCCTCCGAGCCGATCTCGGCGGCCTCGCCCTGGGTGACGGTCTGCCCGCCAAGGGCCACCTCGAGACCGGGACGCTCGGCGGCCTCGGCCAGGGCGATCATCTCTTCGCTCTCCGCGACCGGCATGTCGACCGGGTTCACGACGTCGAGGTGGATGTGCGCCACGAGGGTGCGGCCGTCGGCCGAGATCCCACCGGGGGCGGCGTAGGGGTCGTCGACCGTGTCGACGTGCGGCATGTCCGCCAGGTCGGCAAGGAGCGCGCGTACGTCGGTGCGGATGCCCTCATCGGTCACCCCGTCCGGGGCCCGGACGACGACGTCGACCGTGTCACCCGCCTGAGCCGGGAAGGTGTCCTCGAGCAGCTGCTGGGCCTCGCTGGAGTCCGAGCCGGGCGCGGAGTAGTCGGCCTTGAAGTCGCCGCCGAACGCCATAGCGAGGCCGATGGCGAGGCCCAGGGCGGCGATCCAGGCCAGCACGGTCCTGCCGCGGTGGCGGAACGACACGTCGGCCAGGCGGCCGAGCGGGCCGGGACGCTGCGCGGCGGGCGCGGGGGAGGTCGAGCGGGGGGCGACGGCGGTGCCAGCCATGTCGGCGTCCTCGGGATCGGTGGGCGAACGAACGTTATGACGCATAACAAACACGAGGCTGCGTCACTTGTCAAGAGGCATTACCTGTGTGATGCTGCGTAACACAAACGACATCACGGAGGCACCACGTGGTCGCTGCTCCCGCAGGCACCCGCCGTGAGCGGGCCCGCGCCGCCACGATCGAGGAGATCAGGACGACCGCCCTCGGCCTGATGCGCGAGCAGGGCACCACCGACGTCCGGTTCACCGACATCGCGCGCGTCATGGGCATGACCCCGCCCGCGCTCTACCGCTACTACGCCGACCGGGACGAGCTGCTCACCGACCTCATCGCCGACGGCTACCGAGCCCTCGGCGCCCGCATCGCCGCCGCCCTGGCGCAGCTGCCGGCCACGGACCTGGCCGGTCGCTGGGTGGCCGCGGCCAGCAGCTACCGCGAGTGGGCCAGCGCCGAGCCACAGCAGTTCGCGCTCGTCCTGGGCATGCCGGTCCCCGGCTACGTCGCCCCCGACGAGGGCCCCACCACCGAGGCTGCGAAGGCGGCCATGGCCCAGCTCGCCAGCATCTTCGTCGCTGCCGCCGAGACCGGCCAGCTCGGGGAGCCGCTGATCCGCGAGGTGTCCCAGGCGATCACCGACTGCGAGAAGGCCAAGCACGACGAGCTGGTGGGAGTCATCTCGCCGGAGAGCTTCCAGGCCATGATGCAGACCTGGGCGATGCTGCACGGCTTCGTCAGCCTGGAGGCCTACGGCCACTTCGACTGGCTCGAGCCCGATGCACGCGACGAGCTGTTCCTCAGCCACATCCGGTTGGCGGCAAAGGCGGCCGGGCTGCCCGTCCCCCCGGCCTGACGTCAGTCGACGCCCCACGGCAGGGGGTCGCCGGACGCCTGCGTGGCCGCCTGCGTCTCGGCCCTGATGACGTGCATGACGGCGTTGATCAGGGCCAGGTGCGTGAACGCCTGGGGGAAGTTGCCGAGGTGCCGGCCGCTGTGCGGGTCGATCTCCTCGGCGTAGAGCTCGAGCGGGCTGGCGTAGGCAAGCAGCCGCTCGCACAGCTTGCGCCCGCGTTCCACCTCGCCGATCTCGATCAGCGCTGACACCAGCCAGAACGAGCAGATGGTGAAGCTGCCCTCCTCGCCGGAGAGCCCGTCGTCCGTGTCGTCGACGCGGTACCTGAGGACAAGCCCGTCGACCGTCAGCTCGTCGGCGATCGCCAGGACGGTCGACTGGATCCGCGGGTCGTCCGGCGGCAGGAAGCGCATCAGCGGCATCAGCAGCACCGACGCGTCCAGCGCCTCGTCGCCGTACCGCTGCACGAAGACTCCCCGGTCGTCGGCGCCGTTGAGGCAGATGTCGGCGTGGATCTGGTCCGCGAGTGTCTGCCACTTCTCGGCGTACTGCGGCTCGTCGTGCATCCGGGCCAGTCGGGCGCCCCGGTCGAGGGCAACCCAGCACATCAGCTTGCTGGACGTGAAGTGCCGCGGCTCACCGCGCACCTCCCAGATGCCTCGGTCCGGCTGCTCCCAGTGCTCGGCGGCGCACTCGACCTGGCGCTTGAGCACCGGCCAGAGCGACTCGGGCAGCTGCTCGCGGGAGCGGGCGTGCAGGTAGACGGAGTCCAGCACGGCGCCCCAGACGTCGTGCTGCCGCTGGGAGAACGCGCCGTTGCCGGTCCGCACGGGGACCGCGCCCTCGTACCCGCTGAGGTGCGGCAACGAGGTCTCGGCCAGCTCCCGCTCGCCGCCCACGCCGTACATGACCTGGAGGTCGTGGCCGTCTCGGCACATGTCGGCGACGAAGTAGAAGAAGTCGTCGGCCTCCCTGTCGAACCCGAGGGTGTAGAGCCCCCAGAGGGCGAACGTCGAGTCCCGGACCCAGGCGTAGCGGTAGTCCCAGTTGCGCTCGCCCTGCGGCGTCTCGGGCAACGAGGTGGTCGCGGCGGCGATCAGCGCGCCCGTCGGGGCGTACGTGAGTCCCTTGAGAGTGAGGGCACTGCGCTGCAGGTAGCTGCGCCAGGGGTGGTCGGGGAACGTGCCCAGGGTGATCCACTGCCGCCAGTACTCCGAGGTGCGGCGCAGCCGGTCCTCCGCCTCGAGCAGGGTGCGCGGCGGAGGGAGCGGCGACCACGACAGAGCCACGAAATGGCTCTCCCCCTCCGTCATCCGGGTGCGGGCGTGCAGGCCCGGCCCCTCGATGCCGGGCCGCAGGTCGGTCGTCAGCCGCAGCGCCAGGTCGACACCCTCGGCTGTCGCCACGACCTCCCCGTAGCCGTCGCCGGCGTACTCCCACGTCGGCTCGACCTGTGCGTACTCGAAGGACGGCTCGCAGGTCATGGACAGATCCACCGACCCGCTCACGCAGCGGACCAGCCGCACGAGACAGTGCTCGGCATCGAAGTCGGTCGGTGACCGGCGATGCGTCCGGGAGCGCTCGTCGACGTTGTGCCACGGCCCCATGCACAGCACGTCGCGGACGAGCAGCCAGCCGGTGCGGGTCTGCCAGGTGGTCTCGACCATCAGGCTGCCCGGCAGGTAGCGACGGGCGGCCGGCACCATCTCGTCGTACGGGCCGATCCGGAAGGCCCCCGCGCCGCGGTCGAGCAGCGACGTGAAGACGCTCGGCGAGTCGGGCCGTGGCAGGCACAGCCACTCGACCGCGCCGCTGGGCGCGATCAGGCAGTTGACCTCACAGTCGGAGAGGAAGGCGTAGTCGGCGATGGGCGGGAAGGGGCTGCGCCCGGCCTGCTCCGCCGGACCGAACCCCGGCGAGCGCGGTTCCTGGTCCATGTATTGATCGTGGACCTCTCCGGCCCGCGCCGCCAGTGGCCCGGGTGATCGTTGCCCGTCAGGCGAGGACTGCGTCGACCGCCTTCTTCATCGCCTTCGGCGAGGTGGGGCTGTGCGGCGCGGACTTCCTGCGCTCGGCCATCTCGGCCCCCAGCTCCTGCAGCTGCTTGCGACCCAGGCCTTCACGGACCTTCGGGAACCAGTCGTCCTCCTCCTCGGTCATGTGGTGCTTCACGTTCTCCATCAGGACCGTCATCTTCGGCACGTAGCGCTCGGAGTCCGGCGCCATCGACGCCAGCTCCAGGACCAAAAGGTCCGCCACGTGGTGCTCCTCGTAGGACTCGAGGATGTCGTCCTCGAGCTCCGGCAGCAGCTCGCGCACCCGGGGGTACATCACCTCGTTCTCGATGTACGTGTGCACCGTCAGCGCCTCGATGATCGCCGCGCCGACCCGGGCCTTGGTGGCGACGGCGTCCTCGCCCGCCTTCTCGAAGTCGCGGAAGAGCTTGCGCATCTCCTGGTGGTCCTTCTTCAGCAAGACGATGGCGTCGGTCGACATGTCGCAGGGCCTTCCGTGGTCGGTGGAGCGGGACAACGGCCGTGTGCCCCGAGATGCGACCGTTATGCATGCCGTCTGCGACGAGGCCGCTGCCCGTGGCAGCGTGGGCCAGGTGGATCGTCGATGGGGGCTGCCGGGAGGCCTGCTGGTCGTCGTGCTCGCGTGGCTGCACCGGCGACGAGAGCCCGGCGACGGCACCGCGGTCGGCGACGTCGAGCGTCCCGGGCGGGACGTCGGCTGCCGAGGAAGGATCCCCGTCGTCGACCGGTACGCCGTCAGGTGGCCCGACCTCGACGACTGCGGCGGCGCCGGCCGAGTTCTCGGCGACCGCGGCCATGGCCGATGTGCGGGAGCTGGCCCGCGGAGGCCCCCGGGAGGCCACCTCCCCGGCGTACCGGAAGGCCGCCCGCACGGTGCGAGCGCCGGTTCGTGGACCTCGGCTACCGGGTGACCCGCGAGCGGTTCGGGGTGCCCGCAGGAGTGTCCTGGGGCGTTCCTGTCGGGGCCGGGCGGACGTCCAACGTGGTCGCGATGCTGCCCGGGACGGACCCGCGTCGGCCGCACGTCGTCGTCGGGGCCCACCTCGACACCGTGCCGCAGGCACCGGGGGCGGAGGACAACGCCAGTGGGGTCGCCGTGCTGCTGGAGGTGGCCCGGCTCGCAGCCGACGGACCGACCCGGCTGCCCGTCGTGCTGGTGGCGTTCGGGGCCGAGGAGCCGCGCGGCCCGGGTGACGACGAGCACCACTTCGGCTCGCAGGACTACGTGCGCAGCACCGACCGGGGACGGCACGGCCTCCGCGCTGCGCGCGATGGTGTCCTTGGACCGGGTCGGAGCCCCCGGCCGGGTCCCCGTGTGCACCGGTGGTCTCTCACCGTTGCGCGTGCGCCAGCAGCTGCTGGCCGCCGCCGAGGCGATCGGGGTTCCGGCTCGCGCCTGCGAGAACCGCACCAGCGACCACTGGCCGTTCGAGAAGGCGGGGGAGACCGTGGCCCGGGTCGGCGGGAACGACTACGCCGGGTACCACTCGGCCGGCGACGTGCCTCGTGTCGTCAGCCGGCGGCAGCTCGACCGGGTCGGCCGGGTGCTCTGGGAGTGGCTGCGCGAGCGCTGATCCTCCGTCGGCTCACCGGGCGTGCGTGCCACGCAGCGGGGCGCCGCTCGCCCGCCACACGTCGCCCAGGATCGCGTCACCACGGGCGCCTCGGGCGACCCGTGGCGCGAAGTCCGCGCCGATCACGTACGGCACCAGGCGGGCGCCCTTGAGCTCGGGCCCCCAGAAGGTCAGCTCGAGCAGAGCCCCCTCCTGGGTCTGCTGCATGAAATCCATGTCGAAGACGAAGTTGCCCAGCGAATAGGCGACGAAGCCGCCGCGGACGACCTCGACGCCCTGCACCCAGTGCGGGTGGCCGCCGACCACGAGGTCGGCGCCGGCGTCGACCAGAGCCCGTGCGACGACCCGCTGGTCCCGCACGGTCTCGTGCGTGTACTGGGTGCCCCAGTGCGGCAGCACCAGGACCACGTCGACCTCCGGGCGAAGGTCGCGCACGATGCCGGTCACCCGGTCGAGGTCGCTGCGCACCAGCGGACCGGTGCGCGGCTGCATCCGCACTCTCAGCGCTCCTGGCCGGCCCGGCCCGGCCGCCGGCGTCTCGCCGATCGCGTCGAAGGCGACGATCCCGAAGGTCACTCCGTTGCGCACGACGACGGCGGGTCTCGACGCTCGCGCCAGATCGGCACCGGCACCGACGGTTTTCAGCCGCCCGGCTCGCAACAGGTGGACGGTCTCGACCAGCGCTTGCGGGCCGTAGTCACCGACGTGGTTGTTGGCCAGGGAGAGCACGTCGAAACCGGCCAGCCGGAGGCCGCGCCGGACCGAGGGCGACGCCCCGAACGAGTCGTCGCCCTGGCGGGGCGCTCCGGCCTTGGACAGGGTGCTCTCCAGGTTGCCGATCGTCAGGTCGGCGCGGGCCAGCCGGCCGGCGAGGGGTCGCAGCGCCGCGGCCGGGTCGCCGACCTCCGCCAGCCGGTCGCCGACCCGCCGACCGAGCATCACGTCGCCGGTGACGGTGACCGTGGTGACGCGGTCGGGCACGCGGCTCCGGCCCGGCACCCCGACCGTCGGACGGTACGAGCCGCGGGTCGCGCACCGGGTCCACGCCGTCGACCCGCGCGACACCCACCCGCGGCCCGACCTCGCTCACCGGCACGAGTGCCACGGCCGACCGTGACCGGCGGGCGTCCGCGAGCGGCCCGACGACCAGTCGGCGACCGGGCTCCCCGAGGTCGGCCCAGGACCGGATGCCGCCGGAGGCCAGTCGCCGCACCTCCTGGGCGGTCAAGCGGAGGCCGTCGCGGGTCGGGTGGACGGCGACGGCCAGCGGCACCTCGACGGTCGGCGTGCCAGGGGCGCTCGGGCTCGCCCCGGTGGGTGACCCGGTGGGCGACTGCGCGGCCGGGAGTCGCCGCCGGTCGGTCCTGCTCGGGGTCGCCGGTGCAGGCCGCGGCGCCGACGGTGACGACGGCGAGGCCGAGCGCGAGCAGCCGGCCGGTCGCCGTGCGCCCGGGAGCGGCCGGCCGGGCGCCGCCACGGTCAGCCACCATCAGGGACCTCGCCATCACGGCCTGAACGTCGTGGGCCGGCCCAGACGTTCCGCCGCGCCTGCGGTCGGTATGTCCGGTCGACGGCACGCCAGGTCACCAGATGATCACGATGTGTGCGACACGGGGTAGCCCGGTCGTGTCGCACCGCCGAAAATCCCGCCGTGGGGCGCCTCCCGGCACTACCTTGTGGGCCGACGCCGACCGGCGTCCACGGGGAGACCGGCAAGGGGGCAGACATGCGTGGCGCCTACAAGGGATTGGCAGCCCTGATCATGCTGGGCGTTCTCGTCCAGGCTGCGGCTGTGGCGGGCGGCTGGTTCGGCACCATCAACGAGGTTGACGACGGCGCGACGATCACGTCCGACTACGAGGGCAACTTCGGGCACGCGCTGCACGGCATCAACGGGATGATGATCATGCCGTTGCTGGGCCTCGTCCTGTTCATCATCTCGTTCTTCGCCAAGGTTCCCAGGCGGCGTGAAGTGGGCCGGGTTCACCCTGCTCGCGATCGTCGTGCAGATCATCCTGGCCTTCATCTCCTTCGGGGTGCCGATCATCGGCGCCCTGCACGGGATCAATGCGTTCGTCGTCTTCGGCCTGGCGCTGCAGTGCGTGCGCCACTCGGCGATGGCGGCACCGGCCGAGATCCGTCACGGCTCCGGGGGCAACCGCCGCTGTCTGACCGACCCGGACGGCGGTGGCGGTGGCTCAACACCGCCGCCGCCGTCGTCGTTGTCGCGCTTGTCGGCACGGTCGGCTGGTTCTGGTACGACAGCCTCGTCCCGTCGAGCTACTCGGTCATGGACATGGGCTATGCCGACTACGGCGGCGGTCCCGGCGCTGAGCAGGGCGGTGGCCACGCGGGGCACGACATGTCCGGCGTCAGCGTGGCCGACCTGACGGGTCCCAGTGACGGCACGCCCGCGATGACGGCCACGCTCACCGCGCGGCAGGGAACGGTGACGCTCGCCAGCGGCGAACAGGTGCAGGGCTACACCCTCAACGGACGGACCCCAGGCCCGGAACTGCGTCGCGCGGCAGGGCGACCTGGTCGCAGGTGACCCTGCGCAACAAGGACGTCGAGGGCGGCGTGACGCTGCACTGGCACGGGATCGACGTCCCCAACGCCGAGGACGGTGTCGCGGGCGTCACCCAGGACGCGGTCCCGGTCGGCGGGTCGCACGTCTACCGGTTCGTGGTGCCCGACGCCGGAACGTACTGGTACCACTCCCACCAGGTGTCGCACCAACAGGTACGCGGCGGCCTGTTCGGCACCTTCGTGGTGACGCCAGCGGAGGACCCGCCCTCGACGACGGCCACCGACGTGCTGGCGGTCGTGCACACCTACGACGGCCGGCGCACCGTCAACGGCTCGACCGGGATCTCGCGCGCGGTCGTGGCCCCGGGGTCCGTCTCCCGGGTTCGCGTCGTGAACACCGACAGCGCGGCAGCGCGTGTCTGGGTCACCGGCTCGCCGTACCGCGTCCTGGCGATCGACGGCTACGACCTCACCGGCGGGGCGGCGGTGCGCGGGAAGATGCTCCTCGTCCCGGCCGGTGGCCGGGCCGACCTCGAGGTCTCGGTCGGCGAGCGAGGGTCGCGGGTGGACGTGGGAGGTGTCGCCGCCCTGTACGTGGGTCCGCGAGGAGGGCGGCTGCCGGCGCGGGCCGAGCCCGCCGACGAGCTCGACCTCCTGACGTACGGCCGGCAGGAGGCCGACCTGCCGTTCGACCCGCAGCGGGCCGACCGGCGGTTCGACTACGACATCGGGCGGCGGATCGGCTTCCTCGACGGCCGGCCCGGGTTCTGGTGGACGGTCAACGGCCACCAGTTCCCCGACGTGCCGATGTACGTCGTCGACGAGGGCGACGTCGTGGTGATGACGATCCGCAACAACAGTGGCGAGTCGCACCCCATGCACCTGCACGGGCACCACGCGGTCGTCCTCAGCAGGGACGGTGTCGAGTCGACGGGCAGCAGGTGGTGGGTGGACTCGCTGCAGGTCGAGGACGGCGAGTCGTTCGAGATCGCGTTCGTAGCCGACAACCCCGGCATCTGGATGGACCACTGCCACAACCTTCCGCACGCCGCGGAGGGTCTCGTCGCCCACCTCGCCTACAACGGCGTCAGCGAGCCGTTCCGGGTCGGCCGCGAGATCGGCGGCGCGCACAACCACCCGGAATGAGCCGTACGCCGTCGAGCGTCACGGCAGAGCGATCCGGATCACCTTGTCGTCGTCCGGTCCGGGGTCCCCGCGCCCGTCGCGGTTCGACGTCGTGATCCAGAGCGAGCCGTCGGGCGCGGTCATCACCTGACGGATCCGGCCGAAGCGTCCCTCGAAGTGCCGCCGCTTCCGGCCGGCGTTGGCACCTTCGAGCTTGACCGAGTAGAGGGACTGCCCGCGCAGGGCGCCGAGCCAGGCGCGCCCGTTCGCCACGGCCACACCCGCCGGTGAGCAGATGGACGTCGGCGACCACTGTGCGAACGGGTCGCGGTAGCCGCCTGCTCCGTCGCCGCCCTCGACGCGCGGCCAACCGTAGTTGGCGCCCGGGACGATGCGGTTGAGCTCGTCGGTGTCCTTCTCGCCGAACTCGCTGGCCCACAGGTTGCCTCGGCCGTCGAAGGTGATGCCCTCCGGGTTGCGGAACCCCATCGCCCACGTTCGGTTGCCGAACGGGTTGCCGGCCGGCACGCCGCCGGTGGGGGTGACCCGCAGCACCTTGCCGCCGAGCGACGAGCGGCTCTGCGCGTTCGAGGAGTCCTCACCGTCGCCCGTGCTCACGTACAGCAGCCCGTCCGGCCCGAACACCAGCCCGCCGCCGTTGTGGTGCACCGCCATCGGGATGCCACCGAGGACCAGGTGCCGCTTTCCGAGGGCACCGTCGACGAATTGCATCCGGACGACCCGGTTGTCGTCTCGGGTGGAGAGGTAGGCGTAGACCCACCGGTTGGTGGCGAAGTCCGGGTCCAGGGCGAGCCCCAGCAGACCGCCCTCGCCGAAGTTGGACTTCTGGCTGAAGACGCTCAGGTGGCCGACCCGTCGCCGCCCGCCGCCGCGCCGCACGACGTGCACGTCACCGCTGTCACGCTCACCGACCAGCGCGTTGCCGCCGGGCAGGAACGCGATGCCCCACGGCGCCGCAAGGTTCTTCGCGAGAAACCGGTCGACACGTGGGGCAGCGGCGGACGCCGTCGGCATGGCCACCCCCGCGCCGAGGACGAGCCCACCGGTGGTGGCCAGCCCCGCCTTCAGCAGCGACCGGCGGTCGAACCCGGCCGCTGTCCGGTCGGTGGCGTCCATGCTCCTCCTCATAGGCAGCGTGTCGTGAGTCGCGGGTGGACCCGGTCCTTCCGGATGGCCAGGGCCTTCAACGACGTGTTGTTGTCGTTGTTCGTCTCCAGGAGCTGGTTGATCGGGTCCACCACGGTCCGCAGGCAGTACAGGCCGTCGGGCATCCCCTCGGGCAGCAGGAGCGCCTGGCCGGCGAGGGAGTTCTGGTAGATGTCCATCCAGCCGACCGAGATGCCCTGCGGCGTTCGGCGCTTGCACTCGCCGTACGCCTCGGGGTAGGCGAAGACCCCGTACCGCACCGGCAGGCGGGCGGTGTCGCGGAGGCAGAAGCTCACCTTGCTGCGGACGCTCACCACGGCGTCGTCCGGGGTGCCGGGGTCGAACAACGTGTAGCTGGCGGAGGCCTTGAAGTGCCAGTGGTCGTGCATCGGGTGGAAGACCATGCAGCCAGCCGGGGTCCGCCAGGCGCTGGTGTCGAACTGCGCGTCGTAGGCCCCGGTGCCGTTGACGTCCCGGTAGACGATCTGGCTCGAGTGCTGCTGACCCTCAGGGCACGGCACGTTCCGGTTCGGACGGACCTCGAGGGGTCCCGGGCCGATGTTGCCGAGGGACGAGCTGAACCGCAGCCGGCGGTCCTGGTGACGCCGCCCGTCACGGATCTGGATGGTGAGCTGCTTGGCCGGCAGGGCAACCAGGTCCGGGAACAGCCGGTTCTCGACGGCGAGGGGGCGTTGTCGCGGTAGGGGTCGGGGTGGACGTCGGCGTTCCGGTGTCGGTGGCGGTCGCGGTGGCCGTCGGCCCTGTGGTCCCGACCGGGGCTCCTGACGCCGGTAGCGCACCGGCCGCCAGGACGCTCACAAGGGCGGCTGCGGCCGCGGCCACCCCGCCGGCTGCGAAGGGACCGGACCTCATCAACCACCCCGAGTGCATTGTCGTGTTCGGATGGGGAGAGGCTAAGCGGGGCGGGCGTCCACTTCCACCACCGCGGGGCAAAGGCGTGTCGCCGCTCGTCAGCACATCATGACGATGATGTCGTGATGTCCACCACGACTGGGGCGTGGTCGGAGGGGCCCTTGCCCTTGCGGGCGTTGCGATCGACGTACGCGTCGGTGACCGCCTCGGCGACCGGTGGCGTTGCGTAGACCAGGTCGATGCGCATGCCCAGGTTCTTGTGGAAGTTGCCGGCGCGGTAGTCCCAGTAGGTGAAGGGATGCTCGTACTTCAGCGGTCGCGGCATGACGTCGACGAGCCCGGTGGCCCGCAGCGCCTCCAGGGCGGCCCGCTCGGGCGGTGTCACGTGGGTCGACTGGGCGAAAACTGCCGGGTCCCAGACGTCGTCGTCGGTCGGCGCGACGTTGAAGTCGCCCATCACCGCGAGCCGCGGGGCAGACGTCAGGTCGGCTGCGACCGCGTCCCGCAGCGCCGCCAGCCAGGCCAGCTTGTAGGCGTAGTGGTCGTGGCCCGGCTCGCGCCCGTTGGGCACGTAGACGCTCCACAGCCGTACGTCGCCGCAGGTCGCCGCCACGGCACGCGCCTCGGGGTCGGGGTAGCCGGGTCCGCCGGCGAGCCCCCGCACCACGTCGTCGAGCCCGACCTTGGACAGGATCGCGACCCCGTTCCAGCGGCCGTCGCCGTGCAGTGCGACCTGGTAGCCGAGCTCCCCGACCTGTTCCGTGGGGAAGCCGGCGTCGGTGATCTTGGTCTCCTGGAGGCAGACCGCGTCCGGCGCGGTGTCCTGCAGCCACTCGAGCAGCCTGGGCAGGCGGGCGACGACCGAGTTGACGTTCCAGGTCGCGATCCGCATGCCAGCGATGCCGCCAGTCAGAAGACGGAGACGTGCACGTGGTCGTAGTGGTTGGCGGTCGTCGACCCGCGGTCGGACATGTACCGCCAGCCCTCGCTGCTGCGCTCCACCGTCCAGATCCGCTGTGCCCAGATGACGTAGCTGACGCCGAGCTCGCCGGCGTGGGCGCGCACGTAGTCGGCGATCGCGTCGCCCATGGACCCGGTGACCATGATGTCGAGCGCCAGTCCCGCGCCGTGGTCGCCGGAGCCGGTCCGGCCGCCCCACGAGGAGACCGCGGGGAACGCCGCGCAGACCGAGCGGTAGACAGCGATCGCGTTGGAGGTCAGGCCGCTCTCCACCGACGACCCGTCCGGACAGGGGGCGCCGGTGACTCCCGCGGCGGATCCCATCTCGGCCGGCTTCGGCTTCTCCCGCGCGAGGTACGTCTTGCGCACCCACAGGAGGCGGTCGTTCCGCGCGATCTGGGCCCACGGTCCACGCACCGTGCCGGTGGCCGCGACCGGGTCGCCGCCGTCGAGGACGGTGACCAGCCGGGTGTCCTCGCCCGGGCCGGTCCAGACGTTCAGGTCGGTGGTCGCCCAGCGGCGCTTCAGGTCACGCGAGGGAGCCACTTCCTCAGCCAGGTCGTCGAGCTCCGACTGCCGAGGGATGCCTGGATCCAGTCGATCGGCCGATCGCGAGACTGTCCGGAAGTAGGCCCGCTCCGACCCCTTCGACGCTATCGAGAGCGCCGCGGTGGTTGAGGAGCTGGTCTGCTGGGCGTCCGAGCCGGCGACGTTTGCGATGGGAACGGCGGTCGCCAAAGCGAGCGTCGCCGCGGCGGGGATTCCCATCCGCTGCAGCCGCACCCGTGCAGGCACGGTCCGTCTGTGGCGGCCGGAAGGCACTGATGATCACCTTGGGGCGTCGAGGAAAGGGCGTCCACGAGTGAAACACACCGGTTCGTGCCGGCTCACCCGACCCCCTCGAGCGCCGCGATCTCGCGGGTGCTCCGCCGGAGACGTGCGGACAGGGACCGCGCGATGGCCCGGTGCAGCTCCAGCCCCGCCACCGGGTGCTCGTCGACGAGGCTCGCGAAGGCCTCGTTGGTGAGGACGTGGCACAGGGTCGGCTCGTCCACGACGATCCCCGACGACCTCGGCATGCCGTCGACGAGGGCAAGTTCGCCGAACGACGAGCCGGGACCCATCGTGCTGAGCCGGTGGCTCATGCCGGACGCTGCACGGACGACAGCCGAGACCTGGCCGGCGGCGACGAAGTACAGCCCGTCTGGTGCCGCTCCCTCCGCGAAGACGAGTGATCCCGGTGTGTAGACCTTGGTGACCGACACCGCCTCGAGGGCCGACAGCGCCGGCTCGCTCAGACCGGCCAGCAGGTCCTGGCGGGCCAGCGGGTGGAGGCCTTCAGGCGGCCCGCTCGTCAACCCGGCCTGATCAAGCAGCGCGTCCTCGCACCAGCGCAGAGCGTCGTCGGCGTCGGCCACCTCGATCGTTGCGGCCGAGGCGACGACGGCAGCTGCCCGGCGGACGATCGGCGATCGCGGCGGCACCAGCACCACACTGATGCCGTCGGACACGAGGCGCTCGCTGAGCCGGGCGAGCAGCGCCGCCGCGGGAGTGGTCAGGTCCTGCACCCGTCGCATGTCGAGGACCAACCAGCCCGTGGACCTCGGATCGTCCATGACGGCGCGCACCAGCCGTTCGACTGTTGCCACGTCGTGCACACCGGCAAGCTCGCGCACGGAGACCCTGCCGCCCTCGACGTCGAGCAGGTCGCGTTCGTCACCGATCCGGGCCCGCTTGGAACGCAGCACGTCGCCACGAACGCTGCGGTGCCCGCGTCCTGTGTCCGCCGGGCCACCTCCCAGCAGGTGCAGCCCCATCCGTTCCGACAGGAGCTCGCAGGCCGCGATGCCGCGGACGCTGTTCCCGCGTTCGTCCAGTCGCGGGCTGTGCGCACCTAGGCCGAGCCGCCCGGGCTGCACGGCAGCGATCCCGCCACTGACACCGCTCTTGGCCGGCAGCCCCACGCGGTAGAGCCACTCGCCGGCGTAGTCGTACATGCCGCAGGTTGACATCAGCGTGAGCACCCGGCCCACCACGTCGGCCGGCACAGCCCGCTCCGAGGTCACCGGGTTCACGCCGCCATTGGAGAGGGTTGCCGCCATCACGGCGAGGTCCACTGCGGTCACGCGCACCGAGCACTGGCGGAAGTACAGCGCCAGGACCTCCTCCACGTCCTCGTCGAGAGCACCGACCGACCGCAGAAGGTATCCGATGGCCCGGTTGCGGTCGCCCGTCGCGCGCTCTGACTCGAAGACCTCCTCGTCCACCTCGAGCGGGCGGCCGGCGAAGGCGGACAGCCCGGCCAGCAACCGCTGCTCCTGCTCCTTGCGGCTCTCGCCACCCACCAGCGATGTGGTGACGATCGCTCCTGCGTTGACCATCGGGTTGTGGGGCCGACCGGTGCCGTCGACGCTGATGGTGTTGAAGGCATTGCCGCTGGGCTCGAGCCCCACCCGGGAGACCACCTGCTCGACCCCGCGATCGGCAAGCGCCAGGGCGTAGACGAACGGCTTCGACACCGACTGAACCGTGAAGGGCTGCAACTCCCCGGTCGAGTAGACGTGGCCGTCGGCCGTTGCGACAGCCAGGCCGAACACCGACGGGTCGACCGTCGCGAGCTGCGGGATGTAGGTCGCCAGCTCTCCTCCGTCGAAACGGGATGCGTCCTGCCAGAGGTCCTGCAGCAGCTCTTCGAACGGGTTGCTGCGGGCGGCGTTGTGTGCCAATCGCCGGCCCTCCGTCGGGGCTGACCCGATGAGCACAGGTTCCGCGACCATGCTGCCTCCGCTCCGTGGCCGTGGAGCCACCGAAGCAGGCGCGTTGTTTCGACGACGTTGCGAGAAGCCGCGGATCGGGACCGAACGGGAGAGAGGCGTGCCGGAGTCCCAGGGAGCGGGACGCCACGTGTCGCGGGTCGTCAGGCCGCGACGGCGAGTGCGAACGGCAGCACCCCTGGTGCGCCGGCCTGGCGCAGGAGGCGCCCGGCGACGGTGACGGTCCAGCGGGAGTCGACCAGGTCGTCGACCAGCAGGACGGGACCGTCCAGCCCGCCCAGCGCGTCGCGCACAGTCGGGCGGGACGGCGAACCGCTCCTGCACTGCCGCCAGGCGGAAGGCGCTGTTGCCCCCGGGCTCGCCGGCCGGCCGGTCGGTCGTCAGCGCGAGCGGGCCGAGGTCCGGCAGCCGGCCGAGAGCGGCGAGATGGGCGGCGACCGACGCCACCAGCAGTGGCCGGCGCTGCGACGGCACCGACACGACGGCTGCCGGTCGCTGCGTCCAGTCCCATCCGGCGAGCACCTCGACGCACGCCGCGAGCAGCCGCGCGTCGGCCGGTCCGTCCGGTGTCCCCGCGGCCAGCAGCTCGCGCAGCCGCTGCCCCCAGCCGAGGTCGGTGAGCCGTGCCACCGCGCGACCCTCCTCGGTCTTGTCGTCGGCCGGGATGCGCCCGGACAGGCCGACGCCGAGACGGGCCATGCCCGAGGGCCACTGCGACCTCGGCTCGAGGGGGACTCCGACCCGTCGCAGGGCGCGCTGGGCGGACTGCACCGCCCCCTCCGGCACCGACGCGTCGAACCAGGCCCCGGCGCACCGGTCGCACCGCCCGCAGTCGGCGGCGCCCGGGTCGTCGAGCTGCTCCTGCAGGAACCGCATGCGGCAGCGGTCGGTCGACTGGTAGCCCAGCATCGCGGCCGCCTCGGTCTCGCGGGCCGACGCGACCCGGCCGTAGCGGTCCTCGTCGTACGTCCAGCCCGCTCCCGTCGATGCCCAGCCCCCACTGACCCGGCGGACGGCGCCCTCGACGTCGAGCACCTTCAGCAACAGCTCCAGCCGGGTCCGGCGCACGTCGGCCACCGTCTCCAGCGCTGCGGTGGACAGTGCCTTCTCGCTGCCCGCCAGCGCCGCCAGCACCGCGTCGGCGTCGGCGCGCCGGGGCATCGACGCGGTCGCGAAGTAGCGCCAGATCTCCCGGTCCTCGGGCGCCGGCAGCAGCAGGACGTCCGCTCGCTCGGTGGCGCGGCCGGCCCGGCCGACCTGCTGGTAGTAGGCGACGGGCGACGACGGCGCTCCCAGGTGCACCACGAAACCGAGGTCCGGCTTGTCGAAGCCCATGCCGAGGGCGCTCGTCGCCACCAGCGCCTTGACCTCGTTGTCGCGCAGTTCACGCTCCATCGCCAGGCGGTCGGCCGGGTCGGTGCGGCCGGTGTAGGCACGCACCTGGTGGCCGGCGTCCCGCAGCAGGGTCGCGGCGTCCTCCGCGGCGGACACGGTGAGGGCGTAGACGATCCCGCTGCCGGGCAGCTCGCCGAGCCGGGCGGCCAGCCAGCCCAGCCGGGCGTCCGGCGTCGGCAGCGCGAGGACGCCGAGCCGGAGGCTGGCCCTGGCGAGCGACCCGCGCACCGTACGCACCGGCGCGCCGCCGGCGCCGAGCTGCTCGACGACGTCGTCGACCACCCGCTGGTTGGCTGTCGCCGTCGTGGCCAGCACCGGTCGGCCGGGCGGCAGGGTGGTCAGCAGGTCGCGGATCCGCCGGTAGTCGGGCCGGAAGTCGTGTCCCCAGTCGCTGATGCAGTGGGCCTCGTCGACCACCAGCAGACCGGCCGCCTCGGCCAGCCGGGGGAGCTGCTCGTCCCGGAAGCGCGGGTTGTTGAGCCGCTCCGGGCTGACCAGCAGCAGGTCGACCTCGTCGGCCGCCAGTGCCGAGGACACCTCGGCCCACTCGTCGGCGTTGGCGGAGTTCATCGTCACCGCGCGCAACCCGGCCCGCCGGGCGGCGTCGACCTGGTCGCGCATCAGCGCCAGCAGCGGCGACACGATCAGCGTCGGGCCGGCGCCCCGGGCACGGAGCAGCGCCGTCGCCAGGAAGTAGACCGCCGACTTGCCCCACCCGGTGCGCTGCACCACCAGCACCCGCGAGCCTTCGGTCACCAGCGCCTCGACGGCCTCGAGCTGCCCGTCGCGCAGCACGGCGTCCGGCCGCCCGACCAGCCTGCGCAGCAGGTCTTCTGCCTCGGTGTGCAGCCCGGGCGCGGGTATCTCGGTGGCGGTCACGGTCCCCACCCCACCACACCGGCCGGACACGACCCTTGGCTCAGCCGACGGGCGACCAGCGGTAACCCACGCCGCGCAGCGTCACGAGGCCGCGGGCGAACGGCTCACCGAGCTTGCTGCGCAGCCGGTGCACGTGCACGTCGACGGTCCGGGTGCCACCGCCCCCGCTCGACATCGTCTGCCAGACGACGTCGAGCAGGTTGCGCCGGGTGAGGACGCGGTGCGGATGCTCGACGAGGTGGGCCAGCAGGTCGAACTCCCGTCGGGTCAGCTCGACCTCCCGGTCGCCGGCCAGGACGACTCGCCGGTCCCGGTCCACCACGAGCCCCGCGCCGTCGCTCCCGTCCGTGCCCGCGGTGCCGTGAGCGGGACCGCTCTGTGCCGGCACGGCATGGAGCCGCGACCGCACGGGGAGACCGGCGGCGACCCAGGCCTGGTAGCCGCCGACCACGTCGGTGGCCCGGCGGATCCCGAGCTGCTGCAGCGCATGCGCGGCGAGGCTGGAGGTGTAGCCCTCCGAGCACAGGACGATCACCTGCAGGTCGTACGTCGCCTGCGGCAGGCGCGCGTCGCTGGCCGGGTCGAACCGCCACTCCAGGACGTTCCGCTCGACCACCAGCGCGCCGGGCACCTCGCCCTCCTCGGCGCGTTGCGGGCCCGGCCGGATGTCGACGAGCACACCCCCGGCCTGCCACGCCGCCTGCGCCGCAACGGGATCGAGCCGGACCAGGCCCGCCCGCGCGGCCTCGAGCAGTTCGATGATGGACAGGGTCTCCGCGGCGGTGGTGCTCACCAGTCCACCCCTGCCCGCTCGCGCGCCACGATCTGGGCGCGTCCCTCGTCGTCGAGGACGAACCGGCGCATCGTCTCCAGCGCCGGCGCGTAGACGTGCAGACTGACGGCCGGGACAGTCCCGGTGTTGGTCACGTCGTGGACGTGGTGCGGCCCGAACGCGCGGGACCGGCCGGTCTCCAAGGCCCGGTGCACCATCGCGGCTGGGGCGTGTCTGCGCGGTGGCGCGAGGGTGGCCTCGTCGAGCTCGCCGTCGAGCACGACGAGGGCGCCGGGGGAGCCACCGTGGTCGTGCAGGCCGGTCGACTGGCCCGGCAGCCAGGTCAGCAACCAGGCCTCGTAGTCACCGGTGGCGGCGACGCGGACGGCGTAGCGGCTGTCGTGGGCGAACTGCACGTGCGGCGCCCAGAGGTCGGTGTGACCGGACAGCTCCCTGGCGAGCCGGACCAGCCGAACCGGCGGTCCGCCGCCTCAGCGACGGCAGGTCGGGGAGAGGTGCGGGCGATGGTCGGTGTGTCGAGTGGCGTCGATCATGTTGAGAAGCATGTCACTGGACAAACTAGAAAACAAGCCGGATGCCGCCGGCGTGTCGGCCAGTGGACGGTAGGGACCGGATTGCGGATGCGGCAGCCGTTCCTCGCCGGTCTCCTCCAAATTCCTCCGGATCACCTCCCCGACGGTGATCCAGGTGACATTGCGGCCCCCGGAGGGGCCCTGACGTCACCTGGATCACTGAGGGTGGGCGGCTGCTCGAACGCGCCGCGGCGATATCACGCCTGCAGCGACCATCCCGCCGGCGCTCAGACCTGCGGGGCGACCTCGCTGGCCACCAGGTCGAGGTGGTCGAGGTCGTCGAGGTCCATCAGCTGCAGGTAGATCCGAGTGGCGCCCAGGTCGGCGAACGCGCCGATCTTGTCGACCACCTCGGCGACCGTGCCGCCGAGGCCCCGAGCGCCGGAGCTCGTCGGGATCCTCGTCCAGTGCCGCCGCGCGCCGGCGCAGCTCCGCGTCGTCGCGGCCGACGGCGAGCGTCTGCGCCACGGACAGGACGATCGACGACGGGTCGCGACCCGCGTCGGTGCAGGCCGTCCGTACGCGCGCGAAGCACTCGGCCACGACGTCCAGGGTGTCAAAGGGCACGTTGTACTCGTCGGCGAAGCGCGCGGCCAGCTCGGGCGTGCGCCGCTTGCCCTTTCCGCCGACGATCAGAGGTGGGTGCGGCTGCTGCACCGGGCGGGGCAGCGCGGGGTGGTCCACCAGCGCTGTGGTGGTCGCCGGAGACCGAGTACGTCGCGCCGGGCGGTGTCGCCCACAGACCGGTCACGATCTCGAGCTGCTCGGTCAGCACGTCGAACCGCTCGGCGACCAGCGGGAAGGGGAGGCCGAAGGCGGCGTGCTCCCGCTCGAACCACCCGCTGCCCAGCCCGAGCTCGACCCGGCCGCCGCTCATCGCGTCGACAGTGGCGACCGCGAGCGCGAGCATCGCGGGGTGGCGGAAGGTCACCGACGAGACCATCGTCCCGAGGCGGATCCGAGACGTCTCGCGGGCCAGCCCGGCGAGCGTCGCCCAGGCGTCGGTGGAACCCGGCCCCGGGTCGCCCTCGCCGATCCGAAGCAGGTGGTCGCTACGAAAGAACGCGTCGAAGCCGAGGTCCTCGGTGGCTCGCGCGACCCGCAGCAGGTCGTCGTAGGTCGCCCCCTCCTGCGGCTCCGTCATCACCCGCAGCTGCATGGTGTGCGTCCTCTCAGCCCTTCGAGCTCCTCCAGCGCGGCGGAGACGACCTCGCGGGCCTCGGCCTGCACCTGCGCCAGGTGCTCCGGCCCGCGGAAGCTCTCCGCATAGATCTTGTAGACGTCCTCGGTGCCCGAGGGCCGGGCGGCGAACCACCCGGACTCCGTCGACACCTTCAGCCCGCCCAGCGCCGCCCCGTTGCCCGGCGCCGCGGTCAGCGTCTCGACGATGGGCTCGCCGGCCAGCTCGGTGGCCGAGACGGCGTCCGGCGACAGCCTGCCGAGCACCGCCTTCTCCTCCCGGGTGGCCGGGGCGTCGATCCGGGCGTACGCGGGGTCACCGAACCGCTCGGTCAGCGACCGGTAGCGCTGCGACGGCGACGAGCCGGTGACGGCCTGGATCTCGGACGCGAGCAGGGCGAGCAGGATGCCGTCCTTGTCGGTCGTCCAGACGCTGCCGTCCCGGCGCAGGAACGACGCGCCGGCCGACTCCTCGCCGCCGAAGGCGACCGAGCCGTCGAAGAGCCCGGGGACGAACCACTTGAACCCGACCGGCACCTCCACCAGGCGCCGGCCGAGGCTCTCGGCCACCCGGTCGATCATGCTCGAGCTGACCAGGGTCTTGCCGATCCCGGCGCCGGCCGGCCAGCCGTCCCGGTGGGCGTAGAGGTACTCGATCGCCACGGCCAGGAAGTGGTTCGGGTTGAGCAGTCCGCCGTCGGGGGTCACGATGCCGTGCCGGTCGGCGTCGGCGTCATTGCCGGTCGCGACGTCGTAGGACTCCCGCTTGCCGATCAGCGACGCCATGGCGTGCGGCGACGAGCAGTCCATCCGGATCTTGCCGTCCCAGTCCAGCGTCATGAACCGCCATGTCGGGTCGACCTCGGGGTTGACCACCGTCAGGTCGAGCCGGTGCCGGTCGGCGATCTCCCCCCAGTAGTCGACGCTCGCGCCGCCCAGCGGGTCGGCACCGATCCGCACCCCGGCGTCGCGGACGGCGTCGATGTCGAGGACCGAGGGCAGGTCGTCGACGTAGGTGGCCAGGTAGTCGTAGGCGTGCGTCGTGTCCGCGGTGCGCGCCCGGGACAGCGGCACCCGGCGTACGTCGGAAAGGTCGCCGCGCAGGATCTCGTTGGCCCGGTCCTGGACCGCGCCGGTGATGTCACTGCCGGCGGGTCCGCCGTCGGGCGGGTTGTACTTGAAGCCACCGTCGCGCGGCGGGTTGTGCGACGGGGTGACGACGATGCCGTCGGCACGACCGCCACCGGCACGCGAGCCGCTCGTGCCGCTCGTGCCGCTGCCGTTGTGGCGCAGGATCGCGTGCGAGAGGGCCGGAGTCGGCGTGTAGCGGTCGCGGCTGTCGACCAGCACGGTGACGCCGTTCGCGGCCAGCACCTCCAGCGCGGTGGTCCACGCGGGCATCGACAGGGCATGGGTGTCGCGGCCGAGGAAGAGCGGGCCGGTGATCCCGGCAGCCGCACGGTGCTCGCAGATGGCCTGGGTGGTCGCCGCGATGTGTGCCTCGTTGAACGCCTGGTCCAGCGCCGAGCCGCGGTGGCCGGACGTGCCGAACGCGACCTGCTGCTCGGGGACCGACGGGTCGGGTCGGTCCGTGTAGTAGGCCGTGACGAGCGCGGCCACGTCGACGAGGTCGGCACTGGTGGCGGGCTGCCCCGCGCGCGGGTCGGTGGTCATGGCGGTCAGCGTGTCAGACTTCCTGGACCGCCGGATCGCGGAGGAGGGTGCGGTGGCTGACGGCATGCTGCGCCCGGTCGGCGGCGACGACCTCGAACCCGGCGACATCCCCCTGGACGTCGTGATGGGGGCCGCAGGGGTCGGCGTGGTTCGACTGGGACGTGCGCGCCGATCACCTGGTCTTCGACGACCGGATGTGCCAGCTGTTCGGCATCGACCGCGACGCCTTCGACCACAGGGTCGCGTCGTTCTGGGCGACCCTGCACCCGGAGGACGCGCCTGCCGTCCAGGCGGCCGTGGACGTGGCGCTGCGGGACTGCAGCGACTACGCGGCCGAGTACCGCGTCGTCCTGCCTGACGGCGAGCTGCGCTGGGTCGAGGCGCACGGCACGGTGCTGGCGGGTGACGACGGACAGGCCGCTCGGATGCTCGGGGTCGCCCGAGACACCACCGAGCTGCGGCTGGCCCGCGACACGGTGGCCCGCGCCCTCGAGCACATGGCCGACTCGTTCGTCGCCGTCGACGCGGGGTGGCGGGTGACGTTCCTGAACCGCAACGCGGAGCAGCTCGTCGGCACCGACCAGAGCGCGGTCGGTCGGCTCCTGTGGGAGGTCTGGCCGGGGCTCGTGACGCGCGGCCTCGACCGCGCGTTCCGCGAGGCGGCCGACCGCGGCGAGCCCCGCGTGGTGACGACGTTCCTGGTCGCGAGCGAGCGCTGGTACCAGCTGCGCGTCGTGCCCGGCGTCGACGGGGTCGGCGGCCTGTTCGTCTTCGGCACCGACATCACCGCCAGCCGGGCTGCCGAGCTCGCTCAGGAGCGCGGCCTCACCCGCCCCGAGCAGGCCCGCCGGGTCCTCGCCTACACCGCGGCCCTCACCGAGGCCGACTCCCTGGCGGACGTCGTGGACACCGTGGCCACGGCCGTGCTGCCGGCGTTCGGTGCGACCGGCATGCTCGTGTCCTTGTTCGAGTCCGGCCGGCTGGTTCTTGCGGGGCACTCCGGCTACGACAGCCGAGCCGTCGAGCTGCTCGCCGTGCTGGATCCCGACGACGACTCGCCCATCTCCCAGGTGCTGCGCACCCGCAAGGCGCTGTTCCTCCCGTCCCGGGAGGCGTATCTCGGCATGTTCCCGGAGCGTCTCGCGACGGTGGAGGCCTCGCGCAAGCATGCCTGGGCATTCCTGCCGCTGACCGTGTCCGGGCAGGCCCAGGGCAGCCTCACGGTCAGCTTCGGCGAGGGGCACGACTTCCCGCCCGAGGAGCAGTCCCTGCTCGTCGGTGTGAGCGGGCTCATCGCGCAGACGCTGGCCCGGGCCCGGTTGCGCGAGTCGGAGCGCAGCCTGGCCGCCGAGCTGCAGGGCCAGCTGCTGCCGCGTGCCCTGCCCGAGCCGCCGGGTGTCAGCGCGCGGGCGCGCTACCGGACCGCGACCGACGGCATGGGCGTCGGCGGCGACTGGTACGACCTGCTCGAGCTGCCCGGCCAGCGGGTCGGGCTGGTGATCGGTGACGTGCAGGGCCACAACATGCAGGCCGCCGCGGTGATGGGCCAGCTGCGCAACGCGCTGCGCGCGTACGCCGCCGAGGGACACGAGCCGGCCGCCGTCCTGTCCCGGACCAACCGGCTGATGAGCGACCTGGACCCGTCGCTGTTCGCCACCTGCTGCTACGTGTCGGTCGACCTGCGCTCCGGCACCGCCACCGTCGCGCTGGCCGGGCACCCGCCGCCGCTGCGCCGGACCGCCGACGGGACGGTCGTGCCGCTCGACGCACCGGTCGGCGCTCCGCTGGGTGTTGCCCCGGAGGTGGAGTACGGCACCCGCGAGGTGCAACCTGTCGCCGGGCGACGTCCTGGTGCTCTTCACCGACGGTCTCGTCGAGGACTCGCGGCGCAGCCTGGACGTGGGGCTGCAGGGGCTGGCGGACCTGCTGGCGCGCTCCCCGGTGGACGACCTCGACGAGCTGGCCGACCGGCTGATGTCCGAGTCGATGCCGCGGGGCTCCGACGACGTCGCGGTGCTGGTGATGCGCCACGACGGTCTGGACGACGTCGCGGCCGGTGACGGCTCAGCTCTCAGTCGACCGCAGCGACCCGCGGGCCGCCCGGGCGGCCCGCGACTTCATCGCCGGCTTCATCGGCTCACCGCGGCTGCTCGACATCCGGGACACCTGCGTGCTGCTGGTGTCCGAGGTGGTGACGAACGCGCTGCGGCACACCGAGGGCGAGGTGTTCATGCAGCTGTGGCTGTTCCCGGACCGGCTCCGGGTGGAGGTCTCGGACCAGACCAGCCGCGAGCCGGTGACCGGCGGTGGCGACCTGCTGGACGAGTCGGGTCGCGGCGTACCCCTGATGGACGCCCTCAGCGACAGCTGGGGCACGGCGCCGCACGGTGCCGGCAAGGTCGTCTGGTTCGAGCTCGACCTGCCCGGCTGACGTGACCGCGACCGAGCACCGACCCCACGTGCCGCACCCCACGTGCCCGAAACGATCACGTCCCCGTGATCATTGCCCCCCGGCCGCGCTGAATTCGGCGAGGTCGGGGGGCAGAGCGCTAGGCGGTTGGGGTCAGGCGGCGCGGGGGCGCCGCGAGCGGCGGTGGCGGTGCGGGGCCTCGCCACGGCGGGCGCCGGACGAGGTCCGCGGACCGTTCGTCTCGTACGCGGGACGGGCCGGCGGCGCGGTGACCACGACGGGCTCGCCGGACTCGGCCAGCTCACGGACCGGCACCGACCCGGGGACCGCCTGGACGGGCGCGACCTCGACACCGGCGCGGTCGAACAGCCGCCGGGCCGGGTTGACCTGCTCGGGGGCGAGCACCGACACGACGACGCCGGAGGCGCCGGCCCGGGCCGTGCGACCGGAGCGGTGCAGGTAGTCCTTGTGGTCGTTCGGCGGGTCGGCGTGCACGACCAGGTCCACGTCGGCGATGTGGATGCCGCGGGCCGCGACGTCGGTGGCCACCAGCACCCGGGACTGGCCGCGGGAGAAGGCGTCCAGTGCCCGCTGCCGCTGTCCCTGGGTGCGGTTGCCGTGGATGGCCTGGGCGGCGACGCCGAGCCGGTCGAGCTGCTTGACCAGCCGGTCGGCGCCGTGCTTGGTGCGCACGAAGAGCAGGGTGCGCGCGGGGCGGGCCAGGATCTCGGCGAGCACGACGACCTTGTCCTCGTGCTTCACGACGATCGCCTTGTGCTCCATCGTCGTCACGTGCGACTCGGCGGGGTCGACGGCCCTGGCGATGGGGTCGGTCAGATAGGTGCGCACCAGCTTGCCGACGGCACCGTCCAGCGTCGCCGAGAACAGCAGGCGCTGGGAGCCGGCCGGCGTCATGTCGAGCAGGCGGCTGACGTCGGGCAGGAAGCCCATGTCGGCCATGTGGTCGGCCTCGTCGAGGACGCAGGTCTCGATCTGGGCCAGGGTGCACGAGCGCGCGCTCGATCAGGTCGAGCAACCGGCCGGGGGTGGCGACGACGAGGTCGACGCCGCGCTCGAGGGTTGCGATCTGGCGGCCCATCGGCGCGCCGCCGAAGATCGCGACGGTCTTGACGCCGATCGCGTGACCGAGCGGCTCGAGGGCGTCGCGTACCTGCACCGCGAGCTCGCGGGTGGGGACGAGGACGAGACCGCGCGGGGTGCGCGGCTGCGACCGGGTGCCCGACAGCCGGGTCAGCATCGGCAGGCCGAAGGCCAGCGTCTTGCCGGAGCCGGTCTGGGCGCGGCCCAGCACGTCGTGGCCGGCGAGGGCGTCGCCGAGGGTGGCTGCCTGGATCGGGAACGCCGTGCGGATCTCGCGCCGCTCGAGGGCGGTGACCAGTGGCTGGGGCAGGCCGAGCTTGCCGAACGACGTCTCGGTCGGGGGCGGGCTCGCGGCGGCGGCCTTCTCGAACCACGCCTCGAGCTCGCGGTCTGCGGACCGGGTCGAGGCCGCCGACTGGGTGCCGCGCGAGGACTTCGCGGCGCTTGCCGCCGCGAGCGGGTCGGGGTGACCGGGCGGGGCCGCTCGGGCGACCGGAGCCGCCTGAGCCGCTGCTGCGGCGCTGGTAGGGAGAGGACGAGGAGGATCGGGCGGGGCTCGCCGGTCGGCGAGGGGCGTGCGAGGGCACAGAGAACTCCGTCTGCGGTGTCGAGGCCGCACCGGAGGGCTTCGCCGCCGGGTGGCGGGAGCTCGTCTCGTGGGACGACCACGCGGGCAGCTCGCCCGCGGGAGTGGTGACTGATGGTCACCGTGGTTCGTGATCGAGTCTACCGGGCCGGCGCCACGGGCCCGACCACCTGCGCTGTGCGACGCGTCACTCCCGCGGCGCCAGGCCCCAGCGGGCCTTGAGAGCGAGGATCCGGCGGGCCGAGGCGACCGCCTGCGACCGGGGGACCGTGCCGTCGGCGATCGCCCGGCGGATCGCCCGCATCGCCCGCAGCGGGGCGGCGTCGCACGGCATCGCCCAGTCGGCGCCGGCCCGCAGCGCGCGCACCGCCGCCCGGGCGGTGGAGATCCCCAGCGAGGAGCTCGCCGCGGCCATGGCCAGCGAGTCGGTCACGAGCACGACGTCCGGCCCGGCGGACCGCCGCAGGTAGCGCAGGGCGCGCGGCGAGAAGGCTGGCGGGCACACCCCTGCGGGTCAGTCCCTCGGAGAGAAGGTGCCCGACCATGACGACCGGCGCCCCGTCGGCGAGCTCCCGCTCGAAGGGCACCAGGTCGCGTCCTTCGAGAACGTCCAGCGCCGGGACCCGCGCCGGGCCGGTGTGGGAGTTCGTCGCCGCGCCGTGGCCGGGCCAGTGCTTCACGACGGTGACGACGCCGGCGTCGCGCATGCCCAGCCGCCAGGCCCGCACCATCCGTGCCACCCGGTCGGGGTCACGGGCGAACGCCCGGCCCAGCTCGTCGATGTAGGCGCCCCGGATCGCCAGGTCGGCGACCGGCGCGAGGTCCATCCGGACGCCGATCCGGCGCATCCGCACGGCGTAGTCGTGCGCCGTGCGCCGCACCCGGGCGGGGCGCCAGGTGCCCATCGTCCGCGCCGAGGGCAGCCGGTAGATGGCCGAGCGCAGCCGCTGGACCGCACCGCCCTCCTCATCGCTGGCCACGAACGGCAGCACCCGGGTCGGGGCCGCGTCGCGGACCCGGGCCAACTCGGAGCGCAGGCCGCGCGGCGGGTCCCCGAGCAGGGTGATCGCGCCGATCCCGGCGGCGGCGTGCCGGCGTGCTCGGTCCGGGTGGGCCATGTCGACGCAGGACACCGTGAGCTGGGCGGCGAGCCGCCGGTTGTCCCAGCCCGCGGGGTCGACGGCGGCGGCGTAGGGAGCCGGCGCGCCCGGCACCATGGACGCGGCGAGCAGTCCGGCGACGGCGGCGGGGACGATCGCGAGCACGAGGCACGACCGTAGCGGGCTAGCGTCGCAGCATGCTGCACGGTCGTGCGGACGAGTGCCTGCAGGTCTCGCGGGCCCTGGGGGCCGCCCGGGGCGGTCGCGGTGCCGTCCTGGTCATCGTCGGGGAGCCGGGAACGGGCAAGACGGCGCTGCTCGAGCACGCGGCCGGTGTCGCTGAGGGGTTCAGCACCCGGTGGGTGGAGGGGGTCGAGAGCGAGAGCGAGATCGCCTTCGCCGGGCTCTCCGAGCTCGTCCGCCCGTACGTCGACAGGCTGCCCGACCTGCCGCCCCCCCAACGGCGGGCGCTGGAGTCGGCGATGGCGCTGCGCGACGACCCCGTGTCCGCGCTGGCAGTCGGCTCCGGGCTGCTGTCGCTGATATGCCTGCTCGCGGACGAGCAGCCGCTGCTCTGTCTCGTCGACGACGCGCAGTGGGTGGATGGCGCCAGCCTGGACGCTCTGCTGTTCGCCTCCCGTCGCCTGGACTGCGAGCGCGCCGTCGTCGTCGTCGCAGCCCGTCCGGCGCCGGGCACCGAGCTGGCCGGCAGGGACTTCGCCCGCGTGGAGCTCGGCCCGTTGGGTCAGGACGAGGCACGGCTGGTGGTCGAGGACCTCGGGGTGCACCGTGCCTCGGACGTCACGAGGTTGGTCGAGGCGGCGGACGGCAACCCGCTCGCCATCGTCGAGCTGTCCCGAGCCCTCTCCCGGCGCGCCGACGGGCCTCTCGACGACGACGGTCCGATCGAGGTGGGTGACCTCGTGACGGCGCCCTTCCTGCGTGAGGTCTCCGCTCTGCCCCCCGCGACGCGGCAGGCTCTGCTGGTCGTGGCAGCCTGCGACAGCGTCGACCAGGCACTGATCCACTCGGCCGTCGAGGTCCTGGTCGGTGACCTTGCGGTCCTCGAGCCGGCGTACGTCGACATTCTCGTGGCGTCCCCAACGCGCGGCCCGCGGTTCCGTCATCCACTCCTGCGGTCGGCGGTCTACCACGCGGCACCCGCAGAGCAGCGCCGCGCCGCCCATGCGGCGATCGCCACGGCCGCCCGCGACGAGCACGACCGGCGCGCCTGGCATGGTGCTCTGGCGGCTGCGGGACACGACGACGACACGGCTGCCGAGCTCGTCCGTACCGCCTCGCACGCTCGACGTCGCGGCGGCCACCAGGCCGAGGCACGGGCTCTCGAGCGCGCGGCCGCCCTGAGCAGCTCCCGGGCGCGGGCCGGTCGCCTGTGGTTCGAAGCAGGCTCGGCGGCGATCCTCTGCGGTCGACACGACTGGGCTCGCCGGCTCCTGGACCTGGCCAGCGGGGCAGCGCCCGGCGACGACATCCTGGCGGCCGACATCGCCTTCGAACGGGCTCGGCTCGCCCTGTGGCACGACGCGGCGGAGGAACCCGGGATGCTGGAGGTCGCGCACCGCCTGGCGGAGGTCGACGTGGTCCGGGCGGCCCGGCTGGCGTCCTACGGCATCGTGGGCCGGCTCAGCGACTTCGACGGACGTGGCCTGGCGCGGCTGGCGGCACGCACCGAGGCGTACCTCGGCGACGCGACCGACCCGCGCGACGCTGCGTTCAAGCTCGCGTACGCCCGGGTCGCGCTCGGCCGGACCGACTCCGGCCTGGCGCTGGCCGACGCAGCCACCCGGGACGCGCTGGCCGTCGACGACGTCACGACCCTCACCCAGCTGGGCCAGCTCTACACGTGGGTCGAGCGCTACGACGACGCGCTGGTGGTCCTCGACCGAGCTGTCGCGTCGTGCCGAATGTCGGGCGCCCACTGGATGCTGGTCAACGCCCTCGTCCACCGCGCCGGCGTGCATCGGCGCACCGGTCGGCTGCTGGTCGCGCTGGCGGACGCCGCGGAGGCAGGGGCGCTCGCCGACCAGGTGGGGGTCGCCCTCCAGCGCGCCGACGTAGCGGCTGCCCTGGCTCTGGTGGAAGCAGAGCTCGGCAGAACGGTTGAAGCGCGTGCCCACGGCCAGGAGGTGCTCCGCGCGGCCTCAGCCATGCGCACGGGCGCCGCCGAGCTGCAGGTCGCTGCCCGATGCGCCCTGGGGAGCCTCGAGCTGAGCCAGGGCCGGCACGAGGAGGCGGGTCGACATCTGACACCGGTCCTCGCGACCCTGCGCGACGGCGGTTTCGCCGAGGTCGGCGCCTGCCCGGCGGTGGTGGACCTCGTCGAGGTGCACGCCCGTGCCGGGCGCGCGCAGGACGCGACGTCGCTGGCTGACGAGCTCGACGACTTCGCGACGCCGCGGAGCAGGTCGGGCCTGCGCGCCGCGACCGCACGCGGACGGGCTCTCGTCGACCCGCTCGACGGGGCGGCGTTCGAGCGCGCGGCCGACCTTGCACGCAGCGCCGGCGAGGCTCTCGGCGCGGCCAGGACGTCGCTCTACCACGGCGAGTGGCTGCGCCGGTCCCGCCGGATCGTGGACGCCCGACCGGTCCTCGCGGACGCGTACGACGCGTTCCTCCTCCCGGGCGCGAAGGTCTGGGCGGAACGGGCAGCGGCGGAGCTGCGCGCGACCGGCGCCCCGGTGGACTCCATGTCCGCAAACGTCCACCAGCTCACTCCCCAGGAGCTGCAGGTTGCCCTGCAGGCTGCCGCCGGTGCGAGGAACCGCGAGATCGCGGGGCAGCTGTACGTCAGCGAGAAGACCGTCGAGGCGCATCTCTCTCGGGTGTTCCGAAAGCTGGGCGTGCGGTCCCGGGCGCAGCTCGGTGCCGCCCTGGCTCCGGAGGGCAGGCACGGCTGACGGCCGGAACTGTAGGGATTCTCCCGAAGCGGTCGGCGGCGACAGTCGCTTAACGTGCCTAGCGTCCTGGAACGCGACAGTCCGCTATCTCCGCTCGACCTATGTGGCGGCCGACGGCAGCTGTGCCTGTCTGTTCGACGCCGACCACACCGAGGACGTCCGGGAGAGCAACGAGAGGGCCTCGGTCCCGTACGACTCCATCGACGTCGCCGCGTCGATCAGCGCGGAAACCTTGCACCCACACTCCTGAGGAGGAGCCATGCACCTGTCTTGTCGTGTTGCCCTCGCCGTTGCCCTTGTCGGAGGAGGCGTCTGTCTCGGGGCGACCCCGGCTCTGGCCGGCCCGCCGACCAGCGACGGTGTGTCCGTCGCGGAGTTCTCCACCGACTACCAGGGCTGCGCCGGGCCGCTGCGCAGTCTGATCGCGTCCGGTGCCATCGCCGGTGTCCAGGTCGGGGACCTGGTCGTCCCGGACGGGTTCGGCCAGGGCTTCAACCCCGGCGCGCACCTGGGCTCGGTCGACGAGATCGCGTTCATCGAGCAGACGACCGGCCTCGACCGGGCCGGCGTCGAGGCCTTGTGCGACTCGCTGGCGAAGGCTGCCCACTGACGGAGCACCGAGCTCCCAGGTCGTTCCCCGAGGCAAGGTTGCGGCGCACTCCTGGATGAGTCCGGGACAGGTGTCGCACCGGTGAGAGGATCCGGGATGTGGAGAACAGACGACCGCGGCGGCCGACCCTGCTCGGGAAGGCCGCCCTCGACTCGCTCGGCGGGTCTCCGGACCCGGCCAGCTGGCCGAGGCTGCGCACTCGACCGCGTCGCTGCTGGTCGAGTCCGGCCGGGCGACGACGGACGACGCCACCAGGGCCCGCCTCGTGCGGCTGGTGGACGACGTCGGTCTCGACACCGTGGCCGAGATGTGGGCCGGTCGACCGGCCCGGTCGCTGCCGGGAGCGCTGTGGCGGCTCTATGCCCTGCGGGAGTGGGTGCGGACCTGCGCCGTGGAGGCTTCGGCCGACTTCGCGGCGGGCGGGCGGCGGCCCCGGTGCCCCACGTCGTGGCCGGCGCGGCCGACCCGCCGACGCCGGAGGCGCTGCGGGACCTGCCGACGAGGTCCTGCACGGCGTCTTCGCCGGAGACCTCGACGTCGCCCTCGAACGGGCAGGGGCCTTCTGCCGGTGGTGGTCGCCGGCCGGGTGGCCCGCGCGGACGATCTCGACGTGCCCGACCCGGCCGCGGCCGATGCCTTGACGCACCGTCCGCCGCGCTGAGCGACACCGCCGAGGACCTGGAGGCGGCGGCGGTGCTCTGGCGCCGCCAGGACCTCGTCTGACCGCTCGGGAGGGCCGGGGCGCCGCGCGATGTGACATGGGCGGCCGTTTGTCAGACTGGGTGCGGCCCCCTCGGGGGCCACCAGGGCGCCGGGCCGCGGTAGCCCCGGGTCCCATGTGAAGCCGCTTCGAGCGGCCCTGCGCCGTGAGGCGCTCCCGGCCCGGCGCCCCACTCACCTTCGTTCAACCGGCGCGCGAGCGTCAGGTCTCGGAGTGGCCGTCGCGCCGCTGGTCGGCGAGGAAGCGCTCGAGCTCGGCGCCGAGCTCGTCGGCGGTGGGGAACCCGCGCCGGCCGGCGAGCAGGCCCTGCTCGTCGCCGGGGCGTCGCCGCCGCGCGCGGCGACGTACGCGTCGTACTGCTGCTCCAGCGCCTGCACGACCGCGGCGACCTCCGCGGAGCCGCCGACCTGCTCGTCGAGCTCGGCGCGGGTGGCCTCCGCGGCGGCGCGCAACGTCGACGTGGGCAGCGTCAGCTCGGTGGCGGCGGCCACGTTCTCGAGCAGTGCGGCCGCCGCGTCGGGGTAGTCGGACTGGGCGAGGTAGTGGGGGACGTGCACGGCGAAGCCCATGGCGTCGCGACCGTGCTGCCCGAGCCGGAACTCCAGCAGGTTGGTCACGCTGCCCGGCACCTGCACCGTGCCGACCCAGGCGTCGCGGCCGGCGACCAGCTCGGGGCGGGTCGCGTGCGCGGTGACCGACGTCGGGCGGGTGTGGGGGACGCCCATCGGGATGCCGTGCACGCCGATGGTGAGCCGTACGCCGAGGGACTCGACCAGGCCCCGGACCGCGGCGACGAAGCGCTCCCAATGGACGTCCGGCTCGGCGCCCTCGAGCAGCAGGAACCGGCGCCGGCCGCATCGGTCGACCTCGTGCAGGACCAGGCGTGGGTCGTCGTAGGACTCCCAGTGGTCCTCGACGAAGACCATCGGCGGGCGGCGGGACCGGTAGTCCAGCAGCTGGTCGACGTCGAAGGTCGCGACCGGTCGGTGGTCGAGCGTCGCGAGCAGGTGGTCACGGGCCAGCGCGCCCGCCTGGCCGGCGTCGATGAACCCGGTCAGGACGTGCAGCAGCACCGGCCCGGCGGCCGTGGTTCCGTCCGCCGGGCCGGCGCCTGTCAGGCTGCGGTCTGGTCGTGCAGTTCGTAGAGGTCGCGAGGGTCGAGCACCCCGCCATCCTCGCACCGGGCCGGTCAGATCACCCGCGGCTGCTGAAGGTGCTGCTCGGACTCCCGCTTGTGGCAGCGCTCGTCGTGGCCGATCTGGCGGAACAGGTCGGCGAGCGAGTCGAACGTGCCGTACTCGGCGCACAGCGTGCGACGTACGGCGTCGTGTCGAAGTCGGGGTTGTCCTGGACCAGCTCGGCGTACTCGTGCTCGGCGTGGTCCTCGAAGTCCGCGTTGAGCCGGTGGCTCCAGCCGGGCTTGACGCGCGTACAGCAGCCAGCAGAAGTTCCACCAGCCGAACGCGATCAGCTGGGGCAGCAGCCGGAAGCGCAGGAAGCCGGTCTTCTTGCCGGAGCGGGCCGACCAGCTCGGCGAGGATCAGCAGGTGCCACTGCTCGTTGTCCTGCTGGGCGCGGAACTCGCGCAGCCGGTCGAAGATGCGCAGCGCCAGCCCGACCTTGCGGTGCTTGCGGGTGATCTGCTTGTACGACGCGGACTCCCACGTCTGGTACGGCACCCGGGCGACGATCTCGAGGACCAGGAACTTCTCCAGGGTGCGCCGCGCGGCCGTACAGCAGGTCCATCTGCAGGAACAGCAGCCGTGGCGGCGAGGCTGTACGTCCGCCGCGGGGCGGCGAGCGTCTCGGCGTGCGTGCGGGCCAGCTCGTCGTGCGTGAGCTTCGGCGGCTCGCCGTGGGTGTCGGTGGTCAGCGGCTGGGCGGTGCGGGACGGGCTGTCGAGAAGCATGGTCATGGCGGTCGTCTCCGTTGGTGTCGGTGGGCGTTCTCGGTACGTCGAGAAGCCTCGCCGCGCCCGGGCCGACCGACGAGCGTGCTCCCAGGCGGATCGCGGTGTGGTCACCACCACCAGGGACCACCGGGCCGCCTACACCCGTCGCCCGGCCCCCGCGTGTCGCGACGGCCCCAGAAGGGAACATCCGTTACAACTGGGAGCACCAGAACGGCGACAAGGCCCCTCGACGCATGAGGTCGAGGGGCCTTGTGCTGTCCGCCGGCGTCAGGACCCGGCGTCGCTCCCGAGGGTGACCGTGGCGGTCGACTCCTGGCCGTCGCGGAGGTAGGTCAGGGTGACCTCGTCGCCGGGCCGGTGGGAACGGATGGCGGCGATCAGCGCGTCCGCGCTGTCGACCGTCCGGTCGCCGACCCTGGTGATGACGTCGCCCACCCGAGCCCGGCCTTCTCGGCCGCGCTGCCCGACGAGATCTCCGCCACCCCGGTGGCGCTCACGTCGCCGGCAGAGTCCTGGACGCTGACGCCGAGCTGCGCGTGGGACGCCGTGCCGGCGTCGACGAGCTGCTCGGCGATCGCCTTGGCCTGGTCGATCGGGATCGAGAAGCCGAGCCCGATCGAGCCGGACTGGCCGCCGGTGGCACCCAGCGTCGCGATCGCGCTGTTGATGCCGACGACCTCGCCGCGCAGGTTGACCAGCGGGCCGCCGGAGTTGCCCGGGTTGATCGCCGCGTCGGTCTGGATCGCGTCGATGACGGTGCTCGCCGTCTCCGCGCTGCTCGCCCCGCCGGTGCGGACCGGGCGGTCGAGCGCGCTGACGATGCCGCTGGTGACGGTGCCCTGGAGGCCGAGCGGGCTGCCGATCGCGACGACCTGCTCGCCCGGGTCGAGGTCGGCGGAGCGGCCGAGCGTCGCCGGGGTCAGCCCGCTCACCCCTTCCGCGCGGATGACGGCGAGGTCGGTGACGGGGTCGCGGCCGACGATCGTCGCCGGGGCGCTGGAGCCGTCGTTGAACGTCACCCGCAGGGTGCCGCCCGAGGCGGCGCTCGGCGACCACGTGGTTGTTGGTCAGGATCAGCCCGTCGGTGTCGATGACGACGCCGGTTCCCTCCCCTCCACCGGCGCCGGTGGAGACCTCGATGGACACGACGCTCGGGCAGCACGGCCGCGGCCACCTGCTCGACCGAGCCGGCGGCGGGCGCGACGTCGCCGCTGGCCAGTCGAGTGCGCGCAGGGAGTCGGCGCCGGTGGATGCGGTCGCCGGCCCGTCGTCGAGTGCAGTCGCGGTCAGGGCTGCGCCGGCGCCGCCGCCGACCAGGCCGGCGGCCAGTGCGACGGCGATCAGCGCCGTGACGCCACGTCGAGGGTGTCCCGCCCGGCAGGCGGCCTCGGTGGGCGGCTCCTGCGGCGGGCGCCGGGGGCCGCCAGGGGTCGTCGTGGGTCAGCGGGTCGTGGGAGGCGGGTCGTCTGCTCGGTCATGGCAACGACTCTGCGGCGGGTTCCTGCGAGCCCGCTGTGAGTGACCTCGGCATGTGCCGTGAGCTCGGGGAACGCGGCGATGGCGGGGTTCCGCGGCGCCCGTGGCCGGGCGCCCGCCAGCCCGCGGCCGGTGCGTCCCGACCAGGGCAAGTGCCCAAGAAGCGATAAATACGGACCGAGAGGTTTGGAAGGGATGAACCGGTGGAAATAACGCCGGAACATGAAAGCGCTTACATCTCGTCCCGCAGCGGCCCGCGAGCCGACGATCTACCAGGTCGCGGAGCACGCCGGCGTCTCGATCGCGACCGTCTCCCGGGTGCTGCGCGGGACGGCGCGCGTCGCGCCGGACACCCGGGAGCGGGTCGAGGCAGCCGTCGACGACCTGCGGCTTCACCCCCAGCCGGTCCGCGCGCTCACTGGCCGAGGGCCAGCACGCCGCGGCAACGGGATCGTCTTCCCCGACCTGTCCGGGCCCTACTTCGCCGAGGTCGTCCTGGGCTACGAGGAGGTCGCGGCTGAGCAAGGGCGCAGCGTCCTGATCCTGTCGACCCACGGCCGCGAGGCCGCCCGCGAGATGGTGCTCGACCTCGCCGCGAGGGTCGACGGGTTGGTGGTCCTCGGACGCACCGTCGGCGACGACGTGCTCGCCGACCTGGCCCATCGAGGGCTGCCGCTGGTGCTGATGGCGCGGGACGCGATCGCCGGCGCTGACTCCGTGAACACCGAGAACGAGGTCAGTGCGTCGGCCCTGACGCACCACCTCGTGTCGGACCACGGCTACGACTCGCTGGCGTTCCTCGGCGACGCGGCGACGTCGACGGACGCGTCGGCACGGTGGAACGGCTTCCGCCGGGCTCTGCAGAACGCGGGGGTACGTGTGCCGCCGGCCCCCACGCCGTGCGCCTTCGACGAGGACGGCGGCCGGGTCGCGGCGCGACCGGCTGCTGCGAGCCGACCGCCCCCGGGCCCTGGTGTGCGCGAACGACGAGATCGCGCTCGGCGCCATCGAGGCCGCCGAGGAACTGGGTCTGCGCGTCCCGGACGACCTCGCGGTCACCGGCTGGGACGACGTCATGGCCGCCCGGCACGCCAGGCCGGGTCTCACGACCGTCCGCCAGCCCATGCGCGAGCTCGGCGCCTGGGCAGCACGGCGGCTGCACGACCGACTGGCGGGAGACGCGAGCGGACCACGGCATGAGGTGCTGCCCACGCAGCTCGTGCGACGTGCCAGCTGTGGGCACCACCTCGAGGAGATGCGATGAGAACAGGTCAGCTCACGAGACTGAGGACGGCCGGCGCGCTAGCGCTGGTGGCCTCGATCGCCCTGACCGGCTGCGGCCGGGACGAGGAGTGCGGGCACCGACGACGTCAAGTCCGACAAGGTCGGGGCCGGCAAGGCCAGCGGGGACATCACCGTGTGGGCCCTCGGCGCGGAGGGCGACAAGCTCGGCGAGATCGCGGCGGACTTCGAGGCCGACAACCCGAAGTCCAAGGTCAACATCACGGTCATCCCGTTCGACGCTGCCCACAACAAGATCGCCACGGCCATCGCCGGCAACAAGACGCCGGACGTCAGCCTGGTCGGCAGCACGTGGGTCTCGGAGTTCGCCGCCAGCGGCGCACTCGACCCGACACCGACCGACCTGATCGACTCCAGCGCCTTCTTCGAGGGCGCCTGGGGCACCACGGACGTCGACGGCACCTCCTTCGGGGTGCCCTGGTACACCGAGACGCGGCAGATCTACTACCGCAAGGACCTGGCTGAGAAGGCCGGCGTCACGCCCAGTGACGACTGGAACTGGGACGAGTTCAAGGCGTTCACCAAGGCCATGCAGACCGAGGGCGGCGCCAAGTGGGGGATCTCCCTGCAGCCCGGCGGGCAGGGCTCGTGGCAGACCTACATGCCGTTCGCGTGGCAGCAGGGCGCCGAGCTGGTCGAGGGCGAGGCAGTTCACGTTCAACACCCCGCCCATGCAGGAGGCGCTCGACTTCTACGCCTCGTTCTTCACCGAGAAGATCTCGCCCACCGACCTGGCGGAGGGCGGTCTGGAGACCGGCTTCATCAACGGCGAGATCGGCTCGTTCGTCTCCGGTCCCTGGCACATGGGGATCCTGCGGGACCAGGGCGGCGCCGAGTTCGAGGACAAGTGGGCCGTGGCCGGGATGCCGAACGAGGAGGCCGGCACGTCGTTCGCCGGCGGCGGGGACCTGGTGGTCTTCAAGGACTCGAAGAACCGCGACACCGCATGGAAGTTCGTGGACTTCCTGACCCAGGAGCCTCAGCAGCTGAAGCTCTACGAGCTGGTCGGCAGCCTGCCGGCCGTCAAGAGCACCTGGGAGTCCGGCGAGCTGTCCACCGACCCGCTGCTGAAGTCGTTCGGTGACCAGCTCGAGGACGCCAAGTCGTCCCCGGCGATCGCCACCTGGGAGGAGGTCGCGGCGCCGCTCGACGACGCGATCGAGCAGGTGTCTCTTGGCGAGAGCGATTCCGAGACGGCGCTCGCGACGGCAGAGGAGAAGGCCAACGGCATCGGCTTCGGCGGCTGACATGGCCACCGTGACCGCGGGCGGCAAGCCGTTCGCGACCCGCCGGCGACCCGACAGGGGTCGCCGGCGGGAGGTGGCGGCCGGGTACCTGTTCGCCGCCCCGTTCCTGCTGCTGTTCCTGGTTTTCACGGTCGGACCGGTCCTGGCGTCGTTCTTCATGAGCTTCACCGACCTCAAGGCCCGCGACATCCGGAACCCCTTCGCGATCGAGCTGGTCGGGCTGGACAACTACGCCCAGCTGCTGGACGACGAGACGTTCCGGAAGACCGTGGTCAACACCGCCTACTTCGTGGGGGTGGGCCTGCCGCTGACGATGGGCATCGCCCTGGCGGTCGCGGTGGGCCTCAACTCGGGGATCACCCGGTTCAGGACGCTGTTCCGGACCGGCTACTACCTCCCGGTGGTGACCAGCATCGTCGCGATCTCGGTCGTCTGGCGTTTCCTGCTCGAGCCCGACAGCGGCATCGTCAACACGTTGCTCGGCTACGTCGGAATCGACGGTCCGTCCTGGCTGAACACGACTGCGACGGCGATGCCCTCGCTGATCGCGATGGCGACCTGGCGCAACCTCGGCTCACTGGTCGTCATCTTCCTCGCCGGCCTGCAGCTGGTGCCGAAGGAGATGCACGAGGCAGCGTCGATCGACGGCGCGGGTGCCTGGGGGCGGTTCCGGCACATCACGCTGCCGATGATGCGCCCGACGATCCTGTTCGCCGGCGTGGTCACGATGATCGGCTACCTGCAGTTCTTCGAGGAGCCGCTGATCATGACCCAGGGCGGCCCGCTCGACTCGACGCTGTCGACCGCCTACTACACGTACAACCAGTTCGGCTTCGGCAACTACAGCTATGCCGCGGCGATGGCCTACGTGCTGTTCCTGGTGGTCGCGATCGCGACTGCGCTGCTGTTCAAGCTGCTCGGGTCCAAGGACTGATGCCGCGATGACTACCTCGACCCGTCCCGGGGACGTCCCTGTCGTCGCGCCGCCACCCGACGTGCCTCCGTCGCGACGCTCCCGGCGCCGCGGGTTCGGCGGGGTCGGCGAGCCGCATCCCATCCCATGGGTCTACGTCGTGCTGACCGGTGGCCTGGTCCTGCTGGTCGGGCCGTTCCTGTGGATGCTGCTCGGCTCGTTCCGCCCCGACCGGGAGCTCAAGCAGGTGCCGCCGGCGTGGCTGCCGCAGGACCCGACGCTCGACAACTACCGCACGCTGTTCACCGAGCTCGACTTCGTGACGTACTTCGTCAACAGCACCGTCGTCGCGGCGTCCGTCACCCTGGGTAACATCGTCTTCTGCTCGATGCTCGGCTACGCCCTGGCGAAGCTCGACTTCCCGGGCAAGCGGGTGATCTTCGTGCTCGTGCTGGGCACGTTGATGATCCCGGGCGTTGTCACCCTGGTGCCGCTGTTCGTGCTCGTGAGCAACCTCGGGATGGTCAACACGTACCCGGGGCTGATCTTCCCGTTCCTGGCGGGGCCGTTCGGCGTGTTCCTGATGCGGCAGTTCATCTCGTCGCTGCCGGACGAGCTGATCCACGCCGCACGCGTGGACGGGGCCGGGGAGTTGCGCATCTTCCGCAGCATCATCCTGCCGCTGTGCAAGCCCGCACTGGCGACGCTGGGGATCCTCACCTTCCTCACGTCGTGGAACAACTTCCTGTGGCCGCTGGTCGTGGCGCAGACCGAGGAGCGCTACACGCTGCCGGTCGCCCTGGCGATCTACGCCATCGGTGAGAACAAGGCCGACTACGGCCTGCTGATGGCGGGTTCCGTCGCGATCATCGTCCCGGTCCTGCTCGTCTTCCTCGCCCTGCAGCGGCACTTCGTGCAGGGCATCGCCATGACAGGCATCAAGTAGCCAAACTCGAGGAGCTGGATCTCATGCGTCGGACCTCCCGACTCGCCGTCACGCTGACCGCAGGTGCGGTGACGGCAGCGCTCGCCGCCACTGGCAGCGCCCTGCCATCGGCGTCGGCGGCAGACTCGCCGAACGGCGTGCTCAGGACGTACGCCGAGGACACCTGGACGTCCATGGCGGCCATGGTCGACCCGCGCACCGGCCTGGTCTCGGACAACATCGGCGGCCAGCTCGACGCCGATGACCGGGCTGCCTACACGTCGCCGACCAACATCGGCGCCTACATGTGGAGCGCGATCGCGGCTCGCGACATCGGCATCATCTCGGCCGACGAGGCGCGCGAGCGGATCGCGCAGTCCATCGCCGCGGTCGCCGCGCTGGAGAAGCACGAGCCGTCCGGGATGTTCTACAACTGGTACAACCCGGCCACCGGCGCGAAGCTGACGACCTGGCCGGCTGACGGCAGCACTGTCTTCCCGTTCCTCTCCAGCGTCGACAACGGTTGGCTCGCGACGGCTCTGACGATGGTCACGTCCGAGGTGCCGGCGCTGTCCGACGAGGCGCACGCCGTGCTCGACGACATGGACTTCGGCTACTACTACGACCCCGCCGTGAACCAGATCCGGGGCGGATTCTGGCTCACGACCGCGGCCCGGGCTCCGTCGAAGGGCAACTACCGCGGCGGCGGCGCCGGTCTACTACACGGGCCACCACTACGGCGCGTTCAACACCGAGCCGCGGATGGCCAGCTACCTGGGCATCGCGTCCGGGCAGATCCCGCGGAAGCACTACTTCGGCACCTGGCGGACCTTCCCCGGCGACAACTGCGACTGGTCATGGTCCGAGCAGAAGGCGGTCGGCGGCTACCGGACCTACCTGGGCGTCCAGGTCTTCGAGGGTGCCTACAGGTACAACGGTCAGCGGTTGATCCCCACCTGGGGCGGCTCGATGTTCGAGGCGCTGATGGTGCCGCTGTTCGTCCCTGAGGAGAAGTGGGGGAAGCGCAGCTGGGCACTGACCCACCCGACCTACGTCCGCTCCCAGATCCACCACGGCATGGACGAGGCGGAGTACGGCTACTGGGGCTTCTCGCCGTCGAACAACCCGGCCGGCGGCTACCGCGAGTACGGCGTCGACCCGATCGGCATGGAGCCGAACGGCTACGCGTCCGACCAGGAGCGGACGTTCGTCGACTACGGCTACGGCGACGTGCCGGGCGCCGCAGCCGGAGCCGGCCGGTTACGGGCAGGGTGTGGTGACCCCGCACGCGTCGTTCCTCGCCTACCGATTCGCGCCCGAGGCGGCGCTGCAGAACCTTGCCAATCTGCGTGAGGACTTCGGCGCCTACGGCCCCGGTGGCTTCTACGACGCGATCAACGTCAGCACCGGCGCAGATGTCGGAGCGCTACCTCTCGCTCGACCAGGGCATGGTGATGGCCGCGCTGGGCAACGCGCTGGCCGGCGACGACATGCGCCGGGCCTTCGCGACCGGGCCGATGGAGGACGAAGTCGCGCCGCTGATGCGCATGGAGGAGTTCACCGGCATCACGCGAGGTGGCGAGTGACGGACCGCAGCTCCGCCGAGTCGGCCCGGGAGAGCTTCGAGACAGGGATCGGCCGGCGCACCGGCGGCGGTGACCTGGCGCGAGCTGCCCGCGCCGGCCGGGTCTGACGGCCACGCCGGGCCGTGGGCAGGTGACGCTGGACTGGCAGCCCGTCGACGGCGCGGTCGGCTACCTCGTGCACCGCGCCGCGTCGTCCGGACGGCCCGTTCGAGCCGGTCGACCACGGTGGCAACGACGTCCTCGCCGTGCCGCACCCGCCGTACGTCGACACGTCGGGGGAGCGCGATCGCGAGCACTGGTACGCGGTCGCGGCGCTGCCCGAGGTCTCCCGGACCGGCGCGCTGTCGCCACCGGTCAGCGGGAGGGCCCGCTCGTCGGGTGACCCCGCGGTGCAGATCAGGGTCGATGCGGCCCGGGTCGTGGGTGGCCTGCACCGGCCTGGCGGCCGATGATCGGGTCCGAGCACCTGAGCCTGATGCTCTCCGACGACGAGGTCGGCGGGCGGTCGATCGGTCCAGAGCTCACCGAGGCGCTGCGCCGGATGCACGACGAGCTCGGCGTGCGAGACGGTGCGGGCGCACGCGATCCTCGGCGACGACCTCGGCGTCTACCGGGAGGTCGACGGTCAGCCGGTGCACGACTTCTCGGGCGTCGACCGGGTCTACGACGCGCTGCTGGAGACCGGTCTGCGGCCGGTCGTCGAGCTTTCGTACATGCCACGGGACCTCGCGAGCGACCCGACGCGAACCGTCTTCGCGTACGAGGCGATCATCTCTCCGCCGCGTGACTGGGACCGCTGGGCGGACCTGGTGACCGCGCTGACCGCGCACCTGGTCGACCGCTACGGGATCGAGGAGGTCCGCGACCGCTGGAGCTTCGAGGTCTGGAACGAGGCGAACCTCGACGTCTTCTGGAGCGGGTCTCAGGAGGAGTACCTCCGGTTGTACGACGTGACCGTTGCCGCTGTCCGGAAGGTCGACGAGCGGCTCGTCGTCGGAGGTCCGAGCTCGGCCGCGGCCCAGTGGGTCGAGCTGCTGCTGGAGCACGCCGAGGAGTCCGGCGCGCCGGTCGACTTCCTGTCGACGCACACCTACGGGAGCCCGCCGCTGGACCTGCGGCCGATCCTGGCCCGGCACGGCCGGGAGGACGCGGAGATCTGGTGGACGGAGTGGGGCCCGGGCTCCCAGCACTTCCACCTGGTCGGGGACAGCGTCTTCGCCGCCACGTTCCTGCTGGACGGCATGGCGTCGAGCATGGGCCGGCTGGATGCGCTGTCGCACTGGGTGGCGTCGGACCACTTCGAGGAGCTCGGCCGGCCGCAGAAGCTGGGGCACGGCGGCTTCGGCCTGCTGACTGTCGGCAACCTGCGCAAGCCACGCTGGTGGGCGCTGGCCCTGCTGGACCGGCTGGGTGACGACGTGCTGGCGGTCGAGCACTCCGGCGACGGCGGCGGCGGACTCGTGTCGGCGCTGGCCGCCCGTCGCGGCGACGGCGAGCGAGGGAGCGAGGTCGGCGTCCTGGTCTGGAACAGCTCGCTCGACCAGTCACGGATGCCGTTCGACCCCGTGCTCGCCCGAGAGGTGACGGTTCGCATCGAGGGGCTGCCGCCCGGAGCGGCACAGCTGACCCACCACCGGGTCGACGAGGAGCACAGCAACGTCTTCGCGGCGTGGCGCGACCTCGGGGGTGCCGACCGGGACTGGCCAGAGGGCGACGAGTGGGACCGGCTGCGAGAGCGCGACGGCCTCGCCGAGCTCGAGCCCGCGCGCACGGTCGACGTCGCCGCCGACGGCGTGCTGCAGGTGTCGTTCACCCTGCCGCACCCTGGCATCTCGTACCTGACGGTGAGGACCTGACACCGGGAGCGATACATGGACCAACCAACTGCGGAGCACGCACTACGCCGGCTCGAGCCTCTCGTCGGCGAGTGGATCCTGGAGGCGACTGGCCAGGCGGAGAGCCATGGCCAGGCGGAGGAACGGTCACCTTCGAGTGGCACGCCTCGAGAGCTCACCTGCTTCAGCGTGGGACGGTGGAGCTAGCCGAGGCGCCAGACAACTTCTCCATCATCGGCTGCGATGCGGCCAACGGAACATACTTCCAGCTGTACTCCGACGACCGGGCCGTCTGCCGCGTCTACGAGATGAGCATCGGTGACGGCGAATGGAGGCTCTGGCGCGAGGGCGAGCCGTTCTCCCAGCGCTTCACCGCGACCTTCAGCGACGACGGGAACACGATCACCGGACGATGGGAGATCGCCGAGGACGGCATCAGCTACACAACCGACTTCGACCTGATCTACCGCAGGGCTAACACCTGATCAGACGCAAGGGCATGCACCGCTGAATGATGAGCACGACGGTTCCGCGAGGCTAGCGGCCTGGCCCGCGCTTCCGGCGCGCCGATAGCCTTCGGCCCGCGATTCAGGGAGCGGAGGAGAGGCTGTGCGGGCTGTGGTGTTCGACGAGTTCGGCGGCCCGGCAGCGGTCCGCGAGGTCCCTGACCCGTCGCCGGCGGAGCATGGTGTCGTGGTCCAGGTCGAGGCCACCGGGTTGTGCCGCAGCGACTGGCACGGGTGGGCCGGCCACGACCGGACGATCGCGCTGCCGCACGTCCCCGGTCACGAGCTCGCCGGCCGCGTCGCAGCGGTGGGAGACCGGGTCACCAGGTGGCGTCCCGGCGATCGCGTGACGGTCCCCTTCGTGTGCGCCTGCGGTACGTGCGAGCAGTGCCTGTCCGGCAACCACCAGGTGTGCGAGCGCCAGACCCAGCCCGGGTTCACCGGCTGGGGGTCCTTCGCCGACCTCGTGGCCCTCGACCATGCGGACGTCAACCTCGTCGCGCTGCCGGAGGGCATGACTGCGGTGACCGCCGCGGCGCTCGGCTGCCGGGTCGCCACCGCGTTCCGCGCCGTCGTCACCCAGGGCCGGGTCATTCAGGGGCAGTGGGTCGCTGTCCACGGTTGCGGCGGGGTCGGCCTGGCCGCCGTGATGGTGGCGGTTGCGTTCGGGGCGCGCGTCGTGGCCGTCGACGTCGCACCGGCCGCGCTCGAGCTGGCCCGCTCGTTCGGTGCGGAGGTCACCGTCGACGCGGGAGCGGAGGACGTCGTCGCCGCGGTCCGCTCGGCCACCGGTGGCGGTGCCCACCTGTCTCTGGACGCGCTCGGCAGCGAGCGGACCTGCGGCTGGTCGGTACGTTGCCTGCGTACCCGAGGTCGGCACGTCCAGGTCGGACTGCTGCCGCCAGGCCCGTCGGGACAATCGCCATCCGGCGATCCCGATGGCCCGGGTCATCGCTCTCGAGCTGGAGATCGTCGGGAGCCACGGCATGGCAGCGCACGACTACCCGGCGATGCTCGACATGGTGGCCGCGGGGCGACTGCGGCCCGATCTGCTGGTGACCCGCCGGATCGGGCTGGCCGACGCCGGCGCGGCGCTGGCCGCGATGGGGGAGCCGGGCTACCCGTCGGGGGTCACCGTCGTCGTGCCGTGACGCCGCCCAGGGGGTTCTCGAGGCGCCGCCCCTCCCGGCCTGGCCGGGCCGCACCGTCTGACACAGTGGTGTGCGCGACGCGACGGAAGGGAAATGACCTCGCTCATGGCCGACTTCGAGCTCAAGCACCCCGGTGGACAGATCCCCCTCCCCGTCGCCGGGGCGACCGAGGGCCCGGGCGGTATCGAGATCTCCCCCCTGCTCAAGGAGACCGGCTACGTCACCCTCGACCCCGGGTTCGTCAACACGGCGTCCTGCACCTCCGCGATCACCTTCATCGACGGTGACGAGGGCATCCTGCGCTACCGCGGCTACCCGATCGACCAGCTCGCGGAGAAGGCGTCGTTCCTCGAGGTCTCCTACCTGCTGATCTACGGCGAGCTGCCGACCGCCGACGAGCTGAGCGCCTTCAGCGACCGGATCCGGCACCACACCCTGCTGCACGAGGACCTTCGCCGGTTCTTCGACGGCTTCCCGCGGGACGCCCACCCGATGGCCGTGCTCTCGTCAGCCGTGAGCGCCCTGTCGACCTTCTACCAGGACAGCCTGGACCCCTTCGACACCCAGCACGTCGAGATGTCGACCGTGCGGTTGATGGCGAAGCTGCCGACCATCGCGTCGTACGCCTACAAGAAGTCGGTCGGCCAGCCCCTGCTGTACCCGGACAACTCCTTGGGGTACGTCGAGAACTTCCTGCGCATGACCTTCGGCGTGCCGGCCACGCCGTACGAGGTCGACCCGACGATGGCGCGTGTCCTCGACATGCTGTTCGTCCTGCACGCCGACCACGAGCAGAACTGCTCGACGTCGACCGTGCGGCTGGTCGGCTCCAGCAACGCCAACCTGTTCGCCTCCGTCTCCGCCGGGGTGAACGCTCTGTTCGGGCCGCTGCACGGCGGCGCCAACCAGGCGGTCCTGTCGATGCTCCAGGGCATCCACGAGGCCGACGGCGACGTCGATGACTTCGTCCGCCGGGTCAAGGACAAGGAGCCCGGGCGTCAAGCTGATGGGCTTCGGGCACCGCGTGTACAAGAACTACGACCCGCGTGCGGCCATCGTGAAGAAGGCCACCACCGAGGTCCTCGAGACCCTCGGGGTCCAGGACCCCCTGCTGGACATCGCCATGCGCCTCGAGGAGGTCGCGCTGGCCGACGACTACTTCGTCTCGCGCAAGCTCTACCCGAACGTCGACTTCTACACCGGCGTCATCTACAAGGCGATGGGCTTCCCCGCGCACATGTTCACGGTGCTGTTCGCCCTCGGTCGGCTGCCGGGCTGGATCGCCCAGTGGCGGGAGATGCTCGAGGACCCCGCGACGAAGATCGGCCGGCCGCGGCAGGTCTACACCGGCAGTCCCGAGCGGTCGTTCGTGACCATCAACCGGCGCTGACCAGCGCTGACGACATCCCGGCCGAACCCACCCGATTCGGCCAAGCCCGCAGCCCACGTCGGCTTTACTCCTCCCAGGCACCAGCCGATGACCAGCAGAGGATCGGCGGGGAGAAGGGCGTTGGGCGTGGGCGGTCGACCGGGCAAGCGCGCCATCAGCTGGGTGTTCGACGTCTCCATCATGGTGGCTGGCGCGCTCCTTGGGCTGATGGCTCTGCTCGGGCTGCTCCTGGGCGGCCACCTGGACGGGCACTGGGCGCTGGCCCTGCTGATCGGGCCGCCGATCATCGCGCTGATGAGTCGCTTCCCGCTGCTCCTGGACCGAACGTCGGCCGGGATCGAGGTGGGCTTCGAGTCCGCCGTCCTGGTGTTCCTGGCCTGCTACGACGGCGGGGAGGGTGCCCTCGCCGTCTGGACCGTCGGACAGGTCATGTCCCAGGTCGTCACGTCGAAGCGGGTCGACGTCAGGCTGTTCAATGTCGGCCTGAGCATCCTCTCCGGTGCCGTGGCCCTGATGACCATGCGAGCATTCAGCCCGCTCGACGCCACCGACCCGCGCGAGCTGGTGGCGGTCGGCCTCGGCTGCGCGCTCTACTTCCTCGTCGACTACGTCGTCTCCGCGGTCTCGATAGCCCTGGAGTCGGAGGAGCCGGTGCTCACCGAGCTCCGCCAGGGCAGCGCCTTCGTGGCGCTGGGCGTGTTCGTCGCCATCGACAGCCTGGGCTACCTCGCCGCACTGGTCTACCGGTCCCTCGACAACTGGGCCGGGGCGCTGCTAGCGGTGCCGCTGGTGACCATCCTGGTGGCGACGCGTGCCCTGTCCCGGGGCAGTGAGCACCAGCGCCGCCTCGAGGCGTTGTTCGGGGCGGCCGCCGAGGCCCAGATGGTGCGCTCGCCCCACTCGCTGGAGGAGCTCCTCCGGCGCAGCGTCAGGGCGGTCGTCGCGAGCTCGCGCGCCGAGCTGCGCCGCGAGGGGCCACTGCCCAAGGAGAGCGGCGCGCGGGTCAGGACCGCCAACGGCACCTGGTGGCTGGTCTCGCCCGCCGTCGACCGGGCGCGCGCATCCGTCGAGGCGGACCGGAAGGCGCTCGAGGCCCTGGCCACGGTCGCGGAGGAGGCGTTCAGCCGGCTCGAGCTCACCGAGGAGATGGGCCACCTGGCCCGGCACGACTCCCTCACCGGTCTCCCCAACCGCACGCTGTTCCTCGACCGCGTCGAGCAGGCCGTCATCCGGGCCCGCCGGACGAACACCGCCATCGCGGTCCTGTTCCTCGACCTGGACGGCTTCAAGGGGGTCAACGACCGGTTCGGGCACGCCGAGGGCGACGAGCTGCTGAAGGCGGTCTCGGAGCGGCTGGTCGGCTGCGTGCGGGCCGGGGACTCGGTCGCCCGCCTCGGCGGTGACGAGTTCGCGGTCCTCGTCGAGGGCGTCGAGGACGTGACGGAGCTCGACCACCTGTGCCAGCGGCTGCTCGCCGCACTGCGTCGCGAGGTGGTCATCCTCGGCCACGAGGTGATGGTGGGCGCCAGCATCGGGGTCGCGCTCGCCGACCGCGACGACGACGCCGCCGGGCTGCTGCGCAACGCCGACATGGCGATGTACCGCGCCAAGGCGCTCGGCAAGGACCGCTACTTCGCCTACCAGCCGTCGCTGCGCGAGGAGAACGTCCGTCGGCTGGAGCTCATCGAGGCACTGCGCCGGGAGATCGCCACCCAGCTCGTCGTGCACTACCAGCCGATCGTCGACCTGGACACGGGTCGGATCGACGGCCTCGAGGCGCTGGTCCGCTGGCAGCGACCCGAGGGCCTGGTCTCGCCCGAGGTGTTCATCGGGGCGGCCGAGGAGAGCGGGCTGATCATCGAGCTCGGCGAGCGCGTCCTCGAGCAGGTGGTCGCCGATGCGGCGGTCATGGAGGCCGCGGCAGGCCGGCCACTGAGCCTCGGGGTCAACATGTCCGCCCATCAGCTCCGCGACCCCGACTTCCTCGTGCTGGTGGCCCACGCCGTGACCGCCCTGGGGGACAACCGGCTGATCCTCGAGATGACGGAGACGGTAGTGGTGCGTGACGACGACGAGACGGATGCTGCCCTGCGCCGGCTCACCGCCGTCGGTGCCCGGCTCGCCATCGACGACTTCGGCGTCGGCTTCTCCTCGATCGGGTATCTGCAGCATATGCCCGTGAACATCCTCAAGATCGACCGCAGCTTCACCCGGGATATCGACTCCAGCCCTCGGGCCGCCGCCCTGGTCGAGGCCATCCTGGTGATGGGCTCGGCGCTCGACCTGCGTGTGGTCGCCGAGGGGATCGAGCGGCCCGGGCAGGTGGACCGGCTGCGCCAGGCCGGCTGCACCATCGGTCAGGGCTACCTCTTCGCGCGTCCGCAGTCGCTCACCGACACCGTGGTCATGCTCCGCGAGGGCCTCTCGGTCCCGGACCAGGCCGAGCTGCGTTCCACGCCCGTCTGACCGGTTTCCGCCGCCTGCGACACGCCAGGGCTGGGACGAGGGTTGAACCTCCGCTACCGTGGAATACCTACGGTGACGTAACCGTAGGTACGCCCAGCGCACCGCACTGCCCGCTGCCGTACCCCCTGACCGCCCCGGAGGCCACCCCACATGACCATCGTCGGCGTACCCACGCTCACTCAGACCGACCTGCTCCGCGAGCTGCAGCCGGTGGTCGAGGAGAACCTCGAGCGCCACCTCAAGGTGGCCAAGGAGTGGATGCCGCACGAGTACGTCCCGTGGAGCGAGGGCCGCGACTTCGACGGCGTCCTCGGCGGCGAGGCGTGGGAGTCCGGCCAGTCGAAGATGACCGACGTCGCGCGCACCAGCCTGATCGTCAACCTGCTCACCGAGGACAACCTCCCGAGCTACCACCACGAGATCGCCACGGTGTTCGGGCGCGACGGCGCCTGGGGCACCTGGGTGCACCAGTGGACCGCCGAGGAGGGCCGCCACGCCATCGCGATCCGCGACTACCTGCTGGTGACCCGTGCGGTCGACCCGGTCGCGCTCGAGCGGGCCCGGATGATCCACATGGGGACCGGCTTCGAGTCGGCGAACCACGACGACCTGCTGCGCTCACTGGCCTACGTCTCGTTCCAGGAGCTCGCGACCCGGATCTCGCACCGCAACACGGGCAAGATCACCCGGGACCCGGTCGCCGACCAGCTGCTGGCGCGCATCGCGCTGGACGAGAACCTGCACATGCTCTTCTACCGGAACCTGCTCGGCGCCGCGCTCGAGGTCGCTCCCAACCAGACGATGCGCGCGATCACCGAGGTCGTGAAGAGCTTCGAGATGCCCGGCAGCTCCATCGAGGACTTCACCCGCAAGTCGGTGCAGATCGCCCTGTCCGGCATCTACGACCTGCGCATCCACCACGACGACGTCATCTCCCCGGTGCTGCGTGCATGGGGCGTCTTCGACGTCGAGGGGCTCGACGCGGACGGCGAGGCCGCCCGGGACGAGCTCGTCACCTTCCTGAAGGGGCTGGACCAGATGGCCAGCCGCTTCGATGACAAGCGCGCTGCCCACCACGCCAAGCTGCGCGCCCGCGGCCAGGAGCCCGAGGTCGTCTAGCGCGGCGGTCCCTCGCTCGTCCTCAACCGGCGCCGGCGAGGCGCACCATCAGGCGCCCGCCCTCGACCCGCACGTCGAAGGCGTGCGCCGGGGCCGTGGCCGGTCCGCCGAGCACCGAGCCGTCATCGAGGCTGAAGACACTGCCGTGCCACGGGCAGGTCACGCATCCCGCGTCCGCGTCGACGCTGCCCTCGTGCAGCGGACCGGCGAGGTGGGTGCAGCGGTTGGACAGCACGTCGATGCGGTCGCCACGGCGTACCACCAGCAGCGGGACCGCGGTCGCCCCCTCCCCGAGCATCCGCAGCCGGCCCTCGCCGGCCGGCCCGAGGTCGTCCACCGCGCAGAGGTCGTGCCAGCCGGGCGGAACGAGGTGCGGGACCTCCTCGGCGTGGTTGGCGCCGGCCGCCTGCCGGTACGCGAGATGGCCACCCAGATAGCCGCTGACGCCGACGACCGACAGGCCGAGGTAGCCGAGCAGCCGTCCGGCGCCCCGGTCGCCACGGACCCTCGCCACCAGCGACCCCGAGTACAGCGCGAGGGCGACCGTGTTGGCGGCCGCGTGCACGACACCGACCCGCCGCTGCTGCTCGTGCATCTCGGCGAAGTCGGCCAGCCCAGCGGCCGCCGCCGGCACCGGACGACGCGATGCCCGTCGCGACGAGCAGATCGGCGGACTTCTCGTGACCGGGCAGCGCGTCGAGCAGGCCGGCGGACGCGAAGGCCCCGACCGGGACCTGGACGAGCACCGGGTGCAGGGGGTGTCCCAGCCACACGCCGTGCAGCGCATCCCGCACCGCGCGGGAGCGCAGGCCTGCGTGGAAGCGTCGCGGACTGTCCCGGAGACGCGGTCGAGGGCCCGGGTGTCCTCGAGGATGGATGCCGACTCGAAGGGGTTCATGACGCCCTCCTCACCCGCGACCCCGGCGTCAAACGTGGCAGCAGCGTCGTCCCTGCGCTCGGGGTCGGGACCAGTCAGCCCTTCGCGTCCGACCAGCGGCGCACGACTGCGACGTCGGCCACGAACCGCACCCCGCTGCCCGCCGCCCACCGCGCCGCCGTCTGCTCCAGCGCGTCATGCAGGACCGCGGCCACGGCCTCGCTGTCGTCCACCGGAGCATGGACGAGCAGCTCGTCGTGCAGGCACAGCACCACCTCGGAGCCCCTCGGCAGGGCGGCCCGGACGGTCACGGCCCACATCTTGAACAGCTCGGCCGCGGCGCCCTGGACCACGGCGTTGCGGGCGAACCGGCCACGAGCAGCGACCGCGCCCGGCTCGGCCGGCGTCGGTCAGCGGCCACATGCGCACCCGCCTCCCGCCGTACGTCCGGACGTCCTCCCCGGCCTGACCTCGCTGGTCGGCCGCGCGGAGGAAGGCCATCGCCACGGCGTACGCCTGGTCCAGGCCGCGCAGGGCAGCTCCCGCGGTGCCGGAGGTCTGCCCGTACATCGCCGCCAGCACGGCGACCTTGGCCGTCGGCCGGTCGCAGCCCAGCCGGGCCGCCACCGGGGCGTAGAGGTCGGGGTCGGCCGTAGCGGCAGCCAGCGCCGGGTCACCCGACACCGCGGCCAGGACGCGCGGCTCCACCTGGCCGAGATCGGCCCGGACCAGGACGTGCCCGGGCTCGGCGACCACCGCGCGGCGCAGCTCGCCGGGCAGGTTGTGCAGCCCCGCCGACGCCGTCATCCGGCCCGCCGCCCCGTCGCAGCCCGTCCAGCTGCCCCGGAGCCGCCCGTCCGACCCCACGTGGCGGTCCAGCCAGGTGTAGCCGTAGGTCGTGGCGATGCGCTCGGCCTTGCGCCAGGTCAGCAGCGCGTCGACGAGCGGGTGGGCACCGCGCAGCGGCTCGAGCCGCCAGGAGCGGGTGTCGGGCAGGTCGATGCCGACCCGGCGCAAGAGGTCTCGGACCTGAGCCGGGTTGCGGAGGTCGACGTCCGGCGCCGGCCCCGGCAGGTGGGACAGCACCTCGGCGTCGCGCCGGGCCCTGGACGCGGCGGCCGCCGCGGCGTCCACCGGCCGCGGGCCGACGCGCTCGGCCACCAGCGCGCCGGCGGTCTCGCGGTCGAGGGGCAGGCCGGTGCGGCCCAGCTCGACCGCGAGCAGCTCCGCGGCCGACTCCGACCACGCCGTGAGCGTGGGCAGGGTCGGCGTGCCCGGCTGCTTGCGCCCGTCCGGCAGGTCGGCGAGCTGTGCGGCGTGCTGGTCGGCGACCTGGAGCGCGGCCGCCGCCCAGGCCGCCGCGGCGGCCGGTCCGGGGGGACCGGTCTCCGCCCAGTCCGGCCGCAGGTGGCCGTCGGGGCGCACCGGGTCCCAGGCCTCGGCCGGGTCGTCGCCACCGGCCCGGGCCGGTCCGGCGGGCAGACCGAGCAGGTCCAGCTGGCCGGTGCGAGGTCGCTCGCCGGCCGGCAGCCCCGCTGCCACCGCCCACACGACACCCGGTTCCGCGTCGGACCCGCCGTGCAGCAGTCGGTGCGTCGCGGCCACGTCCCAGGACGCGGTCACGTGCACCCCGGCCTCGACCAGTGGGCGGGCCGACGCGGCCGACCACCAGACCAGCCGGGGGGCCATCGCGTCCACCAGCCGGCGTACGGCGTCGACGCCGTCACCCCGGCACCAGACGGCGGCGCCACCGTGCGCGAGACCGACACCCCCCGGTGCCAAGGCCACCCCGACCCGCGACCCGCGCCTGGCGCCGGCTGCCCCCACCGCGGCCAGGACATCGTCGGACTCCGCGGGGACCAGCACCAGGCCATCCTGGCCGGTCCGGCCGACAGGGCCAGCCGTGACCGGGCCGTCGGCCGTCCTGGATACCCTGCTGGGAGCCGGGCGCAACCTGCCGGCGCACGACTCCAGACCGCCCAGATCACACGACGGGGAGACCGCGATGCCCGAGACGTCCCCATCCCCGGTGCCCGACGACGACGTGGACCCCAGGGTCGCCGAGCTCGTCATGGCCATCCGCGACCGCTTCGGGCTGCGCGGGCTGCGCGGCGCCCAGTGGATGATCGAGAAGGAGATCGTCCTCGCGGAGCAAGCGATCAGCGACCTCGCCGCCGAGTGACGCCGACGCCCGCCGTCACTCGTCCGGGCGCCGCAGCCGCTTGATCTCGCCGCGCCGCTTCTTCTCCGCGATGCGCCGTTCCTGGGACCCACGGGAGGGACGCGTCGGCCGCCGCTGACGCGGGGGAGGGACGATCGCGTCCGCGACCTGGGTCGCCAGCCGGGCCTCAGCCGCCGCGCGGTTGCGCAGCTGGGACCGGTGCTCCGAGGCCGAGACCGTCAGGACGCCGTCCACGAGGCGTCCCGCCAGCCGCTGGGCGGCGCGCTCCTTCTGGACAGGAGAGAGGGCGCCGGAGGCCATCAGGTCCCACGACAGCTCCACCCGGCTGTCCGTGGTGTTCACGGACTGCCCGCCCGGACCGCTGGACCGCGAGAAGCGCCAGCGCAGCTCACCGGCGGGCACCACCACGCCGGCCCGCACCTGCAGGTCGCCGGGCACCGGGCCATCATCCCGGCTCCGCCTGCGACACACCGCCCGACCTGCCCGGTTTGCCGGATCGTGACCTGCGCCACTACGCTTCTCCCGCCGCGCACCGTGCGGCCCCACCGACGGCCCGCCGAGTCCTGTCCGTCGTCGGCTGGGCAAGCCGCATTCGCAAGCGGGCAGGAGTGGGGGACCCACTTCGGGCGGAGTGGCCATGGCCGACGACCTGTCGGCCAGACCGCACCGTCCTCGGGGTGAAGCCGTGGAGACACGGCCAGGCATCTCTCTCGCCTGAACCCGACAGCTTACTTCGCAGGCGGCGAGAGGGACTGACCACATGGCGCATGGCGCTCACGCCCGCACGTCCGCTTCCACCCGCGGACGCCGCCGCAAGACCAGCAACCGCAAGCGCAACTTCGGTCTCGCGACCGCCCCCTTCGTCGCAGCCATCCCGATGGCGACCATCTCGCCGGCCGCGGCCGCGACCAGCTCCTGGGACCGCCTCGCGGGCTGCGAGAGCGGGGGCAACTGGGGCATCAACACCGGCAATGGCTACTACGGCGGGCTGCAGTTCGCCGACGGCACCTGGGACGGCTGGGGCGGCGAGCGCTACGCCTCTCGCGCGGACCTGGCGACCAAGGCCGAGCAGATCGTCATCGCGGCCAAGCTCGTCGAGAACTCCGGCTGGCGCTCGTGGCCGGCCTGCAGCACCCGGCTCGGGCTCGGCGCCGAGGAGCGTCGCGAGGCGCTGGCCACCGCCGAGGAGTACAAGGCCCGCATCACCGGCGGCCAGACCAACGGTGACGCCACCGAGGGCGCCCAGCGGGACGGTGACCGCGCGACGGCACCGCGGCGGAGCAGCGGGCGAAGGACAACCGGCCCACGACCGAGCGGGCCACCCGCGGCAAGCACCGCAAGGCGACCGGTGGCCGGCACCTACGCGGTGCGCCCGGGCGACACGCTCTCGGCCATCGCGCGCAAGAAGGACGTGCCCGGCGGCTGGCAGAACCTGTACCGCATCAACCGCGACACCATCGGCAAGAACCCAGGACTGATCTTCCCCGGCCAGCGGCTCCAGCTGCCGTCCGTAGCCTCGAAGCGCGTCCAGTTCAGTCGACCCGGAAGCCGGTGAGGCCCTCCGGGGCCTCGCGGTGCACGGTGACGCCCTCGACCTGGGCGTGCGCCGGGCCCTGACGGCACCAGGCCGCCGCGGCCTCGACGGCGTCGGCCGGTCCCTCGAAGACCGCCTCCACGCTCCCGTCGGGCCGGTTGCGGATCCAGCCGTTCACGCCGAGCCGGGCGGCCTCGCGGCGGCACGTCTCGCGGAAGAACACGCCCTGGACCCGGCCGGTCACCTCGACGCGGCGCCGTGCCACCTCGCTCACGGCGCTGTTGGTTCGCTCGTGCGCCTCGCTGGCGCTCGTCGCTCGCTCACGGTTTGAGCTCCTCCAGCACCTCGTAGCCGCGACGCATCGACTCTGCGGGGTCGGCGTCCGGGCTGCCCACCTCGGGGTCGAAGTTGAGGTCGAGGAACGTCTCGGTCACGCCCTGCTCGGCCAGCACGGCCAGGTCGCCGCGGATCTCGTCGTAGGACCCGGAGAGCGGCCGCCGGCCCCGGTCCCCGCTGCCGCCCGCGGGCCGGACCCGCACGACGCCGCGGCAGACGAACCGCAAGCGCTGCGGGGTCACGGCCGGCCACGCGGGCGCCGTCCCGGACCACGTCGATGGACTGCCGGATCGTGGTGAGGTCCTGGCCGCTGCTGCTGATCCAGCCGTCGGCCAGCCGGCCCGCCCGGCGGAGGGCGGCTTCGACGGTCCCGCCGAGCAGCACGGGTGGCCTGGGTCGCTGCACGGGCTTCGGCTCCACGCGTACGCCGGAAAGGTCGCCCAGCTCGCCGCGATGCTCGACGACGTCCTGGGTCCAGATGGCGTCCAGGGCACGGACGAACTCCTCGGCCAGGGCACCGCGACGGCCCGGCACTGTCGCGGTCGCGGCGAACTCCTCGCTGGCCCAGCCGAGCCCCAGCCCGAGGTCGAGCCGACCGCGGGAGACGGTGTCGAGCGTGGTCGCCATCTTGGCGAGCAGGAGAGGGGAGTACCACGGGTAGTTCAGGACCGCGACGCCGAGCCGGACCCGGGTCGTGAGCCCGGCCAGGAAGGCCAGCGTGACGATCGGGTCGTGGACGCTGCGGTAGACCGGCGCCCAGCGGCGCGGCTGGTCCGCTGCCGCCGGGTCGTCCGGGTAGAGCAGGCGCTGGAAGGTCCACAGCGAGTGGTAGCCCAGCTCCTCGGCCCGACGGGCCAGTGCGGTCTGGTTGTCCGGGGTGGCCCACGAGCCCGCGAGGGGTACGGCGAACCCGACGTGCACGTCGCCTCCTTCGGGTCGGCAGGACCTCAGCCCGCCCGCGTCCGACTAGTAGTCCTCGAAGCAGCGTCCCAGGCCCAGCTGCTCGAGCCCCCGCCGGTCCCCGGAACGGTAGGAGGCGAGCGGGTAGGCGTTGGTGTCGAACATGACCTGGAACGCGTCCTCGACGTGAGCCAGCCCGACGAGGTGGCCGAGCTCGTGCAGCAGGACGGCCCGCGCCTTGTCGTCCTGACCCAGCCGCAGCTGCGCATCCAGCGCCGGCCCGTTGAACACGGCCTGACCGGTCACGTACCGGGTGGTCTCGGCGTCGGTGGCGAACGGGGTCGGCCCGGCCCGCCCGAGGACGTCGCCTCCCAGCAGCGGGGTCTCGGCCGGCGTCGACCAGGCGACGAGGACGGGCGCCCAGCGGTCGCCGTACCGCTCGGGCTGGTAGGACGGTCTCGGGTGGGTCGGTGCCTCCGACGTGGCGCCGTCGTCGACGAACCGCAGGCCGGTGACCGCGCTGAGCTCGCCGAGCGCCCGCAGCAGGAGCGCGCGGCCGGCCTGGGGCTCGTGGTCGGGCCGGACCACGACGTGGATCGGACGGCACGGGTCGAAGGTGACCGGCGACCCGTCGGGGTGGGTCATCGTGAACGCGTAGCCACCCTGGCCGCCCGGCGCGATCGCCGGTTCGCCGAGCCGCTGGGCCGACGCCTCGACGGGCTCGCTGGGCACGTCGACGCCGGGCCGCAGGCCGGGCGCTGCCGTGGCCGACTGGATCGCGGCGCAGCCGGCCAGCGCCGGCAACGCGGCAGCGACCAGGAGGAGGGCCGGCACCCGCGACGACGTACGCACGGACTGGTCATCGGCAGGCCGAACTGGCCACTCCAGCGATCGGGCGAAGATGCACCTGCGCAGTATGGTGCCCCGAGTGGGAGTCGAACCCACACTGGACGGTGTTTGAGACCGTTGGCTCTGCCAGTTGGCCTATCGGGGCGTCCGTCGGGCGAGGCGGCCCGAGTCTGCCATTGAGACGCCGCTCGATAGCGTGCCGCCCGTGAGACGCGTCGTGATCGCCGAGGACGAGGCACTCATCCGGCTGGACCTTCGGGAGATGCTCGAGGAGGAGGGCTTCGAGGTGGTCGCCGAGGCGGGCGACGGCGAGGCAGCGGTCGCGCTGGCCGAGCAGCACCGGCCCGACCTGGTCGTGATGGACGTGAAGATGCCCGTGATGGACGGCATCACGGCGGCCGAGCGGATCGCCGGCGCTCGCCTGGCACCGGTCGTCATGCTCACCGCCTTCTCCCAGCGTGAGCTGGTGGAACGGGCCCGCGAGGCGGGCGCCATGGCCTACGTCGTCAAGCCGTTCGGCAAGTCCGACCTGTTGCCGGCCGTCGAGATGGCGATCAGCCGGTTCGACGAGCTGGTGACCCTGGAGCGGGAGGTCGTGGACCTCCGGGACCGGCTCGAGACCCGCAAGCTGGTCGACCGGGCCAAGGGGCTGCTCCAGGTCCGGTTCGCGCTGGACGAGGTGGCGGCCTACCGCTGGATCCAGCGGACCTCGATGGACCGCCGGCTGACCATGCGCGAGGTCGCCGAGCGGGTCATCGCCGACGCGGGCGGCCCCTGAGCCGATGCGCCGGCAGCGGGGCCGTGGTGGCGGCCGGTAGGTCACGACTTGGCAACGACGCGGCACTCAATCGTGGCTGGACTTCCCAGCCGGGCGCCGTCTAGGGGTAGGTTCCCCTGCGTCAGGAAGCCCCTGTGCGGTCCCTTGCTGGTCCGCGAACCCTTCCAAAGGAGATGGTTCATGATCCGCCCAACGCCGTTCTGGCGGTCGGTTGCGGTCCTAGGCGTCGCGGGTCTCGTGCTCACCGCATGTGGTGGCGACGACGACACGACGGCCGAGCCGAAGGACGACTCGACGAGCTCGGCGCCGGCCGCTGCCAAGGGGGACGGCACGCTGAAGATCGGCACGCTGCTCCCGCAGACGGGTTCGCTCGCCTTCCTCGGCCCGCCCGAGTTCGCCGGTGTGGACCTGGCCCTGGAGGAGATCAACGCCGCGGGTGGCGTCAACGGCACGCCGGTCGAGAAGGTCGCCACTCGGACTCCGGTGACACCTCGACGGACACAGCGTCTCAGTCGGTCGACCGTCTGCTCTCCAACGAGGTCGACGCCGTCATCGGCGCCGCGTCCTCCAGCGTCTCGCTGTCTGTCATCGACAAGATCGTCGGCGACGGCGTGGTGCAGATCTCGCCGGCGAACACCTCCGACGAGTTCACCGAGTACGACGACAAGGGTCTGTACTACCGGACCGCTCCGCCGGACGTGCTCCAGGGACGCGTCCTCGGTGACCTGATCCTGGCCGACGGCAACTCGACGGTCGGCATCATGGCGCTGCAGGACTCCTACGGCACCGGCCTGGCCAAGAGCACCAGCCAGTCCATCACCGACGGTGGTGGCGAGGTCGTCGAGGAGGTCATCTACGACCCCAAGGCGGCCAGCTTCTCGACCGAGGTCGGCCAGATCAAGGCCGCTGACCCCGAGGCCATCGCGGTCATCTCGTTCGACGAGTCCAAGAAGATCATCCCTGAGCTCGTCAAGCAGGGGATCGGCCCGGACACCAAGAAGATCTACTTCGTGGACGGCAACCTGGCCGACTACTCGAAGGACTTCGACAAGGGCACGCTCCAGGGCGTCAAGGGCACCCTCCCGGGTGTCGCGGCGACCGACGAGTTCAAGACCCGGCTCACGGACCTCAAGCCGGACCTGACCGAGTTCGCCTACGCACCGGAGGCCTACGACGCGACGATCCTCGTCGCGCTGGCGGCCCAGGCTGCAGGCGACGACTCGGGTGAGTCCATCGCGTCGGAGATGAAGAACGTCAGCACCGGCGGGACCGAGTGCACCTCCTTCAAGGAGTGCCTGGACCTGCTCGAGAACGACGAGGACATCGACTACAACGGTGTCAGCGGCCCGGTCGAGTTCAACGACGCCGGTGACCCGAGCGAGGCGTCGATCGGCATCTACGAGTACGGCGCCGACAACACCTACTCGTTCGTCGAGGCGAAGGCCGGCAAGATCTGATCCACCCGGATCGGCTCACCGGTTGAGTCCGAAGAACACCAGAGGGGCCCGGCACCACACAGGTGCCGGGCCCCTCTGCGTTGTTTCCGAGCGGTTCGGCGCGACGTTTCGCAAAGTCAACGACGGCGAGTGTGCAGGAATCGCGGTCAAACGGACTCGGCGAGTGGTCCGCCAGGCGAGGACGTGGGTGCCGCGCACTGCTTCACCACGATTTCCGCGCCGCAGCGCGCCAGCCAGCGCTCAGGCCTTGGCGAGCGTCCCGAGGTAGAGCTCGATGACCTTCGGGTCGTTGCTGAGGTCCTTGCCGCTGGCGGTGTAGGCGTTGCGGCCCTGGTCCAGCACGTAGCCACGGTCACAGATCTGCAGGCAACGCCGGGCGTTCTGCTCGACCATGATGACCGAGACGCCGGCTCGGTTGATCTGCCGGGTGCGCACGAACACCTCGTCCTGCAGGGCGGGCGACAGCCCCGCCGACGGCTCGTCGAGAAGCAGGACCGAGGGCTCCATCATCAACGCCCGGCCCATCGCGACCATCTGTCGCTCGCCACCGGAGAGCGAGCCGGCCCGCTGGGCCCGGCGGTCGCCGAGCGCGGGGAACAGGCCGGTCACGAACTCGAAGCTCTGCTTGAACTTCTTGGGGGACTGGTAGACCCCCATCTGCAGGTTCTCCTCGATCGTCAGGCTCGGGAAGACGTTGTTGGTCTGCGGGACGAAACCCACGCCCTTGGCGACGAGCTGGTTGGCCTTCAGCCCGGTGATGTCCTCGCCGCGCAGGGTGATCGAACCGGTGCTGACCTTGATCAGCCCGAAGATCGCCTTGAGCAGCGTGGACTTACCGGCGCCGTTGGGGCCGATGATCCCGACGAGCTCCCCGTCGTTCACGTAGAGGTCGCAGCCGTTGAGGATGTTGACGCCCGGGACGTAGCCCGCGACGACCTCGTCCGCCCTCAGGAGCGCGTCGCCCGCCGCTGCCTCGTGCGCCGAGCGGTCGTCGCTGGCTACCCCGTGGTCCGCGGCGGTCTCGTCGCCGTCGGTCGTGTCACGGGGGGCACCGGGGGCACCGGGGGCAGGGGGGCATCGTCAGGACGCTGCTCGGTCACGAGCTCTCCTCCTCCTTCTCGGCGCGTTCCTGCTCGAGCGCCTCCTCGGCCTCGGCGAGGATCTGCTGCTCCTCCTCCTCGGTGAGCGGTGCGTCGTGGTGGGAGCCCAGGTAGGCGTCGACGACGCGCTGGTCGCTCATGACCGCGTCAGGTGGTCCCTCGGCGATGACCTGGCCCTGGGCCATCACGATGACCCAGTCGGAGATGTCGCGGACCATGTCCATGTCGTGCTCCACGAAGAGCACCGTCATGCCGTCCTCGCGCAGGTCCTTGACGTGACCGAGCAGCGACTGGGTCAGGGCCGGGTTAACACCGGCCATCGGCTCGTCCAGCATGACCATCTCCGGCCCGACCATCAGGGCCCTGGCCATCTCGAGCAGCTTGCGCTGCCCGCCGCTGAGGCTGCCGGCGAAGTCCTCGCGCTTGGCGTCGAGCTTGAACCGGGCCAGCAGGTCGTCGGCCCGCTCGGTGATCTCGCGCTCCTGCGACCGCCAGATGCTGCCGAACAGCGCGCGGAAGACGTTCTCGCCGCGCTGGTCGGTGGCCCCGAGACGCATGTTCTCGATGACGGTCAGCTTGGAGAGCGCCTTGGTGAGCTGGAAGGTGCGGACCATGCCCATCCGGGCCACCCGGTGCGCGGGGACGCCGGAGAGCGACTTCCCCTCGAACGACCAGGAGCCATGGTTGGGCTGGTCGAAGCCGGTGAGCAGGTTGAAGAACGTGGTCTTCCCCGCGCCGTTCGGTCCGATGAGCGCGGTGATCGCGCCGCGCTGGATCTCGACGTGCTCGACGTCGACGGCGGTCAGGCCGCCGAACTGCCGGACGATCCCGTCGGCGACGAGGATCGGGTCCGGCTTGGGGGCGCCGGGCTCATTGGGTACGTCGGCGAGGGTGGCGGCCGCGGCGTCCCGGCGCTCCCGGCGGGCGCCGGACTCCGGTCGCGCGGCGGCCTCCGCCGTCTGCTCGGTAGGCATGTCAGCGGGCATCGAGCGCGATCTCCCTCCGGTCGCCGAAGATCCCCTGAGGTCGGAAGATCATCAGCAGCATCAGCAGCAGGCCCACCAGCATGAACCGGAACTGGCCCACCTGGGTGTTGTTGATGATCGACGACGAGATGACGCCCTTCGTTGATCGCCTCGTTGAGGATGTTGTCGGTGAGCGACAGCAGCACCCAGAAGATCATGGCGCCGACGACGGGGGAGGCAACCCTGGCCGCGCCGCCGAGGATAAGGATCGTGTAGGCGAAGAACGTGGTCTCGGTGCCGAAGATGTCCGGCTGGATGGAGGACCGGCCGAGAGCGAGGATGAAGCCGCCCAGGCAGCCCAGGACGCCGCCGATGACCAGGCTCTGCATCTTGTAGGAGTAGACGTTCTTGCCCAGGCTGCGCACGGCGTCCTCGTCCTCACGGATCGCCTTGAGCACCCGGCCCCAGGGGCTGCGCATGAGAAGGAAGACGAACAGGCAGGACAGGCCGACCAGGATCCAGCCGACCGTCAGCACCCACAGCGCCCGCTCGTTGAAGCCGAACGACCCGATCCCGTACTCGCCCTCGTTGTACGGGTTCAGCGCGTAGAAGTCGGAGGAGAACGCCTGCCGGCCGTCCGAGCCGCCCAGCGTCTCCTCGAAGGTCACCGACCGGGCGACCAGCCGGACGATCTCGGCGGCGGCGATCGTGACGATGGCGAGGTAGTCGGCTCGCAGCCGCAGGGTCGGGATGCCCAGCAGGAGCGCGAGCAGCACGCTGAGTCCGAGCCCCACGATGATGCCCAGCCACATCGGCAGGTCGTAGGTCGCGACGGTGACCGCGAGCCCGTACGCCGCCATGGCCATGAAGGCCGACTGGCCGAAGTTGAGCAGGCCGGTGTAGCCGAAGTGGACGTTCAGCCCGATCGCTGCCAGCGCGAACACCACGGTCTCGAGACCCAGCCCCGCCTCGAGGGCGTTGACGATGATCCGTTCGAAGTTCATTGTCGCGCTCCGCCTACGCTCGTTCCTCGCTCCGGACGTCGCCGCTTCGAGTTCATTGGTCGCCTCCGCCTATCCGACCCGCTGCGCCCGGCCGAGGATGCCCTGCGGCCGGACCAGGAGAATGACGATGAGGATGCCGAGCGCGCCGACGTTCTTGAGCTCGGCGGGGATCACCAGGGTGGATACGGTCACGAAGAACCCGACGACGATGCTGCCCACGAGAGCGCCGAAGGCAGTGCCGAGCCCGCCGAGCGTCACCGCAGCGAAGATGAGCAGCAGGATCTGGAAGCCGGTCTGGAAGTTGATGCCCTGCGCGAGTCCCAGGAGGATGCCGGCCAGGCCTGCCAGCACCGACCCGGCGATCCACACGACCCGGATCACGCCGTCGACGTCGATCCCGGAGGCGGCGGCGAGCGCGGGGTTGTCGGCGACCGCGCGGGTGGCCTTCCCGATGCGCGTGCGGAGCAGGGCGTACGCGGTCGCCATCAGGACGACGATCGCGATGCCCATGCTGATGTAGTCGGCCGGGCTCAGGGTGATCGGGCCGATGTCGACACCCTTCTGGCTCCGGTACGCCGGGAACGAGCGGGTGTTGCCGCTGAAGAGGTAGAGCAGGAAGTACCTGAGCAGCAGCGACAGCCCGATCGACACGATCATGGCGGCGATCAGGCCGGTGCCGCGGCGGCGCAGCGGCCGCCAGAGGCCGGCGTCGTTCGCCCAGCCGACGAACCCCATGAACACCAGCGCGATGGCGGCTGCGAGCAGGAAGTTCATCCCGCCGAAGTCCGGCAGGAACGGCAGCGTCCCGGTGCTGATCCACCACGCGGAGATCGCACCCAGCGTGACCAGCTCGCCGTGGGCGAAGTTGGTCAACCCGGTGGTGCCGAAGATGAGCGACAGGCCGACGGCGGCGAGCGCGATGATCAGGCCGAACCGGAAGCCCTCGGCCGTGAGCTGGGCGGCCTGCTCCCAGTTGTTCTGGGTGTTGGCCGTGCTCTTGCCGAGCGCGAACAGCACCGACTTGTCCTGCGTCTCGGCGACCGGGACCTTGAGGGTGTCCCGTTCCGGGTCGCGCAGCGTGACGCCCTTGGGCAGCGAGTCCTGGTCGAGCGTGACGTTGAACGTGCCGGGCCGATTGACCTCGATCCGCCAGGCGCCGTTCTCGTCGGTCGTCGCCGTCTCGTTGATGCCGCCCGGTCCCTTGACGACGATCGTGACATCGGGGACCGGTTCCAGCTCCCCCGCCTTGGGATTCTTGACGAACCCGCCGATCGACTCGCCCTCGGCCAGCGCGGGGCCGGCGCCTAGGCCGAGCATGCAGAAGAGTGCGGCGAACATCGTCGCCACGAAAACAGCGACTCTCGTGCGCACCAGGACACCTCCGGGGGCGAGGGGTGGTCGGTCGTACCGCTCAGGTCGTCGTCGTCTCAGCTCGTCGTCGTCCGTGTCACGTTCCGGTGTCACCGTCGGCGGGAGCATAGTGCCCACGGCCCCGCCCTGGTGGGGGGACGCCGGGACCCGGTGTTTCGAAGATCCACAATCTTGGCCCAACCCTCGCGCCCGGCGCGCGAGAGGGCGTAGTGTCCGGCCCGGCTGTGCGGGGCAGCCGTCGAGACGATGGACGTGCGCGGCCGACCCTGCCGGGGTCCCGGGAGCGTCCCGACCGTGACTGGAGGAGCGCCTTGACGCGACCCTGTGTTGTCGTCCGGGACGCCTGCCGCGACGATCGTCCCCGCCCTGCTGGCCATGTGGGACGAGCTCCGTCAGATGGGCAGCCGGATGGAGCGGATCATGCCGGCCGCCGACGAGATGGGCGTCCTGGAGCGGCTCGAGGCGGTGGCCGACGACCCGAACTCGCGTGCCCTGGTCGCCGTCGCGGACGGCGAGGTCGCCGGGATGACTGTGCTCAGCGTCGCGCCCTACGCGCCGCTGTTCGACCAGCGCGCGGTGCACGCCCACTACCTGCACGTGCGCGAGGGCTGCCGGCGCCAGGGTGTCGGCAAGGCGCTGCTCGCGGCCGCCGTCAGCCTCGCCGAGGAGGCGGGGGCGGATCACGTCATCACCAGCGTGATGCCGCAGATGCGCGACACCCAGCGGTTCTACGCGCGACTCGGCTTCGGTCCGGTCGTCGTCCGGCGGGCTGTCCCGGTCAGCGTGCTGCGCCGACGGCTGGTCGGCCCGTCCGCCGTGGGGGTCATCGACCACGTGGTGGCCCGGCGCCGGAGCCTCCGGCGGGTCCGTGCCGCGGTGGCGAGGGCGGTCGACTAGCCCCCGTACGTTCGTCAGGTCGGCCGATCAGGCGCCGGGGGCGGCGTCCCGGAGCAGGCAGGTGATGCGCGACGTGCACACCGGGCGCCCCTGCTCGTCGCGGACCTCGACCTGCCAGGACGCCATCGTCGAGCCGAGGTGCAGTGCCGTGGCGGTCCCGGTCACGACGCCGGACCGGGCCGCGCGGTGGTGGGTCGCGTTGATCTCGATGCCGACCGCGACCCGGTCGAGACCGGCGTGCATCGCCGAACCGAACGAACCGAGCGTCTCGGCGAGGACGACCGATGCTCCGCCGTGCAGCAGGCCGTAGGGCTGGGTGTTGCCCGAGACGGGCATCGTCGCGGTCACCCGACGGGTCTCGACCTCGGTGAACTCGATGCCCATCCGCTCGATCAGGGTGCCCCGGCCCATGGCGTTGGCCATCTCGAGGCGGGCGGCCGCATCCGGTGTGGTCGTCATGTGGGGATCGTAGGCAGGGGGACCGGCCATCAGGGCGCTGTCGGGTCCCGCGGATAGGGTCGAGGCCGTGACCGACTCGCCCAACCGGCTCCTGCTGATCGACGGGCACTCGATCGCCTACCGCGCGTTCTACGCCCTGCCGGTCGAGAACTTCTCGACGACGACCGGCCAGTCGACCAACGCCGTCTACGGCTTCACGTCGATGCTCATCAACCTGCTGCGCGACGAGCAGCCGACCCACGTCGCGGTCGCCTTCGACGTGTCCCGGCAGACGTTCCGCAGCGAGCTGTTCGCCGACTACAAGGCCAACCGGACGAGCAGCCCGGACGAGTTCAAAGGTCAGGTCGCGCTGGTCAAGGAGGTCCTCTCCGCCCTGCGGATCCCGAGCCTCGAGGCGGAGGGCTTCGAGGCCGACGACGTGATCGCCACGGTCACGACGCGGGCCGAGCGCGAGGGCTTCCAGGTGCTGATCTGCACCGGAGACCGGGACGCGCTGCAGCTGGTCAGCGACCAGGTCACGGTGCTGTACCCGCGCAAGGGCGTCTCCGACATGTGGCGCTTCACGCCGGAGACCATGCGCGAGAAGTACGGGCTGAGCCCGTCGCAGTACCCCGACTTCGCGGCGCTGCGCGGCGACCCCAGCGACAACCTGCCCAACATCCCGACGGTCGGTGAGAAGACCGCCACCAAGTGGGTCGTCGAGTTCGGCGACCTCGACACGCTGGTCGAGCGGGTCGACGAGGTCAAGGGCAAGGCCGGTGACGCGCTGCGCGCCCACCTGGCTCAGGTGATCCAGAACCGGCAGCTGACCGAGCTGGTCCGTGACGTCCCCGTCGACGTGATGCCGGGCGACCTGGCGCGGGTCAACTGGGAGCGCGACGAGGTCCACACCGTCTTCGACTCGCTGGAGTTCCGCGTCCTGCGCGACCGGCTCTACGCGACGGTCGAGTCCGCCCTGCCCGAGGCGGACGAGGGGTTCGACGTGGCCTGCCGGGTGCTGGCCCCCGGCGAGCTGCCGGGTGGCTCGACGAGCACGCTCGCGGCCCGGGGCGCACCGGCGTGCACATCTCCGGGTTCTGGGCCGGCGGCACCGGCGACGTGACGGGCGTCGCGCTCGCGACCTCCGCGGGCCAGGGCGCCTGGTTCGAGCCGGCGGACCTGGACGCCGCCGACGAGAAGTCGTTCGCCGACTGGCTGGCCGACGCCGACCGGCCGAAGGCGCTGCACGACGTCAAGGGGCCGTCCCTCGCGTTCGCCGCCCGAGGGTGGGAGCTCGCAGGGGTCACCAGCGACACGGCCTTGTCGGCGTACCTCGCGATGCCCGACCAGCGCAGCTACGACCTCGCCGACCTCGCCCTGCGCTACCTGCGCCGCGAGCTGCGGTCCGAGCAGGAAGCAGCGGAAGGCCAGCTGTCCCTGGACGGGGTGGACGAGGCCGAGGCGGCCGAGGCCGACGTCGTGCGCGCCTACGCCGTCCTCGAGCTGGCCGACCGGCTCGACGCCGAGCTGGAGACCAAGGAGGCTTCTCGGTTGCTCCGCGAGGTCGAGCTGCCGCTCGTGGAGGTGCTCGCGCAGATGGAGCGCACCGGCGTCGCGGTCGACGCCGAGCATCTTGCGTCCCTGGAGTCGCAGTTCGGGTCCGCGGTGAAGTCGGCCGCCGACGAGGCCTTCGCGGTCCTGGGCCGGGAGATCAACCTGGGGTCGCCGAAGCAGCTGCAGGTCGTCCTGTTCGACGACCTCGGGATGCCCAAGACCAAGCGGACCAAGACCGGTTGGACCACCGACGCCGAGGCGCTGCAGACCCTCTTCGCGCAGACCGAGCACCCGTTCCTCGCCGCGCTGCTGCGTCATCGCGACGCCACCCGGCTCAAGGTGACCGTCGACGGCCTGCTCAAGACGGTCGCGGACGACGGCCGCATCCACACGACCTACAACCAGATGATCGCGTCGACCGGCCGGCTCTCCTCGACCGACCCCAACCTGCAGAACATCCCGATCCGCACCGAGGAGGGCCGCCGGATCCGGCAGGCGTTCATGGTCGGGCGGGGCTTCGAGTCCCTGCTGTCGGCCGACTACAGCCAGATCGAGATGCGGATCATGGCCCACCTCTCGGAGGACGCCGCGCTCATCGAGGCCTTCCACTCCGGCGAGGACCTGCACGCCTTCACCGCCTCCCGGGTGTTCCACGTCGAGCCATCTGACGTGTCGATCGAGCAGCGCGCCAAGATCAAGGCGATGAGCTACGGCCTTGCCTACGGCCTGAGCGCCTACGGCCTGTCCCGCCAGCTCGGGATCAGCGCAGAGGAGGCCCGCGGCTTGATGGACGAGTACTTCCTGCGCTTCGGTGGCGTGCGCGACTACCTGCACGACGTCGTGGACGAGGCCCGCCGGACCGGCTTCACCGAGACCATCCTCGGGCGCCGCCGCTACCTTCCGGACCTCACCAGCGACAACCGGCAGCGCCGCGAGATGGCCGAGCGGATGGCGCTCAACGCGCCGATCCAGGGGTCGGCCGCCGACATCGTCAAGGTGGCGATGCTCCGGGTCGACCGGGCGCTCGGCGAGGCCGGGCTGTCCTCCCGGGTGCTGCTCCAGGTGCACGACGAGCTCGTGGTCGAGGTGGCGCCCGGGGAGCGGGCCGACCTCGAGTCGCTGGTACGCCGGGAGATGGGCTCGGCGGCCGATCTCTCGGTGCCGCTCGACGTGTCCGTGGGTGTGGGCCGCACCTGGCAGGACGCGGGGCACTGACCGCGCCGGAGAGGGCTTCGCCGGCCCGGTCGACATACGTGGGGTGACGACAGCTTCACACTGCGGGGTTTTCCCGCAGACCGGGTTCACGACAGCCGGGTGCGCACGTACGGTCGGAGATCCAGCGTCCGTTTCGTCCCGCCGAGCCGAGAGGTCTGAGCACCCGTCATGCCATCGGTCCTGCGTCTGCTGCGCCGGCACGCGGTGCCCGTCGCCGTGGCGGTCCCGATCGCCGTCGCCGGGCTGCTCGCGGGCGACGGCAGCCTGCCGCGGCCGCTCGCGCCGGACGAGTCGGGCGTCGCCGCCGTGCCGGTCAACGGGCGCCTCGGTGGCGACTCGCTGGAGAACCCGCTCCGCGAGGCGGACGACCTGTCGGGGGCCCACCCGGTGTCCAACCCGGTCGGGACGAGCGCGATCCGCCAGGCGGCTGCCCGCGAGGGCAAGCCTTCGCCGACCGACGTGTCCGACCTGGCGCTGCCGGCTCGCGTCCTGGAGGCCTACCAGGCCGCCGCCCGCCAGACCGGGCGCAGCGACGCCGGCTGTCACCTGGGGTGGCCGCTGCTCGCCGGCATCGGCAAGGTCGAGTCGGGCCACGCCTACGGCGGCGCGGTGGACCGCCGAGGCGACACGCTCACGCCGATCCTCGGGCCGGTCCTCGACGGTGGGCCGGGGGTTGCTGCCATCCCGGACACCGACGACGGCCGGTGGGACACCGACGAGACGTGGGACCGGGCCGTCGGCCCGATGCAGTTCATCCCGTCGTCCTGGACGGTGCATGGCGAGGACGGCAACGGCGACGGCCGCAGCGACCCCAACAACGTCACGGACGCCGCGCTCGCGTCGGCCGGCTACCTGTGCTCCGGCGAGCGCGACGTCAGCGTCAAGAAGCAGCGGCGCCAGGCCGTCTACAGCTACAACCACTCGTGGGACTACGTCGACCTGGTGCTGGCCTGGGCCGACGCCTACGCCGGTGGTACCCCGGTCCTGACCGGATCGCTCGGTGAGCTCGCCGACGACGACCCGCGCCGCGCGGCGGGGGACAGGTCCTCCGCCGACGGGTCGGACGGGGCGTCCGATGCGTCCGACAGCGGTGCCGTCGCGGCCCTCCCGGCTCCCGGCCCGACGCCGGACGAGCCGGCAGACGGCGGCACCGTCGACCCACCGGCAGACGGGCCTGCCGCAGCGGCCCCCGAGCCGGTCGCGTCGTCGAGCGCGGACCCGGGGGAGGCGAGCCCGGAACCCACGACGACGCCGACCGAGCAGGGTTGCCCCACGCCCACCGAGTCGGCCACCCCGTCGCCCACTGACACGTCGACTCCGACCGTTACGCCGACGCCTGAGGAGACCACCCCGACGCCGGACCCGACCGAGTCGCCGAGCACCGAACCCACGTCTGAGCCGACCGAGACCTGCCCGATACCCTGAGGTTTCGGTGAAAGCGTTTCCCCGTGGCCGGTTCACCTGGTAGAAACACGCTCGCCCCCTGCGTTACCGGCCGGTAACGGCATGGGGCCGGTCCGCTGCCTGCGGGTCCGGTCACCCTCGCGCCGATGGAGCCCAATGTCCGGACGTCCTGCCCTGTCCCGCCGTCCCGGCCGGAGGGCAGGTCGGCTGGCGCTGCTGCTCGTCGCGGGCGTCGCCTCGGCCGCCGTCGCCCTGCCCGCGCCGGTCGCCGGTGCCGAATCCCTGGCGGACTCGCTGCACGCGACCGGCCGGACGGCCAACGGCGAGTGGGTGCTCGACGTCCCGGCCGCGTTCAACGGCACCCTGCTCGTCTGGTCGCACGGCTACACGTTCACCCCAGTGCCCGGCAGCAACGCCCCGAGCGCTGCCGTCCGGGACGCCCTGCTCGCCCAGGGCTACGCATTGATCGGTTCCTCATACGCCGGCGGCGGCGCCGGCTGGGCGGTCCGCGAGGGTGTCCGGGCAGGTGTCGAGGCCGTCGGCATCGCGGAGGATCGGATCGGGTCCGGCCGGGTCGACCGGGTGTTCGCCTGGGGGGCCAGCCTCGGCGGGCTGATCACCCAGACCCTGGCCGAGCGTCGCCCCGGCCTGGTCGACGGCGTCGCACCGCTGTGCGGGGTCCTGGCCGGGACCAACCGAAACCTCGACCTGGCGCTGGACTTCGCCGTCGGGGTGAAGCGCTTCTTCTACCCGAAGCTCCGGCTGCGCAACTTCGCCAGCCGGGAGGCGGCGCAGGCCAACTTCGACGCGGCGTCCGCCGCTGTTCAGCGCCAGCTCTCCGACCCGGACACTCAGGCACCGGCGAGCGGGCGGATGCTTGCGCTCGCCGCGCTGTTGGGGGGGTCCGAGAAGACCAAGACCTACAACGGGTCCGGCACCAGCGCCGCGGTCGGCGCGGTCACCGAGTCGGTCCTCACGGCCCTGAACTACAGCACGCTGGGGCGCTACGACATCGAACAACGCGTCGGCGGCAACGCCTCGACGAACATCGGCACCGACTACCGCGACCGCGTCACGGAAGCGGCGATCGACCGGTTCACCGCCTTCGGCTTCGGCGAGGGGCTCCTGTCGGCGTACGCGCGGTCCTTGCAGACGTACGGCAAGCGGGTTGCCGCGGATCCCGAGGCACGTCGGGCCGCCTCGCGGCTCGGGAACCCGACCGGTGACCTCTCCGACCCGACGGTCACCATGCACACCGTCTTCGACCCGTTGGTGATCGTGCAGAACGAGCGACAGTTCGCCCACCGGGTCGCCCGGCACCACGACTCGGGCCGGCTGGTCCAGCTCTACATCCAGCCGCCCACGTACACGACCGGCGCCCCGTACGGGGCGGGCCACTGCAACTTCGCCGCCGACCAGTACGTCGCTGTGGTGGGTGCGCTCTCCGGATGGGTGTCATCGGGAGCGCGACCGACGGCGGCTACCCTCACGCAGCTGTTCTCGGCCCAACCCGGTGCCCTGGACCTCGACTACAAGCCTGCCCGCTGGCCGGCTCGATAAGGGAGCGCACACAATGCGACGGACCGCCATCGGCGGCGCCATCTTGGCCGTCATCGCCTTCCTTCTCATCCTGTTCGGGCAGGCCCTGAACCTCGAGCTGGAGCGGGTCGCCATGACCGGTGCCGCGCTCGGCGCGGCCGTCGCGCTCGTCCCCGACCGCCCGCCGCTGTTCCGGGCGCTCGGTTTCGCGGCGGGCTTCCTCGTCGGGTGGGGTGGCTACGCCCTGCGCGCCGGCGTGCTGCCGGACACCTCGATGGGTCGGGCCCTCGCCGCCCTGGTCGTCCTGCTCCTGCTCATGGCCATCTCGCTGGCGACTTTCACGCGGGTGCCGCTGTGGTCCCTGCTGATCGGTGCTGCGGCGATGGCGGCTGCGTACGAGACGACCTTCATGACGACGCCGTCGGCGTTCCCCTACGAGTCACCCACGGCTGCCACCCAGATGGCGCTCGCGGCCGGCGTCGGCTACCTGGCGGCGAGCTTCCTCGGCGCAGCTGTCGAGGCTGATCGAGACCATCACCCGCACGAGCACCCACCGCACCCCCGCACCGCCACCGACGACGGGCCGAGCACCAAGCTCGACTCGCTCCTGACGCCGAAGAACGAGGGCTGACCCCGATGCGCACCCGCCGACCACTCCTGATCGCCGGAGCCGCGACGACGGCAGTCCTGCTGTCGCTGTCGTCAGCCGCTCCGGCGCTGGCCGCCTCCGAGGTCGTTGTCACCGACCGGGAGACCGTGCAGGTCTACATGACGCCGACGGGCAAGGTGAAGGTCGCCCGGGTCTATGACCAGATCACCGCGACCGGACAGGGCACGGTCGACATCGAGAACCCGGTCAGCACCGACGGCCTGCGCAACCTCGAAGGCCTCTCCGGTGTGGACGTCGAGGACGGCAAGGCCGTGACCGAGATCACCGTCGATGGCGAGAAGCGGCTGCGCACCGTCAGCGAGTTCGACGGTGAGCTGCCGGTCACGATCAAGCCGACGTTCGAGCTGGACGGTGATGTGTACAAGGACCCCGAGGACCTCGTCGGCAAGTCCGGCGACCTCAAGGTCACCTACCGGGTCGAGAACATCACCGGCGAGCCCACGACCCTGACGGTCAAGGACGGCCAGGGCCGCGACGTCGAGCGGACCGTGGATGTGCCGATGCCGCTCGTCGGCTCGCTGGTGACCGTGCTGCCGAAGGGCTACTACTCGGTCGCGTCCGACCAGGCCACCATCTCCGGCGACGGTCGCGGCGGGACGCGTATGACGTTCACCATGACGCTGCTGCCTCCGGTCGGCTCGGCCGTGGCGGAGTTCGGCTACACCGCCCGTGTCGAGGACGTGATCATCCCGCGGGCGACGGTGTCGATCGCGGTGGTGCAGCCGCTGAAGAACCCCAGCCTGTCGACCGCCGCGGCGAGCTACCAGGGCGGTGCCGACACGGGCGCGGCCCTCACGGCCGGCGCCGACGAGATCGACAGCAACCTGTTGCGCCTGCGCGACGGAGCCGGCGAGTTGCTCAGCGGCTTGATCCAGCTGCGCGACGGTGCCGAGCAGCTCAACGACGGCCTGGCCGGCGAGGCCGCGCCCGGTGCGAACCGGCTGGCCGACGGGGCCGGCGAGGCCGCGGCTGGCGCCGGCCGGCTGGCTGACGGTCTCAAGGACGCGGAGTCCGGCAGCGGGGAGCTGGCCGACGGCGTCGGCCAGATCGCCGACGGCAACCAGCAGCTCGCGGACGGGTTCAACAGCCCGACCGGAGCCCAGGACCTGGTGACCGGTTCGCAGGATCTTGCGGCCGGCCTCGGCCTGATCAGCGGCGGTCTCGCCACCCTTGCCGGCGTGGAGGGCCTACCGCAGGCGTACTCCACCACGCTGGCCCTGAAGGCGGGCGTGGACAAGATCATCGCGGGTCTGGGTTCGGCGTCCCAGTCCGGAACGATCCTCAACGGCCTGGCTCAGCTCAGCGCCGGCAACGCCCAGCTCCAGGCGGGCATGGCGCTAGTCCAGGCAGGTGTCGACCAGGTCGCCTCGGGACTGCCCACTGCCAAGGGTGGCGTGGACCTGATCCAGGCCGGGTTGGATGCCGCATTGGCCAGTGGTGGGGACATCGATCAGCTGAGCGGCGGTGTGTCCGCCGCGAGGGCACTGCTGAACAACGTCACCTGTGACCCAGCCGCACAGCCCGGATGCGGGACGGCACTCGCAACGGCCAAGGGCACCCTGGACGCGGTTCTTGCTGGTATCGAGGGCCTTGACGGCCTCCGAGACCAAACGGAAGCGGCGTCGGCCGGTCTTGGCCAGGTCTCGACCGGCCTCGGGACGGCCATCACCGGCCTGGGCACCGCGACCACCCCAGGGACGATCCGGTTCGGCATCGATCAGGTCATCAAGGGCTTGGCTGCCTCGGCGACGGGGCTCTCGCAGGTGACCGCCGGTGTCAACGCCGTCAAGCTCGGGCTGACCAACCCGAACTGCAACACCGCCAAGCCCACCGATCCGGCCAACCCGTGCGGCATCCGCGAGGGGCTCACCTTGCTCTCGAACGGGCTGCTCGCGGCTGTCGGGGGCGTGACGCAGCTCTCGGCCGGCGCGAAGAAGGCGGCGACCGGGTCGGGAGACCTCGCGGACGGGATCGCGGAGGCAGGCGACGGTGCTGAGCAGCTCGCGGACGGCAGCCAGGAGGCGTCGGTCGGGTCGAGGAAGCTGGCCGACGGCCTGGCCACCGCGAGCTCCGGCTCGGGCGAGCTGGCCGACGGCAACCGGCAGATCGCGGACGGCGCCGGTGAGCTGGCGGCGGGCCTCGACGAGGCTGCCGCCGGCTCGGGCCTGCTGGCCGACGGTCTCGGGGAGGCCGCCGACGGTGCCCCGCAGATCGTCGACGGCGCCACCCGGCTGAGCAACGAGGGCACCAAGCTGCTGGTCGAGGCCGGCAACGACACCGCGCTCGAGTTCGGCACCAACTTCGCGATCATCGAGGCGATGGCCGACAAGACCGCGGACGGCGGGCTGCCCTACGGCGCGCCGGACGGGGCGACCGGGTCGGCGGCCTACTCCTTCGAGCTGGCCGCGGCGAGCAACGAGGGCAGCGAAGAACGCGACCCGCGGGCTGCTCGCGATCGCCGCCCTCGGCGTCGGGGCCCTGCTGTCCACAGTGATCCGGGCCCGCTTCTTCTAGGCCCATCGCGTCGGAAGGCCGGTCACCCACCCGGGTGGCCGGCCACCGGCGCGATGTCGCCGAACGCAGAGTGGTGTCGGGCGTTTCCGCGGAAACGCGTCAGCCCTTGCGGCAGACGAAGATCGCCGTGCCCGGGACGATCGCTCCGCGCAGCGGGCTCCACGCGCCCCAGGTGCGCGAGTTCCCCGGCGGCCACTCCGGCTCGACCAGATCGACCAGGTGCAGCCCGGCGGCCGAGACCTCGCGTACCCGGTCGCCGATAGTGCGGTGGTGCTCGACGTAGGTGGCGTTCCCGAGCTCGTCCTGCTCGACGTAGGGCGTGCGGTCGAAGTAGGGGTGCCGGGCCACCAGCCCCGGTTCGCCGGGGTCGTCCGGGAACACCCACCGCAGCGGGTGCGTCACCGAGAACACCCACCGCCCGCCGGACCGGAGGACGCGCGCGACCTCGCGCATGACGCCGGCGGAGTCCGCGACGAAGGGCACACCGCCGTACGCCGAGCAGGCGATGTCGAAGGACCCCGAGGTGAACGGCAGCTGCGCGGCGTCGGCCTGCACGAGCGGCAGGTCGAGCCCGGTGTCGCGCCCGACGGCCTGTGCGTGCCCCAGCATCTCGCGGGACAGGTCGAGTGCGACCGGGTCCGCCCCGGCGCTGAGCAGCCAGCGCGCGCACTGCGCCGCGCCTGCGCCGACCTCCAGCACCCGGCGGCCGGCGACATCCCCGAGCAGCCTCGCGTCATCCTCCGTCAGCCCTTCCGGTCCCCAGACGAAGCCGGCCGGCCCGAGGAAGGCGCCGTGCTCCATCAGGTAGGCGTCGGCCTCGGCGTCCCACCAGAACCGGTTGGCCCGGACGGACTCGCCCTGGGTCGCCGCACGTCGTGCCACCGGCTCCACCGATCTTCATGATCGGAGGTCGTCGCGGTCTCTTGGGCGCCAGCCGGTCTCCGATCATGACGGGGTTGGCAGGATGCGGGCATGACGGCCACCCGCGACCAGCTGCGCCGGGCGTTCGGTCCGTCGCTGACGCCGCTCGGCGGGGGGCACAGCGGGGAGACGTTCCTGGCCGACATCGACGGCGACGAGGTCGTGGTGAGGATCTACGGTCGGGCGCCGGACCGCGCGGCGGTCGATGTCGGGCTCCTGCGCAGGCTGCGCGGGGTGGTGCCCGTCCCGGCGGTGCTGGATGCGCGGGTGGAGCCGGACGGCGACCTCCCGCCGTACGTCCTGATGTCCCGCCTCCCCGGTGAGCGGCTCGACGACGTGCTGGGTTCGGTGGGTGCGCGGCAGGCCGGTGAGCTGGGCCGCGCCGTCGGCGGGGTGCTCCTGCGCCTGTCCACGGTGCGCTTCCCGCGGCCGGGTGAGCTGGTCGGCAGCGACCTCGCCGTGGTCCCGATGACAGCCGGATCGGCCTCGCTCGAGCAGTGGACGCGCGACCGCCTCGGCGCGCCCCCGCTGGCGGGCTGGTCCGCGGAGGACCGCGCGGCCCTGCTGTCGGTCGCCCGTGGGGTGCGCCCGATGCTGGATGCCGTCGCAGGGGAGGCGACCCTGGTGCACAGCGACCTGAACCCCAAGAACCTGCTGGTCGACGTGGAGCGCGCCGAGGTGACCGGGTTGCTCGACTGGGAGTTCGCCTACGCGGGGTGCCGGCTGGCGGATGTCGGGAACCTGCTGCGGTTCCCGCCCGACGAGGCCGACGAGGCTGGGCGCGGCTTCGTCGCAGGTGTCGTGGAGCTGGCGGAGGCGGCGGGTGTGCCGGCCGGATGGCTCGACACCGCACGGGCGCTCGACCTGTTCGCCCTGGTCGAGCTGGCTGCCAGACACGACCAACCCTGTCGTCGAGCGCGCCCGTGAGCTGCTGCGGGAGACGGCCCGCACCGGCTCGCTCGCAGCGGGACGTCCGGCGCCGTAGGCGGTACGGTTCGAGTTACACCCCCCTCGGCGCACCGCGCGCCCTGGCTGGTGGGGAGCCCGACATGGCAGACAAGTCACCGCGTCAGACGAGCAGCAAGAAGTCGGGCAAGAGCCTCAAGGAGAAGCGGGCCGAGAAGAAGGCAAAGGTCGCCGGCAAGTCCGAGGGCATCACGCACATCCCGCACCGCTGACCGCCCAGCTGAGCGGGCCGCAGCTCCCGCCAGGGTCGCGCCGGCGAGCAGATCTGCCCCGCGTTGACCCGTGATCATGCCTGAGCGTAGGCTGCACGATGCGCTGTGGGCCTGCGCGACCTCGGACGGAGCAGGCCACGCTCGGTGAGTCGATCTTCCCAGCCCTCGTGAGAGCGGTTCCGGGTCCCCGGCACGTCGAAACGGGCCCGCGCGCGCCATGACGACATCTGTCCGCACCACGACATCTGTCCACCCCACGGAGCCAACCCCCACATGACGGCAAGCATCGAAGCAGCGCCCGGCCTCGCCAACAGCGCCCCCAACGTCGCTGTGAACGACATCGGTGACGAGGAAGCCTTCCTCGCGGCGATCGACGAGACCATCAAGTACTTCAACGACGGCGACATCGTCGAAGGCGTCATCGTCAAGGTCGACCGCGACGAGGTCCTCCTGGACATCGGGTACAAGACCGAGGGCGTCATCCCCTCCCGCGAGCTCTCGATCAAGCACGACGTCGACCCCTCCGAGGTCGTCAGCGTCGGCGACGAGGTCGAGGCCCTGGTCCTCCAGAAGGAGGACAAGGAGGGTCGGCTGATCCTGTCGAAGAAGCGCGCGCAGTACGAGCGGGCGTGGGGCACGATCGAGAAGATCAAGGACGAGGACGGCATCGTCACCGGCACCGTCATCGAGGTCGTCAAGGGCGGCCTGATCCTGGACATCGGCCTGCGCGGCTTCCTCCCGGCGTCGCTCGTGGAGATGCGCCGCGTGCGCGACCTCCAGCCGTACGTCGGCAAGGAGCTCGAGGCCAAGATCATCGAGCTGGACAAGAACCGCAACAACGTCGTGCTGAGCCGCCGTGCCTGGCTCGAGCAGACCCAGTCCGAGGTCCGCTCGACCTTCCTGCAGACCCTGCAGAAGGGTCAGGTCCGCTCCGGCGTCGTCTCCTCGATCGTCAACTTCGGTGCGTTCGTCGACCTGGGTGGCGTCGATGGTCTGGTCCACGTCTCCGAGCTGTCCTGGAAGCACATCGACCACCCCTCCGAGGTGGTCGAGGTAGGCCAGGAGGTCACCGTCGAGGTGCTCGACGTCGACATGGACCGCGAGCGCGTCTCGCTGTCGCTCAAGGCGACCCAGGAAGACCCCTGGCAGCAGTTCGCCCGCACTCACCAGATCGGCCAGGTCGTCCCGGGCAAGGTCACCAAGCTGGTGCCCTTCGGCTCGTTCGTCCGCGTCGACGAGGGCATCGAGGGCCTGGTGCACATCTCCGAGCTCGCTGAGCGCCACGTGGAGATCCCCGAGCAGGTCGTGCAGGTCGGCGACGAGATCTTCGTCAAGGTCATCGACATCGACCTCGAGCGCCGGCGCATCTCGCTGAGCCTCAAGCAGGCCAACGAGGGCGTCGCCCCGGCGGAGGGCGACGACAGCGCGTTCGACCCGACCCTCTACGGCATGTCGGCGTCCTACGACGAGGCCGGGAACTACCAGTACCCGGACGGGTTCGACCCGGAGACCAACGAGTGGCTGCCCGGGCACGAGGAGCAGCAGGCCGAGTGGGAGCGCCAGTACGCCGAGGCGCGCGTCCGCTACGAGGCGCACATGAAGCAGGTCACCGAGGCGGCCAAGGCCGAGGCCGAGGCCGGCACGGAGGGCGGCGCCGCCGCGCCGTCGACCTACTCCTCGGAGGCACCGGCCGCCACCGAGAGCACCGAGGTCCCGACCCCGGGTGCCGGCGGCACGCTGGCCTCCGACGAGGCGCTCGCCGCGCTGCGCGAGAAGCTCACCGGCGACAAGTAGGTCACCAGCTCCAGCCCGAAAGGCCCCGCGGATGCGGGGCCCTTCGGCGTCTCCGGGGCGAGCGGGTCGCGATCGGACCCTTGACGGCCGGCGGCAAGGGGAGTCCGCTGGGCCGGTGGACGTCGATCGCTTCGTCGAGTTCCTCCGGACCTCGGACCTGCCGGACCAGCTGTTCGCCCCTGACGTGTTCTGCGACCTCAACGTGCCGGAGTGGCGGTTCCAGCTCCAGGGGGCCGAGTCGTTCGCCGGCTGGGCCAAGGGAGAGTCGCCGGACGGCTCGCAGGTCACGGTCGGCAGGGTGCGGGCCGCGGGTGCGACCACAGCCGTCGAGACCGTGATGGTCAGCGCCGGCATGTACTCGCGCAACCTCTGGCTGCTCCGCACCGGCGCCGAGGGGCTGGTGGACGAGGTCGTCCTCTACTGCACCGGGCCCTGGGACGCGGAGACCGTCGAGCGTCAGGCTCGCGAGGCGCCGATGATCCGGCCGTAGCCGGCGCACATACGATGGCCGGATGCTGCGGCCGGCGGAGACTGCGCGGCGGCTGACCGGCGTCGACGTGGCCCGGTGCATTGCCCTGATCGGCATGGCGGCCACGCACATCTTTCCCGGCACGGATCCCGACGGTGGGACCCATCTCTCCCACGCCGTCGCGAGCGGCCGGGCGGCCGCCCTGTTCGCCGTGCTCGCCGGCGTGGGCCTGGCGCTCGGCAGCGGGGGCCGGAACCCACCGCGCGGCCGCGACCTGTGGGCGGCCCGGGCCGGCGTCACCGCGCGGGCGGCGCTCCTCGTCGGGCTCGGGCTGCTGCTCGGCGCGGTCGACTCGCCGCCGCTGGTGATCCTCGCCTACTACGGCCTGCTGTTCGTCGTCGCTGTCCCGTTCCTGGGCCTGTCCGCCCGGGCACTGGCGGTCCTCGCATGCGCCGCCGCGGTGCTCACGCCGATCGCCAGCCACCTGCTCCGCCAGACCGTGGACCCGGCGCCGGTCGCGGAGCCGGGCGGCAGCGACCTGCTGGTCGAGCTGTTCCTGACCGGCACCTACCCGGTCCTGACCTGGACGACGTACCTGTTCGCGGGGCTCGCCGTCGGGCGTTGCGACCTCCGTCGAGTGGGCGTCGCGCTCCGGCTCGTCGTCCTCGGCGTCGTCGCCGCGGTGACAGCCAAGCTGGTGTCGGCCGCGCTGCTGTCGTCCGTCGGCGGCGTCGACCGCCTGGCCCGGAGCGTCGGCGAGTCGACCGACGCGGTGCGGCAGTCCCTCGACGTCGGCATGTTCGGCACGACCCCGCGCGAGGACTGGCGCTGGCTCGTGGTGTCCGGCCCGCACAGCGGCACGACCCTGGACCTGGTGCACACCACAGGGGTATCCCTGGCAGTGCTCGGCGCCTGCCTTCTGCTGTGCCGGGTGCTGCCCCGGCTCCTGGTGCTGCCCTTCGCGGCCGCGGGCAGCATGACGCTGACGCTCTACTCGGCGCATGTCCTCGCGCTGTCCGCAGACAGCCCGTTCCTGACGTCGGACCGCACGCAGCTCTGGCTCGGGCACGTCCTGGTCGCCCTCGCGGTCGCCTCCGTGTGGCGGACGACCATCGGTCGTGGCCCCCTCGAGGCGGCGGCCTCCCTGCTGGACCGGCCGGTCCGTCAGGCAGTGGCCGGCCGGTCACGCTGGCAGAGGTCGGTCCCGTGACCTCGGTCGGCCTCACCGGGGGCATCGGCTCCGGGAAGAGCGAGGTCGCGCGGCTGCTCGCCGAGCATGGTGCGATCGTCGTCGACTCCGACGCGCTGGCCCGGGAGGCGGTCGCCCCCGGGACACCTGGGCTCGCCGCGGTGGTCGCAGAGTTCGGGCCGGAGGTGCTCGCAGCGGACGGCTCTCTCGACCGAGCGCGGCTCGGCCAGGTCGTGTTCGCCGACCCAGGGAGACGGCGGGCGCTGGAGGCGATCGTCCACCCGTACGTCCGGCGCCGCAGCGCGGAGCTCGCCGCCGGTGCCCCCGCCAGCGCCGTCGTCGTCCAGGACGTGCCGCTGCTGGTCGAGAGTGGATTGCAGAAGCACTTCGATGTCGTCGTGGTCGTCGACGTCGACGAGGACACGCAGGTACGCCGGTTGGTCGCTGCGCGGGGAATGGCGGAGGCCGACGCACGGGCCCGCATCGCCGCGCAGGCCAGCAGGGCGGACCGGCTCGCGGCAGCCGACTTGGTGGTCACCAACGACGGCGACCTCGCCGCGCTCCGGGCGCGGGTCGACCGGCTCTGGGTCGAGCTGGCCGAGCTGGCGGACCGGAACCAGGGCCGCGGCGACGGCGTCCCAGCGTCATGACCGCAGCCCATCACTCCGGCCCAGACCCCGGCCACATGACGTGGTGGCGGATAGCGGTCCCTGCCCTGTTCCTGGCGGCCGCCGTCACGGTCGTCCCGGTCAGCCCGGCGCTGGCCTGCTCCTGCGCTGCCCCCCGCAGCGACGCCGCGTCGCTCCAGAGCTCCGACGCGGTCTTCTCCGGTGAGCTCGTGGAGCGGCACGAGCCCGGGCTGCTCGAGGGCCTCGGCCAGCAGTCGAGCTCGGTGCCGGCGACGTTCGTCTTCGCCGTGGAGACGGTCTACAAGGGTCGGGTCGCCCGGTCCCAAGGGGTGGAGTCGGCGCGGAGCGGCGCGAGCTGCGGCCTCGAGCTGCCCCAGGGCCGTCGGGTCCTGGTGTTCGCCGAGACCACGGACGACGGCGGGCTTGACGGCAGGCCTGTGCGGGGGCAGCCGCCTCCTCGAAGCCGCCGAGGTGCCGTTCGCCGACGGCCGGGACCCTCGGCCTGGCACGGCGGCCCTCCCGGGAGGCGGCGGTCTGCCCCTCGCGGCGGTGCCGCTCGCGGGTCCGCCGACCCGGCCGGGACGTAGGAAGCCATGTCCGGCGTTCGCAGCGCGCATGGCACATTGGTCCCAGCCTGGGTAGGTGGTACCTGCCCCAGAGCCTGTCGCCGGGAGGATCCCATGTCCGTGGTCACTTCTCCGCATCCCACAGAGCCGAAGTCGACGGCCGGGTCCCGGGTCGCCTGGGTCGCTGTGGCGGTCGTCGGCGCCACGTGTTGGACCGTGCTCGCCCTGTCGCGGGGCGAGGAGGTCTCCGCTCTGTGGATCCTCTTCGCGGCACTCTCGTCCTACGCGATCGCCTACCGGTTCTATGCCCGCTTCATCGCCTACCGGGTGCTCCAGGTGGACGACACCCGAGCGACACCGGCCGAGAAGCTCAACAACGGCAGGGACTTCGACGTCACGGATCGGCGGGTGCTCTTCGGGCACCACTTCGCGGCGATCGCGGGGGCGGGTCCGCTCGTCGGTCCGGTGCTGGCTGCGCAGATGGGCTACCTGCCGGGGACGATCTGGATCATCGTGGGTGTCATCTTCGCGGGCGCCGTCCAGGACATGGTGGTGCTGTTCTTCTCCATGCGCCGCAACGGCAAGAGCCTCGGCCAGATGGTCCGCGAGGAGATCGGGACGATCGGCGGCATCGCCGCACTGATCGCGGTCTTCGCGATCATGATCATCATTCTCGCGGTGCTCGCCCTCGTGGTGGTCAACGCACTCGCCGAGTCACCGTGGGGTGTCTTCTCGATCTCCCTCACGATCCCCATCGCGCTCTTCATGGGCTTCTACCTCCGGCACATGCGACCCGGGCGCGTCATGGAGGTCACCGCGATCGGAGTCGCGCTGCTGCTGCTGGCGGTCATCGGTGGTGGCTACGTCGAGGAGATGGGTCTGGACGAGACGCTGACGCTCTCGAAGGAGACGCTGGTGCTCTGCCTCGTCGTCTACGGATTCGTCGCGTCGATCCTTCCGGTCTGGATGCTGCTGACGCCGCGTGACTACCTGTCCACGTTCATGAAGGTCGGCGTCATCGTGCTGCTGGCGGTCGGACTGGTGATCGCCCAGCCGGTGCTGCAGAACGAGGCGGTCACGGACTTCGCGATCGACGGCACCGGGCCCGTGTTCGCGGGCAAGCTCTTCCCGTTCGTGTTCATCACGATCGCCTGCGGCGCACTGTCCGGGTTCCACGCTCTCATCGCCTCGGGCACCACCCCCAAGATGGTCGCCAAGGAGAGCCACGTCCGGATGATCGGTTACGGCGGGATGCTGATGGAGTCCTTCGTGGCCATCAGCGCCCTGATCGCCGCCTCCGTGATCGACCAGGGGCTCTACTTCGCGATGAACGCTCCCGCCGGCGCGACCGGCGGCGAGCCGGGGACGGCTGCCGAGTTCATCCGCGGCCTCGGCTTCACGATCACCCCGGCCGACCTCACCAATGCGGCCGCCTCCATCGAGGAGGAGACCCTGATCTCCCGCACCGGTGGCGCGCCTACGCTCGCCTTCGGCATGTCGCTGATCTTCACCGACGCCTTCGGGGGAGGGCTCGCTGCGTTCTGGTACCACTTCGCGATCATGTTCGAGGCGCTGTTCATCCTCACCGCTGTCGACGCCGGGACCCGCGTGGGCCGGTTCATGCTGCAGGACACGGTCGGCAACCTCTGGCCGCGGTACGGGGACCTCTCCTGGAAGCCGGCCTCCTGGTCGGCCAGCGCCGTGGTCGTCGGGTTGTGGGGATACATGCTCTACGTCGGCGTCACCGACCCGCTCGGCGGGATCAACCAGCTGTTCCCGCTGTTCGGCATCTCCAACCAGCTGCTCGCGGCGATCGCACTCACCCTGTGCGTGACGCTGATGTTCAAGCACGGGAAGGCGAAGTGGGCCTGGGTTCCCGGCGTCCCCCTCGCCTGGGACCTGACCACCACGATGACCGCCAGCTGGCAGAAGGTGTTCTCCGGCGACGCGAGGATCGGCTACTTCGAGCAGCGGTCGACCTACAAGACGGCGATGGACGACGGCGAGCTGCTGGCGCCGGCGACGGACATGGATCAGATGCAGCAGATCATCACCAACTCGACCGTGAACGGCGTCCTGCAGGCTCTGTTCGCGTTGCTCACCCTCACGGTGGTCGTCAGTGCGATCCCCATCTGGATCAAGGCGGCGAGGAGCGGCGGGCTGCCGACGACCGAGGTCCCCTACGAGCCGTCGAGCATCGTCGCGCCGTCCGACTTCTTCGCGACCAAGGACGAGAAGGCGGCTGTCCGCGAGTACGAGAGGTCCCAGCGTGAGCTCGCCGGTTCCGGAGGGCGACGATGAGGACTGCCGTCCGCAGGGCGGGTCGCGGGGTGCTCTGGTACCTGAAGCAGGCGACCGGCGAGGCCAAGTGGGACGAGTACCTCGAGCGCTGCCGCGGCGAGGGCGTCCAGCCCGTGTCGCGCCGGGACTTCGAAAGTCACCGGGCCGATCACAAGGAGAGCAGCCCGCAGTCCCGCTGCTGCTGACCCGTGGCGCGGCGACGCCATCGACGCTCGTGCTGGGGCTTCATGTGCTGATCCGGGGTGCCGATGGGCAGGGTGACACCCGTCGCCAGCCGTCCGGAGCCCCATGCACCCCCCTCGCGCAGCGGCACGCCGCGGCCCGACGACGAGCAGCGGGCATGCGGTCGCCGTGGCGGTCGCATCGTTGCTACTCGTCGGCCTGTCCGTGCCCGGAGCCGCGGCGGGTGACCGCGAGCGCGGGGTCACCCTGCGGGTGACCCCGGCCCAGGCGGCGGCTCCGCACTGGCACCCGGACGGCGTCTCGGACGATGCCGCAGACGGCCTGGTCCACACCGGCCTGGACGACACCGGGGACTGCCCGGGCGGCTTCGAGGTGGAGGCTCCCGCCGGTCAGACCGGGCACGCGCACTGCTCGCACGGCCCGGACCGGGCACCGGCGGGTGTCGACGTCACGCACCGTCCGACCCTCGCCGAGCTGCACGCCCGCGAGGCCGACGCCGCCGAGGACGGGCCGGCCATGGCCGCCGGGGGACAGGTGCCCTGCTACGGCGACGGCACGTCGGACCGACGGGTCCAAGCTGTCTACGCCGTGTCGTCGGACCGGACCGACAGGTTCACCTCGGTGGCCGACCTCATCAGGGGCTATGCCGCGACGGCCGACCAGGCGTTCGCATCGTCCGCCGCTCGCGACGGCGGCGTCCGGCACCTGCGCTGGGTCACCGGCATCGACTGCACACTCACCATCGCGCACGTCGTCATGTCACCCACGGGGGACGACTCCATCTCTGCAACCCGCGCCGAGCTGGCCGCGCTGGGGCTGAACCGGACCGACCGCAAGTACATCGTGTGGGCGGACGCCACGACGTACTGCGGGATCGCGTACGTCGCCGGCGACTCCCGTGCCGACGCCACGAACCCGGCCAACAACGGTCCGACCTACGCGCGCATCGACAGCGGCTGCTGGGGAGGGACGGCATCGGTGGCGGCGCACGAGATCGCCCACACGCTCGGTGCCGTGAGCCTGTCGGCGCCGCACTCCAACGGCGCGTGGCACTGCACCGACGAGTTCGACCGGCTCTGCTACGACGACGGGTCCGGTGCGACGCTCACGTACCTGTGCGCGTCCTCCCAGGAGCCCCTTCTGGACTGCAACGGCGACGACTACTTCAACGTCGCGCCGGCCGCCGGGAGCTGGCTGTCCACACACTGGAACCTGGCCAGCTCCGCCTTCCTGGCGACGGTCGAGCCGGACGCCTGGTCGAGCCCGCCGCCGGCCACCCCGCCACCGACGACCACCACGTCGGCGGCGCCCGCACCGACGGCGGCGGCGCCCATCCCGCTTCCTCCGGCCACGACGACACCGACCAGCACCAGCAGCCCTGCCTCGACCGGGAATCCGCGCCGCTGGGTGGTCACGAAGTGGTCTGCGACCCTGACCAGTGCCCACCCGGTCCGTCGGCTGCGACTGCACGCGTTGGCCGGCGAGCTCAGGGCGCGAGTGAGGATCCATGCTGCGACTGGTGCGACTGGCGCGACCCGTGTGCGGGTCACAGTCCGCGACGGCGCGGGACGGGTCCTGACCAGTCGACGGCTGCGCAGCGGTGCGGTCCTGTCCCGGACGGTGAGGGAGGGGACGTACCGGCTGGTCGTCAGTGGGTCGCGGGGCACGCAGGTGACCCTGCGGGTCGGGCGCTACCTGTCCTCCTAGGCCCGCCAGGGGCAGCGCCCGGGACTGTCGGCTCGGCGACGTACGGTGAGCGCGTGAGACCGACCACCGACCTCGAGCGCCGCGTCGCCCCCTTCCTGGTCGTCAGCGACTTCCAGCCCTCGGGGGACCAGCCGGCCGCCATCGACGAGCTCGCCAAGCGGGTCGAGGGCGGCGAGAGCAACGTGGTGCTGCTCGGGGCCACCGGAACGGGGAAGTCCGCGACCACGGCCTGGCTGGTCGAGCGGCTGCAGCGGCCGACCCTGGTGATGGCTCCCAACAAGACGCTGGCGGCGCAGCTCGCCACCGAGTTCCGCGAGCTGCTCCCCAACAACGCCGTCGAGTACTTCGTCTCCTACTACGACTACTACCAGCCCGAGGCCTACATCCCGCAGACCGACACCTACATCGAGAAGGACTCGTCGATCAACGACGAGGTGGAGCGGTTGCGCCACTCGGCCACCAACAGCCTGCTGACCCGCCGCGACGTCATCGTGGTCGCCTCGGTGTCGTGCATCTACGGGCTCGGCACCCCGCAGGAGTACGTCGACCGGATGGTGCGGCTCAAGGTCGGCATGGAGATCGAGCGCGACCAGCTGCTGCGCCGGTTCGTCGAGGTGCAGTACACCCGCAACGACCTGGCCTTCACCCGCGGCACGTTCCGGGTGCGCGGCGACACCATCGAGATCTTCCCCGTCTACGAGCAGCTCGCCGTGCGGATCGAGATGTTCGGCGACGAGATCGAGCGGCTGATGACACTGCACCCGCTCACCGGCGAGATCGTGACGGAGGACGAGGAGCTCTACGTCTTCCCCGCGACCCACTACGTCGCCGGTCCGGAGCGGATGGAGAAGGCCATCCAGGGCATCGAGCTGGAGCTCGCCGACCGGCTGGCCGAGCTGGAGCGACAGGGCAAGCTGCTCGAGGCGCAGCGGCTGCGGATGCGCACCACGTACGACGTCGAGATGATGCGCCAGGTCGGCTTCTGCTCCGGCATCGAGAACTACTCGCGGCACATCGACGGCCGGGCGCCCGGCTCGGCCCCGCACTGCCTGATCGACTACTTCCCCGAGGACTTCCTGCTGGTCATCGACGAGTCCCACGTCACCGTGCCGCAGATCGGCGGGATGTACGAAGGCGACATGTCCCGCAAGCGGACCCTCGTCGACCACGGCTTCCGGCTGCCGAGCGCCGTGGACAACCGCCCGCTGAAGTGGGAGGAGTTCCTGCAGCGCATCGGCCAGACGGTCTACCTGTCGGCGACGCCAGGCCCCTACGAGCTCGGCCGCGCCGAGGGCCGGCCGGTCGAGCAGATCATCCGGCCGACCGGGCTGGTCGACCCGGAGGTGGTGGTCAAGCCGACCAAGGGCCAGATCGACGACCTCGTGCACGAGATCAAGGCCAGGGCCGAGCGCGACGAGCGGGTGCTGGTCACGACGCTCACCAAGAAGATGGCGGAGGACCTGACCGACTACCTCCTGGAGCTCGGGATGCGGGTCCGCTACCTGCACTCGGAGGTCGACACCCTGCGCCGGGTCGAGCTGTTGCGCGAGCTGCGTCAGGGTCACTACGACGTCCTGGTCGGCATCAACCTGCTGCGGGAGGGGCTCGACCTCCCGGAGGTGTCCCTGGTGTCGATCCTGGACGCCGACAAGGAGGGCTTCCTCCGCTCCGGGACCTCACTGATCCAGACCATCGGGCGCGCGGCCCGCAACGTGTCCGGGCAGGTCCACATGTACGCCGACACGGTCACCGACTCGATGGCCAAGGCGATCGACGAGACCAACCGCCGCCGGGCCAAGCAGGTGGCCTACAACGAGGCCCACGGCGTCGACCCGATGCCGTTGATGAAGAAGATCAGCGACATCACCGAGCTGCTCGCCCGCGAGGACGCCGACACCGAGGAGCTGCTCGGCGGCGGCGGGCGTCAGCAGTCGCGCGGCAAGTCGCCGGTGCCCGGGCTGTCCTCGAAGGGTGCGGGAAAGCACGCGGCCGGCATCGGCGGCATCGGCGGCATGGCCGGCCTGCCGGCGACCGACCTGGCCGACCTGATCCAGCAGCTCACCGACCAGATGCACCTGGCCGCCACCGAGCTCCAGTTCGAGCTCGCCGCCCGGCTGCGGGACGAGATCGGCGAGCTGAAGAAGGAGCTGCGGGGCATGCGCGCGGCGGGCACCGCCTAGCGAGCTCCCGGCGGGCCGGTGTGACGCGGGACCGGCTGGTGGGTAAGACTGGCCGCGGCACCCGCCAAGGAGGGGAGTATTCCTTCGCGGCCTCGTCGTCATCACGGTCCCGGCGCCTCATCAAGGTGCCGCGACCCGGCGTGGCCGGCCCGGATGCGCGCTGAGCGCGTGCGGGCGGAAGAGACCTCCGGCCGACTCACCATGCCGGAGGACCGACACCTGTGAACGTGCCCACCTGGCTGTGGATCGCCAGCATCACCCTGCTCGTCGGCCTGCTGGCCATCGACGTGTTCGTCATCGGCCGCCGGCCCCACGAGCCCACGATGCGCGAGTGCGCGATCGCGATCGCGTTTTTCGTCGGCCTGGCGCTGGTCTTCGGGCTGGGCGTGCTGGTGTTCTCTCCGACGGCAGGGCGGCCGGTACGCGGGCGAGTTCTACGCCGGGTGGCTCACGGAGTACAGCCTGAGCGTCGACAACCTCTTCGTCTTCGTGATCATCATGGCGAAGTTCCAGGTGCCGAGGCAGTACCAGCAGACCGCCCTGCTCGTCGGCATCATGCTGGCCCTGGTGATGCGTGGCATCTTCATCGCCCTCGGCGCGGCCGCGATCCAGAACTTCAGCTGGATCTTCTACCTCTTCGGCGCCTTCCTCATCTACACCGCGATCAAGCTGATCAAGGAGGGGGAGGCGGACCAGGAGGACTACGAGGAGAACCGCCTGCTGAAGTGGGTCGAGCACCGCTTCCCCGCCACCCAGGAGTGGCACGGCGTCAAGCTGCTCGCGACGGTCGACGGCAAGCGCCTGATCACCCCGATGTTCATCGTGATCCTGGCGCTGGGCACCACCGACCTGCTGTTCGCCCTGGACTCGATCCCGGCGATCTACGGGCTCACGAAGGAGCCCTACCTCGTCTTCACGGCCAACGTCTTCGCCCTGATGGGCTTGCGACAGCTCTACTTCCTGATCGGCGGGTTGCTGCAGCGGCTGGTCTACCTGAACATCGGGCTCTCCGTCGTGCTCGGCTTCATCGGCGTGAAGCTGGTCATGGAGGCGCTGCACGAGAACGAGCTGCCGTTCATCAACGGTGGCGAGCACATCGAGTCGATCCCGGAGATCCCGATCTGGCTGTCGCTCGTGGTGATCCTGGGCACGCTGGCCGTCACCACCGTCGCGAGCCTGCTCAAGGTCCGCCGCGACCCGTCCGCCGTGAAGGACGTCCCGGTCCGAGAGGCGACCGACCCGGCACCGGCCGACCCGGACGGAGGGCCGACCGAGCCCCGTTAGGCTCATCCACCGACACGGTCGAGGAAGCTAGCCCCGACGAGCTGGAGGCAGACCCGCGTGGACCCGAGCTGGTGGGCCGTGGCGATCGCGGGGCTGTTCGTGGGCTTCGTCGTCGGCCTGACCGGCATGGGCGGCGGTGCCCTGATGACGCCGATGATGATCCTGCTGTTCGGCGTCCAGCCGCTGGCCGCGGTGTCCAGCGACCTGGTCGCCTCGATGGTGATGAAGCCGGTCGGCGGAGCGGTGCACCTCCGGCGGGGGACGGTGAACCGCCACCTGGTCAAGTGGCTGGTGATCGGCTCGGTGCCGTCCGCGTTCCTCGGCGTCCTGGTCCTGCGCTGGATCGGCGACGCCGAGGAGACCGAGAGCATCGTCAGGGCCAGCCTCGGCGTCGCGCTGATCTTCGCGGCGGGGTCGATGGTGGCCAAGGCGCTGCTGGATCTTCGCAAGGCGCAGCGGCTCAAGCTGGCCGCGGCGGCCGGGGAGCAGGTCGAGTTCCGCGTCGAGGACATCACGGTCCGCAAGGTCCCGACCCTGTTGGTCGGCGTCGCCGGCGGGCTGGTCGTGGGCATGACCTCGGTCGGCTCCGGCTCGCTGATGATCGTCGCCCTGCTGCTGCTGTATCCCACCATCCGGGCCGGCCAGCTGGTGGGGACCGACCTCGTCCAGGCCGTCCCCCTGGTCGCCTCCGCCTCGCTCGGCCACCTGCTGTTCGGCGACTTCCAGCTCGACCTGACCGCCTCGCTGCTGATCGGTGCGCTGCCCGGCGTGTACATCGGCGCCCGGGTGTCCAGCAGCGCCCCCGGCGGGATCATCCGGCGCGCGCTGGTCGTGGTCCTCCTGGCGTCCGGGCTCAAGCTGCTCGAGGCGGACACCGCGGTCCTGGTGGCGGTGCTGCTCGCGGTCGCGGTCGTCGGCCCGGTCCTGTGGGCGACCGTCTACCGCTCGGCCCGTCCCGGATCAGGCCGACCGCGGGGCCAAGGACCTGCTCCTGGCGGCGGTGACCGGCCGCTGGCTCAGCTGGGGCGGCCAGGACAGCCGGTCCGACCGGCCCCACCGCCCGGAGCGCGTCGACCGCTAGACCCGCCGCCGGTTACCAGCCGCGCTCGCGCCACTCGCCGAGCTGTGGCCGCTCGGCACCCAGGGTCGAGTCGTCACCGTGCCCGGGGTAGAACCACGTCTCGTCCGGCAGCCGGCCGAACACCTTGGCCTCGACGTCGTCGATCAGCGAGCTGAAGTCCGCAGGGTTCGTCGTGCGCCCGACGCCGCCCGGGAACAGCGAGTCGCCGGTGAACAGGTGCGGGTGCCCGCCCGGGTCCTCGTAGAGCAGCGCGACCGATCCCGGCGTGTGGCCGACCAGGTGGATCACCGCGAGCTCCACGTCGCCGACCTGCACCGAGTCTCCGTCGTCGAGCAGCTCGTCGGTCGGCACCGGGATGCCGTCGGCGTCGGCGCGCCCCGCGGCGGTACGGGCGCCGGTCGCGGTGACCACCTCGGCGAGGCCCTGCCAGTGGTCCCGGTGCTGGTGGGTCGTCACGACCGTGGACAGCGGACGGCCGCCGAGCAGATAGAGCAGCGTCCCGGCGTCGTTGGCGGCGTCGACGAGCAGCAGGTCGCCTCGTCCGGCGGCACTCCAGCAGGTAGGCGTTGTTGTCCATCGGACCCACCGACACCTTGGTCACGGTGAGGGCATCCAGCTCTCGCACCGCGGCCGGTCCGCCGGGGGTCACGGATCCGTCGTAGGCCACCGCGGCAGGCTAGCCCCAGCGCGGTGCGGGCGGCAGGTCACCGGGAGGGTCCAGGGTCAGCCCGCTGTCCCGGCGTACGGCCGGTGAGCCAGCCGACCAGCCCGGACCGCGGTCCGGTCACGGTGGGACCCGCGGCGGCCACCTCCCACCGCCCTTCGCCGTCGGTCGCCGCCGAGGACCCCCACCGGGCAGTCCCGCTGCGACCGGAAGAACGGCGCGAGCTGGTCGAGGGTGCGGGTGGCGAACTCGGGGTCCCAGTCGTCGGGCGTGTAGCCCGCGTCGAGGTCCACGTGGTGGATCTCGACCTCGCGGACCCGCAGGAAGGGGATCTCCCAGCCGTACGCCGACGCGCCCGACGTCATGGTCACCTCGCGGGCCAGCCCCTCGGCGGGGAAGCCGGCGAAGGCCTCCAGCAGCCGCTCGGCCGAGTCGGACAGGTCCAGGCGTACGTCGCCGAGGTGCCGACCCAGCCCAGCCTCGATGCCCGCCTCGCGGCCGGCCTTCCCGCCCTCGTACATCTCGCGCTCCTCGCCGGTGCGGGCGGCGTGGACCAGGTTGACGAACCCGTCGGCGTTGCGGGCGAGGTGGGTCAGGACGTGTGCCCGGGTCCACCCGGGCAGCAGCGAGGGCCCGGCCAGGTCCTCCTCGGTCAGCCCGTCGACCGAGCGCAGCAGCCGGTCGGTGGCCGCGGCCATCTCGTCCAGGGCGCGGTCGAGAGACTGCAGGTCCGGGTGGTGCGAGTCGTCCGTGCCGTCCGTGCCGTTCATGCGCCAGACCCTAGCTGTCGGACCCCGGTCCTAGCCTGACCGCAGACCCGAGGAGGAGCCCGGATGGCCCAGCTGCTGCAAGTGACGTTCGACTGCGCCGACGTGCCAGCCATGGTGCGGTTCTGGTCGGCGGTGCTCGGCTACGGGCAGGAGCCACCACCCCCGCCGTTCGCCAGCTGGGCTGAGTTCGCCGACGCCCAGGGCGTCCCCGCCGAGATGCACGACGCCTGGGGCTCCGCAGTGGACCCCACGGGCGAGAATCCCCGGCTGTTCTTCCAGCGGGTGCCGGAGGGCAAGACGGCCAAGAACCGCATGCACCTCGACGTGCGGCTCAGTCGCCGGGAGGGCAGCGGCGGCCTGGCCGCCGAGGTGGAGCGGGTGGTGGGCCTCGGGGCCGAGCGGCTGGCCGAGTACGACCAGATGGGCAGCCGCTGGGTGGTCATGCGGGACCCGGAGGGCAACGAGTTCTGCATCTCGTGACCGTCCCCGGCACGGGAGGTGCCAGCCGGCGGGCAGCCGGACGTCCGTCGTGAGAGTGACTGTCCGACGCGGCACTTAGCATGGGCGGGACCCCGACGTCCGTCCGAAAAGGATCTCTGTGGACCAGCTGATCGTCCGAGGTGCGCGCGAGCACAACCTCAAGGACGTCTCCCTCGACCTCCCGCGCGACTCCCTGATCGTCTTCACCGGGCTGTCCGGCTCCGGGAAGTCCAGCCTGGCCTTCGACACGATCTTCGCCGAGGGCCAGCGGCGCTACGTCGAGTCGCTGTCCGCCTACGCGCGCCAGTTCCTGGGCCAGATGGACAAGCCGGACGTCGACTTCATCGAGGGTCTGTCACCGGCGGTGTCGATCGACCAGAAGTCGACCAGCCGCAACCCGCGATCCACCGTGGGCACCATCACCGAGGTCTACGACTACCTGCGGCTGCTGTTCGCCCGCGCCGGTCGCCCGCACTGCCCGGTGTGCGGCGAGCCGATCAGCCGGCAGACGCCGCAGCAGATCGTCGACCGGGTGCTCGAGATGGAGGAGGGCACCCGCTTCCAGGTCCTGGCGCCCGTCGTGCGGGGCCGCAAGGGGGAGTACACCGAGCTGTTCCGGGAGCTGCAGACCAAGGGCTACAGCCGGGCCCGGGTCGACGGCGAGACGGTCTCCCTCGCCGAGCCGCCCAAGCTCGACAAGAAGTACAAGCACTCCATCGACGTCGTGGTCGACCGGCTCTCCGTCAAGCCGAGCGCCAAGCGGCGGCTGACCGACTCGGTGGAGACGGCGCTGGGCCTGGCCGGCGGGCTGCTGATCCTCGACATGGTCGACCTGCCGGAGAAGGCCAAGGACCGCGAGCGCCGGTTCTCCGAGAAGCTCGCGTGCCCCAACGAGCACCCCCTCGCCATGGACGAGCTCGAGCCGCGCTCCTTCTCGTTCAACTCTCCCTACGGCGCCTGCCCCGAGTGCACCGGCATCGGCACCCGGCTCGAGGTCGACCCCGAGCTGATCGTCCCCGACGACGAGCAGTCGCTGGGCGAGGGCGCCGTCGCGCCGTGGGCGGCAGGGACGACGTCGAGCGAGTACTTCCAGCGGCTGCTTGAGGCGATGGCGGAGGACCTCGGCGTCCGGATGGACACGCCGTGGCGGAAGCTGCCGGTCCGGGCCAAGGACGCCGTCCTGCACGGCCTGGACTACCAGGTCCACGTGAAGTACCGGAACCGCTACGGCCGGATGCGCAGCTACCACACCGGGTTCGAGGGCGCGATCCCGTTCGTGCAGCGCCGGCACACCGAGACCGACTCCGACTGGAGCCGGGAGCGCTACGAGGGATACATGCGTCAGGTGCCGTGCCCGGTCTGCAAGGGCGCGCGGCTCAAGCCCGAGTCGCTCGCGGTGCTGGTCGGCGGACGCTCGATCGCCGACGTCTGCCGGCTGCCGATCCGCGAGTGCGACGAGTTCCTGCGCAGCGCCGAGCTCACCGACCGCGAGCGCCAGATCGCCGAGCGGGTGATCAAGGAGATCCACTCCCGGCTCGGCTTCCTGCTCGACGTCGGGCTCGACTACCTGTCGCTCGAGCGACCCTCCGGCACCCTGTCCGGCGGCGAGGCGCAGCGCATCCGGCTGGCCACCCAGATCGGTGCCGGCCTGGTCGGCGTCCTCTACGTCCTCGACGAGCCGTCCATCGGCCTGCACCAGCGCGACAACCACCGGCTGATCGAGACGCTCACCCGGCTGCGCGACCTCGGCAACACCCTGATCGTCGTCGAGCACGACGAGGACACCATCCGTACCGCCGACTGGGTGGTCGACATCGGTCCCGGGGCGGGCGAGCACGGCGGTCAGATCGTCGTGTCCGGGCCGGTGCAGGACCTGCTGGACAGCCCCGACTCGCTGACCGGGGCGTACCTCTCCCGCCGCCGAGTCATCCCGACGCCCGACATACGGCGCCCGCGGACCAAGGGCCGGGACCTGACCGTGATCGGCGCCAGGGAGCACAACCTGCAGGCGATCGACGTGTCGTTCCCGCTGGGCTGCTTCATCGCCGTCACCGGGGTGTCCGGCTCCGGCAAGTCCACGCTGGTCAACGACATCCTCTACACGTCACTGGCCCAGAAGCTGCACGGCGCCCGCACCGTGCCCGGCCGGCACAAGAAGATCAAGGGCCTGGAGCACGTCGACAAGGTCGTGCACGTCGACCAGAGCCCGATCGGGCGAACCCCGCGGTCCAACCCGGCCACCTACACCGGCGTGTTCGACCACATGCGCCGGCTGTTCGCCGAGACGACCGAGGCCAAGATCCGCGGCTACCTGCCCGGCCGGTTCTCGTTCAACGTCAAGGGCGGCCGCTGCGAGGCATGCTCCGGCGACGGCACCATCAAGATCGAGATGAACTTCCTCCCCGACGTCTACGTGCCGTGCGAGGTCTGCCACGGCGCGCGCTACAACCGGGAGACGCTCGAGGTCCACTTCAAGGGGAAGACCATCGCCGAGGTCCTCGACATGCCCATCGAGGAGGCCGCCGAGTTCTTCGCCGCCGTGCCGGCGATCGCCCGCCACCTCAACACTCTCAACGACGTGGGCCTCGGCTATGTCCGGCTCGGCCAGCCGGCGCCCACGCTCTCCGGTGGCGAGGCGCAGCGGGTCAAGCTGGCCTCCGAGCTGCAGAAGCGCTCGACGGGCCGCACCGTCTACGTCCTCGACGAGCCGACGACCGGGCTGCACTTCGAGGACATCTCGAAGCTGTTGAAGGTCTTGCAGGACCTGGCCGACAAGGGCAACACGGTGATCGTCATCGAGCACAACCTCGACGTCATCAAGACGGCCGACTGGGTGATCGACCTGGGGCCGGAAGGCGGTTCCGGGGGCGGTCTGGTGGTGGCCGAGGGGACTCCGGAACACATCGTCGAGGTCCCCGAGAGCCACACCGGGCTGTTCCTCAAGGACGCCTTGGCCGCGGCCGCGGCTCCGAGGGCTCGGCGGGCTCCGCGGGCACCGAAGCCCGGCTCGACGCCGCCGGCCGACGGGCCGCGGCGGCGGGTCGACGCCGGTCCGGCGCGGCCAGCGGCTGACGGCACCGGCAGGCCCGGTTGGGACCGCACGGGGGAACGGCCCCAACCGAGCCGGTGCTCGACGTCCCGGGCGGGGCTCCCGCTGTGCTCGCGCCGGGGAGCCGGTTCGTCGTGCGTCACCAGACTGCCTCGGGATCCGGGACCGCGGGAGGGACAACGGGACCCTTCTGCGGTAGTGCATCCGCGTCGTCGTCGGACCATCAGACCGTCGTCAGACCATCGACATGGTGTGGGAGAGTCGGGCACGCACCCGGTCGGCGCAGTCGGCGGCGACGAAGAAGACCCCCTCCGCGCATCGCCGGACGCACGTCGCGAGGTCCTCGACCAGGACGCCCTTGGCGACGTAGCCCGTCGCACCGGCGGCGAGCATCCGCAGCACCGTGTCCGCGTCGTCCCGGCCGCTGAAGACCATGACGCGCGGGGGCGGGGAGAGCGCCACCAGCTGCTCGGCCAGGTCGGGGCCACCCCCGGTCATCTCGACGTCGATCACGACCACGTCCGGCCGGTGCTCGATGGCGGCCGCCAGCGCACCGGCGCCGTCGCCGAGACGCTGGCGACCACCTCCACGCCGGCCTGTGCCAGCACGTCGTGGACCGCCAGGCGCATCGGCTGGTTGTCGTCCGCGAGGACGATACGGAGGCCCATGATCGGCAAGGGTCGCCCCCCGGGAGGGCGCCCGGCCAGGCCCCTATGTAGGGCGTCCGGTAGCGCATTCGCACCAGATCCACCCACCGTCCGTGGCCAGGTCGTGGCAGTGTGTGAGGTACATCCACCGCGGTCGAGGCCAGGACGGGGGCACCTGTGACAGCTCAAGCACCGCCGGAGCAGGGAGGCGCTGGGCGTCTCGCGCACGACGCGGCTGCTGATCGTCGACGACCACGACATGTTCGCGGACAGCCTGCGGCTCGCCCTCTCGGCCGAGACAGACCTCGAGGTGGTCGGGACCGCTGCGACGCTGGCACAGGCCAAGAACATGATCGCCACCACGGCCCCGGACGTCGTCCTGCTCGACCACCGGCTACCCGACGGGCTGGGGGTGGAGTCCATCGCCGACCTGAAGGTGATCCGTCCAGAGGCGAACATCGTCGTGCTCACCGCAGTCCGCCGAGGACTCCATGCTCGTCGCGGCCACCGAGGCCGGCTGCGCGGGGTTCATCCTCAAGACGAGCCCGCTCGACGAGCTGGTGGCCGCGGTCCGCACCGCAGCGGCCGGCGAGATCATGGTCAGCTCCGAGCTGCTGGGACGGCTGCTCAACCGGCTGCACCACCAGTACGAACAGCCCGCGAGCGACCTGACCGCACGCGAGCGCGAGATCCTCCAGCTGATCGCCGAGGGGCTCACCAACGGCACGATCGCGACCCGGCTCTTCATCTCGGTCAACACCGTGCGCAACCACGTCCAGAGCATCCTGGCGAAGCTCGGAGCGCACTCGAAGCTCGAGGCCCTGTCGGTGGCGATCCGCGAAGGTCTCATCGAACCGCCGGGCACGAGCTCGTCATCATGACCGCGGTCCGGCCCGACCGTCCGCCGATGCGCGACGTCGTGCTGGACGCCCTGCTGGAGCAGGTCCCGGTGGTGGTCTTCGCCACGGACCTGGACGGTGTCTGCACGTATCTCGAGGGAGCCGGCCTGCCGGCGCTGCGTCTGGCGCCGGGCTCGCTGGTGGGCGTCGACCTCTATCAGGCGTTCTCCGACCGCACCCGCGAGCTGGCCTCCCTGCGCACCGCGCTGTCCGGCCGCCAGGTCTCCTTCACCTGGCGGACCTCCAGGCTGGCGCTGGACACCTGGCTGTCACCCTTGTACGACGCCGGCGGTGCCGTCATCGGGGCGATGGGCGTCACGCTCGACGTCAGCGAGCAGGTCCGCGAGACCGAGCGTCGGCTCAGCCAGCAGCGCGGGCTGCTGCTGCACCTGCACGAGGCCCAGGAGACAGAGCGCCGACGCATCGCGGCCGAGGTGCACGACGACACGGTCCAGGCCGTCGCCGCGGTGGGCCTCCGGCTGCAGAGCGCGAGGCGAAACCTGTCCGAGGAAGGTCATGCCGACGGGGCGGCGATGCTCGACGAGGCGGCCGAGTCGGTCCGTGAGGCCGGCCGGCGGCTGCGCCGGCTGCTCTACGACCTGGACGTCCCCGACCGGCTCGACCAGGACCTCCCGGCCGCGCTCCGGGAGTACGCGGCGGTCGTCTGCCAGGACGAGCCGTTCACCTGCACCGTCGAGGGAACCCTCGGCGAACGACCGCCGCTGCACGCCTCCCGGGTCCTCTTCCGGATCGCGCAGGAGGCCATGGCCAACGCGCGCGCCCACGCCAAGCCGACCAGGGTCGAGGTCAGGCTGGCCGAGCGCGACCACGGCTTCCTGCTGACGGTCCAGGACGACGGAGCGGGGCTCCCCGCCCATCTCGCGGTCTCGGCCCGTCAGCGTTCCGCGTCACCCGCGGGACACCTCGGGCTGCGGAGCATGGCCGAGCGCGCGGAGTCGATCGGCGGGTGGTGCGCGGTGCGGGGCCTGGACGGCGGGGGCACCCTCGTCGAGGCCTGGGTCCCGGCCCGGGTCGACCTCGCGTCGGGCGCCAGCAGGTCGTCCGCCGGCGCGGGACCGACCGGCCGGACGATGCTGGAGCAGACCGTCGAGAGCATCTCGGAGGGTTTCGCGGCCCTGGACCGCGACTGGCGGTACGTGTACATGAACCAGGTCGGCGCGGACATGCTGCGCCGCCACGACCTGGTGGGCCGGGTGTGCTGGGGCGAGACGCCCATCGCACCCGAGGTCGAGACCGCCCTCCGCGACGCCGTGCGGCTGCAGCGACCACAGGTGGCGCGAGCCTTCTACGCCGACATCGGGCGGTGGGTGGAGAGCCGGGTCTTCCCGAGTCCCGACGGTCTGTCGATCTTCTTCCGGGACGTCAGCACCGAGCAGGAGTCCGAGCGGCGGGCCGCCGAACGACTGCACATCATCGCCGGTGCGCAGGCGCTGGTGGCGGCGATGGCCAGCCAGGCCGAGCTCGAGCCGCGCTGCGGGGCGTGCTCCCGACGATCCTGGACACCTGGCGGCTGCGCCACGTCCGCGTGGTCGTGGACGGGCCGGGCCTCGACCCCCTGGACCTGAGCCTCGGCGAGACGGAGCCGGACGACCAGGTCCGGGAGGTCCCCATCGAGCTGTTCGGCGGCCGCGTGGGGGCCCTGTGCGTCGCGGCACCCTCGCTCGAAGACCCCATGCGCGGCCTTCCCGAGCTGCTCGGTCTGCGCATCAGCGCCGCCTGGTCCGGGACCTGACCGAGCGGCAAACGGGTCCACATGACGAGACGCCCTCCGCAGAGTCGAACCCGCGGCCCCGCCCGGGTCGTATGGGTAGTCATGGACCATCACCCAGCTCACAACGTCCCGACCGGTCACGATCCCGCGTCCGCTCCGACCCGCCGGCGGGTCCTCAGCCTCGTGGCGGTGACCGGCGTCGGCGGGGCGGTGCTCGCAGCCTGCGGCGGCGGTGACGAGCCGGCGGCCACCACCTCGACCAGCAGCTCGCCACGGAGCGTCGGGGGTCGAGTCGTCGCCGGAGTCGTCGCCGTCGGACGCGGAGTCCTCGCCCGCGGCAGCGCGGTGGGCTGGTCGCGACGGCCGACGTGCCCGTCGGCGGCGGGGTGATCCTCGAGCAAGAAGAAGATCGTCGTGACCCAGCCCGACAAGGGGACGTTCAAGGCGTTCACCGCGGTCTGCACGCACATGAGCTGCACGGTGGCGTCCGTCCGGGAAGGCCTGATCAGCTGCCCGTGCCACGGCAGCGGCTTCGACGCCGCCGACGGCTCGGTGCGCAACGGCCCGGCCACTGGCCCGCTGCGCGAGATCCGCGTGGCCGTGGAGGGCGACGAGGTGGTCGAAGCCTGACCGAGGCGGCCGTCACCTGCGGCTGACGCCGGTCGGTCGTAGGGTTGCCGAGTGGCAGATCCGGCGTCGTACCGTCCCGCGCCGGGCTCCATCCCCGATCAGCCGGGCGTCTACCGGTTCCGCGACGAGCGGGGCCGGGTCATCTACGTCGGGAAGGCGCGCAGCCTGCGTCCGCGGCTGTCGTCCTACTTCCAGGACCTGGCCAACCTGCACGCCCGGACGCAGTCGATGGTCACCAGCGCCGCGAGCGTCGAGTGGACCGTCGTCGCCACCGAGGTGGAGGCGCTGCAGCTCGAGTACAACTGGATCAAGGAGTTCGACCCGCGGTTCAACATCCGCTACCGGGACGACAAGAGCTACCCGAGCCTGGCGGTCACCCTGAACGAGGAGTTCCCGCGGCTGCAGGTGATGCGCGGGCCGAAGAAGAAGGGCGTCCGCTACTTCGGGCCCTACTCCCATGCGTGGGCGATCCGGGAGACGCTCGACCTGCTGCTGCGCGTCTTCCCCGCCCGCACCTGCTCCGCGGGGGTGTTCAAGCGGGCCGGCCAGGTCGGCCGGCCGTGCCTGCTGGGGTACATCGGCAAGTGCTCGGCGCCCTGCGTCGGACGGGTCAGCGCTCGAGGAGCACCGACAGATCGTTGAGGACTTCTGCGACTTCATGGCCGGCCAGACCTCGACCTTCCTGCGGCGGCTCGAGAAGGACATGCAGGTCGCGGCCGCCAACCAGGAGTACGAGCGGGCGGCCCGGCTGCGAGACGACATCAAGGCGCTCGAGCGGGCGATGGAGAAGCAGTCCGTCGTCCTCGGAGACGGCACCGACGCCGACGTCATCGCGCTCTCCGAGGACCCGCTCGAGGCCGCCGTGCAGGTCTTCTACGTCCGCGGCGGTCGGGTCCGCGGCCAGCGCGGCTGGGTCGTCGAGAAGGTCGAGGACCTCACCACCGGGGACCTGGTCGAGCACTTCCTCCAGCAGGTCTACGGCGGTGAGATCCGGGGACGCCGTGCCGCGCGAGGTGCTGGTGCCGGCGATGCCGCCGGACGCGGAGGCGGTCTCGACCTGGCTGTCGGGACTGCGCGGCAGCACGGTGGCCCTCCGCGTCCCGCAGCGCGGGGACAAGCGCGCCCTCCTCGAGACGCTGCGACGCAACGCGGCCCACGCACTGGCGCTGCACAAGACCAGGCGTGGGAGCGACCTCACGACGCGCAGCCAGGCGCTGCAGGAGATCCAGGACGCACTCGGGCTGGACGAGGCGCCGCTGCGGATCGAGTGCTACGACGTCTCCCACCTGCAGGAGAGCGACGTCGTCGCGTCGATGGTGGTCTTCGAGGACGGCCTGGCCCGCAAGAGCGAGTACCGCCGGTTCGTCATCCGGGGCGCCCATCGGTCGCCGGGTCGGGAGGGTCCGGGGGCGACGTCGCCTCGATCCACGAGGTCATCAGCCGACGGTTCCGGCGGCTGGTCGAGGAGCGCGCACGCACCGGCGAGCTCGCCGGCGAGGACGGCCCGCCCGGGGCGGACGACGGCATCGGTGCCGACGTACCCGCGGGCATCGACCCGGAGACGGGCCGGCCGCGCAAGTTCGCCTACGCCCCCCAACCTCGTGGTCGTCGACGGCGGCGCGCCGCAGGTGGCAGCGGCACAACGGGCCCTGGACGAGCTGGGGATCGACGACGTGGCGCTGTGCGGGCTGGCCAAGCGGCTGGAGGAGGTCTGGCTCCCGGGCGACCCTCATCCGGTGGTCCTGCCGCGGAGCAGCGAGGGCCTCTACCTGCTGCAGCGGGTCCGCGACGAGGCGCACCGGTTCGCCATCGCGCTGCACCGGACCCGACGGTCGAAGTCGATGACAGCCAGCGCTCTGGACGGGGTGCCCGGGCTCGGTGAGACCCGACGGACCGCCCTGCTCAAGCACTTCGGCTCCCTCAAGCGCCTCGCGGCCGCCTCCGTGGACGAGGTGATGGAGGTCCCGGGCGTCGGCCGGCGCACCGCGGAGGCCGTCGTGAGCGGGCTCGCGGCGCGCGGCCGGGTGCCTGCGGCGGTCAACACGGCGACCGGTGAGATCCTCGACGTCGGGGCGGGCGTCGACGACGGTGAGGGCACGTGAGCAAGCACGCCGAGCAGACCGAGCGGGCCGAACAGGCCGACGCCGCGCCGCACCTGCCCGAGCTGGCGATCATCACCGGCATGTCAGGGGCCGGCCGGAGCACGGCGGCAAACGTGCTCGAGGATCTGGGCTGGTTCGTGGTCGACAACCTCCCGCCCGCGTTGCTGCCCACCCTGGCCGAGCTCGGTGGGCGGGCCCGCGGAGACGTCAAGCGCATCGCAGCCGTCGTCGACGTGCGCAGCCGGACCTTCTTCGCCGACCTCGCCGAGGCCAGGGCCCAGCTCGCGACCGACGGCAGGGACCCCAGGATCGTGTTCCTCGAGGCCTCCGACGACGCGCTGGTCCGGCGGCACGAGGCGGTGCGCCGCCCGCACCCACTCCAGGGCGACGGCATGCTCAGCGACGGCATCGCGCTGGAACGGGAGATGCTGCGCGACCTTCGGGCCGATGCCGACATCGTGCTGGACACGACGGACCTCAACGTCCACCAGCTCGCCGCGAAGGTGATCTCCGCCTTCGAGGAGGTGACACCGGGCCTGCACGCGACGGTCATCTCGTTCGGCTACAAGTACGGCCTGCCGGTCGACGCCGACCTGGTCGTGGACTGCCGGTTCCTGCCCAACCCGCACTGGGTCCCGGAGCTGCGGCCGCTGACCGGGCAGGACGCGGCGGTTCGTGACTACGTCCTCGCGCAGCAGGGCGCGGCCGAGCTCCTCGACGCCTACCAGCGCGTGCTCGAGCTGATCGGGGAGGGCTACCAGCGCGAGGGGAAGCGCTACGCGACGTTCGCGGTCGGCTGCACGGGCGGCAAGCACCGCTCGGTCGCGATGGCCGAGGAGCTCGCTGCCCGGCTGGCGGCGTCCGGCGTCGACGCCGCGGTCGTCCACCGGGACCTCGGCCGTGAGTGACCTCTCTCGGGGAGAGGCAGCCATGAGCCCGTCGGTGGTGGCCCTCGGCGGCGGTCACGGGCTGGCGGCCTCGCTGCAGGCGCTGCGCCGGGTGACCGACGACCTCACCGCGGTGGTGACCGTGGCCGACGACGGCGGCTCGAGCGGCCGGCTGCGGCGCGAGTTCGGCGTGCTCCCGCCCGGCGACCTGCGGATGGCGCTGGCCGCGCTGTGCGGCGACGACGAGTGGGGCCAGACGTGGAGCCGGGTGGCCCAGCACCGGTTCCGCAGCGCGGGAGAGCTGCACGACCACGCCGTCGGCAACCTGCTCATCGTCGCGCTCTGGGAGCTGCTCGGCGACTCGGTCGCCGGGCTCGACTGGGTGGCCCGGCTGCTCGGCGCCCATGGTCGGGTGCTGCCGATGTCGGTCGTGCCGCTGGACATCGAGGCCGTCATGGCCGTCCACGAGCCGGTGCCGGGCGAGGGCCTTGTCACCGTACGCGGGCAGGTCGCCGTCGCCACCACCCCTGGCCGCGTCGTCCACATGGGCCTGCGTGCCCGAGCAGCCGCCGGCGTGCCCGGAGGCGGTCGCCGCCGTCCTGGAGGCCGACTGGGTGGTGCTCGGCCCCGGCTCGTGGTTCACCAGCGTCATCCCGCACCTGCTCGTGCCCGAGCTCGCCGACGCGCTGTGCTCCACCAGCGCCCGCCGGGTCGTGGTGCTCAACCTCGCGCCGCAGCCGGGCGAGACCGCCGGCTTCGCGCCCGAGACCCACCTCGAGGTCCTCGCCCGGCATGCGCCGGCCCTGACGCTGCACGCGGTCCTCGCCGACACGGCCGCGGTGCCCGACCCCGAGGCGCTGCGGCGGGTCGCCCGCGATCTCGGCGCCGATCTGCACCTCGCCCCGCTGGCCCAGGACGACGCACCCCGACCGGCACGACCCCGACCGGCTCGCATCGGCCTTGAGCCGTCTCTTCGCCCCCGACCGGCTTCCGACTGACAGGATGTGAGCCATGGCCATGACCGCCGCCGTCAAGGGCGAGCTCGCTCACCTCGAGGTGACCAAGCCGTGCTGCCGCAAGGCAGAGGTGTCGTCGATGCTGCGCTTCGCCGGTGGGCTGCACATCGTCACCGGCCGCATCGTCGTCGAGGCCGAGATCGACACCGGCGCGACCGCCCGACGGCTGCGCAAGGACATCGCCGAGGTCTACGGCCACACCTCCGACGTCGCGGTGGTCGCGCCGGGCGGGCTGCGCAAGGGCAGCCGCTACCTCGTGCGGGTGGCGAAGGACGGTGAGGCGCTGGCCCGCCAGACCGGCCTGCTCGACGGCCGAGGCCGGCCGGTGCGGGGGCTGCCGCCCCAGGTGGTGTCCGGCGCGCTCTGCGACGCCGAGTCCGCGTGGCGCGGCGCCTTCCTCGCCCACGGCTCGCTCACCGAGCCGGGACGGTCGTCGGCCCTGGAGATCACCTGCCCGGGCCCGGAGGCCGCGCTCGCGCTGGTGGGCGCGGCGCGCCGGCTGGGCATCGGGGCGAAGGCCCGCGAGGTACGCGGGGTCGACCGGGTCGTCGTCCGCGACGGGGACGCGATCGGCGCGCTGCTCACCCGGCTCGGTGCCCACGACAGCGTGCTCGCCTGGGAGGAGCGGCGGATGCGCCGCGAGGTCCGGGCCACCGCCAACCGGCTGGCCAACTTCGACGACGCGAACATGCGCCGCTCGGCGAGGGCGGCGGTCGCCGCCGGCGCCCGGGTGCAGCGCGCCCTGGAGATCCTCGGCGAGGAGATCCCCGACCACCTGCGCACCGCGGGCGAGCTGCGCCTGGCGCACAAGCAGGCCAGCCTCGAGGAGCTCGGCGCCCTGGCCGACCCGCCGATGACCAAGGACGCGGTCGCCGGCCGGATCCGCCGGCTGCTGGCGCTGGCCGACAAGCGGGCCACCGACCAGGGGATCCCGGGCACCGACGCCAACCTCACCCCGGACATGCTCGACGCCTGACCGACCCCTCGCGATCTCCGCGGCTGGCGTCGACCACGTAGACGTAGCGCCTCGACGCGCCAGCTTGGCTCGGGCGATCCACGCGCCTGGGAAGCGGCTGCGTAGCCCCGCCAAGTCGGACGGATAGGGTTGCCGGGCAGGGTCGAGGCGGAGAGCTGAAGGAGACTGTCGTGACGGTTCGGGTGGGCATCAACGGCTTCGGCCGTATCGGGCGGAACTTCTTCCGGGCGGCTCTCGCGCAGGGTGCAGACATCGAGGTGGTCGGGGCCAACGACCTCACGGACAACAAGACGCTGGCCCACCTGCTGAAGTACGACAGCATCCTCGGCCGGCTCCAGGAGGACGTGTCCTTCGACGACCAGAACATCATCGTCGGCGAGCGCAAGATCCGAGCCCTCGAGGAGCGCGACCCCGGCTCGCTGCCCTGGAAGGAGCTCGGCGCCGACGTCGTCATCGAGTCGACCGGGTTCTTCACCGACGCCACCAAGGCCCGGGCGCACCTCGACGCCGGCGCCCAGAAGGTCATCATCTCGGCGCCGGCCAAGAACGAGGACTTCACGGTGGTGCTCGGCGCCAACGACTCGGCGTACGACCCGGCGAACCACCACATCATCAGCAACGCCTCGTGCACCACGAACTGCCTGGCTCCGCTCGCGAAGGTCCTGCACGACACGTTCACTATCGAGCGCGGGCTGATGACCACGATCCACGCGTACACCCAGGACCAGAACCTGCAGGACGGCCCGCACAGCGACCTCCGCCGGGCCCGTGCCGCCGCGCTCAACGTCGTGCCGACCAGCACCGGCGCGGCCAAGGCGATCGGGCTGGTGCTCCCCGAGCTGAAGGGCAAGCTGGACGGCTACGCCCTGCGCGTCCCGGTGCCCACCGGCTCGGCCACCGACCTCACCGTGACGGTCTCCCGGGACACGACCGTGGACGAGGTCAACGCCGCGTTCAAGGCCGCCGCGGCCGACGGCCCGCTCAAGGGCTACCTGAGCTACACCGAGGACGAGATCGTGTCCAGCGACATCGTCACCGACCCGTCGTCGTGCATCTTCGACTCGAAGCTGACCAAGGTCATCGGCGACCAGGTCAAGGTCGTCGGCTGGTACGACAACGAGTGGGGCTACTCGAACCGGCTCGTCGACCTCGTCAAGCTCGTCGGCTCGTCGCTGTAGTGCGGACAGTCGACGACCTCGGGGACCTGGCCGGCAAGCGGGTCCTGGTCCGGTCGGACCTCAACGTCCCGCTGGACGGCTCGACCATCACCGACGACGGCCGGATCCGGGCCAGCGCCCCCACCATCGCCGACCTGGTCGACCGCGGGGCCCGCGTGGTGGTCTGCGCGCACCTGGGCCGGCCGAAGGGGAAGCCGGTCCCGGAGTACAGCCTCGCGCCGGTGGCCAAGCGGCTGGCCGAGGTGCTCGGCCGGCCGGTCGAGTTCGCCGCCGACACGGTGGGCGAGAGCGCGAAGCGCGGCCGTCGGGTCGCTGGGGGACGGCGACGTCGCGCTGCTGGAGAACCTGCGCTTCAACCCCGGCGAGGAGAGCAAGGACGACACCGAGCGCGCTGCGTTCGCCGACGAGCTGGCGGCGCTGGCGGACGCCTACGTCGGTGACGGGTTCGGTGCGATGCACCGCAAGCACGCCAGCGTCTACGACGTGCCGCAGCGGCTGCCGCACGCGGCCGGGCAGCTGGTGCTGCTCGAGACCGAGGTCCTGCGCCGGCTGACCGGCGACCCGGACCGGCCCTATGTCGTGGTCCTCGGCGGCGCGAAGGTCTCCGACAAGCTCGGCGTCATCGACAACCTGCTCCAGTCCGTGGACCGGCTGCTGATCGGCGGCGGCATGGTCTTCACGTTCCTCAAGGCACAGGGCCACGAGGTCGGGAAGAGCATGCTCGAGGAGGACCAGCTCGATGCCGTACGCGGCTACCTCGACCTGGCGGCGTCGAAGGGCGTGGAGATCGTCCTGCCGGTCGACATCGTGGCCGCGACGGCGTTCTCCGAGGACGCCGCGCACGATGTCGTCGCCGTGGACCAGATCCCGAAGGACCGGCTGGGGCTCGACATCGGCCCGGAGAGCAGCCGGTTGTTCGCCGCGAAGATTCTCGACGCGCGGACCGTCTTCTGGAACGGCCCGATGGGCGTGTTCGAGATGGCGCCGTTCGCCGAGGGAACCCGCGCGGTGGCCCAGGCGCTGACCGAGGTCACCGCCGCGGGCGGGCTGACGGTCGTCGGCGGCGGCGACTCGGCTGCCGCCGTGCGCGCGCTCGGCTTCGACGAGGCGGCGTTCGGCCACATCTCGACCGGGGGAGGCGCCAGCCTCGAGTTCCTCGAGGGCAAGGAGCTTCCGGGTTCAGAAGTCTTGGAGGACTGAGCACACATGAGCCGCACCCCGCTGATGGCGGGCAACTGGAAGATGAACCTCAACCACCTCGAGGCGCTCGCGCTGGTGCAGAAGCTCGCCTTCTCGCTGACCGACGACGACTTCGACGCCGTCGAGGTCGCCGTCCTGCCGCCGTTCACCGCCATCCGCTCCGTGCAGACCCTGGTCGACGGCGACAAGTACCGCGTCGCCTACGGGGCGCAGGACGTCTCGCCGCACTCGCCAGGGCGCGCACACCGGCGACATCGCAGCGTCGATGCTGGCCAAGCTCGGCTGCACCTACGTCGTCGTCGGGCACAGCGAGCGCCGCGCCGACCGCCACGAGGACGATGCGCTGGTCAACGCAAAGGCCAAGGCGGCGTTCGGCGAGAAGCTGGTGCCGATCGTGTGCGTCGGCGAGGCGCTGGAGGTACGTCAGGAAGGTCGCCACGTCGAGCACACCCTGGCGCAGCTGTCCGCGGCGCTCGATGGCGTTCGGGCCGACCAGGCCCGGCAGGTCGTGGTGGCATACGAGCCGGTCTGGGCGATCGGCACCGGCGAGGTGGCGACGCCCGAGGACGCGCAGGAGGTCTGCGCGGCGATCCGGACCCGGCTGGCCGAGCTGTACTCCGGCGACCTCGCGGACGGCGTGCGCATCCTGTACGGCGGCTCGGTGAAGGCGGCCAACGTCGCCGGGATCATGGCCCAGACCGACGTGGACGGAGCCCTTGTCGGCGGCGCCAGCATCGACGCCGAGGAGTTCGTCGGCATCGTCCGCTACCGCAACGCCGTCGAGCAGCAGGCCTCCTAGCCCGCAGGCGGTACCTCCTGACGTACCCTGAGGACCGCGCCACGAGCCGGCGCGCCGGATCGACCGAGAAGGCAGAGAACTCGCGTGGAGATCGTGTTCCAGATCGTGCTCATCATCACCAGCCTGCTCATGGTCCTGCTGGTGCTGCTGCACAAGGGAAAGGGCGGAGGGCTGTCCGACCTCTTCGGCGGCGGCGTGTCCTCCTCGCTCGGCGGCTCGTCCGTCGTCGAGCGCAACCTCGACCGACTGACCATCGGCATCGGCATCCTCTGGATCGCCTCGATCGTCGCGCTGGGTCTCCTGCTCAAGTCCTGACCTACAATCTGGGCACCGTCCTCGAGAAGCTGGGGAGCAACGAACGTGGCAAGCGGTAACGCGATCCGGGGCAGCCGAGTAGGCGCCGGCCCGATGGGTGAGGCCGAGCGCGGCGAGGCCGCTCCCCGGTTCCGCCTCTCCTACTGGTGTGCCAACGGGCACGAGACCAAGCCGAGCTTCTCGGAGGAGACCCAGGCGCAGGCGCCCGAGACCTGGGACTGCCCGCGCTGCGGCTTCCCAGCGGGGCAGGACCGCGAGAACCCGCCGTCCCCGCCGCGGACTGAGCCGTACAAGACGCACCTGGCCTACGTCAAGGAGCGTCGCACCGAGGCCGACGGGGCCGCCATCCTGGAAGAGGCGCTCTCCAAGCTGCGCGGACGCTAGCCACCTGACAGCTCGCCCACCGGCGGGGCTGACCCGTCGACGAGGACGTCCGCCCGGCCGGCGGTGCCGTCGGTGAGGAAATGCACGCGCTCCAGGGCGGACCAGCGCAGCCACTCGTCCCTCATCGGCTCGCCGTCGCGGGCGATCCCGCGCTCCAGCGCCAGCTCGGGCCCGACCTCCACCCAGACCCGAAGCGTCGCCCACGGGTCCACGGCCCGGGCCGCCGACCCCACGCCCTCGACCACGAGGGTCTCCGGCAGCGGCACGTCGTGCCACTCGGCGAACCGCCCGTCGTCCCAGTCATAGCGCTGGTATCGGCCGGGCCGCCCGGCGGCGAGCGGTTCGAGCACCTGCCGACGCAGCCGGTCCCACACATCGCCGCCAAGGCCGGACCAGCCCGCGTAGAGGTCGTCCATGTGCACGACCGGAGCGCCGAGCGCGTCCGCAAGCCGAGCGGCCGCGGTCGTCTTGCCCGACCCGGCCGGCCCGTCGACCAGCACGAGGCGGACGGTCCCGAGCCGCGGTGCGGAGCGCCGGACCAGGTCGGCGACGGCGGCGACGTCGAGCGCCCGCAGCGCGGCGTGCGGAGCGACGGTGTCCATCACCGGCAGTCTGCCAGCGGGCCGCCCGGCCACCCGGCGGGCGCCGTTCCCCTCCGTGCGGGCGCTGTGACAGGCTCGCGTGCCATGAGCGGCCCCCTGGACGGTGCACTCGTCGTCGACCTGTCCCGCGCCCTCGCCGGACCGCACGCAGCGATGATGCTCGGCGATCTCGGCGCTCGGGTCATCAAGCTCGAGAACCCGGACGGAGGGGACGACAGCCGCGGCTGGGGACCGCCGTTCGTCGACGACGCGGGCAAGGTCTCGGAGCATGGTGAGAGCACCTACTTCTTCTCCTGCAACAGGAACAAGGAGTCGGTGACCGCGGACCTCAAGTCGCCGGAGGGCCGGGACCTGCTGACCCGCCTGGTCCAGAGGGCCGACGTCCTGGTCGAGAACTTCCGCACAGGGGTCCTCGACCGGCTGGGGTTCTCGGTCGAGTCGATGCACAAGCTGAACCCGCGTCTCGTCGTCCTGTCCATCACCGGGTTCGGCCACGACGGACCCGAGGGCGGCCGGGCGGGCTACGACCAGATCGCCCAGGGCGAGGCAGGGTTGATGTCCCTCACCGGCACCGGGCCCGAGGACCCGAACAAGGTCGGCGTCCCCATCGGCGACCTGCTCGCCGGGATGTACGGCGCCTACGGTGCCGTCGCGGCGCTGCACGAGCGCGACCGCACCGGGCGCGGCAGCGTCGTGCGCACCTCGCTGCTCGCCGCCATCGTCGGCGTGCACGCGTTCCAGGGCACCCGCTACACGGTGGCCGGCGAGGTGCCCTACGGGCAGGGCAACCACCACCCCTCGATCTGTCCGTACGGGCTGTTCCACTGTGCCGACGGGCTGCTGCAGATCGCGGTGGGCAGCGAAGGGCTGTGGAAGCGGTTGGCACCGGCGTTCGACCTCCCGCTGGACGAGCCGGGCTTCGCGACCAACGCGGAGCGGGTGCGCAACCGGGAGGCGGTCAACGCGGCCGTCGACGGCGCCTTCGCGGCGTACCCGCTGGAGCAGCTGCTCCCGAAGCTGGCCGAGATCGGCGTGCCGGCCGGTGAGGTCCGGTCGCTGGACAGGGTGTACGAGTGGGAGCAGACCCGGTCGCAGGGCCTGCTGGTGGACGTCGAGCACGCGACCGCCGGCCGGATCACGCTGCCGGGCCCGCCGCTGCGCTTCGACGGGTCGGAGCCGGTCGCCCACACCGCGCCGCCCACTCTTGGCCAGCACGACGAGTCCGTGCGGCGGTGGCTGGACGAGACCGAGGGCACGTGACCAGTCCCGGCGCCCTCGAGCTGATCGGCACCGTGCTCGACGAGGGCAGCTGGGTGTGCTGGGACGAGCCGATCGAGGACCGGCCGGCCGACCCCGCCTATGCCGCGTCCCTGCAGAAGGCCCGCGACCGCACCGGCCTCGACGAGTCGGTCGTCACGGGTGAGGGCCGGGTGCACGGACGGCGGGTCGCCGTGGTGGCCTGCGAGTTCGGCTTCCTGGCCGGCTCCATCGGGGTGCGGGCCGCCGACCGGCTGGTGCAAGCGGTCGAGCGGGCCACCGACGAGCGCCTGCCGCTGCTCGCCTCGCCGACCTCGGGGGGCACCCGGATGCAGGAGGGAACCGTCGCCTTCCTGCAGATGGTCAAGATCTCGGCGGCGATCGGCCAGCACAAGGCCAACGGGAACCCGTACCTCGTCTACCTGCGCAACCCGACGACCGGCGGGGTCCTCGCGTCGTGGGGCTCGCTCGGCCACGTGACGGTGGCGGAGCCGGGCGCCCTCATCGGGTTCCTCGGCCCGAGGGTCTACACGGCGCTCTACGGCGGCACGTTCCCCGAGGGCGTGCAGACCGCGGAGAACCTGCGCGAGCACGGCATCGTCGACGCGGTCGTCGCGCCGGACGCCATCGCCGACGTGCTGGACCGGGCGCTCAACGTGCTGACAGCCCCGCACGAGGGCTCGCCGGACGTCGACGACGTCCCGGACGAGGACGTCGCCGACGAGCCGGCCTGGGACTCCATCGTGCGGTCCCGGCGCCCGGACCGGCCGGGGGTCCGCCAGCTCCTTCGCCACACGGCCCGCGACGTGGTGCCGCTGCACGGGACCGGTGCGGGGGAGACCGACGCCGGCCTGCTGCTGGCGCTGGCGCGCTTCGGCGGCGCGCCGTGCGTCGTGCTCGGCCAGGACCGGTCGCGACAGGGTGTCGGCAGCCCGCTCGGCCCGGCCGGGCTGCGCGAGGCGCGACGGGGGATGAAGCTCGCGGACGAGCTGAAGCTGCCCCTCGTCACCGTCATCGACACCGCGGGCGCCGCCCTGAGCCGGGAGGCCGAGGAAGGCGGCCTGGCGGGAGAGATCGCGCGCTCGCTGGCCGACCTGGTGCTGCTCGACGCGCCGACGGTCTGCCTCCTGCTCGGCGAGGGAGCCGGTGGAGGCGCGCTGGCCCTGCTGCCGGCGGACCGGGTGGTGTGCGCCCAGCACGGCTGGCTCTCCCCGCTGCCGCCCGAGGGGGCGTCCGCGATCATCCACCGCACGACGGAGCGCGCACCGGAGATGGCGGCGGCGCAAGGGGTGAGGTCGCTCGACCTGCTGCGCAACGGCATCGTGGACCGGGTGGTGGCCGAGCACCCCGACGCCGCCGACGAGCCCGAGGCGTACCTCGCCCGTGTCGCGCGCGTCCTGGAGTACGAGCTCACCGCGCTGCTGCGCCGCGACCCCCGCACCCGGCTGGCGGCCCGGCTCTCCCGCTACCGCCACCTCGGCACCTGACGCTGACCCTCACCTCTAGGGTGCCCCCATGCGCGTCCTCATCGCCCTCGGCGGCAACGCCATGACGGGGCCCGACGGGAGCGCCGCGCCGATCGACCAGGACCGCGCGGTCGTGCTCGCCATGGAGCGGGTCGCCGACCTCGTCGGCCAGGGAGTGGACGTGCTGCTGACCCACGGCAACGGCCCTCAGGTGGGCAACCTGCTGGTGAAGAACGAGCTGGCCGCCCACGTCGTCCCGCCCGTCCCGCTCGACTGGTGCGGCGCGCAGACCCAGGGCACGATCGGCTTCCTCGTGCTCGACGCGCTGGAGGCCGCGCTCGCCGCCCGGGGTGTCGACCGGCGGGTCGCGACCGTCGTGACGCGCACCCTCGTCGACGACACCGACCCCGGCTTCGAGCAGCCGACGAAGCCGATCGGCCGCTACCTGCCGGAGGACCAGGCGCGGGCGCTGATGGAGCACGGCCAGACCTGGGAGGACCGGGGCTCCAAGGGGTGGCGCCGCGTGGTCGCGTCCCCCGAACCGCGGGAGATCGTCGACGCTGCCGCCATCCGGGTGCTCGCGGACGCGGGGTTCGTCGTCGTCGGCGCGGGAGGCGGCGGCATCCCCGTCGTACGCGGGGAGGACGGCGCGCTGCGCGGTGTCGAGGCCGTTATAGACAAGGACCTGTCCGCGGCACTGCTGGCCAGGGCGGTCGGTGCCGAGGTGCTCGTGATCGCCACCGACGTCGAGAACGTCGTGCTCGGCTACGGCACTCACCACGAGGAACCGGTCGGTCGGGTGTCCGCCTCGCGGATGCGCGACCTGCAGCAGGAGCACGACTTCGCGAGCGGCAGCATGGGGCCGAAGGTCGAGGCGGCGCTCCGCTTCGTCGAGGCAGGTGGCGGCCGCTCGGTCATCACGTCACTGGAGAACATCGAGCAGGCCGTGCACGGCAGGGCCGGAACCGTCATCGAACGAGGAGAGACCGCATGACCACGCCCGAGCCGATCGAGGTCCACAAGGTCGCCATCGAGTCCGTGTCTGACGCGTCGGGGCTGGCCCGGCTGATCGACGACGGGTCGGTCGAGGCCGACCGGGTGATCGCGGTCATCGGCAAGACCGAGGGCAACGGCGGGGTCAACGACTACACCCGGATCATCGCCGACCGGGCGTTCCGCGAAGTGTTGGAGGCCAGGGGCACCCGGTCCATGTACGAGATCAAGCAGATCCCCATCGTCTGGTCCGGCGGGACGGACGGCGTGATCTCCCCGCACGCGACGATCTTCGCGACGACCTCCGCCGACAAGGTCCCCGCCACGGACGAGCCGAGACTGTCCGTCGGCTACGCGATGAGCGAGCAGATCAGGCCGGAGGACATCGGCCGGGTGCCGATGGTCGAGAAGGTCGCGGCCGGTGTGAAGGTGGCGATGGAACGAGCCGGCATCACCGACCCCGCCGACGTCCACTACGTGCAGACGAAGACCCCGCTGCTCACCCTGGACACCATCACCGACGCCAAGAGCCGCGGTCACGACGTGTGGACCGAGGACACCCTCAAGTCGATGGACGTCTCGAACTCCACGACGGCCCTGGGCATCGCCGTCGCGCTCGGCGAGATCGACATGCCGACTGCCGAGCAGATCCACAAGGACCTCTCGCTCTACAGCGCGGTCGCCTCGTGCTCGTCCGGGGTCGAGCTCGACCAGGCCCAGATCGTCGTGCTCGGGAACGTCCGCGGCGTGGGCGGCCGCTTCCGGATCGGCCACAGCGTGATGAAGGACGCCCTCGACGCCGACGGGGTGTGGGAGTCGATCCGCAACGCCGGGCTGGACGACCTCCCGGAGCGGCCGCGGTCGAGCGACCTCCGCGGCCGGGTCGTCAACGTCTTCTGCAAGTGCGAGGCCGATCCGACGGGTCGGGTCCGCGACCGGCGCAACATCATGCTCGACGACTCCGACGTGCACTGGCACCGCCAGATCAAGTCGTGCGTCGGCGGCGTCGTGGCGTCGGTGACCGGCGACCCGGCGGTGTTCGTGTCCGTGGCAGCGGTGCACCAGGGGCCGTCAGGTGGTGGCCCGGTCATCGCCATCGTCGAGCCGTAGCCCGCCGGTGGGAGCCAGGCGCATCCCGGACCCAGGGTTCGCGGGTGACACCGGCGACGCACCACCGGAGCTCGCCGCCGCGCTGCGGGCGGTAGCCGCCGACCCATCCCGCCGGCCCGAGGTGCTGGCGGCTCTCCACGGCGCACGGGTCTTCGCCGCGGTCGCCGCGGTCGCCACGTCCACCGCTGTGTCCACCGGCACGTCGGGGAGCGGGCTCACCGTCGACAAGGAGGCCGACGTAGCCCTTGCCCTGCTGGCCGACCGCCGTGGCCGCCGGGCGGTCCCGGTGTTCTCGAGCCTGGCGACCCTCCACCGCTTCGACCCGAGCGCCCGGCCGGTCGCGGTCGAGGGGCAGCGCGCCGCGGCCGTCGTCGCCGCCGAGGGCGCGCAGGACCTGGTGCTCGATGTGGCCGGACCCGTGACCGTGACGCTCGGGGAGCGGGAGGTCCGCGCGCTGCTGCGCCGGACGCCGACCGTCCCCGCGTACGACGACGAGGTGACCGTCGCGAGTCTTCGGGACGTGCTGCGCCACGAGCCGGCGGTGCGGGGGGCATGGCTGGGCCCCTGGCCCGACGTCGATGCCCGGCTGACGGTCGCCCTCGACCCGACGGCCGACGCGGGCGCCGTCGGCCGACGGCTCGCCGACCGGCTGCAGGCCCTCGCGGACGGCGCGGTGCTCGGCGTGGACCTGGCGATCATCACCCGTCGGCCTACCGGCTCGCCGGCACCGGACGGCCACCGCCCGGTCATCGACCCCCTCCGTCCATGATCGTGAGGGGGACCGGGCCTGATCCGGGCCTGATTCCCCACGATCACCGGGGTGGCCGAGGGGTTGCGCTCCGCCGGGCGACATTTCCTGCCGTACGCCGGGTGCTGGTAGCCTGGCCAGCGACCCACCAGGGTGCTGACGTCCTCCGGGACGCCGGGGCCAGGGTGCGCAAAGCGGAGTCCAACCTCCCACCCGCATCGACCGACTGCCCGGCCGGCTCACCCCGGACGGACGACAGGTTGTCGGGTCCCGGTCAGCTCGACCCGCTCGGTCCTCACCGGCAGGGCAGGTCGAGGCGTCGGCCGCGTCTCCAGTCGGGATGCGTCGGCGGCGTCTGGGTGTTGTGGCTTCCGTGAGCTCTGGGCACGGGAGCCATTTTCGTGTTCGGGGTCGCTCAGGCATATCAAGGAGGCCCCATCAGCACTGAGCCCAGGATCAACGACCGGATCCGCGTCAACGAGGTACGCCTGGTCGGCCCCAACGGCGAACAGGTCGGCATCGTCGCCATCGGCGACGCGCTGCGGCTGGCCCAGGAGGCCGACCTCGACCTCGTCGAGGTTGCGCCGATGGCCCGCCCGCCGGTCTGCAAGCTCATGGACTACGGCAAGTTCAAGTACGAGTCGGCGCAGAAGGCACGTGAGGCGCGCAAGAACCAGGTCAACACGGTCATCAAGGAGATGAAGCTCCGACCGAAGATCGACCCGCACGACTACCTGACCAAGAAGGGTCACGTGGTCCGGTTCCTCAAGCAGGGCGACAAGGTCAAGATCACGATCATGTTCCGCGGTCGCGAGCAGTCGCGCCCCGAGCTCGGGTACCGCCTGCTGCAGCGACTGGCGGCCGACGTCGAGGAGCTCGGTTTCGTGGAGTCCGCTCCCAAGCAGGACGGGCGCAACATGATCATGGTGCTCGGCCCGTTGAAGAAGAAGGCCGATGCCCGCGCCGAGCGCGCCGCCGACAGGGCTCGCCGCGAGGAGGAGGCAGCGCCCCAGGTCGTCGAGGCCGAGGCGCCCGCGCCTGCAGCGTCGTCGAGGCCGCTGCCCCCGCAGTGGTCGAGCCCGAGGCGCCAGCGCCCGAAACCGAGCCACCGGCCCCCGACCCGTCGAGCCGGAGGCCGCGGAGGCCCACAACGGTCGACTGACCAGCACCTCGCTACCCCCCCGGTAGCGCAGCACCACCGAGAACCGCCGGCCAACCCCCGGCGGACGTACCGACGAGGAGACGCCGGCGCCATGCCGAAATTCAAGACGCACAGCGGGACCAAGAAGCGCTTCCGCCTTTCCGGTTCCGGCAAGGTGCTGCGCGAACAGGCCAACCGTCGTCACCTGCTCGAGGGCAAGTCCTCGACGCGCACCCGCCGGCTCGCGGCTGACGTCGCGACCTCGAAGGCGGACGTCAAGAAGGTCAAGCGCCTGCTCGGCAAGTAACAGGCGACCCCCACCCCCGAGCAGACAACCAAGGAGTAATCAGTGGCACGCGTAAAGCGGGCGGTCAACGCCCACAAGAAGCGCCGGGTCGTCCTCGAGCGGGCGAGCGGCTACCGCGGGCAGCGGTCGCGTCTCTACCGCAAGGCCAAGGAGCAGGTCACCCACTCGCTCGTCTACGCCTACCGCGACCGCAAGAAGCGCAAGGGTGACTTCCGTCAGCTCTGGATCCAGCGGATCAACGCCGCCGCGCGCCAGAACGGCATGACCTACAACCGGTTCATCCAGGGCCTCAAGGCGGCCGAGGTGCGAGGTGGACCGCAAGGTCCTCGCCGACCTGGCGGTCAACGACCCGGCAGCGTTCGCGACCCTGGTCGGGGTCGCCAAGGCCGCTCTGCCGGCCAATGCCGGGTCCGCGGCCAAGGACGAGAACGCCGCCTGACCTGGCGCAGCCCGTCACGAGGCTGGACGCTCGGCATCGAGCAGGACACGATGCACTCAGCCGCCCACCGCGCCCGCGGTGGGCGGCTGACTGCGTGAAGGGGCGGACCGTGGTCGTCGGACCCGAGATCACCAGCGTGCGCTCGGCCCGGGTGCAGGCCGCCCGCCGACTGGCCAAGCGCGCCTTCCGGGTCCGGGAGGGCCGCTTCCTCGCCGAGGGCCCGCAGGCCGTACGCGAGGCGGTCGACCGGCCGGACACCGTGCGTGGAGCTGTTCGTCACCGCGGAGGCGGCCGACCGTCACGGCGACCTGGTGACCGCGCTCTCGGGCGCAGGTGTCGCCGTCCACCTGGTCAGCGGCGAGGTGATGGACGCCCTGTCGCAGACCGTCAGCCCGCAGGGCGCTGGTCGCGGTCTGCCGCGTCGCTGCACCGGCCGCTGGCGGAGGTGCTCGCGGGGTCGCCGCAGCTGGTCACGGTGCTGGCCCACGCGCGCGACCCCGGCAACGCCGGCACCGTCCTGCGCACGGCCGACGCCGCGGGCGCGCAGGCCGTCGCTTCTGACCGGCGACAGCGTGGACCCGTACAACGGCAAGTGCGTGCGGGCCTCGGCGGGCAGCATCTTCCACCTCCCGGTGTCGGTCGGGCGTGACGTCGCGGAGGACCTGCCGGCGCTGCGCGCGGCCGGGCTGAGGGTGCTGGCGGCCGACGGCCATGCCGACCTCGACCTGGACGCGGCGACCGACTCGGGGCTGCTGGCCGCGTCCCACCGCGTGGGTTTTCGGCAACGAGGCCTGGGGTCTCCCGGAGGCCACCCGGGCGCTGGCCGACGAGGTCGTCAAGGTCCCGATCCACGGCCGCGCGGAGAGCCTGAACCTGGCGGCAGCGGCCGCGGTGTGCCTCTACGCATCTGCCCGGGCACAGAGGGCGAGCGGGCTGTACGACCGATGACCGGCAGGCTGCACGACCCATGACACGTGGGCCTGTCGACGGGTCGACTCGGCGGTGCATGATCGGTAGGCTCGGCCTTGTGACCAGGCGGAATGGCGGGGAGGGCGGCGTCTACGACGACCTGCCCGACGGCCTGGTCGTGGCGGACGAGCGGGGAATCGTCGTGGAGTTCAACACTGCCGCCTCGCGGATCACCGGCGTGCGACGTCCAGGTCGCCGTCGGGAAGGACCTCGAGGCCGCTCTCCCGCTCGAGGGACTTGGACGGCCGGGCCTGGTGGCCGTGCGCCAACCCCTACCTCGGGCTGGCCAGCGTGACCGGACACCCGGAGCGGAACCTCCTGCTCCCGGGCGGCCAGGAGGTCCTGGTCACCTCGAAGTACGTCCGCGACGAGCTGCGTGGCCCGGTTCGGCGAGTCGTCGTCTCGCTGCGTGACACCCGGCACCGGGCCCGCGAGGAGCTCAGCCGCGCCGAGCTGGTGTCAACCGTCGCCCACGAGCTGCGCTCGCCCCTGACGTCGGTCAAGGGCTTCACCGCGACCCTGCTCGCCAAGTGGGAGCGCTTCAACGACGACCAGAAGCGGCTGATGCTGGAGACGGTCAACGCCGACGCGGACCGAGTCACCCGCCTGATCACCGAGCTGCTCGACATCGCGCGGATCGACTCCGGACGGCTCGCAGTCCGCCGGCAGGCCGTGGACCTCGAGCGCGTCGTGCGCCGCCACGTCGCCGGGATCGTGGCCGCCGGGCAGGACCCCGCGACGTTCGACGTCCAGGTCCGCAGCGGCATACCGGAGATGTGGGTGGATGCCGACAAGCTGGACCAGGTCATGGCGAACCTGCTGGAAAATGCCGTGCGCCACGGCGCCGGACGGGTGACGATCGTCGTCGAGCCGGAGGGCGACGGAGCGGGGGTGACGGTCATGGACGAGGGTGAGGGCATCCCCGACGAGCAGCGAGACCGTGTGTTCACCCGGTTCTGGCGGTCCGGCCGGCGTGGTGGCACCGGCCTGGGTCTCTACATCGTGCGCGGCCTGGTGGAGGCGCACGGCGGCCGGATCGAGGTCGGCCGGGCCCCCGGCGGCGGGGCGCGGTTCCGATTCGTGCTGCCCGCCGCGACCCCGGACTTCGCCGACTAGGCGTGCAGGGGGCGGCGGGCCGAGACCCCGGCCGCCGCGACCTAGACTCGGGCGGCGCTCTTCCGCCAGATGCCCGACGATGCCCGATGATCCGACGAAGGCCGCTGATGTCCGCACCCAACAAGTCCTACGACCCCGTGCAGGTGACAGCCTTGAACGCCGACGAGGTCGAGCGCGCGCGCGACGCGGCGCTGACCGCCATCGCCGACGCCGCCGACCTCGACGCACTCAAACGGGTCCGGCTCGAGCACGCCGGAGACCGGTCCGCCCTGGCCCTGGCCAACCGCGAGATCGGCTCGCTGCCCCCGGCCGCCAAGGCGGACGCCGGCAAGCGGGTGGGCCAGGCGCGCCGCGCGGTGTCCGACGCGCTGTCCGTCCGCCAGGGCGAGCTCGAGCGGGAGCGCGACGAGCGGGTGCTCGTCGAGGAGGCCGTCGACGTGACGCTGCCGTGGGACCGCACCCGGCCCGGCGCGCGGCACCCGCTGAGCACCGTGGGCGAGCGGGTCGCCGAGCTGTTCGTCGCCATGGGGTACGAGTGGTCCGAAGGCCCCGAGGTCGAGACCGAGTGGTACAACTTCGACGCGCTGAACCTCGGGCCCGGACCATCCGGCTCGCACCACACAGGACACCTTCTGGGTCGGGAGCGCCGACTCCGGCGTCGTGCTGCGCACCCAGACCTCGCCGGTCCAGATCCGGACCATGCTGCGCCGCGACCCGCCCATCTACGCCGTCTCGCCGGGCCGGGTCTACCGAACCGACGAGCTGGACGCCACGCACACCCCGGTCTTCAACCAGGTGGAGGGCCTCGTCGTCGACGAGGGCATCACGATGGCTCACCTGCGCGGAACACTCGACCACTTCGCCGGAGCGATGTTCGGCGAGGGCACGGTCACCCGGCTACGGCCGTCCTACTTCCCCTTCACCGAGCCGAGCGCCGAGATGGACCTGCGCTGCTGGGTCTGCCACGGCGAGTCGGTCGGCAACCCCGACCGCCCCTGCCGGACCTGCTCGTCCGAGGGCTGGATCGAGTGGGGTGGCTGCGGGATGGTCAACCCGCGGGTGCTCGTCGCGTGCGGGATCGACCCCGACCGCTACTCCGGCTTCGCGTTCGGCATGGGGCTGGAGCGGACGCTCATGTCGCGGCACGGCGCAGAGGATATGCGGGACATGGTGGAGGGTGACGTGCGCTTCACCCTGCCGTTCGGGACGGAGCTCTGATGCGCGCCCCCGCTGTCATGGCTGCGCGAGCATGCCGACATCCCGCCCGACGTCGACGGTCGCGCGGTCGCCGAGCGGCTGATCGCCGCCGGCCTCGAGGTCGAGACCGTCGAGCGTCCCGGTCATGACATCGACGGTCCGCTCTTGGTGGGCCGGGTCCTGACGTACGAGGACGAGGTGCACTCCAACGGCAAGACGGTGCGCTGGTGCACGGTCGACGTCGGTGAGCACGCGCCTCGGGGCATCGTCTGCGGCGCGCTGAACTTCGCCGTCGGCGACCCCGTCGTGGTGGCGCTGCCGGGGGCGACACTGGCCGGTGGGTTCGCCATCACGGCCAGGACGACGTACGGCCACATCAGCGACGGGATGATCTGCTCGTCCCGCGAGCTGGGCGTCGGCGACGACCACACCGGCATCCTCGTTCTGCCGGCCGACGCGTCACCCGGCGACGACGCGGTCGCACTGCTCGGCCTGCGCGACGAGGTGCTCGACATCGCGGTGACGCCGGACCGGGGCTACTGCCTGTCCATCCGGGGCATCGCTCGCGAGGCGGCCACCGCCTTCGGGGTGGACTTCCACGACCCGGCAGACCTCGAGGCCCTCCCGGTCGACGGCGCCGGCCACCCTGGACAGATCGCCGACCCCACGGCCGCCGACCGGCTGGTCCTGCGTACCGTCACCGGGCTCGACCCCCGGGCGCAGAGCCCGCTGTGGCTGCAGCGGCGGCTGATGCTATGCGGCATGCGTCCGGTGTCGCTCGCCGTCGACGTGACCAACTACGTGATGCTCGAGACCGGGCAGCCGCTGCACGCCTTCGACAGCTCACGGCTCACCGGTCCGATCGTCGTCCGCCGCGCGGTCCCGGGGGAGCGGCTGGAGACCCTGGACCACGTCGTCCGCGACCTGGACCCCGAGGACGTGCTGATCACCGACGACACCGGTCCGGTGGGGCTGGCGGGGTTGATGGGCGGCCTCACCACCGAGATCGACGCGGCGTCCACGGACCTCGTGCTCGAGGCTGCGCACTTCGGGCCGGTCGCCGTGGCCCGGACGTCCCGCCGGCACAAGCTCAGCAGCGAGGCCGCCAAGCGCTTCGAGCGCGGCGTCGACCCGGAGCTGGCGCCGTACGCGTCGACCCGCGCGGTCCGCCTGCTCGCACGGCTCGGTGGCGCGGCGCACGCCGGGTCGACCGAGGTGCGGCACCCGATGGCGACCCGCCACGTCGTGCTGGACCCGGCCCGGCCGTCGCGGACCGCCGGCTTCGACATCGCGCCGGAGGAGGTCCGGCGCCGCCTGGAGCAGGTCGGCTGTGTCGTCGACGCTGCCCGGGAGCCCTGGACCGTCACCCCGCCGCCGTGGCGCCCGGACATCGTGGACCCGGCGGATCTCGACGAGGAGGTGATCCGGCTCGTCGGCTACGACCGGATCCCCTCCGTGCTGCCGCAGGCCCCTGCCGGGCCCGGCCTCAGCGACCAGCAACGGCTGCGCCGCCGGCTGGGGAACGCGCTGGCCCACGCCGGCTACGTCGAGGCTCCGTCGTACCCGTTCGTCGGGGAGGGGGCCTTCGACGCCCTGATGCTGCCGGCGGACGACGACCGGCGTCACGCCGTGCGGCTGGCCAACCCGCTCTCCGACGAGGAGCCGCTGCTGCGCACGACGCTGCTGCCGGGGCTGCTGGCGGCGCTGCGCCGCAACGTCGGCCGGGGCACCACGGACGTGGCGCTCTTCGAGGTCGGCACCGTCTTCCGGCCAGGCCCCGACCCGCTGCCGGCGGCACCGCGGCCGCCGGTCGACCGTCGCCCCTCCGACGACGAGGTGGCCGCGCTCGACGCAGCGCTGCCCGCCCAGCCGGAGCGCGTCGCCGTGGCCCTCGCCGGCACCATCGAGCAGCCGGGATGGTGGGGCCCGGCCGGAGCGCGGGCTGGGCCGACGCCGTCGAGGCCGCGCGCACCGTCGCCCGGCAGGCCGGCGTGACGCTGGCCGTCTCGGCCGACGCCCACGCCCCTGGCACCCGGGCCGGTCCGCCGCCCTGCACGTCGACGGCCGGCTCGTCGGCCATGCCGGCGAGCTGCATCCGCGGGTCGTCGCCGACCTCGGCCTGCCGGAGCGGACCTCCGCGATGGAGCTCGACCTCGAGCTGCTCGGGCACGACGCATCGCCGGTCCCCGCACCACGGGTGTCCACCTACCCGGTGGCCACCCAGGACGTCGCCCTCGTCGTCGACGCAGATGTCCCGGCTGCCGCCGTGGAGCAGGCGCTGCGCGACGGTGCCGGCGAGCTGCTGGAGTCGCTGCGGCTCTTCGACCTCTACCGGGGGGAGCAGGTGGGGGAGGGCAGGACCTCCCTCGCGTACGCCCTGCGCTTCCGCGCCCCGGACCGGACGCTCACCGTCGAGGAGGTCACGGCCGCCCGCGAGGCGGCCGTCGCCGAGGCGGTACGCCGGACCGGAGCCGAGCAGCGCGGTGGCTGACCGGCCGCTTGCCGGCCAGGTCGCGCTGGTCAGCGGCGCCGGCCGGGGGATCGGTCGGGAGACGGCGCTCGGTCTGGCCGCCCAGGGCATGCGGGTGGGGCTGCTGGGCCGTACCCGGTCGACCCTGGACGAGGTGCTGTCCGCGTGCGTGACAGCCGGCGCGGACCGGGCGGTCGCCGTGCCGGCCGACGTCACCGCCCGGGCCAGGTGAAGGCGGCGGTCGAGACGGTGCAGCGCGACCTCGGGCCGGTCGACCTGCTGGTCACCAACGCCGGCCTGCGTGAGCAGTCGGCCGGCCGCCCGTGGGAGGCCGACGCGGACGACTGGTGGCGGGTGGTCGAGACGAACCTGCGCGGCACCTTCCTCCTCGACCGGCAGGTCGTGCCGGGCATGGTCGAGCGCGGCCGCGGCCGGGTGCTGCACGTGGGCAGCGGTATGGGTCAGAGTCCCCGGCCCGACTGGTCGGCGTACTCGGTGTCGAAGGCCGCCGTCAGCCGGCTGACGGACAGCCTGGCGGCGGCCCTGGACGGGACCGGGGTCACCGTCGTCGAGGTCAGCCCGGGTCTGATCCGCACCGACATGACCGAGACCATGTGGGGCCCGCCGGACGAGCAGCCGTGGAACCCCGTGGAGCGGTTCGTCGACGTCGTCGTGCGCTTCGCCCGCGGCGAGCTGGACGCCGTGCACGGTCGCTTCGTCCACGCCGCCCGCGACGACCTCGCGGTCCTGCTCGAGAACGCGGAGAGCATCCGGGCCCTCGACGCCCGCGTGCTCCGGCTGCGCGCCTGGGGTCCGGACGACCCGCTGGCCTGACATGCTCGGCGCCGTGGTGCGGCTGCGGATGGAGCTGGGGGACAGCGACGACGGCGGCGCGGTCGAGCTCGAGCTGCGCGCCCGGCTGCACGCGTTCAACGTGGCGGTCACGGGCATCGACGACGGCGCCCTGCTGGTCATCACGGTCCGCGACGCGAGGACGGCGACGACGGCGACGACGAGTCGATGATGGCGACATCGTCGCCGGGCTGTTCGGCTGGACATGGGGCGGCACGGCGTTCGTCGACCTGCTGCACGTCGACGAGAGCCGCCGGGGTGCCGGCCTCGGGTCGCGCCTGCTGGCGGAGGCGGAGACCGAAGGCGGCCCGACGGGGCTGCCGGCAGGTCGTGCTGGCCACCCACACGTTCCAGGCCCCGGCTTCTACGCGGCGCGGGGCTACACCGAGTACGGCCGGGTCGAGGGCTATCCGGTCGGGCACGGCCATCTGCACCTGGTCAAGCGGCTCTGACGCCGTCCCCGCCGTCGCGAACCTTCCGCGTCAACGACGGTGCGTGGCTGCCGGATCGGATCGCTGGCGGGAGGGTTCTGGACCGGCTGGACGACGCGAATCCGGCAGGGACGCACCGGGCAGGGCCAACCGGTTTGCATGAACTTGCAGGATTCCGCATACTCATGCTCATGGGTCGGACGGCAGCCGTGGCGGGAGCCAGCGGGTACGCGGGCGGGGAGCTGCTCCGGCTGCTGCTGGGCCACCCCGGCCTGAGCATCGGGCCGGTCGCCGCCGGGTCGGCGGCCGGCCGGCCGGTCACCGAGCTGCACCCCCAGCTGCCCCAGCTCGCCGGCCTGACGTTCACGGCCACCGATCCGGCCCGGCTGGCCGAGGCCGACCTGGTCTTCCTGGCCCTCCCGCACGGCGAGTCGGCGGCCGTCGTCGCCGGCCTGCCGGACGGCCTGCCCGTCGTGGACCTCGGCGCCGACTTCCGGCTCGGCGACGCGGCGGCGTGGCAGCGCTACTACGGCGGGTCGCACGCGGGCACCTGGGTCTACGGCCTCCCCGAGCTGCCGGGCACCCGCGAGCAGGTCGCCGCTGCGACTCGGGTCGCCAACCCCGGCTGCTACCCGACGTCGGTCGTCGTCGGGCTCGCGCCGCTGCTCGCGGCCGGGCTCGTCGAGCCGGCCGACGTCGTGGTCGTCGCCTCGTCGGGAACCTCCGGTGCCGGTCGCAAGGTCACGGCCGCCCTGATGGCCAGCGAGGTGATGGGGGCCCTCTCGACCTACAAGGCAGGAGGAGTCCACCAGCACACACCGGAGATGGAGCAGGCGCTGACCGCTGCCGCCGGCACCGCCGTCACGCTGTCCTTCACACCGGTGCTGGCGCCGATGCCCAGGGGGATCCTGGCGACGTCGACCGCCCGCCTGGCGCCGGGCGCCGGCACAGCGGCGTTGCGCGACGCGCTGCTCGCGGCGTACGACGACGAGCCCTTCGTGCACGTGCTGCCCGAGGGGACCTGGCCGACCACCGCCGCCACGGCGGGGAGCAACAGCGTCCACCTCCAGGTCGCCGCTGACACCCATGCCGGCCGGGCGGTCGTCGTGGCCGCGCTGGACAACCTGGTGAAGGGGGCTGCCGGCCAGGCCGTGCAGAACGCCAACATCGTCCTCGGGCTGGACGAGACGGCCGGCCTCCCCGTCTCGGGGGTCGCGCCATGAGCGTCACCGCCCCGCTCGGCTTCCGGGCCAGCGGCGTCGCGGCCGGTCTGAAGACGAGCGGCCTGCTCGACGTGGCGCTGGTGGTCAACGACGGCCCGAGCCACGCCGCGGCCGCGGTGTTCACGGGCAACCGGGTGAAGGCAGCCCCGGTCCTCTGGAGCCAGCAGGTCGTCGCCGACGGCCGGGTCGACGCGGTCGTCCTCAACTCCGGCGGGGCCAACGCGTGCACCGGCCCGGCCGGCTTCCAGGACACCCACGCGACCGCCGAGTGGGCGGCGGGACTGCTCGACGTCTCGGCGACCGACGTCGCGGTCTGCTCCACCGGCCTGATCGGCGACCGGCTGAACATCGACGCGCTGCTCGCGGGCGTCGACGCGGCCGTCCCGCTGCTCGACGGCTCCGGCGCCGACGAGGCCGCGCGGGCGATCATGACCACCGACACGCACCCCAAGCAGTCGGTCGTGGAGGCGGAAGGCTTCGTCGTCGGCGGCATGGCGAAGGGCGCGGGCATGCTCGCCCCCGGCCTGGCCACGATGCTCGCGGTCGTCACCACCGACGCGCAGGCCACGCCCGACGTGCTCGACCGGGTGCTGCGCCACGCGACGGCACACACCTTCGACCGGGTGGACTCCGACGGCTGCATGTCGACCAACGACACGGTCCTGCTGCTCGCGTCCGGAGCCTCCGGTAGGTCACCGGCGGAGGAGGACCTCTCGGCGGCGGTGCAGGAGGTCTGCGCCGACCTGGCCCGTCAGCTGGTCGACGACGCCGAGGGTGCGTCCAAGACCGTCGAGGTCACCGTCGTCCGGGCCCGCACCGAGCGGGACGCGCTGGTCGCCGCCCGGGCCGTCGCGCGGAGCAACCTGCTCAAGTGCGCGCTGCACGGCGAGGACCCGAACTGGGGCCGGGTGCTGTCCGCCGTCGGCACGACCGACGCCGAGTTCGAGCCCGACCGCCTCGCGGTAGCGCTCAACGACGTGTGGGTCTGCCGGGACGGCATGGCCGGCGAGGACCGCGCAAAGGCAGACCTGTCCGGGCGGAACGTCAGCATCGTCGTCGACCTCGCGGCCGGCGACGAGCAGGGCACGGTGTGGACCAACGACCTCACCGCGGCCTACGTCCACGAGAACTCGGCCTACTCGACGTGAGGCCCGCATGAGCAGCCGCTACGAAGCCGCCCTGGAGAAGGCGACCTCCCTCGTCGAGGCGCTGCCCTGGCTCGAGAAGTTCCACGGCCGCATCGTCGTGGTGAAGTTCGGCGGGAACGCGATGAGCGACCGGGCGCTGCAAGAGGCCTTCGCGGAGGACGTCGTCTTCCTGCGGTACGCGGGGCTGCGACCCGTCGTGGTCCACGGCGGCGGGCCGCAGATCACGGCGGCCCTCGACCGGCTCGGCATCGAGTCGGTATTCGCGTCCGGCCACCGGGTGACCACTCCCGAGGCGATGGACGTCGTCCGGATGGTGCTCGTCGGCCAGGTGCAGCGCGAGATCGTGGGGCTCGTCAACGCGCACGGGCCGTTCGCGGTCGGCCTGTCCGGGGAGGACGCCCACCTGTTCACCGCCGAGCCGCACCTGCTCGAGGTCGACGGCGTCTCGGTCGACCTCGGCCTCGTCGGCGACGTCGTCCACGTGGAGCCCGGCGTGGTGCAGGGCCTGGTCGCCGACGGGCGCATCCCCGTCGTGTCCAGCGTCGCGCGCGGTGCCGCTGGTGAGATCTTCAACGTCAACGCCGACACCGCGGCAGCCGCCCTGGCGGTCGCCCTGGGGGCCGAGAAGCTGGTCGTCCTCACCGACGTGCAGGGCCTCTACGCCGACTTCCCGACGGACGGCAGCGCACCGGACGCCGACGACGTCATCAGCAGCATCTCCGCGGCCGACCTGGAGGAGATGCTCCCGTCGCTGTCCACCGGCATGGTGCCCAAGATGGCTGCCTGCCTGCGGGCCGTGCGCGGCGGCGTCCCGAAGGCGCACGTCATCGACGGTCGGCTGCCGCACGCGCTGCTCGTCGAGGTGCTGACCGACGAGGGCGTCGGCACGGAGGTTCACCCATGACCGCGCCGCGGTGGTCGGACGTGATGCTGCCGACGTACGCCGCGCCCGACCTGACGCTGGTCCGCGGTGCGGGGGCCGAGGTGTGGGACGACACCGGCCGCGGCTACGTCGACCTGGTGGCCGGGATCGCGGTCAATGCCCTCGGCCACGCGCACCCCGCCGTCGTGGAGGCGGTCTCGCGGCAGGTGGCCACGCTCGGGCACACCAGCAACCTGGTGGCCAACGAGCCGTCGCTGCGGCTGGCCCAGCGGCTGCTGTCGCTGACCGGGCGGGACGACCCGACGGGCCGGGTGTTCCTCGCCAACAGCGGGGCGGAGGCCAACGAGGCGGCCTTCAAGCTGGCCCGGCGCACCGGCCGCCCGGCGGTGGTCTCGACCGACGGCGCCTTCCACGGCCGCACCATGGGCGCGCTCGCCCTCACCGGCCAGAAGGGCAAGCGCGCGCCGTTCGAGCCGCTTCCGGACGGCGTGTCCTTCGTGCCCTACGGCGACCCGGACCTGCTGGCCTCGGCGGTCGGCTCGCACACGTCGGCGGTGTTCCTCGAGCCGGTGCAGGGGGAGGCCGGCGTCGTGACACCGCCGGAGGGCTACCTCGCGGCGGCGCGCGCGACGACCCGCCGGCACGGGGCGCTGCTCGTGCTCGACGAGGTGCAGACCGGGATCGGTCGCACCGGCGCGTGGTTCGCCCACCAGCACGACGGCATCGAGCCCGACGTCGTCACCCTGGCCAAGGGGCTCGGCGGCGGGCTGCCGATCGGGGCGGTCCTGGCCTTCGGCGCAGCGGCCGAGCTCCTCCGGCCCGGTGACCACGGCAGCACCTTCGGCGGCAACCCGGTGTCCTGCGCCGCCGCGCTCGCCGTCCTCGACACCATCGAGCGGGACGGGTTGCTGGACCGGGCACTCGACCTCGGGAACCGGCTCCGGGCCGGGATCGGCGACCTCGGCCACCCGCTGGTGCGGTCCGCCCGCGGTGCCGGGCTGCTGCTCGCGTTCACCCTCACCGCGCCGGTCGCCCGGGCGGTCGAGGCAGCTGCCCGCGAGCACGGCTTCCTGGTCAACGCCGTCGGGCCGGACGTCGTCCGGCTCGCCCCGCCGCTCGTCCTCACCGACGCCCAGGCGGCCGCCTTCCTCGCCGCGCTGCCGGCGGTCCTCGACGCGGCCGCTAGCGTCGCCGCGTCGATGACCGACCCGACGCGAGAGGACGCCTGATGCCCCGCCACTTCCTGCGCGACGACGACCTGACGCCTGCTGAGCAGGCCGAGGTCCTCGACCTGGCCGACGTGCTGAAGAAGGACCGCCACGCCCTGCAGCCGCTGGCCGGCCCGAGAGCGGTGGCCGTCATCTTCGACAAGCCGTCGACGCGCACCCGCGTCTCGTTCTCCGTCGGCGTCGCCGAGCTCGGCGGCTACCCGCTGGTCATCGACGCGCAGTCGACCCAGCTCGGCCGCGGCGAGCCGATCGAGGACACGACGCGGGTCCTGGACCGGCAGTGCGAGGCGATCGTCTGGCGTACGTTCGGCCAGGACCGCCTCGAGGCGATGGCCGCGGTGAGCCGGGTCCCGGTCGTGAACGCGCTGACCGACCTGTTCCACCCCTGCCAGATCCTGGCCGACCTGCAGACGGTGCGGGAGCACAAGGGCCGGCTGGCCGGCCTCACCCTGACCTACCTCGGGGACGGCGCCAACAACATGGCCCACTCCTACCTGCTCGGCGGGGCGCTGGCGGGGATGCACGTGCGGATCGGGTCCCCGGACGGCTACGACCCGGACCCGGCGATCCTGGCCAGGGCGCAGGAGATCGCCGCCGCCACCGGCGGCTCGGCCCGGCACCTGCGCGACCCGCACGCGGCGGCCGAGGGCGCGGACGTGCTCGCCACGGACACCTGGGTCTCGATGGGGCAGGAGGGCGAGACGGAGGGCCGCGCGGCACCGTTCCTGCCGTACGCCGTGGACGAGGCGGCTCTCGCCCGGGCCGCGGACGGGGCGGTCGTCCTGCACTGCCTGCCGGCCTACCGCGGCAAGGAGATCGCGGCCGCAGTCATCGACGGCCCGGCGAGCGTGGTCTGGGACGAGGCGGAGAACCGGCTGCACGCGCAGAAGGCGCTGCTCGCCTGGCTCCTGGAGCGGTCGTGAGGGATCCGAATGACTCAGCAGCTCGCGGCCAGCCGCACCGCCCGCCACCGGCGGATCGTCGAGCTGCTCGAGACCCGGCGGGTGCGGTCGCAGGGCGAGCTGGCGCGGCTGCTGGCCCAGGACGGGGTGGCGGTCACGCAGACGACGCTGTCCCGCGACCTCGACGAGCTCGGCGCGGTGAAGATCCGCGACGGCGAGGGAGACCTGGTCTACGCCGTGCCCGCCGAGGGCGGTGACCCGACGCCCCGCCTCGCGCCGGTCAACGGCGAGGGCGGCGGCCGGCTGTCGCGGCTGGCCGCCGAGCTGCTCGTCTCGGCCGACGCGTCGGCCAACCTCGTCGTCCTGCGTACGCCGCCCGGGGCGGCCCAGTTCCTCGCGTCCGCCGTCGACCGGGCCGCGCTGCCCGACGTCATCGGCACCATCGCCGGCGACGACACCGTCCTGCTGATCGCCCGCGACCCGACCGGGGGAGCGGCGCTGGCCGACCGGATGCTCGCCCTGGCCCGCCCCACCGCGCACCACGACCGACGCCGGCAGCACCCCGCACCGGCAGCTGAGAGGAAGACCCCGAATGACCGAGCGCGTCGTACTCGCGTACTCCGGAGGACTCGACACCTCCGTCGCCATCGGCTGGATCGCCGAGGAGACCGGAGCCGAGGTCGTCGCCGTGGCCGCCGACGTCGGCCAGGGCGGCGAGGACCTCGAGGTCATCCGCGAGCGAGCCCTGGCCTGCGGTGCGGTCGAGTCGGTGGTCGTCGACGTCCGCGACGAGTTCGCCTACGAGTACTGCCTGCCGGCGCTGAAGGCCAACGCGCTCTACCTCGACCGCTACCCGCTGGTCTCCGCCCTGTCGCGGCCGGTCATCGTCAAGCACCTCGTGGAGGCCGCGCGCTACCACGGCGCCTCGGCGGTCGCGCACGGCTGCACCGGCAAGGGCAACGACCAGGTCCGCTTCGAGGTCGGCACCGGCGCCCTGGCGCCGGACCTGACCGTGCTCGCGCCGGTCCGTGACTCCGGCATGACCCGTGACAAGGCGATCGCCTTCGCCGAGGAGAAGGGGCTGCCGATCGACGTCACCAAGAAGTCGCCCTACTCGATCGACCAGAACCTCTGGGGTCGCGCGGTCGAGACCGGCTTCCTCGAGGACATCTGGAACGGGCCCGTCGAGGACGTCTACGAGTACACCGCCGACCCGGCGGTGCCGCGGGACCCGGACGAGGTCGTCATCACCTTCGACCGCGGCGCGCCGGTCGCGATCGACGGCCGGCCGGTCTCGGTCCTGGAGGCGGTCGTCGAGCTGAACAGGCGCGCGGGCGCCCAGGGCGTCGGGCGGCTCGACCTCGTCGAGGACCGGCTGGTCGGCATCAAGAGCCGCGAGGTCTACGAGGCGCCCGGAGCCATCGCGCTCATCACCGCCCACCAGGAGCTGGAGAACGTCACCCTCGAGCGCGACCTCGCTCGGTTCAAGCGGCAGGTGGACCAGCGGTGGGGCGAGCTCGTCTACGACGGGCTCTGGTTCTCGCCGCTCAAGCGGGCCCTGGACACCTTCCTGGAGGAGGCCAACGAGCACGTCTCCGGCGACATCCGGATGACCCTGCACGGCGGCCGCGCCGTGGTCACCGGCCGGCGCAGCGACGAGGCGCTCTACGAGTACGAGTGGGCGACCTACGACTCCGGCGACGTCTTCGACCAGACACTGGCCAAGGGCTTCGTCGAGCTCTGGGGCCTGCCGTCGAAGATGGCTGCCCGCCGGGACCACCGCGCCAGCACCCCGAGCACCCCGCCGCGGCTGACCCCCCGCGGCGCCCGGCCGGGCGTCGACCACGTATACGTGGTCAACTGACGCTAGTCGGGGCGTAGATGCCACGCCATGCGGGCTCTCGCCTGCCAAGCAGGCTCGCGTGACGCGCAGAACAGGAGGCGTCGGTGAGTGACCAGGACGGCGCGCACCCACCCGGCTGTGGGGCGGCCGGTTCGGCGGCGGCCCAGCGACGCGCTGGCCCGGCTCTCCGTGAGCGTGCACTTCGACTGGCGGCTGGCGCCGTACGACCTCGCCGCCTCGAAGGCGCACGCCCGCGTCCTGCACGCCGCCGAGCTGCTCACCGGCGACGAGCTCGCGGCGATGCTCGGCGCGCTCGACTCCCTGGGGGAGTCGGTCCGGGACGGCAGCTTCCGCCCGACGGTCGACGACGAGGACGTGCACACCGCGCTGGAGCGTGGGCTGCTCGAACGCGTCGGCGCGCTCGGCGGCAAGCTCCGCGCCGGTCGCAGCCGCAACGACCAGGTCGCCACCGACCTGCGGCTCTACCTGCGCGACGCGGCTCGTCAGGTCGTCGCGCGGGTGGCCGAGCTGGAGACCGCGCTGGTCGGGCTCGCCGAGCGGCACCGGGGAACCGCGATGCCCGGCATGACCCACCTCCAGCATGCGCAGCCGGTGCTGCTGGCCCACCACCTGCTGGCCCACGTGCACGCCTTCAAGCGCGACGTCGAGCGGTTCCGGGACTGGGACCGCCGGGCGGCCCTGTCGCCGCTGGGCGCCGGCGCGCTGGCCGGGTCCTCGCTGCCCCTCGACCCGGTCGCCGTCGCGGCGGAGCTGGGCTTCGACGGCCCGGTCGACAACTCGATCGACGCGGTCAGCGACCGCGACTTCGTCGCGGAGTTCGCCTTCGTCGCGGCGCTGCTCGGGGTCCACCTCTCCCGGCTGGGTGAGGAGGTGTGCCTGTGGGCGACCACGGAGTTCGCCTGGGTCGAGCTCGACGACGCCTACACAACGGGGTCGTCGATCATGCCGCAGAAGAAGAACCCGGACGTCGCGGAGCTCGCCCGCGGCAAGTCCGGCCGGCTGGTCGGAAACCTGATGGCGCTGCTGACCACCCTGAAGGGTCTCCCGCTCGCCTACGACCGGGACCTCCAGGAGGACAAGGAGCCGGTCTTCGACTCTGTCGAGCAGCTGATGCTCGTCCTGCCCGCGGTCGCGGGCATGGTCGCGACGATGACCTTCGACGACGAGCGGCTGGAGGCCGCCGCCGCGACCGGGCACGCGCTCGCGACCGACGTGGCCGAGTGGCTGGTCCGCACCGGCGTCGCCTTCCGCGACGCCCACGAGATCACCGGCCGTCTGGTGCGGCACTGCGAGGTCGAGGGCCTGGAGCTGTGGGAGGTCCAGGACGACGCGCTGCGGTCCGTCGACGAGAGGCTCACCCCGGACGTACGGTCCGTCCTCAGTGTGCGAGGTGCCCTGGCGTCCCGCTCGACGCACGGCGGGACGGCCCCCGCCCGGGTCGCGGAGCAGCTCTCGGCCCTCGCCGACGCGGCGCACGCGCACGCGGCCTGGGCGACCAGCGGGTGAACCTGCCGCCGGACTTCTTCGACCGTCCGGTCCTCGAGGTGGCCCCCGACCTGCTCGGCGCAGTCGTGACGCACCGGAGCGCGGCCGGGCCGGTGTCGGTGCGGCTGACCGAGGTGGAGGCCTACGACGGCGAGAGCGACCCCGGCTCGCACGCCTTCCGCGGGCGCACTCCCCGGAACGAGGTCATGTTCGGGCCGCCCGGCCGGGTCTACGTCTACTTCACCTACGGCATGCACTGGTGCATGAACCTGGTGTGCGGTCCGCCCGGCTACGCATCCGCGGTCCTGCTGCGGGCCGGCGAGGTGGTCGAGGGATCGCCGCTCGCCACCAGCCGGCGCACGACGACGCGGTCGCCGCGCGACCTGGCCCGCGGGCCGGCGCGGCTCACGATGGCGCTCGGTGTCGACGGCTCCCTGAACGGCACCGACGCGACCCGCCCGCGGTCGCCGATCGTGGTGGCTGCCCGGTCTGCCGGCCAGCCGACCGGATCGGTGGCGGCCGGCCCGCGCGTCGGCGTTGCCGGTGACGGTGCAGGGCACCCGTGGCGGTTCTGGCTCGAGGGGGAGCCCACGGTGTCGCCGTACCGCGCGGCGGTACCGCGTCGCCCGCGGGCCGCCCGATCGGGCAGGCTGGGCTCTTGACGTCCGTACCGTCTCGGCTCCCTCGGGGACCGGGGCACGACCGGGAAGGCCTCACGTGACCCCCGCCGCCGAGCTCCTCGACGACCTGCAGTGGCGCGGTCTGCTCGCCCTGAGCACCGACCTCGGTGCCATGCGCGAGGCCCTCGACGCGGGCCCGGTCACGTACTACGTGGGCTTCGACCCCACGTCGCCCAGCCTGCACCACGGCCACCTGGTCCAGGTGCTCACCGCCCGGCGCCTCCAGCGGGCCGGCCACCGGCCCCTGGCGCTCGTCGGCGGGTCGACCGGCCTGATCGGGGACCCGAGGCCGACTGCTGAGCGGACGCTGAACACCAAGGAGACCGTGGCCTCCTGGGTGGACAGCATCCGGGCCCAGATCGAGCCGTTCCTGTCCTTCGAGGGCGACAACGCCGCGGTCATGGTCAACAACCTCGACTGGACTGCCCCGATGTCGGCGATCGACTTCCTCCGCGAGGTCGGCAAACACTTCCGGGTCAACAAGATGATCACCAAGGACGCGGTGGCCGCGCGGCTGAACTCCGAGCAGGGCATCTCCTACACGGAGTTCAGCTACCAGCTCCTGCAGGGCCTGGACTTCCTCGAGCTGCACCGCCGGCACGGGTGCATCCTGCAGTTCGGCGGCAGCGACCAGTGGGGCAACCTCACCGCGGGCCTGGACCTCATCCACCGGGTCGAGAACACGCCGGTGCACGCGTTCGCCACGCCGCTGCTCACCCGGGCCGACGGGACCAAGTTCAGCGCCAGCGAGGGCGCCGCCCTGTGGCTCGACCCCGGTCTCACCTCGCCGTACGCCTTCTACCAGTTCTGGCTGAACACCGACGACCGCGACGTCGTGACCTACCTCAAGGTGCTGTCCTTCCGCACCCGCGAGGAGATCGAGGGGCTCGAGAAGGCCGCGGCGGACCGGCCAGCGGCCCGGGAGGCGCAGCGAGCGCTGGCCGACGAGCTCACGGCGCTCGTGCACGGCGAGACGCAGCGGGACGCCGTGGTGGCGGCCAGCCAGGCGCTCTTCGGCCGCGGCGAGCTGGGCAGCCTCGACGCCGGGACGCTGGGTGCCGCCCTGGCCGAGCTGCCGCGGGCTGTGATGACCCGGGACGACGCCGGTCAGCTGCCCCTGGTCGTGGACCTGCTGGCGGAGAGCGGCCTGTCGCCGTCCAAGTCCGCGGCCCGGCGGGCGGTGGCCGAGGGCGGGGCGTACGTCAACAACGAACGGGTCAGCGACCCCGAGGCCCGTGCGACGGACGGCGACCTGCTGCACGGCCGCTGGCTGGTGCTGCGCCGCGGGAAGCGCAGCCTGGCGGCCGCCGAGCTGTCCTGAGAGGGGCCGTCCGGGCCGCGCCCATGACGGGGTCCGGAGCACCCCTTTCGCGGGGCGGTCAGACCGCTGACCAGCGGATTTGCAATCCCTTCGAGCGGTCCCTAATGTTCTCCACGTCGCCCGGCAGGGAGAGACGGACACCGGAATCGGTGGCCGTTCCCGGGGTGGCTCCCAGCGTGACACGACGACCGGGACCTCGGTTCCGGCACTGTGGCGCGTGCGGGGTTGGCGGGACCGCTGGCTGGTTTGACACCCGCAGGCGCCACGCCTAGGTTAGAACGGTTGCCCCGAGAACGAGCCGGAAGGCTTGCATCGGTGCGCGTCCGCTCCTTGAGAACTCAACAGCGTGCCAAAAGTCAATGCCAAAAACCCCGTCCGGGGTGGCGTGGCCGGTCCATCAGGACTAGGCGCCCGTCCCGACGGAAATTCCTTTGGTACATGACAGACAGCTAACTATATTGCTAGTTACGTCTGCAGTGCCGAGATCGCTCGAGGTCTTGCCAGACCGAGAGCGCTCTTCATAATGTTGGCGACCGCGTTCGCGTGGTCGTCGTCAGACATTTACGGAGAGTTTGATCCTGGCTCAGGACGAACGCTGGCGGCGTGCTTAACACATGCAAGTCGAACGGTGAACTCTCCTTCGGGAGGGGGATCAGTGGCGAACGGGTGAGTAACACGTGACCAACCTGCCCCTTGCTCTGGGATAACCCCGGGAAACCGGAGCTAATACCGGATACGAGACCGTATGGCATCACATGGTCTGGAAAGTTTTTCGGCAAGGGATGGGGTCGCGGCCTATCAGCTTGTTGGTGGGGTAATGGCCTACCAAGGCGACGACGGGTAGCCGGCCTGAGAGGGCGACCGGCCACACTGGGACTGAGACACGGCCCAGACTCCTACGGGAGGCAGCAGTGGGGAATATTGCGCAATGGGCGAAAGCCTGACGCAGCGACGCCGCGTGAGGGATGACGGCCTTCGGGTTGTAAACCTCTTTCAGCAGGGAAGAAGCGAAAGTGACGGTACCTGCAGAAGAAGCACCGGCTAACTACGTGCCAGCAGCCGCGGTAATACGTAGGGTGCAAGCGTTGTCCGGAATTATTGGGCGTAAAGAGCTCGTAGGCGGTCTGTCGCGTCGGACGTGAAAATCCAGGGCTCAACCCTGGACCTGCGTTCGATACGGGCAGACTAGAGTTCGGTAGGGGAGACTGGAATTCCTGGTGTAGCGGTGAAATGCGCAGATATCAGGAGGAACACCGGTGGCGAAGGCGGGTCTCTGGGCCGAAACTGACGCTGAGGAGCGAAAGCGTGGGGAGCAAACAGGATTAGATACCCTGGTAGTCCACGCCGTAAACGTTGGGCGCTAGGTGTGGGGAACCTTCCACGTTCTCCGTGCCGCAGCTAACGCATTAAGCGCCCCGCCTGGGGAGTACGGCCGCAAGGCTAAAACTCAAAGGAATTGACGGGGGCCCGCACAAGCGGCGGAGCATGTGGCTTAATTCGACGCAACGCGAAGAACCTTACCAAGGCTTGACATATACCGAAAACTCGTAGAGATACGGGGTCCGCAAGGGCGGTATACAGGTGGTGCATGGTTGTCGTCAGCTCGTGTCGTGAGATGTTGGGTTAAGTCCCGCAACGAGCGCAACCCTCGTCCTATGTTGCCAGCGAGTAATGTCGGGGACTCATAGGAGACTGCCGGGGTCAACTCGGAGGAAGGTGGGGATGACGTCAAATCATCATGCCCCTTATGTCTTGGGCTGCACACATGCTACAATGGCCAGTACAAAGGGCTGCAATACCGCAAGGTGGAGCTAATCCCAAAAAGCTGGTCTCAGTTCGGATTGGGGTCTGCAACTCGACCCCATGAAGTCGGAGTCGCTAGTAATCGCAGATCAGCAACGCTGCGGTGAATACGTTCCCGGGCCTTGTACACACCGCCCGTCACGTCACGAAAGTCGGTAACACCCGAAGCCGGTGGCCCAACTCGCAAGAGAGGGAGCCGTCGAAGGTGGGATCGGCGATTGGGACGAAGTCGTAACAAGGTAGCCGTACCGGAAGGTGCGGCTGGATCACCTCCTTTCTAAGGAGCACCTGGCGGGTGACCTCACGGTCGCCCGTCCAGAGCCATGCCCCAGACTTTCGCTCTGGGGGTGGTGCTCAAGGGTGGAACATTGACCAGTTGGCAGGCCTCACCGGCCGACCGTTAGTACAGCTGCTTCGGCAGCACGGAACACGGTCCGGTTCGGAGACGGTCGGCCTCGGCACGCTGTTGGGTCCTGAGGGAACGGGCGGCTCACACCGCACGGCACCTCGGACTCCCGGCCCCGCCCTTCGTGGCGCGGCCACGGGACTGGGACAGCACCCTTCGTCGAACGGCCGGCACCCGCCGGTACGCGACGAGCCCGGGTCTGGAATCCCGCCCGTACCTTGAGAACTGCACAGTGGACGCGAGCATCAAACAAACTTTGTGGCCAAGTTAATAAGGGCGCACGGTGGATGCCTTGGCACCAGGAGCCGATGAAGGACGTAGGAGGCTGCGAAAAGCCTCGGGGAGCTGCCAACCGAGCTGTGATCCGAGGATTTCCGAATGGGGAAACCCGGCAGGAGTCATGTCCTGTCACCCTCACCTGAACACATAGGGTGAGCGGAGGGAACGTGGGGAAGTGAAACATCTCAGTACCCACAGGAAGAGAAAGCAACCGCGATTCCGTGAGTAGTGGCGAGCGAAAGCGGAAGAGGCTAAACCAGTCACGTGTGATAGCCGGCAGGCGTTGCGTGGTTGGGGTCGTGGGACCGCTCAGATGGTTCTGCCGAACTGTCAGAGAGTCAAAAACTGCTGTTGTAGTCGAAGGTCATGCGAATGGACCGGCACAGAGGGTAACACCCCCGTAGACGAAACATCAGCAACTCTCGAGCGTCATCCCAAGTAGCACGGAGCCCGAGAAATTCCGTGTGAATCTGGCGGGACCACCCGCTAAGCCTAAATACTCCCTGGTGACCGATAGCGGACAAGTACCGTGAGGGAAAGGTGAAAAGTACCCCGGGAGGGGAGTGAAATAGTACCTGAAACCGTGTGCCTACAAGCCGTGGGAGCGTCGTCGTCGAGCTTGCTCGGCGGCCGTGACCGCGTGCCTTTTGAAGAATGAGCCTGCGAGTTAGCGATGTGTGGCGAGGTTAACCCGTGTGGGGAAGCCGTAGCGAAAGCGAGTCCGAATAGGGCGTCTGAGTCGCACATTCTAGACCCGAAGCGGAGTGATCTACCCATGGCCAGGGTGAAGCGCGGGTAAGACCGCGTGGAGGCCCGAACCCACCAGGGTTGAAAACCTGGGGGATGAGCTGTGGGTAGGGGTGAAAGGCCAATCAAACTCCGTGATAGCTGGTTCTCCCCGAAATGCATTTAGGTGCAGCGTCACGTGTTTCTTGCCGGAGGTAGAGCTACTGGATGGTCTAAGGGGCCTACAAGCTTACTGAAATCAGCCAAACTCCGAATGCCGGTAAGTGAGAGCGTGGCAGTGAGACTGCGGGGGATAAGCTTCGTAGTCGAGAGGGAAACAGCCCAGATCACCGGCTAAGGCCCCTAAGCGTGTGCTAAGTGGAAAAGGATGTGGAGTCGCACAGACAACCAGGAGGTTGGCTTAGAAGCAGCCATCCTTGAAAGAGTGCGTAATAGCTCACTGGTCAAGTGATTCCGCGCCGACAATGTAGCGGGGCTCAAGCACACCGCCGAAGCCGTGACATTCACACTGATAGCCAGGCACCTAGTGTCCAGGCGTGTGGATGGGTAGGGGAGCGTCGTGTGGCGAGTGAAGCGGCGGGGTGACCCAGTCGTGGACGCCACACGAGTGAGAATGCAGGCATGAGTAGCGAAAGACGGGTGAGAAACCCGTCCGCCGAATGACCAAGGGTTCCAGGGCCAGGCTAATCCGCCCTGGGTAAGTCGGGACCTAAGGCGAGGCCGACAGGCGTAGTCGATGGACAACGGGTTGATATTCCCGTACCCGCAATAACACGCCCATGCCGAACCCAGTGATGCTAAGCGCCTGAAGCCGGCAGAGTCTTCGGACGACGTTGGTGGAGCGCGCGACCCGAGCTGGTAGTAGGCAAGCGATGGGGTGACGCAGGAAGGCAGTCCAACCACGGCGATGGTTGACCGTGGGTAAGGGTGTAGGGCGACAGATAGGCAAATCCGTCTGTCACATGCCTGAGACCTGATACCGAGCCGATCTAGGCGAAGTGGATGATCCTATGCTGCCAAGAAAAGCCTCTAGCGAGTGTTACAGCGGCCCGTACCCCAAACCGACTCAGGTGGTCAGGTAGAGAATACCAAGGCGATCGAGTGAACTATGGTTAAGGAACTCGGCAAAATGCCCCCGTAACTTCGGGAGAAGGGGGGCCGCGGACGGTGTAGGGACTTCGCTCCCGAAGCCGCCTTCGGCCGCAGAGACCAGTGGGAAGCGACTGTTTACTAAAAACACAGGTCCGTGCCAAGTCGCAAGACGATGTATACGGACTGACGCCTGCCCGGTGCTGGAACGTTAAGGGGACCGGTTAGGCCTTCGGGCCGAAGCTGAGAACTTAAGCGCCAGTAAACGGCGGTGGTAACTATAACCATCCTAAGGTAGCGAAATTCCTTGTCGGGTAAGTTCCGACCTGCACGAATGGCGTAACGACTTCCCAACTGTCTCAACCATAGACTCGGCGAAATTGCACTACGAGTAAAGATGCTCGTTACGCGCAGCAGGACGGAAAGACCCCGGGACCTTTACTACAGCTTGATATTGGTGTTCGGTACGGCTTGTGTAGGATAGGTGGGAGACTGTGAAGTCGGCACGCCAGTGTCGGTGGAGTCAACGTTGAAATACCACTCTGGTCGTTCTGGATGTCTAACCTAGGTCCGTGATCCGGATCAGGGACAGTGTCTGGTGGGTAGTTTAACTGGGGCGGTTGCCTCCCAAAAGGTAACGGAGGCGCTCAAAGGTTCCCTCAGCCTGGTTGGCAATCAGGTGTCGAGTGCAAGTGCACAAGGGAGCTTGACTGTGAGAGAGACATCTCGAGCAGGTGCGAAAGCAGGAACTAGTGATCCGGCGGTGGCTTGTGGAAGCGCCGTCGCTCAACGGATAAAAGGTACCCCGGGGATAACAGGCTGATCTTGCCCAAGAGTCCATATCGACGGCATGGTTTGGCACCTCGATGTCGGCTCGTCGCATCCTGGGGCTGGAGTAGGTCCCAAGGGTTGGGCTGTTCGCCCATTAAAGCGGTACGCGAGCTGGGTTTAGAACGTCGTGAGACAGTTCGGTCCCTATCCGCTGTGCGCGCAGGAGACTTGAGAAGGGCTGTCCCTAGTACGAGAGGACCGGGACGGACGAACCTCTGGTGTGCCAATTGTCCTGCCAAGGGCACGGTTGGTTGGCTACGTTCGGAAGGGATAACCGCTGAAAGCATCTAAGCGGGAAGCTCGCTTCAAGATGAGGTCTCCCACAGGGTTAACCTGGTAAGGCCCCCAGTAGACCACTGGGTTGATAGGCCGGAAGTGGAAGTGCAGCAATGCATGGAGCTGACCGGTACTAATAGGCCGAGGACTTGACCACATTCTCTTTTTCGCGGTTCGCCGCGAGGAGAACTATTTGCTACGCGTCCACTGTGCGGTTCCCGAGATACGGTCGGGACCCGACCACTGACATCTCCATAGAGTTTCGGCGGTCATACCGAGAGGGAAACGCCCGGCTCCATTCCGAACCCGGAAGCTAAGCCTCTCAGGGCCGATGGTACTGCGCGGGGGACTGCGTGGGAGAGTAGGACGCCGCCGGACATTCTTTCGACAAGGGCCGTTCCCCACGCTGGGAACGGCCCTTGATCGCATGTCCGAGCCGAATTCTTCCGCCGGACCCGGAATGCTCCGAAAGAGGATGGATCAGATGACCGAGTCAGGCCGTCGCCCCGAGGGCCCGTCGAGCGGCACCGGCCGGCCGAGTGCCGGCCGGCCGAACAGCGGCCGCGGCGGCCGGGGACGAGGAGGGGCGCCGCGCGGTTCCGACCAGCGCGCCGGTGGCGGGCGCCGCGTCGCCGCAGCGCCCGCAGCCGCGACGACGATGCTGCCCGGCCGAGGCGCGACGACAGCAGCCGGCCCCGCCGGGTCGAGCCGGAACTGCCCGACGACGTGACGGCTGCCGAGCTCGACCGCTCCGTGCGGGCCCAGCTCGCGTCCCTGGCCAAGGTCAACGCCGAGATCGTCGCCAAGCACCTGGTGATGGCTGGCCGGCTGCTCGACACCGACCCGGAGCAGGCCTACCGCCACGCGGTCGCCGCCCGGGAGCGGGCCGGCCGGGTCGGCGCGGTGCGGGAAGCCGCCGGCCTCGCTGCCTACCGGGCGGGCCACTACGCAGAGGCGCTCTCCGAGCTGCGCGCCGCCCGGCGGATCAGCGGTGACCAGAGCCTGATGCCGTCATGGCGGACTGCGAGCGGGGCCTCGGGCGACCGGAGACGCGCTCTGGCGATGACGCGAGCAGCCCCGGAGGTCGCCGTCACTGGACGCCGCCACGCGGGTCGAGGCTCAAGATCGTCGCCTCGGGAGCCCGACGCGACCTCGGTCAGGCCGGACGCCGCCGTACTGCTGCTGCAGGGCCCGCAGCTGCGCGCGGAGATGCGCCGACCGTGGTCCGCGCGGCTCTTCTACGCCTATGCCGAGGCCCTCGCCGACGCCGGCCGGGACGACGAGGCGGTCACCTGGCTACGGCCACGCCGCCGCCGCGGACACCGAGGGCGAGACCGATGCCGCTGAGCGGCTCGACGAGCTGGCCGGCGTCATCGTCGTCGAGCACGACGACGAGGACGACGACGAGCCCGACGAGTGCTCCGGGACCGACGACGGGGAGCCCGGCCGCGACGGCTGAGCCATCGCTGTCCCCAGGCCGCAAGGCTCGGCCGGTCGTCCCCAGATCGCTGCGTGGGCAGCCGGCCGGCACCGGGACACCGCGATCCTCGTGAGGTGGGCAGCCGCCCGCCGAGCAGCGAGGAGGATCGCCGTGACCGCCAGCGCCACCGTCAGCGCCCCGCCCCACGTCAACGAGGTGCACCTGGTCGGTCGGCTGGCCGTCGAGCCGGCCCGCCGCGAGCTGCCCAGCGGCGACGTGCTGGTGTCCTTCCGGTTGGTGATCTCCCGGCCGCCGGGCCGCAAGCGGGCGACCGAGCGCTCACCGACGGTCGACACCCTCGACTGCGCGCCTGGCGCCGCGACGTCCAGCGCACCCTGGCCCGGGTGCAGCCGGGCGACGTGCTCGAGGTGCAGGGCAGCCTGCGGCGCCGGTTCTGGCGGGTCGGGCCGGCGCTGCCAGCCGCAGCGAGGTCGAGGTCGTGCGGGTACGCCGGCTCGCCGCGGCCTGACGGGTAATCGATTGCCCCGATATGTGCGCGGGGGTGACGATTTCACGATCATGCTCGAGACGACGGTGCGCCAGCCGACCCGGGAGCCCTTCGTCGGCATGCGGGTCGCCGTGCCCCTTGCGGTCTGGTCATTCGGCTACGCCGGCTACCGGCTGTACTACGCGGCGGGCGGCCAGGTCGGCATGATCGGCGTCCCGGTCTCGGCGGCGCAGTTCCGGGCGATCAACGCGGTCGGCGCGACGATCACCGCCGCAGCTGGGGTCCTGCCGCTGGTCGCACTGCGCGTCGCACCGGTCCGCCGGGCGTTGCCGGCCATCGGCTGGGTGGCTTCCGTCGGCTGCTGCATGCACGCGCTCGTCGACGTGACGCTACGGATCTTCAGCCTGACCGGCGTGCACCCGACCGAACTCCCGGCCAGCGCGTGGCGGTCGTACGACCGGCACGCTGCCGACCTGCAAGACCTGCTGCTGAATGAGCCATGGTTCCTCGTGGAAGGCGTCCTCTGGGCGGCGCTCGCGATCGGGTTGGTCCACCCGTCGCGACGGCGCGCGTGGCTGCTGTCGGCGGTCGCGGCGTGCCTGCTGCTGACGGTCATCGGCGTGCTCAGCGGCGTCGGCATCATCGGCAGCTTCCACCTCGGCTGACCTGCGAGGGTCAGCGGTCGAGCAGGCGGAGGACCAGCCCGGTGCGCGGCTTCGGGCCGAACGACGTCGACTTGCGCGGCATCCGCTCGCCGTCGGCGGCCAGCGCCAGCACGTCGCCACCTCGACCGGACGCATCAGCACGGCCACGCCGGCGGCCCGACGAGCCGCCCGGACCGCGCCCGCGGCGTCGTGCAGGTAGCCCACCCGCCGGGTCGCGTCGGACACCTGCCAGACCCGCTCCAGCAGCAGCGCGTGCAGCACGCTCGCGTCCAGCGACCGCCAGCGAGCCGGCCGGTCGTCGGGCAACGCCGCGGCCAGCGCCACGGGGTCGGGGTCCTCGAGCAGGTGGAAGCGCTTCCCGTCGGTGACCACGAACGGGTGCGCGGCGGTGGAGTCCCGCAGGGCGGTCAGCGCCGACTCCAGGTCGCTGCCGGCCGCCCGGACCTGGAAGATTCGGCCGCAGCGGCCAGTGCGGCGTCCAGGCCGAGGTCGGCGACCACCCGGTGGATCGCGGCGACCCGCAGCGGATGGGTGCGCGAGTCGACGAGCATCGCCAGGCCGAGGTCCCACGGCCGGCGCCGTCCCCCGCCGCGTGCTGCTCGGCCTGCAGCTGCCGGTAGGTGGCGTAGCGGTGGTGCCCGTCGGCGATGAGCGCCTGCCGCGGAGCGAGGTCGCGCGCCACCCGCTCCTGCAGCGGCGGGTCCGCGACCGCCCAGACCCGCTGGGTCAGGCCGTCCTCGGTCGACCGTCTCCAGCAGCGGGGCGCCGGCGATGACCTGCTCGATCACCGTCGCGGTGTCGCCGCCGCCGTCGTAGACCAGCAGGATCGGCTCCAGGTTGGCCGCGGTGGCGCGCATCAGCTCGAGGCGGTCGGCGACCGGGCCGGGCATGACGTCCTCGTGCGGGAGCACCACCCGGTCGGCCGGGTCGCGCAGGCCGACGGCCGCGAGCAGCCCGCGCTGCAGCAGGCCGGTGCCGGACTGCTCGTAGACGTAGAGCGTGGGCTGCTCGTCGCGCACCAGCACGCCCTCGTCGCGCCACTCGTCGAGCGCGTCGGCGGCGTGCGCGTAGCGGCCCGGCCCGTCGCCCGCGGCACCGCCTCGCGGGTCGCGTGGCAGGATCAACCGGACGACGTTGTGCGGGTCGAGCTGCTCGAGGTGGGTCGGCGTCGTCCGGGTCGATCACGTCGTACGGCGGGCTGGTCACCGCGGCGAGGTCGCTGACCCGGTCGGGCGTCGTAGCGCACGCCGCGGAACGGCGCGCACGAGCAGGCCCGGGCGCCGTCCGGGCGGCGCCGCTGGGGCTCGGGGGCACAGCCGGTCGCCGAGGTGTGATCGGCGGCAGGCATGGCGAGGCATGGTACGTGCGGACGATGACGGCGCGAGCGCGAGGGAGGGTGGCCGGTGACCGAGGACAGCGCACGCGACGGCGGGCCCGCGGGCGAGGTCTACGACTGGTTCGTCCGCGGGACCGACGCTGCTCGAGAGCGGCAACCCCGAGGCGGCCGCCGAGCTGCTCGCCCACGCACGCAGCCGCGAGCCGGAGTCCGCCAGCGTCCTCGAGGCGCTGGCCCGGGCCCTGTTCGACGCCGGCCGCTACGCCGAGGCCGCCGACCGCTTCGCCGAGCTCGTCGAGCCGAGCCCGGACAACGACTACGCCCGCTTCGGGCTCGGGCTGACCCGGATGCGGCTGGGTGACGTCGGCGGCGCGGCCGAGCAGCTGGCGCTGGCCGCGGCCATGCGCCCCGGACGGGCACGACTACCAGCGGGCGCTGCGCGAGGCCCGGGCGACCGCACGGGCCCGCGAGGAGGCAGCCGGGCGGTCGAGCATCGACGCCGGTGGCGAGCGCTCCAGCAGCGACGGCCCGGAGCCGACGTGAGCGACGCCGCTGGTCGACGGGAGCGACACCCCGCTGGCCGAACGCCACGACGTGGCGCTGCTCGACCTCGACGGCGTGCTCTACGTCGGGCCGGACGCGGTGACCGGCGCGCCGGAGGCGGTGCGGCCGCCGCGGGCCGGGATGCGGCCGGCTTACGTCACCAACAACGCCGCTCGGACGCCGACGACCGTCGCCGCGCACCTGACCGAGCTCGGCGTCCCGGCCGGCCCCGAGCGACGTCGTCACCTCCGCGCAGGCCGCCGCGACACTGCGTCGCCGGGCGGGTGCCGGCCGGGCTCGCCGGTGCTGGTCGTCGGCGGCGAGGGCCTCGTCGTCGCCGTCCGGGAGCGGGGCCTGGTGCCGGTCGCACGGGCCGGCGACGGCGCTCGCCGCCGTGGTCCAGGGCTTCTCGCCGGACGTCGGCTGGCGCGCTGCTGGCCGAGGGGACGTACGCCGTCAGCGCCGGCCTGCCGTGGATCGCGACGAACCTGGACGTCACGGTCCCGACGCCGCGCGGCATCGCGCCGGGCAACGGAGCGCTGGTCGGCGTGGTCGCGCGCGGCCGCCGGCCGGCGACCCGGACGCGGTCGCCGGCAAGCCGGAGACGCCGCTGCACGAGCGAGGCGGTGCGCCGCACCGGGGCGAACGACTCCGCTGGTGGTCGGGGACCGGCTGGACACCGACATCGAGGGCGCCAACCGGGTCGGCGTACCCAGCCTGCTGGTCCTGACCGGCGTCGCCGACCGGCCGACCTGCTGCGGGCGGAAGCGGCGCTGCGGCCGACGTACCTCGCCCGTGACTTGCGCGACGGCCTGCTCGCCGCACCCGGCTGTCGCCGAGGCCGGGGACGGGTGGACCTGCCGTGGTTGGACGGTCAGCGTCCGCGGTGCGGAGGTGTCCGTCGAGGGGTCCGGCGACCCGGTCGACGGGCTGCGGGCGCTGTGCCTTGCGTGGTGGGGAGCCGGCGGGGACGTCGCGGCCGCCGACCCCGCGGGTGCGTTGGCGTCGCTCGGCTGGTGAGCGGACGGGTCACTGCCGGACTGGTGCCCCGGTGGGCTCGCGCAGCTGCTTCAGCAAGCGCACCGGTTCGTCCAGACCGGGCGGTGGCATCGAGGCCTCGAAGCCCATCGACCGGTGGAACGCGAGGGAGACGGTGTTCACGGGCGAGGTGATCGCCCGTACGACTGATCGGCCGTTCGCCGTTGCGAGGTCGAAGAACTCCTCGTAGAGACCCGCGGCCAGCCGCTGGCCGCGCAGCGCGGGGTCGACACCGACGAAGTGGATGTACGCCTCCGTCGGCTGCGCCGGAGACAGGAAGCCGACCAGGAAGGCGTGCAGCCGGGTGCCGTCCGCTGACTCGATGACCCGGCTGGTGTCGAAGAAGTGGTCGAGGAACAGACGCGGCAGCATCACCGTCATCGGCCGCTGGAACCAGTCATCGAGGACCTCGATGATGCGGTCGTAGTCGGCGGGCGCGGCGGGCCGCCGACTGAGCTCGGGCACGTCGGTCAGAGCATCGAGCGGAGCTTGAGCAGGTCGCGGACGCCCGCCTCGACCTTGACCCGGCCGGACAGCCAGGCCTGACCGAAGCCGAGGTCACCGTCGGTCAGGGCGACCAGGTCGTCGCTGTCGGCGGTGAGGCGGATCTGCGCCTTGGGCGGCTCGTCGGTGGTGATGCCGATGATGTGGCCGTCCTCGAGCCCGCCGTGGAACGTCACGTCGAGGTCCGGCACGTGGCAGCTCAGGGTCCGGTCGAAGGCGTGCTTGTTGCGGTCTTCCTCGTCGACGTCGCGGAGCTGCCGGCCAGCCGCTCCAGGGCCGCTTGGCACTCCTCGATCGTCGCCATGACGGGTGGTCCTCCCTGGTCTGCGGGCAGGCTATCGGCCGGTGCGGGTCGGTTGCGGTCGGACCGGACGCTACCGCAGCACCCGGGAGGCCCCGAGAGGTAGCGTCTCCGCAGGACCGCCGCTCTCCCGACGCGGCGGCTGGAGAGACGGAGGCGGCATGGTGCTCGACGGGCTGCGCGGCTACCTCCAGCTGGCCAGCGGCCTCACCGACGTGACGCGGGAACGCGCCCTCGCTGCAGCCAAGGCGGTCGCCACCCAGGGCGAGGCCGGGGTGGACGCCGTCGTGCCCGCGCCGGTGACCACCCAGGTGTCCACCCTGACCGACGACCTGCTGGCCGCCAGCAAGGCCAACCGTGACCTGCTGCTCCACCTGGTCCGGGCCGAGGTCGAGCGCTCCGTTGCCCGGCTCGGGCTGGTGTCGGCGCACGAGCTCGAGCCGCCGCCCGGCGGGCCAAGGGCCTGGAGAAGCGGGTCGCCGAGCTCGAGCAGGAGCTGCGGCAAGTCGGCCACGGCACGCAAGGCCGCCAACACCCGGGCCAAGAAGGCGACGACCAAGAAGTCGGCCAAGAAGACGACCGCCAAGAAGTCGGCCGCGAAGAAGTCGACGGCGAAGAGCCCGACACCGGCTCGCCGCGCTGCCGCGAGCTCGGCCGACCCGGCGACCACGTCGACCAGCGACACCTCTGCGTCGACGACGACGACCGAAGGGCCCGGCACGTGACCGACCGGCACCACGAGGACGAGGTCGACCTGACCGAGGACCACGCGGACGAGGTCGACCTGACTCAGCACGGACGCAGGCGGTCGACCAGACCGACCACGACGAGGCGGGGGTCTCGACGGATGCCCGCGACCCGCGGATCGCCGCGGCCGTGGCGCGGCTGGACGGCCTGGGCGACCAGCCGCCGGCCGAGCACGTCGAGGTCTACGAGGAGGTGCACCGGGTGCTGCAGGAGTCGCTGGCCGACGCGACGCACAGCACCGACCGCGCCGACGGGCAGCCGGGCGGCTCGCAGCCGTGACCCGGCGGGCCCGCCTGGACGCCGAGCTCGTCCGCCGGGGACTCGCGCGGTCGCGTGAGCAGGCGGCCGAGCTGGTGGCGGCCGGGCAGGTCCGGGTGCCCGGCCGGACGTCGGTGAAGCCGGCGACCCAGGTCGCCCGGCGACGCCATCGTCGTCGCCGAGCCGGCGGGCGAGACGTACGTCTCGCGCGGCGGGCACAAGCTGGCCGGCGCGCTGGACGCGTTCGCCGCCGGACGGCCTGGACGTCACGGGCCGTCGCGCGCTCGACGCCGGCGCGTCGACCGGCGGGTTCACCGACGTGCTGCTGCGGCGCGGCGCGCGCGAGGTGGTCTGCGTCGACGTCGGCTACGGCCAGCTCGCCTGGTCGCTGCAGACCGACGACCGGGTCAAGGTGCTCGACCGGACCAACGTCCGCGAGCTCGACCCGGCCGCGGTCGGCGACCCGGTCGACCTCGTCGTCGCCGACCTGTCGTTCATCTCGCTGCGGCTGGTGCTGCCCGCGCTGGTGGCGGTGGCGTCGCCGGACGCCGACCTGGTGCCGATGGTCAAGCCGCAGTTCGAGGTCGGCCGGGAGGCGCTCGGCCCCGGCGGGGTCGTGCGCGACCCCGAGCAGCGGGCGGCCGCCGTCGCCGCAGGTCGCCGCGGCGGCGCACGAGCGAGCACGGGCTCGGCGTCGCCGGCGTGACCGCGAGCCCGCTGCCCGGCCCGGCCGGCAACGTGGAGTACTTCCTCTGGCTGCGACGCGACGCGCCGCCGCTCGACCCCGACCGGCTCGACGCGGCCGTCGCGGCGGGGCCGTCATGACCGCGTCGGCAGCGGCGGACGGCACCGCAGCGTCCTGTTCGTCGGCCACACCGGCCGGGAGGAGGCGCTGCGCTCGGTCCGGGACGCGGCCGAGCGGTTCGCTGCCGGCCGGGGTGTCGGTGCGCGTGCTCGCCGACGAGGCCGCCGAGCTCGGCCTGACCGACGTCAAGGTCGTCCAGCACGACGAGGACGCCGCCGAGGGCTGCGAGCTCGTGGTCGTCTTCGGCGGCGACGGCACGCTGCTGCGCGCCGCCGAGCTGGCCCGGCCCACCGTCGACGCCGCTGCTCGGCGTCAACCTCGGCCACGTCGGCTTCCTCGCCGAGGCCGAGCGGGACGCGCTGGACGCCACCGTCGACAAGGTGGTCGTCCCGCGACTACACGGTCGAGGAGCGGATGACCGTCGACGTCACGGTCACCATCGACGGCGAGGTCGTGCACCGCGACTGGGCGCTCAACGAGGCGTCGGTCGAGAAGGCCAGCCGCGAGCGGGTGCTCGAGGTGGTGGTCGAGATCGACGGCCGCCCGCTGTCCCGGTGGGGCTGCGACGGGGTGGTCATGGCGACGCCGACCGGCTCCACGGCGTACGCCTTCTCCGCGGGCGGGCCGGTCGTCTGGCCCGAGGTCGAGGCGCTGCTGCTGGTGCCGATCAGCGCGCACGCGCTGTTCGCCCGGCCGCTGGTCGTGTCGCCGGACTCGGTGCTCGCCGTCGAGGTGCTCTCGCACCGGGCAGAGCCCCGGCGTGCTGTGGTGCGACGGGCGCCGCACGGTCGACCTGCCGCCGGGAGCGCGGATCGAGGCCCGTCGGGGCGAGCGCCCGGTCCTGCTGGCCCGGCTGCACTCCGCGCCGTTCACCGACCGGCTGGTGGCGAAGTTCGACCTGCCGGTGCTGGGGTGGCGGGGCCGGCCCGGCGCGCCGGGTTCCGACCGACCTCCCGCGTAGGCTCGCCCGCGTGCTCGAGGAGATGCGCATCCGGGGCCTCGGCGTCATCGACGACGCCGTGCTCGAGCTCGCCCCGGGCCTGACCGTGGTCTCCGGCGAGACCGGAGCCGGCAAGACGATGGTCGTGACCGGCCTGGGCCTGCTCTTCGGCGGCCGGGCCGACCCCGGCGCGGTCCGCCCCGGCGTCGGAGACTGCCTCCGTCGAGGGCCGGCTGCGGGTCGACCCGAAGGGCCCGGTGGCAGCCCGCGCCGAGGAGGCCGGGGCCGAGCTCGACGACGACGTGCTCGTCGTCGTCCGCACCGTGTCGGCCGAGGGCCGGTCCCGCGCGCACCTCGGCGGGCGCAGCGTGCCGGCCGGCATGCTCGCCGAGCTCGCCGACTCCTGCGTGGCGGTGCACGGCCAGTCCGACCAGTCCCGGCTGCTGCAGCCGGCTCACCAGCGCGACGCGCTCGACCGCTACGCCGGTGCCGCGGTGGCCGAGCCGCTGGACGCCTACCGCGCGGCGTACGACGAGCTGCGCGCCGTCGTCGCCGAGCTCGACGAGCTCACCCGCAAGGCCCGCGAGCGCGCCCAGGAGGCCGACCTGCTGCGGTTCGGCCTCGACGAGATCGAGGCCGTCGACCCGCAGCCGGGGGAGGACGACCAGCCTGCGCGGTCGAGGAGGAGCGCCTCGGCCACGCCGACGCGCTGCGCGCTGCGACCGCCACCGCCCAGGCCGCACTGCTCGGCGGGACCGACGGCGCCGCCGAGCCGGTGCCGGACGCGACCGTCCCTGGTCGCCGGCGCGCGCGCGGCGCTCGAGCAGGTCGGCGTCCAGGACCCCGGGCTGGCCGATCTGGTCGCGCGGCTGCGCGAGCTGGGCTACCTGCTCGCCGACCTCGGCGCCGACCTCGCGTCGTACGCCGCCTCGCGTCGAGACCGACCCGGCCCGGCTGGCCGTCGTGCAGGAGCGGCGGGCCGCGCTGTCCCGCTGGTCCGCAAGTACGGCGACGAGGCCGACCCGGCTGCCGACGAGGCGCGCCGTGCTCGCCTGGGCCGAGCAGGCCGCAGCCCGGCTGACCGCCCTCGAGGGCGACGACGACCGGATCGGGCGCTGACGCGCCCGCCGCGACGACCTGGTCGCCGAGCTGGCCCGCGCCGCCGGGGAGCTGTCCGGCGGCCCGCACCGATGCGGCCCAGCGGTTCGCCGGCCGGTCTCGGCCGAGCTCGCCGCCCTGGCGATGGCCAGCGCCGCCGTCGAGGTCGGCGTCGCGCAGACCGAGGTCGAGCCGACGGGCTCGCCGTCGGCGGCCGGTCCGTGGCCTACGCCCGGCACGGCGTCGACGACGTCGAGATGCTGCTGCGCCCGCACGCCGGTGCGCCGGCGCGGCCGCTGCAGAAGGGCGCCTCCGGCGGCGAGCTGTCGCGGGTGATGCTCGCGGTCGAGGTCGTGTTCGCCGGCACCGACCCGGTGCCGACCCTCGTCTTCGACGAGGTCGACGCCGGCGTCGGCGGCAAGGCGGCGGTCGAGGTCGGCCGGCGGCTGGCCGCCCTGGCGCGCGACGGCCCAGGTCGTCGTCGTCACCCACCTGCCGCAGGTCGCCGCCTTCGCCGACCAGCACCTCGTCGTGCGCAAGGCCGAGGACGGCGCCGTCACCCGCAGCGGCGTGGTCGCCCTCGACGACGCCGGCCGGCTGCGCGAGCTGTCCCGGATGCTCGCCGGCCTGGAGGAGTCCGCCACCGCCGAGGCGCACGCCCGCGAGCTGCTCGAGGCTGCCCAGGGCGAGCGGGCATCGTGAAGCTCCTGCTCACGTCAGGCGGCGTCACCAACCCGAGCATCCACTCGGCGCTCGTGCAGCTTCTCGGCAAGCCGATCTCCGAGTGCCACGCCCTCGTCATCCCGACGGCACAGTGGGGTCACCCGATGTGCGGCCCCACAGGGGTGCGGGGCCTGATAGCCGCTGAGCCCGACTGGCGGCACCTGTCGGGGCTGGGCTGGGCGTCGCTCGGCGTCCTCGAGCTCACCGCGCTGCCCACCATCGGCACAGAGCGGTGGGTCCCCTGGGTCCGGGAGGCCGACGTGCTCCTGGTCGACGGTGGCGACGCGACCTACCTGTGCCACTGGATGTGCGAGTCCGGGCTGGCCGACCTGCTGCCGTCGCTGCCCGAGATGGTCTGGGTGGGAGTCAGCGCAGGAAGCATGGTGATGACGCCCCGGATCGGGTCGTACTTCGTGGAGTGGCCGTCCGCGCCGGACGACCGCACCCTCGGCGTCGTCGACTTCTCGATCTTCCCGCACCTGGACGCGTTCCCGACCAACACCCTCGCTGACGCGGAGCGGTGGGCCGCCGACATCGGTGTCCCCGCCTACGCCATCGACGAGCAGACGGCCATCGTGGTCGTCGGCGATTCCGTCGAAGTTGTCTCCGAAGGGCAATGGAGGACGCTCGGGTCGTAGCCCCCGGACTCACCGGCTAACACGCCGGGCGACGTCCCATCCGTCACACCAGTCACATGACAGCATCCGAGTCATGCGTCTTGCCACCCTGCGCCGGTCCCGCCATCAGCCCGCCCTGCCCGGCCTGCACGGCCCGGCCCGGGTCGAGCGACGGGCGCCTGTGCTGGCCCGCCGGGCCCGCCCCGGCGACATCGCGGTGCTCGAGCACCTCGACCTGGACGGCAGCAGCGCCCGTCTGCTCATCGACGCCGGGGTGGCCGCGGTCGTCAACGCCGCCCCGAGCATCAGCGGCCGCTACCCGAACCTCGGGCCCCAGCTCCTCGTCCAGGCCGGCATCCCGGTGCTGGACCGGGTCGGCCCCGAAGTCATCAGGATCCTGGACGACGGCGACCGCCTGCGGCTCGACGGCGACGCGCTCTACCGGGGCGAGGACCTGGTCTGCCGCGGCGACCTGCTGACCGTCGCGTCGGTCGCGCTCGCGATGGAGGCGGCCCGGGCCGGGCTCGGCGCCCAGCTGCAGGCCTTTGCGCACGCCACCACCGAGCACCTGCGGCGCGAGCGCGACCTGCTGCTCGACGGCAGCGGCGCCCCCAGCGTCCAGACGGCCATCGAGGGCCGCGCCGTGGTCGTCGTGACCCGCGGCAAGGGCTCCGAGCGGGACCTGCGCGACCTGCGCGCCTGGCTGCGCGCCACCGAGCCGGTCCTGGTCGGGGTCGACGAGGGTGCCGACGCGCTGCTCGCCGCCGGGCTGCGCCCGCACCTGGTGGTCGGCGACCCGCGGCTGATGAGCGACGACGTCCTCGAGTGCGGCGCCGAGGTCGTCGTACGGGCCGAGCGGGACGGGACCGCCCACGGCCTGCACCGCGCCGAGCAGGCCGGCCTGGAGCCCACGATCTTCGCGCTGTCCGGGTCCAGCGAGGACGCCGCGCTGCTGCTCGTCGACGCCCACCAGCCCGCGCTGATCGTCGGGGTCGGCTGGCACCCGACCCTCGCCGCCCTGGTCGACTCCGGGCGTTCCGACATGCCGAGCGCGTTCCTCACGCGGCTGCGCCTCGGCGACCGGTTCATGGACGCCTCCGCGGTGTCCGCGGTCTACCGCCGGCCGGCGCGCACCTGGCCGCTGTGGCTGCTCGCGCTATTGCTGCTGGCCGGAGTCGTGGCGACCGTCGTGCTCGCGCCGGACAGCTCACCGGTCGGCGAGAACCGCGACAAGGTCGTCGAGCGCGTGCAGGACGTCGTGCACGACGTGACCGGGCGATGACCGGAGTGCGCCACCTGCTGCTTGCCGTCGTCGCAGCCGTGCTGGCCCTTGCCCTCGGCCTCGCGCTCGGCGCCGGCCCGGTGGTCGGCCGCTCGGACGCCAGCCGGGGCGCCCGCGAGGACCGGCTGGCGGCCCAGTCCGCCCGGCTGCAGAACCAGGTCACTGCCCTTGAACGCCAGGCCCGCACCGACGCCCGCGTGGTGGCTGCCGTCGGCGGCCGGGTCACCGACGGGAAGCTGGAAGGCCACAGCGTGCTCCTGGTGCGTACGCCGGGCGCGACCGACGAGCTGGTACGCCGGACCCGGGCCGCGCTGCTCGGCGCCGGCGCGAGCCTCACCGGCGTGCTGACCCTGACGTCGACGTACGTCGACCCGGCCAAGGCCACCGCCCCGCTGGAGGACCTGGCCCTGCGCCTGGTGCCGCCGAACGTCGAGTTCGCCGACAACCTGAGCGCGATCGAGCGGGTCGGGACCGTGCTGGCCCGCTCGACGGTCGCGGCCGAGCCCGCGTCGGAGACCGACCAGGACGCCGCCGCCCTGATCGCCGGCCTCGACGAGCTGGGCGCGGTGCACCTCGACGGCGACCCGGGCCGACTGGCCGAGCTGGCCGTGGTCGGTCTCGGGAGCGAAGGACAAGAAGCCGGCCGAACCGGCAGTCACCGGCTTGCTCCGCGCACTGGACCAGACCGGGGCCGGGGCCGTCCTCATCGGACCGGGCTCGACGCCGTCGGCGATCCGCTGGGTCGCGCAGCGGCGCACCGGTCGGGGCGTCGTCGGTCGACTCGGCCGACTCGGCGGCCGGCCAGGTCGCCCTGGTGCTCGCGCTGGTCGAGCAGCTGGCCGGCGGCAAGGGTGCGTACGGCACCGGGAGCGGCTCGTCGGCCGTGCTGCCCGCGCCGTTGCGCTCCCCGGCGCCGCAGGACTGATAACCTCGAAGCCCGTGGACAGGCGGAGCTCGCTCCGACCTGACAACTAGCACTTCGAGCCCACGGGAGCCCCCCTTGGCCGCACCGGCGACCACCAAGCACATCTTCGTGACCGGGGGCGTCGCCTCCTCGATCGGCAAGGGCCTGACCGCCTCCGGTCTCGGCCAGCTGCTGCGGTCCCGCGGCCTGCGCGTCACGATGCAGAAGCTCGACCCGTACCTCAACGTCGACCCCGGGACGATGAACCCGTTCCAGCACGGCGAGGTCTTCGTCACCGACGACGGCGCCGAGACCGACCTCGACGTCGGCCACTACGAGCGGTTCCTCGACCGCGACCTGCACGGGTCGGCCAACGTGACGACCGGCCAGGTCTACTCGGCGGTGATCGCCAAGGAGCGGCGCGGGGAGTACCTCGGCGACACCGTCCAGGTGATCCCGCACATCACCAACGAGATCAAGGCCCGGATCCGGGCGATGGCCGGCCCTGACGTCGACGTCGTCATCACCGAGATCGGCGGCACGGTCGGTGACATCGAGTCGCTGCCGTTCCTCGAGGCGGTGCGCCAGGTCCGCCACGACGTCGGCCGCGACAACGTGTTCTTCCTGCACATCTCGCTGGTGCCCTACATCGGCCCGTCCGGCGAGCTGAAGACCAAGCCGACCCAGCACTCGGTGGCCGCCCTGCGCTCCATCGGCATCCAGCCCGACGCGATCGTCTGCCGCTCCGACCGCGAGATCCCGCCGAACGTCAAGCGCAAGATCTCGCTGATGTGCGACGTCGACGAGGAGGCCGTGGTCGCGGCCAAGGACGCGCCGTCGATCTACGACATCCCGAAGGTGCTGCACGCCGAGGGCCTCGACGCCTACGTCGTACGCCGGCTCGGGCTGCCGTTCCGCGACGTCGACTGGACCGAGTGGGACGACCTGCTGCGCCGGGTGCACCGGCCGCGGCACCAGGTCACCGTCGCGCTGGTCGGCAAGTACGTCGACCTGCCCGACGCCTACCTGTCGGTGTCCGAGGCGCTGCGCGCCGGCGGCTTCGCCAACGACTGCAAGGTCCACCTCCGGTGGGTCACCTCCGACGACTGCCAGACCCCCGAGGCGGCGGCCCGCGAGCTCGACGGCGTCGACGCGGTCTGCATCCCGGGCGGCTTCGGCGTGCGCGGCATCGAGGGCAAGCTCGGCGCGATCCGGTACGCCCGCGAGAACGGCATCCCGACCCTCGGCCTGTGCCTCGGCCTGCAGTGCATGGTGATCGAGTACGCCCGCAACGTCGCCGGCCTCGACGGCGCCGGCTCGCTGGAGTTCGACGAGGACGCCGCGCACCCGGTGATCGCCACGATGGCCGACCAGCAGGACGTCGTCGCCGGCGAGCGCGACATGGGCGGCACGATGCGGCTCGGGCTCTACCCGGCCGAGCTGCGCGAGGGATCGCTGGCCGCAGAGGTCTACGGCTCGACGTACGTCGAGGAGCGGCACCGGCACCGCTACGAGGTCAACAACGCCTACCGCGAGCAGCTGGAGCAGGCCGGGCTGGTCTTCTCCGGCACCTCGCCGGACGGGCGGCTCGTCGAGTACGTCGAGCTGCCGCGCGACGTGCACCCGTACTTCGTCGCCACCCAGGCGCACCCGGAGTTCCGGTCGCGCCCGACCCGGGCGCACCCGCTGTTCGCCGGCCTGGTCGCCGCCGCGCTGACCCGCCAGGGCGTCGTTGCCGGCAGCCTCACCCCGGTGCCCGCCGCGACCGCGTGACGAAGGACTCGACGCCGGAGGTCGCCGACGAGCAGACCGCTCTGCACGTGCGGTCCAGCGAGACGGTGCACGACGGCATGGTCTGGGACGTCCGCCGCGACGAGATCGAGCTGGCGGACGGCCAGACGGTCACCCGCGAGGTCATCGACCACACCGGGGCCGTCGGGGTGGTCGTGCTCGACGACCAGGACCGGGTGCTGCTGCTCCGGCAGTACCGGCACCCGGTGAGCTCCTACCTGTGGGAGCCGCCGGCCGGGCTGCTCGACGTGGCGGGGGAGGACCCGCTGCTGGCGGCGCAGCGCGAGCTCGCCGAGGAGGCCGACCTGGTCGCGGACGAGTGGCACGTGCTGGTCGACTTCTACAACTCCCCGGGCGGCAGCACCGAGGCGTTCCGCTGCTACCTGGCCCGCGGGCTGCACGAGGTCCCGCACGCCGAGCGGCATGAGCGCGAGCACGAGGAGCGCGGCATGGTGCCGGCCTGGGTGCCGCTCGCCGAGGCGCGGGACCTGGTGCTGGCCGGCAGCCTGCACAACCCGACCGCCGTCTGCGGGATCCTCGCCGCGGCAGCCGCGCGGGACGCCGGCTGGGACTCGCTGCGGCCGGCGGACGCGCCGTGGCCGGAGCGCTCGCCCGGCCGGGGCCAGCAGCGCCGCTAGCAGGACTGTCGTCAGTAGGGGCGAAGGCCGAGCTCGTCGAGCTCGAGCTTGGCCAGCCGCTCGGTCGCCTCGGGGTCGCCGGCCGCCAGCCCTCGACGACCTCGGGCCCGAGCTTGGCCAGCCGGCGCAGCGGCTGCCGGGCCAGCGCGCGCACGGCGAGCAGGTCGGCGCTGCCCGGCGTACGGCGGACGAGGCGGGACGCCGCCGAGGCCTCGCCGATCCACGCCACCCGGCGCGGCAGCCAGGCGAGCACCAGGATGAGCAGGATGAACCCGGCGACCATGAAGCCGGCCAGCGTGGCGAACCGCTCCACGGCGTCCTGGTAGTCCTGCGCCTGCCGTGCCAGGTCCCGGCTGGTCGAGGCCAGCGCCTTGAACGGCGTGGACAGGGCACCGCCGACCAGCGGAGTGTCGCTGAGGTCCCCGGCGGTGTCGCGCAGCCGTCCGTCCAGCTGCCGGGCCGTCTCCTCGGCCTCGCGCCCGGGGGCGGCGTTCCCTCCGAGGCACCCGACTAGACTCCCGGCGCGCCGACAACGAGGTCGGCCCACCCCTGACGGAGGCTTGGTAGCCGTGAAGGTCGGCATCCCTCGCGAGGTCAAGAACCACGAGTACCGCGTCGCCATCACCCCGGCCGGCGTGCACGAGCTCGTCCGGCACGGCCACGAGGTCGTCATCGAGAAGGACGCCGGCGGCGGGCTCGTCGATCCCCGACGAGGACTACGAGGCCGCCGGCGCGCAGATCCTGCCGACGGCCGACGACGTGTGGGGCACCGGCGACCTGATCCTCAAGGTCAAGGAGCCGGTCGAGGAGGAGTACGCCCGGATGCGTGAGGGGCAGACGCTCTTCACCTACCTGCACCTCGCGGCGGCCAAGCCGCTGCACCGAGGCGCTGGTCGAAGCGCAAGGTCACCGGCATCGCGTACGAGACCGTCGAGCTGCCGGACCGGTCGCTGCCGCTGCTCGCGCCGATGTCCGAGGTCGCCGGCCGGCTGGCGCCGCAGGTGGGCGCCCACACCCTGATGCGCGCCGAGGGCGGCCGCGGCATCCTGATGGGCGGCGTCTCCGGCGTCTACGCCGCCAAGGTCGTCGTCATCGGCGCCGGCGTCTCCGGCATGAACGCCGCGGCCATCGCGCTCGGCATGCAGGCCGAGGTGCTGCTGCTCGACCGCAACATCGAGCGGCTGCGCGAGGTGGACCGGATCTACCAGGGCCACCTGCAGACCGTCGCGTCGAACACCTACGAGATCGAGCGGGCCTGCCTGGACGCCGACATGGTCATCGGCGCCGTGCTGGTGCCCGGCGCGAAGGCGCCGAAGCTGGTGACGAACGAGCTGGTCTCCCGGATGCGGCCCGGCTCGGTGCTCGTCGACATCTCCATCGACCAGGGCGGCTGCTTCGAGGACTCCCGGCCGACGACGCACGCCGACCCGACGTACAAGGTGCACGACTCGGTCTTCTACTGCGTCGCGAACATGCCCGGCGCGGTGCCGCACACCTCGACGTACGCGCTGACCAACGTCACGCTGCCGTACGCCGTCGAGCTGGCCAACCGCGGCTGGCGCGACGCGCTGCGGGCCGACCACGCCCTGGCGCTGGGGCTCAACACCCACGACGGGCACGTCACCTACGGCCCGGTCGCCGAGGCGCACGGGTTCGCGTCGGTCGAGCTGGCCGAGGTGCTCGGCTGAGCCGGCACCGGTGAGCGCCCTCCAGCAGGCGCAGCAGGCCTACCTCGACCACCTGGCGGTCGAGCGCGGGCTCGCGCCCAACACCCTCGCGTCCTACCGGCGCGACCTGCGCCGCTACCTCGCGCATCTCGCGTCGCGGGACGTCGCGGCGCCGGACCGAGGTGGCCGAGGCTGACGTGAGCTGCGTTCCTGGTGGCGCTGCGCGAGGGCGACGACGGAGCACCCGCCGCTGGCCGCGAACTCCGCGGCCCGCGCGGTGGTGGCGGTTCGCGGCTTCCACCGGTTCCTGCTCCGCGAGGGCCTGGTGACCGTCGACGCGGCCCGCGGGGTGCGGCCGCCCGCGCCGGCCGAAGCGGCTGCCGAAGGCGATCTCGGTCGAGGAGGTCGAGGCGCTGCTGGCCGCGGCCGGGGCCGACGACAACCCGCGCGCGCTGCGCGACCGGGCGCTGCTCGAGCTGCTCTACGGCTGCGGCGCCCGGATCTCCGAGGCCGTCGGGCTCGACGTCGACGAGCTCGACATGGAGTCGGGCACCGTCCGGCTGCTCGGCAAGGGCGAGCAAGGAGCGGGTCGTGCCGATCGGCTCGTACGCCCGCGAGGCGGTGTCAGGCGTACCTGGTGCGCGGCCGGCCGGCCCTGGCCGAGCACGGGCCGGGGCTGCCGGCGCTGTTCCTCAACGCCCGCGGCGGGCGGCTGTCGCGGCAGAGCGCCTGGACGGTGCTGCGGGCGGCGGCCGAGCGGGCCGGCGTACGCCGGGAGGTGTCGCCGCACACGCTGCGGCACTCGTTCGCCACCCACCTGCTCGACGGCGGCGCGGACGTCCGGGTCGTGCAGGAGCTGCTCGGCCACGCCGCGGTGACGACGACGCAGGTCTACACGCTGGTCACCGTCGACCGGCTGCGCGAGGTCTACGCCACCTCGCACCCGCGGGCCCGCTGAGGCATCTCGGCGATCTCGGATCGCCCGGCGTGGCGGCGTGATCGGGGCGCCGCCGCTGCCTACTGTCGGTCGCGAGGTCGGTACGGCGACAGGCCGACGAGTCGACAAACGAGGACGGCAATGAGCACCCAACCGCTGATGCCCCCCGACGAGCCCACCGGAGTCCCGCTGCATGCGGCCGACCCGCCCGAGGGCCGGGAGCACGTGGCCCCGCACATCCCGGCCGTCCAGCTCGACTCCCCGGTGGCCGCGGCCGCACCGGCGCCGACAGCCGAGCCCACGGCGAACCGGCCGATGGGGCCGACCGGTCGGCCGATGCCGAACTTCCCGGAGCCGGAGCCCAAGGACCGGCCCGGCCCCGCGCGGATCATCGCGATGTGCAACCAGAAGGGCGGCGTCGGCAAGACCACGACGACGATCAACCTGGGTGCCGCACTGGCCGAGTACGGCCGCAAGGTGCTGCTCGTCGACTTCGACCCGCAGGGCTCGCTGTCGGTCGGGCTGGGCGTCAACCCCTACGACATCGACAAGAGCGTCTACAACCTGATCATGGACCGGGACGTGACGCTGGCCGACGTCGTGCTCAAGACCAACGTGCCGGGCATGGACATGCTGCCGAGCAACATCGACCTGTCGGCCGCCGAGGTGCAGCTGGTCAACGAGGTGGCCCGCGAGCAGATGCTGAGCCGCGCGCTGGCACCGGCGGTCGCCGACTACGACTTCGTGATCATCGACTGCCAGCCGTCGCTCGGCCTGCTCACGGTCAACGCGCTCACCGCGGCCAACGGGCGTGATCGTGCCGCTGGAGTGCGAGTTCTTCGCGCTGCGCGGCGTGGCCATGCTGGTCGAGACGATCCAGAAGGTGCAGGACCGGCTCAACCCCGGCCTGGAGATCGACGGCCTGGTCGCCACGATGTTCGACTCGCGCACGGTCCACAGCCGCGAGGTGCTGGCCCGGCTGGTCGAGGCGTTCGAGGAGAAGGTCTTCCACACCGCGATCAGCCCGCACGGTGCGGTTCCCCGAGACGACGGTGGCGGGCGAGCCGATCACGACCTTCGCGACCTCGCTCGGGCGGCGCCTACTCCTACCGCCAGCTGGCCCGGGAGGTGCTCGCACGATGCCCGGGCACGTGACCGGCGTCGCCGAGGCGGGCGAGCCCGGCGAGCCGAACGCCGACGAGGCGACCGGGGCGCGGGTACGCCGGCTCCGGCCGGCCGCCGCGACGCACGTCCGGCCGTGAGCGGCACGAGGAGAAGATCACCGTCTACGTCTCCCAGGACGAGCTGGTCGCCCTCGAGCAGGCTCGGCTGGTGCTGCGGGCCGAGCACGGGGTGGCCGTCGACCGCGGCCGGCTGGTGCGCGAGGCGGTGGCCGAGATGCTGATCGACCTCGAGGCGCACGGCGACGGACAGCGTCGTCGTGAACCGGCTGCGCCCGTCGCCCTGACCGGCGTACCACCCTGGATCAATTACGCACCTGCTGAGGTCACCGACTACCGTGCGGCCGTGAGCGAGGAGACCGCTCTGCCTGCTGACGGCGGAGGATGCCGGCACGGCCGGCGGGTTTCGAGTCGACCTCGGCGACGTCTTCGAGGGCCCGTTCGACCTGCTGCTCGGGCTGATCTCCAAGCACAAGCTGGACGTCACCGAGGTCGCGCTGTCGAAGGTCACCGACGAGTTCATCGCGCACATCAAGGCCAAGGGCCCGGAGTGGGACCTCGGCCAGGCCACCGAGTTCCTCGTCGTCGCCGCGACCCTGCTCGACCTCAAGGCCGCCCGGCTGCTGCCCAGCGGCGAGGTCGAGGACGAGGAGGACCTCGCGCTGCTCGAGGCGCGCGACCTGCTGTTCGCCCGGCTGCTGCAGTACCGCGCGTACAAGCAGGTCGCCGCGGTCTTCTCTGGCCGGATGGCCGACGAGGCCGGCCGGTTCCCCCGGGCGGTGACCCTCGAGCCCCAGCTGGCCGGGCTGCTGCCCGAGGTGCTGCTCGGCCTCGGGCCCGCAGGAGTTCGCGGCGCTGGCGGCCCGGGTCTTCACGCCGCGGCCGGTACCGATGGTGTCGGTCGACCACCTGCACGCCCCGCAGGTCAGCGTCCGCGAGCAGGCCGCGATCCTGGTCACCGCCCTGCGCCGCTCGCGCACCGCGACGTTCCGGGCCCTGACGACGGACTGCGAGGGCACCCTCGTCGTGGTCGCGCGGTTCCTCGCGCTGCTCGAGCTCTTCCGCGAGGGTGCGGTCGTTTTCGAGCAGGTCGACCCGCTCGGCGAGCTGCACATCCGCTGGACCGGGACCGACGAGGGTGACGTCGAGGTCCCGACGAGTTCGACGAGGAGATCGTCGCTGAGGGCGACGACGACAGCAGCGACGACAGCGGCGACGAGCCCGAGCCCACCGACGTACCGGACGACACCACGATCGACCTGCGGGAGACGAGCACCGATGACGACGCCTGACGAGCAGCCCGAGCGCGAGGACGACGGCGTCCCGCTGCGCACGGCGCTGGAGGCCATCCTGATGGTGGTCGACGAGCCGGTCGGCGAGGTGACCCTCGCCCAGGTCGCCGAGCGGCCCACCGAGGAGGTCGTCGCCGAGCTGCGCTCTCTCGCGGCCGAGTACGACGAGCAGGGCCGCGGCTTCGAGCTGCGCCAGGTGGCCGGCGGGTGGCGGTTCTACACCCGGGCCAACGCGGCGGCGTACGTCGAGCGGTTCGTCCTCGACGGGCAGCAGGCGCGGCTGACCCAGGCCGCGCTCGAGACGCTGGCCGTGGTGGCCTACCGGCAGCCGGTCAGCCGCGCACGGGTGTCCGCGGTGCGCGGCGTGAACGTCGACGGCGTCATGCGCACGCTGGTCGCTCGCGGCCTGGTCGAGGAGTCGGGCGACGAGGGCGAGAGCGGCGCGACGCTGTACCGCACCACGTCGTACTTCCTGGAGCGGCTCGGGCTGCGCGACATCGACGAGCTGCCCGACCTGGCGCCTACCTGCCCGCGATGGACGCCCTCGACGACATGGCTGGGAACCCCACATGAGCTGACGACGACGACAACGCGGGCGTCCGGCTGCAGCGGGTGCTCGCCGCGGCCGGGCTCGGCAGCCGGCGCGCCTGCGAGCAGCTCATCGAGGAGGGCCGCGTCGAGGTCGACGGCAAGAAGGTCGTGGTGCAGGGCATGCGCGTCGACCCGGCCTCGGCGATCATCAAGGTCGACGGCATGCGCATCGCGACCGCGCCGGACAACGTCTACATCGCGCTGAACAAGCCGATGCGGCGTCGTCAGCACGATGAGCGACCCCGAGGGACGGCCGTCCCTGTCAGGAGTACGTCGGCGACCGCAACGCGCGGCTGTTCCACGTCGGGCGGCTCGACGCCGACACCGAGGGTCTGATCCTGCTCACCAACGACGGCGACCTCGCGCACCGGCTGCGCACCCGTCGTTCGGCGTGGAGAAGACCTACCTCGCCGAGGTGACCGGGCCCGGTCGCCCGCGACGTCGGCAAGCGGCTCAAGCACGGCATCGAGCTCGAGGACGGGCTGGTGCAGGTCGACTCGTTCCGGGTGGTCAGCCAGGTCGGCGGGCGGGTGATGGTCGAGCTGTCGCTGCACGAGGGACGCAAGCACGTCGTACGCCGGCTGATGGCCGAGGTCGGGCACCCGGTGACGCGGCTGGTGCGCACCGACGTCGGGCCGATCTCGCTCGGCAACCTCAAGCCCGGCAAGCAGCGCAAGCTCAGCCAGCAGGAGATCGGGGCCCTCTACCGCGCCGTCGGTCTGTGACGGTCAGCGTCCCGTTCGCGGCACGCGACCTGCGACCCGAGGAGGTCGACGGTCTCAGCTGGTGCGGCCCGCCTTCCCACCTGCGCAACGTGGCCGCGGAGGTGGCCCGGGTCGCCGCGGGTGAGGTCATCTACCTCGCGGTGTGCGGGCCCAACGACGTGCCGGTCGCCGTCGGCGGCGCCGACCTGACTCGCTCGGAGGGGAGCGGCCGGCTGTACCAGCTCGCGGCGCTGCCAGCGCTGCAGTCGTGCGGCCTGGGGACGTTGCTGATCGGTGCCTTGGAGGACCGGGTGCGCGAGCGCGGGCTGCGTCGGGTGGACATCGGCGTGGGGGAGGACAACCGGCGGGCCAAGGCGCTGTACGTGCGGCTGGGCTACCAGGTGTTCGGCTCCGAAGTGGATCGCTGGCGCTACGAGCGGGACGACGGCACGGTCGCCACCGTCGAGGACCTCTGCACGCTGCTCGGCAAGGACCTCTAGCGGCGTTCGGCGCGAGCCCGCTCGTGCATCGCGATGAAGTCGTCGGGGGTCGTGGCGGCGACTGCGTCGGCAACGAGCTGCAGCCGGTCGGCGTCCAGGGTCTTGAACCGGACGCAGCTCTTGCCCATGTCCAGCCGGGTGCCGTCGGCGGTCCAGCGGGCCCGGAAGTCCTCGGCCTCGGCGCTGTCGGCGTACAGGCCCATCAGGTAGAGCGAGTTCTTCTGCTTCTGAGCCGCCAGGGAGACATAGCAGAGCGGCTGGCCGTTGTAGGTGTCCGGGAAGTCCGCGAGCGGGATCGCCCAGGTGATCATGCCCCAGGCCATCGTCTCGGCGAAGCCGTCGGGCATGGCGTCACGCACCGTGCGGTAGACCGGCTCGAGCTGGGCACGGCGGTCGACGGGCAGGGCCGCGAGGTACTCGTGGACGGTGGCGGCATCGCTGTGCACAGCCCGGATCGTAGTCTCGGAAGTGCTGGCTGTGGCGCTCGAACGCGGCGCGATCGGTGACAGCGAGCGGCGGAACCGGCATGCTGTGCCCGTGTCGAGCGCCGGAGCAACCGTGACCAGCCCTGTCGACGACAGGGCGCCGGTCCCGCGCGCCGCGCAAGTCTCCGACCTGCGGCCGGACCTGGTGCGCCTCGCGCCGGTCGTGGTCGTCGACGTGCTGTTCGTCTTCGGGGTGCTGCTGCCGTACCTGGCCCACGACGGCGACTTCGGCGACCAGTGGCTGCCGAACGTGTTCATGCTTGTGGTGGTTCTGACTCTGTTCATCTGGCCGTGGGTGCTGTTCGGGTGCGCGGTGTTCAGCGGGTACCGGCTGTGGCGAGGCGGCCCGTTGGGCCCGGTGTCACGAGCCGTCTGCCTCAGCGTGGTCGTTCTCGGCGCAGCCGGGTTCGTCGCCTACTTCTCGCCTTGGGGCATCGACGCCATCCGCTGGCTGTTGGACTGACGAGACCGATGACGCGAGACGTCGTGCGTGCGGGCTACGACGAGATCGGCGAGAAGTACCACTCCTGGTCGCACGCGAGCGAGGTACGGCTCGGCTTCGTGCAGCGGGTGCTCGACCGGCTGCCGCCCGGCCAGCTCAGCATCGCCCGCCGGCTCGCGCCGCGCGCAGCCCTGGTGCAGGCCGACCTCGTCGAGCTCGTGCTGCAGCCGTCATCGGTCGACGCCGTGGTGTCGTTCTACGCCCTGGGCATCGGCCGTGACGCGACGCTCGCTGCTGTCGAAGCGGCGGGGATGACCATCGAGGACGCCCAGGTGGTCGGCGAGGACGAAGGCGAAGACCGCATCGTGGCGTTCCTCTGGGTCACCGCCGTGAAGCGGGGCTGACGGCGTGGCACCGACGCCGCTGGACCGGGTCCGCGCCGCCTGCTTGGCCCTGCCCGAGGTGACCGAACGGCTCAGCCACGGCGCGCCGTCGTTCTTCGTGCGGGAGAGGAAGACCTTCGTGATGTTCATGGACGACCACCACGGCGACGGCCGGCTCGCCCTGTGGTGCGCCGCTCCGCCGGGCGCACAGGAGGAGGTGATCGGTCTCGACCCGGACCGGTTCTTCCGTCCGCCGTATGTCGGGCACCGGGGCTGGCTCGGCGTCCGCGTCGACGGCCGGCCGGACTGGGCCGAAGTCGTGGCCGTCATCAACGAGGCCTACCGGACGGTGGCCCCGAAGACACTTGTCGCCCAGCTCGACGCGCGCTGAAAAGCAACCGCGCGCGCAGCGACGACCCCATGTCTGCGTCGCTCGCCCCTTCGCGCCCCCGCCCGGAGCCGCAGGGTGCGGAGTGACGGCTCTTGTTCGCCCGATCGCGCCGATCATCGGATGCTCGGAGTGGGACACTGCGGTGGCAGCGCGTGGCGTCGCCCTGGACACAGGAGCGGTCGGACGCTGCCAGGCGGGAGGCGTCATGGGTCAGGATGTGGTGAGGGCCGCCGTTGTTCAGCGCCCCCCGGTGCTGCTCGACCGGGACGAGACGATCAAGATTGTCGTCGACGCCATCTCGGAGGTCGCCTCGGCAGGCGCCGGCCTGGCCGTCTTCCCGGAGACCTTTGTCCCCGGTTACCCAGTGTGGATCTGGGACCTGCGCCCGCAAAGTGACTACGACACAACCTCTGAGATTCACGCTCAGCTGCTCGCCAACAGCGTGGACCTCACCGGGGACGACTTGACGCCGGTGCAGGAGGCGGCGGCCAGCCACGGGGTGGTGGTGGTGTGCGGCGTGCACGAACGTGAGGGCTCGTTCAGCCGCGCCACCATCTACAACACGCTGGTCACGATCGGCCGCGACGGGACAGTTCTCAACCGGCACCGCAAGCTCGTACCGACGAACCCGGAGCGAATGATCTGGGGCCAGGGCGACGCCTCTGGGCTACGCGTGGTGGACACGTCGTTCGGCCGCCTGGGTGGGCTGATCTGCTGGGAGAACTACATGCCGCTGGCCCGCTACAGCTTGTACGCGGAAGGTGTGCAGATCTACGTGGCGTCCACGTGGGATGAGGGCGAGGGATGGCTGGCCACGATGCGTCACATCGCTTCGGAAGGTCGCTGCTGGGTCATCGGATCGGGCAGTGCCCTCAACTCCGACGACGTACCGCCGGCGCTGCCTGCGCGCGACACCTTGTTTCCGAACCAGGACACCTGGCTCAACTCCGGTGACTCGGTGATTATCGATCCCCAGGGCAAGGTTGTCGCCGGTCCCCTGCACCGCGAGTACGGCATCCTCTACGCCGACATCGACCCGGCAGTGTCCGCTAGCGCCCATCGGACCATGGACGTCGCCGGACACTATGGACGCCCCGACATCTTCAACCTCACGGTCGACCGCTCATCACGGCCGCCCATCACCTTCATATCGCCGGGATAGCGGCGTTCGACCATTTCCGCGGGGACAGCTCGTGCCGCCAGGTGTCACGGCGTTGCCGCGACGTTCTGTCCAGCGCGTTGCGCTGTCCATAGGGTTGGCGGGTGCGGATCTCCCAGCTCGCCGTACGGATCGCCGAGCTCCAGCAGTTCTCCGCCCAGCTCGACACGGCCCTCTCGACGGCTGAGGTGCGCCGCCGCTAGAGCAACGGCGGCATTCTCCCCGCTGAGGTCGACAGCATGAACGGGTGTCACTCGTTCGCACGAACATCGGCGCGGCCGAGGGTTGCGGTTGGTGCGCGTCAGTGCGTGCGATCCGGACTAGGCATCATTCACTCATCGCGGCTCGCGTCCACCGGTTCTGGGGCTCACGCCCGCGCGACGCCCTGCGGGCGTGAGCGCGCGATCGGTGGCCGCGTCGATGGAAAGGATGACGATGGACTCTCTGATCGGCCGCGAGGAGTACGCGAGTCTTGCTGATTGCTCCTACCTCAACCAAGCCTCCCTCGGGTTGATCCCCCGCGTTTCGCTCGAGGCAAGCCTGCGCTTCCTGACCGACGTTGCGCAGCACGGGAACCTGCATCTGTCCGACCTGGCCGAAACCGAGATCCTCAACTCGCTCCACACCTCGGCAGCGGCACTGCTCGGCGCCCCCAAGACAGCCGTAGCGGTGGTGGGCGGCGCCAGCGAGGGGCTGGGGCAGATCGGTGCCTTGCTCGCCGACGGTGACGGCGAGGCCGTGCTCGTGCCGAGTGACTTCCCGAGCGTGACCTACCCGTGGCTGGCAGCCCGCGAGAGGTTCGGCATGGCCGTGCGCTGGGTTGCCGATGTCGCCGAGACGGACCTGACCCAGTCCCTGGTGGACGCGATGACTGAGCGGACCACGGTGGTGTGCGTCAGCGCGGTCCAGTTCGCGACGGGCAGCCGGGTCGATGTTCCGGCTCTGGTGGAGCGCGCCCGCAGCGTGGGCGCGCGGGTTGTGCTGGACGTCACCCAGATGGCCGGCGCGGTTCCCGTCAGCATGAGCGAGTGGGGAGCCGACGCGTTGGTGTGCAGCGGGTACAAGTGGTTGTCCGCGCCCGGCGGCGTCGCCTTGCTCGCCCTGACCGAGGACCTGGCCACTGCCCTGCCGCCGATCGTCGGGTGGATGGGCAGCGCCCAACCGTTCGACTTCAGGCCCGATGTGCTCACGCTTGCCTCGGATGCCCGCCGGTTCGAGCTGTCCACGATGTCGTACAGTGCGGCGCTCGGGCTGGTCGCCTCCATCGAGTTGCTCACCGGGCTCGGGCTGGACTCGGTGCGCGCTCACGCCGATCGGCTTGCGGCTCTCCTCGTCGAGCAGACGGCGCCGTCGGGCTGGAGCCCGTACCGGCCCCTCAACGAAAGGTCCGCGACTAGCCACATCATCTCGCTGCGTCACCACACCGCGAACGTGCACCAGGTCCAGGCCGTGTTGGCCGACCAGTATCGCGTCGTCACCAGCTCGCGTGGCGGCGGCATCCGCGTTTCCATACACGCCTACAACAACAGTGACGACGTGCACGCCCTAGCCGACGCGCTCGACAGCATTCCGCCGAATACGTGATGACGAATCATCACGCCTATGGCCGAGGCGGGTGAGTGCGGCCTCGGGCTGCGGCAGCGGGGCCATCGAGCGTGCCGGGGTCTTCGAGCATGCCGACGGTGTCCGGTTGGTGGCAGGGTCCATTCGGTGATGGACTTCGAGGGTCTTGCCCGATGCAGGCATCGTGCGCTAGGAAGACCCCAGCTGCCGATTCGCGGTGTATGTCCGCTTCCGCAGGGCTGTGTGAAGCGTCGCGGGCGCTGGAGTCGGTTCCGTCGGCCAACTACAGGGGAGAGCCCCGATGCGTAGAACTCTCGTCGCCATCACCCTCACCGGCCTTCTTGTCGCCGGTCTCGGCGCTGCCAACGTCGCCGTGGCCGAACCGCCCCACAACCCGGGTGGCCCGTGCATCCAGGACAACCAGAACGTCAGCCTCTCCAGCGTCGCGGGATACGCCGACGTCGTACAAGGTCTCGACCGCATTCAGCGGACCAGCAACGGGCGAGTCGACGTCGCGTCCGCCGGCACGTCGGGGGAAGGCCGTGAGCTGCTCTACGCGACCGTGGGCACCGGCCCGACGGTCTTCTGGCTGCAAGCGCGCATCCACGGCAACGAACTGCACAGCACCGAGGCGGTGCTGCAGGTCCTCGGCCTGCTCGCCTCCGGCAACCCGGCTGCGAACCTGATCCGCGACAACCTCACCGTCGTCGTGATTCCCATGTACAACCCGGACGGTGCGGAGGCGAACATCCGCCAGAGCACGACCCCGACCCGTATCGACCTCAACCGCGACTGGGAGACCTTCGCCCAGCCCGAGTCCGTCGCCTTCTGGAAGCTGTGGCGGACGGTCGCCCCGGACCTGGCTCTGGACCTTCACCACATGGGCGAAGCGCCGGTCGTCAACGGCACCGAGGACCTGAACCAGTTCCAGATCGGCGCGCGTTCGATCGACCCGTCCCGGATGACCGCGCAGCAGTGGCTGACCAACCGGCAGATGGCGATGGTCAGCGTCGACGCCCTTGAGCGGTACGGGCCTGTCAACATCGCGCATTACCCGTTGATCGACATCACCAACGCCGTACTGAGCCGGATGCTCATGGGCGGAACGGCGCCCGCGGGCGAAGCGCCCGTGTCGCAGGCCCAGACCCCGACCCGGGGTGCCATCTTCTACGAGGTGCGCTCGGTGGGCCAGAAGAGCAACGGCCAGCTCGAGAACATGTTCCGCGTCCCGACCATGGCGGTGCTCACGGCGGCCGCGAATGGCTCGCTCAGCTCGTACGACGTGTCCGGCTACCCGAGCCTGCCCTTCGCCACCCAGGGCCCGTGTGGAGAGTGAAGCGGGCCGTCAGACCAGTTCCGGCACCCTCAGGTGTGCGAGAACCAGATCGAACTCGGCGACGTCCTCGATCTGGGCGCCGGTGGCTTCCGCCACCTTGGAGCGGAGCTGTGCCGCGGCCAGTCGACTGCGCTCCATCGCCTCCTGACTGTCCCACGTCACGGTAGAGACGGCCCGGCCCGACTGCCGGTCCACCATGAGACTCGCGCTGCAGAAGCCGGCCATCCCCTCCGCGGTAGGAAGCACCTCGGATCGGAAGCGCTCGATCGCGTCGTCGATGCCCTGTGGCTCCGTCCGCAGCCACGTGCAACGCGCGGAGGTGCTGTTGTTCGTGCGGTGGTCCCTGTGCAGTACCGCGATCTCCCACTCGTCGACCTGGGGGTTGCCGCCGAGGATCATGCCTGCTTGCTCTCGCATCGGTCGCAGTGATTCGTCGGCTGCACGCATGGACCGGTCGTCGCTCCAGGCGCTGGTCGCGATGCAGCGCCCGTTCTCGTGGTCAACGAGCATGGACAGGCCGATACAGCCTTCCATGGCCATGATCGCCGGCATGACCTCGTCGGTCACGTACCGGATGCCGGCGTCGATCTCACTCGTGCGGGCCTGGAACGTCGTTGAACGTGCATGCACGGCCACCATCGCCTCTCCCGAAAGGGCGGCGCCACGTCGGCACCGCCGACACCTTCACCCTGCTCCAGCCTGCGGGCCTTGGCAACGGCCCATCCGACGGGAGGGGCGGTCCGCTCGGCAACCTACTCGAGGGGCTGTGGGGCGGGCTGGTCGCTGCGCTGGGCGTACGTGACGCCGACGCTCGCGGCGCTGACCGCCACCAGCGCCACCAGCTCGCGGGTGCCGAGCACCTGGTCGAGCACGATCAGCCCGGCGATGGCGGCGGCAGCAGGCTCCAGGCTCATCAGCACGCCGAACACCCGGGTCGGGATCGTCCGCAAGGCCTTCATCTCCAGGCCGAAGGGGATGATCGAGGACAGCAGGGCGACAGCAACCCCGACGAGCAGGGCCCGACCGTCAGTCACCGCCCGGGCCGCGCCCGCGGCGCCGAACGGCAGGGCGAGCAGGGCCGCGACCAGGAAGGCGACGGCGAGACCGTCGATGCCCGGCAGCACCCGGCCGACCTGGGCGCTCCCCAGGATGTAGCCGGCCCAGAACAGGCCCGCGAGGAACGCCAGCGCCAGCCCGGTGATCGGCACCTCCCCGCCGCCGTCCAGCCCGAGCAGCACCACCCCCGAGGCGGCGAGCAACGCCCACATCGCCTCCAACATCCGCCGGGTCTGCACCAGGGCGAGCAGCAGCGGCCCGATGAACTCCACGGTGACAGCGACACCGAGCGGCACGTCCTGGATCGCGAGGTAGAACGTCAGGTTCATCGCGCCCATCGTGAAACCCAGCGCCGCCGCAGAAGTCCACTGGGTGCGCGACCACTGGAAGACCCGGGGCCGGACCAGGGCGGTCAGCAGCAGCCCGGCGATGGCCAGCCGGAGCAGCGTCATGCCCGCTGCGCCCGTGACGTCGAACGCCGTGCGCGCCACTGCGCTGCCCAGCTGCGCCGACGCGATCGCCACCAGTACCAGCACCGGCGCCGGTACGGCGGCCGCAAGGCTTCCCGGGCTGCGCACGGCGCGACCCTACGGGTCCGTCCCGACGCTCGGACGCGGCTGCTCGCCCCTCGGTCATGCCGGGATAGGTTGCCGCGCGAGGAGGTGGCCAGCCATGGCAGTACGCGCGATCCGCGGCGCGACGCAGCTCGACGTCGACGACCGCGATCATCTGCTGTCCTCGGTCGACGAGCTGATCCGCGAGATCCTGAGCCAGAACAGCCTCGCGACCGACGACCTGATCTCGATGCTGTTCACCGCGACGCCGGACCTGCACAGCGAGTTCCCGGCGCTGGCCGCACGCCAGCTCGGCATCGGCGACGTGCCGCTGCTCTGCACCCAGGAGCTGGACATCGCCGGCGCGATGCCCCGGGTGATCCGCGTGATGGTGCACGCCGAGACCGACCTCAGCAAGGCCGACGTCCGGCACGTCTACCTGCGCGGCGCGGCCGCCCTGCGCCGGGACCTGGCGCAGTGAGCGCCCGGTGACGCGTGGGGACGGCGACGAGCCGCTGGTCCGGACCTGCCTGGTCGTCGGGACCGGACTGATCGGCACGTCGGTCGCCCTGGCGCTGCGCCGGCACGGCGTCACGGTGCACCTGGCCGACCGCGACCCGACGGCCGCCCGGCAGGCTGCCGAGCTCGGTGCCGGCACCCTGGACCCGCCGGCCGAGCAGGTCGACCTCGCCGTGGTGGCCGTCAGCCCGTCGGCGACCGCCGAGGTCGTCAGCGGGCTGCTCGCGGGCAACGTCGCCGCGACCGTGGTCGACACCGCCGGCGGTGAAGGACGGCGTGCTCCGCGAGGTCGCGGCGACGGTCGGCCCGACCCCGCACTTCGTCGGCACCCACCCGATGGCCGGCGGGGAGCGCTCCGGGCCGGGCGCCGCGCGCGCCGACCTGTTCGAGGGTCGCCCCTGGGCGGTGTCGTCCGCCGGCGCCGAGCCGCGCTCGCTGGCCCGGGTCCACCTCCTGCTGGAGCTCTGCGGCGCCGTCCCGGTGGACATGGCCGCCGCCGCCCACGACGCCGCCGTCGCGCTGGTCTCGCACGTGCCGCAGGTGGCGGCCTCGCTGGTCGCCGCCCGGCTGGCCGAGGGGGAGGACGCGGCGCTGGCGCTGACCGGTCAGGGCCTGCGCGACGTCACCCGGGTGGCCGCCTCCGACCCCGACCTCTGGGTGGACATCCTGGCGGCCAACGCCGAGCCGGTGGCCCGCATCCTCACCGAGCTGCGCCAGGACGTCGACGCGGTCGTCGAGCGCGCTGCACGAGGTGGCCGAGGACCCCGAGTGGGCCCGGACCTCGCTGCGCGAGGTGCTGGTGCGCGGCAACGCGGGCCGGGCCCGGCTGCCGGGCAAGCACGGCGGCCGCTCCACGTCGTACGCCGTGGTGCCTGTGGTCCTCGCCGACCGCCCGGGCGAGCTCGCCCGCCTGGTGGTGGACGTCGGCGCCGCCGGGGTGAACATCGAGGACATCCGGATCGAGCACTCGCCCGGCCAGCCGGTCGGGCTGGTCGAGCTGGCCGTCGCGCCGGGCGCGGAGGCGGGTCTGGCCGAGGCCCTGGCTGCGCTCGGCTGGGTCGTGCACGCCTGAGCGCGTAGCATCGGGGGGTTCCCCCCACTCCGGATCCCTTGCCGAGGTACCGCATGCCCCCGTCCAGCCACGACACCGCCGACACGCCCTCCGGGCGCCGTCTGGTGGTCGCCGTCGACGGACCTTCTGGCTCCGGCAAGTCCAGCGTGTCCCGCGAGGTCGCCCGCCGGCTCGGCCTGCGCTACCTCGACACCGGCGCGATGTACCGCGCCCTCACCTGGTGGGCGATCGAGCGCGGCGCGGACCTGGACGACCAGCCCGAGGTCGCCCGGCTGGCCCGCGAGCTGCCCCTGGAGATCGGCACCACCACCGACTCCTCGCAGCTCACCGTCGACGGCCACGACGTCAGCGCCGCCATCCGTGAGCCCCGCATCTCGGCAGCCGTCAGCGCGGTGGCCACCAACCTCGGGTGTCCGCGACGAGCTGGTCCGCCGGCAGCGCGAGATCGCGTCCGCCGGCGGCATCGTCGTCGAGGGACGGGACATCACCACCGTCGTCGCCCCGGACGCCGACATCCGGGTGCTGCTGACCGCGAACGAGCAGGCCCGGCTGGCCCGGCGCGCCCTCGAGGTGCACGGCAGCCGACGACGACGACGCCATCGAGGCGACCCGCGACCACGTGGTCGGCCGCGACGCCGCAGGACTCCACCGTCGCCGACTTCCCCGAGGCCGGTGAGGGCGTGACGGTCGTCGACTCCTCGCACCTGTCGTTCGAGGAGACCGTCGACGCGATGCTCGACCTCGTCTCGGCCCGACGATGAGCGAGTGGGTGGGCGACGGCGGCGACGGCACCGGCCTCGACGACGGCTTCGGCGATGACGTCGAGCAGGGCCCGGTCCCGGTGGTGGCGGTCGTCGGCCGGCCGAACGTCGGGAAGTCGACCCTGGTCAACCGCATCATCGGCCGCCGCGAGGCCGTCGTCGAGGACGTGCCCGGCGTGACCCGCGACCGGGTGCCCTACGACGCGGCCTGGAACGGCCGGCGGTTCACCGTCGTCGACACCGGCGGCTGGGAGCACGACGCGAAGGGGCTGCAGGCGCAGGTCGCCGCGCAGGCCGAGATCGCCATCGCCGCCGCCGACGCGGTGCTCTTCGTGGTCGACGCCACGGTCGGCCCGACCGACACCGACGAGGCCGTCGTCCGCGTGCTGCGCCGGGCCGGCAAGCCGGTGGTCCTGGTCGCCAACAAGGTCGACAACGCCAAGACCGAGGCCGACGCCGCCGCGCTGTGGTCGCTCGGCCTCGGCGAGCCCTACCCGGTCTCCGCGCTGCACGGCCGGGGGAGCGGTGACCTGCTCGACGCCGTGCTCGCGGCGCTGCCGGAGACCCCGGCGGAGCGCTTCGACGAGGAGCAGGGCCCGCGCCGGGTCGCGCTGCTCGGCCGGCCCAACGTCGGCAAGTCGTCCCTGCTCAACCAGCTCGTCGGCGAGGACCGCGTCGTCGTCGACTCGGTGGCGGGCACCACCCGCGACCCGGTCGACGAGATGGTCGAGCTCGGCGGCCGCGAGTGGCGGTTCGTCGACACCGCCGGCATCCGCCGCCGGGCCAAGCAGGCCAGCGGCACCGACTACTACGCGACGCTGCGCACCCAGTCGGCACTGGACCGCGCCGAGGTCGCCGTCGTGCTGGTCGACGCCAGCGAGACGCTGTCCGAGCAGGACACCCGCATCATCTCGATGGTGGTCGAGTCCGGCCGGGCCCTGGTCATCGCCTACAACAAGTGGGACCTGCTCGACGAGGAGCGCCGCTTCTACCTCGAGCGCGAGATCGAGCGCGACCTGGTGCAGGTGCCGTGGGCGCCGCGGGTGAACATCTCGGCCCGCACCGGGCGGCACATGGAGAAGCTGGTGCCCGCCCTGGACACGGCGCTCGACGTCGTGGGAGCACCGCGTCCCCACCGGCCGGCTCAACGCGTTCCTCGGCGAGCTCGTCGCGGCCCACCCGCACCCGATCCGCGGCGGCAAGCAGCCGCGGATCCTGTTCGCCACCCAGGCCGACACCCGGCCGCCGCGGTTCGTGCTGTTCACGTCCGGCTTCCTCGAGGCGGGCTACCGGCGGTTCGTCGAGCGGCGGCTGCGCGAGGAGTTCGGCTTCGTCGGTACGCCGATCGAGGTCAGCGTCAAGATGCGCGAGAAGCGCGGCCGCTGACCGCGAGGCGGACCGTCGGACGTCGTGTCAGCGCGGCTCGACCAGCACGACCGAGACGCGGCCGTCCACCAGTGTGTCGAACCCTTGCTGGACCCGGACCCCGCCCAGGAACCGCGAGATCTGCCGGGCCTGCCGCCGGTTCTCCGGGCTGAGCCAGTAGACCGTGGTGGTGCTGACGTTGCCGTTGAAGTCGTCGACCCGGCCGATCTCCCAGCCCGCACCGCGCAGGTCGGTGGCGGTCCGCCGGGCGCTGCCGCCGCCGGCCGACTGGTTGAGCACGTCGACCTTGACGACGTCCAGGCCGCGCTGGTGGAGGCCGGCGCGCTGGTGCTCGGCGTCGTCGGGGGAGCGGTGGTCGACGGTGGCTGCGACGAGCTCTGCGTCGGCTCGGGTTTCGCCGAGCCGCTGGCGAGCTGGAGCTGCCTGCCGGGTCGTCGGAGGCGACGTCGGTGCCGGTGCCGCGCCCGGCCATGGTGAACACCACGGCGATGACTGTGGCGACGGCGACGACGGCCAGCAGCTGGGTGAGGAACAGCCGGGCGAGCTGACGGACCGGGTCCGGCTCGGGCGCGGCCGGACCGCTCGGCGTGGGCGACGTCATCGGGCCATTGTGTCTCTGCCGTTTGGGTCCGGTGTCAGACGGGGTCGAGACCGGGCACGGTGTCGAGCTGGCTCTCGATCAGCTCCCGGTCCTCGTCGTCGTCCACGCCGGCCAGGGTCGCCCGGGCATCGGCCGCCCAGCGGTCCCGCTCGTCGTCGTGGCCCGCGACGGCGTGCGCCCGGGCCAGCCCTTCCTCGGTCGAGGCGACCAGCCAGAGGGGGACCGGCGGGTCGGCCGTGCTCGCGCGCTCGTGGGCGGCGGTCGCGAAGTCGAGGGCGAGGTCGGCGTACCCGAGGTGGCTCGCCACGTGTGCCACCAGCCAGTCGCCGGCAGCGAGGTTCTCGTCGGTGCCGATGCCCTCCCAGTGCAGCCGGGAGGCGAGCGCCGAGGCCAGCATCTCGCGGTCGCCGGCCGCGTCCCGGGAGGACTCCAGGAGCTCCCAGGTCCGGTTGAACAGCCGGGCGGCGAGGGCCTGCTGGTCCGGCGGCAGGGCGGTGGGGGCGGACGGGGTGGTCGGTTCTGGGTCGGCCATGCCCGGCAGGATGCCCGACCCGGCAGATAGACACCAGATATTGCGCAAAGTTCCTTGCGTAACGTACCGTCGAGCCATGACAACCCCCGCAAACCAGACGAAACCGGTCACCGACCCGGCGGTGCTCAAGGCGCTGGCCCACCCGCTGCGGCTGCGGCTCTACGAGCTGCTGACCGCCCGCGGTCCGGCGACCGCAAGCCAGCTCTCCGAGCACGTCGACGAGGTGGCCGGGCTGGTGAGCTACCACCTGCACCAGCTCGGCCGGCACGGGTTCGTCGAGGAAGCGCCCGAGCTCGGCAAGGACGGCCGGGAGCGCTGGTGGCGGGTCGTGCCCGGCGGGTTCAGCTGGTCGAGCGCCGACTTCCTCGGCGACCCCGGCTCGCGGGCCGTCGCCGAGTCGGCCGAACGGCTGCTGCTGAGCCGGCAGCTCGACCGGCTCCAGCAGTACACCGCCGGCAAGGACGCGTGGGGGCCGGACTGGGTCGACGCCGCGGTCGGCTCCGACGCGCTCTTCCAGCTCACTCCCGACGAGCTGCGGCAGCTCAATGCCGAGCTGCAGGGCGTGATCTCGCGCTGGTCGCGCCGGACCGTCGACGACGACGGCCAGGAGCGGGCCGACGTCTTCTGCTTCCTGCACGCCTTCCCGTACGTCCCGTGAGCGTCGACCAGCGGGTCGCCCCCGTCGCCGCCCCGGGGGTCGCCTTCTCGCGGCGTTTCCTCGGCTACCTGGCCGGCCGCACCCTCTCGCTCGTCGGCGACGCGATCTGGCTGATCGCGCTGGCCTGGGCCGCGGCGGCGGCCGGCGGGCCCTCGACGACGGCCCTCGTCCTCGCCGCGGGCACCGTGCCGCGGGCCGTGCTGATGCTCGTCGGCGGGGCCGTGGCCGACCGCCTCGGCGCCCGGCTGGTCATGATCGTCAGCGACTCCGTGCGGATCGCCCTGATGGCCGGCGCCGCAGTGCTGACGGCTGCCTCCGAACCCGGCGTACCCGTGCTGATCGCTCTGGCGCTGACGTTCGGGCTGGTCGACGCGCTCTACGACCCGGCTGCCGGCACCGTGCCACCGCTGCTGCTCGGCCCGACGAGCTGCCCCGGGGCCAGGCGCTGGCCCAGCTCGGCTACCGGGTTGCCCACATGCTCGGCGCCCCGCTGGGTGCGCTGCTCGTCGCAGCCGGCGGGGTCGCCCTGGCCTGCGCGGTCGACGCGGTCACCTTCGGCGCCGTCCTGATCGCGGTGCTGGCTGTCCGGCTGCCGCCGGCCGTGGCACCGCCCAGCGGGCCTGGCCGCCGCTCGCTGCTGCGCGAGGTGGGCGCCGGGCTGCGGTACGCCGGGAGGCATGACGTCGTCCGGCCGCTGCTGCTCCTCGTCACCGCGCTGAACGCCCTCGGCGGTCCGGTCACCAGCCTCGGGGTGCTGCTCCGGGTCCGCGCGGAGGACTGGGGCATCGGCGGGCTGGCGGCGTTCCAGGTGGCCTTCTCCGCCGCTGCCGTGATCGGGACCCTCGGGGTCGCCAAGAAGGGCCGGGTCAGCCGGCCGGGGATCGTCGGCACCTGGTGGGCCGTGCTGCAGGCCGTCGGTATCGCGGCGATCGGCCTGGCGCCGACGCTGCCCGCGATGGTGGTGGCCGGCGCGGTGGTGGGGCTGACGGCCGGCCCGGCGTCGGCGTACCTGCTCGGGCAGATCCAGACCATGGTGGACACGCAGTACCTCGGCCGGGTGATGAGCCTGGTCGGCTTCTCCGCGGTCGGCGTGGCCCCGGTGTCGCTGGCCGTGTTCGGCGCGCTCGCCGAGGTCGTGCCGGTGCCCGTGCTCGCCGCCGCCTGCGGCCTGCTGATGCTGCCGGCGTGCCTGCTCGCGCTGCGCAGCCGGGCGCTGAAGGGCATGGGTCGGTGAGCCGCCAACCGTGGGTGCCTGGCGTGCAGCGCAGCGGGCGTGAGCTGGCCGCCGTAGGGTGCCGGGTGTGACCTCGACCCCGTCGTCCCCGTCCTCGCCGGCCGAGCTCGCGGGGCTGCTGGAGCGGCAGGACTACCTGGCCGACGAGGGGCTGGCCACGGCCGCGTACCTCGCGCTGACCATGCAGCGGCCGCTGTTCTGCGAGGGCGACGCCGGGGTCGGCAAGACGGCGCTGGCCGCGGCGCTGGCCGGGATGCTGGGGACCCCGCTGATCCGGCTGCAGTGCTACGAGGGGCTGGACGCCGCGCAGGCGCTCTACGACTGGGACTTCCCCCGGCAGCTGCTGCACCTGCGCGCCGCCGAGGCGGCCGGCTCGGTCGACGCCGACCGGCTGGAGAGCGAGATCTACGACCGCCGGTTCCTGGTCGCCCGCCCGCTGCTGCAGGCGCTGGAGGCGGGCAACGCCGGGGGCCGCGCGGTGCTGCTCGTCGACGAGGTCGACCGGGCGGACGACGAGTTCGAGGCGTTCCTGCTCGAGGTGCTCAGCGAGTGGACGATCACGGTGCCCGAGCTCGGCACCATCCGGGCCGAGGTGCCGCCGGTGGTCGTCGTGACGAGCAACCGCACCCGCGAGGTGCACGACGCGCTCAAGCGGCGCTGCCTCTACCACTGGCTCGCGCACCCCGACGTCGAGCGCGAGGTCGCGATCATCCGGCGCCGGCTGCCGCGGGCCACCGAGGCGCTGGCCGCCTCGGTCGCCCGGGTCGCGGCCCTGGCCCGCGGCGAGGACCTGCTCAAGCCGCCCGGGGTCGCCGAGTCGCTGGACTGGACCGAGGCGCTGCTCGCGCTCGGCGCGCGGTCGCTCGGCCCGGCCGAGCTGGACCGGGCGACCGCGAGCCTGGGCGCGTTCGTGAAGTACCGCGAGGACCAGGAGCGGGTCGCCGAGCGGCTGGCCGAGTGGGCGGCCGCCGGGTGAGCACGCTGGCCGCCGACGCCGACGAGCTGACCCGCACCTTCGTCGGGTTCGCCCGGGTCCTGCGGGCCGCCGGCGTGGCGGCCACGCCGGACCGGCTGCACCAGGCCGTGTCGGCGGTCGCTGCTCCTCGACGTCACCCGGCGGCCGGACGTCTACTGGGCCGGCCGGCTCACCCTGTGCTCCGGCCCGGACGACCTGGACCGCTACGACCGCGCCTTCGCCGCGTACTTCAGCGGCCAGACCGCGCCGCCGCTGCGCAGCGTCCCGCCGATCCAGGTGATCCGCCCGGTCGCCGTCCCGGGCAGCGAGCAGCCGGCCGGCGACGTGGCCGACCCCGAGGACCTGCCGGCCTCGACCGCCAGCACGCTCGAGGTGCTGCGGCACCGCGACCTGGCCCGGCTCACCCCGGCCGAGCGCGAGGTCGTACGCCGGCTGATCAGCGCTGCTCGACCCGGTCGGCGAGACCCGGGTGTCGCGCCGGCACCGGCCGTCGTCCCGCGGTGGCGTCGACCCCGGCCGGACGGTCCGCGCGATGCTGCGCCGCGGCGGCGAGCCGGTCCGGCTGCGCGCGGCGGGTGCGCCGGGTCCGGCCCCGGCGCGTGGTGCTGCTCGTCGACGTCAGCGGCTCGATGCAGCCGTACGCCGACCCGTACCTGCGGTTCGCGCACGCCGTCGCCCGCCGGCGTACCGGCACCGAGGTGTTCACCGATCGGCACCCGGCTGACCCGGGTCACCCGCGAGATGCGCGGCCGCGACCCCGACGGCCGCGCTGCTCGCCGTGTCCGGCCGCGGTGCCGGACTGGAGCGGCGGCACCCGGCTCGGCGAGCTGGTCAAGGCGTTCCTCGACCGCTGGGGCCAGCGCGGCATGGCCCGCGGCGCGGTCGTCGTCGTCGCCTCCGACGGCTGGGAGCGCGGCGACGCGACGCTGCTCGGCGAGCAGATGGCGCGGCTGTCGCGGCTCGCGCACCGGGTGGTGTGGGTCAACCCGCACCGCGGCAAGCCGGGCTTCGCCCCGATGACCGCCGGCATGCGCGCGGCCCTGCCGCACGTCGACGACTTCGTCGCCGGCCACACGTTCGACGCGCTGGCCCGGCTGGCGGCGCTGCTGTCCGGAGGTGGCCGCCGTGCATGACGTCGTCGACGAGGTGGCCCGCCTGGTACGACGCGGGCGAGCCGGTTCGCGCTGGCCACCGTCGTCGGCACCTGGCGCAGCGCGCCGCGGCAGCCCGGTGCCGCGATGGTGGTGGCCGCCGACGGCGAGCCGATCGGCAGCGTGTCGGGCGGCTGCGTCGAGGGCGCGGTGTACGAGCTGGCCCAGGAGGTGATGGCCGGCGGCGAGCCGGTGCTGGAGCGGTACGGCGTCAGCGACGACGACGCGTTCGCGGTCGGGCTGACCTGCGGCGGCATCATCGACATCTTCGTCGAGCCGGTCGACCGCGAGCACGTTCCCCGAGCTGCCCGACGTCGTGGCCTCGATCCGGGCGCACGAGCCGGTGGCGGTCGCGACCGTCGTCGACGGGCCGGGCCGTCGGCGCGCACCTCGTGGTGTGGCCGGACCGGGCCGCCGGCGCGCTCGGCACCGAGCGGCTCGACGCAGGCGGTGGTCGACGACGTCCGCGGCATGCTCGACCACGGCGCCAACCGGCGTGCTGCGCTTCGGCCCGGACGGCGAGCGCCGGCAGGACGAGCTCAGCGTCTTCGTGCAGTCGTTCGCGCCGCCGCCGCGGATGCTCGTCTTCGGCGCCATCGACTTCGCGGCCGCGGTCGCCCGGGTCGGCAAGTTCCTCGGCTACCACGTCACCGTCTGCGACGCCCGCGGCGTCTTCGCCACCCGCAAGCGGTTCCCCGAGGCCGACGAGGTCGTGGTCGAGTGGCCGCACCGCTACCTGGCGACCCAGCAGGTCGACGCGCGCACCGTGATCTGCGTGCTGACCCACGACCCGAAGTTCGACGTGCCGCTGCTCGAGGTGGCGCTGCGGACCGACGCCGCGTACATCGGCGCGATGGGCAGCCGGCGTACGCACGACGACCGGCTGGCCCGGCTGCGCGACGAGGGTGTGTCCGAGGAGGCGCTGGCGCGGCTGGCGTCCCCGATCGGGCTCGACATCGGCGCCCGTACGCCGGAGGAGACCGCCGTCTCGATCGCCGCCGAGATCGTGGCGCACCGCTGGGGCGGCACCGGCCGCCCGCTCGCCAGCACCGACGGCCCGATCCACACCGAGGCAACTGCATCCCCCGAGGCGCCGTGACCGTCGCCGGGCTCGTCCTCGCCGCCGGCGAGGGCCGCCGGTTCGGGGGGCCGAAGGCGCTCGCGGAGATCGACGGCGAACGGCTGGTCGACCGGGCGGTGCGGGTGCTGCGCGAAGGCGGCATCGACCCGATCGTACGTCGTGCAGGGCGCGGCGCCGCTCGACGTGCCCGGCGCCGACGTCGTCGACAACCCGGACTGGGCCGAGGGCATGGGGTCGTCGCTGCGGGCCGGCCTGGCCGCGCTGCCGCCCGACGTCAAAGCGGCCGTCGTGCTGCTCGTCGACCAGCCAGCGCTGACCCCCGCCGCCGTACGCCGGGTGGTCGACGCGGCGGGCGGCCGATCGACGCTGCGGTCGCCGTCGCGACGTACGACGGCCAGCGCGGCCACCCGGTGCTGCTGGGGCGGCTGCACTGGCCGGCGGTGGCGGAGCTCGCCGTGGGGGACCGCGGCGCGCGTGCCTTCCTGCGCGGCACGGCGCGGCGTGGTCGAGGTGCCGTGCGGTGACGTGGCCGACCCCGGCGACGTCGACACCCCGGCCGACCTGGAACGGCTGCGCGGCTAGCCGGTCACTGCACGCAGAACTCGTTGCCCTCGGGGTCGGCCATCGTGGTGTGGAACCCGCCGGGCTCGTCGACCTTCCACAGCTCGCGGGCACCGAGCGAGGTCAGCCGCGCGACCTCGGCCTCGATGTTCTCCTTGCCGACGTTGACGTCGAGGTGCATCCGGTTCTTGACCGTCTTCGGCTCCTCGACGACCTGGAACAACATGCGGGCCGTGCCGCCGAGGTCGCGGATCGCGTCGTGCTCCGGATGCCGGAGCGCCTCGACGGTGCTCCAGGCGAGCTCGCCGTCGATCTCGATCACCTGGTCCTGCCGGGCCACCCCCTGGTCCAGCAGGGACTGGATCATCGCGGTGTGGCGCTCGACCACCCAGCCGAGCGCCTCGGCCCAGAACCGGGCCTGGGCGTGCGGGTCGGAGCAGTCAACGGTCATCTGGACATTGGTCACGTGAGTCATGCCGACATCCTGCCAACGGGCTCTGTCAGTCTGCCCGGCCGGAGCCGGGGGACCAGCGAGAGCTGCACCAGCGCCACCACCAGCAGCAGCGCGAACGACGCGGTGAAGCTGTCGGTGACGTCGTGCACGGCGCCGAAGACGAACGGGCCGAGCGAGGCCGTCGAGTAGGACACCAGGAACACCAGGGCGGACAGCCGGGCGGACGCCGACGGCGTGGGCGCGTAGTCGACCAGCTTCACCAGGCCGAGCGCGAAGCCGCCGCCCTGGCCGAGGGCGAGCAGCACGATCCACAGCACCGCGGCCCCGGTCGGCGCCACGATGATGCCGACCAGCCCCGCGACGTTGAGCCCGACGGCCGCGGCGACCAGCGGACGGCGGTCGCGCACCCGGTCGGCCAGCACCGGAGCCGCGAACCCCGTGACCAGCTGCGCGAGGCTCCAGACGGACAGCAGCAGGCCTGCGTCCTTCGCCGACCAGCCGTAGGACTGGTACGCCGGGGAGATCCAGGCGATCTGCGAGTAGAACCCCAGCGACTGCATCGCCAGGTACGCCGCAAGCAGCCAGGTCGTCGCGCTGCGCCAGGGCAACGTCCCGCTGCTCCCGCGGGAGTCGGCGTCCGGGTCGGCCCGGCTGTTGACCCGGCGCACGACGGGCAGCCAGGCGGCCAGCCCGACGACCGCCAGCACGCCCCACACCGCCAGCGCCACCTGCCACGAGCCGGTCGCGTCGGCGATGGGCACCGCGAAGGCGGACGACGCGGCCGCGCCGACCATCATCGCGAACAGGTAGACGCCGGTCATCGAGCCGGACCGGTCGCCGAAGAACTCCTTGACGATGCCGGGCAGCACGGTGCCGGCGAGCGCGATGCCGATGCCGACCAGCACGGTGCTGAGCATGAGCACCGCGAGCACGGCGCCGCCGAGCCGGAGCAGCTGGCCGGCGAGCAGCAGCACCAGCGCCCAGCCGACCGTCGCCTCGCGGCCGACCCGGTGCGCCAGCCGCTGGGCGACCGGCGCGAACAGCCCCATGCACAGCACCGGCAGCGTGGTGAGCAGCCCCGCGGTCGCGCTGTCGATGCCCAGGTCGGCCTGGATGGTCCGCACCAGGGGTGGGAGCGCGGCCAGCGCGGCCCGCAGGTTGAGAGCGACCAGGAAGATGGTCAGGACCAGGAGGCCCACCGGGAACGACCGGACGTCAGTGGTGCGCGGCCTCGACATGTCCCGCCCAGTGTCCCTCAGCCCGAGGCGGTGGCCCTACGGTGGGCGGGTGCAGGTGGCAGCCCGGACCGAGATCGGTCATGTCAGGTCCCGTAACGAGGACGCCCTCCTGGTCGCCGGCGAGGAGCGCGTGCTGGCGGTCTGCGACGGCCTCGGCGGGCACCCCTGCGGCGACATCGCGAGCGCGACGGCCGTCGAGAGCCTGCGGCAGTCAGCGGCCAAGGCCGCCGTGTCGGCCGACGACCTGGTGGCTGCCCTGCGTGCCGCGCACGAGGCGGTGCTCGAGGCCGCCGCGGAGAACCCGGACGAGCGGACCGGGATGGCGACGACGGCCGTGGTCGCCACGGTCGGGGACGGCTCCGTGCGGGTCGCGCACGTCGGCGACAGCCGCGCCTACCAGCTCGACGGCGACGGCCGGATCCAGCAGGTGACCCAGGACCACGGGATGGGTGGCTACATCACCCAGGCCCTCGGCCTCGACCGCGGCGTGGAGCCCGACCTGGTCGAGCTCGAGACGCCCGCGGGGTCCCGGCTGCTGCTCTGCAGCGACGGCCTGTCCAACATGGTCGACGAGCCCGACATCGGCGCGCTGCTCGGCGAGGGCGACGCGCAGCAGGCCTGCGACGCGCTGGTCGAGGCCGCGCTCGGGAACGGCGGCATCGACAACGTCACGGTCGTCGTCGCGGTTTTTTAGTCACCCGGCGCCCACCACAGCAGCTCGCGGGTGGCCGCGAAGCCGGCGCGCTCGTACACGGGGACGGCCCGCTTGCTGGAGTGAACGGTGACGTGCTCGAGGCCGAGTGCCTCGGCGTGCTGCAGAAGCGCCCGGACCAGGGCGACTCCCACGCCGGCCGACCGGTGCTCAGGAACGACGTACACGCTCTGCACGTCGCCGCACAGCCGACCGGTCCGGCCCGGCCGCGGCACCCTCGCGGCCAGTGCCAGCCACGCCATGCCGACCGCTGCACCTGAGGGCAGCAGGGCGAGGAATGGCAGATGGGTGTCCTGGTGCGCCTCCCACCAGCGGCGCAGGTCGGGGGTGAACGGCTGCTCGACGCCGGTCTGCTCGACGCCGGTCTGCTCCCCGGCGTCGGCATCTCTGCGGAGCAGTTCGGCCAGCTGCTCCACGTCGTCCGCACCGGCGAGCCGGATCTCCACGGTCACCCTGCGAGCGGCGGTGCGAGCCCGGCCAGCGCGGCCACCGCGGCCGGGAAGATCTCGGCGGGCGGGTTGACCAGGCCGGCGCCCACCTGGCCGGTGCCGGCGACCTTGCCGGCCATGCCGGTGTTGATGTGCGGCAGGATCCCGGTCCGGGTCACCAGCGTCGCGTCGATGCCGGTCGGCGTACCGCGGAAGCCGAGCACCGGCACCTGGTACGTCGGGCTCTCGGCCAGCGTGATCTCGTACATCAGCCGGGTCGCCTCGATCGCGTCGGCGACCTCGCCGCCGACGAACTTCACGATCGCCGGCGCCGCGGCCATCGCGAAGCCGCCGATGCCGCCGGTCTCGGTGATGGCCGAGTCGCCGATGTCCGGGTTGGCGTCCTCCGGCCCGAACGCGCCGAGGTACAGGCCCTCGGGCGTGTTGGCCGGACCGGTGAACCACTGGTCGCCGGTGCCGGAGAGCTGGATGCCGAAGTCGGTGCCGTTGCGCGCCATCGCCACGACCAGCGACGAGCCGGGCACGTCGCGCGCCGCGTCGCACGCGAGCTTGCAGGCCGGCATGCCGAGGTTGAGGAAGAAGTGGTCGTTGCCGCCGACGAACCGCGCCGCCTCGGCGACGTCGGCGGTCGGCGCACCCGACCCGATCAGGTCGGGCAGCAGCTCGCGCAGGAACATCAGGGTCCCGGCCCGGTTGCGGTTGTGCCCCTCGTCGCCCATCTGCAGCATCTGGGTGGCGATCGCCTTCACGTCGACCGGCGCGGTCTTCGCGTGCGAGCGGACCGCCGTCTGCAGCAGCGGGCCCAGCACGTCGGACATCCAGCGCAGCCGCTCGACGACCTCCGGGCCGTAGGCGCCGTACCGCAGCACCTTGCCGAGGCCCTCGTTGAGCGAGCACCACGCGGTGCCGCCGTGCACCGGGTCGCGCAGCTCGAACATCCACATCGACGGGGTGACGACGCCGGCCATCGGGCCGACTGTCCGGTGGTGGTGGCACGGGTCGAGCGAGACGCCGTCGCCGCGCGACAGCGCCTTCTCGGCGTCCTCGGCGGTGTCCGCGAGCCCCTCGTAGAGCATCGCGCCGATCAGCGCACCGCGCAGCGGGCCGGGCGCGCGGTCCCAGCCGATCGGTGGGCCCGCGTGCAGGAACTCGTCGCGGCCCAGACCCAGCGCCTCCGACGCCGGCCGGACGTCGACCAGCTCGGCGCCGGCAGACAGCAGCCGCTCGACCGCCGTCGCGTTGGCCGGGGCGTGCCGAGGGTCGGCCAGCACCCGCGCCAGGTGCGCCTCGGTGCCGGCGTCGCCCAGCGGCGGCCGCCAGTCGACCTGGGTCACCGGCACGGCCTGCGCGGCCAGCGCGTCGGAGAACATCTGGGCGCCGACCGCGACCACCCGCGGCGCTCCGTCGAGCAGGGTCATCGAGCTGGCCTCCCACGAGGTCGACGGCGTGCCGGGCGGCGGCCGCGTTGGACAGGAAGACCGACGCGCCGGCCTCGTGCAGCGCCTCGGCCTGCTTGCGCGGGTCCTGCGGGTCGTCGGTGGTGGCGCACAGCGAGACCACCACGGCGAGCTCGCGGCCGGCTTCGCGTGCCGTGGCCACGGCCGCTGCGATGGCCGGCGCGAGCTCGGCGGCCGGGTCCGGGTGCGCCGCGTGGCCGAGCACGACGTCCAGCAGCAGCACGCCGCAGCTCGGGTCGGCCGCCTCGGCGGCGATCCGCTCGATCCGGCTGCGCTGGTCGATCATCGGGTGTGCCCGGCCCTGGGTGAGCGCGTCGTCGCCGAAGTCGACCATCAGGTGCGACTCGGAGCGCAGGTCGTCGCCGACCGCCCACTCCGGCCGGAGCGGGATGTTCGAGCGCACCTCACCGAGCGCGGCCGCCGCGATGACCATCGCCTCGTCGCACAGCGTGCCGCCGGCGAACAGGCCGCGCAGCGCGCCGCCGGACGGTGCCGGCTGCTCGTCCCACGACCACGGCTCGGCCCAGGCCACGCCGACGGCCTCGACCGCCCGCTGCGCGACGGCCGTCAGGTCGTCCTGGCCCTGACCCAGCAGCGCGAGCAGCACCGGGGTGGCCAGCGACTCGGCGTACGCCGTGATCTCGGTGGCGACGGCGGGGTCCGGCGGCTTGGACACCAGCACGATCAGCTCGGTCGCGGGGTCGTCGTCCAGCATGGCGAGGGCCGCCCGGGTCGCCCGCCCGGCGACCGCGGCGGACAGGTCGCGCCCGCCGACGCCGAGGCAGTGGCTGATGCCGACCTCGCGGGTGTCGAGCATGCACATGAGCTGCTGCGCGCCGGTGCCGCTGGCGGCGACCAGCCCGACCGGTCCCGGCCGCACCGCGTTGGCGAAGCCGAGCCCGACCCCGCCGACGACGGCGGTGCCGCAGTCCGGGCCCATGACCAGCAGCCCGCGGGCGAGGGCCTCGTCCTTGAGCCGCACCTCCTGCTCGACCGGCACGTTGTCGCTGAACACCAGCACCGACAGTCCCGCCGCGAGCGCGTCCATCGCCTCGGTGAAGGCGTGCGGGCCGGGCACCGAGACCAGGGCGATGTCGGCTCCGCCGGTACGCCGGGCAGCGGAGGCCACCGAGCGCGGTGCCGGCTCGCTGCCGCCGAGCCCGTCGCCGCCGGAGCTGCCGGCCGACGCCGCGGCGAGCGCCTGCTCCATCGCGGCCGTCGCCCGCTCGACCGCGTCGTCGTCGGCGGCTCGCACCGCGACGACGAGGTCGTTGGGGCCGGCCGCGGGCGGGTCGAAGCCCATGCCGCGCAGCAGGTCGAGGTTCAGCTCGGTGCCCATCGCCACCTGCGCGGCGACGACGCCGTCGACCGCGACGACGTCCCGGCTGACCTGCATCAGGGTCACCGAGTCGTAGTACGCGCCGCGGCGGATCTCGACCATGTCGATCGTCATGCCGCTGCCTCCGTGTGGTCGGGTCGGCCGGCCAGTGTCTCGGCGGCCAGCAGCAGGCCGCGGGCCAGGGCGGCGCCGGACGTGTGGCCGACGGCGAGCAGCGCCGGCAGCGCCATGGCGAGTGCGTCAGGCGGCCCGTGGCCGGCCATCGCGTCGGCCACTGCCACCGCAGCGGGTACGCCGTGACCGGCGACCGCGTGCCGCAGCAGCTCGGCGCTGAGCCAGGTCGTGCGGGCGGGGGCGAGCCGGAGGACCGCCGCCGCGAGCGGGTCGCGCAGCGCGGGGCTGCCGGCCAGCCCGAGGAGCAGCCCGGCTAGGAGGTCGTCGCCGGCCGGAGTGAGCCCGGGTCCGCGGCCGAGCAGCCCCAGCACGAACGCGTCCCAGCCGGGTGACGGAGTCGTGAGGTCGCCGGGCGGGACGGCGCCGCGCGGCCGAGCCGGTGCCCACCAGCGGGCGACGGAGATCTCTACCTCCCCACCGACCAGCACGCCCGCGAGCGGCCGCTGGGCAGCCGGCTCGGCGAGGGTCACGGCGCAGGGGAGCCGGACGCCGTCCCATGTCTCGAGGGCGAGCAGGCGGCCGCCGAGGTCGACGTACGCGCAGGACGGGAAGACCGCGACCACCCGGCCGCGGACCGGGGCGCCGTCAAGCAGGTCGCGGACCGCGAGGGACGCCGCTCCGGCGAACATCTCCATGCCGGGACCGTAACGGCTCGCGCTCGCCGCGGCTCGCGGCTGTGGGATCCCTACAACTTCCGGGCCGGTGACTCTGTCGCAACTGATGACCGCAACCTCCCACCATCGCGGCCCCCGATCCGCCACCCTCATCACCGCGGGAGTCGATGGGCACCACCCCACGAGTCTGGAGGCCGGCATGTCGCTGCTCAGCTGGAAGGTCGTTCACGACGGCAAGACCCCACCGCCCGGCGAGGTGGTGAGACCGGACGAACGGATGTCCTGGCCGCGCACCACCGGCATCGGCATCCAGCACGTCCTCGCGATGTTCGGTGCGACCTTCGTGCTGCCGCCGATCATGGGGATCCCGGGCACGACCGCGGTGTTCTTCTCCGGGATCGGCACGCTGATCTTCCTGGCGTTCGTCCGCAACCGGATCCCGAGCTACCTGGGCACCAGCGCGGCCTTCATCGGGCCCGGCGTTCGCGGTCTACAACGGCGGCGGCGACCTCAGCGAGGTCCTCTTCGGCGTCCTGTCGGCCGGCGTCATCTTCTTCCTGGTCGGCGTCCTGGTGAACACCGGTGGCCAGCACGTGATCGCCGCGATCCTCCCGCCGGTCCTCACCGGCACCGTGGTCATGCTGATCGGCCTCAACCTGGCCGGGCCGGTCGCGAACAGCGCCTACTGGAAGCAACGACCAGTGGCTCGCGCTGGTGACGCTCGGCGTGACCATCGGGCTGCTCGTCTTCCTGCGCGGGTTCCTCCGCCGGATCGCGATCCTGCTGGCCGTCGTCGTCGGCTGGGCGCTGGCCGGGCTGATGGACGCGCTCGACCTCGGCCACGCCCAGAACGTCGGCCGGCGACACGATCGACCGGATCGCCTGGCAGACGAGCACGCCGGACGGCGAGGTCCTGACCCTCGGCGACGCCGGCTGGTTCGGCCTGCCCGACTTCACCGCGCCGAGCTTCTCGTTCACTGCCCTGCTGCTGTTCCTGCCGGTCGTCGTCGTGCTCATCGCCGAGAACGCCGGGCACGTCAAGGCCGTCTCCGAGATGACCGGCGCCGACCTCGACGCGGACCTCGGCAAGGCGTTCATGGGCGACGGTGCCGCCACCACGGTGGCCGGCGCGTTCGGCGGCGCGGGCACCACGACGTACGCCGAGAACATCGGCGTCATGGCGGCCACCCGGGTCTACTCCACCGCGGCCTACATCGTGGCCGCGTTCGCGGCGATCCTGTTCGGGCTGTGCCCGAAGTTCGGAGTGCTCGTCGGCTCGATCCCGGCCGGCGTGCTCGGCGGGGTCACGATCGTGCTCTACGGCATGATCGCCGTGCTGGGCGCGAAGATCTGGGTCAGCAACCGGGTCGACTTCGGCAAGACCAGCAACCTGGTGCCGGCGGCCGTCGGCATCATCCTCGGTGCCGGCGACATCACGCTGGTCATCAGCGACGAGGTCAGCCTCGGTGGCATCACGATGGGCACCGTGGTCGCGATCATCGCCTACCACCTGTTCCGGTGGGTCAAGAACCCGGAGGACGAGGCGACCGACGTGGTGACGCCGACCTCGGCGCACCACGACGAGCACGACCACGGCCACGGCCACGACCAGACGCACAAGCACCGTGCGAGCGGCACGCAGGACAGCGTCTGACCACCGCGCAGGTCGACCGGGCCGGGGGCGGCTGCTCGCCCCCGGCCCGTCCGTGCGCCAGGATGCGCAGGGTGAAGCCGTCGCCGTTCGCCTGGTCGGCGCCCTCGTCGCTCGACGAGGCGCTGGCCGTGCTGGCCGAGGTCGGCGGCGACGGCAAGGTGCTCGCCGGCGGGCAGAGCCTGCTGCCGATGCTCAACATGCGCCTGGCCGCCCCGGCCCACCTGGTCGACATCAACCGGCTCGTCCGAGCTGGCCTACGTCGCGCGTCGAGGACGGCGCCGTCGTCGTCGGCGCGCTGGCGCCGGCACGCGGACGTCGAGCGCGACCAGGCCGCGCACGAGTCGCTGCCGCTGCTGCGGCAGGCGCTGCGACTGGTGGCCCACCCGGTCATCCGCAACCGGGGCACGACGGTCGGGCAGCATGGCGCACGCCGACCCGAGCGGCGAGATGACCGCGGTGCTCGCGCTGACCGGCGGCAGCGTGTCGGTGGCGAGCGCGCAGGGTCCGCCGCGAGGTGGCGGCCGACGACGTTCTTCACCGGGCCGCTCGAGTCGGACCTGGCCGCCGGCGAGCTCGCGGTCTCGGCCCGGTTCCCCGCGTTCCCGGCGCGGCAGCGGGACGACGTTCGTCGAGGTGGCCCGCCGGCACGGCGACTACGCGGTCTGCGGGCTGGCGGCGGTGGTCACGCGTCGACGGACGGCGTCGTCACCGTCGGCCCGGGCGGCGTACATCTCGGTGCGCACCGACGCCGCTGGTGCTCGACCTCACCGCGGCGGTGGCCGGGCCGGACGCCGGCGGCGCCGACTGGGCCGCGGCCGGCGACCTGGCGGGCGAGCAGGTCGACCCCGAGCCGGACATCCACGCCACCGCCGACTACCGGCGGCACCTCGTCCGGGTGCTGACCGGCGCGGGCACTGGCCGAGGCTGCCGGGAGGGCGGCGTGAGCGCTGACCGAGGACGTGCACGACGTACGGCTGCCGTGAACGGCGTCCCGCGCGACGCGCAGGTGCCGGCCCGGCGGCTGCTCTCCGACTGCCTGCGCCACGACCTGCGGCTCACCGGCACGCACGTCGGCTGCGAGCACGGCGTGTGCGGCGCCTGCACGGTGCTGGTCGACGGCGAGCCGGTGCGGTCCTGCCTGATGCTCGCGGTCAGCGCCGACGGCCACGAGGTCACCACGGTCGAGGGCCTCGGCGACGCCCGAGGACATGCACCCGGTGCAGCAGGCGTTCCGCGAGTGCCACGGGCTGCAGTGCGGCTTCTGCACGCCCGGCTTCCTCACCACGGTCGCCGCCTACATCGAGGAGAACCCGGACCCGACCGAGGCGGAGGCGCGCGAGGCGGTGTGCGGCAACCTGTGCCGCTGCACCGGCTACCAGAACATCGTCGCGTCGGTCCTGCGCGCCGCCGAGATCGCCCGCGAGCGGGACCGAGCGATGACGACGAAGCTGTTCGGCGAGCCGGTCCAGCGGGTCGAGGACGCCAAGCTGGTCACCGGCGGCGCGCACTTCCTCGACGACCTCGGGCACGGCGCGCTGGCCGCCGCGTTCGTGCGCAGCCCGCACGCCCACGCCCGCATCATCGACATCGACGCGAGCGGCGCCCTCGACGTCGACGGCCTGGTCGCGGTCTACACCTACGACGACCTGGCCGCCGCCGACGAGACCGAGGGCAGCGCGGTCGTCCGAGCCGCTGCCGCTGCTCATCCCGCACCCGTCGCTGACACTCGCCGCGCACCGGCTACCCGCTGGCCCGCGACGAGGTCAACCACGTCGGCGAGGCCGTCGTGATGGTGGTGGCCCGCGACCGCTACCTGGCCGAGGACGCCGCCGAGCGGGTCGCTGGTCACCTACGACTTCCTGCCGCCGGTGGTCGGGGTCGGGCAACGCGCGCCGGGCCGACCGCGCCGTGCACGACGACGTCCCGGACAACGTCGCCGCGCACAACCTGGACGAGGTCGGCGACGTCGACGCCGCGATGGCCGCCGCGCCGCACACGCTGTCGCTGAGACCTCGACATCGAGCGCAGCGCGTCGATGCCGATGGAGGGCAAGGGCGTGCTACGCCCGGTGGGACGCCGCCGACGGGTCGATGCGGGTGTACTCCTCGACCCAGACCTCGACCAGCGTGCGGGCTGCCGTCGCGGCGAAGCTCGGGCTGCCGCTGGGCAAGGTCGAGTGCGTCGCGCCGATGGTCGGCGGCGGGTTCGGCGTGAAGATCGTGCACCCCTGGCCCGAGGAGGTGCTGGTGCCGTGGGCCGCCCGCCGGCTCGAGCACGAGGTCAAGTGGGTCGAGGACCGGCGCGAGCACTTCGTGTCGTCGGCCCACGAGCGCGGGCAGCTGCAGGAGATCACCGTCGGCTTCGACGACGACGGCCGGCTGCTGGCGCTGGACGTGCGGTTCTGGCACGACAACGGCGCCTACACGCCGTACGGCGTCATCGTGCCGATCATCACCTCGACCCAGCTGCTCGGGCCGTACAAGCCGGGCACCTACCGCTGCGAGTGGTGGTCGCTCTACACGAACACCGTCATCGTCACGCCCTACCGCGGCGCCGGCCGGCCGCAGGGCGTGTTCGCGATGGAGCGCACGATGGACGCGATCGCCGACCGGCTCGGCATCGACCGCGCCGAGGTGCGGCTGCGCAACTTCATCACCGCCGACGAGATGCCCTACGACCACCACCTGACCTTCCAGGACGGCCGGCCGCTGATCTACGACTCGGGCGACTTCCCGGCGTCGCCTGCAGAAGCTGATGGACCTGGTCGGCTGGAAGACCGCGCTGGCCGACGCCGAGACGCGCGCGCGCCGAGGGCCGCCGGGTCGGGGTCGGGCTCGCCTGCTACGTCGAGGGCACCGGCGTCGGCCCGTACGAGGGCGCGCACGTCGTGGTCGAGACCTCGCGGCAAGGTCAAGGTCGCCACCGGGCTGACCACCCAGGGCCAGGGCCACTTCACGTCGTTCGCCCAGATCGCCGCCGACGAGCTCGGCGTGCGGCTCGACGACGTCGAGGTGGTGACCGGCGACACCCGCCGGTTCGGCTACGCGGTCGGCACCTTCGCCTCGCGCGCCGCGGTGATGAGCGGCAACGCGATCGCGCTCGCCTCCCGCAAGGTGCGCGCCAAGGCGCTGCGCATCGCCGGCGACGCGCTGGAGGCGGACCCGGGCGACCTCGAGATCGTCGACGGCGTACGTGCGGGTCAAGGGCTCGCCGGCGGCGTCCATCCCGCTGGCCACGGTCGCGGTGCTGTCGAACCCGCTGCGCTACGCCTTCGACGAGGCGTCCAAGGCGGCGACCCAGTTCGCCGTCCGGCGACTCCAGCGGGCCGCCGGTCGCCGACGGCGAGGAGCCGGGCCTCGAGGGCACCGGCTACTACTCGCCGACCCAGGCGACCTTCGCGAACGGCATGCACGTGGCGATCGTCGAGACCGATCCCGAGACCGCCGAGATCCACGTGCTGCGCTACTGCGTCGTGCACGACTGCGGGCCGCTGATCAACCCGATGATCGTCGAGGGCCAGGTGCACGGCGGCGTCGCGCAGGGCGTCGGCGGCGCGCTGTACGAGCGGATGGTCTACGACGAGAACGGTCAGCTGCTCAACGCGTCGTTCATGGACTTCCTGATGCCCTACGCGTCCGAGGTGCCGCACATCGAGATCGACCACCTGGAGACGCCGTCGCCGCTGAACCCGCTGGGCATCAAGGGCGCCGGCGAGGCCGGCGTCATCCCGTCGGCCGCGGTGCTTCGCCGCCGCCATCGAGGACGCCGAGGGCTTCCCGATCGCCCGGATGCCGATCTCGCCCAGCGAGCTGTTCGAGCTGCGCCGCCGTCACGCCGCCGGGGACATCCCGCGCGCTGGCACGCGCCGAGAAGGGAGCACGAATGAAGGTCACCGGTTCGGCCACCCTGAACGCGCCGCGCGAGCAGGTGTGGGCGGCGCTCAACGACCCGGCCGTGCTGGTGCGCACCATCCCGGGCTGCCAGCAGCTCGAGGAGGTCGTCCAAGGACGCCTACCGGATGACGCTCGTCGCCGGGGTCGCCTCGATCAAGGGCACCTACCAGGGCGACGTCGCCGCTGACCGACCAGGAGCAGCCCGGTGCGTTCACGTTGCGCGCCTCCGGCGCCGGTGCCCCGGGCACGGTGCAGCGCCGACGTGCGGGTCACCCTCGCCGAGCGACGACGGCAGCACGACGCGGCTCGAGTACGACGCCGACGCGATCGTCGGCGGCATGATCGGCGGCGTCGGGCAGCGGGTGCTCAGCGGCGTGGCGAAGAAGACCGCGGGGGAGTTCTTCAAGGCCGTCGACGACGTGCTCACCGGGAAGGCGCCCTCGGTGCCGGCGCCCCGCCACGAGACCGAGCACCCGGTCGCCGTGCCGGCCGGCACCGGGACCGTCTTCAGCGGTCCGCCGCTGGCCGCGGCAACGGTGGGCTCGGAGTTCCTCAAGGGCGCGGTGTTCGGCGCGGTCGTCGCGTTGGCCGGCGTACTCGTCGGCGGGCTGGTCACCCGGCGCCACGGCTGAGCCGGCGGCCGCTGCTCGCCCTACTGCTCGACCGCCAGCCGCAGGCCGAAGCCGATGAGCACGGTGCCGGTGGCGCGGTCCAGCCAGCGGCGCACGGTCGTGTCCCGCAGCCAGCCGGTGATGCGGCCGGCCAGGAAGAGCAGCAGCGCGAAGTAGACCGCGGTCTCGATCACGAAGATCGCGCCGAACGCGAGCGACGCGGCCCCGACCGGCTGACCGTCCGGCACGAAGCCGGGCAGGAACGTCACGAAGAAGACGCCGACCTTCGGGTTGAGCAGGTCGGTCGCCAGGCCGGCGCCGAAGCCGCGGCCGCGCGAGGTCCGTGACGGGTCGACCGGCGCGCCGTTCGGCAGCATGTCGGGCACGGTGCGCGACCGCAGGGTCTGGACGCCGAGCCACAGCAGGTACGCCGCCCCGACCACCCGCAGCGCCAGGTACGCCTCCTCGCTGGCGTGCAGCAGCGCGGCCATCCCGAGCGCGGCCGCGGTGACCCACACGGTCAGGCCGCAGAGCACGCCGGCGACGGTCAGCGCCGCGCGGCGGCGGCCGCCGCGGACCAGGTTCCGCAGCACCACCAGCGTGTCCGGCCCGGGCAGCAGCACGATGAGCGCGGCGGCCAGCGCGAAGGTGACCGACGCCGTCAGCACCGCGGCACCCGGCGTGCGGAGAGGTCGTGCGGCGGGCGGCCTGCAGCCCGGCCGCGCTGCTCGTACTTCGTCGTCGGGCGCCACGGCGCAGCCACCGGCTCGAGCAGGGGATGCCGGTCCAGCACCTCGCGTGCCTGCGCTGCGTAGTGCGCCATGTCGGTCGCCACGTGCAGCACGCCGCCGTCGGCCAGCCGGTCGGCCACCAGGTCGGCGAACGTGTCGTCCACCAGCCGGCGCTTGACGTGCCGCTGCTTGGGCCACGGGTCCGGGAAGAACACCTGCACGCCGGCCAGCGACGCCGTCCCCAGCATCTCGCCCAGCAGCCGGCGCGCGTCACCGTCCAGCACCCGCACGTTGGTCAGTCCCTGCGCGTCGAGCAGCTTGAGCAGGTTGCCCTGGCCGGGGGTGTGGATGTCGACGGCGAGCACGTCGCGGCCGGGGTCGGCGGCCGCCAGCTCGGCGGTCGCGTCGCCCATGCCGAAGCCGATCTCGACCAGCACGGGGGCGGACCGGCCGAAGAGCGCGGGCAGGTCCAGCGGGATGCCGTCGACCCGGCGGCCGAACCGGGGCCACAGGTCGTCGAGGGCCTCCCGCTGGGTGGTCGTGACCCGGCCGGCGCGGCGCTTGAACGTGCGCACCGGCGGGTGCGGCGAGGCAGGTGCCGTGGGCGGCGTCACGCCCCCATCCTCCCAGGCCTGGGGGCCGACACCGACGAAGCCGCTGCGCCGTTGGCGACGGCCGCCGCGGCCACCGGCGCGTTGCCCGCCGCCAGGGCCGCGATGAACGCCCCCACGTGCACGTCACCCGCGCCGTTGGTGCTCACGACCTCGGCGACCGGTACGCCGGGCACGGCCACCGGTTCCGCGCCGGGCAGGCCGAGCAGTGCGCCCCGGCTGCCCAGCCGGACCACCATGCCCGCCAGGCCGGGCGACCGGCTGAGCAGCGCCGCCACGGCAGCCGCCGAGTCCGGCTCGCCGGTGACCAGCCGCGCCTCGCGGCCGTTGAGGCTCAGCCAGCTGGTCCGGCCGAGCACCGCGTGGAGCAGCGCCGGCTCGATGTCGCTGACGAGCGGGCCGGGGTCGAAGACCACCGTGGTCCCGGCTGGGAGCGAGCCGACCCAGCCGGCGACGGCCGCGGCGTGCGGGTAGACCAGGTCGTAGCCCGAGACGTACACCGCGTCGTCCGCCGCGGGTCGCACCGCCGCGAGGGCGTCGGCGGTCAGGCGGCCCTCGGCTCCCACCGTGGTGGCGAAGGTGCGCTCACCGGTGGCGTCCACCAGGACCACGCAGAAGCCGGTGTCCTGGTCCGCGGTCGGCGGCAGCAAGGCCGGGATGTCGAGCGAGTCCAGGGCGGCCCGCACCAGGTCGCCGAACGGGCCGGTGCCGTGCGCACCGGCGTACGCGGCGGGCAGTCCTGCGCTCGCGGCCGCCGCGAGGGCGTTCAGGCCGCCGCCCACGGCAGTGGCCGACGAGCTGGCCAGGACGTCACCGCCGGGCTCGGGCAGCCGGTCGACGTGCAGCACCAGGTCGACGACGATGCTGCCCAGCCCGAGCAGCCGGCGTACGCCGGTCATCGCGCGGGGCCTTGCTCCCGCAGCGCCAGCAGGTCCTCGGCGAGGTGCTCGAGCGCCAGGTCGTTGACGTCCTTCACCTGCGCCACGCCATCGGCCGGCAACGCGGCCAGCCCGGTGCAGGCGCCGACCATGGCCCCGGCCATCGCGGCGATCGTGTCGCTGTCGCCACCCAGCCGGGCGCCGAGCAGTGCTGCCCGCCACGGGTCGTCCGGCGCCCGGGACGCGATCGCGAACGCAGCCGGGACCGCCTCCTGGGTGGCGACGCCGGTGCCCACCAGCCCGTCGACCAGGTCGAGCAGGGTGTCGTCGTCGGCGTCCCGGACCAGGTTGAGGGCCCAGCTGATCCGGCGTACGACGTGCGCTCCCGGGACGTACGAGCCGTGCCCGGCTCCCAACGCAGCCGCCGCCATGCCCACCTCGGCCGCCTCGGCCCAGGAGGCGCCGCCCACCCCGGCGCTGACCACCGCGGCCACTGCCGCCGCCCCGGCGTTCGCGACGGTCGTGTCGTGGGTGAGCCGGTCCAGGTCCGCGACCGCCTCGCACAGCGCGGTCAGCGGCTCGGCCGGCGTCGCGACGCCGAGCGGTGCGACCCGCATGGCCGCGCCGTTCGTGTCGCCCCACCGTCCGGTGCTGCCCAGTGGCGCACCGTCGGTCACCAGCCGCAGCGCCCGCAGCGTCGACGGACCGAGCAGGTCGGCCGACCCGGCCGCCTCCATCCGCTGCTGCCAGTCGAGCAGCCGGTCGGCGAGCAGGCCTGGGTCGACCCGGCCGCCGCCCTCGACGAGGCAGCGGGCAACGATCAGCGCCTGGTCGGTGTCGTCGGTGGTGTGCCCGGCCGGCAGGCCTCGGCTGAGCTCGTTCTCGTCCGGCCCGGCCTGGAAGCCGGAAAGCGTGCCGAACAGCCGCTTCACCTCGGCGCGGGGCAGCGCCTGTGTCGGCATGCCGAGGGCGTCGCCGACGGCGAGGCCGTAGAGCGCTCCGAGTGCACGGTCGAGGGCGGTCATCCCGGCGCGACGGTACCGTGACCGCTGACGCAGGAGGTTGTGCTCATGAAGGCGTTCACGGTCGCGGCGGTGCAGATCGCCCCGCTGCCCGGCCCGCTCACGGCCGAGTCGGTGAAGGGCAACCTGGCCAAGGCCGCCGACTGGGTGAGCCGGGCGGTCGACGCGACCGGCGCCGAGCTCGTCGTCCTGCCCGAGTCGGTGACCACCGGCTTCACGCCCGGCACCGGCCCCGAGCAGCTTTGGGACCTGGTGTCGGAGGTGCCCGGCCCGGTGATCGAGCCGCTGCAGGAGACCGCCCGCCGGCTGGGCATCCACCTGGTCGTCGGCACCTACGAGCGCGGCCCCGAGCGCGGCGTCGTCTACAACGCGTCGGTGCTGCTCGGCCGCGACGGCGAGCCGGCCGGCGTCTACCGCAAGACCCACCCGTTCTGCACCGAGATGCGGGCTCGCGGCGGCTGGGTCACGCCCGGCGACGAGGTCAGCGTCGTAGAGACCGACCTCGGCCGGATCGGGCAGATCATCTGCTTCGACGGCGACTACCCGGAGCTGTCCCGGATCACCGCGGTGCGCGGGGCCGAGGTGATCGTCCGCCCCTCGGCGCTGCTGCGGTCCGCCGACATCTGGGAGCTCACGAACCGGGCGCGGGCGTACGACAACCACGTCTACGTCGTCGGCGCCAACGCCACCGGCACCGACCCGGGCGGGGTCATCTACTTCGGCAACTCGATGGTCGTGACCCCGGTCGCCGAGGTGGTCGCCCGGGCCGCCAGCCACGAGTGCTGGGTCAGCGCCCGGCTGGACCCGGCGACCGCGATGTCGTCGCTGACGCCCGGGTCGAGCGTGCCGCAGGTCTTCGACCACCTGGCCGACCGCAACCTCGACCTGGTGCGCCGGTACGCCGACGACCTGGTCCGGCCGGCCGCCACCTCGTTCCCGCACGCCGAGCCGAACGGCGAGCCGGTCGACTGACCCGGGCGGTGCCGAGCACCCTGCCGTCGTGCCCGACCCGGAGCGCGGTTGAATGACCGCCATGTCCGCCACGGCAGCCGAGACCGTCCCACGCAGGGGATCGGTCCGGATCGGGATCGACACCGGCGGCACCTTCACCGACGTCGTCGCCCTCGACGTCGCGACCGGCGAGCTGGTGACGACCAAGACGCCGTCCACCCCGGCGAACCCGGCCGACGGCTTCCTGGCCGGGGTGGCCAAGGTGCTCGCCCTGATCGGCCGCGACGGCGCCGACGTCGAGTCGGTCAGCCACGGCACGACGGTCGCGACCAACCAGCTGCTCGAGGGCAAGGTCGGCGACCTCGGGTTCATCACCACCGAGGGCTACGAGTTCCTGCTCGAGATCGCCCGGCAGTGCGTGCCCGACGGCTACGGCAACTCCTACTTCTGGGTGAAGCCGCCGCGGATCGTGCCGGCTGCACCGGGTGCGCACCGTCGGCGGCCGGCTGGACTACCAGGGCAGCGAGGTGCGGCCGTTCGACGAGGCGCGGGCGGTCGCGGTGGCCCGCTGGTTCCGCGACCAGGGCATCGACGACGATCGGCGTCTGCTTCCTGCACTCCTACGCCGACCCCGCCCACGAGCTGCGCGATGCGCGACGTGCTGCGGCGCGAGCACCCCGACGCGGTCGTCTCGATCTCCAGCGAGGTGCTGCGGGAGTACCGCGAGTACGAGCGGGCGGTGACCACGCTGGTCGACGCTGCCGTGAAGCCGCGGATGGCGTCGTACGTCGCGAACATCACCAAGCGACTTGACGGAGGTCGCCGATGCACTAACGGCGGCGTCCCGTTCTACGTGATGAAGTCCAACGGCGGCGTGCTCTCGGCCGACGGAGGTCGTGCACCAGCCGATCACCACCGTGCTGTCCGGGCCGGCCGCCGGCGCGCTCGGCGCGGCGCTGGTCGCGCGGGAGGCCGGCTTCGACCGGGTGCTGACCTGCGACGGCGGCGGCACGTCCACCGACGTGTCGGTGGTGCTGGACGGCGAGCCGACGCTCACCACCGAGGGCACGCGTCGGCCAGTACCCCAGCAAGATCCCGATGATCGACGTCGTCACGGTCGGGCGCCGGCGGCGGCTCGGTGGCGTGGCTCTCGCCGGAGGGCACGCTCAAGGTCGGTCCGCGCTCGGCGGGCGCCGACCCCGGGCCGCTCTGCTACGGCCGCGGCGGCACCGAGCCGACCGTGACCGACGCGCACGTGGTGCTCGGCCGGATCCCGCCGCACCTGCTCGGCGGCGAGATCCCGCTCGACGTCGACGCGCGCCGCGGGCCGGGCTCGCAGGAGCTCGCCGACCGGCTCGGGCTCGGCGCTGGAGCGAGTGCGCCACCGGCATCCTGGAGATCTCGGCGTGGAACCAGGCCAACGCGCTGCGCCAGGTCACCGTGCAAGCGCGGCCTGGACGTCCGCGACTTCACGCTGGCGACCTTCGGCGGCTCCGGCTCGCTGCTGCTGTGCCGGCTGGCCGACATCCTCGGGCTGGCCGGCGTGCTGGTGCCCCGCGACCCGGGCAACGTCTCGGCGTTCGGGCTGCTCACCGTCGACGTCCGCAACGACTACGTGCAGACGGCGGTGAGCCGGCACGCCGACCTCGACCTCGACCGCGGTGGCCAGCGGCGCTACGACGACCTGCAGGAGCAGGCCGCCGACGGCGCTGGACCGCGAGGGCTTCGCCCGCGACCGAGCACCGCTACCTGCGCACCGCCGACCTGCGCTACGCCGGGCAGGCGTTCGAGGTGCGGGTCGCCGGCGCCGGACGGGCCGGTCGACGCGGCGTTCGCCGACAGCGGTGGCCGACGCGTTCCACGACGCGCACGAGCAGCTCTACGGCTACGCGTTCCGCGACGACCCGCGCCAGCCGGTGGAGTGGGTGAACCTGCGGGTCACCGGCGTCGGCCCGATCGAGCGGCCCGCGGCTGCCGCGAGCTGCCGCCGCGGCGAGGGCGGCCCGGAGCGCGCGCGCACCGGCGCACGCCCGGTGTTCTTCGACGACTGGGTCGACACGCCGCGTCTACTGGCGCGCCGACCTCGCGCCCGGCGACGAGGTGCACCGGGCCGGCGGTCGTCGAGGAGTTCGGCTCGACGGTGCCGCTGCACCCGGGCTTCGCCGCCCGCGTCGACCGGTTCGGCAACCTGCTCGTGACGAGGGAGGCCGGCCGATGAGCAGCCTGACCGCGGCGTCGACCCGGTCGTGCTGGAGATCGTCGAGGGCTCGCTGGCCGCGATCGAGCAGGAGGTCGAGACCGCGATCGGCCGCACCGCGCGGTCGCCGATGATCCGCGACGCGCACGACTTCCGGGCCGGCATCCACGACCGCCGGCTGCGCAAGCTGACCGGCCGGTCGTACTCCGCGCTGGTGCACCCGGTGGCCCGCGACTTCCCGCTCGAGACGATGCGGCCCGGCGACGTCTTCTTCCACAACGACGTCTACCTGTCCGAGGGCGGCATCGGTCACCTGCCCGACCTGTGCGTGACGGTGCCGGTGTTCGTCGACGACGAGGCGGCAGCGAGGTGGTGGCGTTCGTGCAGGCGTTCGGCCACCACGACGACATCGGGGGAGCGGTGCCCGGCTCGATGCCGTCGCAGCGCCACCTCGGTCTTCGAGGAGGGCCTGATGGTGCCGCCCATCAAGCTGTGGGACCAGGGCGTGCCGCAACGAGGCGGCGCTGCGCATCATGACCCGCAACTCGCGGATGCCCGACTCGCTGGCCGCCGACCTCGACGCCGAGTGCTCGGCCTGCCTGATGGGCGCGCGCCGGCTCGGCGAGCTGTTCACGCGCTACGGCCGCGAGACGGTCGAGGCCTGCTTCGACGCGCGTCATCGACAAGACGACCGAGACCTACCGGCGCGAGATCCTGTCGAAGATCCCCGACGGCACGCTACGTCTGGGAGGACTACGCCGAGCACGACGGCGTCGACGAGCCGCGGCTGCACGCGCAGCGCATCACGCTCGACGATGGACACGCACGCGCCGACGCGCCGCTGGTGCTCGACTTCACCGGCACGTCGCCGCAGGCCAAGGGGCCGATCAACCACTGCGGCGACTACGCCGACGGCAACTTCCTGAAGAAGTGGCTGGCGCCGATCCTGCGCAACCTCGCCGACACCCCGGAGCGGATGGCCGAGCTCGACGTCAACGAGGGCGTCGTGCCGCTGATCGAGATGCGCTTCCCGCCGCCGGGGACGCTGCTGACCCCGGTCTTCCCGGCGCCGACCAACGCCCGCACGTTCGTGATCCTGCGGCTGCTCGGCGTGCTCGCCGGCGTGCTGGCCAAGGCGGTCGACGGCCGGATGCCGGCCGACCAGGAGACGATCCGCTACACCGGCGTCTACGGCGACGACCGCGACGGCGAGCCGTACCTGATGCGCGAGGTGCTCGGCGGCGGGTCGGGCGGTCGCTACTACGCCGACGGCGAGGACACCATCCACGTCGTGCCCGACTCGCGGAACCTGCCGACCGAGTTCACCGAGTCGCGCTTCCCGTTCCTCGTCGAGCGGCTCGGGCTGGCCGTCGACTCCGGCGGGCCGGGCCGGTTCCGCGGCGGGCTGGGCTACGAGAAGCACATCCGGATGCTGCGCGACGCGCACTTCATGTCGATCGCCGACCGCTCGATCCTGGCCTGCTGGGGCGTCAAGGGCGGCGCGGCCGGCCGGTCGTTCCAGGTGACGATCGACCCCGGCGGCCCGGCCGAGCGCGAGGTCGACGCGCTCGCCGACGCCGAGCCGGTGCGCGCCGGCGAGGTGATCCGCATCCGGACGACCGGCGGCGGCGGCTGGGGCGACCCGCTGGAGCGCGCCGGTCGACGACGTCGTGCGCGACGTGCGCGTGGGGCAAGGTCAGCGTCGACCGGCGCGCGCGCCGACTACGGCGTCGTGCTGTCGGGTCGACGGCGACGACATCGTCGTCGACGCCGACGCGACCGAGGCGCTGCGCGCGGAACGCCGCGACCGCGCGTACCGGGCGAGGAGCCGTTCTTCGACCGCGGCCCCGGCTACGCCCGGCTCTCCGGCGGCGCGACCTCACGCCGACGTCGACCTGCTCTAGGCCAGCCGCCGGTTTGTGCCACTCCGGCGCCTTCCGGCGTGCAGGAGTCCGCCGATGTGGCACGAATGATCGTGCTAGGGCGGTCGCCCGGGACGAAGGTCATGATGAGCCGGCGGTCAGAAGGTGAGCTCGCCGGTGCGGGTCATGGTGGCGGCGTCGCCGGCGACGATGCCGTTGTCGGCGACCGCGAAGACCCGGTCGCCGTCGGTGAGCACCCGCTGCGGCCAGGTGTTGGCGGCCAGGTCCAGCTGCCCCGCGAGGCTCAGGTCGCCGTCGGTGCTCACCGTGATGCCGAGCGCGCTGGACTGCTCCGTGTTGGCGACGATGGACTGGTTCCAGCCGGTGAAGGCGAACATCGCCTGCCGGCGCTGCGGGTCGTATCCGAAGGCGCGGCAGTCGTCCAGCGCCGCGCGACCAGCCCTGGCCGAGCCGGAGCCGGTCGCCAACGCGCGGCGGGTCGAGGTCCGAGACGTCGAACACCGACACCTGCATGCCGGTGACCGGCCGTCCTGCGGTCGGCGTCCTGGCCGAGGCCGAGCAGCAGGCCGTCGCCGAGCGGGTGCAGGTAGGTCGAGAAGCCGGGGACCTTCAGCTCGCCAGTGACCCGGGGGGTCGCCCGACAGGTCGACCAGGTACAGCGGGTCGGTCTGGCGGAACGTCACGACCGCGGCGGTGTCGCCGAAGTAGCGCACCGCGCGGATGCTGCTCGGTCCTTGCCGAGCCCGTCGACCCGGCCCGGTCTCGACCAGCGCGCCGTCCCGCTCGGCCAGCACGAACAGCCTCGAGGACGTCTCTCCCCTGCTCGCCGCCCACGGCGGCTGCCGGGTGGTGGCGACGCGCAGCGCGCCCTCGTGCTCCGACAGCGCCCAGCGGCCCATGACGTAGCCGGGCACGGAGCCGGTGCCGACGTAGCGCGTGCGCCGGGCCGCGCTCGTGTCGAACGCGTGCAGCTCGGTGCTCACCTGCTCGTCGTCCTGGCGCGCACCCGGCGCCCGGCGGTGTCGTCGACCGGCACCGGGCCGGTGGTGCCCCAGCGGCTGGTGGCGACGTACAGGCGGTCGGCGGAGGCGTAGACGAGGTCGCCGTCGGTCGTGACGGCGGTGCGGTCGGACGGCCGCGAGCCCGTCCCGGGTCGCAGGGTGGTGACGAGCAGGGTGCTCGCGCCGGCGCGCGCTGGCGGCGTGGGACATCCTGGCCGCAGTCGACGGCGGTGCCCTGCTCCAGGGTCCGGCCGGCGCCGTCGCGGCGCGCGCACCTGGGGCAGCACCTGGTCCAGCGTGACGGCGTCCGCCGCGGCCTGGTTGGCGGCCAGCGCCTCGGCCTCCGCGGCCGGGCCGGGGGCGTCCGGGTAGGTACGCCGGGCGGCTGCGGCTGGCTGGTCGTGACGAGCCGGACGGTGCCGTCGGTCAGCCGGGCGCTGACGGTACGGCCGTCGTACGAGCGCGCTCCTCGAGCAGCCGCGGCTGCGCCGGGTCGGCGAGGTCGACCAGCACGCAGCCGGGTGGTCGGCGTCCGCGGACATCGCGCGATCGTCCGGCTGTCGGCGGGACCGGGGCTCGCGGGTGCCGGGCCGGCCGGCCGGGAGCACGACCAGCGGCGCGGTCGCCGACGAGCAGCAGCTCGCCGCCCCACACCTGCGCGGCCGAGCGGCAGGATGCTGACGCCGGGGGCGTGGCGGTCGCCGTGACGACGCGAGCCGGCCTGGGCGAGCAGGACGATGCGGCCGTCGCGCAGCTTGGCGCGGTCGGGCTCGTCGACGTCCTGCTCCTGCAGGTTGGTGCCGGTCGGCCGCTGCCGCGCCCGGTGCCTGGGCTGGCTGGACGCGGCTCCGAGTTTCCCGCGACCGACGATGCCGAGCGTCGGCCGCAGCGGCGATCGGCCAGCCCGACGATAGCGGGGGACCTGACGTCCTTTGCCAGCTCGGTGCGGTAGTGCTGCAGCAGGTTCTCGCAGCTGCCGTAGCTGGTGAGCCCGTCGGCGTGGCGACCGGCGCCCGGCCCGGGAGCAGCTGCGCCGCACCGAGACCGGTCACGGCCGCGTCAGGATCCCGACGAGAGCGAAACGGCGGTACATGGCGGCCTCCGGGTCCCGATGAGCACGGTCGGGAGGTCGGACGCCGGCGAACGGGCGTTCGGTTGCGTCAGCCCGCCTCGGCCGCCCGCTTTAGCGCGGCCAGCGTCACGACCATGCCCCGACGGTCGTGCCTGGCCGGTCCACGACGCCCATTACGGGCATCGAGGCCAGCCGCATGGCGCCCGGCCGGCGGTCGCTCGACGACTCGACGACCGTGCAGCCCGTACCGGTCGCCTCGAAGGTCGTAGGCCCAGTCGGAGATCGCCACCCGCCCCACGTGACGGCGAAGGGTAAGCGCTTGCCGGGCTCGGCGGCGGTCACGGTGCAGGTGGTGGCCCAAACCAGCGGGCCGATGCGGTTGCGCCCCGGAACCGGCGCCGACCGCGGGGCCGGTGGCGCCGTCCAGCCAGCGGACGAGGCAGTCTCGGGGCTCAACTCGCCCATCCGCGGAACGTCGGTGACTAGGTCGTCGGCACGGCTCGGGGCGGCGCGTCGACGGTTTTTTTTTTTTT
>CAWHJC010000021.1:0-532445 GCA_963829565.1 uncultured Actinomycetota bacterium
GTCCAGCCGCTGTCCGGCGCCCTCACCGGCGACCTGCAGCAGTCCGCCCCCTCCGACAACGGCCTCTACTGGGTCCTCGGGGTCCGAAACAACCCGGGCAGCAGCCCGATCACCGTCCGCGGCTGGGCGATCTGCGTCCACGTGAGATGACCCGCGTCACGGGCTGCCGGGTGGTAGCGCCACTGATGGGCCGGAACCGTCGGAACCGTCGGAACGGTCGGCGACCGAAGAATACGATGCTGGCCGTGACCACCGCGGACCAGCTGATCCGCTACGCCGATGTCGGCGGCCGCACTGTGGCGTGGACGGCAGTCGGTGAGGGCCCTCCTCTTTGTGCTCGGCGGATGGTGGTGCAGTCACCTGGGGTTGGACTGGCAGGACCCCCGTTTCCGCAGGTTCGTCCTCGCTCTGGCCGAGCACCATCGCGTGATCCGCTACGACCGGCCCGGCTCGGGACTGTCCGACCGGGACGGGCCGACCCCCCGCTCACTGGCCCAGGAGGTGGCCGTCCTGGTCGGGCTCACCGACGCGATCGGCCTCGAGTCCCCGGCACTCTTCGGCGGCAGCTCAGGCTCGGTCACAGCGGTGGGCTACGCCGCCGCGATGCCCGACCGGGTCGGCCGGCTGGTCCTCTACGGGGGCTACGCCAGTGGCCGCGACATCGCGAGCCCAGCGGCGAGGGCCGCCATGGTGGACCTGGTGCGACGCCATCGGGGCCTTGGCTCGCGCGTCCTCGCCGACGTCTTCGTGCCCGGAGCCTCGGCCGAGGAGCGGGCCGACTTCGCCCGGTTCCAGCGGCAGGTCGCCTCACCCGAGGTCGCCGCCCAGGAGCTGTCCCTCGTGTACGCACACGACGCGACAGAGCTGCTGGCCAAAGTGACCGTCCCGACACTGGTCCTGCATCGGCGCGATGACCGGGCGATCCCGGTGGCCCTCGGTCGCGACCTGGCGACTCGCATCGCCGGTGCGCGACTGGTCGAGCTCACCGGCGCGGCGCACTTCCCCTGGGCCGGGAGCGCGGCCACGGTCGTCAGCACGACACTGACATTCCTTGCTGGCCGGGACCCCGGCGTCGATGCTGAGGCGGGGCGCGCCCCGCCCCAGCTGTCCGACCGAGAGGTCGAGGTTCTACGCCTGGTGGCTCATGGGGAGACCGACGCGCAGATCGCCGAACGCCTGGTCCTGAGCCCGCACACCGTGCATCGCCACCTGTCGAACATCAGGACGAAGCTTGGTGTCCCGTCGCGTGCTGCCGCCGCCGCATGGGCAGCTCGCCACGAACGACTGTGAACGGCAGCAGCGGCCGTCGCTAGGGCGTGCGCTCCAGGTCGAACTCCGCACGCCGCTCCGCGGGGACCGGCCGAGCCAGCTCGCGGTGCTGCTGCAGGTAGGCACGGACGAACGGGCAGTAGGGCAACACCCCGGCGCCACGGTCGGCCACCTGCTGCAGCGCCTCCCCTGACCAGGCGGGAGCCGAGCCCTTGCCCTCGTACGCGTCGTCGACCTCGGTGTGCAGGAAGGCGACGGCGTCGCCCTCGCGCAGATAGCGCGCGTAGCCCGCGACCTCACCGCCGACGACGACCTCGAAGCGGTGCCGCGCGGGGACGTCGCGGACCACTGTCTGGTCGTCGGGACCCTCGGCGGCGTGCTCGTGGGCCATCAGTACGTGGGCAGCGACGGGTCGACCTGGTTCGCCCAGGCGATGACGCCGCCGCCGACGTGCACGGCGTCGGCGAAGCCCGCGCCCTTGAGCACGGCGAGCGTCTCCGCGGACCGCGCTCCCGTCTTGCAGTGCAGCACGACGGGCTTGTCCTGCGGCAGCTCGGAGAGCGCCTCGCCGGAGAGGATGCGGTCCTTGGGGATCAGCGTGGCACCCGGGATCGACACGATCTCGAACTCGTTGGGCTCGCGGACGTCGACCAGGTAGAAGTCCTTGCCGGCGTCGATCATCTCCTTGAGGTCCTTGACCGAGATCGTGGATCCCTTCGCCGCCTCGGCCGCCTCGTCGCTGATCGTCCCGCAGAACGCGTCGTAGTCGATGAGCCCGGTCTCCAGCGTGATCTGCGGGTCCTTGCCGCAGATCGGGCACTCGGGGTCCTTGCGCACCTTGACGCTGCGGTACTGCATCTCCAGCGCGTCGTAGACCATCAGCCGGCCGACGAGCGGGTCCCCGATCCCGGTCAGCAGCTTGATCGCCTCGTTGACCTGGATGGACCCGATCGAGGCACAGAGCACGCCGAGCACGCCACCCTCCGCGCAGGACGGCACCATGCCGGGCGGCGGGGGCTCGGGGTAGAGGCAGCGGTAGCAGGCGGCCCGTGCTCCGCCCAGAACACCGACGCCTGCCCGTCGAAGCGGTAGATCGAGCCCCAGACATAGGGCTTGCCCAGCAGCACGGCGGCGTCGTTGACCAGGTAGCGGGTCGCGAAGTTGTCGGTGCCGTCGACGATCAGGTCGTACGGCTCGAAGATCTTGAAGACGTTCGTCGAGTCCAGCCGCTCCTCGTGGAGCACCACCTCGACGAACGGGTTGGCCTCCTGGATCGACTCCTTGGCGCTGACCGCCTTCGGCTTCCCGATGTCGGACTGGCCGTGGATGATCTGGCGCTGCAGGTTCGACTCGTCGACGACGTCGAAGTCGATGATGCCGAGGGTCCCGACACCGGCGGCCGCCAGGTAGAGCAGCGCGGGCGAGCCGAGCCCGCCGGCGCCCACGACCAGCACCTTGGCGTTCTTCAGCCGCTTCTGGCCGGTCATGCCGACGTCGGGGATGATCAGGTGCCGGGAGTACCGGCGGACCTCGTCGACGGTGAGCCCGCTGGCGGGCTCGACGAGGGCGGGCAAGGACACGGTCTGGCCTCCGGGTGGGGGACGCACTGGACATCTAGTGAACCTGGTCCGCCCCTCTCAGGATTCCCAGGCCCCAGCATGTGGACCAGCACCACCTGTCAGCATGGCGGCGTGGCCCCTGTCGTCGGCATCACCTGCTACGTCGAGCAGGCCAGGTGGGGTGTCTGGGACGTCCCCGCTGCCGTGCTGCCGTTCCGCTACGTCGAGCGGGTGGAGGCCGCGGGTGGCCGCGCGGTGGTCCTCCCCCCGACAAGTGCAGAGGATGACTCCGGCGACCCCGACGACTCCGTTCTTGACCGGCTCGACGCGGTCGTCTTCGCCGGTGGCGCCGACCTGGACCCGGCCCTGTACGGCGAGGAGCGGCACGCCCGGACGACCGGGCTGCGACCGGAGCGGGACGCGGCCGAGCTGCCCCTGATGCGGGCCGCGCTCGAGCGGGACCTCCCGACGCTCGGGATCTGCCGGGGCATGCAGCTGCTGTCGGTGGTGCGTGGTGGCTCGCTGGTGCAGCACCTGCCGGACGCCGTGGGTCACGAGCGGCACCGGCCGGCCGACGGCGTCTACGGGCTGCACGAGGTGCGGCTCGATCCCGGCAGCCGGGCCCACGCCATCCTCGGCGACCGGGTCAGCGTGCCGTCGTACCACCACCAGGGCCTCGCGTCGCCCGGCTCGCTGACGGTCACCGGGTGGGCGGACGACGAGACCCCCGAGGTGGTCGAGGACCCCGACCAGCGGTTCGTGCTCGGCGTCCTCTGGCACCCGGAGGCGGGCGACGACCTGCGGCTGTTCGAGGCGCTGGTCCGGGCGGTCGGGTGACGCGGGGGTGAAGCCCTACCTGCTGCTGCGGGCCGACGAGCTGGCGGCGGAACGCCCCGACGGGCAGACCGACGACGTGCACTTCACCGAGTCGCTCGCCACGGCGTCATCGAGGAAGCGAGCCGGCCCGGTGACCTCGTGCTCGACCCGTTCGCCGGCTACGGCACCACCCTCGCCGTCGCCGGGCGGATGGGCCGGCAGGCGGTAGGGGTCGAGCTGCTGGCCGAGCACGTCGAGGTCGCGCGTGCCCGCGCAGGTGACGGCGCGCGGGTGGTCCAGGGCGATGCCCGGCAGCTCGCGGAGCTGGTGGACGGCCCGGTGGACCTGGTGCTCACCTCCCCGCCGTACATGACGACGGTCGGGCACCCGGAGAACCCGCTCACCGGGTACGCCACCGACGACGGCGACTACCCGACGTACCTCCGCGAGATCTCAGCGGTCTTCGCCCAGGTGGCGACCCTGCTGCGACCGGGCGGGCACGCCGTCGTCAACGTCGCGAACCTGGCCGCCGGTGACGTCGTGACGCCGCTGGCGTGGGATATCGGCCGGGCCGTCTCGGAGCACCTGATCTTCCGCGGCGAGACGTTCCTCTGCTGGGACCGCCACCCGCCCGGGCACGCCGGTGACTACCTGCTGTGGTTCCGGCGGGACTGAGCAAGGACGCCTACGCTCGGCACCATGTGCCGCAGCATCAAGACCCTCCGCCCGCCGTTCACCGAGGAGGTCGTCGACGACGACCTGCGTGCCGCAGCCCTGCAGTACGTTCGCAAGGTCAGCGGCTTCCGCTCCCCCAGCCCGGCCAACTCCGAGGTGTTCGACCGGGCCGTCACCGAGGTCACCGACGCGACCCGCGAGCTGCTGTCCGGCCTGCGGGTCGGGGCGCGCGGCTAGCCGGCTGCGATGAGCCCCCCGCCGGTGGCGAGCCCGGTCGACGAGCTGCTGGAGACCGTGCCCGACCTCGGCGCCGCCTCGCCGCTGCCGGCCCATGCGCGGATCGAGCAGTGGCTGGTCGCCGCCATCGGCGCCGGCACGCTGGTGCCCGGCGACAAGCTGCCCCGGGAGGAGTCGCTCGCCGCCGCGATCGGCGTGAGCCGGATGACCCTGCGCCAGGCGCTGGCCGCATGGAGGGCCACGGCGACGATCCTGCGCAAGCCCGGCCGACTGGGCGGGACCTTCGTCGCCGAGCCGAAGATCGTGTGCGACCTGACCGGGCTGGCCGGCTTCACCGAGCAGATGCGCCGCGCGCACGTCCGCGCCGGCGCCCGGTTGGTGCGCGCGACGACCCGGCAAGCCGGCCGCGCAGCACGGCGCGGGCGCTCGGGCTGGACAGCGGCGACCAGGTGCACGAGGTCGTGCGGGTCCGGTCGGCCAACCGGGAGCCGATCGCCATGGAGCGGTCTGCTTTCCGGCGGCGCTCTTCCCCGACCTGCTCGACCAGCGGCTGACCGGCTCGATCTACACGCTGCTCGGCTCCCGGCTACGACCAGCCCCGCACACCGCCACCGAGGTGCTCGAGCCGGTGATCGGCCAGCGCCGAGCAGGCCGCAGCTGCTGCGGGTCGATGAGGGCAGCCCGCTGATGCTGATCGAGCGGACTGCCTACACGGCTTCGGGGGTCGCCGTGGAGTTCGCCCGGGACGTGTTCCGGGCCGACCGGACCCGCATCACGATGCGTACCGGCCTCGGCCAGACGCCGGCGCTGCAGCAACTGACCGGGAGTCCGAACGTCAGCCGTCGGCGTGGACGCGGGTGCTCTTCGGGTCGAGCAGCGGCTGCCCGACGACCACGCCGGGCACCCACTCGCCGAACACGTTGACCGACCCGCGGTACCCGGCGGCGACGACTCGACCGGGCAGGTAGGCGTAGGCGATCGAGCGGCCGACCGTGTAGCCGTAGCCGCCCGAGGTCACCCGGCCGGCGACCTCGCCGCCGATGCGCACCGGCTCGCTGCCGAGCGCGACGGCCCGCGGGTCGTCGAGGGTCAGGCAGCGCAGCCGCCGGGTGACCCCGGCCTCCTTCACCGCGCGCAGCGCCTCCGGCCCCCTCGAAGCCGCCCGGCTTGTCGAGCTTGACGCAGAAGCCCGAGCCCGGCCTCGTACGGGTCGGTCTCCGGGGTGATGTCGGTGCTCCAGACCCGGTAGCCCTTCTCCAGCCGCAGGCTCTCGATCGCCCGGTAGCCGCCGGCGACGAGCCCGTGGTCGCGGCCGGCCTCCCACAGCGCGGTCCACAGCGCCGCGCCGTACTCGCTCGGCGCGTAGAGCTCCCAGCCGAGCTCGCCGGCGAAGGTCACCCGCAGCGCCCGCACCGGCACGTCGCCGACCGTGATCTCCTGCGCCGTCATGAAGGGGAACGCCGCGTTGGACAGGTCGGCGCCGGTGACCTCGCGCAGGACGTCGCGGCTGCGCGGCCCCCACAGCGCGTACGTCACCGAGCTGCCCGGTCACGTCGTCGACCCGCAGCGACGGCATCGCGACGGCGCGCCTGCCGGCGCAGCCAGGACATGTCGTGCGACGCCGTACGCCGTCCCGGTCACGACCATGAAGGCGTCGTCGTCGAGCCGGGTCACGGTGAAGTCGGACTCGATGCCGCCGCGCTGGTTGAGCGCCTGGGTGTAGGTGACGTCGCCGACGCCTCGGGCGACGTCGTTGTCGCACACCCACTCGAGCAGCGTCCGCGGCGTCCGGACCGGTCACCAGGATCTTGGCGAAGGACGACTCGTCGAACAGCGCGGCCGCCTCGCGGGTCGCCGCGTGCTCGACGCCGATCGCCGGCGACCAGAGCCGGCCGGCCCAGCCGCGGGGCCGCAGCGACTCGTCGCCGCGCGCCGCGTTGGTCTCGTAGTGGTTGACCCGCTCCCAGCCGGACTTCTCGCCGAACGACGCACCGTGCGCCGACGTGCCACGTCGTAGGCCGGAGCGGTCCGCAGCGGTCGGCCCGCCAGCCGCTCGTGGCCGGGGTAGACGATGTCGTAGTAGGTCTCGTAGGTCTCGAGGGTGCGCTTCAGCGTGTACGACGGCGAGCGGTACTGCCGCCCGAACCGCCGGACGTCCATGTGCCAGACGTCCATGCCGGGGTCGCCGGTCACGATCCACTCGGCCATCACCTTCCCGATGCCGCCGGCGCCGGCGATGCCGTGCGCGCAGAAGCCGGCCGCGACGAAGAAGCCGTCGACGTCGGTCTCGCCGAGGCAGAACTCGTTGTCCGGCGTGAAGGCCTCCGGGCCGTTGATGACCTTGCGCAGCCCGACGTCGGCCATCGCCGGCACCCGGACCTGGGAGTTGGCGGTGATCTCCTCGAAGCGGTCCCAGCTCTCGGGCAGCAGCCGGCCGTTGAAGTCCGGCGGGATCGCGTCGTACGACCGCTGCGTCGGCGGTCCACGGCTCGGCGTTGCGCTCGTAGCCGCCCATGACCAGGCCGTCGACCTCCTGGCGGTAGTAGACGAGCAGGTCGGGGTCGCGCAGCGTCGGCAGCGGTCGTCGCCGGCCGGTCGAGGAACGGCGTCGGTGACGACGTACTGGTGCGACATCGGCACCAGCGGGACGCGCACGTCGAGCAGCCGGCGCGATCTCGGCCGCGAACATGCCGCCACAGTTGACGACCGCCTCGCAGGCGATGCTGCCCCGGTCGGTGTGCACCCGGGCGACCCGGCCGCGCTCGGCGTCGATGCCGGTGACCCTCGTGTGCGGGTGCACCTGCACGCCCATCGCCGCGGGCCAGGTTGGCGAGCGCGTAGCAGAGCTGGGACGGGTCGAGGTAGCCGTCGGACGGCGAGGTACGCGGCGCCGACGACGCCGCTCGGCGTCGATCAGCGGGAACAGGTCGTGCGCCTCGGCGGCCGAGATCTCCTCGCAGCGGCAGGCCGAACGCGGTGGCCCAGCTGATCTGGCGCCGGATCTCCTCCATCCGCTCCGGCGAGGACGCGAGCCGGATGCCGCCGCACTCGACCCAGCCCGGGCGCGTGCTCGGTCTGCTGCAGCCGCCGGTAGAGCTCGACGGAGTACATGTTCATCCGGGTCAGCGTCGGGTCGGCGCGCAGCTGGCCGACCAGGCCCGCGGAGTGGAAGGTCGACCCGCTGGTGAGCTCCGAGCGGTCGACGAGCACGACGTCGGTCTGCCCGAGCTCGGCGAGGTGGTAGGCGACGCTCGCTCCCCCGACGCCGCCGCCGATGACGACGACGGCGGCCGACTCGGGCAGCGGTCGCTCGGCAGGCACGGCGCGGAGCCTAGTGTCGCGCGGATTTTCGGTCTAGACCGTAAGCAGCCAAGCGGCGTAGTAGGTTCCGGTGCCGTGACCGACGGCCGAGGCCGGCACGACGCCGACGCGCCGCCGCAGGTGATCGCCCGGCTCGAGCGACGCTCGGCACCTGCCCTGCCTCGCCGGCCGAGCCGCGCACGGTCGAGCCGCTCGAGGGCGGGCTGACCAACTTCAACTTCAAGGTGACGACGCCGCAGCGCGACCGCGGTCGTCCGGCTGTCCAGCTCGCGACGGCGACCTGCTCGCCATCGACCGCGACGCCGAGCACGCCAACTCGCTGCGCGCCGCCGAGAGCGGCGCGGCCCCGGCCGTGCTGGACTACCTGCCCGACCACCAGGCGCTGGTCGTCGAATGGGTCGAGGGGCGCACGCTCGCCGCCGAGGACCTGCGCGACGACGCCAACGCTGGTGCGGGCGGCCGACGGCCGTGCCGGATGCTGCACGCCGGGCCGCGGTTCGTCGGCGACTTCGACATGTTCGAGGTGCAGCGCCGCTACCTAGCGCATCGTCCAGGACGCGCGGCTTCCGGCTGCCCGCCGCGCTACCTCGACCTGCTGCCCCCAGGTGGACCGGATCGCCGACGCGCTCGCCGTACGCCGGAGCCGACCGTCCCGTGCAACAACGACCTGCTCGCCGCCAACTTCATCGACGACGGCGACCGGCTCTGGGTCATCGACTACGAGTACGGCGGCAACAACGACCCCTGCTTCGAGCTGGGCAACATCTGGAGCGAGTCGGACCTGTCGCTCGACCACCTCGAGGTGCTGGTCGACAGCTACTACGGCACGCCACCTGCGCCACAAGGTCGCCCGCGCCCGGCTGCTCGGGCTGATGGCGAGGTACGGCTGGACGCTCTGGGCGTCCATCCAGGACGCGGTCAGCCCGATCGAGTTCGACTTCTGGTCCTGGGGGATGGAGAAGTACGACCGGGCGCGTCGCCGAGTTCGACGGACCGGACTTCGACGCGGCTGCTCGACGAGGCGCGCCGCCCCGACTGAGCCGGGCGGCGAGCGCAGGTCGGCTCAGGTCACTCGCGGAACGTCTCGACGACCGCGGGGTCGATGTTGTGCTTCGGTCCCTTGAACCACTTCTTGGCCGAGACCTCCCACCAGATGACCAGCATGAGCAGGGCACCAAGGGTGACGACCGGTGCGTAGTTCATGTACTTCCACTCGAAGTCGTCGTTGAACGGGTTCGCCGCGGGGATGAACGGCATCATCAGGTAGAACGACACGATGAGGATCTCCGCGACCGCGATCGGGTTCATCCACTTGTACTTCGCACCGTTGGTCCAGCTGCCTGGCTCGAAGTTGTCGCCGTGCCGCCAGCGCAGCCAGATCGGGATCGCGAACGCGAGGTAGAGCCCGATGACAGCGATCGACGTCACCGCGTAGAAGGCGACGGCAGGATCAGCGGCGCGTCCGCCGTGCCCACGTTGACCTCGATAGTGCCGGGGCCGTGACCAGCGCGCAGCAGGACGGCCACGAGCATGACGGCGTTCGCCGGGACCCGCTTCGCGGTGAGCTTCGCCCAGGTCTCCGAGCCGGGGATCGCACCGTCGCGGCTGAAGGCGAACGTCATCCGCGATGCCGAGGTCATGCACGAGGTCGCGCAGAACACCTGCGCCGACGCCGAGATGAAGAGCACCAGCGCGGCCCAGTTCCGGCCCAGCGACTCGGTGAAGATGTAGGCCACACCGCCGCCGCCGGCGCCCGCGTTGTCCGGGTTCCCATCCTCGCCGTTCGGGATCGCGAAGACGACGCAGAGCAGCAGGATGTAGCCGCCGAGCACGGAGTAGAAGATCGACCGCCAGATGCCCTTGGCGGCCGCCATCGAGGCGGACTCGCGTCTCCTCGGACAGGTGCGCACACGCGTCGAACCCGGTGATCGTGTACTGCGTCAGCAGGAAGCCGAACGGCACGACCGCGAACCAGAAGGCCAGGCTGGTGGTGCTCCCGTCGCTGTACCCGGAGTTGTTGAACCGTTCGGTGAAGACGTAGCTGAACGACTGGTGCTGGTCGGGGACGAAGATCAGGATCAGGACGATGGCGGAGGCGCCGAGCACGTGCCACCAGACCGAGACGTTGTTCATGATGGCCATCAGGTGGCTGCTGAAGATGTTCAGCACCGAGATCACCACGAGCACCACGAGGAACGTGATGAACACCCGCGTGAGCGAGTAGTCCTCCGCGTAGGAGTCGGAGTAGGTGCTCAGCGTGAGGTCGATGAAGGTCGCGCACCCGTAGGAGACACCCGCGGTGACCGCGATGAGCCCGATCAGGTTGAGCCAGCCGGTGAAGAAGCCCGCCTTCGGGCCACCGAGCTTCGAGGCCCACCAGTAGATGCCCCCCGACGTCGGGTAGGCGGACACCAGCTCGGACATGGTGAACCCGATGAGCAGGATGAACGCGCCGAGGATCGGCCAGGTCCAGGAGATCGAGATCGGGCCACCGTTGTTGAAGCCGGCGCCGAAGTTCGTGAAGCACCCGGCAAGGATCGAGATGATGGAGAACGAGATCGCAAAGTTGGAGAAACCCGACCAACTGCGATGAGGTCCTGCTTGTACCCGAGCTCCGCCAACCGGCGTTCGTCATCGTTGAGCTGACTCAGATCAGCCACGTGCTGCCTCCAGGGAAAGCGGTCCGTCCCCCGCGCCCGGACATGGGCGGTGCGAGCAATGGCGTGAGTGTGCACCTCCGGCCCGGAAGATCGCAGGAGAATCGCCGAGCGATCCGCCGGACATCTGCGCCACTTGCCGCCGTCGCGGACGCTACTGCAGCGCGCACATTCGGTCTAGACCTGAACCGTGGACCTCGAGACGCGCGGGCCTCGCGGTCGCTAGGGTCCCGACGACAGCCAACCCGGAGGACTGGGGCACCCGATGACCGAGACCGGTCCAGCGCTCACCGTCGACCAGCTGCGAGCGAAGGTGCGCGACGGTGACCTCGACACGGTCGTCGTGGCCTTCCCGGACATGCAGGGCCGGCTGCAGGGCAAGCGGATCCACGCCCAGTTCTTCGTCGACACCGTCCTGGAACACGGGACCGAGGCGTGCAACTACCTGCTGGCCGTGGACGTGGACATGAACACGGTCGACGGGTACGCGATCAGCTCGTGGGAGCGCGGCTACGGCGACTTCGAGCTGGCGCCGGACCTCGCGACGATGCACCTCGTGCCGTGGATGCCGGGGACCGCGGCGGTGATGTGCGACCTGGTCTGGCTGGACGACGGGCACACGCCGGTCGCGGAGAGCCCCCGGCGGGTCCTGACGGCCCAGGTGGAACGGGCCGTCGAGAAGGGGATGGTGGCCCTGGCCGGCACTGAGCTGGAGTTCATCGTCTTCGACGACACCTACGAGCATGCCTGGAGCAGCGGCTACCGCGGGCTGACGCCGGCCAACCAGTACAACGTCGACTACTCGCTGCTCGGGACCGCCCGGGTCGAGCCGCTGCTGCGCGACATCCGCAACGGCATGGTCGGCGCCGGGATGACCGTCGAGTCGGCCAAGGGCGAGTGCAACCTGGGCCAGCACGAGATCGCGTTCAAGTACGACGAGGTGGTCCGGACCGCCGACAACCACACGGTGTACAAGAACGGCGCGAAGGAGATCGCGGCGCACCACGGCAAGGCGCTCACCTTCATGGCCAAGTTCGACCAGCGCGAGGGCAACTCCTGCCACATCCACATGAGCCTGCGCGGCTCCGACGGGAGCATCGTGTTCGACGACGGCTCCGGGCCGACGCCGCTCTTCCAGCACTTCGTGGCCGGCATCCAGGCCACCATGTGCGAGTTGACGCTGCTCTACGCGCCCAACGTCAACTCCTACAAGCGGTTCCAGCCCGGCAGCTTCGCGCCGACGTCGACCGCGTGGGGCTTCGACAACCGGACCTGCTCGCTGCGCGTCGTCGGCCACGGCGCGGGCCTGCGCCTGGAGAACCGGCTGCCGGGGGGCGACGTCAACCCGTACCTCGCGATGGCGGGGATGCTCGCCAGCGGCCTGCGCGGGATCGAGCAGGAGCTGCCGCTGGAGCCGGCCTTCGAGGGCAACGCCTACAGCTCCGACCACCCCAAGGTCCCGACGTCGCTGCAGGAGGCGCGTGACCTCTTCCACGGCTCGCCCGTCGCCCGCGAGGTGCTCGGCGACGCCGTGGTCGACCACTACACGAACTGTGCCGACGTCGAGCTGGCGGCCTTCGGGGCCGCCGTCACCGACTGGGAGCGCTTCCGCGGCTTCGAGAGGATGTGACGTGCCGGCCCACCTGGTGCTCGACCCGGCGACAGAGGCGGAGATCGCGTCGGTCGAGCTGACCACCGCCGACGAGACCGATGCCGCGATCGAGGCCGCCCATCGCGCGTACCTCGAGTGGCGAGCCATCGCGCCGGCCGACCGGGGCCGGCTGCTGCGGCGCTTCGCCGAGGCCGTGGACGATGCCCGCGAGGAGCTCGCCCGCCTGGAGGTCCGCAACTCGGGGCACACCATCACGAACGCGCGGTGGGAGGCGGGCAACGTCCGCGACGTCCTGGACTACTACTCGGCGGCCCCCGAGCGGCTCTTCGGCCGTCAGATCCCGGTGGCCGGTGGCGTCGACGTGACCTTCAAGGAGCCGCTCGGCGTCGTCGGGGTGATCGTGCCGTGGAACTTCCCGATGCCGATCGCCGGCTGGGGGATGGCCCCCGCGCTCGCGGCCGGAAACACCGTGGTCCTCAAGCCGGCCGAGATCACACCCATGAGCGCGATCCGGATCGGCGAGCTGGCCCTCGAGGCCGGGCTCCCGGCGCACGTCCTCACCGTCCTGCCCGGCAAGGGGTCGGTCGTCGGCGACCGATTCGTCGTCCACCCGCTCGTCCGCAAGGTCTGCTTCACCGGCTCCACCGAGGTCGGGACCCGCATCATGGCGCGTGCGGCGGAGCAAGTGAAGCGGGTCACCCTCGAGCTCGGCGGCAAGAGCGCGAACATCGTGTTCGCCGACGCCGATGTGGAGAAGGCAGCGGCCTCGGCACCGTACGGCGTGTTCGACAACGCCGGCCAGGACTGCTGCGCCCGCAGCCGCATCCTCGTCGAGCGCTCCGCATACGACCGGTTCCTCGAGCTGCTCGAGCCGGCGGTCCAGGCAATCAGGGTCGCCGCCCCCGGTGAGGACGACACCGAGATGGGTCCGCTGGTCAGCGCCGAGCACCGCGAGCGGGTGTCCTCGTTCGTCGAGGGCGCCGGCGACGCCGTCGACGTCGCCTTCCGCGGCAGCGCCCCCGAGGGGCCCGGCTACTGGTACCCGCCGACCGTCGTCCTGCCCCGCTCGGCCGACGACCCGGTGTGGCGCGAGGAGGTCTTCGGGCCGGTCGTGGCGGTCATGCCGTTCGAGGACGAGGCAGACGCCGTACGGATGGCGAACGACACGGTCTACGGGCTGTCGGGATCGATCTGGACCCGCGACGTCGGCCGGGCGCTGCGCGTGGCACGAGCAGTCGAGTCGGGCAACCTCTCGGTCAACTCGCACTCCTCGGTGCGCTACTCGACGCCCTTCGGCGGGTTCAAGCAGTCCGGGCTCGGGCGGGAGCTGGGCCCTGATGCCCTCGACTCGTTCACCGACGTCAAGAACGTCTTCATCAGCACGGAGGACTGACCGATGGCCGCTGGGCGTCTCCAAGGCCGGACCGCGATCGTCACCGGAGGCGGGAGCGGCATCGGGCTGGCGACCTCACGCCGGTTCGCCGAGGAAGGCGCGAGCGTCGTCGTGGTCGACGTCGACGACGACGCCGGTGGCAGGGCTGCCGAGGAGGTGAAGGGCACCTACGTCCGCTGTGACGTGACGGACCCCGATCAGGTCGGGGCGATGGTCGCGACCGCGCACGAGACCTACGGCAGCGTGGACGTCGCGTTCAACAACGCCGGCATCTCCCCGCCCGACGACGACTCGATCCTCGACACCGGGCTGGACGCGTGGCGGCGGGTCCAGGAGGTCAACCTCACCAGCGTCTTCCTGTGCTGCAAGGCGGTCCTGCCCTACATGCGCGAGCAGCGGCGCGGCTCGATCATCAACACCGCGTCGTTCGTCGCCGTGATGGGGGCGGCGACGTCGCAGATCTCCTACACCGCGAGCAAGGGCGGCGTGCTCGCCATGAGCCGCGAGCTGGGAGTGCAGTTCGCCCGTGAGGGCATCCGGGTCAACGCACTGTGCCCGGGACCGGTCGACACGCCGTTGCTGCGCGAGCTCTTCGCCAAGGACCCGGAGCGGGCAGCCCGGCGGCTCGTGCACGTCCCGATGGGTCGCTTCGCGGACGCGCAGGAGATCGCCAACGCCGTGCTGTTCCTCGCCAGCGACGAGTCCAGCTTCGTGACGGCGTCGACGTTCCTCGTCGACGGCGGCATCAGCGGCGCCTACGTCACGCCCCTCTGATGGGGATGCCACCGCGAGCCGAGGAGGAACCGCAGATGACCGAGAAGACCGATGCGGCCGAAGCCGACCGCGCACTCAAGTCCAAGCACCGCGCGATGTGGGCGCTGGGCGACTACCCGGCCGTGGCCGACGAGATCATCCCCACCCTGGGTCCGGTGCTCGTCGAGGCGGCCGGAGTGCGCCGAGGCGACCGGGTGCTCGATGTCGCGGCCGGCACGGGCAACGCCGCCATCCCGGCCGCACAGACCGGCGCCAGCGTGGTGGCCAGCGACCTGACCCCGGAGCTGCTGGAGGTCGGCCAGAAGCTGGCCGCCGACCAGGGCGTCGACCTCGAGTGGCGGCAGGCGGACGCCGAGGCGCTGCCGTTCGCCGACGAGGAGTTCGACAAGGTGCTCTCGGTCGTCGGCGTCATGTTCGCCCCGCACCACCAGGCGAGCGCCGACGAGCTGCTGCGGGTGTGCCGCCCCGGCGGGACGATCGGGCTGATCAGCTGGACGCCCGAAGGCTTCATCGGTGAGATGTTCGCGACCATGAAGCCGTTCGCACCGCCGCCGCCTCCTGGTGCCCAGCCGCCGCCGCTCTGGGGCCGCGAGGACCACGTGCGTGGCCTGCTGGGCGACCGGGTGACCGACGTCGCGGCCAGCCGGCAGTCGGTCCACGTCGAGCACTACGACGGCCCCGAGGACTTCGTCGACTACTTCAAGGCCCGCTACGGACCCACCATCGCGGTCTACAAGGCCATCGAGGAGGACCCGACCAGGGTCGCGGAGCTCGACGCCGCCCTGGTCGGCCTCGCCCGCCGTCACGACGTCGGCAGCGGCGCGACGTTCGCGATGGACTGGGAGTACCTGCTGCTGACCGCGCGCCGGCGCAGCTAGCCGGGGGCGAGCGGCTGGTCCGCTCCGCCGGCGGGGCGGTCCAGCAGCCGGCGGACCTCCCGGGCCACCAGCTCGGGGTGCTCCATCTGCGTGACGTGCCCGCTGTCGGGCACGACCACCAGCCGGCTGCCCGGGAACGCCTTCGCCGCGCGGGCGGCCGACCGGGGGTCGACGAGCCGGTCCTGCAGCCCGTACACGAGCAGGGTCGGCGCGCGGACGTGCTCGGCGAGCCGCCACAGCGGCCAGGACATCGGCCTCAGGTACGCCGTCATGAGGCTGCGCAGGGACAGCAGCATCGCGTCCCCGTCGTGGTCGAGCCGGGCCCGGCGCGTCGCCTCGGCCATCGCCTCCTCCACCCGCTGCGGCGGCACCCGCGACGGGTCGGCGTAGCAGAGCGCCAGCGTCGCCCGGACCCGCTGCTCCACCGGGAACTTCCCGAGCCGCCGAGCCAGCCGCTGCCCCGCCCACGGCACCGCGAGCGCCGGCAGGTGGACGTTCGTGGTCCGTGGCCGGAGCACCGGCAGCGCCGGCGAGACGAGGGTGAGGGTGCGCACCAGGTCCGGCCGGGTCACCGCGACCACCAGCGACACGGTGCCGCCGAGCGAGTTGCCGAGCAGGTGCACCGGTCCCTCCCCCCGAGCCTCGACGAGCGCGACGACGGCTCGGGCGTGAGCCCGCACCGAGTAGTCGCGGTCCGGAGGCGGCGGCGACCAGCCGAAGCCCGGCAGGTCCGGCGCCGCCGCGTGCACCCGGTCCCGGAGCAGGCCCATCACGTCCGTCCAGTTCGTCGACGCGCCGCCCAGCCCGTGCACCATGACGGCCGGGTCGGACCCGTCGACCGAGGAGGCGCTCTCCCGGACGTGCAACGGGCCGCTCGGCAGGTCGACCACCCGCCCCGGCCAGGGCGGTCGGTAGACGATCGTCACGGCCGGAGGTCCCCGGGCTCTTGCTCGCCCGACAGCATCGGCTCGAGGCGCCGGTTGACGGCCGCGAGCACGGCCCTGATCACCGCCTGCCGGACGTCCTCCCTCACCACCGACGCACCGGAGAGTCGTTGCGTGGCACGTCCCGTGACCATCGTCACGACCACGAGTGCCGTGCGGTCGGTGCCGGTGCTGGCGATCTCGACGTGCTCGACGTCGAACCGCACCCCGTCGCCCACGACGTGCTCGATGGCGCGCAGGGTCGCCCCCGCGACCGAGCGATGCAGGCTGCCGGCGGTCGCCGTGCCCTCCGCGCTTCCCTCGACCGTGCGCCCGTCGATGCCGAGCGCGACGGTCACCCCGGTGGTCAGGCCGGCCGAGACCAGCTGGACCCGCTCGATGACCAGCCGGCTGGCCCGGGTCACCGTGACATCGGGGTGCTCGGCCCGGGGAGAGGAGCGGTCCTCCGGCTGATCGTCCACCGGCTGGGGCGGCGGCTCGCGGTGCCCGTTGGTCTCGGCCGGGGAGGCCTGCTCACGTACGCCGGAACCGTTGGCCGCCTCGGTGGGCAACGGCTCACCAAGGACCCGGACCCGGTCGGCGTCGACGGCCAGCCCGAACCGGCTGCGCAGCAGACGGTTGACCGCGCCGGCGACGCCCACCTCGTCCGCACCCGGCGCGAGCTGGAGCCGCAGCGTGCCGGGGCCGCCGATCGTCGGTTCGACCGCGGCGGCCGCCACGCCCGGAACACCGAGCAGCGCGGACACGAGGTCGCGGTGGTCGGTGACGGTCACAGGGGAAGTCTCGCAGCCCGCGGGCCCGCTGGCAGGTAATGCGCCCCTATCTCAGTGTCGGCTGTCGGCGCCGGCGCTCTGCCCGCGGACGCCCGCCGCGCTCGTAGGGTGGGTGCATGACAGAGCGCGAGTCCGAGCTCAGCGACCCTGAGGTGCCCGTCGAGGATGCCCTCGAGCAGCGTGCGGCGCTCTCGGACGACGACATCGACGACGACATCGACACCGACGCCGGCGCCGACGTGAGCCGCGCGAGGAGGGGGCCGACCCGGCCGACCGTGCGGAGCAGCGCCGCGTGGTGGCGCCCGCCGATGACGAGTACCGATGAGCGGCCCGGCCGGTTCCTAGGTCCTAAGATCGTGAGCCGGTGCCGAGCACCGCCGATGAGCACCGGCCGTCCCACCGAGGAGAAGGAGCACCCCGTGCCCGCAGCCGCGGACTCCCGTGCTCGCAGTGCCCGGCTGCCGCGCTCGGCACGCCGTCGGCAGCTCCTCGGAGCCGCCCAGGAGGTCTTCGTCGCCCAGGGCTACCACGCCGCCGCGATGGACGACATCGCCGACCGGGCCGGCGTCAGCAAGCCGGTGCTCTACCAGCACTTCCCGGGCAAGCTCGACCTCTACCTGGCCCTGCTCGAGGAGCACGCCGAGGCCATGGTGGTCGCCGTGCAGGCAGCCCTGGACTCGACGACCGACAACAAGCTGCGCGTCGCGGCGACCATCGAGGCGTACTTCCGCTTCGTCGACGAGGACGGCGGCGCGTTCCGGCTGGTCTTCGAGTCCGACCTGACGAACCAGCCCGAGGTCCGGGAACGCGTCGAGGGCACGACGCTCGCCTGCGCCGAGCTGATCAGCGAGGTGATCCGCGGCGACGCCGGGCTGCCGCCGGAGCAGGCCCGGCTGCTTGCCGTCGGGCTGGTCGGGATGGCCCAGGTGGCCGCCCGGTTCTGGCTGTCGGAGAGCGGGACCATCCCGCGCGACGCCGCGTCCCGTCTGCTGGCCAGCCTGTCCTGGCGCGGCATCGGCGGCTTCCCCCTCACCGGCGAAGCACACTGAGACCGACTAGCCTGGCCGCACCGTCACCAGCAGTCGAGCCGGAGGTCCACGTGGAGGTCAGGATCGGTGTGCAGCACGCCACCCGCGAGCTGGTGATCGACAGCGGGGAGTCCACCGAGGCCATCACCGAGGCAGTGTCCGCAGCCCTCGCCGGGAAGACCGAGATCCTCTCTCTGGAGGACGAGCGCGGCCGCCGGGTCGTCGTCCCCGCCGACAAGCTGGCCTACGTCGAGATCGGCGAGCCGGAGAGCAGGCGGGTCGGCTTCGGCGCGATGTAGCGCCGGGTGCCCGCGCGGACCACCACCGGGCCCGTCGCTGAGCGGCTGCGGGCCCAGCTGCTCACCGGACCGCCGGCCGGGTCGGCGGCGGAGGTCACCCGCCGACTGCTCGCCGTGCAGGCGCAGGACCCGCGCGGTGCCCGCCTGAGCGTGCGCAGCCGGACGTCCGGACTGCGCGCCGCCGAGCTCGAGGCGGCGCTGGACGACCGGTCCCTCGTGGTCGAGCTGGCTCAACCGCGGCACCCTGCACCTGGTCACCGCGCAGGACTACTGGTGGCTGCACCCGCTCACGACGCCCCAGCTGGCCACCGGGTCGGCCCGCCGGCTGGCACAGGAGGGCGTCTCGCCACGGCAGGCCGAGCAGGGCATCGAGGTGGTGGCGACGGCGGTCGCGCAGGAGGGGCCGCTCACCCGGGCCGAGCTGCGCGAGCGGCTGGACGCCGCGGGGGTGCCGACAGCACGGCAGGCCCTCGTCCACGTGCTGTTGGCCGCGACCCTGCGCGGACACGTGGTGCGCGGGCCGATGCACGGCCGCGAGCAGGCGTTCGCGGCGGTGGCCGACTGGCTGGGCGAGCCGCCTGCGGCGCTGGACCCCGACGAGGCCCTGGCCAGGTTGGCCCGGCGCTACCTCGAGGGCCACGGACCGGCGGACGGCCACGACCTCGCGCGCTGGGCCGGCATCACCCTCGGCGCGGCCCGCCGAGGGCTGGCCGCGATCGCCGACGAGACCGTCGACCGGCCGGACGGGCTGGTCGACCTCGCCGACCGTGACGAGGCCGGACGGAGTGCCGCCACCCCGGCTGCTCGGGCCGTACGACCCGCTGCTGCTCGGCTGGGTCTCCCGGGCGGCCTGGGTGGGCGAGCACGAGGGGATCGTGACCACGAACGGCCTGTTCCGGCCGTTCGCGCTGGTGGGCGGCCGGGCGGCCGCGACCTGGGCGCTGTCCGACGGCACGCTGACCCTGCAGCCGCTGGAGCGCATCCGCCGGGCCGACCTCGCCGCGCTGCGCGCCGACGCCGCAGACGTGCTGCGCTACCTCGGCCTGCCCGACCGCGAGCTGGTGGTCCAGACCAGCTGACCGGTCGGGTCAGGCGTTGAGACCGAGCATCGCCATCCGGCGGGTGTGGTTCTCGGTCAGCCGGGCGAACATCCGGCCGACCTCGGCCAGGTCCGCGCCCCGGTGCGCGACGCCGCCGACGAGCAGGCCGGCCAACGCGTCACGCTCGGCGGCGACCCGCTGCGCCTGGCTGAGGGCCTCCCCGACCAGACGGCGACCCCAGAGGGCCAGCCGCCCCGCCAGCCGGGGGTCGGCGGCGATCGCGGCCCGGACCCGGTCGACGGCGAACGTCGAGTGACCGGTGTCCTCCAGCACCTCCAGCACGAGCTCGCGGGTCGAGTCGTCCAGGTAGGCCGAGACCTCCCGGTAGAAGTCGGTCGCGATGCCGTCCCCGACGTACGCCTTGACCAGGCCCTCCAGCCAGTCCGACGGTGCCGTGCGCTCGTGGAACGCCTCGAGCGCCGGCATGAACGGCTCCATCGCCTCCTCCGGCCCCACGCCCAGCTGGTCGAGCCGGGACCGCAGCAGCGAGAAGTGGTTGTACTCCGCCACCGCCATCGCCGCGAGCGCCGCCTTGTCGGCGATCGTGGGGGCGAAGGAGGCGTCGTCGGCGAGCCGTTCGAAGGCCGTGAGCTCGCCGTACGCCAGGGCGCCGAGCAGGTCGACGACGGCCAGGCGGTAGTCCTCGTCGGCCATCGGGTCGAGCGGCTCACCGGTCGTCGTCGTCACGGGTCGCAGCGTATCGACGGTACGCTGCAGGGGAAGCACGGATGCCCGGTCGTCGACGACACTCCACGAACCCGATCGGCTCCAGTGACGATCGATGAAGGGCACCGTCCTGACTATCCCCACCTTCGCCGACCTCGGCGTGCTCCCGGCCACGGTCGACGCACTCGTTGCCGTCGGCATCAGCCACCCGTTCCCCATCCAGGCGCTGACGCTGCCGGTCGCGCTGCACGGCCACGACATCATCGGCCAGGCGAAGACCGGCACCGGCAAGACCCTCGGCTTCGGCATCCCGCTGCTCCAGCGCGTGGTCGTCGAGGGCGAGGACCACGGCGACCCCGCGCTGCCGCCCCCCGCGGCAGGCAAGCCGCAGGCGCTCGTCGTCGTGCCCACCCGTGAGCTCTGCGTGCAGGTCAGCGGCGACATCGAGAAGGCCGCGTCCCGCCGCGCCGTGAAGGTCCTCTCGATCTACGGCGGCCGGGCCTACGAGCCGCAGGTGGAGTCCTTGAAGAAGGGCGTCGAGGTCGTCGTCGGTACGCCCGGCAGGTTGATCGACCTGGCCCAGCAGGGCCTGCTCGACCTGGGACACGTCCGCACCCTGGTCCTCGACGAGGCCGACGAGATGCTCGACCTCGGGTTCCTGCCCGACGTCGAGAAGATCGTCCGGCTGGTCCCGGCCGGCCGGCAGACGATGCTGTTCTCGGCCACGATGCCCGGCGCGATCATCACGCTGGCGCGGGCCTACATGCACCACCCGACCCACATCCGCGCGGTCGACCCCGACGACGACGGGCAGACGGTCAAGGCGGTCGAGCAGCACGCCTTCCGGGCACACGCGATGGACAAGGTGGAGATGCTCGCCCGCATCCTGCAGTCCGACGGACGGGGCCTGACCCTGGTGTTCTGCCGCACCAAGCGCACGGCTGCAAAGGTCGCCGACGAGCTGGCCGACCGCGGGTTCGCCTCCGGCGCGGTGCACGGCGACCTCGGCCAGGGCGCCCGCGAGCAGGCGCTGCGCGCCTTCCGCAACGGGAAGGTGGACGTCCTGGTCGCGACCGACGTCGCGGCCCGTGGCATCGACGTGCAGGACATCACCCACGTCGTGAACTACCAGTGCCCGGAGGACGAGAAGACGTACTTGCACCGGATCGGGCGCACCGCCCGGGCCGGCGCGTCGGGGATCGCCATCACCTTCGTCGACTGGGACGACATGCCCCGGTGGGCGCTGATCGACAAGGCGCTCGACCTCGGCTTCGGCGAGCCGGAGGAGACCTACTCGACCTCCGACCACTTCTACGAGGAGCTCGACATCCCGCGCGAGGTCACCGGAGTCCTGCCCCGGTCCAAGCGCACCCGGGCCGGGCTCGAGGCCGAGGAGGTCGAGGACCTCGGCGAGACCGGCCGGGCCGGCGGCGGACGGCCGCGCCGGGACAGACCCCGGTCCGGTGACCGACCCCAAGGGGATCGGACACAGCGGGATCGGACACAGCGGGACCGGACACAGCGCGACCGGCCCCAGCGGGACCGGCCGGAGCCGGACCGGCCCGAGCCCGACCGGACCGAGCAGCGCGCCCGCACGAGCCGTCCCCGGCGCCGCACGCGCAGCGGTCAGCCGGCGGACGCAGCAGCGGCGGGAACTCAGCCCGCCGGACGCCCGGAGGGCGCGGCAGTCGGCCACCGGCGGTGAGGCACCCCGACGCCGGCGGCGTTCGCGCGGCGGGCAGGGGCGCGGAGACGCGGGCGGCACCAGCGACGCGTGACGCGGGTCCGCCGGTGCCGGGCGCCTAGCCGACGGCGCTGGCCGGCATGGCCAGGCGGATGTCGTCGAGGTCCAGGGTCGGCCGGCCGTAGAGGTATCCCTGGGCCAGCCGGCCACCGAGCGCCTGCAGCAGCACGGCCTGCTCGAGGGTCTCGACGCCCTCCGCGACGACGTCGAGGTGCAGGTCACGCCCGAGGTTGAGCACCGCGCGGGCGACGGTCGTGCCGCTCTCGCTGGTGAGCGCCGCCACGAAGGACCGGTCCAGCTTGATGAAGGTCAGGGGCAACCGGGCCACGAGGGACAGCGTCGACCAGCCGGTGCCGAAGTCGTCCAGGCCGACCGAGCAGCCCAGCCCCCGCAGCCGGCCGAGAACCTCTGCGGCCAGTTCGGCGTCCACCACCGCGGCCGTCTCGGTGAGCTCCAGCGCGATCGAGGACCCGGGCAGCGCGGCACGGGTCAGCTCGGCCGCGACGTGCTCGACGAACGTCACGTCCTGCAGCTGACGCGCCGAGACGTTGACCGAGACCGGGATCGCCGTGCCGAAGGTCGTGAGCAGGTCGGCGGCGACCTCGACGGCGCGGGACAGGACCCATCGCCCGATCGGGAGGATCAGCCCGGACTCCTCTGCCAGCGGGACGAACACGTCCGGCCCGGGACCACCGGGCCAGCGCAGCAGCACCTCGACGCCGTGCAGCGTCCCGTCGGTCATCGACACGATGGGCTGCGCGGCGACCCGCAGGTCGCCACGCTCGAAGGCCACGGCCAGCGCGGCGGACAGGTCGTCCACGGCGGCTAGGGCTCCACCCGGTCGGCGGTCGCCCCGGGGAGGTCGACCCGCGCGTCGCCGTACGAGACGTCGGGCGCGGCGCGGACCCCCGCGTCGGTGAGCGCCTGGGCGTAGGCCAGCGCGGCGTCCTCGAGCAGGCCGAGCTGGGCGAACGCGTCCGCCAGCTCCCGCCAGGCGGCGGCCGCATGGCGCGAGAGGTCGAGCCCGGCGAGCGTGGCCGCGGCCGCCCGGTAGGTCGCGACCGCCTCGTCCTGCCGGCCCAGGGCGAGCAGCGCTCGGGCCCGGACCAGCGTGGTGTGCGCCTGCTCCAGCCGGGGCGCGTCCCCTAGTCGGTCCAGTGTCGTGTCGGCCAGCTCCAGCGCGCGCGCCGGGTCGCCCAGCAGCAGCTCGCACCTGGCCAGCTCGGTGTCGCAGTAGGCCAGGTCGATCTCGGTGCCGACGTCCACCAGAGCCGCCCGGCTGGCGAGCAGCTCGGCGCGTGCCTCCGCCGGCTTCGGCGGCAGGCAGCGCAGCAGCAGCCAGCCGTACGCGACCCGCAGCCGCGCGAGGGCGCGGGCGTCGTCACCCTCGGCGTAGACCGCCAGCGCCCGCTCGGCGAGCTGCAGCGCGCCGGGCAGGTCGTCCCGTTGCTCCGCCACCAGGCTGGCGTTCCAGTGCACGGCGGCCCGGCCGCGGGTGGACCCCTCCGGTCCCAGCGCCTCCAGGACCTCCCGCGCCATGTTCTGGGCGCGGACCAGGTCGCCCCGCTCGTAGTAGGCGCCGAGGACGGAGGAGCCGAGCTCCGCGTGCAGCTCGCCACCGGCCAGCCCCCAGCCACGCACGCGGGACAGGGCGGCCTCCCCCACGTCCAGCGCGTAGGCGACGTCACCGGCCTCCTTGTAGCAGCGCACCGCGTCGACCGTGAGGCGAAGGTGCTCGTCGAAGCGGTGCCCGGCCTCCGCGTCCTGCGCGCATCGACTCGATCTCGCGGACGGCCTCCTCGAGCCGGCCGAGACCTTCCAGCGCCCGGGCGTGCGCGCGCCGGCGCCGCCACTGCTCCTCCGGTCCGAGCGTCCCCTCGTCGACGTCGAGCGTGGCGAGCTGGGTCAGGGCGTCGGCGGGCTCACCGTTGCGCAGGGCGAGCTCCGCGTAGTCCAGAGTCAGCCGGGCCCGGTCCAGGCGGGCCGGGTCGTGGCCGTGGGTGAGGTGCTCGACGCTGCAGCCGAGCTGGCGGGCCAGCACCGCGAGGGCCGCGGGTGTCGGGTTGCGCCGCCCGGACTCCAGCAGAGACACGTAGCTCGCCGAGAGGTCGCCCCCGCCGGCCTCGGCCTGGGACAGCCCGGCCGCCCGCCGCGCCTCGCGCAGGCGCGCCGGGATACCGGCCCGGGTCGATCCGGTCGTTCACTTCCGACACGCCCATCACCTCAGTCACAGCGAGTGCATCCTCAACCAGTCTCATCGGCGCGGTCACGAGCCTACCTAACAGGTCATGACCGAGAAGTTGACCGCGCAGGCGTGAGACTTTATGACTCCGAGTGTCACACCCCATGACCACAAGGAGTCATCATGCGTCGTATCGTGTCCGCCGTCGCCGTCCCGGCACTGGTCGTCACCCTCCTCGTGGGCGGGCCTACCGCGGCGACCGCCGCCGATGGCGGCAGCGCGCTGCGCCACCCGCCGACCTGCTGCTGACGCGGGGTGGACGCAGCGGCCGGGTCCGGGCCTCGCGGGGGAAGGCCCGGCCCCGGCGCGCCCGCTCGCGGCTCGTCGGGCGTCAGAGACGCAGGCCGAGCCGGACCCACGTCCGGCGGCGGCAGGCGGGGCAGCGCATCCACGACGAGTGCCGGACCGCGGAGCAGCGGCAGGTGCAGCGAGGGCAGCGCGAGGGAGACCAGCGCCCGCGGCGTGACGACCGAGGTCTGGTCGCAGCCCGAGCACTCGACGGTCACCGCGCCCAGCGCGGGAGCCTGCTCCGCGACGCTGTAGAGCGACCGACGGCCGAGCGGGTCCGGCCGGCCAGCCGGCGCAGCCGGGAGGCGGCTCCACGCCGCGTCGCCGCAGCCGGTCGAAGCCGTGCTCGCTCACCCGAACAGGCTCTCGGCGAGGACCCGGTAGGCCTCCGCCCCCCGGGTCCGGTGGGCGGTCGCCAGCACCGACCGGCCGGCCGCCGGTGCCTCCGCGAAGCGGACCGAGCGCGGGATGGGCGGATCGAGGACCTCGAGGTCGTAGCGACCGGCCACGTCGGCGAGGACCGCCCGCGCGTGGTTGGTCCGCCCGTCGAACATCGTCGGCAGCACGCCGAGGACCCGGAGTCCGGGGTTCAGGATGCGCTGCACGTCCGAGATGGTGTCGAGCAGCTGGCCGACCCCGCGGTGGGAGAGCATCTCGCACTGCAACGGGATGATCACCTCGTCGGCGGCGGTCAGGGCGTTGAGGGTCAGCACGCCCAGCGAGGGCGAGCAGTCGAGCAGGATGACCTCGTAGGCCGCTGACACGTCCGCGAGCGCGGTCCGCAGCACGAACTCCCGCCCGGGGCGGCTGAGCAGCTGGGCCTCGGTGCCGGCGAGCTCGATGGTCGCCGGCAGCAGGTCGACGCCGTCCTCGGTCGGCTGGATCGCCATCGCCGCCCCGACCCGACCGAGCAGCACGTCATGGACGGAGAGGTCGACCGCCTCGGGGTCCAGGCCGAGGGAGAAGGTGAGGCAGGACTGCGCGTCGAGGTCGACGAGCAGCACCTTGCGGCCCTGCTCGGCCAGCGCACTGCCGAGCGAGGCGACGGTGGTGGTCTTGGCCACCCCGCCCTTCTGGTTCGCCACGGCGATGGTCCGGCTCACGGCTGCCATTGTGCCTGCCCACCCCCCGTGCCTGTCACCGGCGGACGGGTAGCGTTCTGCGGTGTGAGCACCCCGCCCTTCCTCGAGCTGCCGCCAGGCGTCGAGAGCAGGCGGGTCCCGGCCGGCCAGGTCGAGCTCGCCGCGCTGGTCGCCACCCCGACCGCCGGGGACGCGCGGCCCCCGGTCCTGCTCGTTCCCGGCTTCACCGGGTCGAAGGAGGACTTCATCGCCGTGCTGGCGCCGATCGCCGCCGCCGGCCACCCGGTCGCGGCCGTCGACCTGCGCGGACAGTTCGAGTCGCCCGGGGACAGCGACCCGTCGTCGTACGACCTCAAGGTCCTCGCCGAGGACGTGCTGGCGGTCGCCCACCACCTCGGCGCACCGGTGCACCTCGTGGGCCACTCCTTCGGCGGCCTGGTCGCGCGGGCGGCGGCCCTGGCCGAGCCCGTCGGCGCTGCGCTCGCTCACGCTGCTCAGCTCGGGACCGGGGGCCATCCCCCACCCGGCGGCGAGCAACCTCGAGCTGATCTCGCGCGCCCTTCCCGTGATGGACCTGGAGTCGATCTGGGCGGCCAAGCGCCAGCTCGAGAGCGAGATCGAGACGGCAGGCCGCCGCCCCCGGCCGTCGAGGACTTCCTGCACCGGCGGTTCGTCGCCAACCAACCGGTCTGCCTGCTCCGGATGGCCGAGCAGCTGCTGGCCGAGCCCGACTGCGTCGACGAGGTGGCGGCGCTCGACCTGCCGATGCTGGTGGCGTTCGGCCCGGACGACGATGTCTGGCCGCCCGCCCTGCAGGCCGAGATGGCCCGCCGGCTCGGTGCCGGCGTCGCCGTCATCGAGGGCAGCGGGCACTCCCCGGCTGCCGACCGCCCGCAGGACACCGCGGCCGCCCTGCTCGCCTTCTGGTCCGCGAGCACGTCGACGTCCTAGCCGGCGAGCAGGTCCGGGCGGGCGGTCGTGTAGCCGTTGCCCAGCAGCGGCGACGAGATCAGGAAGTCCGCGGTCGCCACGTTGCAGGCCACCGGCACGTTCCAGACCGCCGCGATCCGCAGCAGCGCCTTGACGTCGGGGTCGTGCGGCTGAGGCTCCAACGGATCCCAGAAGAAGATGAGGAGGTCGACCGACCCTTCGGCGATCTGGGCCCCGATCTGCTGGTCCCCGCCGACCGGTCCGGACAGGAACCGGGTCACCGGGAGGCCCAGCTCGTACTCGATCATCGTGCCGGTGGTGCCGGTGGCGCACAGGTCGTGGTCCAGGAGGGTTCCCCTGTTGAAGTGTGCCCAGCGCAGCAGGTCGACCTTCTTGTTGTCGTGGGCGACGAGCGCGATGCGCCGTCGCGTCGGTGTCGGGTGGACGTCGATCTCGGTGATGTTCACGCCGACCACGCTGACGTGCTCACATGTCGACCGCGTTGCCGGCGGTGTCCGGCCGGTGAACAGTCGGGTCACCCGGGGTCGGGGGTGTCGCCGAGGGCTTCCCACGACCGCGCGGGCGGGAAGGCAGCCGGCCGTCCGGGCAGACCCGCGGGAAGTCGCACCACCGGCACGACGGCGAGACCTGCGGCGGGAACAGCCGCTCCGCGGCCGCGTCGTCGAGCCCGGCCCGGAACGCCCTGTCCGCGGCGGCGGCCTCGCCGCCCGAGCGACTCGGCGCGGTCGAGGTGGCGCTGCAGCGACTCCTCGGTGTGATCGTGTCCGACGACGTCGCCGGTCGGCAGGTGGTGCAGCTCGACGCGCAGGCACGGCCGGCGGAGGGTGCCGGGTCACGGCCAGCGCGTACAGCGCGAGCGCGAGGGAGCTGCTCGCGTCGTACGACGTCAGGAGCCGCTTGCCGGACTTGTAGTCGACGACCACGACCTGCTCGCGACCGTCGACCACCCGGTGGTCCAGCCGGTCGACCCGGCCGGAGACCGCGAGCGACCGAGGTGCGGGTCGCCACGGTGCGCTCGACGCCCAGCGGCTCGTCGTGGGGGTCCAGCGTCCCGGCGTACGCGCGTCACCATGTCGCGCGCTCGGTCGCCGCCAGTGCGCGGACTGCTCGTCGTTGCGGAAGCCGTCGTGCAGCCACACCTGGTCGAGCAGCCGGCCGGCGCGCCTCCGGGGTGCGGGCCGGCGGGTCGAGCCGGTGCCAGCCGGCGAGCGCGAGGTGGACCGCCGACCCGAAGCTGTTGTGCGCCCACGGCGGACCCTTGGGCGGCTGCGGACGGTCGAGGTAGGTGAAGCGGTAGCGGCGCGGACAGTCGAGCCAGGTCGTGAGCCGAGTCGGCGTGCAGGCGAACAGCCGCGGTCGGGAGCCCTTCGAGGGCGAGCTCCGCCTGCGCGGTCATGCTTCTTGGACGAACGCCGTCACGGCGTCGGCGACCAGCTGGACCGCGATCGCGGACAGCAGCAGACCGGCGATACGGGTGATCAGCGTGACGCCGCTGTCCTTGATGACGCGGATGATGACGACGGAGTACCGCATGAACAGCCACAGCACGACGTGCACCGCGACGATCCCGGCGGCGAGGGCCGCGGCCTCCCAGGCGTCGTCGACCCGCCGCACGAAGACGATGGTCGCGACGATCGCGCCCGGACCCGGCGAGCAGCGGCGTGCCGAGCGGGACGAGCGCCACGTTGACGTTGGCCGTCTCGACCGGGTCGTCGGCGCGTGCCGGTGAGCAGCTCGAGGGCGACGAGCAGCAGGAGCAGACCCCCGGCCGCCTGCATCGCCGGCAGCGTGATGCCCAGGTAGGTCAGGATCGACTGGCCGAACAGGGCGAACACCACGATGACCACGAACGCGACGAGAACCGCCTGGCCGGCCAGGCGCTTGCGCATGGCGGAGGTGCGTCCGCTGGTAAGGCTCAGGAACAGCGGGATCGTGCCGGGCGGGTCCATGATCACGAACAGCGTGACGAACACCTCGACGAAGAACTTGCCGTCCGCCCCGGTCATCCGCCGACGACCACGGTCCGGCCGGCCGCCTGGGCGAGGAGCGCCTCCAGCACCTCGGGGTCGGTCGTGTTCTCCGCGAGCCGGTTGTCCTTGCCGTCACCGTGGTAGTCGCTGGCCCCGGTGACGAGGAGACCCAGCTCCGCGGCCAGTCCCCGCAGGCGGTCGCGAGCCTCCGGCGGGTTGTCGCGGTGGTCGACCTCGAGCCCGGCCAGACCGGCCGCGGCCATCGCGTGGATCGCGTCGTCGCCGACGGTCGTGCCCCTCTTCATCGCAGCCGGGTGGGCGAAGACCGGCACTCCGCCCGCCTCTCGGACCAGGCGGACCGCGCGGACGGCGTCGACGTAGTAGTGGCCGACGAAGAACGGGCCGTCGTCGTGCAGGAGCGTCGTGAAGGCCGCGTTGCGGTCGGGCACCACGTCGAGCGCGACCAGCGTGTCGGCGATGTGCGGGCGGCCGACCGTGGCGCCGTCGCTCAGCTGGGCCAGCACCAGGTCCCAGGTGATCGGGTGCCCGGCGTCGGCCAGCTTGGCGACGATCGCCTTCGCCCGCGGCACCCGGTCGTCGAGGGCCATCGACATCTCGGCGGCCAGCTCCTCGTGGGCGGGGTCGATGAGGTACGCCAGCAGGTGCAGGCTGATGCCCTCCCAGACGCAGGAGATCTCGGTGCCGCGCACGAGCCGCAGGCCGCCGGGCAGCGCCGCTTCGGCCTCCGCCCAGCCCCGGGTGGTGTCGTGGTCGGTCAGCGCCACGACGTCCAGCCCGGCCGCGGCCGCGGCGGCCATCAGCTCGGCCGGCGTCTCGGTGCCGTCCGAGGCGGAGCTGTGGGTGTGCAGGTCGGCGATCATCGAGGTACAGCGTAGGGGCGGGCGGGACGCCGGCCGGGTCAGGTGGTCAGGCGTGGGGACAACGCGCCGAACGGGAGGTCCAGGCCCGGCCCGGCGTCGCGCAGGTCCTGCAGCACGAAGTCGTCGATGAGCAGGAACCCGGCGGTCTCCGGCCAGATCACGGCCCAGATCCAGCAGCCGAGCGCCTCCCCGACGTACACCGACCGGTCGTCGCGCTCCCCGATCGCCCACATCGCGGTGGGATGGCCGGCAGCGTGGATCTTCGCGTCCGGCGGACGGGTGTCGGGGACCGTGCCGGGGTCCGGCCCGTCCAGGCCGGCGAACCGGGCACCCAGCCCGACACCGGGCTCCTCGGCGACGACGACGAGCTCGGCCACCCCGCCCAGCGGCGCCGGTCCAGAGCAGGCGACCGCCGTGGCGCGGGCACCGGTCCGCTCGTCGCCCGCGGAGACGAGTCCGGTGACCAGCCAGCCGCGCGGGAGCGGCCAGAGCAACCAGACCGGGACGGCCGCGTGGGAGGAGACGGTCTGGACGAGCTCGGCCGTCGGCTGGACGACCGGCTGCAAGGGCTGGACGGCGCCGTGGCTGTCGCACTGCCACGCGCTCGACCACAGCCCCGGGTGGTGCAGGACCGCACCGCACCGGGGGCAGCTCGGCTCCGCCTTCATGGGGATAGACGGTGGGGCCGCCGGCGGCTCCGGCGTCAAGGGCGGCGGGTCACTCGACCCGACGGCGCGTGACGGGCTCCTCGACGACGTACTCCCTGGCCATCGGCTCCTCCACCACCCGCTCGCGGACGGGCTCCTCCACCACGCGGCGCCGGCGGACCGGGCGCTCGACGACGGTCCGCCGGCGGATCCGCGACGGGCCGGCACCCATCAGGCTCATGGCCATCACCAGCACGAGCAGGACAGCGAGGACGATCAGGACGGCGGTCATGGGACCTCTCGTTTCACTAGGCTCTGCTGCCGTGTTCCCGGGCGCGTCCGAGCCGAAACGGCGAGTCCCCTGTGTGGGTGCACTCGTCCATGACGACGACGGGCGCCTGCTCGTCGTCCGCCGGGCCCGCGAGCCGGGTGCCGGGCAATGGTCCGTCCCGGGCGGGCGGGTCGAGCCGGGCGAGGACGACGCCGACGCCGTACGCCGCGAGGTGCTCGAGGAGACCGGGGTGCACGTCACGGTCGGGCTGCGCGTCGGGACCGTCGAGCGGCCCGCCCCGGGGGGTGTCGTCTACGACATCCGTGACTACGCGTGCGCCCTGACCGTGCAGACCACGCTGGTGGCCGGCGACGACGCGGCCGAGGCGAGGTGGGTCGGCCGCAACGAGCTCAAGGGCCTCGACCTGGTGGACGGCCTGTGGGACGCGCTGCACGAGTGGGGCATGCTGCCCCGCTGACACCGGTCGGCCGCCGGAGCGGTCAAGAGTTGACCGTTTCGACCCGACGACAGGGTATGGCGTCCTACCGTGCAGACATGTCCCCGCTCGCACCGGTCCGGCTGCGGCTCACGTGGAGCCAGCGGCGGGCCTTCGTGCTCACGGTCGTCGGCTTCCAGGCGCTGGTCTGGTCGGACGCGCTGCTCAACGAGGGTCGTTTCGGCGGCGGGCCCGGCACGGCGCTCGCCGGCCTGGTCTTCCTGCGTGATGGCCGCCGCGACCTGGTGGATCGGCACGTCGGCCACCCGCCGCGGCCTGGTCGTGCACGCGCTGCCGACCCTGGTCATCCCCTGGGAGCGAGGTCCACGAGATCGAGGTGGAGAACCAGCTCGGGGTGAAGACGGTCGTGGTGCACCACGGCACCACCGTGCGCCGGCGGACCCGCCTCGCGGCGCCGACCACCGGGCCGATCGGCCGGGACGCCGAGTTCCAGGACAAGGTGCGCGTGCTGCGCAGCTACTGGGCCGCGCACCGCGCGACGCAGGCCGCCTGACGTCGGGTCAGCTCTCGGCGGGCACCGGGCGTCCGGGCTGCTCGCCACCGCGCGCCTCGCCGTACGACCTCTTGGGCACCATGACCTTGCGCCGGAAGACGCACACGACGGTGCCGTCCTGGTTGTAGCCGCGCGTCTCGACGTGCACGACGCCCCTGTCGTCCTTGGACCTCGACTCGGTCTTGTCGAGCACTGTCGTCTCGCCGTAGATGGTGTCGCCGTGGAAGGTCGGCTTCACGTGCTTGAGCGACTCGACCTCGAGGTTGGCGATGGCCTTGCCGCTCACGTCGGGCACCGACATGCCGAGCAGCAGGGAGTAGATGTAGTTGCCCACCACGACGTTCTTGCCGAAGTCGGTCGTCGCCTCCGCGTAGTGGGCGTCCAGGTGCAGCGGGTGGTGGTTCATGGTGAGCAGGCAGAAGAGGTGGTCGTCGTACTCCGTCACCGTCTTGCCCGGCCAGTGCTTGTAGGTCGCGCCGACCTCGAACTCCTCGTAGTAGCGGCCGAACTGCATGGTGGCTGTTCCTCTCCGGAGGACGATCACGTCGTACGTCGGGCAGCACCGCATCCTGCCGGACTGCGCGTGCTCTGTCGGGAACGCCCCGTGCGGCAACCCGGCGGCAACCCGGCCGGCACCCCTGTGCACAACGTCGCCGTCGTGTCGGACCCCGCTGGTAGAATCGAACACATGTTCGAGAGTGGTCGGCAGGGCACACGGTCCGTGGCACATGGGCCGAGCCCGCTCGCCACGTCGGCGGTTCAGGGCTGGCTCGAGCGGCTCGCCGGCCTCGACCACGACGTGTCCGATGCGGAGCGCATCGACCAGCTCCGGGCGCTCGAGGAGCTCAAGGCGGCGGCCGCGGCAGCCCAGGCCCGGGTGGCAGCCGACCTCGACGCCTCAGTCCGGGCCGACCGCGCGGCCAGAGGGCTCCCGGCCTCCGAGCACGGCAGGGGCATCGCGTCGCAGGTGGCGCTGGCCCGGCGCGAGTCCCCGTCGCGCGGCAGTCGCCACCTCGGGCTGGCCAAGGCGCTGGTCGACGAGATGCCGCACACACTCGCCGCGCTGACGGCCGGGCTCATCTCCGAGTGGCGCGCAACCTTGCTCGTCCGCGAGACCGCGTGCTTGTCCCGCGAGGACCGCGGCCGGGTCGACGCGGAGCTGCTCGCCGACCCTGGTCGCATCGACGGCATGGGCGACCGGTCGCTGGTCTCGGCGGCCGGCTCCTGGCCTACCGGCTCGATCCGCAGGCGGCGCTGCGTCGGGTGGCACGAGCCGAGGGCGAACGCCGCGTGACCCTGCGCCCGGCCCCGGACACCATGACCAACCTGACGGGCCTGCTGCCGGTCACGCAGGGAGTCGCCGCCTACGCCGCGCTGGTCACCGCGGCCGACGCGCCCGTGCGGGCGGTGACCCCCGAAGTCGGGGTCAGGTGATGGCCGACACGCTCGTCGAGCGCGTCACCGGGCAGTCCTGCGCCGACGCCGATCGGCGTTGACCGTCAGCGTCGTGATGACGGAGCGCGACGCTGCTCGACGGCGACGACGAGCCCGCTGCGGTGCCCGGCTACGGCCCGGTGCCCGCAGCACATGCTCGCGACCTGCTGCGGCGGCACACCGAGACTGATGACGACGCCGCCAAGGCTGGCTGCAGCGGCTGTTCACCCACCCGGTCACCGGCGAGCTGGTGGCGATGGAGTCGCGCGCCCAGCACTTTCCGCCGGCGCTGCGGACGCTGCTGGTGGCGCGGGACCAGACGTGCCGCACCCCGTGGTGCGACGCCTCGGTCCGGCATGCCGACCACGCCCGGCGAAAGCCGACGGCGGCACCACGTCGGCGGACAACGGCCAGGGGCTGTGCGAGGCCTGCAACTACACCAAGGAAGCGCCTGGCTGGCGTGCCGCCGCGCATCCCAAGAGCAGCCCGGGACGACATCGCATCGAGACCGTCACGCCGACCGGGCACCGGTACGTCTCCCGACCACCGCCGCTGCCGGGGGCGCCGCGCACGGAGCCGGGCGAGGACAAGCTGTCCGCGGCGTGAGCTCCGCGGCCGTCAGGTCCGCGCCGTCAGTCCGGCGAGGACCTCGCGGGCCTTGTCGGCCTCGGCCCATGTGCAGCGGATCTCGTACGCGCTGGCGACGATCTTGCTCCGGGAGGTGAAGTCACGCTTCCCGCCGGTGATGGCGTGCCCGACGAAGCCGAACACGGCGCCGAACGCCGCGCCGTAGAGCAGCGCCGAGACGATGAGCCCGAGCACGTTGGTGCCTTCGTCGGCGAACACGGACAGCAGGACTCCGACGAAGAGGCCGAACCACAGCCCGCTCGCCGCGCCGGCCAGCGCTGCCCGCCCGCGGGTCAGCCGGCCGAGGACGTTCTCGACCATCCGCAGGTCCGACCCGACGATGCTGACGTGCTGCACCGGGAACGCTGGTCCGAGAGGTAGTCGACCGCCCGCTGCGCCTCGAGGTAGGTGTCGTAGCTCCCGACGACCTGGCCGCGCGGGACGTCTGAGTACTGCTCGTGGGCTGACATGCCTCGATCATCCCTCACGACGACGGACCCGCCCGCCGTCACTCCCACGTCGTGGGCACCCCGTGCGGATGCGCGTGCCCGAGCACCCGGCGCTCCCCTCCCGGCCAGGTCCGCATGACCATCACCTCGGTCGGCGGCTCAGGCACGCAGCTTGTACTCCTCCAGCAGCCGCCGGCCGATGATCATCTTCTGGATGTCGGAGGTCCCCTCCCCGATCAGCAGCATCGGGGCCTCCCGGTAGAGCCGCTCGATCTCGTACTCCTTCGAGTAGCCGTAGCCGCCGTGGATCCGGAAGGAGTCCTCGACGACCTCCTTGCAGTACTCGCTCGCGAGGTACTTCGCCATCCCGGCCTCGACGTCGTTGCGCTGGCCGGAGTCCTTCTTGCGCGCCGCCATCACCATCATCGAGTGGGCGGCCTCCACCTTGGTGGCCATCTCGGCAAGCCGGAACTGCACTGCCTGGTGCTGGGCGATCGGCTTGCCGAACGTCTCCCGTTGCTGGGCGTAGGTGATGGCCAGCTCGAAGGCGCGCAGCGCGACACCGCAGCCGCGGGCGGCGACGTTCACGCGGCCGACCTCGACGCCGTCCATCATCTGGTAGAAGCCCTTGCCGGGCTCCCCGCCGAGGAGCCGCGTCACGGGCACCCGAAGGCCGTCGAACACCGCCTCCGTCGAGTCGACGCCCTTGTAGCCCATCTTCTCGATCTTCCCGGGGATCGTCAGGCCGGGCATCGTCTCGCCGAAGCCGGGCTCCTTCTCGACGAGGAACGTCGTCATGTTGCGGTAGGGCGTGGACGCGCCCTCGTCGGTCTTGACCAGGACGGCGAGCAGGTTCGACGTGCCACCGTTGGTGATCCACATCTTCTGGCCGGTGATGACGTAGTCGTCGCCGTCCCGGACCGCCTTGGTGGAGATGGCGCTGACGTCCGAGCCCAGGCCCGGTTCGGACATCGAGAACGACCCGCGCACCTCACCGGTCGCCATCATCGGCAGCAACGACGCCTTCTGCTCGTCGGTGCCGTGCTGCTGGAGCAGGTAGGCCACGATGAAGTGGGTGTTGATGATCCCGCTCACGCTCATCCAGCCGCGGGCGATCTCCTCGACGACGAGTGCGTACGTGAGCAGGGACTCGCCCAGCCCCCCGTGCTCCTCCGGGATCATCAGACCGAAGAGGCCCATCTCCTTCATGCCCTCGACGATGTCCGCCGGGTACTCGTCGGCGCGCTCCAGCGCGGCGCGTGCGGCAGGATCTCCTTCTCCACGAACCCGCGGACCGTCTTGAGGATCTCGGTCTGGATGTCGGTCAGACCATCCGTCTGGGCGAGGCGACCCATGGCGACGGGTTCCTTCCGCGAGCGCGGTGTCGGGGCTTTGTTACCGGCGAGTATGGCTCAGCCGCGTGGCGGGTTCTCCGGCAGGTCGTAGGCCACGTCGAGGTACCCGCTCTCCACCCGGAACCGACGCCGGTCGTTCGCCGCGAGGATGCGCTTGTTCTGGTCCATGTTCTGCGTGTACAGGCGGCGATGGCCCGCGTCGCGCATCAGCTGGGCGTGCCTGGCCATGAGCGCGGTCGCCAGCCCGACGCCCGCGCTCGCGTTCAGGAGCCACGGCGATGAACATGATGTTGAGCGCGTCGTCCTTGGCGCGGTCCATCAGCATCGTCGGCGCCGACCGGGACGCCGTCGCGACGCGCGACCAGGACGTAGGCCGGATCGGTGAAGAACCCGCGCCAGACCTCGAACGGCATGCTGTCGCGGCCCCTCGAAGTCCGGCGTGTCGGCCCGTCGCCGCACGACCATCTGGTAGACCTCCGCCACGCGGCCTCGTCGGCGCAGCAGGCATCGGTACCAGCTCGATCCCGGCTGCGGCGCCCTCGCGACCGGCGCGCGAGCCTCGCGTCGTCGAGACCGTCAGCTCGAGCAGCGACTCCTGTGGTGGCCGGCGACCTGGCGGCCCCAGTGCCGCGCCGTGCCGAGGCTCGTCAGGTCGTCGTCGGGCAGGCTCTGAGCAGGAACCCGGCAGCCGTGGGCCGCCGTCTCGGCCGTCAACACGTCGAGCAGTGCTCGCCGACCGCGCCGACGTCCGCGCGCCGTGGGCAGGACGTAGAGGGCGGCTATCGCCCGACCGCCCGCTCGGAGCCCCTTCGACAGCAGGAACGCATAGCCCACCGGGTCACTGTCCAGCTCGGCGACGAGGATCAACCAGGGGTCTTCAGGCGGGCTCGAGGCGATGCGCCCGCGAGGAAGTTCTGTCCCCACCACAGCGGGTCGCCGACGTGCAGCGCGTCCAGGTCGTCGTCGAGCCCGCCTTGGCGGACGGTGACGGCGCCGTGCTGGCGCGGGAGAGCGATGCGGGGGGCCGGCACCTCGGACATGGCGCCAGCATGGTCGAAAATCCGCCGGGACCGAAGCACAATGCCTCTCGTGCACCGCCTCCTCGCCGCCATCGTCCTCTCCGCCCTGGTGCTCGGCGCCTGCTCCGCAGCCGACCAGCCCACCGCGACCGGCGCCGACAGTGCGCCGTCGGCGCAGCCGTGCGGCTGGCGCGACCAACCGCCGCGCCCCTGGGAGCACGTGGTGTGGGTCGTGCTGGAGAACCACTCGTTCGACGACCTGATCGGCGACCCGGGCAGCCCCGCCGAGGCGACGTCCCCATACCTCAACCGGCTCGCCCGGTCCTGCGGCCTGGCGACCGACTTCCGGGCCATCACCCATCCGTCGCTTCCCAACTACCTGGCGATGGTGTCCGGGCGGACCGGCGGGGTCACGACGTCCTGCACGCCGGCGACCTGTCCGCAGCACCGGCGGACGGTGTTCGACCAGCTCCGCAGCCATGACAAGTCGTGGCGCGTGTTCGCGGAGTCCATGCCGGGTGCCTGCCGACGTACCGACGCCTATCCCTACGTGGTGCGCCACAACCCGCCGACGTACTTCCCGGCCGTGGCCGGCTGCGACCGGCGCGACCTGCCCATGGGAACGACGCGTCCGGTCGCCTGGTGGAGACCCTCGCGGACGGGCGGCTCCCGGCCCTGACGATCGTCATCCCCAACCAGTGCCACAACACCCACGACTGCCCGATCGGCGACGGCGACCGCTGGCTGTCCCGGATCGTGCCGAAGATCCTCGACGGCCCCGACTACCGCGCGGGCCGCACGGCCCTGTTCGTGACGTGGGACGAGGGTGAGGGCGGGTAGCCGGCCAGCGCTGCCGCACCGACTTCGACGAGAGCTGCCACATCGTGACCGTGGTGGTCGCGCCGAGCACTCCTGCGGGAACCCGGTCCGGCACGAGGTACGACCTCTACAGCCTGCTGGAGACGACCGAGCGGATGCTCGGCATCCGGACGCCTCCTCGGCCACGCAGCCGACGACCGGACAAGAAACATGCGACCGGCGTTCCGCCTCTGAGCGAGGTGATGATCGTCCGGGTTTCGTCCTGTTTGTGGCCGTCTTTGACCAAGAGATGCCCACGGCGGTGTGTGCACGTCACAGTGGCAGGACTACTTTTCGGGCCATCAGCCGCCGGTGGGGATGCCCGCCGTCACGTCGACCAGGGGGACCCAGGTGACTCGTTCCGCACTCGCACGCCGTTCCGTGCTCGCCGCGACCACAGGCAGGCGCTCTCGCCCTGACCGGGCTGGTCATGGCGCCATACGGCCAGGCTGCCGTGGGGACGTTCGTCCAGCCCACACTCACCACGATAAACAACGTGGGACCAGCCTCGCCGTACCCGTCGAGCATCAGTGTGACCGGCTTGCCGAAGGGCGTTAGCGACGTCAACGTCTCCCTCGTCAGCTACGACCACACGCTTCCCGACGAGGTGGACATGATGCTCGTCGGTCCTCGGGGTCAGGCGGTGACACTTGTTAGCGATGCCGGCGGCGCATCCACCGTTGTGGCGGCGAATCTCACGCTTGATGACCAAGCCGCCTCGGCGCTTCCGGACTCGACACAGATCGCCAGCGGCACCTTCAAGCCGACGGATTACGACCCTCTCGACCCGTACGTCGGAGCCACTCCCGCGACCGGACCGGCGCTGTCCACACTTGCCGACTTCAACGGGACCGACCCCAACGGCGTTTGGAATCTCTACATCGTGGATGAGGCCCCCGGAGACGCGGGAAACATCGACAGCTGGAGCCTGCAGATCACGACCGTTGACACCCCGGCAGCGCCGGTGTTCACCGACGCCCGCTGCTGACCCGAGCACGGACACCGACGGCGACTTAATCCTGGCCGGCACCGCGCAGGCGGGGTCCACCGTCAAGGTGTTCGAGGGCGCGACGCAGGTCGGCACCGCGACGGCCTCCGGTGGCTCATGGGCGGTCGCGCTGGTCGACGTGCCCCATGGCACGCACGTGTACACGGCGACCGCTACGGACTCGTTCGGCAACACGTCAGCCCCGTCGGCCGGAAGGACGGTCCGGGTCGACACCATCCACCCGAGGGTGATCCGCGTCCGGCCGACGAACGGAGCCGACGAGGTACGGCGCGGCGCGAACATCCGGGCGTGGTTCAGCGAGGACATGCGGCCGAGCACCGTCACCAGGGACAAGGTCCGGCTGGTCGAGGCGCGGACGGGCGACCGGGTCCGGGTCCGGCTGACCTACGACCCGGTGACGCGCAAGGTCACGCTGAACCCACGTCAGGACCTTGCGGCCGACACGCGCTACCGGGCGGTCATTCGCACCGGTGTTCGTGACCTGGCCGGCAACGCGCTCGACCAGAAGGCGCGCACGGGGAACCAGCCCAAGGTCTGGAGGTTCACGACCCGGTGACCGGTGCCGGGAGGCGCACCACGAAGGTCGCGCCTCCCGGCCCGTCACCCAGGTCCACGGTGCCGCCATGCCGTCTGGCCACCGACTCCACGATGGCCAGTCCCAGACCACTGCCGCCGGCCTCGCGGGACCGGGCGTCGTCGAGCCGGACGAACCTGTCGAAGATGCGCCGTCGCTGATCGAGCGGGATGCCCGGGCCGTCGTCCTGGACGACCAGCTCCACCGCGGCGCCTCCGTCGCGAAGCGCCACGTCGACCCGGCTCGTCGCGTGCCGTTGTGCGTTCTCCAAGAGGTTGCGGACCAACCTGGCGAGCTGCTCGCGGCTGCCGCGGACAGGAGCAGCGGAGACGGCGGACGCGTCGATCACGACCCGGGACCCGGCTCGCAGCCGGACGGTCTCCTCGAGCACCACGACGTCGAGGTCGACCAGGTCGACCAGGTCGCCGCTCGCCGCCGCCGGCCCGGCCTCGTCGTCCCGGGCGAGGAACAGGAGGTCCCGCACGAGCCGCTCCATCTCCCCGCTGTCGGCCAGCAGGTCCGTGGCCAGCGCGTCCCAGTCGGTCGCCGACGGGTCGGCCAGGGCCACCTCCAGCTGGGTGCGGAACCTGGTGATCGGGCTCTGCAGCTCGTGCGACGCGTCCGCCACGAACGCACGCTGGCGCGTCACGGACACGGCGAGCCGGCCGAGCATGGCGTTCATCGTCCGGGCCAGGTGCGCGATCTCGTCACCGGTGCCCGGCTCGGGCACGCGGCGGTCGAGGTCGGCGTCGCTGATTGCCTCGACCTGGTTGCTGATCGCTCCCACCGGTGCGAGCGCCCGGCCGACCACGAGCCAGGTCAGGAGGCCGAGCAGGAGCGTGGTGAGCGGCACGCCCGTCACGAGCAGACCGCGCAACGTCGAGACCGCCTCCGACGCGGACTCCAGGCTCGTCCCGACGTGGACGAGCGACCGGACCCTGCGACGAATCGGTGCGCAGCGTCCACACCCGGTAGTCCTCGATGTCCCGCCCGTCGTCGCGCACGGATGCCGTTCGTACGTCGGGACCACTCCCGCGCGGCACCGGCGAGTCGACGCTCTGCTCTCCCGCGACGTTCGGGGAGGCCGCCAGCACCGAGCCGTCCTCCGCGACGACCTGCGCGAACGAGTCGTCGCCGATCCCGCGGATCGCGGGCGGCAACGTGCCGTCGACGACCAGCGTCGCGAGGTCGCGAGCCCGCCCGCGCGCCGCGTCGTCCTGGTTGCGCTCCAGGGCACGCTCGAGCGTGGCCAGCAGAGTCGTCGCGGCGATCGCGAGGACGAGGCCTGCGACGACGGTCGCGGCGAGTGTCGTCCGGGCACGGACCGAGCGGGGACCCCGGAGCCGGAGGCGAATCACTCCTCACCGCCGTCCGGGTCGAGCCGGTAACCGACGCCGCGCACGGTCTGCAGGCTGGCCCGTCCGAAAGGCGCATCGACCCGACGGCGCAGCTGGCCGACGTAGACCTCCACGATGTTCGGGTCCCCGTCGAACGCGAAGTCCCAGACATGGTCGAGGATCTCCCGCTTGGAGAGGACCTCACCTTTGCGCCGGATCAGGAGCTCCAGCAGCGAGAACTGGCGGGGTGTCAGCTCCACCGCCTGCTCGCCACGGTGCACTGCGTGCGTCGCTGGGTCGAGCGTGAGGTCGCCCGCGTGCAAGGTGACCGGCCGTTCGACGCGCCCACGCCGAAGGAGAGCGCGCAGCCGGGCCACGAGCACGACGTACGAGAACGGCTTGGCCAGGAAGTCGTCGGCCCCGGTGTCCAGGGCCAGCGCCTCGTCCCGCTCTCCGCCCCGCGCCGTCAGCATGAGGACGGCTCCCCACTGGCCCTCCGCGCGCAGCTGGGCGCAGAGGTCCAGCCCGTTCATGCCGGGCATCATCACGTCGAGGACGAGGGCGTCGTAGGCGTTCTCCCGGGCATGCCACAGCCCGTCCTCGCCGTCGAAGGCGAGGTCGACGGCGAACCCCTCGCCCTCCAGCCCTCGCTTGAGGGCGCGGGCGAGGCGCCGGTCGTCGTCCACCACCAGGACCCGCACCGCCTCAACGTGCCACATCGGACCTGACGCCGGGCTGAAGGTCTTCAGCCTGGCTTCAGGCCCAGCGGGTAAGGATGAGGGCGAGTCGGATGAGAGGAACACCGGATGACGACCCGCAGCACCTCGACCGGCGGAATCCTGCGCCGGTCCCTGCTCCCCGTCGCGATCGCCGCCGTCGCCCTCTGCTCCACCGCGTCACCTGGCGCGGCGACGCGGGCGGCGCCACCACCGCCCGCGACGCCGGACCCGGCGAGGTTCAGCACCACCATCGACAACCCCTACCTGCCGTTCGTGCCGGGCACCCGGATGGTCTACCGGGAGCGCGGTGACGACGGCCCCGGTCGGGTCCTGGTCCGGGTCACCCACCGGACCAAGACCGTCCAGGGTGTCGAGACGGTGGTCGTGCGTGACAAGGCGTACATCGGTGGTGAGCTCGTCGAGGACACCCGTGACTGGTACGCCCAGGACCGCAGAGGCAACGTCTGGTACTTCGGCGAGAACACGAAGGAGTACGAGAACGGCAAGGTCGTGAGCACTGAAGGATCCTGGAAGGCCGGGCGCGACGGTGCCCGCGCGGGCATCGTCATGAAGGCGCGCCCCAGGGTGGGCGACAACTACTACCAGGAGTACGCGCCCGGCGTCGCGGAGGACGAGGCGACGGTCCTGAGCCTCGAGGCAAGCGTCACCGTGCCCTACGGCACCTTCGACGGCGTGCTGAAGACCAAGGACTTCACGGCGTTGGAGCCCGGCATCGTCGAGCGGAAGTTCTATGCCAAGGGCGTGGGCTCGGTGCTCGAGAAGCTGGTCCGCGGCGGCAGGGAGCGGCTGGTGCTGGTCAGGGTCGTCCGGCCATGAGCAACGTCTGGATCGAGGAAGGTGCGTCATGAGGAAGAGGCTGGTCGTCGGAGCAGCAGTCCTGCTCGTCGCGGGAGGTGCCGGAGTCACCACGGCGATGGCCACCGGTGATGACGGGGACGTCACCATCACCGGTCTCAACGCCGAACGGGCGACCGAGGCGGCCCTCGACGCCACCGGCGGCGGCACGGCGAACGCCGTGGAGCGCGACAACGAGAACGGAGGGACGTGGGAGGTCGAGGTCACCAAGCCGAACGGCTCGACCGTCGACGTCCGCCTGGACGAGAACTTCGCCGTCGTCGTCATCGAGGGCGACGGCGAGGACGCCGAGGGAGGCTCAGGCAGCGACGACTGAGCCAACCTGGATCTGGAGCGATCGGGTACTACTCAGTCGGCGGACCATCTAGTCTGAGCAGTCGCTACTCATGAGGTTTCGCTCTCAGCGGACCACGCTCGACCGCATGACCACTTCAGCTCTCACGACGCGCTCCATCTCCCCGTTCATCGCGCGTGCAGCGGCAGCAGCAGCCGCTAGCACCCTCATCGCAGCCGGTGCGGTCACCGGCGGCGCGGTTGCGGCCCATGCCGCGACGAGTTCCTACAGCAGTCCCGGCTCGGTCGCGATCAACGACCGGATCGCGTGGGTGGAGCACCCGGGAACCATCGCGATCCCCACCCAAGGGCCCGCGGCGGAGTACCCGTCGATGGCGGCGGTCGCGAACACGCCCGGGACGATCACCGACGTCGACGTCACCCTGAAGGACCTAACCCACGACTTCACCGTCGACCTGGACGTCCTCCTCGTCGGACCGCACGGGCAACAGGCCGTGCTGATGAGCGACACGGGCAGCGGATTCGACGTGGCGGGACAGGACATCGTCTTCGACGACGAGGCCGCCGCCTCGGTGTCGAACGCGATCCCCCTCACGAGCGGAAGCTATCGACCCACCAACATCGGCAGCGGCGACATCTTCCCTGCTCCCGCCCCTAACGCGACCTCGGCCGGCTCCTCGTTGTCGGTCTTCGACGGCACCGATCCCGACGGGACCTGGCAGCTGTTCGTCCTCGACGACTCAGCCGACGACGCCGGCTCGGTGGGCACCTGGACGGTGCGGATCGAGACGAGCACGACGTCGAACCCTTACCCGGCGGAGCTGCCGGTCACCGGCGCGTCCGGGGCGGTCGTCGACGTCGACCTCGGCCTGCACGACCTGAGCCACTCCTACTGGTCCGACATGGACGTGATGCTGGTCGCACCCGACGGACGCCGCGCCCTGGTCATGAGCGACTCGGGCAACTACTCGGCGCTGACGCATCAGGACGTCGTGCTCGACGACGAGGCAGCAGCACCCCTGCCGGCACTGAGCCCCGTCGTGAGCGGGACCTATCAGCCGACGAACAATGCGGACCCCTCAGTCATCGCCTCCGACGATTTCCCGGCCCCCGCGCCCGGCGTCGCCGGCATCGGATCGGCGTTGTCAGTGTTCGACGGCATCAACCCGAACGGGACGTGGAAGCTCTTCATCACCGACGACGCATCCGGTGACACCGGTGTCCTGGCCGGTGGTTGGAGCCTGCACATCACCACCACCGACCCCGCACCGACCGGCACACCGTCGACCACACCGGCACCGACGACACCGACGCCGACCACCAGCCCGAGCGCCGACACCGCGAACCCGCGGGTCGCCTCGACCGCGCCGAAGGCCGGCGCCGGCCGGGTCGCCCGCTCGGCGAACCTCACGGCAACATTCACCGAGAACATGCGCGCCACGAGCCTCAGCACCGCCACCGTCAAGCTGGTCCGCAAGGGCAGCACCAAGCCGCTGGCCGCCAAGGTCACCTACAACAAGGCGACCCGCACCGTCACCGTCGACCCGGCCGCAGCACTGCGAGCCGGCACAACCTACAAGGTGATCGTCACCACCCGCGCCAAGGACATCGCCGGCAACGCGCTGGACCAGAAGCCGGCCAAGGACGGGCACCAGCGAGCCAAGTGGATCGTCACCACCCGCTGAACCCAGGACCCCCCTCGGGGAACAGAGGGAGGGTCGCCCATCCGGGCGACCCTCCCTCGTCGTGCGCTGCCGACTGGAGTTCAGCGGGCCTCGAGGACGCTGTTGCCCCCGTCGACCACCAGACACTGGCCGGTGACGTACGACGAGCCGGGCGAGGCCAGGAACGCCACAGCGGCGGCGACCTCCGCAGGTGTACCCGACCGTGCGATGGGCGAGTGGCGCCCGTGCCGGACCTCGTCCTCGCTCTGCGAGGCCGACGCGATCCAGCCCGGCGCGACCGCATTGCAGGTCACGCCGTGTGCGGCGACCTCCACGGCCACCGCGCGAGTCAGGCCAACCATCCCGGCCTTGGCCGCGGCATAGGACGCCTGGTCCGGCATCGCGTTCACCGGGCCCGTCGTGGAGGCGACGTTGACGATCCGGCCCCAGCCGGCCGTGACCATCGGCTGCAGGAAGGCGCGAGTCACGAGAAACGCGGTGTCCAGGTTGCGGGCGACGTCCGCCGTCCACTCCGCGTATGACATCGCGGTCACCGGTGCGAGCCGGTCCGGGGAGCCGACGCTGACCATCCCGGCGTTGTTCACGAGCACGTCGACGTCACCGACCGCAGCGTGCACCGCGTCGACGTCCGCCTCCACCGTGAGGTCCGCGACGACACCTACCGACGCCCGCCCGAGCATGCTCGCCCGGTCGTGGATGCGGGCGGTGGTCGACGTGACGTGCACGGTGGCACCGAGATCGGCCAGGGCCCGCGCACAGGCGTAGCCGATGCCGTCAGGGGAACCGGCTCCCGTGACCAGCGCGGTGCGGCCGGCTAGGGGGGACAGTGTCACTGCTGGGGTGGTTCGAAGGACGACGTGCGCGACATCCCGGCGGCCCTGCCCTTGCCGGCGATGACCAACGCCATCTTGCGCGACGCCTCGTCGATCATCTCGTCACCGAGCATTACGGCACCACGCATCCCGCCAGCCTCCGAGGTGTGCCACTCGTAGGCGTCGAGGATCAGCTCGGCGTGGTCGTAGTCGTCCTGTGCCGGCGAGTAGACCTCGTTCGCCGCTTCTATCTGGCCCGGGTGCAGCACCCACTTGCCGTCGAACCCGAGGGCGGCGGACCGTCCCGCCACCCGGCGGAAGCCGTCGACGTCCTTGATCTGCAGGTACGGCCCGTCGATCGCCTGCAGGTCGTAGGTCCGGGCGGCCATCAGGATGCGCATCAGGATGTAGTGGTAGGCGTCGCCCACGTCGTAGCCGGGCGGTTGCTCGCCGACGACCAGAGACTTCATGTTGATCGATGCCATGAAGTCGGCTGGCCCGAAGATCACCGTCTCGACCCGCGCCGACGCACCCGCGATCGCATCGACCTCGACGAGGCCCTTCGCGTTCTCGATCTGCGCCTCGATGCCGATCCGCCCGACCTCCAGACCGTGCGTCTTCTCCAGCTGGCTCAGCAACATGTCGAGCGCCTGCACCTGCGCGGCGGTCTGCACCTTCGGCAGCATCACGGCGTCGAGGTTCGGCCCGGCACCCTCGACGACCGCGATGACGTCGGCGTACGTCCATTCGGTCGTCCAGTCATTGACCCGCACCACGCGGGTCTTGCCCGACCAGTCGCCCTCGTTGAGCGCCGCCACGATGTTGGCGCGCGCGTCGACCTTCGCCAGCGGTGACACGGAGTCCTCGAGGTCGAGGAACACCTGGTCGGCGGGTAGCCCCTGTGCCTTGCCCAGCATCTTGGGGTTCGAGCCCGGAACCGCCAGGCACGAGCGCCGGGGACGTGGCGTCCGGGGGATGCTGCTCGGGGCGGTGGGGTCGGTCACGGCGGTCAGGCTACCGACGGGTCACTCGGCTGGGATCGATGGCTCCACCTCTTCGCCGGCCGTCGAGATCACGATGCCGAGGCCGACGAGGAGCAGAGCTGCGGCAGGGATGGCGGCGACCGGTGGTGTCTGGCCGAGCGCCACCGCCGCGATGACGGCCGCTCCCGGGATCTCGAGGAGCAGCACGAGGGACACCACGGTCGGGCTCGTCGAGCGGAGCACGACGTTGAACAGCGAGTGCCCAAGCAGCTGCGCACCGGCGGTCAAGGCGAGCAGCTGCAGCCAGGTGGTCCTGTCGAACCCCCAGCCATCGACCCGGCCCACCAGGCAGGCGACCAGCAGCGCAGCGGCAGCCGTCGAGTAGCACAGCGCGGTGTACGTCGTCGTGGACACCGTCCGCCGGACCTCGGCCCCCGCCACCGTGTACAGCGCCGCGAAGACGCCACCGAGCAGGGCGAGCAGGTCACCGGTCAGCGCTCGGGCCTCGAGAGAGAAGTCCACGCCGGTCAGGAGGACCACGGCCACCAGGGAGATGGCGATCCCCAGCCAGGTCCGACCCGGGACGTGGTGGCCGGTGGCCCGCGCGATGAGGGCGACCCAGACCGGCTGGGTGCAGACGATCGCCGTCGCCGAGGCGACGGACGTGAACCGCAGGCTGGGGACCCAGGTGGCGAAGTGCAGGGCCAGCAGGACGCCCGCCCCCACCGCCCACCGGAGCTCGCGCCTGCTGAGCGCCGCCAGCTCGGCGCGGCGCGTCACCAGCGCGAAGGGCCAGATGGCGGCGATCGCGAGCAGGTTTCGCCACAACGCCACAGCCAGGGCAGGAGCCACGATCGCCGCCATCAGCGGACCCGAGGTGGACACCGCGGCGAGCCCGACGCCCATCAGTGCCACATCCGACCGCGGCGGCCGGGCGACGGCACGCGGTGCCGGCGCGGCGGGCTGACTCACCCGGCCATCATCGGGCACGTGCGCGACGCTCATGTGGCACGCTCGCAGGGTGATCGCCGACCGGGGTTCCGCGCTGGCCCGCGCCGTCGTGGAGGAGGCCTGCCGGAAGTCCGCGCTGGTCTGGCTGCGTCCCGACGGTGGGCAGCGCGCTCATCCGGTGTGGCACGTGTGGGTCGACGGCGCCGTCCACGTGGTGTCCGGGGGTCTGGAGCAGACGCTCCCCGACCTGCCCGACGGCGGAACCGTCGACGTCACCGCACGCAGCAAGGACACCGGCGGCCGGATCGTCACGTTCCGGGCCACGGTCTCCGGCGTCAGCCCGGACGACGAGGCCTGGGGCTCCGTGGTGTCCGAGCTGCACGCGAAGCGGCTCAACCCGCCGGACGGCGAGGCGCAGCCGGACCGCTGGGCGCGCGAGTCGCGCATCCTGCGTCTCGAGCCCACCGGCGAGCTCGTGGAGGGGCCGGGCCATCTCCCGCACCGGTCGCACGCGGCCGAACCGCCGGTGTCGCCGGCGACGACACTCGGCCCGCTGCCCTTCGTCGTGGGGCGTCGGGCCCGTCGGCGACGCTGAGACGGTCAGGCGGCGCCGCTCACGGCGGTCTCCGAGGCACGCATCATCAGGGAGGCCACCAGCCCGTAGGCCGCTCCCCACGCCTCGCGCAGCTCGGGCGTGAAGGCGTCGCCGAGGCTGTCGGCGAATGTCGCGAGCAGGGTTGCGCCGACGACGTCGTAGTGGCCGGCCTGGACGCCGTACCGCCCGTGCCGCTCTCCGAGCGTGCGGACCTGGCGGGCGAACCGGTCCGGGTCGCGGAGCGCCGAGACGATCCGCCGCAGCTCGGTGGCGAGCTTGGCCGCCTGGACGCCGGGGTCGTCGTGGAACATGTGTCGCACGCTGGGGTGCTCGGTGAACAGCCGCGCGTAGAAGGCGGCTGCGAAATCGTCCAGGATGTCGTCGACGGCTGCCGCGCTCTGCTCGACCAGCTCGACCTGTCGTGGGGTGATGTCCATGCGACCGATCGTGAAGTGCCGGTGCGTCACCGGCATGAGCAACGACTACTCAACCCGGACCGGTGGCCGGCTCTCCTGCATGATCTCGGCGAGCAGGTTGAAGGCCCGGGCCCACGCGGTCCGGTACTCGGCCGTGAACTCGGGCCCGATCCGTTCTTCGAGGGCGTCGATCAGCGCGTCCCTGACCACCGGGTAGTGGCTGCCCACCACGCCGTACCGTGCATGGCGCTCGCCGAGCGCCTGCGCCCGGCCCTCGAACCCGCGCAGGTCGGGCAGCGCAGCGGCCAGGGCGCCGATCTCGGCGACGAAGCGGTGCACCTGGGGGTCGAGGTCGTCCGGGAACATCGGACGGAAGTCGGGCCGTCGCTCGAAGAGGACCTCGTAGAAGCGGGAGACCAACGCGGTGTCCTCTTGCATCCGGGCAGCCGTGGCCGTCACCCGCGCAATGTCCTCCGGCGTCATGCCGACTCCTCCTCGAGCGCCGACCTGACCTCGGCGCGGCTCTTGACCCCCAGCTTGGCGAACACCCGCTGCAGGTGGTTGTCGACGGTACGCACCGACAGGAACAAGGCGCCGGCGATCTCCTTGGACGAGCGGCCCTGCGCCACCAGAACGGCGATCTCCCGCTCCCGCTCGGTCAGCCGCTCCACCTGGTGCGGCGCGGCGGACAGGAGGGCGGGCGTCAGGGCGCCTTCGGTCTGCGCCCGCCAGGCAGCGACCTGGCGAGCCAGTGCCGCCGCGCGTCGGGGGTCGCCGGCTCGGGCAGCCGCGGCCGCGGCAGAGCTGGCGGCCTCGGCGGCCGCCAGCAGCAGGCCGAGGCCACCCAGGCGATCCGCTGCGCGGGACAGCTGCGCCGAGTCGTCCGTCGCGGCGGCCACAGCGTGCTCCGCGAGCGCGGCGACCAGCGCGCCGTCCCCGCCCCGGGCGTACGTCGCCAGGCGCTCGGCCACGAGCCGGGGGCGCCCGAGCCGGACCCGTTCGTAGGCCGCTTCCGCCGCCTGACCGAGGTGACCACCCGCGGCCGCCCGCTGCTCCGCGGCGTCGAGCAGCTGGTGGGCACCCTCGATGTCTCCGGCCCCCACCATCCGCCAGGCCGGGCCGCGCACCATGTCCGCCGGGAACATCGACGCGTCGTCGGCCGACAGGCGCTCCGCGTCCCAGACCGCCGCCGCGCCCGCAGCGGATGCGGGGTCGGACAGCCAGGCCGCGGCCGTCATCATGCCGCTGAGGGCAAGTGCCATGGGGAGCTGCTGGTGCAGGCTGCGGGACAGCGCCAGCTGCTCGCGATACCACCGCATCGCGACCTGCGGCCGGCCTCGGAGGAGGCTGATGCGCCCCAGGGACCCCGCGAACCAGAGCTGGGAGAGCGGCAGCCGGGCTCGCGCAGTCACGGCGTAGGCGTCCTGCGCCAGCTTCTCGGCCTCGTCCAGCCGAGCGTCCTCGACCAGGGCGAGCACGTGCGCCGCCTCGGCGCCGCCGGGGCGTTCGGTCGCCGGCCGGGTCGCGCCCACGTCGAGCGCCTCGGCCACCCGGCCGGCCAGGGCCAGCCCCGCCACGCGCACCGTGAGCTCCACCTGCTGAAGCAGCGGGTCGGCCTGCGCGGGAACGCCGTCCAGGAGCGGGAGAGCGGCCGCGGGCCCGGACCGCCACAGCTCGAACTGCGCCCGGCGCAGCCCCGCGAGTCCGACCGCCGACCCGGGCTCGCCCACCACCGCCGGGTCGGACACGATCTGCACGGCCTCGTCCAGCCGGCGCAGCCCGAAGCCGACCACGGTGGCCCGCACGGCGAGCAGGGTCGCCCGCAGCTCCGCCGTGTCCGGCCGGCCCGCCAGGCCGGCGACCGCCTCGTCGAGGACCGCCTCCGCCTCGTCGAACCGGCCGCTCTCGTAGAGCACCTCGGCGAGCATCCGGGCCGCGTCCGGGTCGCCGGAAGCCCGCATGCCGGCGCGGGTCAGCCGCTCCAGGGAGTCCAGGTCACGAGCCGCCCGGGCCAGCCCGAGCGCACGGTCGAGCACCTGCGCCGACGCGGTGCCGTCCGCGTCCAGACGCAGCAAGGCGACCCGGTAGTGGTCGTCGGCCCGGCGCATCCCCCTCTCCTCGATCCGGGCGGCGTGCCTGCGGCTGATCCGGGCGGCCGCGACGCGGCCCTGGCCGGTGCGCAGGACGTCGCGGTGCAGGCCGTGCGTCAGGACACCCTCGCGGCGCCGTCCCGACTCGAGGAGCCGGATCAGGCCGGCGCGCTCGGCCGCCTCGATCACCGGCTCCCCATGGTCGGAGATCAGGTCGCCCAGCGAGACTCCGTGGCCCGCCGACAGATCCTCGAGCATCGCCCGGACCCCGGCGCCGAGGCTGTCGACCCGGGCGCTGACGATCGCCCGGAGCATGCCGGACGGCTGCGGCTCGCCGTCCAGACGCCAGGCTCCCTCCACCTCGCGCAGGGAGCCGGACGTCAAGGACCCCAGGACCATCTCCCGCAGGTACAGCGGGTTGCCCTCGCTGGCGTCGAGGAGCCTCAAGGCAGCAGCCCCGGCCACCGGGCCGCCGAGCACGCGGTGCAGCAGCGTGTCAACGGCCAGGTCGTCGAGCGGTGCCAGCTCGACGACGTGGGCACGGCCCTGACGCCACAGAGCGGTGACCAGGTCCGGTCCGGACGCGGTGTCGGGCATCGTGACCACCAGCCTGGCCGGCGCCGCCTCCACGAGCGGGCCGAGCAAGGACAGGGTGGTGGCGTCGAGCAGGTGCACGTCGTCGACGGCGATCACGAGGCGTGGTGCCGCGGACAGTCGCGCGCGCACGTCGGCCACCAGCTCGGCCAGGTCCCCGAGCGCGCGGCGCGGCAGGAGGTGGTAGACCGCCGCGAGCGGTGCGTTCCTGCTGCTCTCGCTGGCGGTAGCCCACCCGGTCGTCCACCCCGTCGCGCCGAGCTGGTTGACGGCTTCCCGCGCCAGCCGGGACTTGCCGACGCCGGGCTGCCCGGTGAGCACGACGACCTTCGCGGAGCCACCCACCAGTGCCTCGACCATGCCGTCGAGCTCCGCCCGGCGGCCCGTCAGCGGCCACGCATCGGCCCGCGGACCCGAGGTCGCGATCGCCGTCGACATCCCTCCGGGGCTCCTCCCCGCGCAGCGGCTCGCAGGCCCCCCACCGCGCAGTCGCATCCTAGGACCGGGACGGTGACACCGCTCGCCGAAGCGGCGAGCCCACGGGGAGGGGGCCGCGCGTCGTGGTCGCAGGTGGGCTGCAGCGCGCCGTGCCGCCGCTAACCTGGCTTCTCGTGACTGGCGCGCCGACAAGGGTCTTCATCGCGCGCCTGGCCGGCACCCCGCTGTTCGACCCGATGGGCGACCAGGTCGGCCGGGTGCGCGACGTCGTGGTGACCCTTCGGGTCGGTCGCGAGGAGCCCCGCGTGCTCGGCCTGGTCGTCGAGGTCCCCGGCCGCCGCCGGATCTTCGTCCCCATGACGCGGGTCACCTCGGTCGACGCCGGACAGGTCATCACGACCGGCCTGGTCAACATGCGCCGGTTCCAGCAGCGGCCGACCGAGACGCTGGTGCTCGGCGAGATGCTCGACCGCACGGTCACCCTGCTCGAGGACGACTCGTCCGTCGTGGTCGAGGACGTCGGCATGGAACGGCAGCGCACCCGCGACTGGGCCGTCACCCGGCTGTTCGTGCGCCGGCCCGGCAAGGGGATCCGCCGTCGCGGCGAGGCCCTCACCGTGGAGTGGCGCGACGCGGCCGGCTTCAGCATCGACGAGGAAGGGCAGGGCGCCGCCAACCTGCTCGCGACGTTCGAGAAGCTCAATGCGGCCGACCTCGCGACGGTGCTGCACGGCCTCTCCCCGAAGAGGCGGGCCGAGGTCGCGGCGGCGCTCGACGACGAGATGCTGGCCGACGTCCTCGAGGAGCTACCGGAGGACGACCAGGTCGAGATCCTCGGCAAGCTCGAGGAGGAACGGGCAGCAGACGTCCTGGAGGCGATGCAGCCCGACGATGCCGCCGACCTGCTCTCCGAGCTGCCGCAGGCCGACGCCGAGAAGCTGCTCGAGCTCATGGAGCCCGACGAGGCAGCACCGTTGCGCCGCCTGCTGGCCTACTCCGACGACACGGCCGGCGGCATGATGACGACCGAGCCGGTCGTGCTCCCCCCGGACGCCACCGTCGCCGAGGCTCTCGCACGGGTCCGTCAGCCCGAGCTGTCCCCGGCCCTGGCCGCGCAGGTCTATGTCTGCCGGCCGCCGCTGGAGACACCCACGGGTCGGTACATCGGGGTCGCGCACATCCAACGACTGCTGCGTGAGCCCCCTTCGGCGCTGGTCAGCGGCGTGATCGACTCGGACATCGAGGCGCTCCGGACCGACGTCCCGCTGGCGGAGATCACGCACCACCTGGCGACGTACAACCTGGTCGCGGCACCGGTCGTCGACGACAACGACCACCTGCTCGGCGCCGTCACCGTGGACGACGTCCTCGACCACCTGCTGCCCAGCGACTGGCGGGCGCGCGACCGGGCGACGCTCGCGGCCGGGCACCCGCTCCCTCCGGGGGTGGGCACCGATGCGTGAGCCGCGGCGCGGAGCACGGCTGGACCAGCCGCGCGAGGTCCGTCGGGCGATCGTCCCGACCCCCACCTACGACCCCGAGGCGTTCGGCCGCCTGAGCGAGCGGATCGCCCGCTTCATCGGGACCGGTCGCTTCCTGGTCTACATGACCGTGTTCGTGGTGGTCTGGCTGGTCTGGAACGTCGCCGCCGCAGGACTGGTCTACGACGACTACCCCTTCGTGTTCCTCACGCTGATTCTCTCGCTGCAGGCCTCCTACGCGGCGCCGCTGATCCTGCTGGCGCAGAACCGTCAGGCCGACCGGGACCGGGTGCAGTACGAGCAGGACCGGGCGCGCACCGAGCGCACCATCGCCGACACCGACTACCTCACCCGGGAGCTGGCCTCGCTGCGCATCGCGGTCGGCGACATGGCGACGCGGGACTTCCTGCGCTCCGAGCTCCGCCAGCTCCTCGACGAGCTGGACGAGCGTCGCGGCGCGGACCCCGGCGGCCGGAGCGGCCAGGGGGCCAACCGGCCCGACCAGCGCTGAAGTTCATGCCCGCGGATCCCGATGCTCTCCAGGTGAGCTCCCCCCAGCCCGAGCGCGTCCGGCTCGGTGACGTGCTGGTCACGGCCGGCGTGCTCACGGACGCCGAGCTGGTGGAAGCCCTGGACGCCCAGCGGTCGATCATCGGGTCACGCCGCAGGCTGGGCCACGTCCTGGTGGACCTCGGGCTGGCGACCGAGCAGCAGATCGCCGACGCATTGGGCGACCAGCTCGGTCTGGACGTCGTGGACCTCAGCAAGGTCCCCCTGTCGCCGGAGAGCGTGCGTCTGCTCCCCCGCGGCGTCGCGCAGCGACTCGGGATGATCGTCCTCGCCCGCGACGGGAAGCAGCTGACCGTGGCGGTCACCGACCCGACCGATGTGGTGGCCCTCGACGACGTCCGCCTGCACACCGGTCTGACCGACCTCGTGGTCCAGGTCGCGACCGAGACCCAGGTGCGCGAGCACCTGGTGCGGATCTGGTCGCTGTCCGAGGACTCGTCCGACGCCACGACGTACTTCGACGAGATCGAGGTCGCCGCACCGGAGCTCGACGAGAGCGCCGCGACGGACGACGCCCCCACCGTCCGTCTGGTGAGCCTCGTGCTGGCCGACGCGGTGCGAGCCGGCGCCAGCGACATCCACGTGGAGCCACAACGGGACGCCCTGCGGGTCCGCTACCGGGTCGACGGGGTGCTGCGCGACGTCATGTCGGTGCCGCGCAACGCGATGGCGTCGGTCGTGAGCCGGCTCAAGATCGTGTCCGGGCTGGACATCGCCGAGCGGAGGCTTCCGCAGGACGGCCGCACCCGGATCACCGTCGACGGGCAGCAGATCGACGCCCGCGTGGCGACCATTCCCTCGATCCACGGCGAGAAGGTCGTCGTGCGCCTGCTGACCCGCGCCGAGCAGGTGCCCGACCTCGAAGACCTCGGGCTCGAGCCCGGTCAGCTCGCCGTCCTGCGGCACGCGCTCGCCAACCCGCAGGGCCTGATCCTGATCACCGGCCCCACCGGTTCTGGCAAGACCAACACGTTGTACTCCGCGATCGCCGACATCCATCTGCCCGAGCGGAACATCGTCGCCATCGAGGACCCGGTGGAGGTCCAGATGGCCGGCATCACGCAGGTCCAGGTGCACGAGCGCAGCGGGCTGACCTTCGGCCGCGGCCTGCGGGCGATCCTCCGCCAGGACCCGGACGTGGTGCTGCTCGGCGAGATCCGGGACAGCGAGACCGCCGGGCTCGCCGTGCGGGCGTCGCTGACCGGTCACCTCGTCCTCACGACCCTGCACACGAACAGCGCGGTGGCTGCGATGACCCGGCTGGTCGACATGGGCGTCGAGCCGTTCATGGTCGCCTCGTCGCTGAGCGCCGTCGTGGCACAGCGGTTGGTACGCAAGCCGTGCCAGGGCTGCCTCGTCGACGACACCCCCGACCCGGCCCTGCTCGAGCAGCTCGGGGTCGAGAGAGCCGTGCTGGCGGGCGCGAGGCCGGTGCGCGGGACCGGGTGCACCGAGTGCGGCCAGTCGGGCTACCGCGGGCGTACCGGCATCTTCGAGGTCCTCCTCGTCGACCAGCACCTGCGGCGCGTCCTGGGCCGCGACCCCACCGAGCGGGCCATCGCCCAGGCCGCGACCGGGCTCGTCACGCTCCGCGAGGCGGCGACCGCCAAGGCGCTGGCCGGCGAGACGACCTTCGACGAGGTCGCGCGGATCAGCCCCCGCGACTGACCGGGCTGACTGGGCTGACCGCGCTGACCGGGCTGACACCCTCCGCGGAGTCGTCGATCATCCGGCCCAGCAGGCTCGACAGCTGCGCTGCCTCCTCCTCGTCGAGCCGGCCGACCGCGTGCTCGGCCACCCCCCGCAGGTGGGTGTCGGTCGCCTCGCGCAGCTTGTCCACTCCGGCCGGCAACAGGACGGTGAACAGGCCTCTGGCGTCGTCGAGGCAGGCCTCCCGGCGCACCAGCCCTTCTCGCTCCAGCCGGTCGACAAGGCGGGTCAGCCCGCTGCGGGAGAGCAGCACCCGCTCGGCGAGCTCGGACATCCGCAGCCGGCGCTGGGGTGCCTCCACCAGCTGGACGAGGACGTCGTAGGAGGCCAACGGCATGTGCTGCTGCGCGAGCAGGTCGGTCTCCAGCCGCCGGGTCACGAGGGCGTGCGCGCGCAGGAAGAGACGCCACGCGAGCAGCTGCTGCTCGCTGAGGTCCCCCGACCACGGCATGTCACGGATCGTAGTGCCCCACAGCCTCCGCGTATCGCTTCCTCGCCCAGACGTAGCATTGGGCTGCATGCCCGCACCCTCGAAGGACGCGGTCCAGGCCGCCCTGGCCACCGTCGACGACCCCGAGATCCACAAGCCGATCACCGACCTCGGGATGGTCAAGTCGATCGACATCGACAGCTCGGGCGCAGTGGCGGTGGCGATCTTCCTCACCGTCGCGGGCTGCCCGATGAAGGACACGATCACGTCGCGGGTCACCGCCGCGGTGCAGGGCGTCGAGGGCGTCACGGGCGTACGCGTGGACCTGGACGTCATGTCGGCCACCCAGCGCCAGGAGATGCAGGCCCGACTGCGTGCCGAGTCCGGCATCACCGAGCGGGAGATCCCGTTCGCCAAGCCTGGTTCCCTGACCCGGGTCTACGCCGTGGCGTCCGGGAAGGGCGGCGTCGGCAAGTCGTCGGTGACCGTGAACCTCGCGGTGGCGATGGCCCGCTCCGGCCTGTCGGTGGGCGTGGTCGACGCTGACATCTACGGTCATTCCGTCCCGCGGATGCTCGGCGTCACCGGGCGACCCACCCAGGTCGAGGACATGATCATGCCGCCGACCGCGCACGGGGTGCGGGTCATCTCGATCGGCATGTTCGTCGCCGACAACGCCCCGGTGGTGTGGCGCGGCCCCATGCTGCACCGCGCCCTGCAGCAGTTCCTCGGCGACGTGTTCTGGGGCGACCTGGACGTCCTGCTGATGGACCTCCCGCCGGGCACCGGCGACATCGCCATCTCGGTCGCCCAGCTGGTGCCGCCCGCCGAGCTGCTCGTCGTCACCACACCGCAGCAGGCCGCCGCCGAGGTGGCCGAGCGCGCCGGCACCATCGCCCTGCAGACCCACCAGCAGATCGCCGGTGTGGTCGAGAACATGTCCTACCTGCCCTGCCCGCACTGCGACGAGCGGGTCGAGGTGTTCGGCAGCGGTGGCGGCCAGCGGGTCGCCGACGGGTTGTCGCGCTCGGTCGGCGCCCCGGTTCCGCTGCTCGGCCAGATCCCGCTCGACATGCGGCTCCGCGAGGGCGGCGACCTGGGTCGCCCACTGGTCCTCGACGACCCGACGGCGCCGGCGTCGCTCGCCTTGACCGAGGTCGCGGACCGGCTCGGCCACCGGGCCCGTGGCCTGGCCGGGCGCAGCCTCGGCCTCTCCCCCGCCGGCCGCTAGGTCGCGTCAGGGTCGTACGGCGGCGGCGTCGCCGACGAGGTGCTGGCCGGGGGCTCACCCGGCCCGCGACGGGCCGCCGGCTTGGTCCGGCCGCCGTTCGGCTCCGGACTGTCGAGCGAGTCGAGGTCGATGGGGTCCAGCAGGTGCTTGCGGACCATCGCGCGCGGGTTGAGGTCGCGCAGCGAGACCTCGTCGAACTCGGGGCCGAGCTCACGCCGCACGTCGGCCCGGGCGTCGTCGGCCACCTGACGGATCCGCCGCAGCACGCGGGCGGCCTCCGCGGCGTAGCGCGGCAGCTTCTCCGGACCCAGCACGATCATCGCGATGATGGCCAGGCCGACGATCTCACCGGCACCGATGTCCAGCACGCGGCGATCCTCTCACCCCTCGGTGGCGCCGAGGGTGACGGTGTAGTCCCGCTCCTCGCCGCCTCGCTGGACGGTGAGCCGCACCGTGTCGCCGGGCTGCTTGCTGCGGATCGCGACGATCAGCTCCGAGCTGTCGTCGACCGCCTCGCCGTCGATCGCCAGGATCACGTCGCCCGGGTGAAGGCCGGCGGCTTCTGCCGGCCCGTCGGGGACGATCGGTGGAGTCCCGTCGGGCGCCGGGCTCGTGGCGATCCGGGCGCCCTCGCCGGAGTAGCGGCCGTCGAGGCTGGCCCCGATGATCGGGAACTGCGCCTCGCCCTTGTCGATGATCTCCTCGACCGTGCGCCGCACCTGGTTGATCGGGATCGCGAAGCCCACCCCGATGTTCCCGCTCTCACCGGTCAGCGACCCGCCGACCGTGGCGATGGCGGAGTTGACACCGATGACCTCTCCTTGGAGGTTGACCAACGGCCCACCGGAGTTCCCCGGGTTGATGGCGGCGTCGGTCTGGATGGCGTTGATGTAGGCGCTGTCGCCCCCGCCCTGCCCGCCGGCGGTGACCGGCCGGTTCTTGGCGCTGATGATGCCGCTCGTGACCGTGCCGGAGAGACCCAGCGGCGAGCCGATGGCGACGACCGGGTCGCCGACCACCACCGAGTCGGAGTTGCCGAGGGGTAGCGCGGGAAGGCCGGTCGCGTCGATGCGCAGCACCGCGATGTCGTAGCTCGCGGACGTCCCGACGACGTCGGCCTCGGTGCTCGTCCCGTCGGAGAAGGTCAGGTCGACGTCACCCTGAGCGCCGCCGACGACGTGGTTGTTCGTGACCAGCAGGCCCTCGTCGTCGATGACGAAGCCGGTGCCGGTGGCCTCGCCGTCGGCGGTGTCGACCTTGATCTGGACCACGCTGGGCAGCACCCGTGCCGCGACGCCGGGGATGCTGCGAGCCGGCCGGTCCACGGAGCGCACGGGTGCGCTGCCGAGGCTCGCGCCGTCGACCGTCAGCGAGCCGTCGTCGCGCTCGGCGAGCAGGTAGCCGACCGCACCGCCCGCGGTCCCAGCGACCAGGGCCACCGCGGCCGCGAGCGCCACCAGGACCGGTGTCCGTGTCCCGGTGTCGCGGCGGGGCTCGTCCCCCAGCGTGTCGGGCACGGCCCAGGGATCGCGTGGCCGGTCGAGGACCTCGGTGTCCGCGAACGCCCACGGCTCCCGGCCACCGGGCCCGCCGGCAGGGACGGCTGGCCTCTCGGTGGCGGGCTCCTCGGGTGGCGCGGGGCGGCCTGACTCCGGCGGCGACTGCCCAGGCGTCCTGCGGCGAGCGCGCCCACCACGGCGAGTCCCCGGTCGACAGCTCGTCGTCCCGGCGCTGCTCGTCGGTCATCTGGATGGGCCTCCCGAGGCTCTCGGCGGTCGTCATTCGAAGGGGTTGAACCATGATGCGACCCGGTCCAGGCCCCGACCGAGGCGGTCCATCGGGTCTCCTTGCCGCTGGCTCGCACGGTCGTGCAGCACGATGACTGCTCGGTCCACCGTACGCTCCGGCGCGTCGGCCACGACGGTGTAGACCGTCCCTCCGCTCGACCAGACGACCCGGCGAGGCACGTCCGGCCGCACCCACACCGTCTGGTCGCCGGCCTTCTCCTGCTGGTACCCGGAGAGCCGCTCGCGATCGAGGGTCCCGCGCTGCTGGAAGACCGAGATGCTGGAGATGCCGTCCGCGTAGCTCAGGTGGACGATCCCCGTGCCTCCGTACCCGGGGGCGCCCTCACCCGCCGTGGTGCCGCCGCGGCGCGCATCCACGAGGGGCAGCGGACCGGGCAGCTCGTCGGGGCAGTCCCAGCCGTTGTGACGCATGCGCTGCAGGGCGGCAGCGTCCAGGGTCTCCGGCCAGGCGCGGCCGGACTCGTCGTCGGCGCCGTCCGGTGGGGCGTCGGCAGCGCGCACGGTCACGTCGACGAACGCGCTGGCGCGGATGGTGCGGCCCGCCGCGTCGTAGACCTCACGGCGCAGGACCAGGCCGGACTCCTGGTCCACCCAGAACCGCGCGGTGGCCCGCGCGGTGGCCGGAACACCGGCTCGCCGGGCCTCGACCAGGTCGACGTGCCGCCCCGCGACCCGAGCCTGGCCGGCGGTCGACAACGAGTAGTGGCGGGCCATCAGCGCCACTGCACCCATGCCGAGGATCGACGGGTCGGCCGCATGCGCAGAGCTGTGGAGGACGTCGTCGCCGGACGCGCGCCAGGTGGTGCCGTCCTGCGCGGAGTGGAACACGTCCAGGACCTGGGTGGTGGCACCGTCAGGCCCCCAGGCCGCGACGAACTGCGTGCCCACGTAGTCCGTGACGCCCGGCGCGGCGGCGGCGCGCTCGAGCAGCTGGCGGGCTGCCGGGTCGACCTGAGGGCGCGGCCGGTCGTGGCCACCGGAGCCGGAGCCGCGCTCCGGCTGGACGGTGTCGCCGAGCGACAGGGCCAGCAGCACCACCAGGCCGAGAGAGCCGAGGACGACCGCCACGCCGACGGCAGGGACGAGCCGTCTCACCGTCGCGGGGATGACGTCCGGACGGCTGCAGCGGGCCGGCCGGGACGCGGGTCATCAGCCCGAGGGCGGGGTCCCCGACGGTCACCGCGACCGACGTACGGCCGTGCTCGACGGAGAGCTCGGCGACGGGCGGGACCACCGGGCCGGACGGTCCGGCGGTCGTCCCGCCGGCGACGAAGGCGGTGCCGAGGACGAGCCCGGCCACCGAGAGGGCGGCGGCCGAGGCGACCCGGACACGGCGCAGCCGTCGCTCGCCGGGCCGGCGGCTGTCCCGCCGGGTCCCGAACGGCCGTCGGCCGGGAGGCGGCAGGTCAGGGACGACCGGCCCTTGCGGCATCGAGCGGGCGCGGGGCGGCAGCGGTGCCCCGGGATCTGCCAGCGAGCGCAGCGCGGCCAGCGTCTGCGGAGGGGGCGCCGGCTCCCGTGAGGCGGCGAGCGTCGCCTTCACGGCGCGCTGGGCGTCCAGCTCTGCGCGGCAGGTGACGCAGTGGGCGACATGGGCGAGCGCCCGGTCGCGCTCCCGGTGCCCGAGCTCACCGTCGGCGAGAGCGGCGATGCGGTCACCGAGGTGATTCATGACGTGGCCTCGCCCGGGTGCTCCTCGACGGGACGACGGCCGGGGGCGCGGTGCTCCAGCGCATCCCTCAGCTGGGCACGGCCACGGTGGATCCTGCTGCGCACCGTCCCGAGCTTGATGCCCAGGGTGGCGGCGATCTCCTCGTACGACAGGCCCTCGACGTCGCACAGGACGACGGCGGCGCGGAAGTCGGGTGAGCAGCGCGTCCAGGGCCTGCTGGACGTCGTCGTCGAAGTGGTTGTCGTCGTAGACCTGCGCAGGACCGGGCTCGCGGGCCGGCGAGGCGCTCACCGGCGTCCTCGCCGAGCGCGTCGAACCGGATGCGCTGCTTTCGGCGCACCTGGTCGAGGAAGAGGTTCGTGGTGATGCGGTGCAGCCAGCCCTCGAAGGTGCCGGGCGTGTAGGTCGAGAGCGAGCGGAACACCCGGACGAACACGTCCTGGGTGAGGTCTGCGGCGTCGTGCGGGTTGCCCGTCAGCCGGTAGGCCAGCCGGTAGACCCGCGCCGAGTGGGTCCGCACGATCTCGTCCCAGCTCGGGGGGCTCCAGCCCTGCACGGGCTCGTCCGCGCGCTCGCGGCCGGGACGCTCGGTCACGGGCGCACCTCCCGTCCAGGCGCCGACTGGTCGTCCGACGACGGCCACTGCACCCATCGTGCCTCGACTTCCTCTCCGGACCCAACAATCGAGATCCACGGCACACGGGGCCAACCGGCACCGCCGGGAGCCTGTTCCCTGGCGTCAACGATCCCCCGGCGGGGCGGGTTCCCTCCGATAGGGTCGCGCCGACCGAGGGCGGCGACCGTCGCGCCCACCGACACGAGCGCCGCCGGAGGCAGCCATCAGCGGGAACCTGCAGTCCAGCTGGACCTATGCCGAGGAGTTCGTCCCCGAGGACGAGGTGCTCACCACGGCCCGGGCGAAGGGTGACGAGCTCGGCTGCGTCCCCGTGCTGCCCGGCGCCGGCGCGGCGCTGGCGTTGATCGCCGCGGCGTCCGGCGCGAAGGCCGTGGTGGAGATCGGGACCGGCGCGGGCGTCGGGTCGATCTGGCTGTTGCGTGGCATGCGACCCGACGGGGTGCTCACGACCATCGACGTCGAGCCGGAGCACCACCGGGCGGCGCGGGAGACCTACGCGGAGGCGGGCATCCCGTCCAACCGGGTCCGGCTCATCTCCGGGCGGGCGCTGGACGTGCTTCCCCGGCTCACCGACGGCGCCTACGACCTCGTGTTCTGCGACGCCGACAAGCAGGAGTACCCGGGCTACCTCGAGCAGGCGATCCGGCTGCTCCGCCCCGGAGGGGTAGTGGCCTTCGACAACGCGCTCTGGCACGACCGGGTCGCCGACCCCACGCAGCGGGACGAGGACACCACGGCGATCCGCGAGCTCGGCCGGGCGGTTCGCGAGGACGAGCAGCTGACCAGCGCGCTGCTGTGCTCCGGCGACGGCCTCCTCGTCGCCGTCAAGACCGGCTAGAGGTCCTCGAGCCAGCGCAGCAGCAGCCGGGCGCCGAAACCGGTGGCGCCCTTGCAGACCTCGTGCTCGTCGCGGTCGGCCCGGGCCGGTCCGGCGATGTCGAGGTGCGCCCACCGCCGGTCACCGGCGAACTCGCGCAGGAAAAGCGCTGCGGTGATCGACCCGCCGGAGATGTGCGGGTCCCGGGAGATGTTGGAGAGGTCCGCGACGTCGGAGTCCATCGCCGACCGATAGTCCTCGACCAGTGGCATCCGCCACAGCCGGTCACCGCTGCTCTCTCCCGCGGCGAGCAGCGACGCTGCAAGGTCCTCGTCGGCGCTGAACAGCGCGGCGTGCCGGCGGCCCAGGCCCAGCGCCGCGGCCCCGGTGAGGGTCGCGACGTCGACGACGATGTCCGGGTCGAGATGGCGATCGGCGTACGCGAGGGCGTCGGCCAGCACAAGCCTCCCCTCGGCGTCGGTGTTGAGGACCTCGACCGTCCGGCCGCCGTAGTGCGTGATCACGTCCTGGGCCCGCATCGCACTGGCGCCGGGCATGTTTTCCGCGGCCGCCACGAGCCCGGTGACCCGCACCGTGACTCCGGCGTCCTGCAGCGCGGCCAGCACGGCGATCACCGCGCCGCCGGCCGCCATGTCGGTCTTCATCGGCACCATCGCCTCGCGCGGCTTGAGCGACAGGCCGCCCGGAGTCGAAGGTGATCCCCTTGCCGATCAGGACGACGTGCGGCCCGGCCCGGCGCGCACCGCGCGGGCGGTAGGACATCTCGACCAGCCTCGGCGGGCGGGCCGACCCCGACGCCGACGGCCAGGATGCCGCCGAAGCCCTCGGCCGCCAGCGCCTGCTCGTCGCGGACCGTGACGTCGACGCCGTTGCGGCGGCCCACGTCGCGAGCCTGCCGGGCCAGCCACGCAGGGTCCTTCAGCTGTGACGGCGTGTTGGCGAGGTCGCGCGCCAGGTGCGCGGCCCGCGCCGTGACCTCGGCGCGGGCGAGCGCGGGCCGGACCCCGGCCGGGATCCGCCGGCCGGGCAGGTGCAGGTGGACCGCGGCGACGGGCGCCTTGCGCGCGTCGCGGCGCGCGCCCTCGGCCCGGAACCGGTAGGCGGCGAGAAGCACGCCCTCGACGTGGGCACGGGCCGCCTCGGCATCGAGGCCGTCCAGCGGTGTCGGTGGCGACCGCCGCCGCCCCGGCCGACTGCCGGGCGAGCGCGGCCCCTGCGCGGCGCAGGTCGGTCGAGGAGCCGTCCCCGACGCCGACGAGCAGCACCCGACGGCACGTGGCGGCTGCCGTCGGTGACCGGCAGGTCGACCACCTCGCCGGCGTCACCCTTGGCGGCTGCCCGTTCGAGGCCGACGGCGAGGTCGAGGCCGAGAGTGCGGCCGAGCTCAGCAGCGGACTCGCTGGTGCGCGCCGTGCCGTCGACTCGCCGGACCGCGGTGGCGAGCACCTCGGCCGACGACATCGGCGAGCGGGCCGGTGTCGATGACGGAGAGCTCAGGCGGTGGCACGTCGTGGTCCTCCTGGGAAGACGGCGGCCCCGGTCCGCGGGAAGCGGACCGGGGCCGGCCGTGGTCGTTCGCGACGGTCGCTCAGGCGACCGCGGTCTTCAGGGCGTCTCCGAGCGAGCCGGCCTCGTCGGCCGACAGCTCGACGACGAGCCTTCCGCCACCCTCGAGCGGGACGCGCATGACGATGCCGCGTCCCTCCTTGGTGACCTCGAGCGGACCGTCGCCCGTTCGCGGCTTCATGGCCGCCATGCTGGCTCCCTTCGCTTGAGCACGCCAGCTGACGGCAGAGACTCGTGCAGCCCGCGAGACGTCGACACGGCGTGTGTGTTGGGTGCATTATCCCGCGAAACCCCCGCCCGGCGAAACGCGACCGGGGCGACCGGGAGAGAATCGGCAGCTGTGAACGCACGTTCGGCACTGTTCGACCTCTACGGCGACCACCTGCGGTCCCGCGGAGGGCGGGCTCCCGTCGCCGCCCTGGTCCGGCTCCTCGCGCCCCTGGGCGTGGCCGCCCCGGCCGTTCGGACCGCGGTCTCCCGGATGGTGCGACAGGGCTGGCTCGACCCGGTCCGGCTCGACGGCGGGCCCGGTTACGCACTGACGCCACGCGCCGTCCGCAGGCTGGACGACTCCGCCGCCCGCATCTATCGGACCCAGCAGCAGGGCTGGGACGGCTCGTGGCACCTCGCGGTCGCGGCGCTGCCGACGGAGCGCAGCCGCCGGGACCGGCTCCGCGCGGGCCTGACCTTCCTCGGCTTCGCCCAGCTGGACGACGCGACCTGGATCGGTCCGCGGTGGTCCGAGGAAGTGGACTCACTGCTCGAGGTGGAGAGTGTCCGCGCGGAGCGCTTCACCGCCCGCCACGACGGTGACTCGCACAGCCTGGTCCGGCGCGCCTGGGACGTGGAGGGGCTCGGACGGGCCTACACCCGGTGGCTCGCGGACGCCGAGCGGCTGATGACCGAGGCCGGGCCCGAGGCGGACGACGAGGCGGCTTTCGCGGCCCGGTCACGGCTGGTCCACGAGTGGCGCAAGTTCCTGTTCCTGGACCCGGGCCTGCCCCGGCCGCTCCTGCCAGGCGACTGGCCGGGCGACAAGGCAGCCGACTTCTTCGACGCCGAGAGCGAGCGGCTGCGGCCGGCGGCGACCCGGTTCGTCGAGCGCTGCCTGACCACACCGTCCTGAGTAGCCTCGCAACCCACCTGCTGCCTGAAGAGGAGACCACGTGTCCGACGTCCTGCTGCTCGACCTGGCCGAGTCGGTCGCGACGGTCTCCCTCAACCGGCCGGAGGCGATGAACGCCCTCGACACCGAGCTCAAGACAGCGCTGAGGGACACCCTGGCCGGTCTGGCCGAGGACTCCGCCGTCCGCGCGGTCGTGCTGACCGGCGTCGGCCGGGCGTTCTGCGTCGGGCAGGACCTTGCGCAGCACGCCCACAACCTCGAGTCTGACCCGGAGGCCGTGTGGTCCACGGTGCCTGACCACTACACGCCGATCGCCACCTTGCTGGCCACGATGCCCAAGCCGGTCGTCGCCGCGGTCAACGGTGCGGCAGCAGGGGCTGGCGCCGCCTTCTCGTTCGCGTGCGACTTCCGGGTCGCCGCCGAGACCGCGAAGTTCACGATGGCGTTCTCGGCCGTGGGCCTGTCCGCGGACTCCGGGTCGTCGTGGTCGCTGCCCCGCCTGGTCGGGATGGCCAAGGCGAAGGAGCTCCTGCTGCTCGGCCTGACGCTGAGCGCGGGGCAGGCTCTCGAGCTGGGACTGGTGACCGAGGTGGTGCCGGCGGACGCGGTGGTCGACCGGGCGCGCGAGATGGCCGTACGGCTGGCAGCCGGCCCGACCGTCGCCTTCGGGGCGATCCGCCGCTCGCTCGCATTCTCGGCCGGCCACGGCCTCGACGAGTCGCTGGCGGTCGAGCAGCAGATGATGGAGCTGACCGGTAGCACGGACGACCATCGCGGCGCGGTCGCGTCCTTCCTCGCCAAGGCGGCCCCGACGTTCCAGGGCCGATGAGATGGGAGCCGCCGAGAACCTCGCGACCGTACAGCGGTTCTACGACGCCATGAGCCGTCACGACGGCGAGACGATGGCCGACTGCTACGCGTCAGGAGCGACGTTCTCGGACCCCGTGTTCGTCGGTCTGCACGACGGCGAGCCGGGCGACATGTGGCGGATGCTCACCGGCCGCGCCCGCGACATGACCGTCGACCTGGTCGAGCACGACGTGGGCGAGCGGACGGGCACGGCGCGCTGGGTCGCGCGCTACACGTTCGGCCAGACGGGACGACCCGTGGTCAACGACGTGCGCTCCCTGTTCACCTTCGACGACGCGGGGCTGGTGGTCGACCAGCGGGACGACTTCGACTTCTGGCGCTGGGCGCGACAGGCTCTCGGACCGGTCGGCCTGCTGGCCGGCTGGACCCCCGTCCTGCAGCACTCGGTGAGGGACAAGGCCAAAGCCGGCCTCGAGGCGTTCCGGGACCGCTGAGCCGCGTCCAGTGCGTAAAAAAAAAAAAAAAAAAAAAAAAAAAAAAAAAAAAAAAAAAAAAAAAAAAAAAAAAAAAAAAAAGCCAGGAGCACTCAGCCCGCCGCACAGGCGGTGCCATCATGGCCGCGTGGGCTCCGTCCCGGATCTCGAGCGCGGCCGCCGGTCCTTCGCGCGAGCAGACTGGCGGGGCGCGTACGACGCGTTGACCGCCGCGGACACCGCCCTCGAGCTGACGGCGCCCGACCTCGAGCTGCTGGGCCGGGCGGCGTACATGGTCGGTCGGGACGAGGAGTACGCGAACAGCGAGCACACCGTCGCACGGCACCTGCAGAACATCTTCGCCAAGCTGCGGGTCTCGTCGAGGACGACAACCAGCGCCTTCGCCTATCAGCACGACCTCGTCTGACCCGCCCGGTGGTCAATCGGCACCATTCCGTGGCAACGCGCAGGTTGGTGATTCCAGGCGAGGCGAGGCCCGTCGGCCTCTCCTAGCGTCATGCGCACCAACGAGATGGAGGTACGCGCCATGTATGTCGTCGTCCACCACCAGATCAAGAACACCGAGACCGCTTTCGCGCGCGGGCAGCAGCTCCATTCTCGGCGAGGCAGGCCCCGGAACAGGTCAAGGTCCTGCAGTTCCTCCCGAGCCTGGACCAGACGATGGTCACCTGTCTCTGGGAGGCCGACTCCGTCGAGTCGGTCCGGGAGTGGGTCGACACCGTGCTCGGCGACTCGACCGAGAACGCCTGCTATCCCGTTGCCGCCGACCAGGCGTTCGCGGAGCGCCCCTTGGGGCTGAGGGCCACGCCGCTGATCGCCGCGGGCTGAACCTCACGGACCGCTGACGTCCCGGAAGGCACAGCCGGCCAGGTGGTCGTTCACCATGCCCGTCGCCTGCATGCGTGAGTACGCCGTGGTCGGGCCGACGAAGAGGAATCCGCTGCGCTTCAATTCTTTCGCCATGGCGGTCGACGCGGGCGTGGCGCTGGGACGTCGGCGAGTGGTGCGCGGCGCCGGTCGGTCCGGCGCGGGGGCGAACGACCAGAGCAGCGCGGTGGAGCGGCTCGCGCGGCCGAGACCGCGCGGGCGTTGGCGATCGTCGCCGCGACCTTGGCGCGGTTGCGCACGATGCCCGCGTCGGCCATCAGGCGGGCTCGTCGTCGCGTCGACCGGGGCGACCACCGCGGGGTCGAACCCCGCGAACGCGACCCGGAAGCCCTCGCGCTTGCGCAGGATGGTGAGCCAGGAAGCCCGGACTGGAACGCCTCGAGAGGAGATCCGCTCGAACAGCGCGGCTCGCCGCGGACCGGCCGGCCCCACTCATCGTCGTGATAGGTCGTGTAGTCGGGCGAGGACCCCGCGCCCCACGGGCAGCGGGCAGGCCGTCCGGCCCGCGCACCGCGTCCGTCACCGGGAGGCCCTGCCGCTCTCGATGTAGCGGGCGGCCGGCCGAGCGAGAACCGCACGCCGGACCCGACGACCAGCCGGGCCAGGGGCCAGCCGAGGCGGCCCACGATGCCGAACGGCAGCTGCACCCACTCCGACCAGACGATGCGCGACCGGTGGTCCCCCAGAGGCTGCACCTCGAACGCGCCGGAGCCGCGCACGACCCGGCCGGTGTGGCGCACGACGGCCCGCCGCGGCGGTTCCCAGACGGTGATCGTCATCGTGTCGACGAAGCCGAGACGCCCGACACGGTGAAGGCGCGGATGGACTCACCCTCGGCATGCCCCCCCTCTGCCCGGGTGAGGAGCATCCACCGGTCGTGCACGTCCCAGTCGGTCAGGACCGCCCAGACCTGGTCGGCCGGGGCCTCCACCACCTGGGTCACGACGAGCTCGGCCATCGGCCCTCCAGCTCGGCGATCCGCCGGTCCCGCTCCTCGACCTCGGAGACGAGCCTGTCGAGCACGTCGTCCACCTCGTCCATCCGGTAGCCGCGGAACGCGAGGGTGAAGCGCAGACCGTCGACGGCGGCCCGGTCGATGTCGCCACTGGGCAGGGTGCCCCGCGGCGAACGGTCCGGCTCGGCGTCAGGCAACGAGCCGCCGCGGCCGGCGGCGACCACGCCGATGACCGCGATCACGGCGAGCAGGAGCAGGAGCAGGACGATCGACACGCCAGAGATCGTGCCACGCTGTCCGCCATGACGTTGCGGCTGGGCGCACGGGAGTTCGCCCCTGACGAGATGGTCGTGATGGCGATCGTCAACCGGACACCCGACTCGTTCTTCGACCAGGGCGCCTACCTCGACGACGACGCCGCGATGGCTGCCGTCGACGCCGCAGTGGACGAAGGAGCCGCCATGGTCGACGTCGGCGGGGTCAAGGCCGGGCCGGGTCCGGTGGTCGACGAAGCAGAGGAGATCCGGCGTACGGCCGGCTTCGTCGCCGCCGTCCGCCGCCGTCACCCCGCGCTGGTGATCAGCGTCGACACCTGGCGGGCCGAGGTCGGCGCGGGCGGCCTGTGCCGCCGGCGCCGACCTGCTCAACGACGCCTGGCAGGGGGCCGACCCGGCACTCGCCGGAGTCGCCGCTGAGCACGGTGTGGGGCTGGTGTGCAGCCACGCCGGGGGACTGCCACCGCGCACCGACCCCCACCGGATCGCCTACGACGACGTGGTCACCGATGTGGTCACGACGGTGGTCGCCCTCGCCGAGCGTGCCGTCGCGGCTGGCGTACGCCGGGACGGGATCCTGGTCGACGCGGCGCACGACTTCGGCAAGAACACCTACCACTCGCTGGAGGTGACCCGGCGGCTCGACGAGCTCGTCGCCACCGGCTGGCCGGTCCTGGTGGCGGTGTCGAACAAGAAGTTCCTGGGTGAGGTGCTCGACGCCGACAAGGACGGGCGACTCGAGGCGAGCCTGGCCGCGACCGCGATCTGCGCCTGGCACGGAGGTCGGGTGTTCCGGGCCCACCAGGTGCAGGCGACGCGGCGCACGCTGGACACGGTCGCGAGCATACGTGGCAGCCGCCCGCCCGCGGTGGCCCGGCGGGCACTCGCCTGAGCAGCCCGTGGCTAGGGCTCGGCCTCGAGCAGCTCGTCGGGGGCGGCGCTGCGCGCTGGCGTCTCCGGGCCACGCTCCAGCGCGTCGAAGGCCGTCGGGACGTCGCGGACCCAGCGCACGGCGTCGCGAGCAGCAGGCCGTACGAAGCCACGGTCGACGAGCAGGTCCACCTGGGCGCGCAGCGGGTCGAACACGCCGTCCGGGTCGAGCACCACCACGGGCTTGCCGTGCATGGCCAAGGTCCTCGACACCCAGATCTCGAGCAGCTCCTCCAGGGTGCCGAGCCCGCCGGGCAGCGCGAGGAAGGCGTCACAGCGGCTGTCCATCTCGCCCTTGCGGCTGCGCATGTCGGGTGTCACCACAGCTCGTCGGCGTCGTGGTCGGCCACTTCGAGGTCGATCAGGACGTGCGGCACGACGCCGACGGTCCGGGCCCCGCCGGCCCGCGCGGCCCGCGCGACCGCCCCCATGCACGACACGCTGCCGCCCCCGCTCACCAGGCTGTGGCCGCGACGGGCCAGCTCGGCGCCCACCTCGGTCCGAGCTCGACGTAGCGGCGGCGATGCGGACGCTGGACGAGCAGAGACGCAGACGGCCGCCACTAGTCGATGAACCGGCGTGCGCCGGGTCGCCGGTGCCCTCGGCCCGCCAGGTCAGCGGCGGCTGACTCGGCCGCATCGCGCTCCGCGGCGATCTGCCACTCGGCCTCGGCGTTGTGGACGATCCGCAGGCCTCGGCGGCGTCGTCGGTGACGGTGAACAGGTCGAGGTCGCGCGGCGCGATCTCCCTCCGCGAGGAGGTCGAGCGGAGCCAGTCGATCAGGCCGTCCCAGTAGGTTGACCGAGGGGGACCACCGGGAAGGACGTCACCTTGCGGGTCTGGACCGGAACAGTGCCTCGAGCAGCTCGTCGAAGTCCCGACCCGCCCGGAAGGACGATGAACCCTGCGCGTACTCTCGAACATCGTCTTGCGCGCGAAGAAGTACTTGAAGTCGACGCCGATGTCGACCTATTCGTTCATGCCCTGCTCGAAGGCAGCTCGATCCCCAGCCCGACGAGGATCCGCCGGCTTCGCAGGCGCCCTTGTTGGCGGCCTCCATCGCGCCCGGTTCGCCGCCGGTGATGACTGCGTAGCCGGCCTCGGCGAGCATCCGGCCGACGACCTCGCCGAGCGCGTATCCGGTTGTCGCGCGACACCGCGCCGACCCGAACACGCTGACGGCGAACCAGCTCGGCGAGGGCGCCGAAGCCCTCGACGGCTCCGACTGGATCCGCAGCACGCGCCAGGGTCGGTGGACCAAGTCCGTCGGGCCGCGGGTGTCCAGGGCCGCTGGTCGGTGGTGCTCGATTCGATCTGCTGGCGCCGCAGCGTGACCGGTCCCTTGTGGATTCCGCCGGACGCTCGTCGCCGTCCTCTGGCGGCGTGGAGCCGGGCGGGGTGAACTCAAGGGCCATGGCGGAAGGCGATCTGTCGGGGACCGACTACCGGTCCGGCTCGGGGCCTCGAAGACGTCGCGCAGGAGCGCACCTGCTCGTCGTCCAGACGGTCGAGGCGAACCTCGCGGACGGCGGCGACGTGGCCGGGTGACGCGGCCACCAGGGCGTCGAACCGGCGTCGGTGAGCAGGGCCAGTGCGCGCGGCGGTCGGTCGGGTGACGGTCCGGCGGGACCCAGCCCTTCTCCTCGAGGCGCGCCACCGCGTGGAGAGCGGCTCGGCGACGAGGTCGTCACGTCGGCCAGCTGGCTCATCCGCAGCGTCCGGTCCGGGGCCTCGGACAGCATCGCCAGCACTGGTAGTAGGCGTGCGGACCCTGCGTCACGCTGCAGCTGGCGGTCCAGGTGGTCGTCGAGGCGGTCACGAACGAGCAGCGCACGCCAGGCCCGCTGCTGGTCGTCGGTCAGCCAGCGCGGCGCAGCCTCAGGACGAGGGACGCCGGGATGGACAGGGGCCACTCTAGCGGAATACTTGAAGTCTCAACATCCTTCCGCTAGAGTATCTTGTTGAGAGTTCAACCACTGAGGGCCCGCCATGCCCGTCCGCCGTCTCAACCACGCCGTGCTCTTCGTCCGTGACGTCGAGCGCAGCGTCGAGTTCTACCGCGAGGTCCTCGGCTTCGCTCCCATCGACGGGATGGCGAGCCTGCGCGGGGCAGCCTTCCTGCGCGCGCCGGCCTCGACCAACGACCACGATCTGGGGCTGTTCGAGATCGGCGCCGAGGCCGGCCCGTCGGGTGCCGGACGCTCGACGGTAGGCCTCTACCACCTCGCCTGGGAGGTCGAGACCCTCGCCGACCTGGCCGAGATCTCCCAGAAGCTCACGACCGCGGCGCGCTGGCCGGCGCCACCAACCACGCCACCACCAAGGCGCTCTACGGCAAGGACCCGGACGGCATCGAGTTCGAGGTGAGTGGCTGGTGCCCAAGGACCTGCTCACGCCGGAGATCCTCGGCGAGCGCGACAAGCTCGCCCCGCTCGACCTGCCCGCCGAGATCGAGCGCTTCGGCGCCGACACGCTCGGCGGCATCGGCATCTCGGTCCCGCCCCCGCCTGACTCCCCGATCGGCCGCACCCGGGGGCTCAACCTCCGGGTGCGTCCGCGCGTCTGTGGGGTGTGCACGCCGAGGGAGTCGCCGACCGGCAGGATGCGCTGGATGGACGGGGACGGCGCGGCCGCCGGGACGGAGACCTCGCTGGACGCCTACCAGGAGCTGTTCCACGGCCACTTCGCCGCGATGACCCGGCTGGCCGCGATGCTCGGCGCCGACGACCCCGAGGACGTCGCCCAGGAGGCGTTCGTCCGGCTGCACCACCGCACCCGCGCCCTGCGCGACCCGCACGCCGCGGTGGGCTACCTGCGCAGACGGTCGTCAACCTCACCCGGTCGCGGCAGCGGCACCTCGCCGTCGTCCGCCGGCTCGCCGCCCGGCCGCGCACCGGACGTCGAGAGCGCCGAGCACGACGTCGTACGCCGGGAGAGCCACCGCGAGCTGGTCACCGCCCTCGGCCGGCTCTCGGCCCGGCACCGGAAGCCCTCGTCCTGCGCTACTGGCTGGACCTCACCGAGGCCGAGATGGCCGAGTCGATGAGCGTCAGCCGCGGCACCGTCAAGTCGCACGTGTCGCGCGGCCTGGACGCCCTCGCCGCCCTGATGGAGGGATCCCGATGACCAGCTCCCACGACCAGCTCGAACGCGACCTGCGCGCCGCCCTCCGGTCCGTCGTCCTCGTGCCGGTCTCCGCCGACGCCTGGCAGCAGAACCAGCGCCGGCTCGCGGCGGCACCGACCGCCGCCTGCCCGAGCTGCTTCGGCGGCCGCCGTCGTGCTCGTGGTGCTGCTCGTCGGCGGTCTGTCGCGATCGCCACGGGCGGGCGCGACGGCGGTACGCCGGCGAACGACGACGGAAGCAGCGACAGCTCCAGCAGCGACGAGTTCTTCGCTGACGAGAACCTGCTCGGGCCGGTCGTCGAGGTCGAGCGGCTGAAGGTCGACGGGGAGTCCGCGGTGCACGAGGCGGCACTGTCGGACACGTCCGGCAAGGGCCCGAGCCTGTGCGACCGGGTGGTGACCGTGAGCCAGTCCAGCGGGTCCGGCGGCTGCACGAGCCGGGAGCCGAGTGCCGATGACACTGGGTCGCGTTCGACTGGCTGTCCGGCACCACCGGCGGCGGCGACATCCGCGGCGTGCTCGCCGGCGTGGACGAGCGGGTGATGAAGGTGCAGATCTGGATGGACAACGGCGACATGACGCTGGCCGACCTGAAGCCGTGGGATGGGAGGGCACGAAGCTGTTCGGGCTCACCATGCAAGCGGACGGTCCGAGGCCGCAGCGCCTGGTCGCCTACTCCGACGCCAGCGGGACCGTGCTGCAGGCGGTCGACCTTCCCGTCTCGCGGAGGAAGGACTGGCTGCGTGCCGAGCCGGACTGCGGCGACCGGGCGGATGCTCCGACCCTGAGCCACCTGCTCGGCCCGAACGGCAGCACCGAGAGCGCAACCGTCCGGTTCGGCTACCAGTCCGCGTCCGTGCGCGTGATCACCGACGGCGGCAACATCGACTCGTCGCACTGCGTGGACGTGAGACTGCCTGGCGCGGTGGCGAGCTCGTCGGTCGACGGCAGCGTCGTGGTGGCGATCGTGGCGCCGGAGGTCGACCACGTCCTGATCTTCGACGGCGACGGCGAGGTCGCCGTGGTTGATGTCACGCCGCAGGCAGTAACGAGAACTCCGTGGCAGGTAGCGATCGCTCGACGTGGACAGTCTCACCGCGGACGCTTCGCTGGTGGCCTTCGACGGCGGCGGAAACGAGCTCGCTCGTGAGTTCCTGCGCCAACCGGCGAGTCCCTGACAGTCAGCTGCCGAGCCAGGCGCGCATCTTCTCCTCGCACTCCAGGATCAGCGCAACCTCGCAGTACTCCTCGCGCTGGTGCGCGACGTTGGGGTCGCCGGGGCCGTAGTTCACGGCGGGCACCCCGATCGCGGAGAACCGCGCCACGTCGGTCCAGCCGAACTTGGGCAGCGGCTCCTGGCCGACCATCTGGACGAACGCGGCGGCCGCGGGGTGCGAGAGACCGGGCAGCGCTCCGGGTGCCGAGTCGGACACGATGACGTCGAAGCCGGTGAGGACCTCGCGTACGACGTCGGCGGCCTCCGCCTCCGACTTCGTCGGGGCGAACCGGTAGTTGACGTCGACCCGGCACTCGTCGGGGATGACGTTACCGGCGACGCCGCCTGTGATGCCGACGGCGTTGAGTCCTTCGCGGTAGACCAGTCCGTCGATCTCCACGGACGCCGGCTGGTAGGCCGCGAGCCGCTGCAGCACCTCGCCGGCAGCGTGCACCGCATTGCTGCCCTTCCAGGAGCGGGCGGAGTGCGCCCGGTGGCCGCGCAGGACGACGTCGGCGCGCAGCGAACCCTGGCAGCCGCCCTCGACCTTGGCGTTCGTCGGCTCCATGAGGACCGCGAAGTCGACCGGCCAGCCAGTCGGGGTGGTTGCGGGCGACGCGGCCGAGGCCGTTCTTCTCGGCCTCGACCTCCTCGTTGTCGTAGAAGACATAGGTGACGTCGCGGTTGGGCGCCGCCTGGTGGGCGGCGAGCCGGAGCTGCACGGCGACGCCACTCTTCATGTCCGTCGTGCCGCAACCATGGATGCGGCCGCCCTCGACCCGGCACGGCAGGTTGCCACCGAGGGGGACGGTGTCCAGGTGGCCGGCGACGACGACGCGCTCGGCGCGGCCGAGGTCCGTGCGGGCCACCACGGCGTCGCCGTCGCGATCGACGGTGAGGTGCGGCACCTCGCGCAGCACGAGCTCGATCGCCTCCGCCAGGCGCCGCTCGTTGCCGCTGACCGACTCGATGTCGCACAGCGCCACGGTGAGAGCGGCTGCGTCCAGCGAGAGGTCTAGGCGGGTCATGCCACCGGACCCTAGTCCGAGGCGAAGGCGCAGAACTCGTTGCCTTCCGGGTCGGCGAGCACGTGCCAGTCGATGTCGTCGTCCGGCCGACGCTGCAGGGTGGCTCCCTTCGCGACGAGAGCGTCGACGTCGTCGCACACGACGTCCCAGTGCCAGCGGTTCTTCACGCTCTTGGGCTCCGGCACCGGCGTGAAGACGAGGTAGAGGAACGGCATGCCGTCGGAGCCCTCGACCCAGCGCCAGGGGACGTCACCGCCGGCGCCGACCGTGCCGCCGAGCACGTCGGCCCACCAGGCAGCCTGGGCCGTCGGGTCGGCCGAGTCGACGACGAGCTCGTAGACGACGTCCGCCTCTGGCTGGTCGGGTCGGCGCGCGAAGCAGCAGAACTCGTTGCCTTCCGGGTCGGACAGCACGTGCCAGGAGATGTCGTCGTCCGGCGCCCGCAGGACGGTGGCACCGATGACCAGCAGCCGCTCGAGGTCATAGCGCAGGTCGGGGTGCACCCGGTTCTTGACGGTCTTCGGCTCGGGAACCAGGTTGACCCAGGTCGACTGCTCCGGCCGGTCGCCGCGGAGCAGCGTCACCGCCTCGGAACTCGGTTCGAACCGCAGGTCGAGGGCGGCCGCCCAGAACTCCGCCGTGACCGACATGTTGCTGGAGTCGAGGCAGAGGTCCTTCCAACGCGCGAGGGGCATGGCCGGAAACGCTACCCGGCTCTGGCAGGCTGGCCGCATGAGCACCAGCGAGCCCCGCGCCGCGCACGGCACCGGTCTGGCGAGCGTGCACCGTGCCACCGGCGACGTCCTGGACGTGTGGTTCCCGGAACCCGCGCTCGGCCCCCCACCCGACGACAGCGACTTCGCCGCGCTCGACCGGCTGGTCGGCGACGACGACGACCGGGGCACCACCCGTCAGGTCGTGCGGGTCGAGATCGACCTGGACGCCGAGCCGCGGGACACCGCCGACGTCTGGCTGCGGCTGCACCTGCTCTCGCACCGGCTGGTGCGCCCGCACGGCCTGGAGCTCACCGGGGTCTTCGGCAAGCTCACCAACGTCGTGTGGACCAACCACGGCCCGTGCGCCGTCAGCGGCTTCGAGGCCACCCGGCTGCGACTGATGCACCGCGGTCCGGTCACGGTGCTCGGCGTCGACAAGTTCCCCCGCATGGTCGACTACGTGCTGCCCGCCGGGGTCCGCATCGCCGATGCCGACCGGGTCCGGCTTGGCGCCCACCTGGCGCCCGGGACGACCGTGATGCACGAGGGCTTCGTGAACTACAACGCCGGCACCCTGGGCGCCTCCATGGTCGAGGGGCGGATCAGCGCAGGCGTCGTCGTCGGCGACGGGTCGGACGTGGGCGGCGGTGCGTCGATCATGGGGACGCTGTCCGGAGGCGGCACCACGGTCATCTCGATCGGCGAGCGCTGCCTGCTCGGGGCGAACTCCGGCATCGGGATCTCGCTCGGCGACGACTGCGTGGTCGAGGCCGGCTGCTACGTCACCGCCGGAACGAAGGTGGTCGTCCGCGGTGGCGGCGAGCTGGACGGCCGGTGGTGAAGGCGCGTGACCTCTCCGGGCGCGACCGGCTGCTGTTCTGGCGCAACAGCGTCACCGGCGCGATCGAGGTCACCGCGCGCGAGGGTACCTGGGGGGCCCTCAACGAGGCCCTGCACGCCAACGACTGACCGGTGCTCGACCGTGGGGGACCAGCGATGCGACTGACTCGCCGTGGCCGGCTGGTGGTCACCCTCACGGTGGTTGCCCTGGTGGGTACCTCGGCGACGTACGCCGTGGTCACGACGCCCGTGGGGACGGCGTTGGGGCTGACGGACGGCCCGGCGTGCACGCTCACCGCTGGCGGGTCGACGTACGACTGGTCGACCGAGCAGGCGATGACGGCCACCACGGTGGCCGGCGTGGGGACACGGATCGGTGCGACCGCCAACGGCGTCGGCTGCGGCGGTGGCCGCTGCCCTGCGCCGCGAGCGGGACACCGAGGTCGGCATCGAGGCAGCACGCGAGGTCTACCGGAACCTGCCCGACGTCGCGACCCCCGGGCAGGACGCGCTGCGGATCGCCGAGGCTGTTCTGGGGCACGACGGGTCGGCCTTGACCTGCACAGTTCCCCTGGTGGAGACCGCGGACAACGAGCGCGAGGACCCGGCCGAGCTGGGACTCACTCCGCGCGGCGACACCCTGCGGCAGGCGATGCGAGAGGTGTTCGGCAAGCAGGTCCTTGGCGGTTTCGAGCCGAAGGGGGTGACCAGCGGGCACATCGAGGGGTCCGCGCACTACGAGGGCCGGGCCATCGACGTGTTCTTCCGCCCGGTCACCGAGGAGAACCAGCGGCTGGGCTGGCAGCAGGCGATGTGGTCGGTCGCGCACGCTGCGCGGCTCGACGTCGCGACGGTCATCTTCGACAGGAGGATCTGGACCGCGCGGAGCTCCCTGCAGGGCTGGCGCGAGTATCGCTACCCGGGCGGTGAGACGGACAACCCGGTCCTGCTGCACGAGGACCATGTGCACGTCGATGTCCTCGAGGGCGGCTGAGGCGGCCGGGCAACGATCGGGCCACGGGCCTGGCGGAATGCGCCCCGGTGGGTGAGGCTCGGGGCGTGCGGCGGGGCTGGCAGGTCACGGTGGTCGCAGTCGCGGGAGCAGCGCTAGTCGCGGCGGCGGTCGTGGCCGGGTCCTCCCCGTCCGCCGCACCCGAGGAGGCCGACGCCGCGACCTCCACCACGACAGCGCCGACCGCCACTCTGCCGGTGCTCATCCGCGAGTGCTACGTGCCGGCCGATGCAGGAAACGTGTCACTGCACGCGGAGGAGGCCATGGACCTCACCGCCCTGGCCGCCGCGACACCCAACCGTCAGCGCGACGTCGACCGGATGCGCGGCACGGTGGAGCGCACTCTCGAGGACGCGACGCCCGCGCAGGTGACCAGCGTCACCCGCAGCCTGCTCGGCTTGCGTCCTGTCCGCCTCACCTGCTCGCACGCACGGCTGGGCATCGAGCCGGAAAAGGCCGGACCCAACGGCCTGACGCCGAGGGCCCAGCGGCTGCGGAAGGGATGGACCGACGACTTCGGCCCCCTGGTCGCCGGTGGATTTGCCCGCGGCGGGGTGAGCAGCGGTCACGTCGACAGCTCGTCGCACTACGACGGCCGGGCGATCGACGTGTTCTTCCGGCCTCTGGGCGACGACGAGCAGCGCCGGCGCGGGCGCGTCTTCGCCCAGTGGCTGGTCGCGCACGCGCAGGAGTACAACGTGCTGTCCATCATCTACGCCGACCACATCTGGACTTCGTGGGCGGCGTCGCTCGGCTGGCGCGACTACGTCCACCCCAGCGGGAACCGGACGAACGCGGTCCTGCGCCATCTCGACCACGTGCACGTCGCCGTCGAGAGCGGCGAGCCCTTCCGCGGCTGACAAAAAGTGGAAAGGAGTCCTGCTCCCTTCCACTCTCAATGTATAGCGAGCCCGGGGGCTTGCGGCAAGACCCGGGCCGTGCCGCAGAATCGCCGACCGAGGCCAGAACCTGCCGTCACATGGGGGTCGTGAAAGTGCGTGAGTTGTTGTCGATCAGTGCCTTTGACCTTCCCGACCACCTCAGCCCGAAGGCCGACCCGACGCTGATCGCCCGCGACGAGCAGCACTTCGCGGCCGTCGCGGAGTGCCTCGAGCAGTCGATCGCGGACCTGTCCGACCGCCTCGATGCCGTACGCAAGGCGCCGGGCGGCATAGGCCAGGAGGCGATGGACCGGGACATGGAGGTCCACCGGCTGACCGCTCGCTTGCGCGCCCTGCGTCGCTTCGGTCTGGACCTGTGCCTGGGACACATCGTCAGCGCAGACAACCCTGAGCCCGTGTACGTCGGACGGCTCGGCCTCACGGACAGCGCGGGGCGTCGGCTGCTGCTCGACTGGCGCTCCCCCGCGGCTGAGCCGTTCTTCGGAGCGACCCACGCCAACCCGATGGGTCTGGCAAGCCGCCGCAGGTATCGCTGGACCCGCGGCCGGATCAGCGACTACTGGGACGAGGTGTTCACGGCTGAGGGGTACGTCGGGCACCACGCCGCGCTCGACGACCAGTCCGCCTTCATCGCCAGCCTGGGCAGCCATCGGTCGGCCCGGATGCGTGACGTGCTCGGCACCATCCAGGCCGACCAGGACGCCATCATCCGCGCGGGATCCCGCGGCGCCCTCGTCGTCGAAGGCGGTCCAGGTACGGGGAAGACGGTCGTCGCTCTGCACCGCTCCGCCTACCTCCTCTACTCCGACCCCCGCCTCGGTCACCGCCGGGGCGGCGTGCTGTTCATCGGTCCGCACCAGCCCTACCTGGCCTACGTCTCCGACGTGCTCCCCAGCCTCGGGGAGGAGGGCGTGCAGACCTGCACGCTGCGGGACCTCGTCCCCGAGGGAGCAGCGGCAGCGATCGAGACCGACCCGAACGTGGCCCGCCTGAAGTCGTCCGCGAACCTGGTGCAGGCGATCGCGACGGCCGTCAGGTTCTACGAGGAGCCGCCCACCGCGGGGATGACTGTCTCGACCGACTGGTCCGACACCTGGCTGAGCCCCGACGACTGGGCCGAGGCGTTTGAAGCAGTCGCCGGTACGCCGCACAACGAGGCGCGCGACCAGATCTGGGAGGAGCTGGTCACGATCCTGATGGACAAGCACGACGAGGACGACGCCCCGGCTGGTCCGCGCCGGACGTCGCTGCAGCAGAACGAGGAGCTGCTCACGGCCCTCAACAGCGCGTGGCCACTGATCGAAGCGGCTGACCTCGTCGGAGACCTGTGGTCGGTACCCGCCTACCTGCGGAAGTGCGCCCCCTGGCTCAGCGTCGAGGAGGTGCGGGCGCTGCAGCGCGAGGACGCCCAGGCCTGGACGGTGTCCGACCTGCCGCTCCTGGACGCAGCACGGCAGCGGCTCGGCGACCCGGAGGCGTCACGACGCAAGCGTCGACATGACGCCACCGTCGCCGCCGAACGCGAGCGCATGGCCAGGGTCGTGGACGACCTGATAGCGGTCGCCGACGACGAGTACGGCTCAGGCCTGGTGACGATGCTTCGCGGCGAGGACTTCCAGGACGCGCTGGTCGACGAGACCGCCCTGCCCAGCACCGACCCGGACCTGCTCGCCGGCCCGTTCGCGCACATCGTCGTGGACGAGGCTCAGGAGCTGACCGACGCGGAGTGGCAGATGCTGCTGCTCCGCTGTCCGTCCCGGAGCTTCACCGTCGTCGGGGACCGCGCCCAGGCCAGACACGGGTTCACGGAGTCATGGCAGGAACGGCTCGAACGGGTCGGGCTCGACCGGATCCACCTGGCTTCCCTCACCATCAACTACCGGACGCCGGAAGCGGTCATGGTCGAGGCGGAGCCCGTCATCCGAGCCGTGCTCCCGGACGCCAACGTGCCGACCTCCATCCGCAGCACCGACGTCCCCGTCGCACACGGATCTGCTTCGGATCTGGGCTCGATCCTGGACACCTGGCTCGCCGAGCATGCCGAAGGGATCGCCTGCGTCATCAGCTCTGGTGACAGGGAAGCTGGCGCGCTCCGGACAGGTACGACAGAGTCCCGCGTCCGGTCGCTGACCCCGGAGCTGTCGAAGGGGCTCGAGTTCGACCTGGTCGTCCTCATCGACCCGGAGACGTTCGGCACGGGCATCGAAGGAGCAGTCGACCGCTATGTCGCGATGACCCGGGCGACCCAGCAGCTCGTCATCCTCACGTCCCCCTGACGTCGGCCCAGATCCGGGTCAGGGCACGTCGGGTTCGGGGGCGTCGCTGGCCGGGAAGTCCTCGATGAAGGCCTCCACGACGTCACCGCTGACGTTGCCGCACAGCTGACGGTGGCCCTGCTCGGCACCCCAGTGCGAGAGCGCCACGTGCTTGCCGGACGGGAATTCGCCGTAGGCGTCGTCCCACGCCGAGACGATGAACTTGCCGGTCGGCCCGGTGGCGTCGTTGTCCCGCGCGCTCGCGGCGATGTCCTTGAGCTCGTCGAGCTGGCCGCCCTTGATGGTGTCGTCGTACCACAGGATCGTGTAGCCGTGCTCGATGTTGTGGACCAGCTGCTCCATCCGGGGCCGGTCCCGCGCGGTGTAGAACGGGCGCGCCGGGAACGCAGACTGGGCGAAGTGCTCGCCGGACGACGGCGGCACCTGGGCGTAGTCGACACGCGTGGTGTCCGGGAAATCGGTGCCAGGGCCGACGTGGGTACTGGCGTTCTCCGCCACCTCGTCGTCGGTGGCCGGATCGCAGTCGGCGGTCGCCTCGCTCACGCCGACGGTCGAGAGCGCCGTGTGCGCAGATTCGTCGCCGCGCTCGAGGTACGCCGGCACGGCGACCGCCGCGATCAGCCCCAGGCCGACCACCACGGCGATGACGATCAACATCAAGCTCTCGCGGCGCTCCTTGGCCTGCAAGCGAGGTCGTAGCGTGAACGTGTGGGTCAGCCGACGTCGTATCTGGTGTGTGGCACTCCTCGCACCGGCAGTACGTATCTGTGCGACCTGCTGACATCGACGGGTGTAGCCGGGCACCCCGAGTCGTACTTCCGTGAGCCGGATCGGCAGGACTGGGCCAAGCGCTTCGGCCTGCCGCCGTCCAAGGACGGATCGTTCGACTTTCGCGCTTTTGTGGACGGCGTTGTACGGGCAGGAACCAGCGCCAATGGCGTCTTCGCAGCCCGGATCATGTGGGGAACCTTGGACTCCGTCGTGCAGGGTCTGCAACCGTCGTCACCTGTCCGCGGCGATCTCGAGGTTCTGACCGATGCGTTTGGACCCCTTCTCTTCGTGCACCTGCGTCGTGACGATGTCGTCGGTCAAGCCGTGTCGTGGGCCCGAGCTGAGCAGACCGGCTACTGGCAACAGGGCGACGCCGTGCAAGCGGAGCCGCGGTTCGACGTCGAGCTGATCGAAACCCTGGTTCGAACTGTTCGCGAGCACAATGCCGCCTGGTGCGCATGGATCGCGCAGCATGGGGTGCAGCCTCACGTTGTGACGTACGAGGAAATGGTGGGCAACCCTCGCCGGACCGTCCTGTCGATGCTGGATCGCCTGGCGGTCGCAGCGCCTTCGGGCTGGCGACCCCAGTCACCACAGCGCAGGCAAGGTGACGAAGTCAACCGTGATTGGGTCCGCCGCTATCTGCGACGCCCGCACAGGTAGCTGGGCGGCACGGGACCGATGACTTCCCGGCGGGATCATGGTCTGGTGTGGCATGGACGCGACGCGAACGAGGCTCGCTGGCTCGCTGGACGGGTCGGTGCTGCTGCCCGGTGACCCGGCGTACGACGAGACCCGGACGATCTGGAACGCCATCGTCGACCGGCGGCCTCGGGTGATCATCCGATGCGCGAGCGTTCGGGACGTGGTCACCGCGGTCCGGACGGCCCGCGAGCACGACCTCGAGATCGGCATCCGGTGCGGCGGCCACAGCGCGGCCGGCCACGCTGTCCCCGACGGCGGGTTGATGGTCGACCTGTCACCACTCCGCGCGGTCCGTGTCGACCCGGGACACCGCCGGGCGGTCGTGCAGGGCGGCGCCCTCCTCGGGGCGCTGGACCGGGCGACCCAGGAGTACGGGCTCGCCGTCACCGCCGGCAACGTGTCGCACACCGGCGTCGGCGGCCTCACCCTCGGCGGCGGGATGGGCTGGCTGGCCCGGCAGGTCGGCCTGGCGTGCGACAACGTCGCGTCGTTCGAGATCGTCACCGCGGACGGTGAGGTGCTGCGCGCCAGCGAGAACCAGCACCCCGACCTCTACTGGGCGCTGCGGGGCGGCGGGGGCAACTTCGGCGTGGTCACCGAGTTCGAGTTCCGGCTGCACGACATCGGCACCGAGTCTCTGTCCGTTGAGATCGACTTCCCCGTCGACCAGGCGGTCACCGCACTGCGCGGGTGGCGAGATCTCAACGCGTCGGCACCTCGCGAGGCGACCTTCACGGCGGGGATCGGCGGCGGTGTCGTGACCCTGGGCTACGTGTGGGTTGGTGACCCGCAGCGGGGCCAGACGCTCGTTCCCGCACTGCGTGCGCTGGGTCGCCCGTCGGCCGAGCGTGTCGTGCCCTCGACCTACGTCGAGCTGCAGTCCCGCGACGACGTGGTGGACGGGCACGCGCGGCGCCGGTATGCGAAGGGGCACTACTTCCGAGAGCTCACCGACGAGGTCATCGACACGATGGTGGCCGTGACCGATGTCGGCCCGTTCGCTCCCGGAGTCGGGCTGCAGGCGTACGGCGGGGCGATCGCTGACGTGCCCGAGGGCGACACCGCCTTCAGCCACCGTGAGACAGCCTTCGAGCTCGGCGCGAGCACCGGGTGGACGGATCCCGGCGAGGACGAGGTGCGCATCCAGACGGCCCGGTCCTACGCCGCGACGCTCGAGCCGTTCGCCTCCGGGGTCTACGTGAACGTCCTGGGTGACGAGGGTTCCGCCGGCGTACGTCGGGCGTACTCGGCCGAGAAGCTGGCCCGGCTCACCGCCGTGAAGGACACCTACGACCCGCAGAACGTCTTCCACCTCAACCAGAACATCCAACCCTCGGGCTGAACCCCTAGGTCTACTCGGACGCGGACTGCTGCACGACCACGACACTGCGTCATTGGTCATGTCGGTTCATGTCCAGCCGGCGGCCGGACGAGCAGGGTACGAGCTGTACCAGTTGGACCCCTGTACCCGTGAGGAGAACCTCGGTGAATCACATCGGACGACTGGCAGTGGCCACCACATCGGCCGGAGTGCTGCTGATCGCGGGTGCGGGCTCAGCCTTCGCTCACGAGTGCTTCAACGCGAAGCGGAGCGCCAACGGGAACGCCGGGGCGGCGGCGTCGCAGGGGTGGAACACGTTCGCCGAGGATGCCGCCTTCTTCTTCCCGGGGCTGTGCGACGAGGGAGTCGCGATCCTGGCCGACGCTGCGGGCGTCACGCCGGACACCCCGATCCTCGCGCACTCCACCATGGCATCTGGTACGGGAGAGGCTGGGACCCCCGCGATCCACTACCTGGATCTCGAGAGCCTCTTCCCGGCCGTGCCCGACGCGCTGGCCGCCTGCGCCCCGTAGCTCGCACGCTCGCCCGCCGCCCCACCGCCGAGCGCTGCCAACACGCTCGACACGCCAGGCCTCAATCCGGTGCCTTCGCAGCGCTCGGAGCGTTACGGTGCGGCCACCCTGGCCGCGGCGCTCGCCACGCGCTCGTCGGTCGCCGTCAGGGCGATCCGCACGTGCCGGGCGCCGGCCACGCCGTAGAAGGACCCCGGCGCCACCAGGATCCCGAGCCGCGCCAGGTCGGCCACCGTCGCCCAGCAGTCCTCGTCGCGGGTCATCCAGAGGTAGAGCCCGGCCTGTGAGTGCTCGACGCGGTACCCCGCTGCCGAGAAGGCGGAGGCGAGCGCCTCACGACGTACCAGGTAGCGGGCCTTCTGCTCGGCGACGTGCCGTCGTCTCGCAGGGCCGCCACCATCGCCGCCTGGACCGGCGCGGGCACCATCATCCCGGCGTGCTTGCGCACCTCGAGCAGCTCGCGGACGAGCGCCGGGTCACCGGCCGCGAAGGCCGCGCGGTAGCCCGCCATGTTCGACTGCTTGGACAGCGAGTAGAGCACCAGCAGGCCCTCGTGGCTGCCGCCGCACACGTCCGGGTGCAGCAACGACAGCGGCGGTGCCGAGTCGTCCCAGCCGAGCTCGGCGTAGCACTCGTCGGAGGCGACGACGGCCCCGCGCTCGCGGGCCCAGTCGACGACCTTGCGCAGGTGAGCCGCCGGGAGCACCCGTCCGGTCGGGTTGGACGGGGAGTTCAGCCACACCAGCCGCACCGGCTGCGGGCCGAGCGCCGTGAGCCCGTCGGCGGCCACGGGAGTGGCTCCGGCGAGACGGGCGCCGACGTCGTACGTCGGGTAGGCGACCTCGGGATGCACCACCACGTCCCCCGCGCCGAGCCCGAGCAGGGTCGGCAGCCAGGCGACCAGCTCCTTGGACCCGATGCTCGGCAGCACTCCGGCGGGGTCCAGCGCGCTCACGTCACGACGGCGCGCGAACCAGGCAGCCACCGCCTCGCGCAGCTCGGGCGTGCCGTACGTCTGCGGGTAGCCGGGGGCGTCCGCCGCCGCGGCGAGGGCGTCGCGGACGAGCGGGGGTGTGGGGTCGACCGGGGTGCCGACCGACAGGTCGACGATGCCGTCGGGATGGGAGCGGGCCTCCGCGGCGTACGGGGCCAGCGTGTCCCAGGGGAAGTCCGGGAGCCGGCTCCCCGCGGGCCGGCGACCCGGCGTGGAACGGGGGCCGCTCAGTGGCTGGCGTCCTGGGCCTGCGGCGGAAGTGCCTCGATCAGCGGGTGGTCCTTGTCGATCTTGCCCATCTTGGCGGCGCCGCCCGGCGAGCCCAGGTCGTCGAAGAACTCGACGTTGGCCTTGTAGTAGTCCTTCCACTGCTCCGGGGTGTCGTCCTCGTAGAAGATCGCCTCCACCGGGCAGACCGGCTCGCACGCGCCGCAGTCGACGCACTCGTCCGGGTGGATGTAGAGCATCCGGTTGCCCTCGTAGATGCAGTCGACGGGGCACTCCTCGATGCAGGCCTTGTCGAGCAGGTCCACGCACGGCTGTGCGATGACGTAGGTCACGGTCGGTTCCTCCTGGCGAGGGATCGGCTGCGGTCTGGGGGCTCCCGGCCTCCAGTATCCCTCTCCCGGCCCGCGGGTGCGACTACGGGGCGAGGATCTCGCAGAGCGCGGCGTGATAGTCCTCGTCCAGGCCCACCTGCCCGATCTTGGTCTCGTCCCCATCGGTGCCGAAGACGACGGTGAAGGAGCCGGCCTGGCCGGTGACGCCGTCGCCGGGCACGAGCCAGTGGAGCACGAGGCCGGTCACCCTGAGCGTTGAGCTGCCGTCGGCGTTCCAGGTCCAGTGCTCGGGGTCAGGGCTGTGCGAGGTCACCGACTCGCCGGTCGTGGCGTTGATGAACGTGTAGGTCAGGCCGGGATAGGTCGTCAGGCTGCGCAGGAGGGTTCCGTCGCCGGCGAGGAAGTCGACGCCGCGGATCGTTCCCTCGAGGTGGAGCAGGATGTCGAACCCGCAGTCCTCGCTGGTCCTGCTCAGGAAGGTGTCGTCGACGGAGAACGACCACCGGTCGGGCTGCGCCGCGACGGCCGAGGCCGCTGGGGCGAGCACGAGCGGCAGTGCGAGCAGTGCGGTGGTGGCGGCGGAACGCATTCCGGGCATGGCGGAGCTCCTTGGGTCGTGTCGGGTGTCGGGACGTCGGTACTTCCGGACCGGTCTAGGGCCGGTCCCAGTCGATCAAGGGAGCGCGACCACCGCCGGTAGTGAGCTCGCTGCTGACCCCGCTGCTCACGTCCAGCAGGCTGACTCGGCCGCCGAACCGCTCGGTCCAGACCAGCTGGGTGCCGTCCGGGGACCAGGCGAGCCGGGCGCTGTCGGGCTCGGCCCCGGAGAACTCCAGAACCGCGCGGACACCGGATCCGTCGGGCGCAGCCACGCAGATGCAGTTGCGGGAGTCGCTGTAGAAGGCGATCTGCGTGCCGTCCGGTGAGAACCGGACCCCGAGGGTCTCCCCCCACCCGCGCAGCAGCGGGGTCAGCTCGCCGGTCGACAGGTCGAACGAGTCCACGACCATCCGGCCGCCCTCGCCGGACCGGTCGAACCCGAGAAGGAGCGACGACCCGTCGGGGTTCCAGTCCAGTGGCGTCACGTACGGCCCGGCGAAGTGTCGGACCTTCTCGGCCGTTCCGCCGGCCACGTCGACAATGAACAGGTCGCCGCCCTCCGGGAAGTCGCTGTCGAGCATCTCGACGTAGGCGACCTGGGTGCCGTCCGGGGACCAGACCAGCCCCACCCGCTCGAAGCCGGCGGCAAGGGGTCGGTCGTCCAGGGGCTGTCCCCGCCACTCCCCCACGGTGGCTACGGACGGCATCCCGTCCTTGTCGGCGAACACGAAGGCGCCTCCCGTCGGGCGAGAACCGTGGCTGCGACCCCTCCATCACCGGCCGCGCGCTGCCACCGCGGTCGGAGGCCACGAGGATCTCCGTGTCGGAGCTGAAGACGATGCGGTGGCCGGGCGGCGGGAGGCGTTGGCCCTGGCGAGACGGGCACCGGGGCGGCACCACGGTCGTCGTCGGCCACCAGCACGCCGATCCCCACGACCGTCGCGACCGCTGCGGCCGCTGCCGTCGCGAGCACCAGTCCCGCGCGCCGGCGGCGGTTGGCGCGCATCGAGCGGTCCAGGCGGACCACTGACGCGTGCGATTCGGTGACAGTCATCGCCTCGGCCTCTCGATGCAGGGCGTCACGGAGCCGGTCGGCGGTGTCCGTGGTCGTCATGACGTCGCCTCCAGCCGCTTGGTCAGTGCTGCGATTCCGCGAGACGCGTGCGACTTCACCGCGCCCGGCGCTGATCCCGAGCGTCTCGGCGATCTGTGCCTCGGAGAGATCCAGGTAGTACCGCAGGACCAGGACCTGGCGCTGTCGCCACGGAAGCTGGGTCACACCGTCGAACACCGCTCGGTGCTCCTCGCGCTCGAGGACCGCCGTCTCCGCCGACGGCGCCGTCAGCAGGTCGGGCACGGCGCGGAGCCGCGCCGATCGCCGACCGCGCAGCCGGTTCCGCGAGCCGTTCGCGACGGACGGCCCGGAGGTAGAACAGCGCGCGGTCCGGGTCGCGGAGCGACCCCCAGCGGCGGTGCAGCTGGGCGAACGCGTCCTGGACGACGTCCTCCGCCGTCTCGGTGTCGTCGACGAGAAGGCGCGCCAGCCGCACGAGCGACGCCCAGTGACCATGGAAGAGCGCGGTCACCGCGTCGTCGCGCCCGGGCGGCAGTGCGTAGGCGAGCGCGCCGCGCCCGTCCTGCTCCCGCGCTGCCGTGTTCACAACCGGAGAGACACCCGGGCCGGCCCGGGGTTTACCTGCCAGCCGCCTGATGTGGGCACCTCCCCGCCGTCAGGTGTACTCCATCGGCCAGAATCGCGGCGTGCACCTGGACGAGCGGGCGGTCGGTCACCGGGTCAGCGTGCGCCGTGAGGTCGACGACCCCGACGGCCGGTTGACCGACGTGGTGGGCCACCTGCTCGACCTGACCGGCGAGGGGCTCACGGTGCTCAGGGCGTCCGGCGAGGTCGTGGACATCGACACCGGGGCCGTGACCGCGGCCAAGGTCGTGCCGGCCGCCCCGGTGCGGAAGGGCTGGCAGGTCCCGCCTGTGTCCCCGGACGACATGCAGCGGATCTGCTGGGCGGGCTGGCCGGCTCGCGAGGTCGAGATGCTCGGCGACTGGGCGCTGCGCGCGCACGACGGCATCACCGGGCGGGCGAACTCGGCGATGGCGGTCGGTGACCCCGGGCGGCCGACGGCGGAGGCGCTGGTGGCGGTCGCGCAGTGGTACGCGGGGAAGGGCCTGCCCCCGCTCCTCCAGCTGCCCCTGACCGACCCGAGGAACCGCGAGATGGCCGACAACGGGTGGCGTCGGCTGCACGTCACGATCGTGCAGGTCGCCCCCATCGACCGGGTGGTCGATCAGGTCGCGGACCGGGACGACCTGAGGGCCGTGGTGGAGCCGGTGCCGTCGGCCGACTGGCTCTCGTTGATGCACGACCTCGAGAGCGACGCCGACTCGCACGTCGCGATCCTCACCGGTCCGGAACGTGTCGGGTTCGCCACCCTGTACCGCGGGAGCGAGCCGGTGGGCATCGGTCGCGTCTCGGTGGAGGGCGAGTGGGCCGGCGTCACCTCGGTCGACGTGGCGCCCGCAGCCCGCCGGCAGGGGATCGGGTCGGCGGTGATGCGAACGGCTCTGGAATGGGCGGCCCAGCAGGGTGCTGTCGCGTCGTACCTGCAGGTTCGAGCCGTCAACGACTCCGCCCTGCGGCTGTATGCCGCGCTGGGCTACGCCACCCACCATCCCTACAACTACCGCGCCCCCGCCTGACCGGTCAGGGGCCGGCGGAGCCGCAGACCACCTCGTTCTCCGGGTCGTACTTCGTCCTGAAGTCCTCGGTCCGGACCTGCTCCCCGCCCTGGTAGAAGTGGCGGGTCACGACCACCTTGAAGCCAGGGACGCCCTCGGTGGAGACGCAGTCGCCGGGCTCGACCCCCTCGGGCCGGGGGTCGTGCTCGACCTCGAACGGCTTGACGGCGAACCGCGGCGACTTGGTCGCCTCGATCCGGTACGTCTTCGTGCCGTACATCCGCACAGTGACCGAGCTGTCGGTGTAGCTGGTCGTGATGAACACACCGTGGCCGGAGTCGTTGCGGACCTTGAGGTCCTTGACACCCCAGGCGATCGTCGACTCCCGGCCCTCCGGGTAGCGGGAGATGTAGAAGCTGTGCGGGTTGTGCTCGACGATCTCCAGCCCGGCGAAGAACGCTGCATTGAACGCGGTGGTGACCAGCTGGGAGACGCCCCCGCCGAAGTCGACCTCCAGGCGGCCGTCGTCGATGACGAAGCCGGCCGCGAAGCCACGCTCGGCCGTGCGCTCCCCCACGGTCTCGTTGAAGCTGAAGACGTCCCCCGGCAGGACGAGGGCGCCGTCCATCAGGTCGGCAGCGCGGTGGATGTTGGTGAGACGGGGGGCGAAGTCGGAGGGGTAGTACGTCGTGTACTCCGAGACCATCTCGACGACGCCGAGCGACTCCGCGGTGGCCGTGTCGACGGCCGGCTGGCTGACCTCGAGCGGGACGGTGGCCGAGCGCGCGGGACCGGTCTCGGTCAGCACGGGCAGCAGGGCACGACGACAGCGTGTCCGGCAGCACCTCCCGACCCCGCGCGGAGGGCACCACGCGCGGGGTGCCGTCGGCGATCTCGAACGTCGCGTCGCGGGCGGGCTGCTCCACCGTCGCCAGCTCATCGGCGACGGCAGCGTGCAGGCGGCGGCCGTCCAGCCGCGCCGTGAGGGATCCCTGCCCGTCGGCCTCGAACGACAGCGCCATGGCCGACCGCCTCCGGCGGGACCTGGACCGTGGTGCCCTCGACGGTCAGGGCGACGGGTGCTGACACCGCCGGCCGGGCGACCTCGGCGATCACCCGGTCCACCTCGTCCAGGCCGACGACAGGCTCCGCGACCTCGGTCGGGAGCTCCAGGGGCGGGCCGCCCCGCAGGTACTCCCCGACCAGGTAGCCGTCCGCGGCGGCCGACACCGCTGCCCGCTGCTGCACCCGCAGCCCCACGCTGGGCCGGACCGGCCGGACCCGGACGCCCTGGATCCGGACCGATCCCTCGACCGGCTCGCGGTCGACCTTCGCGGCCAGCCTGCCGACCGCCGAGCGCAGCGCGGCCCGGTCCACGGCGACGACGGGGGCGACCTCGTCGCCGCCCACCAGGGCGTCGACGAGCTCGACCGGGTTCCACGACCGGGCCCGGGCCGTCTCCACCGTGGCCGTCACGTCCAGCGAGAGCCCGGCCCGGTGCGGGACGATCCGGCCCCGCTCGGGCCCGGTCCGGACCGTGATCGGCGCTCGCGACTCCGCGCGCAGCTCGCGGCGCAGGGTGCGCGCCGCCTCCTCGCGGCTCAGCCCGCCGATCGACACACCGAGGACGGTGGTGCCTCGTGCGATGCCCGGCCCGGCAGTGACGAAGGCCACGACCCAGGCCGTCGCCAGCAGCCCGACCACAGCGGCGGACACCAGGAGGACCCGTCGGGACAAGGACGACCCGCGGGTCGGGTGGTCGCCTCTCACCGTCAGGCGAGCCGGCCGTAGCGACCGCGGTGGTACACCAGCGGCACGCCGTCCCGGTCCCCCTCGGCCGCGGACAGCACCTCCCCGACGATGATGTCGTGGTCGCCGCCGTCGTAGACCGCGTGCGTGCGGCACTCCAGCCAGGCGACCGCGCTGTCGAGCAACGCGGCGCCGGTGAGGTCGCGATGGTGCGGGAAGCGGTCGAGCTGGCCGATGAGCGGCCGGCCCTTCATGGCGAACCAGTCCGCGGCCCGGCGGTCGGCGACCGGGAGGATCGAGACGGCCCACGTCCCGGACTCGAGGACGGCGTCGCGGAACCTGGCCTCCTTGTCCGCGCAGACCAGCACCAGCAGCGGCTCGAGCGAGACGGAGGTGAAGGCGCTGGCGGTCATCGCGTGGTCGGTGCCGCCCACCTTCGTCGTCACGACGGTCACGCCCGACGCGAAATGGCCGACGGCGCGCCGGAAGGCGTCGACGTCGACCGGCTGGTCGGAGGGCTCGGGCGGCGGTGCCGCGGCAGGCAGGGACATCACCCCCGACAGTACCCGCGGAGCGGCGACCCTAGACGGGCTGCTCCTTGCCGGCCAGACGGGCGTTGCTGATGACCACGGCGGCCGGCCCCTCGACGAGCCGCAGCGTGTTGAGCGACGCCTCGCCGAACGCGTTCTTGGTGGCGCTCGACATCGCGAGGGCGCCGACGACGCGGCCACCCGCTCGCAGCGGCATCGACAGGAAGGTCGCCATCCGGCCCTCGTCGTCCTGGCCCAGCAGGCCCCGGGGGTCGGCGACCCTCGGGACGAGGTCGTGGACCATGACCGGGGTGCCGGTCACCTGGGTGGCGGCGTCGGCGATGGCACCGAAGAACTCGGTGTACTGCACCTGCGAGCTCTCGCGCGCGACGGTGAGGTAGGTCAGCCGGTCGTCCAGCATGCAGACGGCGGCAAGGTCGTAGTCCACGATCCGGCCGAGCACCCCGAGGACGGCCGCGACCGACTCCTCGAAGCCGTGGACGTCGGCGGCGATCTGGGTCACCTCGGCCGAGACCGAGGCCTCGAACAGCTTGCGGTCCAGCAGCTCGGAGACCCGGGCCAGCACCTCGTCGTCGGCCAGCTCCAGCGGGTCGGGGCGCAGCGGCGGCCGTCCGCCACGTGCCTCGTCGGCCGCGGCGATGACCTCCTGTACGGCGGTGACGAGCTGCGGTGCCTCGAAGTCCTTGGTGAGGAACCGGTCGGCGCCGGTCTGGGCACCCCAGTAGCGGTCGGAGGCGGCGTCGAGCGACGTCAGCAGCACCACGGGGATCTCCGCCGTCTGCCAGTCGTCCTTGAGCAGGCGAGCAGCGACGTAGCCGGACAGCCGTGGCATCTGGACGTCGAGGATCACGGCGTCGGGCTGGGTCCGGAAGGCGCCCTGGACGGCCTCGACGCCGTCCTCTGCCATCACGACGGTGAAGCCGGCCCGCTCCAGCACGGTCGACACGATGCGCCGCAGCGTCGGGCTGTCGTCAGCGATCAGCACGGTGGGCATTCTCGGTGGCCTCAATCCTCGGTGTCGTCGGCGAGCCGACTCAGCGGCCCAGCAGACGCCGGACCGTATCGATGAGTTCGGCCTGGTCGAACTCGCTCTTGAGCAGGTAGGCGCTGGCACCTGCGTCCAGTCCGGCGCGCTGGTCCGCCTCGTCGCCCCGGGACGTCATGATCACGACCGGGACGTCCTCCCAGCCACGGGTACGGCGCAGCGTGCGGGTCAGGGTGAATCCGTCCATACCGGGCATCTCGACGTCGGACAGCACCAGGTCGACCGGCTCGTCGCCGAGGCGGGAGGCGCCGTCGGCTGCCGTCGACAGCCGTGACGACGTCGTAGCCCGCCCCCTCGAGGATGACCCGCTGCAGCTCCCGGACGCCGACCGAGTCCTCCACGACGAGCACCCGGGGCCGGCCGGGCTGGCGCTGGCCGGGCAGGTCTGCGCCGGTCCGGTCGCCCGCCGGCGCGGGCGACGACGGAGCTGCGGCGGGGGCACCGATGGCCAGCTGGCGAGCGGCGAGCTCGCGGAGGTCGAGGACCAGCACGACGCTGCCGTCCCCGTCGATGGTGGCGCCGGCCACGGCCGGCAGCCTCCCGAGGAAGCCGCCGAGCTCCTTCACGACGACCTCGCGCTCGCCCTCCAGCGCGTCCACGGCGAGGGCGAGCATCTCCCCCGCGGAGCCGTGGTGCACCACGACGGCGGCGCGGGGGTCACGGTCACCGACGACAGCCAGCGCGACGCCGAGGTCGACCACGGGCATGGTCCGACCGTCGCGGGCGATCACCGGGACCCCGGCGACCTCGTGGCGCTCGGCGCTCGCCAGCCCGATCGTCTCGACGACGCCGGCGACCGGCAGCGCGTACCGCTCCGTTCCGACGCGGGCGAGCAGGCAGCGCAGGACCCCGAGGGTCACCGGGAGCGTGATGACGAAGGTCGTGCCGGCGCCCTGCTCGGAGCGCACCTCGAGGGCGCCGCTGAGGTCCTCGACCACCGTACGCACGACATCGAGCCCGACGCCCCGGCCCGAGGTGATGGTCACCTCGTCGCGGGTCGAGAAGCCGGGCGCGAACATCACCTGCAGCAGCGCCGGCCCGGTCGCCGTCGACTCGGGCGGGAGCAGCCCGCGGGCAACGGCGTGCGACCGCAGCGACTCCTCGTCCACCCCCTGGCCGTCGTCGGACACCTCGATGACGACGGTCGAGCCGGCGGAGCGGGCGGCCACCGTCACCGTCGCACGGGCGGGCTTGCCGGCGGTCTGCCGTTGGGCGGCGGTCTCGCAGCCGTGGTCGACGGCATTCGTGACGAGGTGGCGCAGCGAGTCGGCGACCGCGTCGAGCACGCGGGTGTCGAGCTCGACGTCCTGACCGGTGAGGACCAGATCCACGTACTTGGGCTCGGTCCGCCGACCCGGCGAGCTCGCGGACGAGCTGCGGGAACCCGGCGACGACCCGGCGCACCGGCACCATGGCCAGCCCCATCGCCCCGTCCCGGACGGCGGCGAGCCGGCCCTGCGCGTCCTCGGACCGGGTCAGCATCTCGCGGGTCGCCGCCGACAGCTGGTCGCCGAGGGACACCAGGGCGTGCATGGCCGACAGCACCGGCTGGGGCGTCTCGGTGTCGGCGAGTGCCTCCCGCAGCGCGCGCGCCATCCGGACGTGCTCGCCGGCCAGGGCGGCCATCTCGCGGTCGTGCCGGGAGATCCGCCGGACGTCCAGCTCGGCCTCGCCGACGACGTCGAGCAGGTCATGGACCCGTCGCGTCGGGACCCGGATCGAGTCGCCGCCGCGCGGCCTGGCGTGGCCGTCGTCGTCGGGCTCTGGCTCGTCCGGCCCCTCGAGGCGCGGGACGGCGACCGGGTCGTCGCCGGCGGCCGCGGCGTCGAGGGCGGCGACCACCGCGGCCAGCTCGTCCGGCCCGACCGGCCGGGACGCGCCGGGAAGCGACCGGCTGATGCTCTCCGCCGACACGAGGAGGAGGTCGACCAGGTCCTTGCGCACCGTGAGGCGGCCGTTCTTCAACGCGCCCAGCAGGTCCTCGACGCGGTGCGCCACGTCGACGACGCCGTCCAGGCCCAGCATGCGTGCCGAGCCCTTGACGGTGTGGGCGTCGCGGAACATGCCGCTCACCAGCTGGCGTGGTGACGGATGGCTCTCGAGCCGCAGCAGGCCCTCGCACAGCGAGGCGAGACGTTCCTCGACCTCGGCGCGGAAGGTGGCGACCAGCTCCGGGTCGTCGGCCCAGCTCACGAGACCCGGAACTGCTCGATCGACGACCGGAGCTCGGCGGCGAGCACGTTGAGCTGGGCAGCAGCCGCGGCGGCCTGCTTGGAGCCCACTGCGTACTGCCGGGACACATCGGAGACCTGCGTCATGGCGGAGACGACCTGGTCGGAGGCCGAGCGCTGCTGCTGGGTGGCGATGGAGATCTCCTTCGCGGCGGTCGTCGTCTCGTCCACCATCCCGGAGATCCGCTCCAGCGCGTCGACGACCTCGCGGGCCAGCGCCGAGCCGGTGTGGACCTCCTTGGCACCCTCCTCGCTGGCCAGGATCGTCGCACTGGTCTCGGCCTGGATCTGGGTCACGATGGCCTGGATCTGACCGGCCGACTCCTGGGACCGCTCGGCGAGCTTGCGGACCTCGGACGCGACGACCGCGAAGCCGCGGCCGTGCTCGCCCGGCCCGGGCGGCCTCGATCGCGGCGTTGAGCGCCAGGAGGTTCGTCTGGTCGGCCAGGTCGTCGATGACCACCAGGATGCGGCCGATCTCCTGGCCCTTCTCGCCCAGCGAGAGGGCGCGGGTGGCGATCGAGTTCACCCGGTCGGCGATGGCGTCCATCGCCCGGACCGAGGTGGCGACCGCTGTCCGGCCGTCCTCGGCGTGGCGCAGGGTCTCGGCGGCGTAGCGCGCCACCGACTCGGCGGTGTCCGCGATCTGCGCCGCGGTGGCGCGCGAGCTCCTCGATGGTCGACGTCGTCTCGGCGACCGCCGAGGACTGCTGGGTCGCGCTGGCCGCGTGCTCCTCCGCCGTGGCGAGCAGCTCACCCGCGCTGGAGGTGATCTGGTCGCCGCCGACGCGGATCTGCTCGACCAGCTGGCGCAGGTTGAGCAGCGTGTTGTTGAACGATCGGGTGAGCGCATTGACCGACGCACTGACCTCGTCGTCAGCGCCCTCGGCGACGTCGACGGCGAGATCACCCTCCGCCGCCTGCGACAGCACGGCCGAGAGGTGGTCCACCCGCCGCGCGAGCTGGTCGCGCTCCTCCTGGGCGGCCCGGCGCTCGTCCCACACGGTGGCGCAGAGCATGCCGACGAACCACGTGATGCCCGGGCCCAGCGGGAGCACCAGGACGAGGAAAGCGATGTCGCGCGCACCCATCGGCCCGGTCGACAGGACGGCCACGGCGAGCGCGGCGGTGGAGAAGAACCCGATCAGGAGGCTGCGGCCGCGGGTCATCGTCACCGCGGCGATGAGCAGCGGGGACGCCGAGAGCACCCAGTACGGCCGCTCGACGCCGCCGGTGACCGACACCAGGCCGGCGACCCAGATCACGTTGGCGACCACGAGGCCGACGCGGTACCTCTCCAGGTGCCGCGACTCGACCAGCCGCTCGCCGAAGAGGGTCAAGGCCCGCCAGGCCCCCGGCGCTGACCACGCCGACGCCGAGCCACAGCGCTGCCCCGGTCAGGGAGAAGTCACCGCCGTACGCCTTGTCCACGGCCACGGCGACCGCCGCGACCAGGACCGTCACGGCCAGCGTGGCCGTCGACGCACCGTTGAGCTTCTTCCAGAACTCCACCGGACCTCCAGCGACAGGGACTCCCTGCAGAAGGGCATCGGGTCGCGAGCGGTCCGGCTGTAGGCCAAACGGTGGACGACGGCTGGGCTGGGCGCTCAGGAGCCGCCGCGCCTGCGGTCGACCCGGTCCCGGAGTGCGAGGACCGCTCCGGCGTCGAGCACGGCGATCGGTCCTGCCGCGTCGGACACCTGGCCGGTGACCAGCTCGGCCGCCTCCGCGGAGAGGGTGGGCGGAACGGGGGCGGTGTCGGCGTGCAGCGCCCGTCTGTCGTACACGCCGGGGACCGCCTCGGCCACCAGGCCCACCACCAGCTCGCCACGGCCGACGACGACGAGCCGGGCGCTGCTGGCCAGCGGGACCGTCGGGCGTGGACAGCAGCGGGCGAAGGTCCAGCACCGGCAGCATCCGGCCGCGCCAGTTCGCGACCCCGAGCAGCCAGGCAGGAGCCCGCGGGATCCGGGTCACCGGAGGGAGCTGGGCGACCTCCGCGACGTCGGCCATGTCCACGGCGTAGCGGGAGCCGCCGAGCCGCAGCAGCACGGCGCCAGCAGCGACCGCCGGACCGATGTCGTCGGCCATGTCGTCGGCCACCGGCTCGGCGTAGGAGGTCACGCCCTCGTCATCGGCCGTCTCCGGGCGACGCTGAAGGGCCGGCGACCGCCTGCCAGGGAACGGCCAGGGCGAGACCGGCCAGCAGCATCCCGCCCAGCAGCCAGGCGTATCCGAGCAGGTCGCCGGACACGACGAGGTCCCCCTCGGCACGTGGCGCCGACAGGAGCAGCACCGGCACCAGCCAGCCCGCGGCCGCCGCCGCCGGCCCCGATCGGGTGGCGGTCAGCAGCCCGCCGGTCACGAAGACCGCGGCGCTCAGCGCCAGCGCGCAGGAAAGGCCGACGGGCAGCCCGGCCAATCCGGACGGCGTGGACGAAGGACCCGAGCCCCCCGGCCAGCGCGCCGGGGAGGATCAGCAGCCCGTGCTGCAGCAGGCCGAGGGGGCGGCGGGCTGGGGGGCACCCGCGCAGACTATGCAGGCGGGTCGATGCGGGCTCTGGCGGGTCGCTCGGAGGTCGATCGTCGTGGCCCCGTGCCGTCCAGTTCTGGCCGTCCGCCGTGCTCCGCATCGGGCCGTCCGCCTCGGCTCGCTCGGCGGCCTCGAGGACGTCGGTGATCTCACTGCCGATGAGCTCGTGGCGCTCGAGGAGCGCGTCGCGGAGTGCGGCGACCAGGTGCTGGTTGTTCTCCATCAGGCCGCGGACGAAGACCTTCTGCCGCTGCAGGAGCTCCTCGACGCGGGTCCTTCCCTCGACGTCGCCGAGGACCCGGCCGACGATGTTGGTGTCGGAGAAGGAGCTGTTCTGGATGGCCGCGTAGGACAGCAGGGTCTCGCCCATGCCGCACGCGCCGGTCATCTCGGCGGCGACGTTCGTCGCGTACAGCAGGTCGCCGCCGGGGCCTGTCGACACGTCGCCGAAGAAGATCTCCTCGGCCACCTGCCCGCCCATCGCGATCTGGATGAGGGCGGTCATCTCCTTGCGGGACCTGGTGTAGACCTCCTCGCGGTCGCCGTGAGCCAGCATGCCGAGCGCGGACCGGCGCTTGACGATCGTGAGGACCTCGAGCCGTCGCTCGGACGCGACCAGCCAGGCGATCGTGGCGTGACCGGCCTCGTGGGTCGCGATCAGCCGCTTCTCGTGGTCGGTGTAGGCCACCGGCTGCCCCATGCCGACCTCCTCGACGAGGCGGGCCTTGTCCACGTCGCTCCAGGCCATCGTCTTCTCGCCACGGCGGACCGCGTTGACCAGGGCCTCGTCGAAGAGGTGCTCGATCATCACCGGCGTGTAGCCCTGCGTGACGCCGGCCAGCGCGTCGCGGCGCTCGTCGTCGTCGAGCTCGGGGTCGTGCGCCTTCGTCTGCAGGAAGTGGTCGATCAGGGACCGGCGGCCGCCCTTCGTCGGCAGCTCGAAGGTGAGCCGCCGGTCGAAGCGTCCTGGCCGCAGCAGCGCCGGGTCGAGGTTGTCCGCGCGGTTGGTGGCCGCGATGAGCAGCAGGTTGGTCGACGGCGGCTGGGGGCGCTTGAGCTGGCGGTGCAGCGGCAGGTAGAGGTTGAGCCGGTCGACCATCTTGGTCTGAGCCTTCTGCCAGCCGGTCGGCTCGTCGAAGGACTGCAGCTGCACGAGGAGCTCGTTGACGACGCCGCCGACGCCCTCGCTCATCGACCTGGTTGACCACGGTGCCCGACGGCCCGCCTGCGGCGCCCGCGCCGGCGTAGACCGGCCGGCAGGCCGGTCATGCCGCCGCAGTCGGGTGCAGCGGTCATCCGTGCGACATCGGGCATGGACGTGGCGCTGAGCCCGCCGCGCGCCATCGCGATGGCGTCGATCTCCTCGATGAAGCCGATCGCTCCACCCTCCTGACGAGCCGCCTTGCGCAGCGCCTTGAAGTAGGAGCGGATCTTCTTGGCGGTCGCGCCGTAGAACATCGACTGGAACGACGTCGCGCTGACGAACAGGAACGGCACGCCCGCCTCGGCCGCCATCGCCTTGGCGAGGAAGGTCTTGCCGGTGCCCGGGGCGCCCTCGAAGAGCAGGCCACGCCGAGGGGTTCCGCCCATCTCGCTGGCGAACGTCTTGTGCGCGAGGAAGAGGTTCAGCGAGCGGACCACGTCCTCCTTGACCGCGTCGATGCCCTTGACGTCGTCGAGCCGGGTGTCGATCTGCTCCGGGCGGTACATCACGTGCGGCGACCGGCCGGTGAAGACGAACTGACCGAGGATGATCGACGATCAGCAGCAGGAAGAACAGGGATGGGATCAGCAGCAGCGGGTCGATGCTGGGCAGGTTGAACAGGTTGAACGGGTCGCCGGTCAGGATGCGGTACCAGAGGAACGCGGTCGGGATCCCGACGACCACCAGCAGCGTCACAAGTCGCTTCCGGCGCAGCACCTCACGGCTGACGCCGACGTCCGCGGTCGCATGCCGCATCACGGCCGCGCCACCACCCATGTCGTCGGGTCGCCTCACCAGTTGTTCCTGCTCGACACCGGCCGGCCCCGTCGTGCGCTGATCGCCCACTGCCCCTCCATGCCTCGTCGCCTGTGATGACGAAGCCCGACCGGGACCGGTTGCCGCCGGATTCGACGTCACCCGTTCGGAGCATTCACTCCCGGGTGCTACCTGCCGAAACCAGACGTTGCCGAGACGTGCGGACGAGCATCTGCCCGCAGTCTCACCCGCATCCGGGGACCTTCATCCTGGCAGGCCCGGCATTCACCCGTATGCGACGACGCCGTCACCCGTTCGGCGTAACCCGTGCTGACGGCGGTGACGCTGCGTGTGCGGCTCTCAGTCGAGACCGGCGAACAGGTCGGTCTCTCTGCCGTCGACGTCACGCTCAGTGCCCGGCGTGCCGTGCACGAGACGGTAGAACTCGACGCCCCACACCTCGTTGCCCAGGTTGTTGGACAGGGCGAAGAACGGCCCGTCGACCGTGATCTGGGTTGCGTGGGCGCGCATGGCCGCCATCTTCGCGTCGACGTGGTCCTGGGCCACGACCGCGGCGGTGACCTGGTCGTCGGGTGTGACGAGCGGGATCTCGTCGGCGTCCGGGTCCAGACCCTCGAAGAACGTCACGTCGCCCGCCTCGCGCAGCCGGCGCAGGCCGTTGCGCATCCAGGACTCAGGGACGGCGTTCCAGTAGATCTTCGCGACCTGCCAGGGCTCGGCGCCGCGTCGGGAGGCGGAACCCCGGGTCGCCGGCCAGCTCGACGGCGCGCATCGCGACCCGGTGCGCCTGGATGTGGTCCGGGTGGCCGTAGCCACCGTTCTCGTCGTACGTCACGAGGACCTGAGGCCGCACCTCGCGGATGACCTCGACCAGCAGCGCGGCTGCCTCGTCGACGTCGGCCTGCCAGAAGGCATCGGGACGGTCGTTGGTGGGCAGCCCCATCATCCCGGAGTCGCGGTAGCGCCCGGGCCCGCCCAGGAACCGGTGGTCCGTGACGCCCAGTGCCTCCATCGCCGTGGCCAGCTCGCCGATCCGGTGCTGGCCCAGCTGGTCCTCCTGGTCGGCCGCCAGGTGGGCGAGGTCGGGGACGAGGACCTCGCCCTCCTCCCCCAGCGTGCAGGTGACCAGCGTGACCCGCACCCCCTCGGCGACGTAGCGGGCCATCGTCGCCCCGTTGCCGATCGTCTCGTCGTCGGGATGGGCGTGGACGAGCAGCAGCCGGCGGTCGGAGTCGAGCGCCTCCATCTGCGACTCCTCGTCGGGTGAGGCCTGCTCGAGGACCGACTCGGCCTGCTGCAGGACCGCTTCCTCCGGCGGCATGGCACCGGCGGCCTCCCGCTCGTCGGCCGGCGGGCCCGCAGGGCTGGTGGTCATGGTCGCCGAGACTACCGAGTCAGGTGACGCGCAGGACTCGATAGGTTCGGCCGGTGCCCGACTCCCCCTCGACCACCGAGACCTTCCCCCGCGCCAGCGCCCGGACCCGGGCGTTCACCCGGGGTGCGCCCCGCTCGATGCAGCTGGATCCCACCGGCGCGGCGACTCCTGTTCATCCGGGCCCGCGACGGCAGCGACCCGGTCGGCTCCCTGTGGAGCATGGACACCGACTCCGGCGCCGAGACCCTGGTCGCCGACGCGCGGGTGCTGCTCGGCGAGGGCGGCGAGCAGCTCTCGGCCGAGGAGCGGTCACGGCGCGAGCGCTCCCGGGAGGCGGCGGCCGGCATCGTGTCGTTCGCGACCGACGACGCGGCCGGGGTCGCCGCGTTCGCCCTGTCCAGCCGGTTGTGGCTGGCGGACCTGACCGGCCCGGACGCTCCGTCCGTGCGCGAGCTGCCCGCGGTCGGGCCGGTCGTCGACCCGCGGCCGGACCCGACCGGCGCGCCGCGTCGCCTACGTGGCCGACGGCGCCCTCCACGTCGTGGGCACCGACGGCACCGCGCGCGCGGACGCTCGCCGCCCCCGACGCGGCCGACCGTGCAGTGGGGCGTCGCCGAGTTCGTCGCGGCCGAGGAGATGGGACCGGCACCGCGGCTACTGGTGGTCGCCGGACGGCGAGCTCGCTCCTGGTCGCCAGGGTCGACGACGCGCCCGTGCAGCGCTGGCACATCGCCGACCCCGCGCATCCCGAGCGGACGGCCGCGGAGCTGGCCTACCCGGCGGCGGGCACGGCCAACGCTGACGTCACGGTGCACGTCGTGGCCGCCGACGGCTCCACGACGACCGAGGTGACCTGGGACCGGTCGGCCTTCCCGTACCTGGTGGCCGTGCACTGGTCCGCGGCCGGGGCGCTCCTGCACGTGATGACGCGCGACCAGCGGGACAGCCAGGTGCTCGACGTCGACCCGGCGACCGGCGTGACGAGCGTCCGGCGCACCGACCACGACGACGTCTGGCTCGACGTCGTGGTGGGCGTCCCAGCCCTGCTGCCGGACGGCCGGCTGGTCACCACGCTCGACCACGACGGCGCACGCCGGGTCGCGATCGACGGCGAGCCGGTGACAGCGGCCGACCTGGCGGACGTGCAGGTGACGCGGGATCGTCTCGGTCGGGGAGGACGGCATCGTGGTCGCCGGCACCGACGAGCCCACCGAGAGCCATCTCTGGCTGGTGGCAGCCGACGGGTCGCAGCGACGGCTGACCGAGCCCGGCGCCTTCCACGTCGGGCTGCTCGCCGGCGGCACTCTGGCCGTCGCCACCCGGCGCCTCGAGACGCCGGGCACCGTCGTCACGGTCCGCCGTGGGGAGGCAGAGCCGGTCACCGTCCCGTCGTACGCCGAGAAGCCACCGCTGCGCGCGGAGGTGCAGCTGTTCCGGGTCGGGCCGCACGACCTGCGGGTCGGGCTGCTGCTCCCGACCGGCCACGTGCCCGGCACGCCGCTCCCGGTGCTGATGGACCCCTACGGCGGTCCCCACCACCAGGAGGTGCTCGCCGCCCACGACATCTGGCTGGAGCCGCAGTGGTGGGCCGACCAGGGCTTCGCGGTCGTGGTCGCGGACGGACGGGGCACCGGCTCGCGCGGTCGCGACTGGGACCGGGCGGTCCGCGACGACATCGCGGCCGTCACGCTGGAGGACCAGGTGACGGCGCTGCAGGAGGTCGCCGCCCGGGTGCCGGACCTCGACCTGTCCCGGGTGGCGATCCGCGGCTGGTCGTACGGCGGGTACCTGGCTGCGATGGCCGTCCTTCGCCGCCCGGACGTCTTCCACGCGGCGGTGGCCGGTGCTCCGGTGACCGACTGGCGGCTCTACGACACCTTCTACACCGAGCGCTACCTCGGGCACCCGGACGAGGCCCCGGAGGCCTACGACCGCACGTCCCTGATCGGCGACGCGGCCAAGCTCGAACGGCCGCTGCTGCTGATCCACGGCCTTGCGGACGACAACGTCGTGGCCGCCCACACGCTGCGGCTGTCCTCGGCGCTGCTCGCCGCCGGGCGTCCGCACGACGTGCTGCCGCTGTCGGGCGTCACGCACATGACGCCACAGGAGGTCGTCACCGAGAACCTGCTGCTCCTGCAGCTCGACTGGCTGCGGCGGGCGCTCGGCGGCTGGACGAACGGTCTACGGGGACGCGGGCGTCGGCCGCGCCGCGGTCGAGCAGCAGGGTGTCCAGGCCGCGGACCAGGCCGGTCCTGCCGGCGGCAGCCCGGATGGCCAGCAGCGTGCCCGCGACGTAGGGGGTCGGTGTGGGCCCTGCGTCGTGACGGATCACCAGTCGTTCGTCGGGCAGGGCGAAGACGACCTCCGTGGACACGACGAAGCTGGGCAGCCGCACCGAGTGGACCTGCGTGCCGGAGACCGTTGCGCCTCGTGCCTCGACGTGACCGCCGGTCTGGTCGATCGGCACCTCCACGTTGGCGGTGCTGACGGTCGCGAGGCGCTCGGCCAGCTCGCGGGCGGTCCCGCTGGGCGCGTCCCGCTTCCCCGCGGATGCATAGTCGATGATCTCGCGGTTGGGCAGGTGCGGTGCGACCAGGAGGGCCGCAGCCTGCGCCATGGCTGCCGTCAGGGAGAAGTTGCCGGCGGCCACCACGCCGACCCCCGCGTCGCGGGCGGCCCGGTCGATCTCGGCGAAGTCGTCCGAGCCCAGCCCGGAGGAGCCGATGACGACCGAGACTCCACGATCGATGGCGGCCAGCACGTTGTCCCGGACTGCTTCGTGCGAGGTGAAGTCGACCAGCACCTGCACGCCGTCCACACCGTCGATGGCCTCGCCGACCCGGGCGAACACGGGGACGCCGTTGGGTTCGCCACCCCACGCCTGGCCGAGGTCCAGGCCGGCCGAGGACCGGCTCACCGCCGACCGCAGATCCAGGTCGTCCGCCTCGACGACAGCTTCGGCGACCGGACGGCCGGTCCATCCGGTCGCCCCGGCAACGCACACGGTGAAGGTCATGCCGAGCATCAGGTCGGGATGAGGTGGCGCTCCTCCGGGAAGTGGCATGCGCCCCAGTGACCCGGAGCGAGCTCACGGAGCAACGGCAGCTCGTCGGTGCAACGCTGCTGAGCCTTGGGGCACCGGGTCCGGAACACGCAGCCCGACGGAGGGTTGATCGGGCTGGGCAGGTCCCCGTGCAGCAGGATGCGCTCCCGAAGCCGCTCGGTCCTCGGGTCCGGGAGCGGCACGGCCGCCGTCAGTGCGTGCGTGTAGGGATGACGCGGTGACTCGTAGATCTTGGCCGCATCGGCGATCTCCATGATGCGGCCGAGGTACATGACCGCGATCCGGTCGGAGATGTGGCGGACGACCGAGAGGTCATGGGCGATGAAGACGTAGGCGAGCCGGAACTCGTCCTGGAGGTCCTCCAGCAGGTTGACGACCTGGGCCTGGATGGACACGTCGAGAGCCGACACCGGCTCGTCACACACGATCAGCTTGGGGCGCAGTGCGATCGCCCGCGCGATGCCGATGCGTTGGCGCTGACCACCGGAGAACTCGTTCGGGTACCGGTTGAAGTGCTCGGGGTTGAGGCCCACGCGGGCCATCAGGTCCTGGACCTCGGCCTGGACCCCGCGCGCCGGCTTCACACCCTGGACCTTGAACGGGGCGGAGATGATCGAGCCGACCGTGTGCCGTGGGTTCAGCGACGAGTAGGGGTCCTGGAAGATCATCTGCATCTCGCGGCGCAGCGGCACCATCTCCTTGCGGGAGAGGTTGGTGATGTCGCGGCCCTCGAACTCGATCTTTCCGCCCGTCGGGTCGAGCAGCTTCATCACGGTGCGTCCGGCGGTGGACTTGCCGCAGCCGGACTCGCCGACGATGCCGAGCGTCTCGCCCGGCACGATGTCGAACGAGATGCTCTCGACGGCCTTGACGTCGCCGACCTTGCGCTTGAGGATGCCTCCGCCGGTGATCGGGAAGTACTTCTGCACGCGGTCGACCCGCAGCAAGGCGTCGTCGCGGCGCAGGATCTCACTGGTGCCGCTCTCGTCCACGACGGTCACGTGTCCTCCCTCCCGATGGGCACCGCGCCGTCACCGGCGGAGCTAGCGGAACTATGAGCCCCTAGCCGCTGGATCGCGATGTCTCGTCGCTGGGCGGGCTCGAGGTGGCAGCGCACGGCATGGTCCGGGGTGATCGGAATCAGGTCGGGCCGCTCTTCCTCGCAGCGGTTGCCCGGGACCAGCTCGTGGTACGGACACCTGGGCCGGAAGACGCATCCCTTGGGCAGCCGGATCAGCGACGGCGGCTGGCCAGGGATGGGCTCGAGTCGCTCGTTGCGCTGGGCGTCCATCCGCGGGACCGAGCCGAGCAGCCCCCAGGTGTAGGGCATCTCCGGCCGGTAGTAGATGTCGTCGATGCCGCCCCGCTCGACGATTCGCCCGCCGTACATGACGACGACGTCGTCGGCCATGTCCGCGACGACGCCCAGGTCGTGGGTGATGAGCACGATCGCCGTACCGAACTCCTTCTGCAGGTCACGCAACAGCTCGATGATCTGAGCCTGCACGGTGACGTCCAGGGCGGTGGTCGGCTCGTCCGCGATCAGCAGCTCAGGGCTGTTCAAGAGCGCCATCGCGATCATGACCCGCTGACGCATGCCACCGGACAGGTTGTGGGGATAGTCCCGGAGCCGCCGGTCCGGACTGGGAATCCCCACCCGGTCCAGCATGTCGCGGGCCTGCTTGCGCGCGTCGTCCTTGGACACGTCCTGGTGGACACGAACGGCTTCGACCAGCTGCTTGCCGATCGAGTAGAACGGGTGCAGCGACGACAACGGGTCCTGGAAGATCATCGCCATCTTCTTGCCGCGCAACGACCGCACCTGCTCCGTCGACGCCGCGACGAGCTCCTCGTTGTCGAGGCGCACCTCACCGGTCACGGTGGCGGTCTTACGGTTGACCAGGCCCATGATCGCCTGGCTGGTCACGGACTTGCCGGACCCGGACTCGCCGACGATGGCCAGCGTCTTGTTCTTCTCGACGGACAGGGAGACCCCGTCGACCGCGCTGACCACGCCGTCCTCAGTGGGAAAGGAGACCTTGAGGTCCTTGACGTCGAGGAAGGGCTCGCCCCTGCTCGGCACACTCATGGCAGCCGTGCTCAAGCGAGCCTCACCCTCGGGTCGATGACGGCGTAGAGCAGGTCGACGACCAGGTTCATCACGATGATGAAGAATGCCGCAACCAGCACCGTGCCGGTGATGACCGGCAGGTCCGAGTTCAGAACCGCGTCGACCGAGAGGCGTCCCATGCCCGGCAGCGCGAACACCTGTTCGGTGATGATCGCCCCGCCCAGCAACCCGGCCAGGTCGAGACCCGCCGCGGTCACGATGGGGGTCAGCCCGGCACGCAGACCGTGACGTCCGATGACGGTGCGCTCCGGAAGCCCCTTGGCCCTCGCCGTCCGGATGTAGTCCTCGCCCATCGTCTCCAGCATCTGGTTTCGGGTGAGCCGGGAGTAGAACGCCGCGTAGATCATGGCCAGCGCGATCCAGGGCAAGATATACGCCTTGAACCACTCCCCCGGATCCTCGTAGATGGGCGTGTACGAGTGGAACCCGAGGATCGCGAACTGGATCTGGATGAAGAAGACGAGCAGCAGCGCGATGAAGAAGGACGGGAACGAGTAGCCGATCAGGGCGACGCCCATGATGGTGCGGTCCTGCCACTTGCCGCGCTTCAGTGCGGCGATGATGCCGATGCTGACACCGAACACGATCCACAGCACGAACGCGCCGAGTGCCAGCTGGGCCGTGATCGGGAAGGTGTCCTTGATCAGAGTGGTGACGTTCTCGTTGCGGTTGAAGGAGTAGCCGAGACAGGGGGCGTCGCAGTCGAAGGCGGCCTTGCCTTCACCGTAGGTCCGGCCGACGAAGATCCCCTTCGCGAACTCGCCGTACTGCACGTGCAACGGTTGGTCATAGCCGAACTTGTGGTTGATGGCGGCGATGATCTGCGGGGTGCAGGACTTGCCGCACACCAGGCGCGCAGGGTCGGCCGGCAGAACCGAGAACAACAGGAAGACGATCATGCTGAGAGCGATCAGCATGCCCACCATCGCGATAAGCCGACGGATGATGTAGGCGCCCATGACTCCCTCACTCTCCCGGCGTCCGGCGCTGGCGCCGACCGCGTCCCGACTCTAGAACAACCGCTACGTCCGCGTGAGCCGGGGACGGAAACCCGCCCCCGGCTCACGCCGACTGTTGTGCCTGGTGCTCTCGCTTAACCCAGCGTCATGACCTAGTCGACGACGTACATGTCGTTGTAGGGCCACGAGCCGGCGAAACCGCCGAGGTAGGGGCTGCCGTTCTCACCGGAGGCTGACTTCACCTTTGATCCGGCGAGGCGGTAGTCCTTCTCGAACAGCGTGGGGATGACCCAGACCTGCGACATGGCCTCCTTGTTGAGGTCCTTCCACATCTGAGCCTGGGCGTCACGGTCGGTCTCGGACAGGGCCGCGTCGACCTTGTCGTTGAACTCCTTGTCGTCGACCCGCGAGACGTCCCAGCCGCCCTTCATGGTGAAGATCGGCGGGATGACCGTCGAGGCGTTCGGCCAGTCCGGGCCCCAGCCGTTGTTCATCAGCTCGGTGGCGCGGTCCTTGTCGAAGATGACGTTGTAGTAGGCACTTGCCTCGATCGGGTTGAGCTTGACCGTGATGCCGGCCTTCTCGAGCGACGCCTTGATGGCCGCCGCGCCCTTGTCGGCGTCCGGGTTCTGCGAGTAGCTGTACGTGATGGTCGGCATCGGCTCGCCCGACTCCTCGATCAGCTGCTTCGCGTACTCCGGGTCACCCTCGTCCGGGATCGCCTGGCCGAACATGTCTTCCCACATGCCTGACGGCTCGTAGTCGATCGCCAGGTTGGGCTTGACGACACCGTCACCGAGGTCACCGGCATAGTCACCGCCGGCGATCTGCTTGAGCTGGGCCCGGTCGAGCGCCACCGCGATGGCCTGACGGTGCTTGAGGTTCGGCACCTTCTCGACGTTGATGCATCGGTAGATGACGTAGGGCGACTGGCCGGAGATGCGCCGGTCGGCGTAGCGGTCATCGTTGAACACCGTGGCCAGGTCGGCCGACAGCAGCGACTCGCGCATGAAGGCCTGCTGGTCCTCGCCGGAGTCGCGGATGATGCGCTGGTCGATGACGGACTGGTCCAGACCGAACTTGACGACGATCTGGTCCGGGTAGGCCGGACGGTAACCGTCGTCCATCTTCGGGTCCCAGTTCTCGTTGCGCACCAGGACCATCTGGTTGCCCTTGCTGTACTCCTGGATCTTGTACGGGCCGTTCGACACGATCTTCTGGGTGTACTTCTCACCCGTGTCCTGCGCCTTCGGCACGGCGCCGAAGCCGAGGGTCACGGTGTAGTTGAAGTCACCGATCGCCCGGTTCAGGTGGAACGTGATCTTCTGGCCGTCGCACTCGACAGCCGCGTCGAAGGCGGCGGTGTCGTTGTCCTTGGTGACGTACGGGCCCTTGTAGACCGACGTACCGTCCTTGGCCGACGGGATGTCGAGGTACTGGATGGCGTAGGTGGGGCCACCAGTGATGACATCCGTCGCGAACGTGCGGGACACGCCGTACTTGATGTCCTCACAGGTGACCGGAGTGCCGTCCTCCCACAACGATCCGTCGCGGAGGGTGAACTCCCAGTCCTCGCCGCCGTTCAGCGGGGTACCCGTGTCGGTGGCGAGGTCGGGAACCAGCGTGCTCTGCTCGGCCTCGTCCTTGCTGATCTTGTAGGAGGTCAGCCCACGGGTCAGGAAGGCGTTGAGGAACGACAGGTCCTCACCGGTGTACGCGCGCTGGGGGTCGAGGTCGGTGAACTCCTGGTTGAGGGAAAGCATGGTCAAAGTCCCACCCTTGACCGGCTCCCCCGCCGCAGCGTTCCCGTCGCCGCCATCGCCGCCGCCGCCGCCGTCGTCGCCGCCGCCGCAGGCGGCGAGCACCATCGCCGTGGCGGCGGCAAGTGCCGCGGCGCGCAGGCTCATTGAAGCCTTGCCCATGTCACTCCTTCGTGGTTTCGGCCGGGATTCGTCCCGCTCCGTTGGCGCTGCCCGCCGTGGTTGGCAAGCTGCGCTGTGTCCCCGGACTGAGCCGGGAAGTGTGTGGCCGGTGGGTCACCGGGCCGGTGTCACGATCGGTCACGCCCGCCCCGCGCGTGGGTCGAGCGCATCGCGCACCGAGTCGCCGAGCAGGTTGAAGGCCAGCACGACGATGAACAGGTATGTGCCGGGGATGAACAGGAAGGCCGGGTCGACCGTGAAGTAGCGCACCGAGTCCGCGAGCATCGCCCCCCAGGACGGCGTGGGGGGCACGAGACCCACGCCGAGGAAGGACAGGGCGGCCTCGGCTGCGATGTAGGTCGGAAGCAGCAGCGTGGAGTAGACCAGGATCGGCGCCCACAGGTTGGGCAGGATCTCGCGGAACAGGATCCTGGGCGTGCCGGCGCCCATGGAGACAGCCGACTCGACGAACTCGCGCTCCCGAAGGCTGAGCACCTGCCCGCGCACGATGCGGGCGAGGTACGGCCAGCCGAACAGGCTCAGGACCAGGATCAGGTAGAGGACCCTGGCTGACACCTGGCCGAGGTGGAAGGTCACCTCGAGCCGCTGGGTCATGACGTTCGACAGGGCCAGCAGGATGAGCGTCAGTGGGAAGGCCAGGATGAGGTCCATCAGCCGGCCGAGCGCCGTGTCCACGACGCCGCGCGAGTAGCCGGCGATGATGCCGACAGTCACGCCGACCGTCACCGTGATCACGGTGGCCGACAGCGCGATGAGCAGCGAGAGGCGCGAGCCGTAGAGCAGCCGAGCGAACAGGTCGCGCCCGGTCCCGGGCTCGACGCCAAGCGGGTGGTCGAGGCTGATCCCGCCGTACGTGCCGCGAGGCAGTCCACCGGCGTTGTCGATCGCCTTCGGGTTGAAGCTCGTCGGGTCCACGCCGACCAGTCGCGTGATGACCGGCGCGAGAACGGCGATGGCGACGATCAGGAGGACGACGGTCATCGAGACGATCGCGACCTTGTCCCGGCGGATCCGCGTCCACGCGATCTGGGTGAGGGAGCGACCAGCGATCTCGCTGCCCTCGGCGGCGCGCGCCGAAGGCGTGTCGACTGCGTGATCGGATGCGAGAGACATAGACCTGGCGCTACCTCTCCTCGTTCGATCGACGCGACGTCCGTAGCAGCTGGCGCCCCCTGGCGAGGCATCGCCTGCAGACGGCCTCCGCCGGTGTCCGGTGTGGGACTCTAGGACAGAACCCCCCGATCACCTATGGCCCGGGGTGTCTGTTGCAGAATCGTGACCGCCCCGAGACAAGCCGTCACACCTGCCGTCGCAGCTGCCCGTTCCAGCCCTCGGTCGTGACCCCGACAGGCAGGGTCGGGCCTATCAGTAGCGGCCCCGTTTCTCGTCGTCAGTCGCGCTTGCGGCGAGCGGTCGCGCGGGCCCGCTCGGTGGCCGGGAGCACGACCTTGCGCATCCGGACCGTCGCCGGGGTCACCTCGACGCACTCGTCCTCGCGGCAGAACTCCAGAGCCTGCTCGAGCGACAGCTGCCGGTGCGGGATGAGCGGCACCAGGATGTCGCCGGACGACTGACGCATGTTGGTGAGCTTCTTCTCCTTCGTCGGGTTCACGTCCATGTCGTCCGAGCGGGAGTTCTCGCCCACGATCATGCCCTCGTAGACCTGGGTGCCGGGGCCGACGAACATCGTGCCGCGCTCCTGCAGGTTGGCCAGGGCGAAGCCGGTGGTCGCGCCCGCGACGGTCGGCGACGAGCGAGCCCGTCGGCCGGGTGCGCAGCTCGCCGTGCCACGGCTCGTAGCGCTCGTGGACGTGGTGCAGCAGGCCGGTGCCGCGGGTCTCGGTGAGGAACTCGGTGCGGAAGCCGATCAGGCCGCGGGCCGGCACGATGTACTCCATCCGGATCCAGCCGGTGCCGTGGTCGACCATCTGCTCCAGCCGGCCCTTGCGCAGCGCCAGCAGCTGGATGATCACGCCCTGGTAGTCCGAGGGCGCGTCGATGGTGAGGCGCTCCATCGGCTCGTGCAGCTTGCCGTCGACCGTCCGGGTGACGACCTGCGGCTTGCCGACGGTGAGCTCGAAGCCCTCGCGGCGCATGATCTCGACGAGGATCGCGAGCTGCAGCTCGCCGCGGCCCTGGACCTCCCAGGTGTCGGGGCGCTCGGTCGGCAGCACGCGGATCGAGACGTTGCCGACGAGCTCGGTGTCCAGCCGGCTCTTGACCAGCCGGGCCGTCAGCTTCTTGCCGCTCTCGCCCGCCAGCGGCGAGGTGTTGATGCCGACGGTCATCGAGATGGTGGGCTCGTCGATGGTGATGACCGGCAGCGGCCGCGGGTCCTCGGCGTCGGCGAGCGTCTCGCCGATCGTGATCTCGGGGATGCCCGGCGATGGCGATGATGTCGCCCGGTCCGGCCGACTCGGCGGGCACCCGCTCGAGCGCCTGGGTCATGAGCAGCTCGGTGATCTTGACCCGCTCGACGGTGCCGTCGGTGCGGCACCACGCCGACGCTCTGGCCCTTGCGGATCTCGCCCTGGTGCACGCGGCAGAGCGCCAGCCGGCCGAGGTAGGGCGAGGCGTCGAGGTTGGTGACGTGGGCCTGCAGCGGGGCGCCCTCGTCGTACGTCGGGGCCGGGATCGAGTCGAGGATCGTCTGGAACAGCGGCTCGAGGTCCGCGGCGTCCGGCATACTCGCCGTCCTCGGGGCGCTCCAGCGAGGCCCGGCCGGCCTTGGCCGAGCAGTAGACGATCGGGAAGTCGATCTGGTGCCTCGGCGGCGTCGAGGTCGAGGAACAGCTCGTAGGTCTCGTCGACGACCTCGGCGATGCGGGCGTCCGGACGGTCCACCTTGTTCACGACCAGGACCACGGGCAGCCGCTGTCTGCAGCGCCTTGCGCAGCACGAACCGGGTCTGCGGGCAGCGGTCCCTCGCTGGCGTCGACGAGCAGCAGCACGCCGTCGACCATCGCCAGGCCGCGCTCGACCTCGCCGCCGAAGTCGGCGTGCCCGGGGTGTCGATGATGTTGATGGTCGAGGTCCGGCCGTCGAGCGGTGCTCACCGCCGTGTTCTTCGCGAGGATCGTGATGCCCTTCTCGCGCTCGAGGTCCATCGAGTCCATGACCCGCTCGTTGACCGAGCCCTCCTCCGCCTGGTGGGTGGAGAACGCCCCCGACTGCCAGAGCATCGCGTCGACGAGCGTGGTCTTCCCGTGGTCGACGTGGGCGACGATCGCGACGTTGCGCAGGTCGTCTCGCGGGCTGAGGCATGCGACGCCGTTCCGGCTGGGGCCTGCGAGTCTACGAGCGCGTCGGGCCAGGTGAGCGCTGGTCGCCAGGGCCAGCGACCGGCACGGTGCGGCTCATGGCCCGTGCACCTCGCATCCTACGGCACCACGCAGGGGCCCCACCGCGCCCGCGGACCGGGCAGGAGGTGCTGTCCGGGCCGGACGACCGGGGTGACAAACTGACCGGCGCAGCGACCGGTGACCGACCGCGCCGCGGGCGCGCGGGCGCGACCGAGGTCCGAGCGACGGACGTGGGAGCGACGATGAGCACAGGCACGACCAGCGCCGGGGCGGGCGAAGATCCCGGCCGCACCCTGCGCACCGACCGCTGGTGGTTGCCCCCGCTGGTGACCGTCGTCGGCCTGGGCGCCTGGGTCGCTCTACGCCAACGTCCGCGTGCTTCATGCAGCAGTGGTACTGGGTCGACGACTACCACTACCTGACGCCGTTCTACTCGCCGTGCATCTCCGAGGGGTGCGTGCCCGAGGCGGCGCACTTCGGCCGCATCCTGCCCGACGTGTGGTTCCTGCCCGTACGCCGCGGCGTCGCTGCCGTTCCTGCTGCTGTTCCGGCTGACCTGCTACTACTACCGCAAGGCCTACTACCGGTCGTTCTGGCTCTCGCCGCCCGCGTGCGCCGTGGCCGAGCCGCACAGGCGCTACACCGGCGAGACGCGGCTTCCCGCTGATGCTCCAGAACGCCCACCGCTACTTCTTCTACGCGGCGTCGTCATCTCGCTCATCAACACCTACGACGCGATCCTCGCCTTCCACAGTCCCGACGGCTTCGGCTTCGGGCTCGGCAACGTGATCCTCGTCGGCAACGTCGTGATGCTGTGGGCCTACACCGCCTCCTGCCACTCCTGCCGCCACATCGTCGGCGGCCGGCTCAAGCACTTCTCGCGGCACCCGCTGCGCTACCGGACCTGGTCGGTCGTCTCCCGGCTCAACACCCGGCACATGGAGCTGGCCTGGATCACGCTCGGCACGCTCGCGCTCACCGACTTCTACGTGATGGCGGTGTCGGCCGGCTGGATCGCCGACCTGCGCTTCATCAACTGACTCGCACGACCCGACCGACGAGGACGACCAGCCGATGACCGAGATCGAGCGCCACACCTACGACGTCGTCGTGATCGGCGCCGGCGGTGCCGGGCTGCGGGCGGCCATCGAGGCGCGGATGCAGGGCAAGCGCACGGCGATCATCTGCAAGTCGCTGTTCGGCAAGGCGCACACGGTCATGGCCGAGGGCGGTGCCGCGGCAGCCATGGGCAACGTCAACCCCAACGACAACTGGCAGGTGCATTTCCGCGACACCATGCGCGGCGGCAAGTTCCTCAACAACTGGCGGATGGCCGAGCTGCACGCCAAGGAGGCCCCGGACCGGGTCTGGGAGCTCGAGACCTACGGCGCGCTGTTCGACCGCACCAAGGACGGCAAGATCAGCCAGCGCAACTTCGGCGGCCACGAGTACCCGCGGCTGGCGCACGTCGGCGACCGCACCGGCCTCGAGATGATCCGCACCCTCCAGCAGAAGGTCGTGTCGCTCCAGCAGGAGGACCTGCGCGAGCACCGGCGACGCCGAGGCGATGATCAAGGTCTTCGCCGAGGTGCACGATCACCGCCGCTGCTGAAGGACGGCGACCGCGGCAGCCGGATCTCCGGCGCGTTCGGCTACAGGCGCGAGGACGGCACGCTTCGTGGTCTTCGAGGCGCCGGCGGTGGTCCTGGCCACCGGCGGCATCGGCAAGTCGTTCAAGGTGACCTCCAACTCGTGGGAGTACACCGGCGACGGCCACGCCCTCGCGATGCAGGCCGGCGCGACGCTGCTCAACATGGAGTTCGTCCAGTTCCACCCGACCGGCATGGTCTGGCCGCCCAGCGTCAAGGGGATCCTCGTCACCGAGTCGGTGCGCGGCGACGGCGGCGTCCTGAAGAACTCCGAGGGCAAGCGCTTCATGTTCGACTACGTCCCGGACGTCTTCCGCAAGAAGTACGCCGAGACCGAGGAGGAGGCCGACCGCTGGTACGAGGACCCGGACAACAACCGCCGCCCGCCGGAGCTGCTGCCCCGCGACGAGGTGGCCCGCGCCATCAACTCCGAGGTGAAGGCCGGCCGCGGCTCCCCGCACGGCGGCGTCTTCCTCGACATCGCGTCGCGGCTGCCCGCCGAGGCGATCCGCAAGAAGCTGCCGTCGATGTACCACCAGTTCAAGGAGCTCGCCGACGTCGACATCACCGCCGAGCCGATGGAGGTCGGGCCGACCTGCCACTACGTCATGGGCGGCGTGGAGGTCGACCCGGACACGGCCGCGGCCGTCGTGCCCGGCCTGTTCGCGGCGGGTGAGGTGGCCGGCGGCATGCACGGCTCCAACCGGCTCGGCGGCAACTCGCTGTCGGACCTGCTCGTCTTCGGCCGGCGCGCCGGCGAGGGCGCGGCGACGTACGTCGACGCGCTCGGGCGGGCCCGGCCGACGGTGACCGACGACGACGTCGAGGCGGCCCGCCGGGAGGCGCGAAGCGCCCTTCGCCGGTACGGGGGGCGAGAACCCGTACACCATCCACGCCGAGCTGCAGCAGACGATGAACGACCTCGTCGGCATCATCCGCAACGCGGAGGAGATGGAGGAGGCGCTCGAACGGCTGGACGACCTGAAGGCCCGGGCCAAGAAGATCACCGTCCAGGGCGACAAGGTCGTTCAACCCCGGCTGGCACCTCGCGCTCGACCTGGCCAACATGCTGCTCGTCTCGGAGTGCGTCGCGCGGTCCGCGCTGGTCCGCGAGGAGTCGCGCGGTGGGCACACCCGCGACGACTTCCCCGCGATGAGCGCCGAGTGGCGCAAGGTCAACCTCGTGTGCCGGCCCAGCGACGACGGTGTCGAGGTGACGCAGCAGCCGCTGCCGGTGATGCCGCCCGAGCTGCTGTCGCTGTTCGACCGCGACGAGCTGAGCAAGTACATGACCGCCGAGGAGCTGGCGATCCTGCCCGAGGAGAAGGCCTGATGGGGTACACCGCGCGGTTCAAGGTCTGGCGCGGCGACGCCACCGACGGTGAGCTCGAGGACTACACGGTCGAGGTGAACGAGGGCGAGGTCGTCCTCGACATCATCCACCGGCTGCAGGCCACCCAGACGCCGGACCTGGCCGTCCGGTGGAACTGCAAGGCCGGCAAGTGCGGCTCGTGCAGCGCCGAGGTCAACGGCCGGCCGCGGCTGATGTGCATGACGCGCATGAGCACGTTCGGCGAGGACGAGATGGTGACCGTGACGCCGCTGCGGACGTTCCCGGTCGTGAAGGACCTCGTCACCGACGTGTCCTTCAACTACCAGAAGGCGCGCGAGGTCCCGGCGTTCGCGCCACCGCGCGACCTGGCTCCCGGCGAGTACCGCATGGACCAGCTCGACGTGGAGCGCAGCCAGGAGTTCCGCAAGTGCATCGAGTGCTTCCTCTGCCAGGACACCTGCCACGTCATCCGGGACCACGAGGAGAACAAGCCGTCCTTCGCCGGGCCACGCTTCTTCATCCGGCTCGCCGAGCTCGACATGCACCCCCTCGACGCCCGTGACCGCAAGCGTGAGGCGCAGGCGAGCCACGGCCTCGGCATGTGCAACATCACGAAGTGCTGCACCGAGGTCTGCCCCGAGCACATCAAGATCACCGACAACGCGATCATCCCGATGAAGGAGCGCGTCGTCGACACGACGTACGACCCGTTGGTCTGGCTGGGCAGCAAGATCCCCCGCCGGGCAGCGGTCGCCGCCAACCGCACGCTGCACTCGGGCGACACCGAGAAGGCGGAGGCACAGGCACGCGAGCGGTTGCGCAGCAAGCCCTCGGACCGGCCGGCCCTCACGATCCTGCAGCGCGCGCTGCACTCGCAGGGCCGGTTCGCCGAGGCCGCGGAAGCGACGCGCACCCGGGTGGAGCACGCCGGCCGCAGCGGGACGGCGCGGCTGGAGGCCCTCGGCGGGCACACCTGGGAGCTGCTCTGCGCCGTCGAGTCCGGGCAGCTCGACCTGGACCGGGTGGAGGACGAGATCGCCACGTCCCTGCAGCAGGCACAGCGGCACGCAAGCACCGGCACGACGCTGGCGGGCACGCATGCTCTGCACCACCTGGTGCACGGGCGGCTGGCCGAGGCCGTCGAGCACGCCCGGGAGGCGATCGTCTGGGACCAGGACCGCACGGCCCGCGCCGACGACGTCCTGACTCTGGCCCAGGCGCTGGCGGCGCTGGGCGAGTCCGAGGAGGCGGCGTCAGCGATGCACGAGGCGCAGCTCCTGTGGCCGGACAACCCGCGCCTCGCCGGCGTACGCGAGAACCTCGAGGACATGAACGTCCACAGCTGATCTGGTCGAAGCCGACACCACATCTGCTCCGGTCGTACCCGAGAACAGAGGATCGAGCAGAAGTCCTGCCCGCCCTCGGTCCAGCGCCCTAGCGTGTCGCTGGTGGTGGGGCCTCTGGTAGGACGCGACGACGAGCTGCGCGCGATGTCGGAGGCCGTCCGCTCCTCGGGGACCCGCGCCGTCCTGATGACCGGTGTGGCTGGAGCGGGGAAGACTCGCCTGCTGGCCGAGGGCGAGGCGCTGCTCCGGGGCTGCGGTGTGCTCCGGGTCAGGGGGCACGAGCCGGAGGCCAGGGTCCCGCTCGCCGCGGCAGGTGACCTGCTGCGGCGTCTCGGTCGCGCCGACCCCGGGCTCGCGGCGTGCCTGCGAGGCGCGGCGTCCCCGAGCCCGCTCCAGCTCTTCGAGGCGAGCCATCAGGCGATGTCCGGTCTACGTCGTCAGGTGACCCGGTGGGCACTCGTAGTCGACGACGAGCAGTGGGTGGACGACGCGACCCACGCCCTGCTGCACTACGTGGTCCGCGCAGCCGAACAGGACGGATCGGACCTCTTGCTGCTCGCCGCGAGCCGCCCGGACCCGGCAGCGGTGCTAGTCCACCAGTCGCTCGTGAGCCTGCTCGGCACGGACCGAGCCACCGTCCTGGAGCTCGGTCCGCTCGACCAGGTCAGCGGCGTCGCTCTGGCGCGGTCACTTTCGCCCCGCCTGTCCCGGCAGGAGGCCGTGACGGCATGGGCCGCCGCGGGTGGCTCACCGTTCTGGCTGTCCATGCTGGCAGAAGGCGGCATCTCGAGCGCGGAGACCGTGGTCCGGTCCAGGCTGCGCGCGATCGGCCACGACTCGGTCGACGTCGTCGGCCTGCTCGCTGTCGCCGCCCGACCGTTGAGCCGGCAGGACGTCGCCGAGATGCTCGCCTGGCCTGACGCCCGGGTGTCGGCCGCTACGGCTGCCTTGGCCGCTCGAGGGTTGGTCACCACGGCGGGCGAGACGGTGTCCCTCGTGCACGACCTCGTGCGTGACGCCGTCGTCGGCGACCTTTCGACGGACCACCGTCGACGGCTGCACGGCGAGGTGGCCGACTGGCTGGCCGGGATGGACGAGCCGGTCCGCCTGCTGGCGGCGACCGAGCACCGGCAAGCCGCCGGCAGGCCGGTGCTGGACCTCGTGGAGCGCGCGCTCGCCTCTCCTCGCCGGTCCTGGCTGGCCGACGACGGAACCGCTCGCCTGGTCGCGCTCGTGCAGGAGAGCGGCGAGGCCGGCGCCGCAGATCTCGTCGCGCAGTTGGCCGCCCTGGCCGCCGACGTCGGACGACTCGACCTGGCCCTGTCCCTGTGGGCACAGGCAGCCGCGTCGGCAACCGACGACGCCTCCTACCGGGAAGCTGCCCTCGGCGCTGCCGAGGCCGCCTACGACATGGACGACGCGACTGCTTGTCGGGCCTGGCTCGGGCGGGCCCGCGCGAGAACCCAGCCCGGGTCCTCGTTCAGCGTGCAGGTCGACGCGCTCGAGTCCGAGCTCCTGCGCTGGTTGGAGGAGCGGTTCGCGGACGCAGCCGGGCTCGCCCGCCGCGCCGCTGACACGGCCCGCGAGCTGGAGGCCGCCGGAGACAGTGTGCGTCGGCCGCTCGCCCGGGCACTGTCGGTGCTGTACGAGGACGCCATGGTCCGGGGAGATCTCGACGCAGTGGCCAGCCTCGAGCAGGACTTCCGCGCGGTGGCCGTCGGCGACCCGGGTCTCGAGTACACGGCCGCTCTCCACCAACTTCAGACGCTCAACCTTCACGGGGGCGATTTGACGGTTTCCGAACGGATCGCGCGCCGCCACTGGGAGGCGGCCCGGCGCGCCCACAACCCGAAAGACACGGTGCAGACCGGGGTCTTCCTGCTCGACGCGCTGATGCTCCTGGGCCGGATCGCGGAGGCGGCCGACGTCGCGGGGGAGATCGGGTCGGTGCTGGAGCGGACGGGTGACCTGCCCCGGCGGTTCGCGTTCGGCCTCGACGCGTCGGTCATGGACAGCGCTGTCCAGGAGGTAGAGGCCTTGACGGGTGACTGGCGCGCGGCCGTCGACCGGATCACTCGATCCATGTCCAGAGCGAGGCCGCACCTCACCCTCGGCCGCGCCACGACCGCCGCACAGCTCTTGGCGCGTCTGGGCACCGACGACGACCTGGAGGTGGCCTCGTGCCTGCTCGCCACGGCGACCGAGCTGTCCGACGAGGTCGGCTGCCGCCGGTGCCGCCAGCAGGTGCGCCTGTGCGCGGCTCGCCACCATGCGGTTGCCGGGGACGCGACGAGGGCCGCCGGTCTGCTGGTGGACTGGGACTCGGGCACCGAGCCCTCCCCACTTGTCCGCCGTCACCACGACTGGGCCGCGGCCATGCTCTTCGACCGCAGGGGAGACGAGGTCGGCGCCCAGCGGCTGCTGAGCAGCGTCGAGCGGGGGTTGGCCGAGGAGGGCAACCGTCTCGACCGCTCCTGGTTGCTGCTGGACCGAGCCGCGGTCCGGGCCGACCGCGACCCCAAGGCCGCGGTGCTGCTCCTCGACGAGGCTCGTTGCCTCGGCCTCGACATGGGGGCCGTCAACATCGTGGCCGTCGCCAGCAGCCGGATGCGGGGACTCGGCGCGAGACCCTGGCGGCGCGGCCGCACCTCCGGCCCCGAATTGTCCGAGCGTGAGAAGCAGGTGGCGCAGCTGCTGGCCACGGGAGCATCGAACCCCGAGATCGCCGCGCGGCTGTTCCTCTCCCGAAAGACCGTCGAGCGGCACGTCTCCGCCGTCCTGGCCAAGCTCGGCGTGCGCAACCGGGCAGAGGCGGCGGCCAAGTTGGGGAGCACTCAAGACTGAGGGAGTTCCCCGATGATCGGGCCTAACCCGCGACCTAGCGTTGCAGGCGTCGCCGGACGATCCGGCGACCGGGAGGGTGAGATGTCGGTCATGGTCGTGGTGCTCGACGGGTTGGGGGGTCAACCGCTCCCGTTCGGACCGGACCTGGCTCACGCGCTTGCCGGGCTGGGCGTCACGGACGCCACGCTGGCCGCTGGTCCCGACGGGACCGTGCTGGTGCTGAGCGGGTGGGCTTTCGACGGCCGTCGTCACCAGCAGGCCGTGGCCGATCTCGTCGGGCGGGAGAGCACCCTGGCTGTCCTGCACGGCGTCGCCGACGTGACACTCCGGCCCGACACGGCAACCCTCCCGAAGCCGACCCCGACCAGGAGGTCATCGTGAACCGATCGCTCGTCACGCTCGTCACCGGCACTGCGTTCGCGCTGGTGCCTCTGCTCGGCCAGGCCGCTCCCGCCTCAGCGCACGCACACGCAGCCGAGAACGCCCAGCACCAGCAGCTGCTCGCGAACGGCCAGCTGCATGCCACTCCGGTAGATGGCTTCACGACCGTCTGCGACGTCAACGAGACGAACGGGAGCACGTCCGACCCGGCGGCCTACGGGCTCGAGACCGCGCACCACGGGCCGGATGTCGGGACACCGGGCAAGCGCCGGGACGGCTGCTACGAAAACGAGATCGACATCCGGCTCGCGGAGGCGGACGTCAACCCGGGCATCCGGTAGCACTCATGGGATCTGGGCGGCTCGGTCGAACGCGAGCCACCCAGTTCCGCATGTGTCGTGATCACCGCTACGAGGTAGGGAGGGGAGAGTCCAGACCCCGGACGACTGGAGATCTGCACATGCCCGAGCTGCTCAGCCCAGCCGAGATCGACGCCGCGCTCACCGCCTTGCCGGGCTGGTCGCTCGAGGACGGCAAGCTCGTGAAGCGCGCGCAGGTCCCGGCCGACAGCCAGGACGCCCTGGTCGAGTCCGTCGGCCTGGTCGCCGACGGCATGAACCACCACCCCGTGGTGAGCCGGACCGACGACAGCGTGACGTTCCGGCTCTGGACGCACAGCGCCGGCGGCGTCACGAGCAAGGACGTCGACCTGGCGTCCCGGATCGACCGCACGCTCGCCGGGACGGGTACGGACACCGGCTCCGGCTGACCCCGCGGCCGAGCCCGACAGCGCCTGCCGCCGCGCGCCGACCTCCTACACTCTGTGCGGCCGCACAGAGAAAGTGGCTCCCGCGAATGCCCCGCATCACCATCGTGCCCCTGGACGGATCCCTGGGCCCGCGCTCCCGCGCCGCCATCGACCGGCTTCCGCTCGACGTCGAGGTGGCCGGCGCTGGTGAGGCCCGTGGAGACCTCCTGCTCTTCCTGCAGAGCGGGGACGTCCTGGTCGCGAGCGGAGTGCTCGCCCTGCTGGCGTCTCTGGACGCCAGCGGTGCGGACGCAGCCGTCGGGACGGCATCGACATCAGGCACCCCGGCCACCCTGCTGACGGCCGTCGCCGCGACGTCGGTCGACGCCACGCCGGACGCTGCTCGAACATCCGGGGTCGCCGCCGTCCTGTGGCGACGGTCGTGGTGGGAGCAGCAGTCGCTCGGGTGGCCCGAGCCCGGAGCAGCGGCGTGGCGTGCTCGCGCGTGCCCTGGCCGCAGCGGACGCGGTCGACGTCGTCCCCGAACCGGTCGTGGAGGCACAGGCGAGGTCGCCACGGCTGCGCAAGGCCGAGCTGCACCTGCGCGCCGAGGACATGGCCGCCGTCGCCAGAGGGCTCGACGACCTGCACGACGTGGCCGGCAGCCTGCCCGCGGCCACCCGCGCGCACTGGTACCAGAACGTGCTGGAGCCTGCGATCAGCGAGGCACTGCCCGGTCTGCCCGAGGCCGAGGCGGGCGTGCAGGACCGACTGATCGCGCGGATCGGCGCCGTCGTCCGTGACGCCGGGCCGGCGCTCACCGAGGGCCTCCCCGCCGTGACCAGGTTGCAGTACCACCTGGCGGGGCGAGGACTGGGCCAGGAGCTCGTCCAGGTCGTCACCGCGGAGCGGTCCGGCGAGCTCCGGCTGCGGCACTGGGTCCTCGACGGCGGCGAGCACCTCGGCGAGCTGCCGTTCCGGGAGGACGCGGACCTGGCGGTCCCGCGCGAGGTCTACCGGCTGGACCAGGAGATGGACCTGCGGGCCCGGGTCGAGCACGTACGGTGGGAGGGCGACCTGCTGCACGTCGACGGCATCGCCCACCTCCGGCTGGTGGACCTGGACTCCGCCGACGGCGACCGGCTCGACCTCGCGCTGGTGCGCGCCGGTGACGGCCGCCGACTGGAGCTCCCGGTCGAGCGCGTGCACCGCCCTGACGTCACCGTGCGCGCCAGGGAGGCGGCGTACTGCTACGACTGGGCAGGCTTCCGCACGGTCGTCGACATCCGTCGGTTGCGCGACGAGGGACGGCTGGCGGGCGGGCGTGTGGCGGCTCGAGGCCAGCGCCGAGAGCCAGGGGGTCCGTCGGGCGCGAACGGTTGCCGCGACGCGAGGCCGGTGGTGCCCGGCACCCGATGCTGCGGGAGATGGACCACGTCCGGCTCGTCCCGGTCACCGGGCGGGGCACGTTCGGCGTCGAGGTCGACATGCTTCCGGCGGTCCTGACCGCCACGGAGGTCACCGGTGGCAGCTATCCGGCTGACCGGCCGCCTGCGGCGTCGTACGAGGCGACGCTCGTCGACGGCGGAGCTGCGGCGGCTCTCGGGAGCGGCCGCCCTCGACGTCCCGGTCCGTTTCCGCCCACTGGGCCGCACTTTCACCGCCGACCTGCCGCTCGGTGACCTCCTCGCCCGGGCCGCGCACGAGCTCGACGGTGAGGTCACCTGGTCGCTCCGGCTGATCCTGCCCGGGGCGCAGCGGACGGTCGCCGTGCGCATGCCGGCGGACCTCCCGGCCGTCCAGGTGACCCACGACGGGCGCGAGGTCACCGTGACCACGACGGCACACGGACGAGCCGAGGTCTCGGTCCGGCGGCCGCGACCGGTCGTCGACAACGCCCGGTGGCTCGGCGACGAGCTCGAGCTCAGCGGCCGGTGGCCGGCCGGCCTGGAGGCGTCGCTGCTTCTCGTGTCGCGTCGAGCCGCCCGGGACCGCGATCTCACGCCCGTCGTGACAGGTGACCGGTTCAGCGTGCGCTGGCGGCCCGCGGCGATGCCCACGCTGGCCGGCGACCTCCCCCTGCCCCACGGACACTGGCTGCCCGCCGTCCGGGTGGGTGACGATCCGGACGAGGACGTCCCTCTGGCGGCGGGCGGCATGTCCTGGCAACCCTCCCGCTCGAGCACACGATCGGGACCAAGTCGTTCACGCTGACCGAGGACGATGACGAGCTCGACCTCGACGTGGGGCCGGACCTCCTCGAGACGGAGCGCGGCCCGGCCAACCAGCAGCACCTGCGGGTGGTGGAGTTCCCCGCGCTGCTGCGGCTCGGGCTGTGCGACGAGGTGCTGTTCGAGAGCTACGAGAGCAGGGCGTACGGCGACAACGCCCGCGCCATCTACGAGGAGCTCAGCCGTCGCGCGCCCGGACTCCGCTGCCTGTGGGTGGTCGCCGACGGTCAGACCGCACTCCCGGAGGGCATCCACCCGGTCCGCCGCAACAGCCGCGACCACTTCGAGGCGCTGGCCCGGGCCCGTCATGTCGTCGTGCCCAACTACCGGCCGATGGAGTCCGTGGTTCCAGACCCCGCCAGGGCAGGTCGTCGTGCAGACCTGGCACGGCGCTCCGTTCAAGCGCATCGCGCTGGACAACCCGCGGTGGGACATGCTGACCACGCGGGAGCACGCCGATCTGATCAAGCGCGAGTCCGCGCGGTGGGACTACCTGATCTCACCGAACCCGCCGAGCACGCCCATCCTGCGAGGAGCCTTCGGCTACGAGGGCGAGATGCTCGAGACCGGATACCCGCGGACGGACCAGTTCTTCGCGCCCGACCGGGACCGGGTGGCCGCGGAGGTGCGACGGCGGCTGGGGATCGACCCCGGGGCGCGAGTCGTGCTCTACGCCCCGACCATGCGCGACGACCACCGCTATTCCGGCAACCGGTACAGCCTGGAGATGCGGCTGGACCTCGCGGCGGCGCGGCAGGCGCTCGGCGACGACCACGTGCTCCTGGTCCGCAGCCACGCCAAGGTGGTCGACAGCGTCCCCGGGGTGGACGGTCAGTTCGCGAGGGACGTGTCGTCGTGGCCGGACGTGAACGAGCTGCTCCTCGCGACCGACGTCCTCGTCACCGACTACTCGTCTCTGATGTTCGACTTCGCCAACACCGGTAGACCGATGCTGTTCTTCACCTACGACCTGGCCGACTACCGCGACCGGCTGCGCGGCTTCTACTTCGACCCACAACGCGTGCCCGGGCCGCATCTGAGCACGTCGGAGGAGGTCGTGGCGGCCATCCGCGACGTCGAGTCGCTGCACGCCGAGCACGCGAACGCCTACCGCGAGTTCACCGAGCAGTTCAACGCCTGGGACGACGGCCACGCCTCGGCCCGTCTCGTCGAGCGCGTCTTCGCCGACTACCTCTGACGCGCCGGTCCACTTCCTCGCCGGACAGCCGCTACACGCTGAGCTGCTCGCGTGCCGGGGTGACGGCGACGCCACGCGAGGCGTGACGCAGCAGGATCAGCCCGAGTGCCGTCCAGGTCGCGTGGAACGCGAAGAGCGCCAGGTCGTGCCACGGGTCGGCGGGAACGGCGATGGCCAAGAACGCCGGAGCGCACCAAGCCAGAGCGGCACGGCGGCCAGCGGGAGCGCGTCGGCGCGACGCACGCCCCGGCCGAGCATGCCGCTGCCGGCGATGAGGCAGAGGAACCCGATCCCGAAGGGCAGGAACACGATGTCCGCGGGCCTTCCCGAAACGCGCCGCCGTGAGCCCGCGAGCACCGGGAACGCGAGGAGCAGCAGGCAGCCGGCCAGCATGAACCGGACGCCGGCCCGTCCGACGCGCGGCAGCGGCCGACCCGCGTCGGTGTGCAGCCGCCGAAGGCCGAGGACGGTGGCTGCGATGCACACCGTGCCCAGGGCCCAGAGCACCATCAGGATAGTGAACAGCGCCGGTGCGGTCACGGTGCCGTCAGGGCGCTGGACGTCGGAGACCAGCTCGATGCCGACCGATAGTGCAAGCAGCGGACCGGCCACGACGCCGGCCCACCCGGCGCGGACGACGGGGCTTGTCGCGGTTGTCTCCACAGGATCCTCCAGCGGCATCTCGAGTGATGCCTCGGACGCTAGAAGGCGGGCCGTCCCGCGTCGTCTGCCCTCGGATCCACCGTGCGGGTAACCCGAAGGGCAGACGGCCGACCGATAGGAACAGGCCGTGAGAGGGATAACACGCGCGGGCCGAGGCCGCTAACGTCAAGCCATGGGGAGGTCGCAGCTCGTTCGCGCCGCAGACCTCGTCGTCGTCCTCCTGCTCGCCGTGTCCGCCCAGGTGCAGATCTGGTCCCAGGACGCCTCGTCGTGGCAGAGCGGCCCGGCCCCCAATGCGGCGCTGGCCGCCCTCGGCACCCTGCCGCTGCTGGTCCGTCGCAAGCATCCGTTGCTCGCACTGAGCGTGATCGTCGTCTCGGGGTGGCTGCAGTACGAGCTCGACGCCGGGCTGGGACAGGCGTTCTTCGCGATGGTCATCGCTCTCTACTCGGTCGGCGCCCACGGGTCGCGGCGCGACGCCACGCTCGGCCTCGGTCTCGTGGCGGCGGTGGTCCTGGCGACGGACGTCCCTCGGCTGCGCGACGGCGACCCGCTGGACGAGGTGGTGCCGGCGTGGTTCGTCCTGGGAGGGCTCTGGGGCTTCGGACGCTGGATGCAACGGCGCCGTCACGAGATGAGGCAGCTGCACGAGCACGCCATCGTTCTCGAGCAGACGCGGGACGAGGAGGCCAGGTCAGCGGTCGCGGCAGAGCGGGCCAGGATCGCCCGTGAGCTGCACGACCTGGTCGCCCACAGCATGGGCGTCATCGTCATCCAGTCGCAGGCGGCGCAGCGGGTTCTCCGCGACGACCCGGCGGCGGCGGACCGGGCATTGCGCTCCATCGAGTCCACCGGTCGGCAGGGAATGGCCGAGATGCGACGTCTCCTCGACGTGCTGGTCGGCACCGACGACGATGTCCCGCACGCCCCGCAACCGAGCCTCCGCACGTCGTCGCGCTGGTCGAGCAGGTCCGCGCTGCCGGCCTCCCGGTCGAGCTCCGGGTCGAGGGCACGCCGCGCGAGCTCCCCCCGGGCGTCGACCTGTCGGCGTACCGCATCGTGCAGGAGGCGCTCACCAACACGATGCGCCACGCCGGTCGTGCGCACTCCACCGTCCGCCTGCGGTACCACCGCGACGGCCTCGAGATCGAGGTCACCGACGACGGTTCGCGAACTGGCGACGGCACGCCCCGGGGCGCGGGCTGATCGGGATGCGTGAGCGGGTGGCGCTCTACGGCGGGACCCTGGAGACGGGACGGGCCGAGGGCGGCGGCTTCAGGGTGCGTGCCGACCTGCCGGTCGAGTCGGTCGAGTCGGCGCACACATGACGATCGGCGTGCTCGTCGCTGACGACGAGGAGCTGGTCCGCACCGGCCTGCGGCTGATCCTCGACAGCGAGCAGGACATCGAGGTCGTCGGAGAGGCGACGAACGGCCGACAGGCCGTGGCGAACGCGCGCGAGCTCGAACCCGACGTCGTTCTGCTCGACATCAGGATGCCCGAGGTCGACGGCCTCGAGGCTGCCCGCCAGATCCTCGCCCTGCCGTCGGCCCCCCGTGTCGTGATGCTGACGACGTTCGACCTCGACGAGTACGTGTACGAGGCGCTGCGAGCCGGCGCCACCGGCTTCCTGCTCAAGGACGCCCCCGCACAGCAACTGGTCGCCGCGATCCGTGCGGCAGCGTCCGGCGATGCGCTACTGGCGCCCTCGGTCACCCGGCGGCTGATCACGGAGTTCGCCCATCGTGAGCCGCGAGCCGACCCGAGTGTGGTCAAGGCCCTCACCGGGCGCGAGCGCGAGGTGCTGCTGCTGCTGGCCCGCGGGCTGTCCAACGCGGAGATCGGGAACGAGCTCTACATCGGCGAGGGGACGGTCAAGACGCATGTCGCGCGGCTGTTGGCGAAGCTGGGCGTCCGCGACCGCGTCCAGGCGGTAGTCCTGGCATACCGTTCGGGCATGGTCACCTGAGCGGAGCGCGCCCTGCCCCGCGACGGTGGTTCAGGGCCCTTCAGGCGGGGCAGACCCACCGCGATCGATCCACCCCTGCTGGAAGAGAGACAACATGACCATCGAAGGCATCATCGGCGCCGTCATCATCGGCTTGATCATCGGCGCGCTGGGACGACTGATCGTTCCCGGCAAGCAAGACATTCCGATCTGGCTGACGATCGTCGTCGGCATCGTGGCTGCGCTGATCGGCTCGGCGATCGTCGGGCCCCTGCGCGACACCGACGGCGTCGACTGGGTCGAGCTGCTGGTGCAGCTGGTGCTGGCAGCGATCGGAGTCGCACTGGTCGCGTCGATGAAGGGTCGCCGCAGCACCGCACCGTGATGACGTGAGACCGCGACGGAGGCGTCCACCACCTGGTGGACGCCTCCGTCGAGCAGCTGGCGTGAAGCTCAGCTGCGGGGTACCGCCCGGCTCAGGGTGAGCAACCCGTAGCCGGCGATGATGAGCACGATGCCCATCCCGAAGGCCATGGCTGCCACGCCGAACGAGACGACCGAGGTGAACAGGGACGCCCGCAGGAACGATGCGGTCATCGCCGTCTCACGGACCGGGTCCTCGCGGTCGAGCTCGGCGTACGTCTTGCCCTTGGTGGACTCGAGGTAGTGCTTCTCGATCATCTGCGCCTCTTGGAAGGCGGTGAACGGGCCGTCCACCTTGTCGTTCGCGAAGCGGGGCGAGTCCTCCGACACCGTGATCCGCTCGTCGGCGAGGTTGCTCTGGACCGTGAACCAGGTGGTGGCACCACCCACGGCCAGGACGACGCCGGCCAGGATCGTGATCAGGGCCGCGATACGAGCGGTGGTGGACGCAGACCGGGTCACGGTCACGGTGATGGCATCGTCGGTGTGACGAGCCGGGCGCTGGGTGCGCGAGTCGGTGGTGGTCATGGTGTCCTCCTGGTCGTCGATGCCAGTTCTCTGCTGGCTGCTTCCGACTCTGACGGAGGGTCGGGTCGCCCGACAGGGACCAAAGTCCCGAGGGAGGCCGCCGTACGGCACCAGATCCGGAGGACACCCGAGAGGTCGCGGTCAGGGGACGGGCTATCGACGGGGCGGGCCGCCTTGGCTGCGCGATCGCCACGCGGTCCACAGCTTCCGGCCGACGAAGAGCACCACCGTCCGCCACACCCAGCGCAAGATCATGGCGGCACCCTTGCCCTTGAGGATGCCTGGCGAAACGACGAGGAGACGCGCTGCGAGGCTGGGCAGGCGACGATCGACGGCCTCAGGCTCTGCGAGCCCGCCGGCTGACCGGATGCGATCGCCGGAGCAGGTAGAGGAGCAGCATGCGCACCCGAGAGGACCGCTGCAGACCCGGCGGCCGGCCGCAGCCATGCGGCCGAGCCACCCTCATCGGGGGCAGCCAGCTGCCAGTCGTGAGTGGATTGATGGCTGGTGTAGACGGCCCGGTCACCCGTGCTGCTCCGGGCCGCCGTGCGGTACTCGTGGTCGATGTCGGTCATGGTCGTGACGGTCACGTCAACCTCCTCGACGTCGTCCACGCAGTCGAACCGCAGGCTCGCCCCTTCATGGTCCAGGTGCTCGGTGTCGGTCACCGTGCCGTCGCACGAGCGGCCCCGCCTGGCGGACCTGGATGTGGTCCAGCAGGTACGCGGGGAACTCGTCGGAGCCGGCCAGCAGCTCGGCGTCGGATGCGTCGGACTCCTCGGGGACGAAGTCGCCGTCCTCGAAGACGAGGGTGCGGGAACCGTCAGCGACGCCAAGGAACAGGGCCAGCTCCCCGAGGTCGTCTGGGGCCGCCCTCCACCGGACGTGGACCTGCGGTCCGTCACTGCTGAGCCGGAGGGTCTGCGGCTTGTGCGAGGGATGGGCAGTGGCCGGCGGGCCGAAGGCCACCGCGCTGGTGAGCGCCACGAGGGCGCCCACCAGCACGGTTCCGGCGACTCGCGCCGGCCCCCACCCGCTCCGTGCGTTGGTCATCACAGTGCCCTGGCGGCCGCCGGGGACAGTGCGACGGCAGGCGAGGGGGCCGCGGTGGTGAAGGTGAACGCGGTGGACTCGGCGAACACCCCGTCCGGGTCGGTGGCGCGCGCGTACCAGCCGTACCTCGTTCCTGCCGTCAGCCCCTTCCAGGTGACCTCGGCAACCTCACCGGAGGGCACGGAGACCGTGCCGATCACGGTGTCCGTGCGCAGCGCCAGCCCCACCGAGTCGGTGCGGAAACCCGTGGTGCGAGAGGCGAGGTCCACCGGGACGATGAACTCGTCGGCGTTCGCCGCGTAGTCCCGCCCCGGCATCGTGTCGAACTCCTCAGCATTGTGATCGTCGAGGAACGGCGAGTACGTGTTCACCGAGATGTTCGAGCCCTCCGTCGTGAACTGCAGCAATCGGATGTGTCCCGTGCGCGCTCACCCTGCTCCTCCCCCTCGACCTCGACCTCGAAGAACTGGTAGTTGGACATCATCTCGACGACAGCCCTGCCCTTGACGCCGAGGTCGCGCTTGATGTTCAGGGCGACCCCGTGCACATGGCCGCTCAGCGTCAGGAACACGTTCTCGTTCGGCAGCACGACCTGGTTGAACAGGTCGATGCCGTCGACGTCGTTGAGCTCACCGCCGCGCCCGTCCGACGCCATGCTGGGCAGCAGGTACGTGTGCGTCAGGACCACGGCCTTGCGGTCCCGGTGGTCGGCAAGCACCTGGTTCGCCCAGGCGATCTCGTCCGGACCGACGATGAAGCCGAGGTAGAGGAAGATCAGCCTCTGGCCGCCAGCCTCGATGAGGTCGTAGTGGTTCTGGTTGTCGTCCGGGCGCCAGGAGCCGCCGTAGTAGCCCTCGCCGTCCTCGCCGGTCGGCGCGGTGTCCTCGGCGGCGTCATAGCGCGACGGCGGGAAGTACTCGTTGTACAGGACGTTCGACATCCCGCCGCGGTTGTCGTGGTTGCCCGGGATGACGCCGTTCGGGATGCCGGCGTCCTCGAGGACCTTCATCGTGTTGCTGGCGAACTGGAACTCGGCGCGGGCCCGGCGGCTCGTCGAAGTCGTTGGGCTGCCAGTTGTTGATGATGTCGCCGGTGTGTGCCGCGTAGACGATCTTGCGCTGCTCGCGGTTGTCGACGATCCATCGGTTGATCGCCTGGTAGGGTCAGCCCGAAGTCGTTTTCGGGTGGCGGCAAGACCGCTCCCTCCGACAGGTACTGGGTGTCCGTCATCCACGCCACCGAGAAGTCGTAGGTGTCCGGGTCATCGAAGGTCCCGTCCGCCTCGCTGGGGATCTCGGGGAAGGGGTCCCTGGCCTGGACGAGGACGTGCACGCGGCCCTCGTCGTTCGTCCGGCCCAGCCGGGCAGTGCCCACGACCGTCGTGTCGGCACCCTCGGTGCCCCGGCTGGCTGCGATCTCCGTCCAGCGCTGGGCGGTGATGTCGTACACCGAGAGCACGACCTCACGGTCGGGCGCAATGCGGCCCTCCCAGCTGACGTCGACCTGCTTGGCGCCGCGGACGCGGCTGACCGGGATGTCGTAACGCTGGTAAGGGAAGTCCGTCGTCGGCGGCGCATCGGCATAGACGTCGTCGGACTCCGCGGCGGCCTGGGGGTCCAGCGAAGTGCCACCGGTGGCCGTCAGTGGCGGCGCGTCCCCCGTGGTTGAACCTCCAGTGGCGAGCAGCGGCGGCCCGACGACGGGGTTCGCCTGGAGGAACGTCACCTGCAGCCGGTCATCGTCCGGGTCGCTGGCCCGCACCTTCAGTGTCGCGTCGGTGGGGACGCCGGTCGCCCCGTCCTCCGGAGACACCAGCTGCGGGGCGTCCGGTGTCTGCGGGACGCTGGTGAAGGTCACCGTCTCGGACGCGGTGTTTCCTGCCGCGTCAGTGACCGTGACCGTGAAGGTGTGCTCTCCCTCTGTCAGGTCGTCGCTGCTCATCGTCGTCGCCGAGCTCCACAGGTGCGCTGTCGAGGGTGGCTGCGACATGTGGACGCTGGTCACCGTCGTCGGTGACTGTGGCGTCGAGGATGAAGCTCCCCTTGACAGTCGTCCCGTCCGCCGGCGACAGGTCGGTGACGATCGGAGCACCGTTGTCGACGGTGACCCTGTGGTTGAGCGTCTCCGGACCTGCGGGACCGTCGGCGACCAGGGTGACAAGGTGGTCGCCGTCGGCGAGGAACTTGGTGTCCAGGACGTAGCCACGTGCGGGCGTGTAGACCGGAGCCGGGGGACGTCACCGGCGGGATGGTGAACGTCCACACTCGCTGCGGAATCGCGTCGTTGATCGGGTAGATCGTCGAGTTCGGCTTGGTGGGATCGCGGAGCACAGTGCCGTCCGCCAGCACGAGCCGGACGTTTCGTACACGCGAAATCGTCCTTGTTCCCGCCTAGATCACCCAGGGTCCGGCCCAGTGAAGACGGTGATGTTGTTCTCGCCCGGGCGGAACAGCTCCCCGGAGACGTCGATCGTATCGGTGTCGAAGGTGCCGTCCGCTCCGACATCGTGGTTGAGGATCGTCTTCTGACCTCGGACCAGGATCCCATCCTGGAAGTCGGCACCGGCGGGACCGGCATCGATCTCGCTGCCCTCGTAGATGAGCATCGCCGGGTCGCCGAGAGCCTCCCAGTCGACAACATTTTCGTGGTCCACCTTCAACGACAACGTGTCGGCCTGGTCGGTGCTCCAGCCGTAGACCGGCACCTTTCCTCGTACCGCATCGTGGTGCCCAGGGCGTCAGCGTGAGCCGACCCTGCGGCCGGGAGCAGCCGCAGGCGCATCAGGTCAAGCCCGATCCGGATCCTCGCCGTTGCGGGGCGGACCCGACTGCGGTGAGCGTCAGGGTGTGGGCACCGACCGCGAGATCGATGTCGCCGAAACCGACGCGGCGCTGAAGGGCATTCTGGGTGCCGATCGCTCCGTTGAACTCTTGTCCGACCTTGACGCCGTCGACGGCGAGCGCTTGCGCGCCCGAAGTTGGGCCCTGAGGTCATGTCGGCTGCAAACCGGTACCGTCCGGCGACGGGGACCTGGAAGGTGACCGTCGTCGCGTCGCCCGACCTGGATCGCGTCGACGCGCAGCTGCGCGTTGCCGGACCAGACGAGCGCGCCGCTGCTCTCCTGCACCGTGACCGCCGTCCCGGTGGCGGACTCCGCCAGGGACTCGCCCTCGATGATCCGCTCGATGGCCGGGTCGCTCGCCGGCACCGTCGCCTCCACGATCTCCCCGGGCTCGACGACATCAGCCACCTGGGTCGGGAGGACCGCCTCCTCCGCCGTGTTCGACGTGAGACTCTGCCCGTCGTTCAGTCCCCCCGGCGAGCTGGCTGTGGGCCCGGTCCAGCTGAAGTCGCCGGACGTGTCGCCGGTGCCCGTCACCTGGAGCGAGGAGTCTGCAGCCGTTGCGTCGGTCTCTGCGACCCCGATGTCGGTGCTCGTGAGCCCGGCTGCCGGCCCGTCCGTGGCCGTGACATCGCCGCCCCAGGACAGGAACTGGCTCACGTTCGCCCCGTCGACGAGGGCCACGGCGTCCGGGCCGTCCTGGATGCCCTCGACGGGGTAGTCCACGACGGTGACACCGCTGACGTCGATGGTGTCGGTGAGCAGCGTGCTGGCGTACGCCTGACCGGTCTCGCCGTCGTACAGGACCACCTCGAAGCCAGTCAGGTCAGTCCCCGACGGACCCGCGAGCTCGACGAACTCGCCGGTGTCGACACCCGTGTTGGCGTAGTGGATCTCGTTGACGAACACCGCCGCATCGGGCCCTGCCTCCGCGACGGCCTGCGGCGACGACGGACCGATCGACGTCGGAGCTGTGACAGGGATACCCGTCAGAGCCAGCGTCAGCGCAGACAGCAGGACGACAGAACGGCGAGCAGACATAGTTCCCCCTACGAATGGCTAAGCGCTCCTTCTGATCCCCCGTGGCAGCACCGCTGCCTCCCCCTCGTCACCCCGTCACGCTCTGCCGGCCAGCAGAGCGTCCTCACCCCGATTCACGTATGCCCATCGCCAACATCACCGCCGCAACAAGGACTCCGGATGAAGGCGAGGTAGATCTTTCTTTTCCCTTGCTCGACCTTGCTTTCCATCGCATGCGTCGAACGAGTGACCCAAGGACGCGGGGCGCTTCCGATCGGTTCGGAGACGCGGGCGGTTTGCGCGCCGTGTAATCGGGCAGGTACCGAGAGTGACAACCATGCAGGAGTCAGTTCAGGACCGGATTCTCGTCGCGGTCGACGGCAGCGACGACCTCTCGGCGAGCGGAGTACTCGCAGCCTGTCGAGTCGGCGCAGACGAGCGTGACTTCTGGCGCGCCCTCAAGCTGCTCTGCTTTGCCGGTGCCATCAGCGGTTCGCCCCTCGCCCTCACTGACGAGGGTCGGCGACGTCTCCACCAGGTTGCCTGACCCAGCGCAGTCAGGCCGACGGGCAGTCCGCGATCGGCAGCAGGGTCACGACATCCTGCAGCGGCACGACGACGCGTTGACCTGAGGCCTCGACCGCGACGGTGCCTGCCTCGGCGTCCACCAGCGTGCCGCACACGCTTCCGCGGGCTGTAGAGAGCTCGACCAGATCGCCGTCGCCGTTGTCGCTCGGCCACCAGGACGAGCTCGTCGCGAGAGCGAGGACCACGACGGCGAGGAAGGTCAGCACGATCCCCGTCCGCAGGCGCCGGCCGGTGTGCTGGATCTCCTCCGCGGCGGAGACCGAGGCATGGGCAGCGCCGTAGACCGGCCATGCCGCACTGGCGACCAGCACCGTCGCGACGCAGGCGAGGACCAACGAGACCAGGACCAGCAAACCGGCGAGCTGCTGAAGCCAGCCGGGCTCGTCGCTCCCGGAGCTGTTGAGCGCCCCGCAGAGGCCGATGAAGCCGAGGACGGCGAGCTGGACGCCGTGCCATCCGCGGGCGGAGGTTCGCAGCTCGGCGATGTCGGTCGTCAGGTCGGCGCCGGTGACGGTCTGGCTGAGCGTTGTCATGTGCAAGCCCCCTCTGTGGCTTGCCCCCAACATGATCTCGGCCACTCTGCGTGACAAGCCGTCACGCCAGGTCTTTACCAATGCCGGGCCCATCCCTGCGGCATCTCGCGGTCACCGGCGCCTGAGCCTGTCAGCCGGAACGGGCCGCTCGGGCGAGCTGCTGGCGCAGCCAAGGCTGGATCCATTGGGCGGCGGCAGCGGTGAAGTGCACGCCGTCGTACCGAAGGACGACTCCGTCGACCTCGCTGACGTACTCGTTGCCACCGCCCGCGCTCCGGCGGCCGAACTCGACAACGCGGACCCGCTCGGGTTGCTGCGCCGCGACCGAGCGCAGGACCCGGTTGAACGCGTCGACGCGCGCCGGGTCGTCCTCGGCCCAGGTGCTGCCGTCGGGTTGCTCGCCTCTGCTGTAGTACGGGGCAGTCAGGAATGCCACCGAGGCGCCCGCGCTCGAGGCGGCTGCGATCGCCTTGCGCAGTTCGCCCCGTAGGTAGCTGTCGAACAGCGGAGTTCCGACATGCGTCCAGGTGCCGTTGACCACCTGGTCGGCCACCTCCCAGCGTCCCACCAGGATGGCGACCACATCGGCTGGGCGGGAGGAGACGCGGTGCCGCCAGCGGGACTTCCACGTTCGGCACTTCTTGTGCTCGTACGGGTTGACCTCGCCCATGTACCGGTACGGAGTAGCCGTGGTCACCCCGCACCCAAGGGTCGCCGCGTTGTAGAAGACCACGCCTTGCCTCCCCGGCAGGTTGCGCAACCCGTCTCCCAACGTCAAGGCGGTCGAGTCGCCGAGGAGGGTCACTCGAAGACGGTGCTGCTGCTCCGTCGTCTCCGCAGAGTGGCCGGAAGGCCGCAGGGACTCGCGCAACCGTTCCGTGCCCTCCGCTTCCGCCGGCTCAGCGCGAGTTACGGGTTGTCGGGGGACGTCGGCGGCTGCTGCCGTCACGGGCTGACGCCCAGTCGGGACGGCGCTCGAGACCAGGAGCGCCAGGCCACATGCCAGGGCAGCGGCGCCAACAGGCAGCGCCACGAGCCGGCGCGGTCGCCAGGTGGCGCGGCGTAACGGCGCCTCCACGAAGTGGTAGGCGGCTGTCGCGATAGCGAGAGTCACGACGAGGCGAACGCCCAACAGAGCGGGGCCACCGAGAGAAGTACGCCCGGCGGTGACGAAGAGGAACACCGGCCAGTGCCAGAGGTAGAGGCTGTACGACAGCACGCCGACGTCCCGCAACGGTCGCGCCTCCAGTACGCGGGTCAAGATACTGCGTGGCGATCTGACAACTGCCGCGATGAGAGCCGCGCTGACCAGCGCGAAGAGCAACAATCCTCCGCGGTAGAGCCGGTCGTCGTCTGCACGTCCGAGGACCATCGTGGCAACGATGCAGCCGAGAGCCAACGGACCGGCGGCACTCGTCAGCCGCCGCGCGAGCACCGAAGGCATCGCTCGCCGGCTCGACGGGCTGGTGACAACACGCTCGAGCAAGAACGCCGCGACGACGCCCACCAGGATGGTCTGTGCTCGGGTGTCGGTGCCGTAGTACACCCGATCCGTGTCGACGCCGCCGCCGACGAGTCGGGCCATCCACGCGGCCGAGGCCAGGGCTCCGGCCGCCACGATCGTCGCCTGGGCCCAGCGCGGCGCGCGCAGCCTCGGAGCCAGCAACAGAAGGAGCGGCCAGAGAACGTAGAACTGCTCCTCGATGGCCAGCGACCATGTGTGCAGCAGCGGCGATGGGAGCGCGAGCTGCTCGAAGTAGCCGTCGCCGGTGAAGAGGAAGTGCCAGTTCGCGACATAGAGCAGGGCTGCCGCAGCCTCGCGACCGAGCCCGGCCGTATCAGCGATCGACGACCATGTCGTGAAGACCACCACGGTGGCGGCGGTCACGAGTGCGAGGCCGGGGAGCAACCGACGTACCCGCCTGCCCCAGAACGCGACGACATCGATCTCGCCCCCGCACCGGGTCGCCTCCGTGAGCAACAGCGTGGTGATGAGGAAGCCGCTGATGACGAAGAAGAGGTCCACACCGAGGAAGCCGGCGGGCACCGCAGCCACGCCGCCGTGATACAGCAGCACGCCGGTGACAGCGATCGCTCGCAGCCCGTCAAGCCCCGCGATCCTCATCTCGCAGGAACCCCCTCCCCGTTCACAGGAAGACGGTAGGCCGCTCGATCACCGCCCGCAGGCGTTCTGGAGACTGACGTCGTGGTGGCCTAGGCCGAGTCCCGGCCCGGCGGTCCGTCAACCGGTATGGATGCCCGGAGCGTCGTGCCGGCACCGGTTGGAGAGGAGACGTCAAGGCTGCCGCCGAGCGCCTCCACGCGGTCGCGGAGGCCTTCGAGGCCCCCGCCTCGCTGGACCTCACCGCCACCCACGCCGTTGTCGGAGACCACGGCCACGACGGCGTCAGCGGTGATCCCGACCGACACCTCGGCGGACGTCGCCTTCGCGTGCTTGGCGATGTTCGTCAGGGACTCCGAGCAGACGAAGTACGTGGCCACCTCGACGGCCTCGGGGAGCCGGCCCTCGACCGTGCACCGGAGCCGCACGGGAATGCCGGCGCGGGCGGCGAGACCGCTCAGCGCCGGGCCCAGGCCGGCGCGGGTGAGTGTGCTGGGGTGGATGCCGCGCGCCAGCTCGCGGAGCTCGTCGACGGCGTCCTCGAGGTCGGCCACGGTGGCCTCCAGCATCCCAGCCGCGGCAGCCGGATCCCTCTCCAGGCGCTGGTGCACAGCGCGCAGCCGGAGCAGCTGGACGATGAGCCGCTGCTGCACGCCGTCGTGCAGGTCCCGCTCGATGCGCCGGCGTGCTTCGTCACCTGCAGCCACCAGGCGCTGGCGCGACCGCACCAGCTCCTCGCGCGCCTCGGTCAGGTCGGTCAAGTCGAGACCTACGCCGCCGACCCACCCTCGCGGCAGCGGGAAGTAGAAGGCCTGAAACCAGCCCTCGCGGTCCCCGGTGCCATCAGCCCGGGGACCGGGCGCCGTGACGGCCTGTGTCTCGCCGGTGGACCGGGCCAGTTCCAGCGCCGCACGGTATGGCTGCACGTACGGCTCCGGCACCATCTCCCACATGGAGGTCCCGACCTGGTCGTCGCGCAGTGGAAACGGCTCGCTGGAGTAGACGAGACGGTCGTCCTCGTCAACGATCCAGGCGGTCAACGGGCTGTTGTCCATGAAGGTACGGAACAGGCCCTCGACGTCGTCCGGCAGTCCCACCACGACGTCCGACTGTGCCATCGCACCGTACGGTCGGCAACGACTGACCCGCGACGGCCACCCCTGTTGGACCATTGAGCGGCATCGTCTCGCCGTGCATGATCAAGGGATGGAACCCCGGGCCGCCGCATCGGGGCCTTCGTCGGTGTTTCTGTGGGCGGCGCTGGTGATCCCGATCGCCGGACTCACCCTGCTGCTCAGCGTTCCATCGCTGGATGCGCACTGGGAGCACCATCCCTCGCACTTCTGGCTCGTATTCGGCGTCGCGCTCCTGAATGTCGTGCTCGGCCTGATCGTGAGCGAGATGGCCCGCCGCAACCGTGATGAGCGGCTTTTTCTCGTCTCCATGGTCCTGCTGACCAGCGCCGGCTTCTTGGCCTTGCACGGGTTGGCCACGCCCGGCGTGGTGTTGAGCAACCCGAACGGGGGGTTCGTGCTGGGTACGCCCGTCGGGCTCCTCCTGGCGTCGGCCTTCGCGGCCATGTCCTCGATCGAGATGGACGCCCGCACCGAGCAACGACTGCGGAGGCTGCAGAGGCCGATACGGATCGGGCTCGTCACCGTGCTGCTCGGGTGGGCGGTTGCCTCGCTCGCCGGGGTTCCTCCGCTCGACCGGGTGATCGCGTCGGAGAGGGCGCCATGGCTGTTGGTGCTGCTCCCGTTCGGCATCGCGGCATACACGTTCGCCGGCTGGCGGTACCTGCGCATCTATGGGACTCGCCGCCGCCCGTTGCCGCTCGCCGTGGCCGTGGCGTTCATGCTGCTCGCCGAGGCGTTGATCGCGATGGCGTTCGGTCGCGCGTGGCAGGCCTCGTGGTGGGAGTGGCACGTCCTCATGGCAGTCGCCTTCGCCGCGATCGTGCTGGCGAGTCGGCACGAGTACCGACACGCGCGGTCGATTTCGGGAGCCTTCGGCGGCATCTACCTGGACCGCACGCTCGAACGGCTCGACAGCCGTCAAGCGGACGCGATGGCGGCGTTGGTGCGAGCAGACGCCTCGGGCACCGTGGACTCGGCAGCCGACCTGTTGCGCACGCGAGGCTTCACTGGAGATCAGGTCGCGATGATGACCGAGTCGGCCCGCGAGCTGGCCTGGATGGATCGTCTGTTGCGGCAGTACGTGGGCCCTCATCTTGCCGACCGCCTCGACGCCGACCCGGCGCTCGCGCACCTCGGAGGAAGGGAGCAGGAGGTCTCCGTCCTGTTCGCGGACCTCGCGGACTTCACGACGTTCGCCGAAGGCCGGTCGGCCACGGAGGTGATCGAGATGCTGAACGCCTACTGGGGTGCGGTGGTCCCTTCCGTGGTGGAACGGGAAGGTGGGATCATCGAGCGGTTCGCCGGTGACGCGATCCTGGCGGTCTTCAACGCTCTGGGCGATCATCCCGACGATGCGGCCCGGGCGGTGCGGGCGGCCATCGCCATCCGGGACCGCTCCGCCGACGTGCGCGCCTCAGACGACTGGCCACGGTTCCGCGTCGGCGTGAACACGGGAGTCGCGGTGATCGGCAACGTGGGGGCCGGACCGCAACGCTCGTTCGCGGTGATCGGCGACACCACCAACATCGCCGCCCGTCTGCAGAGTCTGTCCACGCCCGGCCACATCACGATCGCGAGCCGGACGGTCGACGAGGCGAACTCCGAGCCCGGCGTGATCATCGACGTGCGGCCGCTAGGCCTCACCGATCTCAAGGGGAAGTCGCAGCCGATGGAGGCCTTCGAACTGCTCTCGGTCACGCCCGCTCGCGAGGGACGATAGCTGCCGGTCTCCAGGCGCCTGCACGCTCGCGCTCAATGCAGCCGGGCTAACGTCGCGGCTGCGGTGCCTCGGTGGTGCTGATTCCCCGGAGCATTTCGGCCAGCTCGTCGGGGGGCACTGGCCGGCCGAGGAGAAAGCCTTGACCGTAGGTGCAGTCGAGCTCGATCAGCGTGGACAGCTGTGCAGCGGTTTCGATGCCCTCGCCAGTCACTCGCAGTCCGAGCGCCTTCGCCAACGCGACGATCGCATACGCGATCGCTCGAGCCTCTGCGTCCTGGTCGAGCCGTGCTACGAAGCTCCGGTCGATCTTCAGGATGTCCAGCGGCAGCCGGCTGAGGCGACTCAGAGATGAGTAGCCAGTGCCGAAGTCGTCCATCGCCAGCTGCACGGACATCCACCGGAGCTTCTGCAGTGTCGCCGAGGCCCCGTCGAAGTTCTCGACCATGGCGCTCTCGGTCAGCTCCAGTATCAGGGAGCCAGGGTCCAACCCTGTCTCGCGCAAGGCCGACTCGACGTCCTCGATGATGCTGGCGTCCTGGAGCTGGCGAGCGGAGACGTTGACACTCATCGACAGCCCCGCCGCTTGCGGCAGGTCCGACCTCCAGCGGGCGAGCTGGCGGCACGCTTCGTGCATCACCCAGCGGCCGATCGGGCGGATGAGCCCGGTCTCATCGGCCACGGGGATGAACTCGCCGGGAGGGATAAGGATCCCGTCGGGCCGCCGCCAGCGCACCAGCGCCTCGACGCCCACGATCTGGTTGCCGTCCAAGATCTTGATTGGCTGGTAGTGCAGCTCGAACTCGTCGTTGTCGATCGCGCGGCGCAGGTCGGTCTCGATGGCCAGCCGGGTGACGGCCCGGGAATGCATCGTGGGGTCGAACTCCGCGTGGCGGGCCCTGCCGCGAGCCTTGGCCACGTACATGGCGGCGTCGGCATCCCGCAGCAGTGCGTCGGACCGGTCGTGCAGTGCGACGCCGGTCGCGATGCCGATGCTGGCGGTCACGAAGACGGACTGGCCGAGCAGCTCGAAGGGCAGCTCGAGCCGGCTCTCGATCCGCTCGGCCACCACTACCGCATCATCGCCGGCGATGTCGGGCAGCAGGACGGTGAACTCGTCACCGCCTAGGCGGGCGAGGGTGTCCCCGTCCCGCAGGCAGCCGGCCAGCCGTTGCGCGACGTCGCAGAGGAGTTGGTCCCCGGCATCGTGACCGAGGCTGTCGTTGACCACCTTGAAGTGGTCCAGGTCGACGAAGAGCAGGCCGACGGTCTGCCCTCGCTGCCGGAGCGCATGCTCCAGCCGGTCCTGAAACAGTGCTCGGTTCGGCAAGCTGGTCAGCGCGTCATGGAACGCCTGCTGGGTCAGCCGCTCCTCGTACAGCGCTCGCTCGGTGACGTCGCGGTAGTTGAGGACCAGACCGCGAACGGTCGGGTCGTCAAGAAGGTCTGTGGCGGTCATCTCGAAGCGCCGGGCGCGTGCCCCTCCGCGAGGGGCCGCATGCGGACCTCCCCCTTGGTGGGCACCCCTGGCCGCAGCCGGGAGTGCTCGAACAGCAGTCCGGCGATGTCCTGGTCGTCCAGCTCGACGAGGTCCAGGAACGACCGGCCGATGACGTCCTCGGTAGGGTAGCCGAGCACCTTCTCGATCGCCGGGCTCTGGTAACGGATGACGGCGTCGGCGCCGATGACGGTGAACACGTCCGAGGAGTTGTGCACCAGTGCGCGGAAGCGCTGCTCGCTCTCGCGCAGATCGGCTCCGCTCTTGTGGAGGGTGCTCGCCATGGCGTTGAAGGCCATGCCCAGCTGGGCCAGCCTCGTCGTCGCCCCTCACGGGGATCCGATGCGACAGGTGGTCCGAGCCGAACCGCATCGCCGCGTCCTTCAAGGACAGCAGAGGCCGGGTGATCGAACGGCTCACCCGCCGGGCCAGGAACAACGCAATCGTCGAGCCGATGAGCAGCACGGCGAGGCTGGCAAGCAGCTGGTCCTGCTCCCGCCGGCGCAATGACGAGATCTCGTCCGCAACCTGGTTGCCGTTGAGCGATTGGAGGTCAGCCAGGATCGACGCCGACTCATCGACATGGTCGTGGAACGGATCGAGCCGGTCTTCGGTCGTGACTCCGCTCGGGAGCTGCTTCGCCGCTTCGATATCGGCGGCGGACTGCGTCCACACCGCGGCAGCCTGCGCCGCGAGCCGACGCTCCTCTTTCGTGGCCAAGGTCTGGAGCTGTTCGAAGCGCCCGTCGATCCGGTCGCTGAGCGCGACGAACCGCTTGCCCGTGGCAGGGTCGCCCTCCTCGACGGACGCCTCGCCCAGGTCGTCAGCGTCGGTCAGGAGGTCCCTGACGACCTCGATGCGGTGGGACTCCTCGACCGTCTCCTGACGGAACTCCTCGAGCGCGGACACCGAGAGGCGGAAGGTGACCAGTCCGGCCCCAGCAACCGCCACGACCGGCAGCAGCATCACCGCGAGCGCCAGCCTCAGGCGGCGGGCAAGCGATGACCGAGGTGCACGTAACTGGCCCATTGCCCCTGTCATCGGCCTGCGGCGGGGCAAGCCGTAGCGTTCTTGTGCCGTCGTCACTCGGCCGTCACCCTTTGGGGCCGGTTCGTGTGTGCCAGATCACTTTCCTGACCCTGCTTCCAGGTCGGTTCGCCGAACCGCCCGGCGCCTTCACAACCCTCTGACCTGCGGAAACGCAGCAGATCACACGTTGAAGCGGAACTCCACGACGTCGCCGTCCTGCATCAGGTAGTCCTTGCCTTCGATGCGGACCTTGCCGCGGGACTTGGCCTCGGCCATCGACCCTGCGTCGACAAGTGCGTCGAACGACACGACCTCGGCCTTGATGAAGCCGCGCTGGAAGTCGGTGTGGATGACCCCTGCCGCCTGCGGCGCGGTGGCGCCCACCGGGATGGTCCACGCGCGCGCTTCCTTGGGCCCGGCGGTGAGGTACGTCTGCAGGCCCAGCGTCCGGAACCCGACGTGAGCGAGCTGGTCGAGACCCGACTCCTCCTGCCCCATCGACTGCAGCAGCTCGAGCGCCTCGTCGTCCGGCAGCTCCACCAGCTCCGACTCGATCTTCGCGTCGAGGAAGATCGCCTCGGCCGGCGCCACCAGCTCGCGCATCTCGATCTTGAACCCCTCGTCGCCCAGCTCGTCCTCGTCCACGTTGAACACGTAGATGAAGGGCTTTGCGGTCAGCAGGTGCAGCTCGCGCAGGTCCTCGGGGTCGATCCCGGCAGCGGCTGCCCCTCCGTACAAGGTCGTTCCGCCCTGCAGGAGCTCCTGCGCCTTCAGGACGGCGGCCACCGGGGACGTCTTCGCCTTGTCCTTGACGAGCCGCGCCTCCTTCTCCAGCCGCGGCAGCGCCTTCTCGATCGTCTGCAGGTCGGCGAGGATCAGCTCGGTGTTGATGGTCTCGATGTCGCCCTTGGGCGAGACCTGGCCGTCGACGTGCACCACGTCGGGGTCGCGGAACGCCCGGATCACCTGGCAGATGGCATCGCTCTCGCGGATGTTCGCCAGGAACTTGTTGCCGAGGCCCTCCCCCTCGCTGGCGCCGCGGACGATCCCGGCGATGTCGACGAACGAGACGGTCGCCGGCAGCACCCGGGCGGAGGCGAAGATGCCCGCCAGGACCTGCAGCCGGGGGTCGGGAACGCCGACCACGCCGACGTTGGGCTCGATCGTCGCGAACGGGTAGTTGGCGGCGAGGACGTCGTTCTTCGTCAGGGCGTTGAACAGCGTCGACTTCCCGACGTTGGGCAGGCCGACGATGCCGATGGTGAGGCTCACGGGATTCAAGGGTACGGCGGTCAGGTCGCCCGGCCGAATCGCCGACGGGTGCGCCCTGCGGGGTTGTGTCCAAGGTCTCCTGCACCGTGGTCCCCATGGACATCGTGCTGCTGCTCATCGGGCTCGCCCTCGGGACTGTCCTCGGCTGGTCAGTCACCCGCTCACGCGCTGCCGGCGCCGAGGCCGAGCGCGCCGTTCTGCGCGAGCGGCTGGCCGTCGCCGACGCCACCGCCGCCGACCGTCAGGAGCTGGCCGTCAGCGTCGGCCCCCTGCGTGAGGCCCTCGGGAAGGTGGAGACCCACCTGCGCCAGCTCGAGACCGCCCGGGTGGGGGCGTACGCCGCGCTGACCGAGCAGGTCGGCTTCGTCCGCGCCGCCAGCGAGGCGCTCCGCGACCAGACCACGTCGCTGGTCACGGCGCTGCGGGCGCCACAGGCACGCGGGCGGTGGGGCGAGATGCAGCTGCGCCGGGTCGTCGAGATGGCCGGCATGGTGGAGCACTGCGACTTCACCGAGCAGGCGTCGGTGACTCGCGACGGCGCCACCATCCGGCCCGACCTCGTGGTCCGGCTGGCCGGCGGCAAGCAGGTGGTGGTCGACGCCAAGGTCTCGCTGGCCGCCTACCTCGACGCCGCCGAGACGCGCGACCCCGACGTCGCGGCCCAGCGGATGGCCGCCCATGCGCGGCACCTGCGCGAGCACGTGAAGGGGCTGGCTGCGAAGGAGTACTGGCGGGCCTTCCAGCCCACGCCGGAGTTCGTGGTGCTGTTCGTCCCCGGTGACGCCTTCCTCGCGCCGGCGCTGGAGCAGGACCCGACGCTGCTCGAGGACGCCATGGCCGACCGGATCCTGATCGCGACGCCCACCACGCTGATGGCGATGCTGCGCACCATCGCCTACTCCTGGCAGCAGGAGGCGCTGACCGCTCACGCTCGCACCGTCTTCGAGCTCGGCCGCGAGCTCTACCACCGGCTCGGCGCGCTCGGCGGCCACGTCGACAAGCTTGGCCGCTCGCTGCGCCGTGCCGTCGACGACTACAACACGACCGTCGGGATCGCTGGAGCGCAGCGTGCTGGTGCAGGCCCGCAAGATGGCCGAGCTGCAGGTCACGGACGCCGACCTGCCCACCCCCGAGCCGGTCGAGTCGGTGCCGAGGACGCTGGGTTCGCCGGAGCTGGTGACCGCGGCCGAGCAGTCACGGGCGGTGCGCTCGCTCTAGCGGTCCCGGCGACGTGCTGGCGCGCGTCCGCGTGTCGCACCGCCGTTGCCGTCGGTCCGGCACCTACCGTTGCGGCGTGACCGCGTCCCCTGACACCGGCGAGCTCCCGGTCGTCACACCCGCGCCCGAGCAGGAGAGCCCGCTCATCCCGTCACCGACGGAACCACCGGCGTGGTACGTCTCGCTCGTCCCGCCGCAGAACTCGCTGCCGCTCGACTTCGACCCGCTGGCCCGTGGCTCCTCCGACGTTTCCGCGGAAACGTCTCCTGCCGATGCCAGCCGCCGGTCGTCGCGCCCGACTCCCACGCCGCTGATCGGAGTCCCCACCGCCTGTGCCCGCCCGTGTCGACCCGCGCGCACCGCCGTCGAAGCTCGACCGGGTGCGCGCCATCTGGTCGCAGGGACTGCCGACCCCGCTCGCGGTCCTGCTCGCTGTGCTCGTGATGGCCCCCGGTGTGGTGCTCGACGTCGCCCGCGACGGGATCCTTCGGCCTCCCGTCGACCGTGTTGTTCCTGCTCGCCGCCGTCGCGACGCCGCTGGTGCTGCGACCGCGATCGCTGGCGGTCGGCGTCGCGCTGCCTCCCCTGGCGTTCGTCGGCGCTGCGGCCGCGATCGCCTGGCGTAGCGGCCTGAACAACGGCACTCGAGAGATCGGTCTCGACGTCGGCACCACGATGGCCCTGCAGGCGCCGCTGCTCTTCCTCGGAACAGCCGCTGCCCTGGCCGTGGTGCTCGCCCGGCTTCTCGGCCGCCTGGTGCGACGCTGACAGACCCGGTCGTCCTCGAGCGGGTCACGACCCCGCGCGGCGAGCTCGTGCTGCGGCAGGTGGGCGAGCACTACGAGGTGGTGAGCAACGGCGTCTTCCTGATGGACACCCGCGACGGCCGGTCGGAACGGGCACTCGTCACGGCGGCGCTCGACGCGCGGCCCGACGCCCGGCGGCTGCTCATCGGCGGACTCGGCGTCGGGTTCTCGCTTCGGGAAGCCGTCGCGGCCACAGTGCTCGAGCACATCGACGTGGTCGAGATCGAGCAGCACCTCGTCAGTTGGCATGGCACCCACCTGCGGCACCTGACCGGTGACGCGCTCGCCGACCCACGCGTGCACATCGTGGTCACCGACGTGCTCGAGCACCTGGCCGCCAACCCGGGGACGTACGACGTGATCTGCCTCGACGTCGACAACGGTCCCGACTGGACCGTCACGGCCGCCAACACGGCGCTCTACGCCGCGGCCGGCGTCGAAGTCGTGACCGATGCCCTCCGCCCCGGCGGCGTGCTGGCCGTGTGGAGCGCGCACCGGTCCGAGCCCTACGCGCGGCTGCTGGCCGAGCGACTGGACGGCCGTACGCGCCGTCGAGGTCGAGGCCCGCCTCGCCCGCGGCGAGCCGGACATCGTCTACCTCGGCCACCGCTGAGGCTGACGACGCGTCTAGCCGGCGACCGCCGCCTTCTTCATGTCGCGGCGCAGCTCGGGTGGCAGCGCGAACAGCAGGCTCTCCTCGGCCGACACGACCTCCTCGACCTCGCCGTAGCCGCGCTCGGCGAGCCAGTCCAGGACGCCGCGCACCAGGATCTCCGGGACCGATGCGCCGCTCGTGACGCCCACCGTGGTGACACCGTCGAGCCAGCCGTCGTCGAGCTCGGAGGCCTTGTCGACCAGCCTGCTGTCCTGCGCACCGCACTCCAGCGCGACCTCGACCAGCCGCACCGAGTTCGACGAGTTGGTCGAGCCGACCACGATCACCAGTTCGCTTCGAGCGGCAATGTCCTTGACCGCGATCTGGCGGTTCTGGGTGGCGTAGCAGATGTCGTCGCTGGGCGGGTCGAGCAGCGCCGGGAAGCGCTCCCGGAGCCGGCGCACCGTCTCGAGCGTCTCGTCGACCGACAGCGTCGTCTGGGACAGCCAGGCGACCCGCTCCGGGTCACGCACCTCGACGGTGTCCACGCCGCCCGGTCCGTCGACCAGGTGGATGTGGTCAGGAGCCTCGCCGGACGTCCCGACGACCTCCTCGTGGCCTTCGTGGCCGATCAGCAGGATGTCGAAGTCGTCTGCGGCGAACCGGCGTGCCTCGTGGTGCACCTTGGTCACGAGCGGGCAGGTCGCGTCGATGGTCTTGAGCTGTCGTTGCGCGGCCTGCTCATGGACGATGGGCGCCACGCCGTGCGCGGAGAAGATGACCGTCGCGCCCTCGGGCACCTCGTCGTTCTCCTCGACGAAGACGGCGCCGCGCTCCTGCAGGGTCTCGACGACGTGCTTGTTGTGCACGATCTGCTTGCGCACGTAGACGGGCGGGCCGTAGGTCTCCAACGCCTTCTCGACCGTGATGACCGCCCGGTCGACGCCCGCGCAGTAGCCACGCGGGGCAGCGAGCAGGACACGCTTGACGGGGTCGGGCATGCGTCCATGGTAGGTCGCCCGGCGCGCGGCAGCCGACCTCGCCCGCGACCGGCGGATAGCCTCGACGACCGTGGGACTGCAGACCTCCGCGGAGCAACCGGTGCCGGTGCGCAAGGTCAGCCAGCTCCTGACCGAGTGGATCGGTCGCCTCGGCTTCGTGTGGGTCGAGGGGCAAGTGGCGCAGATCACCCGCCGTCCCGGCCAGCGCACTGCGTTCATCACGCTGCGCGACCCGAGCGCCGACATGTCGCTGCCCGTGACCTGCTCGGTGGCGCTGCTCGACGGCCCCGCCGCGGGGATCGCGGAGGGCGCGCACGTCGTCGTCCACGCGAAGCCGCAGCTGTACGCCGGCCGCGGGACCCTGTCGTTGGCCGCCGACCAGATCCGACAGGTCGGTGTCGGCGAGCTGCTCGCCCAGCTCGACCGGCTGCGCCAGGTCCTCGCCGCGGAGGGCGTCTTCGCCGCGGACCGCAAGCAACTCCTGCCCTTCCTGCCACAGGTCGTCGGCGTGGTGTGCGGCCGCGCGTCGGCCGCCGAGAAGGACGTGCTGGAGAACGGGCGGCGCAGATGGCCGGCGGTCCGCTTCCGGGTCGAGGAGGTCGCCGTGCAGGGCCCGAGCGCGGTCACCGAGGTCAACGCAGCGATCGGGCGGCTGGACGCCGACCCGGAGGTCGACGTCATCGTCGTCACCCGGGGCGGTGGGTCGCTGGAGGACCTGTTGCCGTTCTCGAACGAGGCGATGGTCCGTGCGGTCGCCGCCTGCCGCACGCCGGTGGTCAGCGCCATCGGCCACGAGGCGGACACGCCGCTGCTGGACCTGGTCGCCGACGTGCGCGCATCGACGCCCACCGATGCGGCGAAGCGCATCGTGCCCGACGTCGTGGAGGAGACGGAGCGGGTCGCCCAGCTGCGGCGGCGCAACCTGGCTGCCGTGCGCACCCTGCTCGACCGGGAGGGAGCGGCGCTGCGCGCGACGCGCTCACGGCCCAGCCTCGCCGACCCGGTGTCGATGCTGGCGCCGCGAGGCGCCGAGGTCGCGGCGGCCCGCGACCGCGCCCGGCGCTCCCTGTCGGCGACGCTGGACCGCGCCGCGGACAACCTGGCCCACACCCGGGCCAGGGTGACGGCACTGTCCCCCGCGGCGACCCTCGAGCGCGGCTACGCGGTCCTGCAGACCAGCGCAGGACTCGTCGTCCGCCGACCCGGCGACGTGGGCGACGGCGAGCTGGTGCGGGCCCGCGTCGCTGAGGGCGAGCTGACGGTCCGCGTGGTGGGCGACGCCGGCGACGCCGGCCACGCCCGCGACGTCGGACCGTAAGGTGACCTCGTGCCCGACGACACGACGACCCCCGGCGAGCGGCCGACCTACGAGGAGGCCCGCGAGGAGCTGATCGAGGTGGTCCGCCGCCTGGAGACGGGCGGCGCGACGCTCGAGGAGTCGCTTGCGCTGTGGGAGCGCGGCGAGGTGCTCGCGACGATGTGCCAGCAGTGGCTCGACGGTGCCAGGGCGCGGCTCGACAGCGCGCTGGCGAGCGAGCAGCGGGCGCAGCCGGCTCGGTCCGACTGAGCTACTCGCCGCGCAGCGACTCGGCGAGCTGGGCCAGCTCGTCCCACGACGCGCTGCCCACCGACGGCGGTCGTGACGCCGTCGACGGTGCGGACCATCGCTCGGTCCTCCGGCTCGCCGCCCTCGAACCGCTGCCATGACAACCGTCGCTCAGGCGTGCCGTCCCGGCCCGGCTGGCACCGGCCGCGAACTGCTGCACGAACTGGTCGCGGTCGCCGTCTGTCTGCTCGACGGCCGCGTAGTCGTCGTCCCTCGTCACCATCCCCACGTGCCAGGTGACGCTGCCGCCCGCCTGCTCGGTCCGCGCGCTGGTCACCCGCCACCCGTCCGGCAGCGGGTCCGGGCCGAGCACGTCGTAGGGAGCCTGCGCCCGAGCCTGCGCGATCGCGGCCGGGTAGTCGACAACTCGCACCACCTCGTCCGGCTGGCCTGCGACGTTGAACGCCACGATGACCCCGACCAGCACGAGCACCACAGCCATGCGATCGCACCATGTCGCCGGCGGTCTTGCGGCGGCGCGACACCGGCTGCGGGCGTGCGTCGTCGGGCTGCTCGGTCACGGCGCCATCCTCGCCGACGCGCGGCCGTCGGGGTCAGGCCGGGTAGACCGTGGTCTCGGTCGCCTTCACGGCCGCCCAGACCTCGGCGCCCGGTTCCAGGCCGAGCTCGGCGACCGCCAGCGGGGTGACGTCCGCCAGCGCGGCGATCGGCCCGGCGAGCCGGACCCGCACCGTGTCGCCCTGCTGCTCCAGCGAGTCCACCGTCGTCGACCAGCAGTTGCGGGCGCTCCCGTCCGGTCGACGTCGGTGCAGCGCCACGGCCGTGGGCGAGAACGCGACCAGCACCCGACCTCGCTCGTGGTGGCGGCCGACCAGCGTGCCGCCACCGTCGAGGAGCACGACGCCGTCGCTCGCCTCGCCCCGGTAGAGGTTGAGCCCGACCAGCCGGGCGACGTAGTCGGTCACCGGCCTGCGGGCGATCCCGGCCGGTGTGCCGGTCTGCACGACTCGGCCGTCCTCGAGGACGACCAGCCGGTCGGCCAGCACGAAAGCGTCGACCGCGTCGTGGGTCACGACGACGGTCGCGCCGGGGAACGCGGCCAGCCGCCGGCGCAGGTCGGCGCGCACCTCCAGCCGGGTGCCCGCGTCGAGGGCGGCCAGCGGCTCGTCGAGCAGCATCAGCCGTGGGTCGGTCACCAGCGCGCGGGCCAGCGCGACCCGCTGCGCCTGCCCGCCGGACAGCGCCGCCGGTCGCTTCCCGGCATGCTCGGCGAGCCCGGTGACTGACAGCGCCTCGTCCGCGCGTGCCCGTGCCGTCGAACGGTCGGTGCCCCGCGCCCGGAGCCCGAAGGCCACGTTGTCGCGCGCACTCAGGTGCGGGAACAGCAGGTAGTCCTGGAACACCACGCCGACCCGGCGCCGGTCCGGAGGCACCCGCACCCGAGCCTCGACGTCCTCGACGACCTCCCGGCCGATGCGGACCAGCCCTCCGTCCAGCGGGAGGAGGCCGGCAAGCGCGCGCAGGGCCGTCGACTTCCCCGCGCCGTTGGGCCCGAGCAGTGCCACCACCTCGCCGGCCGCGACCGAGAGGGCGAGGGACAGCTCGAAGTCCCCGCGTACGACGTGGAGGTCGGCCTCCAGGGCCACGTCGCCTGCTGGCATCGGCGGCATCGTCGACATCGGCGGCATCGGTGACATCGGCGGCATCGTCATGCCGACGTCCCGAGCCACCGTTCGCGCAGCCCGGCGAGGACCGCGACCGAGACAAGCAGCAGGACCAGTGACAGGGCGATCGCCGCCGACGGGTCGCGCTGCAGGGCGAGGTAGACCTCGATCGGCATCGTGCGGGTGGTGCCGGGGAAGCTGCCCGCGAAGGTGATGGTGGCGCCGAACTCCCCGAGGGCCCTGGCCCAGCAGAGCACCGTGCCCGCAGCCAGCCCGGGCGCGACGAGGGGCAGGGTGACGCGGCGCACGACGTACCAGCGGGAGGCGCCGAGCGTCGCCGCGGCATCCTCGAGCCGGCGGTCCGCGCCACGCAAGGCTCCCTCGACCGAGATGACCAGGAACGGCAGCGCGACGAACGCCTCCGCGACCACGACCGCCGCGGTCGTGAACGGCAGAGTCACGCCGAACCACTCGTCAAGCCAGCGGCCGACGATCCCCTGCCGGCCGAGAGCCGTGAAGAGCGCGACACCTCCGACGACGGGTGGCAGGACGAGCGGCACGGTCACCAGCGCCCGGAGCATCGACCGGCCCGGGAGGTCGGACCGGGCGAGGACCCACGCGAGCGGCACGCCGAGCACGATGCAGACGACCGTCGCGAGGCTGGCGCAGACCAGTGAGAGGCGCAGCGCCTCCAGCGACTCCGGGCGGGTGAGCTCCTCGGGCAGCGTGCGCCACGGAGCCCGGGCCACCAGCCCGACCACCGGGAGCAGCAGGAAGAGCAGGGCGAGGGCGGCGAACGGTGCAAGGGCTGGCGGCAGCGCGCCGGGACGCGCCACCCGGCCGGACGACCGCCTCACGGCTGCTCGAAGCCCGCCTCGGTCAGGACGGCGAGCCCGGCGGCGGAGCGGACGAGGTCGACGAACGCCTTCGCGCCGGCCGGGTTCGGCGCGTCGCCCAGCACGGCGATCGGGTAGTCGTTGACGGCATCGGCCGACTCCGGGAAGTCCAGCCCGTCGACCTTGTCGCCGGCCGCCTGCACGTCGGTGCGGTAGACCATCGCCGCGTCGACCTCGCCGAGGATGACCTTCGACAGCGCCGCCTTCACGTCGGCCTCCAGGGTGTCCGGCTGCGCGGTCACACCGGCCGCCTCGAAGGCCCGGGCAGCAGCGTCGCCACACGGCACCTCGGGTGCGCACAGCGCGATCGTCAGGTCCTGGCGACCGAAGTCCTCGATGCCTGTGACACCCGCCGGGTTGCCGGCCGGCACCGCGATCTGCAGCCGGTTGCGGACGAACACCTCCGAGTTCGCCGGCCACCGCGCCGGCGTCGACCACCTGCTCCATGGTGGCCGGGCTCGCCGACGCGAACACGTCGGCCGGCGCACCCTGGGTGATCTGGGTCGCCAGCTCGGAGCTCGCCGCGAAGCTGAACCGCACGGTGGTCCCGGGGTGGTCGGCCTCGAGCTGCTCACCGAGTGTCGTGAACGCCTCGGTCAGTGACGAGGCGGCCAGCACCGTGACGTCGCCCAGTGACCGCGTCGACGCGGCGGCACTCGACGGTTCGTCCGTCGCGCTCGCCGTGCATCCGACCCGTCGTCACCACCGCATCCGGCCAGCGCGAGCGCCAGCACCAGGGCCGCCAGCGAGCGCCTCACGAACGTACCTCCGGAATCTCGACGACGACGTTGGTCGACTTCACGGCGGCGACGGCCACCACACCCGGCTCGAGCCCGAGGTCGTCAGCCGCCTCGCGGCTCATGAGGGACACCACCCGGAACGGGCCGGCCTGCATCTCGACCTGCGCCATCACGGTGTCGCGGATGACCCGGGTGACGATGCCGCGGAACCGGTTGCGGGCCGACTGCCGGGACACCGCGCCCGGGTCGCCGCCGTCGCCCATCGCCTGCGCGGCGGCCGCCAGGACCTTCCCCTCGATCCCGATCCGGCCGGCCGACGTGGTGGTCGTGGCGATCCGGCCCGACTCCGCCCAGCGGCGCAGCGTGTCGTCGCTGACCCCGAGCAGGTCGGCAGCCTCCCGGACGCTGAAGACGGTCATGGCGACGGCATCATAGGCCGCATCTGCGGATGCTGCCAGCGACGAGTACTTCCGCACCTGCGGATCGCTGAGTCTACGTGGCCGCGTGATGGCGGAGGAACCGGCAACGCCTACGATCACGGGCACGCCGACACACCGGACGAGGGAGCGCACGATGACCGACGAGTCCGCCCGAGACGCCACCGGCGGGGCCCTGTCGACAGAGCCACCCGAGCCCCTGGCACCCCGTCCCGAGGCGCCGGACCGCAACCTCGCCCTCGAGCTGGTGCGGGTCACCGAGGCGGCCGCCATGGCCGCCGGTCGCTGGGTCGGGCGAGGCGACAAGAACGGCGCCGACGGGGCGGCGGTCAACGCGATGCGCCAGCTCATCCACACCGTGAGCATGAGCGGCGTCGTGGTCATCGGCGAGGGCGAGAAGGACGAGGCGCCGATGCTCTACAACGGCGAGCGCGTCGGGGACGGCCGCGGTCCGGAGTGCGACGTCGCCGTCGACCCGATCGACGGCACCCGCCTCACCGCGCTCGGCATGGGCAACGCGCTCTCGGTGCTCGCCGTGTCGCCGCGCGGGTCGATGTTCGACCCGTCCGCCGTCTTCTACATGGAGAAGCTCGCGACCGGGCCGGCCGCCGCGGACGTCGTGGACATCCGCCTCCCCGTCGCCGAGAACGTACGCCGGGTGGCGCGCGCCAAGAAGGAGTCGCCATCGGACGTCACGGTCGTCATCCTCGACCGGCCTCGCCACCAGGCGATGGTCGAAGAGGTCCGCGGGACCGGCGCCCGCATCAAGTTCATCACCGACGGAGACGTCGCCGGCGCCATCATGGCCGCCCGCGAGGGCACCGGCATCGACCTGCTCGTCGGCATCGGCGGCACGCCTGAGGGCATCATCGCCGCCTGCGCCCTCAAGACGCTCGGCGGCGTGATCCAGGGCCGGCTGTGGCCCAAGGACGACGACGAGAAGCAGAAGGCGATCGACGCCGGGCACGACCTCTCCCGGGTCCTGGTCACCGACGAGCTGGTGCAGGGCGAGGACGTCTTCTTCGTCGCCACCGGCATCACCGACGGCGAGCTGCTGCGGGGGGTCCGCTACAGCGGCGGCGCCGTGCGGACCGAGTCGATCGTGATGCGCTCCCGCAGCGGGACGACGCGCATCATCGACAGCGAGCACCGGCTGGACAAGCTGCGTGCCTACTCCGCGATCGACTTCGACACCGCGACCTGACAACCGGAACCGTCCGGTGACCCCGCACGACCCGATGTCCCTGCCCGCCGACCTGCCGCAGCCGGTCGACGACGGCGCCGCCGACCACCTCGTCGGCCGGTCGGTGCCGTCGGTCGCGTTGCCCGCGACCGACGGCTCGGTCGTGGACCTGTCCGGGCTGGCGGGCCGCTCGGTCGTCTACGCCTACCCGCGCACCGGGGTCCCTGGCGAGGACCCGCTGGTCCCGGACTGGGACGCGATACCCGGTGCTCGCGGGTGCACGCCGGAGTCGTGCGGGTTCCGCGACCACCACGCCGAGCTGGCCGCGGCCGGCGCGCGGGTCTTCGGGCTCTCCACCCAGGACACGGCCTACCAGCGGGAGGCCGTGGACCGGCTGCACCTGCCGTTCCCGCTGCTCTCCGACGCCGGTCTCGAGCTGACGGCCGCACTGGGCCTGCCCACGTTCGAGGCCGCGGGGGCGGCGCTGCTCAAGCGACTGACGCTCGTCGTCGACGACGGCCGGATCACCCACGTCTGGTACCCGGTCTTCCCGCCGGACCGCCATGCCGCCGACGTCCTCGACTGGCTGCAGAACAGCTAGCCGCCGACCAGCTCACGGACCCGGTCGACGACGACCGCCGGCTGGTCGCGCGCGATGGCGTGCCCGGCCAGGTCGACCCGCTCGAGCCTGCCGACCGACGACAGGGTCATCAGGTCGTTCTGGCCCTCCTCCCACGCCGACTCCAGGTCGGCCTGCTGTCGCGCCGACGTGCTGTCCGGGTGCTCGGGGATGCTGTGCGTCAACACGACCAGCGGCACCGCGCCCAGCGGGGGAAGGGACGCGCCCGCAATGAAGACTCGCCGACCGTCCAGCCGCTCGGGGTTCCCCGCGGGTGACATCCAGCGCGCCCAGTCGGCGCGCTCCTCTGCCCCCCGCCGGCCGGCGCCAGCGGGAAGCCGGTCCAGGACCGCTCGCGGGTAGCCAGGGCCGACCGCGTCGAGCAGGAGCAGCGCTCCGACGGCCTGGCGGTCCTGCTGCGCCAGAGATACGGCCACCAGCCCGCCGAGGGAGTGCCCGACCACGACGACCGGCGCTTCCAGCTCGAGCCGCCGCATCACCCGACGCAGGTCGCGCGCCATGTCGTCGAACGTCTGCCGGTCCGGTGGCCGGCCGCTGCGACCCACGCCCAGCCGGTCGTAGGCGCAGACCCTGGCGAACGACCCGACGCGCGCCTGCACGGCGGACCACTCGTCCTCCATCCCGGCCTGACCGGAGACGAGCATGACGGCGGGCCCACCCTTCTCGCCCGCACAGCGCGTCGCGAACCGGTGCCCGCCGACCCGGACGTCGACGACGGCGTCGACCTGCGAGGCCTCGACCCCCTTCACGCTGGTCTCCGGCGACGCGTCCCCGTCGCTCCCGCAGCCGGCTACGGCCGCGACCAGCACCACGACGGCCATGCCAGCACGAGCCACTCCCCCGAGCGTCATCCGCCCTCGCTCAGCCGTCCTGGTCGGCGTCGTCACCTGACGGCGGCGCCTCGGCCGCATCCGGCTCGGCAGCCTTCGCCGTCGGATGATGCAGGTCGTGCTGATGGCGGGCGTCGCCGCTGTGGACCGGATCCTCGAGCGCCTCCGGATCCTCGTCGAGGTGGTCGGAGTCGAGGGGCCCGCCGGGCCGCGGGTCGGCGCTCATGGCGGAACGGTAGCCCGGACCGACCCGCCGGGTACATGGGGCGGACGGTCACGGCTTCGTCGCGGCCGACCGCGCCCGCACGTACTCGTCAGGCGCGAGTCCGGTCGAACAGCTCCGCGGCCTCGTACCGCGTGGTGACCTCGAGCTTGCGCAGGATGTTCGAGACGTGGACGCTCGCGGTCTTGGTGCTGATGACCAGGGCCCGGGCGATCTCGCCGTTGGTGCGGCCGGCGGCGAGGTGGCCGAGGATCTCCCGCTCGCGCGCGGTGAGGGTGGCGACCAGACCGCCGCTGGCCGGCTCGTCCGGCACCTCGACGGGGGTGCGGAGGTCGACGCGCGTACGCCGGGCAAGGGCCGTGATCTCGTCCCCCAGCGGCCGGGCGCCGAGCCGTTGCGACTCCCGCCACGCGTCCCGCAGCGCCTGCGCCGCCTCGCCGTGCTCGCGCACCCCTGCCAGCGACTGGGCGAGGCGCCACCTGGCGTAGGTCGAGTGGTACGGACGCTGCCCGCCGTCGAGGGCCTTCACCGCATCCCGCCACAGCTCCGCACCACCGGCGCCCTCGAGCCCGACGGCCGCCTCGTACCGGCTCATCTCGGCGTCGCACAGCGCGCGCATCTCCACCGGGCCGGCTGCCCGGCACTGCGTCCGGTCCGCAGGCCCGGTCGACGAGCGCGACGATCGACTCCTCCGCCGGCGACCAGTCCCCCCGGTCGCCGGAGTGCCCCGCCGCGCGCCGGGTCTCGACCAGGTCGGCCAGGGACCGGGCGGCCAGCCAGGCCAGCGGCGCCCCCATCGAGAGCAGCCGGGACGACGCGGTGTCGGTGTGCCCGACGACCTCGCTGAGGGCACCGTCCGGGTCGCCGCGCCAGAGCATGCCCTCGGCGCGGGCCTCGCAGCGCAGCAGGTCGAGGACCGCCGGCAGGCGAGTCAGCTCGGCGAGGTCGGCGTCCAGGCTGTCCCAGTCGCCACGCACCGCCGACAGGCGAGCCCGGTTGGCCAGCGAGTAATCCCGGTTGGCGCCCTGGACGTGCCGGGTGTGCTGCAGAGCGGCGGCGAGGAAGGCCTCGGCCTCGTCCCACCAGCCGTGCGTGATGCACATCTCGGCCGCCTGGGCGTTGAGCCAGGAGCCGTACCGGATCCCGAGCCCCCGCTCGGTCACCGCCGCCACACCCTCCGCCGCCATGTCGACGCCCAGCCGGCCCTCGCCGTGGCACTGGTAGCAGTCGGCCAGGTTGCTGTAGGTCTGGCCGACCAGCTCGGGGTTGCCGTCGACCAGCGCCAGCCGGACGGCCTCACGGGCGTCCGGCAGGGTCATCGGCGCGAGCGGCGTGACCGTCGCGCGGATCACGAGGGCCCGGGCCAGCGCCGCTCCGTCGCCGGTCGCGCGCGCGACCGCCACCGCCTCGTCGGCCAGCGGCTCCCAGTCGCTGGCACCGCCTACCCAGTCCAGGACGTGCACGAGGCCCGAGACCACGACCGCCCGCGCTGCGGTCGGCGGGTCGGCGGGCACCAGGTCCACCGCGCGGCGGGCCGCGACCTCCGCCGCGTCGGTCCGACCGGCGTCGAGCAGGAACCGCGCGTACGCCGCCTCCAGGACTCCCACCCGGACAGGGTCGGGGTCCGGCTCGCCCTGCAGCCAGCTCCTCGCCCGCTCGATGATCTCGACAGCGGTCACGTCGTGGTCGCAGATCGCGGCGATGGACGCCGCCATCGAGAACACCTCGATCGCGTCCGCCCCCACTAGGTCCTGCGCGTCGGGCACGACCGGCCACAGCCGCCGCACCCGGTCGTACTGCCGGTGCGCCTCGTCGTAGGCGTAGACCTCCTCGGCCGCCTGGGCCGCGCGGAACGACCACAGCAGAGCCCGGCGCGAGTCCCCGGCCCGGTCGGCGTGCTCGGCCACCACCGCGGGGCGCCGGTCGACCGCCTCGTGCGCGTCGGCGAGCAGCCCGTGCAGCGACCGCCGCTCGCCGGGGAGCAGGTCGGCGTAAAGCGCCTCCGCGAGCAGGGCGTGCCGCAGCGACAGGCCGCCGTCGGCCTCCACCACGAGGTGCTGACCTCGCACCGCCTCGTCCACCGCGTCGTCAAGCCGCTCGGGCTGGCCACGTCGTTGCACGGCGTCGGCCAGCACGACGGGTGAAACCCGCTCCCCCGCGACCGCGACGATGCGCAGCAGCTCGGTGGCGCCGGGGCTGCAGGCCCGGGTCCGGCCGACCAGGACCTCGCGCAGGCTGGCCGGCAGGGTGTCCGCGTCGCCGGCCAGCGCCGCCCGCATCAGCGCCTCGGCGGCGTACGGGTTGCCGCCGGAGCGCCCATGGATCCGCGCGGTGAGCGCCGGGGCGAGGACGGACCGGGGGTCGCCCCCGAGCAGGTCGGTGAGCTGGACGTGGATCTCCTCCAGCGACATCGGGCGCAGCGCGATCTCGCGGACCTGCGGCGCGCGCCGCCGGTCGGCCAGCCACTCGCCGAGCACGTCACCCGCCTCGTCCGGGCGGTAGGCCACCACCACTGCGAGCCGCTGCTGGTCCAGCGCGGCGCAGAGGAACGCGAGCATCTCCAGCGTGGCGACGTCGGCGAAGTGCAGGTCGTCGAGCACCAGGAGTGTCGGCCGGACAGCGGCTGCGCGGTCGAACACGGAGGACACCGAGGCGATCAAGCGGCCCTGATCGGACCCGGCCTCGGGTCGCGGCCCGAGCTCCGGCAGGAGGAGCGCAAGGTCGCTCGGGTCGGGGCCGAGGACGCGCGGGGCCTCTGCCCGGGGCACCCGGGACAGGAGGGAGCGCAGGGCGCCGATGAGCGGTGCGTACGGGATACGGCCCCCGAGGAAGCCGACCCCGGTGCCGCGGCAGACGAGCGTCTTGCGGGGTACGTGAGTCAGGAGCTCGTCCAGCAGCCGCGTCTTGCCTGCGCCGGCCTCGCCGCTGAGCAGGGCCAGACCGGGCCGCCCGGCTGCGGCGTCGCCCACCAGGTCGGTGAGCTGTGCGAGCTCCTCGGCCCGTCCGACGAACACCTGGCGTTGCGGCACGTGCCCACGGTCCCGGCCCACCTCGCCCGGCGTCAACGACCGTCTGAGGTACATGCGCCCGAAATCTGAGGTGGGGTGCCTCATGTGCCGGCCTGCCGTACTGCGGGAGGCTCGGTGCAGCGGAGAAGACGGGGACCCGCAAGCGGGGGAACGCAGGGGGGAACGCGGGGGCACGCACGGGGATGGTCTGGCACGGACCGGCGCAGGGGAGCGGTCTCGTGCGGCCCGCGTGAGGAGGTGGCCGTGGTGGGAACCCACCGCGGCTGCCTCCTGCTGTTGGGCGTGAGGTAGGAAAGTCGCATGAGCGACGACGCTGAGGGCGGCTTCCGGACCGAGCACGACTCGATGGGCGAGGTCCGCGTCCCGGCCGACGCCCTGTGGCGAGCCCAGACCCAGCGTGCCGTCGAGAACTTCCCGATCTCCGGGTCGCCGATCGAGCGGTCGCTGATCGGCGCGCTCGGCACCATCAAGGGCGCGGCGGCCATGGTGAACGCCGAGCTCGGGGTGCTCGACGAGGACGTTGCGCGAGCGGTCCACGAGGCGGCAGGCGAGGTGGCCCGCGGCGAGCACGACACGCATTTCCCCATCGACGTGTTCCAGACCGGCTCCGGCACGTCGAGCAACATGAACGCGAACGAGGTGATCGCCACGCTGGCCACCCGCCGGCTGGGTCGTGACGTGCACCCCAACGACCACGTCAACGCCTCGCAGTCGTCCAACGACGTCTTCCCGACGGCCATCCACATCGCGGCGACCCGCAGCGTGGTGGTCGACCTCTTGCCGGCGCTCGACCACCTCGAGGCGTCGCTGCAGCGCAAGGCCGACGAGTTCGCCGCAGTCGTCAAGTCCGGCCGGACCCACCTGATGGATGCGACGCCGGTGACGCTGGGGCAGGAGTTCGGCGGCTACGCGGCTCAGGTGCGGATCGGGGCGGAGCGGTTGCGGTCGACTCTCCCGCGGGTCGGCGAGCTGCCACTCGGCGGCACCGCGGTGGGCACCGGCATCAACATGCCGGCCGGGTTCGCCGCCGCCGTGATCGGCCGGGTCGCCGCCGACCTCGACCTGCCGTCTGACCGAGGCACGCAACCACTTCGAGGCGCAGGGTGCGCGCGACGCGCTCGTCGAGCTGTCCGGCCAGCTGCGCACCGTCGCCGTCTCGATGACGAAGATCTGCAACGACATCCGGTGGATGGGCTCGGGACCGCGCACCGGCCTGGCCGAGATCCAGCTGCCCGACCTCCAGCCCGGGTCCTCGATCATGCCGGGCAAGGTCAACCCCGTCATCCCCGAGGCGACCCTGATGGCCTGCGCGCAGGTGATCGGCAACGACGCCACGGTGACGTTCGCCGGCGCGGCCGGCAACTTCGAGCTCAACGTGATGCTGCCGGTGCTCGCGCGCAACGTGCTCGAGTCGATCCGGTTGCTGGCCAACGTGTCCCGGCTGCTCGCCGACCGGTGCGTCGACGGCATCACCGCCGACGTCGAGCGCTGCCGGGAGTACGCCGAGTCCTCGCCGTCGGTCGTCACACCGCTCAACCGCTACATCGGCTACGAGGCGGCCGCCAAGGTGGCCAAGCAGTCACTCGCCGAGCGCAAGACGATCCGCGAGGTGGTGCTCGAGCAGGGCTACGTCGACCGCGGCGACCTCACCGAGGCCCAGCTCGACGAGGCTCTCGACGTACTCCGCATGACCCACCCCTGACCCCGCGGCGGCCGGAGTCGACCACGTACACGTGGTCAACTGCTGCTTGGCGGGGCGTAGAGGACCCGCCAAGCGGGCGTCGACCACGTATACGTGGTCGACGCGCCGGCTGCCGGCTGCAGACTGCGGTTGGTCTAGTACCAGCCTTGGGACTGGAAGGTGGACCAGGCGCCGCAGGGGGTGCCGTAGCTCTGGTCGATGTACGCGAGGCCCCACTCGATCTGGGTGGTGGGGTTGTCCCGCCAGTCGCCGCCGTAGGAGCTCATCTTCGAACCCGGCAGGGCCTGCGGGATGCCGTAGGCGCCGGAGGACGGGTTGGTCGCGTGCACGTCCCAGCCGGACTCCCGGGTCCACAACGAGTCGAGGCAGGAGAACTCGCCTGCACCCCAGCCGTACTGCGAGGCCGCCAGACCGGCTCCGATCGCACGAGGGTCGCCACCATAGGAGCGCGACGACCGGGAAGCGCGCTGCTCAGCCTCCCGGGCGGCGCGCGCCTGACGGTCCGCACGCGCGGCCTGGCGGCGGTGCTTCGCCTTGATCTCCTGGCGCAGCTCGCCCGCGGGCTTCGCGGGGCGGGTGATGGATGCATCGTGAGGCAGCGGGCCGATCCTGGTGACCGACGTGTCGCCGATCGGCAGCTCGGCACCAGCGGCCGCTGCACCGACGACCGACGAGGCCATGACGACTCCGGCCGCCACGGCGATCCCCCGGATCGAGATCCGGTTCTTCACAGGGTTGGTCCTTCCAGCATCGGTGGAGGCTCGGGCACCGAGGGCGGCGGTCCGTCACGGCGGACCCGGCGACTCCTCGCGGCGTGGAAGCGGGCGACGACCAACCGTCGTCATCACACAGAGTCACGAAGTCGTGACGACCCACGCGGTGTCGTACTCATCGACACCTGATCGACCATGCAACAACTGCCCCGGCCAGGGCCAATTCTGCGGCCGTGTCCTCGGTCACAGGACGCACCGTGTTCCCGCGGACACGGGAGAGCCCGGTCACACAGTGTGACCGGGCTCTCGTCCCGCGAACGGTGTCCTCAGGCCGGGACGTCCTCCAGCAGCTCCGTGACGAGCGCCGCGATCGGCGACCGCTCGGACCGGGTCAGCGTCACGTGCGCGAACAGCGGATGACCCTTGAGCGCCTCGATCACCGACGCGACGCCGTCGTGGCGGCCGACCCGCAGGTTGTCGCGCTGCGCCACGTCGTGGGTGAGCACCACCCGGGAGCCCTGGCCGACCCGCGACAGCACGGTCAGCAGGACGTTGCGCTCGAGCGACTGCGCCTCGTCGACGATGACGAACGCGTCGTGCAGCGACCGGCCGCGGATGTGGGTCAGCGGCAGCACCTCGAGCATCCCGCGGTCCATGATCTCGTCGACCACGTCGCCGGTGACCAGCGCGCCGAGGGTGTCGAAGACGGCCTGCGCCCAGGGGTTCATCTTCTCGGCCTCGCTGCCGGGCAGGTAGCCGAGGTCCTGGCCGCCGACGGCGTACAGCGGCCGGAAGACGACGACCTTGCGGTGCTGGCGACGCTCCATCACCGCCTCGAGGCCGGCGCACAGCGCCAGCGCGGACTTGCCGGTGCCGGCCCGCCCGCCGAGCGACACGATGCCGATGTCGGGGTCGAGCAGCAGGTCGAGCGCGACGCGCTGCTCGGCGCTGCGACCGTGCAGCCCGAACGCGTCGCGGTCACCGCGCACCAGCTGGACCTGCTTCTCCGGCGTGACCCGTCCCAGCGCGCTGCCCCGGTCGGACAGCAGGACGAGCCCGGTGTGGCAGGGCAGCTCGCGGGCCTCCGCCAGGTCGAGGTCCCCGGGACGTCCGCGTCGTAGAGGCTGTCGACGAACTCCCCCGGGACGGTGACCTCGGCCATGCCGGTCCACCCGGACTCGACCACTCCCTTGCCGCGGTACTCCTCGGCGACCAGCCCCACGGCCGATGCCTTGACCCGCATCGGCAGGTCCTTGCTCACCAGCGTGACGTCCGCACCCTCGGCAGCGAGGTTGCGGGCGACCGCGAGGATCCGGCGTCGTTGTCGCCGCCGTGTCCCATCGGCCGGAACCCGGGCGGCAGCACCGAGGGGTCGGTGTGGTTGAGCTCGACGCGCACGGTCCCCCCGACGTCCCCGACGGGCAGCGGCTCGTCGAGCCGTCCGTGCTTCACCCGCAGGTCGTCGAGCAGCCGCAGCGCCTGCCGGGCGAAGTAGCCCAGCTCGGGGTGCGCCCGCTTGGCCTCCAGCTCGGTGATGACGACGACCGGCAGCACGACCTCGTGCTCGTCGAACCGCAGGGTCGCGAGCGGGTCGGCGAGCAGGACGCTGGTGTCGAGGACGAACGTGCGCGGACGGCGGGCGGCAGCAGCCACGAAGGGTTCCCCTTACACGGGCACCACGGCGTACGTCGGGAAGCAACCGACGTCGCGCGGGTGGGTGGTGATGACCGGGACCGAGCCCACGGGCCGGTCGCCGGCCCTCCCCTGCGCTGGTGTCGTTCACGCGCAATCGCACGGAGCGGGCCTCCCGGGCGGCCGGCGCGGGTGCCGGTCCGCTGCTCCGGACGGTACGCCGGGTGGCCGTCCCCACCGGCACGACACGCGGGCCGTTCACCCGCCCGCTACTCGCCACTGCAACATGTCGGCTACTCGCCACTGCAACATGTCGGCTACTCGCCGAAGCGGCGTCCTCGCGCGGCGTACGACCGGATGGCCCGCAGGAAGTCGACCTTGCGGAAGTCCGGCCAGTAGGCCTCGCAGAAGTAGAACTCCGAGTGCGCGCTCTGCCAGAGCAGGAAGCCGGACAGCCGCTGCTCGCCCGAGGTGCGGATCACCAGGTCGGGGTCGGGCTGCCCGCGGGTGTAGAGGTGCTCGGCGATGTGCTCGACGTCGAGCACCTGGGCGAGATCCTCGATCGGTCGTGCCCTGCGACGCGTGCTCCTGCAGCAGCGAGCGGACGGCGTCGGCGATCTCGCGCCGCCCGCCGTAGCCGACCGCGACGTTGACGTGCAGCCCGTCGACGTCGGCCGTGCGGTCGTCGGCCTCCTTGAGCGCGCGGGCGGTGTCGGACGGGCAGCAGGTCGAGCGCACCCACCGGGTGCACCCGCCACCGGCCGGTCGCGGCGAGGTCGTCGACCAGCCCCTCGATGATCGCGAGGAGCGGCGTCAGCTCGGTCGCCGGGCCGCTGCAGGTTGTCGGTCGAGAGCAGCCACAGCGTGACGACCTCGACGCCGACCTCCTCGCACCAGCCGAGGAGCTCCTGGATCTTGTCGGCACCCGCCGGTGCCAGCCGCGGGACTTCGGCGCGCCGGAGGCCTTCGCCCACCGCCGGTTGCCGTCGAGGATGACGCCGACGTGACGCGGGATCTGGTCGTGGTCGAGCGCGGCCTCGAGGCGCCGGGCGTAGACGCCGTAGAGCAGGTCGCGCACGAGCGACCAGGCCGTAGACCCAGACGCGGATCCGCGACACGTTCCTACCGGTTGGTACACTTACGGTTCCGTAGATTACGGTGCACGGGTGCCCCCCTCCCCTGATCACGACGGCCACCACGGCCCCGGCAGCGTCGTCGAGGACGTGGCCCGCCGTGGTCAAGCCGCACCTGCGCGGCTGGCTGCACGCCGGCACCTTCCCGCTCGCCTGGCCGCGGGCATCGTGCTGGTCGTCCTCTCCGACGGCACCCGCGCGACGGTCGCCAACGCGGTCTACGCCACCACCGCGGCGCTGCTCTTCGGGGTCAGCGCGATCTACCACCGCGGGCAACTGGTCGCCGGCGCGCGAGAAGCTGCTCAAGCGCCTCGACCACTCGAACATCTTCCTGATCATCGCCGGCACCTACACGCCGTTCGCCGTGCATGCTGCTCGGCGACCACGGCGGCACCACCACTGCTCTGGATCGTCTGGCTGGCGGCGCTGGGCGGCATCGCCTTCCGGGTGCTCTGGGTCGGCGCGCCGCGCTGGCTCTACACGCCGGTCTACCTCGCGCTCGGCTGGGTCGCCGTGTTCTACCTCGCCGACATCCTCGACACCGGCGGCGCGGCCGTCGTCACGCTGCTCGCGATCGGCGGGCTGCTCTACAGCCTCGGCGGCATCGTCTACGCCCTCAAGCGGCCCGAACCCGTCACCGCGCTGGTTCGGCTTCCACGAGGTGTTCCACGCGCTGACGCTGGGCGCGTACGTCGTGCACTACATCGCGGTGTCGTTCGCGACGTACTCCGCCTGAGTCGTACCGCCGGTCAGCTCGGGCCGGTCGGGCCCCTGGGCGCGCACCCGCTCGACCTTCTCCATCGCCTCGCGCAGCTCGCCCGAGCCACTCCTCGGCGTTCCTGCCGACCAGGCGCACGGACCAGGCCAGCGCGTCGGACCGGGACCGGGCCACGCCGGCCGCGACCAGGGTGTCGAGCACCAGCCGCTCGGGCTGGCGCAGCCGGGTCATCACCGGCACGGCGAGGTGGGTGAACAGCGCCCGGCGACTCGTCGAACTGCGACGCCCCACGCGACCTTGCGGCCGAAGCGGTGCTCGGCCTCGCGGGCGACGCCGATCCGCGCGGTCCCGGGTGTCCTCGCGGAAGGCCTGGATCCGACCCTCGGCGGCGGCCGCCCGCTCGGCGTCGGACGCGCCCTCCGCCACGGTCGGGGCGGCGAGCGTGCCGACGACGGTGATCTCCTCGCGGTCCACGGTGACCTCGGCGGGGCCGGTGAACCACTCCTGCGGGAGCCGGCCGGCGAACCAGCCGCGCACCGACTCCTCGGTGTCGTCCTCGTGTCTGCTCATGCAAGCATGATTACACCGTTACAGCAGATTGCCCAGAGCCGTTCACCGAGGGCGGACGGGCCGGCACCGGTCACCAGCGCGCGCCGACGGCGGAGGCCAGGACCTCCGGCTCGGTGGTCGGTGCCTCGCAGACGAAGTGCCGGCAGACGTAGGCCGCGGGCCGGCCGCCGACCAGCGGCCGGTCCGCCAGCAGCGGTACGTCCGACGGTTGCCCGGCCGGGTCGCCGACGGCCACGGCCGCGCCGGGGGCGGTGCCGAGCAGCGCCACCTGGTGCAGCCTGGCCGTCGCCGGGTCGGTCGCCGGACCCACCACGGCGACCTCGCGCGGCCCGTCGGCCAGCGCCTCGGCGACGGCGAGGCCCCAGCCGGCGAAGCGCGCGTGCCCGCCGGCCAGCGGGGCGTAGACGGCCAGCGCCCGCTCGGCCGCCTCGCGGTGCCGGGACGAGCCGGTGTAGGCGGCGTACGTCAGCAGCGCGCCGGCCGCGGCGGCCTGGCCGGACGGGGTCGCGTTGTCCGTGGGGTCCTGCGGCCGGCGCATCACGGCGAGCCGGGGGTCGGCCCGGTCGTCCGCGGTGTCGAAGAACCCGCCGCGCCGTCGGGGAAGCGGTCGAGCACGACGTCGAGCAGATCCCCGGCGAGCCGCAGCCGGGCCGGGTCGCCGGTGACCGCGTAGAGGCGCGAGCAGGCCCTCGGCGACGTCGGCGTAGTCCTCCAGCACGCCGGCAGGCGCCCCGGCCGCCCCGTCGCGGGACACCCGGCGCAGCCGGCCGTCGACCAGGTGCACCGAGGACAGCAGGTCCGCTGCCGCGACGGCGGCCTCGACCAGGTCGCGGCGGTCGAGCAGGGCGCCGGCCTCGGCCAGCCCGGCGATCGCCAGCCCGTTCCAGGCGGCGACCACCTTGTCGTCACGGGCGGGCTGCGGGCGCGCGTCGCGGGCGCGCGAGCAGGCGGGACCGCACGTCGGCCCACCGGTCGGCGTCGTCGGGGTCGCGACGGAGCTGCAGGGTCGAGCGCCGTGCTCGAACGTGCCGGCCGGCGTGACCTCCAGCAGCCGCGCGGCCCACGCGCCGTCCTCGGCGCCGAGCACCTCGGCGAGCTGGTCCGGCGTCCAGGCGTAGGTCAGGCCCTCCACCCCGTCGGTGTCGGCGTCGAGCGCGGAGGCGAAGCCGCCCTCGGGGGTGCGCAGCTCGCGCACCATCCAGTCGGCGGTCTCCCCGGCGACCCGCCGGGCGAGCGGCCGAGCCGGTCGCGCGCCACAAGTGCGTGTAGACCCGCAGCAGCAACGCGTTGTCGTACAACATCTTCTCGAAGTGCGGGACCACCCACCCCGCGTCCACGGAGTAGCGCGCGAAGCCGCCGCCGAGCTGGTCGTAGATCCCGCCGCGGGCCATCGCCTCGCAGGTGCCCTCGACCAGCCGCAGCGGCTCGGCATCGCCGTGTCCGCGCGTGGTGGCGCAGCAGCAACTCCAGCACCATCGACGGCGGGAACTTGGGCGCGCCGCCGAACCCACCGTGCTGCTCGTCGTACGGCCGACGACAGGTTGCGTACGGCGGCGTCGAGCTGTTCCGGCGGTCGGCGGGACGCGCCACCGGTCGGCTGCACGACTCCCCGCTCGGCCAGCGCCGCCGACGATGCGCTGACCGGCGGCCGACACCTCGTCCCGGCGCTCGCGCCACGTCTGGGCGACCGACGCGAGCAGCTGCGGGAACGACGGCATGCCGTGCCGGGGCGCCGGCGGGAAGTAGGTGCCGCAGAAGAACGGCTCGCCCGCCGGGGTGGCGAAGACCGTCATCGGCCAGCCGCCGTGACCGGTCATGGCCTGGGTGGCCTCCATGTAGACCGCGTCGACGTCCGGCCGCTCCTCGCGGTCGACCTTGACGGCGACGAAGTCGGCGTTCATCGACGCGGCGATGTCCGCGTCCTCGAACGACTCGTGCGCCATGACGTGGCACCAGTGGCAGGCGGCGTAGCCCACCGAGAGCAGGACCGGCACGTCCCGCCGTCGCGCCTCCGCGAAGGCCTCGTCGCCCCACTCCCACCAGTCGACCGGGTTGTCGGCGTGCTGGAGCAGGTAGGGGCTGGTGGCCGCGGCCAGCCGGTTCGGCACCCGACCATCCTGCCCCGGCGACGGGACCATCCTGGCCGCCGCCATGCAGTCAGTGCCGGGGATCGTCCCAGAATCCTTCAAGTCTGCTCCCCGGCGCCGATAACGGTCCCCATGGGGTGGACGCGACGCGGCCCGGGGGTGGCTTGATGCTGGCCGCCCTCTGGGCCGCTCAGCCGGGGGCGCCTTCTCGCTCGCCGTCCTCGTCATCACGCTGCGCAGCAAGGCGGTCGACCCGTTGCCCGGGCTGCTGCTGGCCGCGGCCACCGCGCTGCTCGCCGCCGGCCACGCCGTGCGCGCTGGTCGACGGCTCCTCGCCGTCGTACGCCGATGTGCCCGGCCTCCTCGCCTACCCGGCGCTGGCGGCGGCCGTCACGGCCTTCCAGCGCGACCGGGTCCGCCAGGACCGTGACAGCCTGCTCGACGCGCTGGTGGTCACGGTCGCCGCCGCGCAGGCGGGCTGGCTCGTCCTGCTCGAGCCCGTGATCAACGACGGCTCCGCCGAGCTGGCCGGCACGGTGGTCACCGGCGGGTACGCCCTGGCCACCTGCTCCTGCTGGCCGTGACGGCCCGGCTGGGCTTCGCCCTGGTGGGCTCGCGGGACGGCGCGGCCCGGCTGCTCCTCGTCGCCCTGCTCGTCGGGGTCGCGGCCGACATCACGGCCTCGGTCACCGGCGTGGTCGAGCTGTCCCTCGGCTGGCTGGCCGGCTTCGCCCTGCTGGTCCTCGCCGTGCGCCACCCGGGGATGGCGCGCCCCGAACCGGTCCGCAGCGCGGCCCGCCTCGCGACCGTGTGGCGCTTCGTCGTCCTGCTGGCGCTGGCCTGCCTGGTCTCGCCGGTGCTCGTCCTCACCCACGCCACGAGGGGCGAGGCGACCCAGGCCGCGGTCGTGCTGGGTGGCGCCGTGTTCCTCTTCACCCTGTCCCTGCTGCGCATCGTCAGCCTGCTTGTCGCGGCTGCGCCGAACCCTGCGCCGGGAGCACGTCCTGCGCGAGGCCACCGGTGCCCTGGTCGGCGCCGCAAGCCGCGGCGGCGTCCGGGACGCCGCCCTCGAGGCGGCCCTCGAGCTGGTCGACCAGCCGGGCAGCCGCGCCTGGCGGATCGACGGCGACCCGGGCGGCACCGTCGCCCAGGCGACCGACGACGAGGACGTCGCCACCTTCCTGGACTCGGCCGAGCTGGCCATCTTCCCGGACTCCGACGAGGGCATCGGGCTGCTGGCCGGCCCGTCGCTCCTGCACGCCACGCTCGGCGTCCCCAGCGGCCACACCCTGGTGCTCGTCGCCCTGCCGGCGCGCGGCGTCGCCCGCGAGGCCGGCGTCGTGGCGGTGGAGCACCCGCCGTCGCCGCGTACGGTCGCCGCGCTGCGATCGCTCGCCGCGACGATGCAGCTCGCCCTGGAACGTCTCGACGTCGGCGAGATCATGGTCGAGCGCCGCAGCGAGCGCCGGCTGCGGCTGATGCTGCAGTACGCCTCGGACGTGATCTGCATCCTCGACCACGACCTGACGATCGTGCACGTCACACCGGCGGTCGAGCCCATCGTCGGGATGCCCGCGCCCGAGCTGCTCGGGATGAACTGGCTGGACGTCGTCACCGAGACCGACCGCGAGGCCGCCCGCGACCTGGTGAGCCTCGCCCAGGGCGGGCGGCCTGCTCGCGGCGAGATCCGGCTGAACACGGAAGAGGGCCTGACCCGCCACGTCGACGCCGTCGTCACCGAGGTCATCGACGAGGACCTGATGGGCTTCGTCGTCACCTGTCACGACATCACCGATCGGCACGAGCTCGAGCAGCAGCTGACCCATCAGGCGTTCCACGACGCGCTGACCGGGCTGGCCAACCGCGCGCTGTTCCGCGACCGGCTGGGTCACGCCATGGCACGCGCCCGCGGCGCCGGCGGCTACGGCGTCCTCTTCGTCGACCTCGACGACTTCAAGACCGTGAACGACAGCCTCGGCCACGCCGCCGGTGACGAGCTGCTGCGCGAGATGACCGGCCGACTGCGCATCTGCCTGCGCGAGGGGGACACCGCCGCCCGTCTCGGCGGCGACGAGTTCGCGATCCTGCTCGAGGACGTCGACGGCGACGACCACTGCACCGACATCGCCCGGCGCCTGCTCGAGGCCCTGGCACTGCCCTTCGAGATCGGCGGCACCGAGGTCACCACCGGCGCCAGCATCGGGATCGCCATGGGGAACACCGGCCAGGCGACACCGGAAGACCTGATGCGCAACGCCGACCTGGCGCTGTACGACGCCAAGAACGCGGGCAAGAACCGGTACGCCGTGTTCGCGCCCACCATGCACGAGGCGGCCCTGGCCCGGCTGTCCCTGACCAGCGACCTGCGGCACGCCATCGAGCGCAACGAGCTCGTCGTGCACTACCAGCCCCTGGTGGCGCTGGCGTCGGGCGGCATCCTCGGCCTCGAGGCGCTCGTGCGGTGGGAGCACCCCCAGCTCGGCCTGCTCCCCCCGGGGCAGTTCATCACGCTCGCCGAGGAGACCGGCCTCATCGTGCCGATCGGGCGGATGGTCCTGCAGACCGCACTGCGCGAGGCGGTGCGCTGGCAGCGCGCCTACGAGCAGCACACCCTGCTGCACATGGCGGTCAACGTCAGCGGCCGACAGCTCCAGGACGCCTCGATCGTCGACGACGTCCGGGCTGCGATCCGCGCCAGCGGCATCGATCCCGCGACGGTCATCCTGGAGATCACCGAGAGCGTCCTGCTGCCCGGCGACGGCGTCATCGTGGAACGGCTGCACGCGCTGGCCGCGCTCGGCATCCACCTCTACATCGACGACTTCGGGACCGGCTACTCCTCGCTGAGCTACCTGCAGGCCCTACCGGTGGACGGGCTGAAGCTCGCGCAGGAGTTCGTCGAGACGCTGCCCGGGACCGACAGCGAGTCGGGGCTGGTCCGCACCATCCGCGACCTCGCCGACACGCTGGGCCTGTCCTCCATCGTCGCCGAGGGCATCGAGCGGCCGGAGCAGTGGGACTCCCTGCTGTCGCTGGGCTACAACGTCGGCCAGGGCTTCCACCTCGCCGTGCCGATGCCGGCCGACCGGGTGCCGGAGTTCCTCTCCGGCGTCTCGCGACCCGGTGACGGCGACTGGGAGCGCTCGCTCGAGGGCCCCGCGCGCGTCGAGGAGCAGGGCGCCCGCGGCTGAGCCGACGGTGCGTCAGCGCCCGGGCTCGCCCGGAGCGTGGTTCGCGTCGGGCGGTCGCCCCGCGTCGCCCGTCCCGTGGTCCTGGTCGGATCGTCGTCGAGGTCGTGGTCGTCGTCACGGCAAGTCGATCCGGCGGATCTGGCGGTTCATCGAGCGGATCAGCAGGTACGTCGCGACGCCGAGCAGGGCCACCACCAGGAAGCCCAGGACGCCCGGCGTCACCGCGCTCTCGTCGACCGCGCGGAGCACCGCCCAGGTCACGACCGCACCTCCAGCGCCTCGCGGACGCCGGCGAACAGGTCGTCCTCCGCGTCGGCGCGTCGGGATGACGCTGCGGGCGAGCTCGAAGTCCTCGGTCGGCCACACCTGCGCCTGCAGCTCGAGCGGGCAGGCGAACCACGGGCCGTCCGGGTCGACCTGGGTGGCGTGCGCCAGCAGCGCCCGGTCGCGGACCTAGAACCAGTCGGCGCACGGCACATGGGTCGTGATGTTGCGCTCGTCGCGGTCCTCCCAGCGCTCCAGCCACTCGCCGTACGGCGACTCGAGGCCGGCGCCGAGCATCGCCTCGTGCAGCGCGGTGGTGCGCGCCTTGGTGAACGTCTGGTTGTAGTAGAGCTTCAGCGGCTGCCACGGCTCCCCGGTGTCCGGGTAGCGCTCGGGGTCGCCCGCGGCGTCGAACGCGTGCACCGAGATCTTGTGGCACATGATGTGGTCGGGGTGGGGGTAGCCGCCGTTCTCGTCGTACGTCGTGATGACGTGCGGCCGGAAGGACCGGATCAGCCGGACCAGGGGCTCGGCGGCCACCTCGACGTCCATCAGCGCGAAGCAGCCCTCCGGCAGCGGGGGCAGCGGGTCGCCCTCCGGCAGGCCGGAGTCGACCAAGCCGAGCCAGTCCTGGCGGACCCCGAGGATCTCGCGCGCCGCGTCCATCTCGCGGCGGCGGACGTCGGCGAGGTTGGCCAGCACGTTCTCGTCGTGGGCGAGCTGCGGGTTGAGCACCGACCCCCGCTCGCCGCCCGTGCAGGTGACGACGTGGACGTCGACCCCCTCGGAGACGTAGCGGGCCATCGTCGCGGCGCCCTTGCTCGACTCGTCGTCGGGATGGGCGTGCACCGCCATCAGCCGCAGGGGCTCGTAGCCGTCGGTCGTCACGCGATAATCAGACCGCAAGGCTCCGACGAGATTCCCCGAGAGGTGCCCGTGCAGCAGACCGCGGACCGGCCGGCGGGCCGGTACGGCGACCGGTCGCGCGGCCGCGCGCCTGCTCTCGTGGCCGCCGTGGTCGCTGTCGCGGCCGCTTTCGTCGGCTGGGTGGTCTGGGCCGCCCTCGGCGCTGCCGAGCCTGGGCCGCGCGGCGAGGTGACGGCCTTCCGGGTGGTCTCGGACGACCAGATCGAGGTGCGCGTGCGCGCCGCGGGCGGGGACACCGCTCGGGTCGGCTGCGACGTCCGGGCGCTGGACCGCACCCGCGAGGTGGTAGGCGTCGCCGGCGTGTGGCTGCGGCCGGGGTCGGCCGACCGAGGCGAGAAATGGGTGTCCGTCCGGACCAGGGACCGGGCGGTCGACGGCCACCGTCACCCGCTGCCTCGGGCGACCGGCTGACCGGCCTCGGCGCGAGCCCGTTGACCAAGGCGCTGGTTGGACGGCACCCACGGGTGCATTGTTAGCCTCGAGGACTCCCCCCGTGCGACAGCACCGCGCGGGATGCGACCCAGCACGTCCCTGCACACCTCCAGGAGATGCCGTGACCGAGACCACCGACGAACGTCACCTGGCTGACCCAGGAGGCGTACGACCGGCTCAAGGCGGAGCTCGACTTCCTCTCCGGCGAGGGGCGCCCCGAGATCGTCCCGCCGGATCGAGCAGGCCCGCGAGGAGGGCGACCTGCGCGAGAACGGCGGCTACCACGCCGCCAAGGAGGAGCAGGGCAAGCAGGAGGCCCGCATCCGCCAGCTCCAGCAGCTGCTCGAGCACGCCAAGGTCGGCGAGGCCCCGGCGGCGCCGAGCGGCGTCGTCGCGCCCGGCACGGTCGTGACCGCCAAGGTCGCCGGCGACACGATGCGGTTCCTGCTCGGCTCACGCGAGGTCGCGGGCGACGGCATCGAGGTCTACTCGGAGCGGTCGCCGCTCGGCGTGGCGATCAACGGCAAGCGCAAGGGCGAGACGGCGACGTACCACGCGCCCAACGGCAACGACGTCGCCGTCGAGATCGTCGACACCGAGCCCTTCGCCGGCTGACGCGCAGGCCACGTCGCGGCCGCCACGCTCAGCGGACTGGCGCGCCTGTCGCGGTACTTGCCGCACCGACAGCGGCACGAACACCACGAGGATCAGCACGATCCAGACACCGAGTAGCGCCACCGGGTGCTGCATCGGCCAGACGTCGGCGGGCGGCAGCGGCCGGCTGGTGTTGCCGAAAGCTCGCGCGCGCGCCTGGGTGACGGCCGAGACCGGGTTCCACTCGGCGAACGTCTCCAGCGGCCGGGCAGTGTCGGCGGCACGAAGGTGTTGGCGATGAACGTCAGCGGGAAGATGACGATGAACGCCGCGTTGTTGACGACCTCCGGCGTGCGCACCGGCAGCCCGACGCACGCCAAGATCCAGGAGATGGCGTAGGCGAAGCGAGCAGCAGCAGGAACGCCGCGAGCGCGTCGAGGAACCGAGGCTGATCCGCCAGCCGACGATCAGCCCGGCGATCGACATCACGACCAGGCTGATGATGTTGATCGAACAGGTCGCTGGTGGTGCGCCCGAACAGCACCGCCGACCGCGCCATCGGCAGCGACCGGAACCGGTCGATGATGCCCTTCTGCATGTCGTCGGCCAGGCCGGCGCCGGTGAACGTGGCAGCCGAAGACGACGGTCTGCGCGAAGATGCCGGCCATCAGGAACTCGCGGTAGCCGACGCCGGGGACGTCGATCGCGCCGCCGAAGACGTAGGCGAACAGCAGCACGAACATGATCGGCTGATGAGCGTCGTGAAGACCAGCAGGTCGGGCACCCGCTTGATCTTGATGAGGTTGCGCTTGGTGACGACCGACGCCGTCGGCGACCGCCTCGGTCAGGGCGCTCATCGGGCCGCCACCTCCTCCCTGTCGGTCGGTCAGATCTTTGGTCTGGCCCTCGGCCTCGTCGGCCGGTCGTCGCCTTCCGGCGGTCTCGGCGGCCTCGGCGGCATGGCCGGTGAGGGTGAGGAACACGTCGTCGAGGGTGGGCGGCGCAGGCCGATGTCGTGCACCGTCGACGCCGGCGGCGTCGAGCTCGCGGATCGCGGACACCAGCACCGCCGAGCGCCGCCGTCGACCGGCACGGTGAGGCGGCGCGCGTGCCGGTCGACCTGAGCCTCGCCGCTGCCCAGCGGCGCGAGGACGGCCTGCGCGTCGTCGAGCCTGCGCCGCGTCGGGCGACCACGATCTCGAGCCGCTCGCCGCCGACCTGGTCCTTGAGCTCGTCGGCGGTGCCCCGGGCGATGACCTTGCCGTGGTCGATGACCGCGATCGGGTCGGCCAGCTGGTCGGCCTCCTCGAGGTACTGCGTGGTCAGGAGCAGCGTCGTGCCGCCGCGCACCAGCTCGCCGATGACGTCCCACATGCCCAGCCGGCTGCGCGGGTCGAGGCCGGTGGTCGGCTCGTCGAGGAACAGCACCGGCGGGCGGGCGACCAGGGCGCCGGCGAGGTCGAGCCGGCGGCGCATGCCGCCGGAGTAGGTCTTGGCGGGCCGGCCGCCGGCGTCGGTCGAGGTCGAACGGCTCGAGCAGCTCGGCCGCCCGCGCCGCGGCTCTCGGGCCTTGCCGAGGTGGTAGAGCCGGCCGACCATGTCGAGGTTCTCGAGGCCGGTGAGGTGCTCGTCGACCGCGGCGTACTGCCCGGACAGGCCGATCACCCGCCGCAGGTCGCGCGCGTCGCGGACGACGTCGAGCCCGGCCACCGTCGCCCGTCCCGCGTCGGGCTCGAGCAGCGTGGTGAGGATGCGCACGGCGGTGGTCTTGCCGGCGCCGTTGGGCCCGAGCAGGCCCAGCACGGTGCCCTCCGGCGACGTCGAGGTCGAGGCCGTCCAGCGCGTGGCACGTCGCCGTAGGCTTGACCAGGCCCTCGGCGACGATCGCGTCGGTCATACTGGTTCTCCCTGGGGTTCCCGCGTCGGTCGTCCCATCCTCGTCGAGGGGTCTGACACCTCGCGAGGTCGGTTTCTCATCGGCTTGTCGTCGCATGCCGTGCAGTTCAGTCAACGCGATACATCGCGTGTTGCGCAGACACGATACATCGCGATTGCGCCGCGTCAAGCGGGGCGGGTCAGAAGACGAGGGGGTAGCCCGCCGCGCGGAGCCGGGCGAGCACCTGGTCGCAGTGCTCCTCGCCGCGCGTCTCCAGCTGCAGCTGGACCTCGACCTCGTCGACGCACAGCCGCGGGTCGGTCCGGACGTGCTCGACCTCGACCACGCTCGCGTCCGCGGCGGCCACCTCGGCGAGCAGCCTGACCAGCGCGCCGGGCCGGTCGGGGATGCGCACCCGGAACGCGAGGAAGCGGCCGGCCACCGCGAGGCCGTGCCGGAGCACCCGCATCAGCAGCAGCGGGTCGATGTTGCCGCCGGAGAGCACGACCACGACCGGCGGCTCGAAGGCGCGCGGGTCGTCCAGCACGGCGGCGACCGCAGCCGCGCCGGCGGGCTCGACGACGAGCTTGGCCCGCTCGAGGCAGAGCAGCAGGGCCCGGGACAGCGACTCCTCGGAGACGGTCCGCACCTCGTCGACCAGCTCGCGGACGAGGTCGAAGGGCACCTCGCCCGGGCAGCCGACCGCGATGCCGTCGGCCATCGTGGCCATCTTCTCCAGCGCGACCGGGTGCCCGGCCGCCAGCGACGCCGGGAACGCCGCGGCGCTCTCGGCCTGCACGCCGACGACGCGGACGTCCGGGCGCAGCGCCTTGACCGCGACGGCGATCCCGGCGAGCAGTCCGCCGCCGCCGGTGCACACGACGACCGTGCGTACGTCGGGCACCTGCTCGAGGATCTCCAGCCCGACCGTGCCCTGGCCGGCGACGATGTCCGGGTGGTCGAAGGGGTGGACGAGCACCGCGCCGGTCTCGGCGGAGAACCGGGTCGCCGCCGTGAGCGCCTCGTCCACCGAGTGGCCGTGGAACCGCACCTGGGCGCCGTACGCCCTGGTGGCCTCGACCTTCGGGATCGGCGCGCCCTCGGGCATGAAGACGGTGGAGCGGATGCCGAGCAGGGACGCGGCGAGCGCGACCCCCTGCGCGTGGTTGCCGGCGCTGGCCGCGACGACCCCGCGGGCCGCTTCCTCCGGGGAGAGCCTGGAGATGCGGGTGTAGGCGCCGCGGATCTTGAACGACCCCGCGCGCTGCAGGTTCTCGCACTTGAGCCACACCGGCCCGCCGACCCGCTCGGACAGCGGCCGCGACCCCTGCACCGGCGTGTCCCGGATGACGCCCTCCAGCAGCGCCCGCGCCGCCTTCACGTCGTCGACGGTGACCTTCAGCTCGCTCACGGCCGTCAGTCTGGCAGGTCGTTCCCCGAACGCCAGCACCGACGCAGACACGCTGTGCAGATGGTTCCGCCCACCGACCGGGCCGATCTCGCCGGCCGCGAAGAAGCCCGCGACGGCGGTCGTGGCCAGGGCGTCCCGCACGGCGAGCACGTCGTGGTCCGCGGTAGGGAACAGACCCGCGCCACGACCCGTGCAGGCGAACACGAGCGCACCGGCCACGTCGGACCTCGGCCGGTCGACGGTCGTGCGGAGGACCGAGCGCAGGTCGACAGAGGCGCTGTCGGCGTCGCGCACCTGGAACTGCACGGTCCGCCCGACGGGCACGACGTCGCCGACCACCAGCGCCATCCGCTCCGGCTCGGCGCCGACCACGCCGCGGACCAGGAAGTCGCCGAGCGAGTGCTCGTCGGCGTACTCGTCCATGGCGATCCCCAGGTGCAGGCCGGCAGAGGCCAGGGCCTGGTCCTCGGGCGGCAGGTCGGCGACGACCGCCTCGAGCTTGGCCGTCGCCGGGACGCCGGCCAGCTCGAGGACGACGTTGCCCTCGGCGGCGGTCACCGTCATCACCGGACCCACCGGCCGGCAGCCCTGGCTGACCAGGGACTTTGCCGCGCACCCGCCCACCGAGCACGACGCCCACGGCCCCCGGTCGTGGGCCTGGCCGTCCACCATCAGCCGGGTCGACCCGGCTCCGCGGAGCCCGGTCGCCAGGCCGCCGCTGATCGGCAGGCCGGGGAGCACGTCGTTGGACTGCTCGACGAACGCGTCGACCGGGAAGGAGTAGGGGTCGGCGAGCAGCAGCACACCTGCGTCGTCCGCGCGCTGCGGAGGCATGCCGACGACCGCGATCGACTCCGACGTCCGCAGCACCTCGAGGTGGAACGAGCGCAGCGTCACGACCGGGCAGCGTCGCCACCCAGACGCTGACCGCCGACGTGAGCCCACCCCCCGACCGCCACCGATGACGCCGGGTGCGCTGCAGCCGAGCACCGTCCTGGCACCGCTGCGCCGGGCGGCCAGCTCGAGAGCCGCCGCGGCGTCGTCCGGCTCGGGGCTGCAGACGAACACCGCCGCAAGGTCGGGTGCCGCGCCGCCGAGGGCCCCCAGGGCCGTGTCCGTCGCCCGCTCGGCGGCGTGCGTCAGGTCGGCGTCGACGCCGAGCCCGTCACCGCACCGCGTCCCGGTCACTCCCCCATCCGACCACCAACGCCGCGTTGACACACCAGTTCGTCGGCGTGTCTGGTGCAGCAGCGCACAGTGGGCTCTGGGATTCGCCGAGCCCCCGACGTACGGTCGAGACCATGCACCGACCGAGCACCCTGGGCGAGCTCCGCGCCGCCGGCCACCAGCACAAGCCGGTCAAGGCCGAGATCCGCGACAACCTGGTGGCGCTGATGCGCTCCGGCGAGCGCCGCTTCGAGGGCATCGTCGGCTTCGACGAGACGGTCCTGCCCGCCCTGGAGCGGGCACTGCTCGCCGGCCACGACGTCGTGTTGCTCGGCGAGCGGGGGCAGGGCAAGACCCGGCTGATCCGGACGCTGGTGGCCCTGCTCGACGAGTGGACACCCGTCGTCGAGGGCTGCGAGATCAACGACCACCCCGAGGCACCGGTCTGCGCCCGCTGCCAGCGCCTGCACGCCGAGCTCGGCGACGCCGCTGCCCGTCGGGTGGCGGCACCGCAGCGAGCGGTACGGCGAGAAGCTCGCCACCCCGGACACCAGCGTCGGCGACCTGATCGGCGACATCGACCCGGTCAAGGTGGCCGAGGGCCGGACTCTGGGCGACCCCGAGACCGTCCACTTCGGGCTGGTGCCCCGCACCAACCGGGGCATCTTCGCCGTCAACGAGCTGCCCGACCTGGCCGAGCGCATCCAGGTGTCGCTGCTCAACGTCCTGGAGGAGCGCGACATCCAGGTCCGCGGCTACCAGCTGCGGCTGCCGCTCGACGTGCTGCTGGTCGCGAGCGCCAACCCCGAGGACTACACCAACCGCGGCCGCATCATCACCCCGCTCAAGGACCGGTTCGGCGCCGAGATCCGCACCCACTACCCGGACCAGCTGGAGGACGAGGTCGACGTGGTCCGGCAGGAGGCCCAGCTCGCCGCGGTGGTGCCCGACTTCCTGCTCGAGGTGGTCGCGCGCTTCGCCCGCCACGTGCGCGAGTCCTCGTCGGTCGACCAGCGCTCCGGCGTCTCGGCCCGCTTCGGCATCGCGGCCGCCGAGACCGCGGCGGCCTCGGCGCTGCGCCGGGCGGCGCTGACCGGCGAGGACCCCGCGGTGGCGCGGGTGTGCGACCTGCCGGCGACCGTCGCGACCCTGCGGGGCAAGGTCGAGTTCGAGGTCGACGAGGAGGGCCGCGAGATGGAGGTGCTCGCCCACCTGCTGCGCCGGGCGACCGTCGAGACCTTCCGCCACCACCTCGGTGCATCGGACCTGCGCCCGCTCATCGAGCGGTTCGACGAGGGCCTGCTCGTCGAGAGCGGCGACCTGGTGCCGGGCCGGCGGCTGCTCGAGCAGGTCGGCCCGCTGCCCGGCCTCGCCCACGTGATGGACCTGCTCGGCGTCGACGAGGGCGCCGAGACCCCCGAGCTGGCGGCGTCCGCGCTGGAGTTCGCGCTGGAGGGGCTCTTCCTCAACCGGCGGATCAGCAAGGACGACGGCATCGACGGCGGCGTCCGCTACGGGTCGAGCTGACCGTCGTGCCGCGCGGGTACCGCTACGGCAGCTGGCACGACGGGCCGGACCCGCTCGCGCCGCCGTACGACGTACGCCGGGCCCTGGACCGGCTGGGCGACGACGTGCTCAGCGGGTCGACGCCGCGGGACGCCCTGCGCCGGCTGCTGCGGCGCGGATGCGCGGGCGACGACCGGCCGCGCGGTCTCGACGACATGATGCGCCGGCTCCGGGAGCAGCGCCGCCAGATGCGCGAGCGGGGCCGGCTGGACGGCACGCTCGAGGAGGTCCGCCGGCTGATCGACACCGCCGTCGGCCAGGAGCGGTCCGCGCTGTTCCCCGACCCGTCCGACGACGCGCGGTTCCGCGAGGCGTCGCTGGACGCGCTGCCCTCGGACCCGGCCCGCGCGGTGCGCGAGCTCGACGGCTACGACTGGCGCTCGCCGGAGGCCGCGCAGACCTTCGAGCAGATCAAGGACCTGCTGCGGCGCGAGGTGCTGGACACCCAGTTCCGCGGCATGAAGCAGGCGCTGGAGAACGCCGCGACCCCGGAGCGCAGCGATGCAGCGGGTCAAGGACATGCTGGCCGACCTCAACGCGATGCTCGCCGCCGACGCGCGGGGCGAGCACACGCCAGGAGGACTTCGACGAGTTCATGGCGACGTACGGCGACATGTTCCCGGACGACCCCAAGGACCTCGAGGAGCTCGTCGACTCGCTGGCCCGCCGCGCCGCGGCGGCCGAGCGGATGATGCGGTCGCTGTCGCCCGAGCAGCGCGACGAGCTGGCCGCGCTGATGGCCGGTGCGCTGGAGGACATGGACCTGGCCCGGGAGATGAGCCAGCTCTCCGAGTCGCTGCGCGCCCGCCGGCCGGACCTCGACTGGCGCGGCCGCGAGCGGATGGACGGCGACCAGCCGCTGGGCGCCGGCGAGGCGACGAGCGCGCTGCAGGACCTCGCCGACCTCGACGAGCTCGAGTCGGCGATGGGCCAGGACTACCCCGGGGCGAGCCTCGAGGACATCGACGAGGAGGCCGTACGCCGGGCGCTGGGCCGTCGTGCGGCCGACGACCTGCGGGAGCTGCGCCGGATCGAGCGCGAGCTCGAGGAGCAGGGCTACCTCAACCGCTCGGGCGGCCGGCTGGACCTGACGCCCAAGGCGATCCGGCGGCTCGGCCAGACCGCGCTGCGCCGGGTGTTCGCCGACCTGACCGCGGCCGGCCGGGGCGGCCACGACGTCCACGACGCCGGGCAGGCCGGCGAGCTGACCGGCTCGAGCCGGCCGTGGCACTTCGGCGACGAGCAGCCGCTCGACGTGGTGCGCACGCTGACCAACGCGGTCCGGTCCGGTCGGGCCGACCTCTCCGGCGCCGACCGGTCCATCCGGCTCTCCACCGAGGACTTCGAGGTCGCCGAGACGGAGCGCCGGACGTCGGCCGCCGTCTGCCTGCTGGTCGACCTGTCCTACTCGATGGTGCTGCGCGACACCTGGGGCGTCGCGAAGTCGACCGCGCTGGCGCTGCACGCGCTGGTCAGCGGCCAGTTCCCGCAGGACGCGCTGCAGATCATCGGCTTCTCGTCGTACGCGCGGACGCTGGCCCCCACGGAGCTCGCCGGGCTGGACGCCGACTACGTGCAGGGCACCAACCTGCAGCACGCGCTGATGCTGGCCGGCCGGTTCCTGGACGAGCACCCGCAGGCCGAGCCGGTCGTCCTGGTGGTCACCGACGGCGAGCCGACGGCGCACCTGCTGCCCGGCGGCGGGCCGTGGTTCGCCTGGCCGCCCGAGCCGGAGACGATCGCCCTCACCGTCGCCGAGGTCGACCGGATGACCCGGCGCGGCGCGGCCCTCAACGTCTTCGCCCTCGACGACGACCCCCGGCTGGTCGGGTTCGTGCAGGAGCTGGCCCGGCGCAACGGCGGCCGGGTGCTGCAGCCCGACCCCCGCCGGCTCGGGCAGTACGTCGTCAGCGACTACCTGGCCCGCCGCACCGGGCGCAGCCGGCGGACTGCGCGCCGCGCCGGGTGACCCCTCCGCGGCTGTTCGGGATCCCGGCCCGGAACGCCCCGGTCGTCGCCGTGCTGCGGCGCGGACCCAGCGACTGGTGCCACATCGGTCGATGGGACGTCGGTGCGCAGCCCGCCTACCAACCGGGTGCCTGGCTGCGCGGCACGATCTACCCGCAGCGCTGCGACCTGTCCCCTGACGGTCGCTGGCTGGCGTACTTCGTCCTGACCGGCCGGCCCGCCGCCGACTGGCGGGCCGGGGGCACCTACGTCGCCGTCTCCCGGCTGCCGTGGGCGAGCGCGCTCGCAGCCTGGGGCACCGACGGGACGTGGACGCACGGCGTGCGCTTCGACGACGACCGGTCGGTGTGGGACGTCGGGGAACCGGATGAGGGCGATGCGGCGCCGTGCCGGGCTCGGTACGGCCTGGGGTGGGTGCGTTCCGTGACCTACGCCGTGGAGCGGCGGACCGGCTGGACCGAGACACCGGACAGCCCGGCCTACGACGAGCGCGACCCGTGGGAGATCCAGCGGGCACCGCGGCTCACCATGGCCCGCCAGCGCCCGGGTGGTGGCGCCACCCTGCAGGTGACCTGTGCCTACGCGGCCTTCTGCTCGTTCGACACCCGTCACTACGGCGAGCCGGTGTACCGCCTGACCGACGGCGTGACGGCGGCACTGCCGACAGGGTGCTCACCGGGGTGCAGTGGGCCGACTGGACGGCGGACGGTCGGCTGCTGGTCGCCACGTCGGACGGGCGTCTGCAGGTCCGACCGGGCGACGGCGACGACGTCATGTGGGAGTCGGACCTCGCCGCGCTGGCTCCCGACCCGCAGCCACCGCCTCTTGAGGCGGCGCTCTGGTAGGGCGCCGGGCAGCCATCAGCTCGAGCAGGGCAGGCTCGCCGCCGGCGAGGTCGGCGAACGGGCAACCCGGTGTCCACCCTGCCTGTCGTGCGCACACGGTCCTCTCCCCACGACGTCCGCGGCGACCGCGCCGGCCGCCTGCTCCGAGCGTCGCGCCGGGCTCGGGAGAGCAGAACCGGGGCACCTGGCGGACCAGGGTGGTGCCAGCACCCCCGGACGAGTCCGCCCGAGGGGCTAAGGCGGGCCGGGCGGCCTGCCGAGTACACTGGGTGACAGCAACCCGCCAAGAGGTTGCCCGGAGCGCTGTTCGTGATGCGCCCGGTCCCGTTCACGGCGCGATGACGCGCCGAGCGCAGGACTCATCGAGTAACCCGTCTCCGCGCCGTTTTGTGGCGCGTCGCAGGCGGGCGCATGGAAAGGAGACCAGCATGGTCGAGGACGACTTCGGTCCCTGGGACGACTGATCCCGTAGGGACACCCGACGCCCCGTCCGGCAGCAGCCGGGCGGGGCGTCCTGGCGTCCGGGAGCCGGTCATCCCCCGCACCCCCGGTGCGACGGTGCGTTCATGCCGGATCCGCGGGGCCGTCGATCGCGGTGGGGGCGCCGTCAGCCCTGCCGATCCGGCAGGGACGCACCGCTCGGTCAGCGCGCCACAGGTGCAGACGGCCCGGGCGACGGTGCCGACAGACGGGCGACGGTGCCGTCCAGGAGGAGAAAGCCGCGCGCCCCGTCTCTCGTCCACGCTCGCCGGACGCGGTCAACCGGGCTTGTACCTCCGATGCAGCACCGCGACCGTCGCCGGACGTTTCCGCGGAAACGCCCCGTCCGCCAACAGCCGGGCGTCCTGGCGTCCGGGAGCCGCTGCTCCCCGGCACTCCGGTGCGCGCATCCGGTCGCCCCTGCGCCGGTGCCACGGTGCGTTCATGCCGGATCCGCCGACGGTCGATCGCGGTAGGGCCCCGTCAGCTCTGCCGATCCGGCAGGGACGCACCGCTCGGTCAGCGCGCCACGCAGGTGCAGACAGCCCGGGCGAGGGCGCCGACATGGCGCGGACTCGGTCAGAGCCCAGGCAGGGTCACCGTGGCCGACGGCAGCGGCAGCCCGGTCGTCCGTCCCGGCAGTGTCGGCAGCGGGACAGGGACCGGCTCGTCGCTCGGCTCTGGCTCGGTCGTGGGCTCTGGCTGCGCCGTCGGATCGGTGCTGCCGGGCTGGTCGTCCGTCGACCCCGCCCCACCCGATGTCGACCCCTGGCCGGTGCTGCCGCCTGACGCCCCGGAACCGGCGGAACCGGCGGCACCGGGGTCGGCACCGCCGAGGCTCGGAGCCAGGCCCGCGCCCGACCGGTCGCCGGCACCCGCCGTGGCGACGCCGCTGGCCATCGGAGCCGGCGTGGTCGACACCGGGAAATTCAGCAGGGTGCCACGGTCGGTTCCGTCACCGCGATCGTCCGGCCCGGATATCGCCCGGCCGCCGTCGTCGCGGATCCCGGTGCCGCCGACCACCGGGACGATCATCGCGGCGGCCGCCACGGCGCCTCCGACCGCGAGCGGGACGGCCGCGTCGGTGGCTCGGTTGGTCCGGCTCCTCTGTCGGTGGCGGCCTCGGCTGCGGCGACTCACGGAGGGCTCCTTCGATCACGCCGCCGGGCCTCGGGCACCCGGCGGCAGGCAGGGACAAAGGGACGACCGTAGCGAATTGTCCCATTTCGTCACACCTGCCACGGCGCGGGACGGGCTCGAGGCCGCGCAGCGGCTGTCGCCGGCCCCGCATAGCCTGTGCGCGATGTCACGCCGAGCCTGGCCGCGTACGCGCGCCCCGCGCCCGTGAGGAGCAACCCGTTCGGCGGGCTTCCCCGCGAGGTCGCGGTCCTCACCGCCGTGGCGTTCGCGGTGGCGGTCGGCTTCGGCGTGGTGGCCCCGGCGATCCCCGTGTACGCGCGCGAGTTCGGCGTCGGGAGGACCGCCGCCGGTGCCGTGATCTCGGCGTTCGCGTTCATGCGCCTGGTGTCCGCGCTGAGCAGCGGCCGGCTGGTCAACAGGATCGGCGAACGGCTGGTGCTCGCGCTGGGCATCGGGATCGTCGCCGTGAGCAGTGCGCTCGCCGGTCTGGCGCAGAGCTACACCCAGCTGCTCCTGCTGCGCGGGGTCGGCGGGATCGGCTCGGCGATGTTCACCGTGTCGGCGATGTCCCTGCTGCTCCGGGTCGTCGACGCCGACCAGCGCGGCCGGGCCACCGGCATGTGGCAGTCCGGCTTCCTGATCGGCGCCATCGCTGGCCCGGCCATCGGCGGGCCGCTCACCGACATCTCGCTGCGCGCTCCGTTCTTCGTCTACGCGGTCACCCTCGCCGTCGCGGGCGGCATCGGCCTGCTGTTCCTCAGCCGGGCGGCGCTGCACGAGGTCGAGGAGTCGAGGACGGCGACGACCACGTGACGTTGCCCCGGGGCGCTGCGCGTCTCGGGCTACCGCGCAGCCCTGGTCGCGAACCTCGGCAACGGCTGGGCGCTCTTCGGCGTCCGGAGCTCGCTCATCCCGCTCTTCGTCATCGAGGGCATGGGCGCGTCCGGCACCTGGATCGGTGTCGGGTTCTTCGTGTCCGCAGCCGCACAGGGCGGGCTGCTGCTCTGGGCCGGGGTTTCGCCGACCGGGTCGGCCGACGACCCGCGATGGTGATCGGCTCGGTCGTGGCGACGGCGTCGATGGCGTCGGTCGCAGTCAGCGACTCACTCGCCGTCTACGTCATCGCAATGGCGCTCTTCGGCGTCGGCTCGGCCTTCCTGTCGGTGGCGCCGAGCGCAGTGGTCGGCGACGTCGCGTCCGGACGGGGCGGCACCGTGGTGGCGGCCTTCCAGATGTCGGCCGACCTCGGCGCCGTCATCGGTCCGCTCGCCGCGGGGTGGCTGGCCGACGAGTACTCGTTCGGCGCCGCCTTCGGAGTCACGGCGGCCGTGCTCGCGGCCGGACTCGTCACGTCGCTGCTCTCGACAGAGACCAAGCACCGGCCGCAGCCTGAGCAACGGGTCGACGTACCTCCTGGTTAGGAGCCGCCACATGACGTTCGACGAATTGCTCGCGAGTCGCAGCGGCACGGTCTACGCCGACTTCCTGCTGCCGCACCTCGGCTCGGACACCCGGCTGCTGGACGTCGGGTGCGGCGAGGGGGCGATCTCCTACGCTCTGGCAGCCGTCGCCGGGTCCGTCATCGGCATCGACGCCGAGGACGACTTCGGCGGGGCCCGGCAGCATGCGATCCGTCACGGTGTCGCCAACCTCGAGTTCCGCATAGGCGACGCCTACGGCCTGGAGTTCCCCGACGCGTCGTTCGACGTCTGCTTCTGCCACTCGGCTCTCGAGGCCATGGACCGTCCGGTGGACGCGCTGCGCGAGATGCACCGCGTGCTGCGACCGGGCGGGCTGGTCGCGGTCGCGAGCGTCGACTACGACGGCCTCCTCCTCGGCGGGCCGCGCCAGGACCTCCTGCGCGGGTTCTACCGGCTCCGGGAGCAGCTCTGGGTGGTGACGGGAAGCGCGGACCCGTACCGCGGCAAGACCTTGCGGGGGCTGTTGGCTGCGGCCGGCTTCACCGACGTGACGGGGAGCAGCACCTACATCAGCTACGGCACCGAGGCGGCCCTCGCACCCTTCGCGATGGACCGGGCCGAGGAGTGCCGTGACGAGTGGTTCGCGGGTCAGGCGCTCGACCGAGGGCTCGCCACCCAAGCCGAGCTCGACGCGATGGCCGACGCCTGGCAGGCGTGGGGCGAATCCCCCGCGGCCTACTTCGCCTTCGCCTGGTGCCGTGCGCTCGGCACGCGTCCCTAGACCTCTCCCACCAGGTGCCCGGCGAGCAGGCGGGCTGCGGTCTCCGGGTGCTCGGTGGCGAGCAGGCCGGCAGCGGCGAGGACGTACGACTCGTCGACGACCGTGCGCGCGCCCTCCGGCACCGGCCAGCCACCGGCGAGGTCGGTCGTCGCCGGTCGCAGGACGCGCTCCCGCAGCGTCACCGAGCCGTGCCGCAGCACACCGCCGGAGCCGACCACGAGCGCGGCGTCGCGCAGGTCCTTCCCGCCGCGGCCATGGCGGCGCAGCGCGACGGTGACGGCCAGCTCGGCAAGGCGGGCATCGACGGTCCGCGCCCCGTCGTCATCGGGCAGGTACGCGGGATCAGCCGCCCGGACCTGCGCCGCCGGACGCAGCCGCGCCTCCTCACCGGGACCGAGCAGCCGCTCGCCGAGCGCCGCGTCGACGACACCGACGGCGTTCCATCGCATGCCCAGGTCGCCCTCGACGGTCCTGCTGCGCCAGAGCACCTCGACGACCTCCTTGCGCAGGGTCGCGTCCTCACCCTGCGGGGTGACGACCGAGTAGACGTCGGTCGTCGCGCCGCCGACGTCGACGACGAGCACATCCCCGGCACCGTCGATCCCAACGGCTCCATCGGCGAGGAGCTCGACGCCCGCGAGGACGGCGTCCGGCGTGGCGGCGCGCACCATCGCCGGGAAGTCGGCGCGCCGCGACAGGCCCTTCCCGCCGATGACGTGCCGGATGAAGACGTCGCGGATCGCTTCGCGCGCCGGGCGCGGGTCGAGCCGGCCGATGTCCGGCAGCACGTTCACCGTGGCCCGCACCGGCTTCGCCCTCTCGGCGAACAGCGGCGACGACCTCGTCCCGCACGTCGACGTTGCCCGCCACCACGGTCGGGACCTTGAGACGGCTCGCCGAGAGGACCTCGCGCGTTGCGCCTCAAGACCTCGGCGTTGCCGCCGTCGGTGCCGCCGACGAGCAGCACCACGTCGGGGCGCGACGCGACGATCTCGCGCAGTCCGCCGGCCGACACGGCACCGGAGGAGACGTGCACGACCCGCGCGCCGGCGGTCAGCCCGACCCGCCGGCCGGCTTCCGCGGTGACCTCCCGCTCGTACCCGACGACCGCGAGGCGCAGCCCGCCGCCCGCGCTCGAGCAGGCGAGCGTCTCGACCTCTGCCCCAACACCGAGCGCGACGCGACAGGCGTCGACGCCATCCATCACGTCGGTGTCCACCGTGGTGCGGTGCGCCGCCGTGCCGAGCAGTGCGCCGGAGCCGAGCTCGACCAGCGCCGCCTTGGTGAACGTCGAGCCGACGTCGAGGCAGACGACGTGCGTGGACGTCACCCGCGCGTCAGCCGAGCGCCTGGGTCAGGTCCTCGACCAGGTCGTCGACGGCCTCGATGCCGACCGAGAGCCGGACCAGGTCGCCGGGGACCTCGAGCGGCGAGCCGGCGACCGAGGCGTGGGTCATCCGGCCCGGGTGCTCGATCAGCGACTCGACGCCGCCGAGCGACTCGCCCAGGGTGAAGACCTCGGTCCGGTCGCAGACCGCGACCGCCTCGTCCTCGCCGCCGCGCGACCCGGAACGACACCATGCCGCCGAACGCCTTCATCTGCTTGGCCGCGACCTCGTGGCCGGGGTGCGCCGGGCAGGCCCGGGTAGAGCACCTCGGTGACCTTCGGGTGCGACGTCGAGCACCTCGACGATGCGCTCGGCGTTGGCGCAGTGCCGGTCCATCCGCACGCCGAGCGTCTTGATGCCGCGCAGGACCAGCCACGAGTCGAACGGCCCGGCGACGGCGCCCATCGCGTTCTGGTGGTAGGCCAGCTCCTCGCCGAGCTCGTCGCCGGCGAGACGAGCGCGCCGCCGACGACGTCCGAGTGCCCGCCCATGTACTTCGTCGTCGAGTGCACGACCACGTCGGCGCCGAGGGCCAGCGGCTGCTGCAGGTAGGGCGTGGCGAAGGTGTTGTCGACCATCGAGCAGCGCGCCCGGCGTCGTGCGCGAGCTCGGCGAGCGCCGCGATGTCGGCGATGCCGAGCAGCGGGTTGGTCGGCGTCTCGACCCAGATCACCTTCGTCGTCCCGGGCCGGATCGCCGCCCGGACCGCGTCGACCTCGTGGCCGGCCGACGGTCGTGTACTCCAGCCCCCAGCGGTCGAGCACCTTGGCGAAGAGCCGGTACGTGCCGCCGTACGCGTCGTTCGGGACGACCACGTGGTCGCCCGGCTTGCAGACCGTACGCAGCAAGGTGTCCTCGGCGGCCAGCCCGGAGGCGAACGCCAGCCCGCGCCGACCGCCCTCGATCGCGGCCAGGCACTCCTCCAGCGCGGTGCGGGTCGGGTTGGCGCTGCGGCTGTACTCGTAGCCGCCGCGCAGCCCGCCGACGCCGTCCTGCTTGTAGGTCGACACCTGGTAGATCGGCGGGACGACCGCGCCGGTCGTGGGGTCCGGCTCCTGGCCGGCGTGGATCGCGAGAGTCTCGAACTGCATGTCACCCAGCGTATGGCCGATGCGTCGGCCCATCGGCCCCGGCTAGGTTCGGGCACCGTGCTCGAACCGGCCTACCCCTTGCGCACCCCTCGCCTCGACCTGCGTCCCTACGAGTCGAGCGACCTGGACCACCTGCGCGCCATGTACGCGCGGGACGACGTGACGCGTTACCTCTACTCGGAGCCGATGGGCGAGGACGAGCTGCTGGCCTACCTGGAGAAGAAGGTCGCCCGCCGAGCGGTGGCTCGGAGGGCGAGGGCGACGGCCTCAACCTGCTGGGCATGCTGCGCGACACCGGTGACGTCGTGGGCGACGTCAACCTCCAGTGGGTGAGCGAGGAGCACCGCACGGGCGAGGTGGGGTTCGTCCTCAAGCCCGACTTCACCGGTCGCGGCTACGCCACCGAGATGGCCGCGGAGATGCTCCGGGTCGGCTTCGACGAGTCAACCTGCACCGGGTCGTCGGCCGGTTGGACGCGCGCAACGCCGGGTCCGCGGCGGTGCTCGAGCGGCTCGGCATGCGGCGCGAGGCGCTCCTCGTCGACAACGAGTGGGTCAAGGGCGAGTGGACAAGCGAGCTCGACTACGCGCTGCTCGCCGACGAATGGGCCGCCAGCCGGTGACCCTGGCACGATGCCCGCCATGACCTCTGCCACCTTCGGAGTCCGCTCGATGTGCGCCGACCTGCACCGGGTGCTGGTGGTCCGGCCCACCACGACTGGCGACTTCGCCGGGGCCGGGTGGCGGGAACCGGACACGAGCGCGCTGCGCAAGGAGCACGACGGGTTCGTCGACCTGCTGTCCGACCTGGGCTGCGACGTCGTGGTCGCCGACGCTCCGGAGGGGATGGTCGACGCGTGCTTCGCCTACGACCCGGTGTTCGTGACCGGTGCCGGCGCCATCGAGCTGCGAATGGCCAAGCCGGCCCGGCAGGCCGAGCCCGGCTTCCTGGCCGCCGAGGTCGAGAAGGCCGGCGTCCCTGTCGTCGGTCGGCTCACCGGTCCGGCGACGGCCGACGGTGGCGACCTCTGCTGGCTCGACCCGACCACCTTGGCGGTCGGGCGCAGCTACCGGACGAACGCGGCGGCGCACCAGCAGCTGAGGGAGATCCTCCGGGCCGAGGGGGTGACGGTCGAGCGCGCCGACCTGCCCCACCACCTCGGCGCCGCCCATGTCATGCACCTGATGAGCGTGGTGTCGCCCGTCGCGCCGGACATCGCCGTCGTGTTCGAGCCGCTTGCGCCGGTCCCGCTGCTGGAGATGCTCGCCGACCGCGGCTACCGCACCGTCGCCTGCGACGCCGACGAGCTGGACGCGCAGGGCTGCAACGTGCTCGCGGTCAGACCCGGCGTGGTGGTGATGGGCGACAGTGCGCCCCGCACTCGGGCCGCCCTGGAGGCGCTCGGCGTCGAGGTCCACACGTACGCCGCGACGGAGACCAACAAGGGGGACGGCGGCCCGACCTGCCTGACCCGCCCCCTGCTGCGCGGCTGACCACGGGCCACAGCGGTCACGGGCCGGAACACGGGTGGTGCCGAACCTGTTGGGAGTGGCACAGGAGGTCACATGCTCTTCGGCAGAACGCCCACCATGGTCACCCGGCAGGACGCCCTCCCGGGCCGCCCCGACCGTCCGTTCCGGATCGCCCACGACCACGTCGTCCTCGGCAGCCCGCTCGAGGGCCCGGTCCCGCCCGGCCACGAGGAGATCTTCGTGGCGATGGGCTGCTTCTGGGGCTCCGAGCGGATCTTCTGGGAGATCCCCGGCGTCTACGTCACCGCCGTCGGCTACCAGGGCGGCTACACCGCCAACCCCACCTACGACGAGACGTGAACGGGCCTGACCGGCCACACCGAGGCTGTCCGCGTCGTCTACGACCCGGCGAAGGTCTCCCTCGAGATGTTGCTCAAGGCGTTCTGGGAGAACCACGACCCGACCACCCCGGACCGCCAGGGCGGCGACGTCGGCACGCAGTACCGATCGGCGATCTACACCACCACCGACGCGCAGCTCGCCGAGGCCGAGGAGTCCCGCGCGCGCTACCAGCAAGCCCTGAAGGAGGCCGGCTTCGGGGAGATCTCCACCGAGATCCGCCCGGTCGCCGAGGCCGGCGAGTTCTGGTACGCGGAGGACTACCACCAGGGTTACCTGCACAAGCACCCGCGCGGCTACTGCAACCACGGCTTCTGCCAGGTGGCGTACGACGCCACGGCTCACGGCCAGGACGCACCCACCAGCGTCGAGCTCCCCGAGGCCTGACGGCTCGTCAGCCTACGGTCGGTCAGCCGACCTCGACGAGGTCCACGACGTCGTAGTGCGGGGCATGTGCCAGGCCCCGCGCGTGGCAGGTGAGGTAGCCGGCGTCCGCCGAGGCCGTCACTTGCACGGTGGCGATCAGGTTGCGCGGGCTGTGGCGCAGCCGCACCTGCCAGCGCCCGTCGCCCAGGTGGATGGTCCCGGCCGGGGTCAGCAGGTCGAGCCGGCGCTCGCCGAGGACCTGGCGGGCATGGGCGACCGCGGCCTGGGCCGCCGGGGTGTGAGTGGTGCTGCCGCGCAGCAGACCGGGAAGCACCTCGCCCCGCTCGTGCGCGTCCACCAGCGCCGGCGCCTCCTCGGGGGTCACCCGGCCGTAGTAGAGACCGTGCGGCATGGCCACCACGTTGGCGGCGAACCGGTCACCCCCGACGTGCGAGCACTCCCATGCCGTACCCGGGCGGGACCGGTCCAGCGCAGCCGCGACCGGCCGGCCCTCGACCGCACAGCACGTGTCGTGACGCCCGTGGGTGCAGACCAGGAAGAACGGCAGGTCGGATGGCGTGCCGGCGCTGCCGTCCAGCGGGAGGCTGAGCAGCTCCTCGTCCGCGCCGAAGTCGCCCCACCACGCGGTCTCCCGGCCCGGCCGCGAGCTCACCACCGCCCACCGCCGCCGAGCCGGCGCCCGGTGCCGGCCCGGGCGGCGGATCAGCAGCGCACGGAGTCCGAGCGCGATGGCTCGCGCCGACACCGCCTGGCCGACCTCGGGGTCCAGACGGGAGCTGGTCAGCGCCTGACGTCCCCAGCCGCCGGGTTGCTCGATCAGCAAGAAGCCCGCGGCGGGCGCAGCCGTCCCGGGCATCGGGTCACCGCGCCGCCGCGCGGCGACGGAGCACCGTGGTCGGGGTACGCCGGGATCGACCGTCACGGACGGGAGTCGACCACGACGACGGCCTCCCGAACCAGTCGGCGGGCCAGCGCCATCGCGTCATCCGGGTCCAGCCCGGGCAGGTCGGCGACCCGCAGCCGCTCGCCGTCGAGGAGGGCCCGGACTGCCTTGCTGCTCGCCAGCGGCAGCAGGACCACCCGGTCGGCGAGCCTGAGCACCAGCTCGTCGCCCTCTGTCGACAGGACGTGGCGCAGGTGGGCGCGGCCGACGAGCACGGTGTCCGGCGAGAGCCGGTCGAGGTCCCCGGCCGCCGCGATGGGGCCCGAGGGGGCCGGCCGGTTCGCCCCGAGCCCCTTCCGGGCGAGCCGGTCGGCGACCTCGGCCGCGGTGACCGAGCCGCAGCCTCGCGGTGAGCGCACCGATGGTCGCCTCCACGTCCGCCTCGAGGTCGGCCGGGTCGGCGACGTCGACTCCGAGCGGCAGCGACGCGCGCAGCAGCGGCTCGTCGGACACGATGTCCAGCAGTGCCTCGAGCACGGCGTTGCGCGTCACCGGATGCACGCCGACGGTCAGGTGACAGGTCACCTCGCCCAGGGCCTCGGCGGCGTGCAGGTAGCCGCGCGGCAGGTAGAGCGCATCGCCAGGTCGGAGCACCGTGTCGATGACCGGGTCCTGCTGCGCCCGCGCCTCGACCGCCGCCCGGTGGTCGGTCCAGGGCTGGTCGCGCAGCGGCGCGGGGTGCACCGGTTCGTGGATGCGCCACCGCTTATCGCCGGCCACCTGCAGCACGAACACGTCGTGGACGTCGTAGTGCGCGGAGAAGCCCTTCGACGAGCTGGGGGTGATGTAGGCGTTGACCTGCACCGGATGGCCGAGATCGGCCCCGAGCTGCCCGGCGAAGTCGATCAGCGGCGGCCAGAGCCGGTGCAGACCCTGCAGCACGATCGTGTGACCGTCCAGGAACAGGTCGAGCAGCCGGTCGTCGGCGACCTGGTCGGCGACCTGGGCCCCGGTGCCGCCGGACCGGGTGTAGCGGCTCGCGGGCACGACGGCGCCGCCCTTCGCGACCCGGATGAACGGCGTCCGCAACCCTCGCCGCGACACCAGCTCGTCCACGGCGTCGAGGGAGAACAGGTCGCCGAAGCCGGTGTACGTCGCCGGCAGCTGCTCGGCCGTCGACAGCAGCGGCGCGCTCGCCCAGGTGTCGCGGGCGAAGTCGTCGGGCTCGCCGGCGATGCACCGCCGCAGGGCGGGCCGCAGAGTGCTCCCCTGCGACCCGCCCCGGAGACCGTGCTCGTTCAGCGCACTACCTCAGGCCCCGCTGTCGGCGCCACCGTCGGCGCCACCGTCGGCACCGCCGTCCGCGCCACCATCGGCGCCGCCGTCCGCACCCTTGTCCGCGCCACCGTCAGCGCCGCCATCGGCACCCTTGTCCGCGCCGCCGTCGGCACCGCCGTCCGCGCCACCGTCGGATCCGGTTCCCGCGCCGCCGTCTGCCGGTCCGTGCTCGTCAGGGGTGGTCGTCATGTCGTCGTCGAGCATGCGATTCCTCTCCGGTTGGAAGGGGTCCTGCTGGACCGCCGCCTGGCAGCTGCCGGGCGGCGTCTCCGTCCTACCCGAGTCGATCACCGGAAACCACCCTCTGCCAGCCCGCCGCGAACTCCTCGATCGACGACTGACTGGCGACAGGAAGCGATCCTTCCGTACCCCAAAGACGATGCAACCGCTTCACCCCGCGCCTTGAGCCCCCGAACGAGCGCGTTGCGTCGTCTTTCAGGACCGCATCCACGCCGCACGTTCTGGCCCGATCCTCATGCCGCCCGGTCACCCCGCGGCGAGGAAGCTGAGCAGGTCCTGCCGGGTCAGCACGCCGGCGGGCTTGCCGTCCTCGTGCACCAGCAAGGCGTCCGAGGTCTCCAGCGCGGCGGTCGCGGCCGACACCGGCTCGCCGGAGCCCACGATCGGGAGGGGTGCCGACATGTGGCGCTCGACCGCGTCCGCGAGGTGCGCCCGGCCGCTGAACAGCGCGTCGAGCAGCTCCCGCTCGATGACGGAGCCGACCACCTCTCCCGCGGTCACCGGCGGCTCGGCCTTGACCACGGGCATCTGGGAGACGGCGTACTCCCGCAGGATGTCGATCGCCTCCCGCACCGTCTCGTACGGGTGGACATGCACGAGGGTCGGCACCTCGGGGCCTTTGCGGCGGAGGACCTCCCCCACCGTGACGCCCTCCTGGCCGGCGCCGTCCTCGACGAAGCCGTAGTCGGCCATCCAGTCGTCGCTGAAGATCTTGCCCAGGTAGCCACGGCCGCCGTCGGGCAGCAGCACGACCACCACGTCGTCGGCGGTCAGCCGCGCGGCGACGCGCAGCGCCGCGACGACCGCCATGCCGCAGGAGCCGCCCACCAGCAGTCCCTCCTCGCGGGCCAGCCGGCGGGTCATGACGAAGGAGTCCCGGTCCGACACGGCGACGATCTCGTCGGCGACCTCGGGGTCGTATGCCGAGGGCCAGAAGTCCTCGCCGACGCCCTCGACCAGGTACGGCCGGCCGGTGCCACCGGAGTACACGGACCCCTCGGGGTCGGCCCCGATCACCTGCACCCGCCCGTCGCTCACCTCCTTGAGGTAGCGACCGGTGCCGCTGATCGTGCCGCCCGTCCCGACGCCGGCGACGAAGTGCGTCACCCGTCCTTCGGTCTGGGTCCAGACCTCCGGCCCCGTCGTCTCGTAGTGGGAGCGCGGGTTGTCCGCGTTGCTGTACTGGTCCGGCTTCCACGCACCGTCGATCTCCCGGACCAGCCGGTCGCTGACCGAGTAGTAGGAGCGCGGGTCCTCCGGGGCCACCGCAGTCGGACACACCTCGACGCGGGCGCCGTACGCCGTCAGGACGTTGATCTTGTCCTGGGAGACCTTGTCCGGCAGCACGAACACGCACTGGTAGCCGCGCCGCTGGGCCACCAGCGCGAGCCCGATGCCGGTGTTGCCGGACGTGGGCTCCACGATGGTGCCACCCGGCTGCAGTGCGCCGGACTTCTCGGCCGACTCGACCATGCGCAGCGCGATGCGGTCCTTCACCGACCCGCCCGGGTTGAAGTACTCCACCTTCGCGAGGACGGTCGCGGGGACATCCGCGGCGACCGACACCGAGCTTGACCAGAGGAGTGTTGCCGACCAGGTCGATGACGGACTCGTAGAACTGCATGGCGGGCAGCCTAAGGCCGTGCTGTCACGTCCGGTCGCCCCGGCGTCGTCGTGCGGGTCCGCTAGATTCGGCAGTGGCCAACAGTCCTGCCGTCGAGCTCGCGCCGGGGGTCTGGCGTATCCCGACGGCGCCGATGGACCTGGTCAACTCCATGGCGTTCGTCGAGGACGACGGGCAGGTGACGCTCGTCGACGCGGGCACCAAGCGAGCGCCCAAGCGGCTCCTCGCCGGCCTCACGCACATCGGTGTCTCCCCCACCGACGTGACGCGCATCATCGCCACTCATGCCCATCCCGACCATGTCGGCGGGCTGGCTGCCATGCGCGGCCGCACCGGTGCGACGGTGGCCGCGCACGAGCGCGACGCCGCGTACGTCCGCGAGGGAAAGGGTCCGGTTCTCGACCGGTCGACCCTCGGGGGCAGGCTGATGCGCCGCAACCGCGGCAGCACGCCCACCCCCGTCGAGGAGGAGCTGGTGGACGGACAGCTGCTCGACGTCGCCGGCGGGCTGCGGGTGCTGCACACACCCGGACACTCCCCCGGCCACGTGTCGCTCCTGCACGAGCCCACGCGCATCCTGGTCACCGGCGACTCGATCTGGAACGTGCGCGCCCGGATGACCTGGTCCATCCCCGCCTTCTGCACCGACGCCACGATGGCGAAGAAGACGGCGCACGTCCTCGGCGACCTCGACTACGACATGGCCGCCTTCACCCACGGGCCTGAGATCCGGCAGGGCGCCCGCGAGGCGATCCGCGGCTTCCTGCGCAGCAGGACAGACGGACGGGTCGCCTCCAGATGACGTCGCTGACATGACGTCGCTGACATGACCTCGCCGACATGACAAGGGCACGGGTCGCCCGCCGGATCGCCATGGCGGCGGCGTACGGCGGCGGCGGGCTCGGCGCGCTGTCTGCGGCCGCCTTCGGCCTGGTCCGGGCCGAGGCAGCGCTGGCCCGGCGCACCATCGGCGAGCCGACAGGAGTGCCGCCGCACTCGGACGGGGTCTACGGGGCGCACCACGAGGGCACCGCGTTGACGTTGGCGCTGCTCGGCGACTCGAGCGCCTGCGGCCTGGGGGTCGAGCACCCGCACCAGACGCCCGGCGCGATGCTGGCCGCCGGCCTGGCCGAGTGCGCGGACCGCCCCGTGCGGCTGGTCTGCCCGGCCGTCGTCGGCGCCAAGAGCAGCGACCTCGCCCACCAAGTCGACGCCGTGGAGGACACCTCGCCCGACGTGGCGGTGATCATGATCGGCGCCAACGACGTCACCCATCGCGTCAAGCCACCGACCGCGGTGCGGCACCTGGACCACGCCGTCCGCCGGCTGCAGCGGGATAGGCGCCGAGGTGGTCGTCGGCACCTGCCCCGACCTGGGCACGGTCGAGCCGGTGCCCCAGCCGTTGCGCTACATCGCCCGGCGGTCGAGCCGCCAGCTCGCGGCCGCCCAGACCATCGTCGTCGTCGAGGCGGGCGGCCGCACCGTGTCGCTGGGCGACATCCTCGGGCCGGAGTTCGCGGCCTCGCCCGAAGGAGATGTTCGGCCCGGACCGCTTCCACCCCTCGACCGCCGGCTACGCCAGTGCGGCGGCGGCACTGCTGCCGTCGGTGTGCGCGGTGCTCGACGTCTGGTTCGGGGACGAGGCCGAAGCGGTGCCGGACCTGGCTCGCGGCGAGGGAGTGCGGCCGATCGCGCTCGCGGCCGTCGAGGCCGCCGACGCCGCCGGCACCGAGGTGGCCGGCGCGCAGGTCGGCGGTCGCGAGCGCGGGCCCCGGGGCCGCTGGGCGCTGCTGCGGCACCGTCCCGGCCGGGACCGGCAGCAGGTGCAGACCGCTGCGGAGGAGGAGGCTCCCCTGCGCTAGCCTGGCCTTGTTACCGGCCAGTAGGTCTGGGTCAGGGCTGGCCGCCGGCAGAGGAGGACACCGTGCCCGAGGCAGTCATCGTCGCCACTGCGCGCAGCCCCATCGGGCGCGCCTTCAAGGGGTCCCTGAAGGACGTACGTCCGGACGACCTGGCCGCGACGATCGTGGCGGCCGCGCTCGAGAAGGTGCCGGCGCTGGACCCCGCCACCCTCGACGACCTGATGCTCGGATGTGCCGAGCCGGAGGCCAAGCAGGGCGTGAACATGGCCCGCCGGGTCGCCGTGGCGCTGGGCTACGACTCGCTGCCGGGCACCACGGTGAACCGGTTCTGCGCCTCGTCGGTGCAGACGTCCCGGATGGCCTTCCACGCCATCAAGTCCGGCGAGGGGCACGCCTTCGTGTCGGCCGGCGTCGAGTGCGTGTCGCACTACCCCGCGTTCAGCGGGGCCGGAGCCGGCCGCGAGGAGTTCCTGAACCCGGCCTTCGACGAGTCCCGGGCCCGCACCGAGGCAACGGCGAAGAGCAACGAGACCTGGCACGACCCGCGGGCCGACGGCCTGCTCCCAGACGTCTACATCGCGATGGGCCAGACGGCGGAGAACCTCGCCACGTCGATGGGCATCACCCGCGCCGACCAGGACGAGTTCGGCGTGCGGTCGCAGAACCTCGCCGAGAAGGCCATCGCGGACGGGTTCTTCGAGCGCGAGATCACGCCGATCACGACACCCGACGGCACGGTCGTCGCCCGTGACGACGGGCCGCGAGCCGGCGTCACGCTCGAAGGCGTCTCGACGCTGCAGCCGGTGTTCCGCGAGCAGGGCACGGTCACGGCCGGCAACTGCTGCCCGCTCAACGATGGCGCGGCCGCCGTCGTCATCATGTCCGACACCCGGGCGGCCGAGCTCGGGGCTCACGCCGCTGGCGCGGATCGTCTCGACCGGCGTGTCCGGGCTCTCGCCGGAGATCATGGGACTGGGGCCGGTCGAGGCGTCTCGCCGGGCGCTCGCGCTGGCCGGCATGACGATCGACGACATGGACCTGGTCGAGATCAACGAGGCCTTCGCCGCGCAGGTCGTGCCGTCGTACCGGGAGCTCGGGATCGACGTCGACCGGCTCAACGTCCACGGCGGCGCGATCGCCCTCGGCCACCCGTTCGGCTCGACCGGTGCCCGCATCACCACCACCCTGCTCAACGGGCTGCAGTCCCGCGACAAGGAGTGGGGCCTGGAGACCATGTGCGTCGGCGGCGGCCAGGGCATGGCCATGGTGGTCCAGCGCCTCAGCTGATCCGACCGGTTCAACCGTCCATGCCTCGGAAATGATCACGTTCACGTGATCATTTGCCCGCAACAGCGGTGAATTCACGGCGGTCGGGGCTATCGATCACGGTCGCGTGATCATTTGCGGACGAGGTCAGAGGCGACGGCGTACGTCGGCAAGGACCGTGACGGCGTCGCCGACGGCCTCTGCGGCGGGCCCGTGCTCGAGGTCTCCCGTCCACACGAGGGAGTCCGGGCCACCAGGTCCATCGCGGCCAGCAGGTCGTGACCCGTCACGGCGACCTGGTCACCCACGGCGAAGTCGGAGACCTCGGGGAGGTCCCGCGGCTCGACGGGCGGCCTCCCGGCGGCTGCCGCCTCCAGCGCCTCGGCGGCCCTGGCCAGCTCGAGCGCAGCGTGCCGACCGGCCTGGGCCCGGGTCTCATAGCGCTGCTCCGCCCGGCTCAGGCGGCGCCGGTGGGCTGGCCAGGCGGGTCGCCGAGAGGCTGCGCAGGCGGTCGCTGACCCGGCGTACGTCGGCCTCGAGCTCGGCCCGCACCGCTGCCCACGGGTCAGTCCCAGAGTCGTCGACTCCCCGGCCAGCCACGATGCCGGGACCCTATCCGCCGAGTCCCCGCAGGCCACGCGCACGTTGTCCGGTAGGGCTTGTGGAGCGCCCTGGGTGTGCGGCAGTCTCGGAGGCATGGACCACTGACCGGCACTATGGAGGCGCCCGATGTCCCTGAACCACTCCGAGGCCACCCACCAGCAGCTCCTCGACCGGGTGCCACAGGCCACCGGTCGTGACCTCCCCCAGTGGTTCGAGGCTCTCGAAGCCGGTCCGGGACTCCTCCGCTTCGACGAGCGCGTCAACTGGCTGCGCGATGAGCACGGCATCTCGCACGGGCACGCGTCGGCCATCGTCCACGAGCACGACAAGCGTCGCGGCGCCCGCCGCCACGCCTGACCCGGTGGGGGTCACCCCGGACCGGGCGCGCGACTTCCTCCGGGTGCACCACCGCGCCGTGCTGTCGACCCTACGAGTCGACGGGCGCCCGCAGATGTCCCCCGTCGGTGCGGGCGTCGACGGCGAGGGGCGGGTCATCGTGTCCACTCCCGAGACCACCGCGAAGGCCCGCAACCTGCGTCGCGACCCACGGGTCGCCCTCTGCGTGATCAACGAGGGGTTCTACGGCGGCTGGGTGCAGGTGGAGGGCACCGCCGAGATCGTGGAGCGGCCGGAGGCCGTCGAGCTGCTGGTCGACTACTACCGCCGACTGGCCGGCGAGCACCCGGACTGGGACGACTACCGGCGGGCGATGGTCGAGGACCGCCGGGTGCTGGTGCGGTTCGTGATCGAGCGGACCAGCGGCAGCCTGACCTGAGCCTGCGACCGGCCCCGGAATGGAGCCGAAGCCCCAGATCCACCGCGACCACTGGGAGGACGGCGGCTACTCCAGCGTCGACAACCTCGTCCATCGAATCGGACGGCCCCTAGCGGGCGGGTTCCCCGCGAGTGGTATCCGGCAGAATGGACGGGTGGGTTTGTTCCGAAAGCACCAGGCGGACGTTCTTTTCGACCCCGCGCAGGTTGATGTCGTGGCACTCACGGAGTCCGCCGACACTGTCGAACTGTTCATCGTTCAGGACGAGCCTTGGACGGGCTCGGACGCGCAGCTGCAGTCGTTCCGCGACAAAGTGCAGACCTATATCTCCTACGCAGTGGACGGGCAGATGACGGCCGCCTACCCAGAGACACACGGTCTGCCGTGGCGGATCGTTCTTCATGCGCAGTCGGGCCCACCCGACCGGCGAACCGCCGACGTGATCGCTGCCCTGTCTGCAAGGCTGCCAGAGCATGGTGGCGGGTTCGAGGCGCGACTGGGACCAGCTCGGTAGTGCAGCCGCTATCGAGTGGGTCGACCGGGACATGTCGCGGTGTTCGCGCAGTCGCGGCTACTCGGCGTCCGGCGGCACCGGTGCAGGAGTCGGGTACATCGGCTGGTACTCGCGCTGGATTCGGAGGTACCGCCTGACGGCGGGCAACAGCAACACCCCGACGTGCAGTGGAGTCGCTAGGACGCCGACGAGCACAGTCCACCCAGCGGCCGCGCCTATCGCCCCCGCCACGACAGCGGCCAGAACGCCAGCCACCGCACTGTCGACTACCATGATCAATGCGCCCGCCGATCCCAGTCCGTGCATGATCGGCAAGGCACGAAAGAAGTTGTACGTCGTGAGGACGCCGGCATAGTCGTCGTACCTCGAAGTCACCATGTAGGGCGCGAGGTCCGGGTCGAGCTCGGTGTACGCGGCCCGGAGCCGGTTCATTCCGATGACCAGCGCCATGTCTTCCTCGGATGCGTTCGCGACGCGCGCCAGCGTCATGAGGCCGACCAGCCACAGCAGGCAGAGCAGGACGATGGCGAAGGTGTCGAACCGCTCGTCGAAGTCGGTGGCCTGCCCGACCAGCGCCAGGCTCACAGTGGTCGCCGACACGAAGGTGAGCAGGATTGTGATCCTGGCTAGAACCTCAGCCTGCGCGGTGCTGCGGGTAGCCAGCAGGCTCCAGTGCTCGGTGGCGAGAATCTGAGCCCGCGCACCTGGGCCGGACGGTTCCAATGGCATACGGCTCTCCTCCCACGCCGATTCTTCGTCCTGGTGTCGGCCATTCAAGCGGAAGCGCGCAGGCGTCCGCCAGCACGGAGTGACGGTCACGGGACGACGAAGGCCGCCGCCCGGGATCCGGGTCGACGGCCCTCGAGGGGTCGGGCGGCTGCGGTCAGTCGCCGCCGCGCAGGATAGAGATCAGGCGAAGGAACTCGATGTAGAGCCAGACCAGGGTGACGACGAGGCCGAAGGCCGCGAGCCAGGAGTAGCGCTCCGGCAGGCCGTTCTTGACGCCCTGCTCCGCGAAGTCGAAGTCCAGGATCAGCATCGCCGCGGCGATGGTGATGGCGATCAGCCCGATGCCGATGCCGAGCCAGCCACCGCGCAGGTTGTTGTCGGTGAACATAACCACGCCGAGGTTGATCAGGCTGAACACGAGGTAGCCGCCGAGGGCGATCATCACGCCACGCTGGAACTTCGGGGTGGCGCGGACCCGGCCGCTCTTGTAGGCCCACAGCGCTACCGAGAACACCGCGAGGGTGCCGAGGACCGCCTGGGCCACGATCCCGTCGTAGAAGTCCTCGTAGACGCCGCTGAGCCCGCCGACGAACAGGCCCTCGAGGCCGGCGTAGGTCAGGATCAGAGCGGGGTTGGTGGACTGCTTGAACGAGATGACCAGGGCGATGACCAGGCCGGCGATCGCACCGCCGAACGTCAGGACGGGGTTCTTCAGGAAGAAGTTGACCGCCGCCAGGGGCACCAGGACGGCGAACATCAGCCCGGTCTTGATGACGACGTCGTCCATCGTCATCCGGCCGGTCTGCAGACCGGTCGCGGCGGGCGCGCTGTACATGTCCTCGAGCTGCCCGGCGGAGGCGGGCGGCGCCTCGTTGAAGGTCGCATAGCCGCGGCGCGAGAAGGCGTCGCTGCGGTTGAAGACCGGGTTACGGCTCTCCATGGGAAGTCCCTCCAGTGGGCTTCAGGGCGTGCGCGGGTGCGCGACGGGTGTTCGTACCTGCCAGCGTAACGAAGTTGGGGGCGGGTGGCGTTCCCGGCCGCTCCGCCGAACGGGCGACCTGCTCGTGCCCCCGGTGGGACTCGAACCCACAGATGACCCCGCTTTTAAGGCGGGCGCCTCGGCCAGTTGGGCTACAGGGGCCCCTGCGAGACCGAGGGTAGCGCTCAGAGGTAGACCCGCCGGGCGTGCAACGCGTGGGCGCCTGCCACCCGGTCGAGGAAGAGCAGGCCGTCCAGGTGGTCGATCTCGTGCTGCGCCGCCCGCGCCTCGAACGCGTCGGTGGTCAGCCGGAGCGGCTCCCCCGTTCCCGGCACGAGCCCCGAGACGACCAGCCGGGTCGCTCGCTTCACGTCCCCGGTGAGGTCGGGCACCGACAGGCATCCCTCCCGGCCCTTCTCCCACCGGCTGGCCGACTCGATGACGGGGTTCGCCAGGACCAACGGCCCGTGGCAGGTCCTGGCCCGCGGGTGACCGGTCACGTCGAGGGCGAACACCCTCACCGCGACGCCGACCTGCGGCGCGGCGAGCCCGACGCAGCCCGGCGCCGCCCGCTGGGTGGCCAGCAGGTCGGCGGCCAGGGCGACCACCTCGGGCGCCAGCGGGTCGACCTCGGCAGCCGGCGTGCTGAGGCCCTGCGGCGGGGGCGACCACCGAGGGGAGCACCCGGCCGGTCGGGAGCTCCGGGAGCAGGCTCACAGCAGGTCTGGCTCGACCGGTCGCAACGAGACCTGCACCCCGAGGTCCCGGCCGACGGCGGACAGCTCGCCGCTGAGTCGTTGCGGGTCCACCCCTGCCGGCAGGTCCACCTCGGCCAGCAGCACGTAGAGGTCGCCCGCCAGCCGGGTCGTCAGGTCGGTCACGTTGCCACCGGCGGCCGCCACCTCGTGCGGTCACCGCCGACACGATCCCCGGCCGGTCGCCGCCGTGGACGGTCAGCAGGTACGGCGCGCCCCCCGGTGTGGGCACCTCCTCGACCGGCACCTCGCGCACCGACACGTCGAGAGAGCCGTCCCCGGCCAGCGGGACCAGGGCGCGCTCGACCTCCTGCGCGTCGGCGTCCGCCGTGGCGACGAGAACCATCGCGAAATGACCGCGGAGCAGCGTCATGGACGAGTCCTCCAGGTTGGCTCCCAGGTCGGCGAGCAACCGGGTCGCGTCCGCGATGATGCCTGGCCGGTCGTGACCGATGACGGTGACCGCGAGCAGGGTCACGTCACGAGCCCAGCAAGCGGTCTCGCGTCGGCGGCAGGCCGCTGCGCCCGTCCGGGCCGCGGCGGACCGCGAGCACCTGGTTGACGCCGATCCGCCCGGCCTCGAACGCCAGGGCCGAGCCGGCCATGTAGAGCCGCCACACCCGGGCGCGGCCCTCCGACGTGAGCGTCACCGCCCGGTCCCAGCCGCTCTCCAGGTTCGTCACCCAGCGGCGCAGCGTGAGGGCGTAGTGCTCGCGCAGCGACTCCACGTCGCGCACCTCGAACCCGACCAGCTCGAGCAGCCCGACCGTGGTGGCCAGCGGGAGCAGCTCACCGTCGGGGAAGACGTATGCCTCGACGAACGACGTGCCCGCCTTCGTCGGGCCGGGCTTGCGGGAGATCTGGTGGTTGAGCAGCCGACCGGTCGGGACGAGCAGGGACAGCAGCTTTCGCGCGTACTCCGCGTAGGCCTGCTCCCCCACGTGCTCGGCCATGCCGATGCTCGACACGACGTCGAACGGGCCGTCGTCGACGTCGCGGTAGTCCTGCACGCGGATCTCCACGCGGTCGGCGAGCCCGGCTGCTGCCACCCGTTCACGGGCCAGCTCGGCCTGCGGCGTCGAAAGGGTGATGCCGACCCCACGGACCCCGTAGGTCGAGGCGGCGTGCAGCAGCAGGGAGCCCCAGCCGCAGCCGACGTCCAGCATGCGCAGCCCGCCGCCCTCGTGCAGACCGAGCTTGCGGCAGACCAGGTCGAGCTTGTCGCGCTGGGCGTCGTCCAGCGTGTAGGCCGGGTCGTCGGGCCGGCGCCAGTAGGCGCAGGAGTAGACCATCGAGTCGCCGAGGACCAGCCGGTAGAAGTCGTTGCCGACGTCGTAGTGGTGCGTCACCGCGCGACGGTCGCGGTCGCGGCTGTGGCGGCGCCCGGTGACCACGGCCTCCTCCGGAGGCGGGGCGGGAGCCCGGCCGATGCCGCCGGTGCGGGCGACGAGAGCGGCCAGCTCCGCGCGCTGCCGCGGCACGAACGCGCGGGCGTGGTCGCGGTCCGGGTCCTCCAGCGGAAGCGCGGCCAGCGCCTCGTAGATGTCGCCCTCGAGGCCGAGGGCGCCGCTGATGTAGGCACGGGCGAGCCCCAGCTCGTTGGGCTCGTGGGCCAGATGGCGTACGGCGTCAGGTGACCGGACGTCCAGCAGCGGTGCGCCCGCCGGCCCGGACTCCGAGGCGTCCCAGGCGCGGACCCGCAGCTGCGGCTCCTTGCCGAGCACCAGGGTGAGCAGCCGGGACAGGTCCTCGGCTGCGCTGCGGTCCGCTGACTGATGGCGGGCAGGTGCTCTGCGTGTTCTCATCTCGTCGCCTCGCTGAACTCCTCGCGGGGTCGCTGCAGCGACCCCAGGGACACCACGTCACGGCGGAAGAACAGCGCAAGCGTCCAGTCGAGGACGACCCGGATCTTGCGGTTGAGGGTCGGCATCCGGCTCACGTGGTAGGTCCGGTGCATGAACCACGCGGGGAAGCCACGCAGCTTGATGCCGTAGACCTGCGCGACGCCCTTGTACATGCCGAGCGACGCCACCGAGCCGACATGCTTGTGCGCGTAGGACCGGGGCGTCCGGCTGTTGAGCACGAGCGCGATGTTGTCGCCGAGCACCTTCGCCTGCCGGACGGCGTGCTGCGCGCTCGGGCTGCACATGGCGCCCGGCGGTCCGGTCAGGTCGGGCACCGCCGCGCCGTCACCGGCCGACCACGCGCCGTCGATGCCCTCGACCCGCAGGTCCGGACGGCAGCGCAGGCGGCCCTTGTCGTCGAGCGGCAGGTCGGTGCGCGCCAGCATCGGGCTGGCCTTGACGCCGGCCGTCCAGACCAGCGTCTCGGCGTCGAACTCCTCGCCGTCGGAGAGCACGATGTGGCCGCCGACGCAGGACTCGAGACGGGTGTTGAGCCGGACGTCGATCCGGCGCTGCCGCAGCTGCTCGACGGTGTAGCGGCCGAGGTCCTCACCCACCTCGGGCAGGATCCGGCCGGACGCCTCGACGAGCACGAACCGGATGTCGCCCTTGGACAGGTCGGGGTAGTAGCGCGTCGCGTACGTGGTCATGTCCTCGAGCTCGGCCAGCGCCTCGATGCCGGCGTAGCCGCCGCCGACGAAGACGAACGTCAGCAGGGCGCGGCGCGCGGCATGGTCGGTGACGCTGGTGGCGACGTCCAGGTTCTCCAGGACCTGGTTGCGCAGGGCGATCGCCTCCTCGACCTGCTTGAAGCCGATGCCCCGCTCGGCGAGGCCGGGGATCGGCAGCGTCCGCGCGATAGAGCCGGCGGCGAGGACGATGACCTCGTACGTCAGGTCGTAGGGCTCGCCGCGGGTGGGACGCATCCGGGCGACCCGACGCGCGTGGTCGACCGACTCGATGCGACCGGTGAGGACCTCGCACTTGTCGAGAACCCGGCGCAGCGGCACCACGACGTGGCGCGGCTCGACACTGCCGGCGGCGGCCTCGGGCAGGAAGGGCTGGTAGGTCATGTAGGACCGCGGGTCGACGACGATGATCTCGACCTTGTTGGACCGGAGCTCGGCGCGGAACTTCTTCTGCAGCCGCAGGGCGGTGTACATCCCGACGTACCCGCCGCCCACCACGAGGATGCGGGTCCGCTCGGGTGATGCCGCCGTCCTGATCGCCATGGTCAGAGCGTAGGACCGTCACCGGTCATCGTGGCGGCCTTGCCCAGCACCTGGTCGAGCATCTCCTCGGTCAGCCGGCCGGTGAAGGTGTTCTGCTGGCTCGGGTGGAACGACCCGAGCACCGTCAGCGGCCCGACGGCGGCCTCGGCCGCGTGGCCGAACCGCGGGCGGGGTCGGGGCACCGGAAGGCCGAGCCGGGTGAGCGTCGCGAACAGCGACTGCCACGCGAAGCTGCCGAGCGCGACGGCGACCTGCAGCGACGGCAGGACGGCCGCGACCTCGGCGTCCATCCACGGGGCGCAGGTGTCCCGTTCGCCCGTCGTGGGCTTGTTGTCCGGAGGGGCGCAGCGGACGGCCGCGAGCATCCGGGTGCGGACCAGTGCCTGGCCGTCGCCGCGGTGGGTGCTGGTGGGCTGGACGGCCAGGCCGACCCGGTGCAGCGAGGCGAAGAGCCAGTCGCCGCTGCGGTCGCCGGTGAAGATGCGCCCTGTGCGGTTCCCGCCGTGCGCCGCCGGGGCGAGACCGACGACCAGCACCCGCGGCTGCTCGTCCCCCCAGCCCGGGACCGGACGGCCCCAGTACGGCTCGTCGGCGAACGCCCGGCGCTTCTCGGTCGCGACCTGTTCGCGCCAGGCCACCAGGCGCGGGCAGGCCCGGCAGACCGACACGGCGGCGTCCAGGTCGGTCAGCCGGGCGGCCTTCCCGGCGTACCGCCTGACGTCGTCGGGCCCGCGCGCGACGGGCGGCTGCGTCGTCAGAGGCGTGACTTGAGCAGGTCGACCGTGCGCCGCCAGGCCGTCTCGCTGTGGTCCTTGGCGTGGACCTCGGGGCGCTGGTCGTTGAAGAACGCGTGCTGGGAGCCGGGGTAGTCGTAGACCTCGACGTCGCCGCCGGCCTCCTGGATGCCCTGGACCGCGGCCTGGATCCCGTCGGCCTTCGACGTGCCGTCCTCCTCCGAGGCGTGGATCATCGCCGACTTGTTGGCGTAGTTGCCCCACGACGGCGACATCTTCTCCCAGGGGATGGCGGGGTAGAACCCGACCGCGACCTTGACCTCGTCGGCCAGCGCGCCGCTCCACAGGGCGAGCGAGCCGCCCATGCAGAAACCGACGGTGCCCACGCCGTTGCCGGTCGTCTCGTCCCTGCTGTCGAGGTACTGCGCGGAACCCTGGATGTCCTTGGCCGCACGGTCCATCGCCAGGCCCATCAGCAGACGCTGGGCCTCGTCAGGCTCGGTCGTCTTGGCTCCGTGGAAGAAGTCGGGGGCCAGCGCGACGAAACCCTCGGCGGCGAACCGGTCCGCCACGTCACGGACGTGGTCGACCAGACCCCACCACTCCTGCACGACGATGACGCCCGGGCCGCTGCCCGACTCCGGGACGGCGAGGTAGCCCTCGCAGGTGTCGCCGTTGCTCGGAAAGTTCACCATCTCGCCCACGGGCGGGACCTCCTCGGACGTCGGTGGATCGGCGTCCTGGCTCGGAGACGCCCCCGTGGACCTTTCCACGCCGGTCCGCCGCCACACCAGAGAGGGTCAGCCTTCCTGTCCGGGGGGGGCCGCCCGCGGCGCGGAATGGGGTCGCGCGGCGGAGAGCCGTGGCCGTACCGTCGTCGGCCGTGACCAGACCAGAGATCCGCCCCTTCGAGCCGGGGGACGTCGCCGCGGCGGGCCGGCTGCTCGCCAGCCGCCACGCCGCCCACCGGGCGGCGGAGCCGTTGCTGTCCGCCCGCTTCGAGGATCCGGCCGCCGCGGCCACCGAGGTGCAGTCCCTTCTCGACGGCGGAGCGACCGGTGCCGTGGCCGCCGAGTCCGGCGACGTGACCGGCTACCTGCTGGGCGGGAGCCGGCCCGACACGTCGTGGGGGCCCAACGTCTGGGTCGAGCCGGCCGGACACGCCGCCACGGAGGCGGAGACGGTCCGCGACCTGTACGCCGCCGCGGCGCCGTCCTGGGTGGAGCGCGGCCTGGAGGTGCAGTACGCGATCGTGCCCGCGCACGACGCAGCCCTGGTGGACGCCTGGTTCCGGCTGGGGTTCGGCCAGCAGCACGTGCACGGGATCCGCGAGGTCCCGGACAGCGCCCTGGACGCCACCGGCCCACCTGACCGTCCGCGCCGCGCAGCGGGAGGACATCCCGGTGCTCGCCGAGCTCGACATCGTCCTGCCGACCCACCAGGCGCTGGCCCCGACGTTCTCCGCCGGTCACACCACGACCCTGCAAGAGTCGATCGACGACTGGGAGGAGTCGTTCGACGAGGAGGGGTTCTGCAACATCGTGGTCGAGCACGAGGGACGGATCGTGGGGTCGGCCGCCGCGTGCGCCCTGGAGAAGTCGGGCGGGCACAAGTCCCTGGCCGTGCCGGACCGCGCCGGGTTCCTCGGCTACGCGGCGGTGTTCCCCGAGGCGCGGGGCCTCGGCGCCGGCCGGGCACTCGGCGAGGCGACGCTGGACTGGATGCGGGAGACCGGGTTCACCAGCGCGGTCGCGGACTGGCGTGCCACCAACCTGCTGTCCTCCCGGGCCTGGTCGGCCATCGGCTACCGGCCCAGCTTCTTCCGCCTGCACCGGCGCCTCGGCTACTGACCCGGGTCAGAGGCCGAAGAAGGGGCCGGCAGGGCTCGACACCCTCGACCGTGACCGACGCTGCGTGGCCGGCCGACTGCCAGTCCGCGAGGGTCATCCGCAGGTGCACAAGGGTGTCGACGCCGTCGTCCCTGGCCATGAGCGACTCGCCGTTCGGTCGGTAGCCCAGCGACCGCGAGACGCCCAGGGACGCGTGGTTGTCGTGCCACGCCGACGTGATCGCCGCCAGCGCGCCCAGGTGCTCGAACGCCAGCGCGAGCACCGCGCGGCGCATGGCCTTGCCCAGCCCGGTGCCACGGGCTGAGGCAACCAGCCAGGACGACGTGTCGACCGTCCGCAGGGTCGGGAACTCGTTGCCCTCGAGCTCCTGCAGGCCGAGCAGCTCTCCGTCCCGTCTCACCGCAAGGTGGAAGCGCCACGCGTTCGTCGTCCAGGTGCCGTAGGACCGCCAGTACTCCTGGTGCACCACGATGCCGCGCTGGGTCGGCTCGTCGACGGCGAACCTCGTCGCGTGCGGGTTGAGCTCGAGGTCGGCCGGCATCACCCGCACCACCTCGTCCAGGTCGGCCTCGGTGAGCGGTGCCAGCACCAGGTCCCGGTCGTGATCCGCAGGTCGAGCAGCGGCCAGAACGGATGCGTCATCGCTCCAGGATGGACCAAGCGATGCCGTCGAGGATGTCGTGCTCGCTGACCAGCACGTCGCCGACGGGCACGACGTCCAGGACGACGGACAGGACGAGCGCGCCGGCGCCGATGACGTCGACCCGGCCGGGGTGCATGAAGGGCAGAGCACGCCGCTGCTCGTGCGTCATCGCCAGCAGCGTCCGCGCGACGCGGTGGACGTCGTCGACGGAGATGCGCGAGTGGTGGATGCGATCCCGGTCGTACGTCGGGAGGTCGAGCGCCATCGCCGCGACGGTGGTGACCGAGCCGGCCAGGCCGACCAGCGTGCGTGCCTCGTCGACCGGCACCGTCTCCGCCGCGAGCCGCACGGCTGCCTCGATGTCGGCGCGGGCGGCGGCGACCTGGTCAGCAGTCGGCGGGTCGTCGTGCAGGTGACGCTCGGTCATCCGGACGCAGCCGACGTCGACGGACCGGGCGGCCGTGACCGAGCCGTTCCCCAGGACGAGCTCGGTCGATCCGCCTCCGATGTCCACCACGAGGTACGGCGGGTCCGCGATGCCGCCCACCAGCAGCTCGCGGGTGGCGCCGGCGAAGGACAGCCGAGCCTCCTCGTCGCCGCTCACCACCTCCGGCTCGACACCGAGCCGGTCCCGCACACCGGCGACGAAGGCGTCCCGGTTCTCGACGTCCCGCATCGCGGAGGTGGCGACGAAGCGCACCTGCTCGGCACCTGTCTCGCGTACGACCTGGGCATAGGTCTCGCACACCGCGAACGTGCGCTCCAGCGCGGCCTCCGACAGCCGCCCGGTGCGGTCGACGCCCTCGCCGAGCCGCACGATCTCCATCCGCCGGTCGACCTCGCGCAGAGACCCGGCCGCAGGTTCGAGGTCCGCGACGAGCAGCCGGATCGAGTTGGTGCCGCAGTCGATGGCGGCGACCGTTGTCATCGGCTCGTCACTCCGTTCGCGCAACGCAAGAGCCGGATCGCCACCAGTCGGGCAGCGCAGCCACGGCCTCGTCCCCGAGGGGGTTCGCACCCGCGCCCTCGGCGAGCGAGTGCGCGACCAGCACGTGCAGGCACTTGACCCGGTCCGGCATGCCGCCGGCCGTGACACCGCTGATCTCCGGGACGGCCTCGACGGACTCGCGAGCAACCAGATAGCGCTCGTGCGCCGCGCGGTACGCCGCTCGCAGCTCCTCGTCGGCGGCGAGTCGTTCGGTCATGTCGCGCATCATGCCCTCCGCCTCGAGGGTGCCGATCGCGCCGGCCGCCTTCGGGCAGGTGAGGTAGTAGAGCGTCGGGAACGGCGTGCCGTCGGGCAGCCGCGGAGCGGTCTCGACGACGTCGGGCGCGCCGCACGGGCAGCGGTGCGCGACCCGGAGCACACCGCGCGGCTCCCGGCCGAGCTGCTCGGCGATCGCCGCGAGGTCGGCGGCGTCGGTCACGTCAGCCCTTGCCCGCGGCCTCGACGCTGTGCCAGAGGTCGGCGAACCAGGGGCTGCGCTCCACGTCGACCGGCACCTTGCGGACGACGCCGTCCGGTGCTGGCGCTTCGTCGGCCTCGAGCACCACGTAGGAGGTCTCGCCCGGCATCACGTAGTGCAGGCGCTCACGGGCCTGCGCCTCGACGTAGGCGGGGTCGCGCCACCTGTCGCGGGCCGCTTCTAGCTCGGCCACCTGCCGCTCCCGCGCCGCGACCTCCGTGCGCAGCTCGCCGATGTCGCTGCGCTGCCCGAGGTACTCGCGCAGCGGGTAGGCCAGCGAGATCGCCAGCATGCAGACGACGAGCGCGAGCATGGCCGCGCGGCCGGTCAGGTTGGGGCGGCCGCGCCGGGCGACGTCATCTACGGCAGCATCGGCGTCGCCGGGCGGTCCGCCGCTGGGTGTAGGTCGCACGGGCCGGGGTGTCCTGCCTCAGCCGCCGTGTCGCGGGAAGGCGGCCCGGCCGGCGTAGCGTGCGGCGTCGTCGAGCTCCTCCTCGATGCGCAGCAGCTGGTTGTACTTCGCGACGCGCTCGGAGCGAGCGGGAGCACCTGTCTTGATCTGACCGCAGTCGGTGGCCACGGCCAGGTCGGCGATCGTGGTGTCCTCGGTCTCTCCGGAACGGTGGCTCATCATGCAGCGGTAGCCGCTGCGGTGCGCCATCGACACGGCGTCGAGCGTCTCGGTCAACGTGCCGATCTGGTTGACCTTGACGAGCAGGGCGTTGGCGGTGGACTCGCGGATGCCACGACCCAGCCGCTCCGGGTTGGTGACGAAGAGGTCGTCACCGACGATCTGCACCCGGTCCCCGAGCTGGTCGGTGAGCGCCTTCCAGCCGGGCCAGTCCTCCTCGCTCATGGGGTCCTCGATGGAGACGAGCGGGTAGGCGTCGAGCAGCTCGGCGTAGTAGGCAGCCATCTCCTCCGACGACCTCTTGACGCCCTCGAAGGTGTAGGTCTCGCTCGAGGTGTCGTAGAACTCGGTGGCGGCGACATCGAGGGCCAGCCCGATGTCGTCGCCGAGCCGGTAGCCGGCTCTCTCGACGGCGACCGCGATGAGGTCCAGCGCCTCCCGGTTGTTCGGCAGGTCGGGGGCGAAGCCGCCCTCGTCACCGAGGCCGGTGGCCAGGCCCCGTTCCTTGAGCACCGACTTGAGGGCGTGGTAGACCTCGGCGCCCCACTGCAGCGCCTCGCGGAACGTCGCGGCGCCGATCGGCGCGACCATGAACTCCTGGACGTCGACCCCGGTGTCGGCGTGGGCGCCGCCGTTGAGGATGTTCATCATCGGCACGGGCAGGAGGTGCGCGTTAGGCCCACCGACGTAGCGGAACAGCGGCAGCTCGGCGGACTCGGCGGCCGCCCGGGAGACGGCGAGCGAGACCCCGAGCAGGGCGTTGGCCCCCAGCCGTGACTTGGCCGGCGTGCCGTCGAGGTCGATCAGAGTCTGGTCGACGAGCCGCTGCTCGCTGGCCTCGAAGCCGACCAGCGCGGGGCCGATCTCGTCCAGCACGCCGATGACGGCCTTCTCGACGCCCTTCCCGCCGTACCGCTTCGAGTCACCGTCGCGCACCTCGACGGCCTCGAACTGGCCGGTGCTCGCGCCGCTCGGGACCGCTGCGCGAGCGATCGTGCCGTCGTCCAGCGCCACCTCCACCTCGATCGTGGGGTTGCCGCGCGAGTCAAGGATCTCGCGGGCGCCGACGGCGTCGATGCTCGCCACGGTGGGCTCCTTCGGTCCGTGCAGTCAGTACGAGTGGGAGACGGGCCCGCCCAGGCTACCGGCGCGCTGCCGACCTGGCCCTGACCGCCTCGCCACCTCCGCCCCCGACCGGAAATGATCACGGGAACGTGTTCGGTGCCTCAGAGGCCGAGCAGGGTGCGCAGGTGCTTCGGCGGCGGGGAACCGTGGGCGAGCATCGCGTCGTGGCGCTCGCGCAGGGTCGCCGTCGGCCGAGCGGCCGCCAGGTCCCGGGCGAGGTCGCGGACCTCCACGTAGCCGACGAAGTAGGTCGAGAGCTGGGCGCTGGAGAGCAGCGCACGCCGCCACTTGCCGGCCGCCTCCCCCTCCTCCTGGTGGCCGCGTCCCATCATCAGCCGCATCGCCTCGTCCTCGGTCATCCCGCGCGCGTGGACGCGCGCGTCGAGGATCGCGTTGATCGTCATCCGCAGCTGCATCTTGAGCTGCTGCATCCGCAGTGCCTGGGTCAGCCCCTCCGCCGCCCGGTAGCCCTCTCCCGCCATCAGCTCCTCGGCGTAGACCGCCCAGCCCTCGACGAACGAGCCGCTCCACAGCGCCTTGCGGACCGGCACCGCCGAGGAGTAGCGCGCGTTGTGTGCGAGCTGCTGGACGTGGCCGGGCATCGCCTCGTGCACGGTCAGGTTGTGCACCATGTGCGAGTTGTACTCGCGGAAGAACGACGTCACCCGGTCCGGAGTCCAGTCCGACGGTGTCGGCGACACCGCGAAGTACGTCGGCAAGGTCTCCGTCTCCAGCGGCCCGGGCGGATCGCAGTAGGCGACCGCAACGCCCCGGTGGATCTCCGGCATCACGATGATCTCGACCGGATCGTCGTGGACGGTGACCAGGTCGTGCGACCGGACGAAATCGGTCGTGTCCGTCAGCGCCTGCTCGCACAGCCCGACGATGGTGTCGTCGTCGACAGCTCCGTCCGTGGCCAGACCGTCGAGCACCCGGCGCACCCGTCCCTCGCCGGTGCCACCGTCGAGGCTGGCGGCCGTCTCGGCGATGAGCTCCTCGACGCGCTCCAGGTCGCTCTCCGCCCGGGCGAGCACGGCGTCCGCATCGCTCGCGGCATCGAGGGTGAGCGCCAGCTTTCTGGCATAGGTCGCCTCCCCGAGACGAGGGTCGCGGTCAGATGTGTCGAGCACCGAGCGCAGCCACTCGACGTGCCCCTCGATGGCCTCGATCGCGCGCACCCTGACCGGCTCCACCTCGTCGCGCAGGACCGGCTCAGCGCCGAGGGCCCGCTCCAGCTCGGTCGCGAGCAGGGTGCGCGTGCCGGTGAACTGCCCGATCGCCGTCTCGACGTGGACATGGGGCATGCCGTCGAGGGACCGGCGTGCGGTGTCCAACGCCTCGGGCACGTGGGCGAGCCGGCCGGCAACCGACCGCAGCCGCTCATCCAGCGGGGCGAAGTCGCGCGCCAGCAGCGTGTAGACCGCCGTCCCGGGATTGGCGACCAGCGGGTTCCACTCGTGCTCGCGCAGCTCCTCCAGCTCGAAGCGACGCAGCTCCAGCGCGTTCGTGAGGATGTGGACGTCCACCCGCGAGGGGGTGTCCAGGTCGTCCTGCCGGAGCCCACGCAGGTCGGCAAGACGCGTGCCGACCCAGCGGGCCTCGTCGTCGAGCGCGGCCTCGCTGCGATCGCTGAGGCGGTCGTCGAAGCGGTGGTCGCCGAGGGTGGTCGCCGACTCCGGGTGCCGCTCGAGCAGCTCGTCGAGGACCTGTCCGGCCAGCGTCGTGAAGGCCTCGGGCGTGTTGTCGCTCACGGCCGCGACCCTAACCCTCGGCGGCGCGGACCCTCACGGCGTACCGGCGGGCCGCCGCCCGCAGCTCCGCCTCGGCGTCGAGCCCGGAGGCCTGCGCCTCGGCCACCAAGGCCATCAGCCGGGACCCCACCCCGTCGTCGTCGGCGGGCGCCACGTCCGGGACGCCGTGCGACGCCGCCCGATGCATCAGCTTGGCGGCCAGCGACAGCGCCGGCAGAGCCATCGGCACCCCCTCGACGGCCGACTCACGGCCTTTCTCCGCGGCCTTGCGCGCGTGCCAGGTGGCCTCGACGTCCGCAGCCGTCGTCACGCCGTCCTGCAGGCCGAACACGTGCGGGTGCCGCCGCACCAGCTTGTCCACGATGTCGCCCGCGACGTCGTCGACCGACCACGCCTGCTCGGCGTGCTCCTGCGCGATACGGGAGTGGAACACCACCTGCAGCAGCAGGTCGCCGAGCTCCTCGCGCAGGTGGTGGCGATCACCGGTCTCGATCGCCTCGAGCGTCTCGTAGGTCTCCTCCAGGAGGTACGTCGTGAGCGACTCGTGCGTCTGCTCGGCGTCCCAGGGGCAGCCGCCCGGCGACCGCAGGCGGTCCATCGTGGCGACCAGGTCGAGCAGCCGGGCACCGGGCAGGTCGTAGGACCCGGGCAGCATCTCCAGCTCCGGCGCGCCGCCCGCCTCCGCCAGCTCGCCCAGCGCATGCCCGAGTGGCGGGTCCCCGTCAGGGCCCACCAGCCACACGACGGGGCCGGACTCGGTGGCGGCGACCAGCCGGCTCGCCAGAGCGCGCGCGTCGGCGGTCGCTTCCTCGCGTACGGCGAGACCCTCGGCGTCCAGGTAGGGCAGCAGGGGGTGCCCGGCGGCGGACCGGACGGAGGTCGCGGATCGCAGCTGCGACCACGCCTGGCCGGTCAGCAGGCCCGGCGCGACCCGCGGGGAGGTCGACAGCAGGACCAGCCGGCCGGTCACGGCTGCTGACTCACGAGCCGCCGGAACGCAGCTCGGCCTCGGTCTTGGACAGCCCGCCGCTCACCAGCGGGGTGATGCCGGACCGCGGGTCCCAGGACCCGTAGCGGGGGTTCACCTCGATGTCCATCGCGGCGCTCGCCTGCTGCAGCTCGGTCTGCACCCGCACCACAGCCTCCTGGGCCGCCGGATCGCCGCTGTTCAGCGGCACACCCGCGAACCTGGTGGCCACCGCGTTGAAGAGCAGCCGGTCCTTGACCCAGCGGTCGATGTCCTCCGGCGCCAGCACGATGGGCTGGTCGCCGCCGGCCAGCCGCCGCACCAGGTCCCGGCGGCCCTTGACGCTCGCCAGCAGGTTGTCGCGCTCGGCAGCCACCCGGGCGTCCCGAACCCGCACGCCGTTGTCCCGTGCCACCTGGTCGATCAGCTCGGAGACGATCCTGCGCTGCAGGATCGCCAGCTGCGCGTCGCCGGGGTCGGTCTCGGGCACGACGGCCAGGTGGTCCTGCGCGGACTGCTGCAGCTCGTCGACGGTGATGACGGCCCGCCCGTCCATGACGACTGCAGCGCCGAGCTTCTGCTGGGAGCAGCCGCTCAGCGCCAGGGCAGTCACGCACCCGACGACCACGACGAGGGCCGCCCGGCTGCGCGCCCGCGGCCGGTGCGTGCTGCGCGATGGTCTGGTCCACGTCATGTCGATCGGTCGTCCTTCGTCGTCGCGTCCGGCACGTCGAGCAGCACCGCCGCCACAAGGTCCCGGCACCAGGCCAACAGCTCGACGTCGGTCAGCGGGCGGCCTCCGACCCGTGCGGTCGACGGCCTCGGCACCAGGATCGTAGCCACCCCACCAGATCGCTCGCTTCGCTCCCGATCCAGCGGGGACCCCGACAGTCCCGCGTGCTTCACCAGCGAGCCCGGGTAGAGCCGCTGCAGGCGCAGCTGCTGGCTCTCCCGCAGCTCGACCGGCGCGAACCGCACCCTGTTGCCGGCCACGGCGACCTCGGCCAGCCCGGCGCGGCGGGCCAGCATCCGGAACCGGGCCACCTCGAACAGGTTGTCGACCTGGGTGGGCGGCTCGCCGTAGCGGTCGTCGAGCTCGGCCCGCACGGCGTCCAGGTCCGCCTCCGTCGCGACAGCCGCGATCTTGCGATAGGCCTCCAGCCGGAGCCGCTCCCCCGGGATGTAGTCGTGCGGAAGGTGGGCGTCGACCGGCAGCTCGACCTTGACGTCCTTCAGCTCCTCGCCACCCTCGCCCTTGAAGTCGGCGACGGCCTCGCCGACGAGCCGGACGTAGAGGTCGAATCCCACGGCTGCGATGTGCCCGGACTGCTCGCCCCCGAGCAGGTTGCCTGCGCCGCGGATCTCGAGGTCCTTCATCGCGATCCACATGCCGGAGCCCAGGTCGCTGTGCGCCGCCATCGTGGCCAGGCGGTCGTGCGCCGTCTCGGTCAGCGGCTTCTCGGGTGGGTAGAGGAAGTAGGCGTACGCACGCTCGCGACTCCGTCCGACCCGGCCGCGGAGCTGATGCAGCTGGGACAGGCCCATGACGTCGGCGCGCTCGAGGATCAGGGTGTTGGCGTTGGAGATGTCCAGCCCGCTCTCGACGATGGTGGTGCAGACGAGGACGTCGGAGCGCTTCTCCCAGAAGTCGAGCACGACCTGCTCCAACTGGTGCTCGCCCATCTGCCCGTGGGCGACCGCGATCCGCGCCTCGGGCACCAGGCGGCGCAGCCGCGCAGCGGCCCGGTCGATCGACTCGACCCGGTTGTGGATGTAGAAGATCTGACCCTCGCGGAGCAGCTCGCGGCGGACCGCGGCGGCGATCTGCTTCTCGTCGTAGGGGCCGACGAACGTGAGGACCGGGTGACGCTCCTCCGGCGGGGTGAGGATGGTCGACATCTCGCGGATCCCGGTGACGGCCATCTCCAACGTCCGCGGGATGGGCGTCGCGGACATCGTGAGCACGTCGACGTTGGTGCGCAGGTGCTTGAGCTGCTCCTTGTGCTCAACGCCGAAGCGCTGCTCCTCGTCGACGACGACAAGGCCGAGGTCCTTGAACTGCACTTCCGCGGAGAGGATGCGGTGGGTGCCGATGACGACGTCGATGCTGCCTTCGCGCAGGCCGGCCTTGACCTCGTTCGCCTCCTTGTCGGACTGGAACCGCGACAGTGCGGCGACCTTCACCGGGAAGCTGCCGTACCGCTCCTCGAAGGTCGACAGATGCTGATTGACGAGCAGCGTGGTCGGCACGAGGACCGCGACCTGCTTGCCGTCCTGGACGGCCTTGAAGGCGGCCCGCACCGCGATCTCGGTCTTGCCGTAACCCACGTCCCCGCAGACGATGCGGTCCATCGGGACCGTCTTCTCCATGTCGGCCTTGACCTCGTCGATGGCGCCCATCTGGTCGGGAGTCTCGTGGTAGGGGAAGGCGTCCTCGAGCTCCCGCTGCCACGGGGTGTCCGGGCTGAAGGCGTAGCCGGGAGCCGACGTGCGGGCCGCGTAGAGCCGGATCAGCTCGGCGGCGATCTCCTTGACCGCCTTGCGGGCCCGGCCCTTCGCCTTCTGCCAGTCGGCGCCGCCCAGCCGGTGCAGGCTCGGGGACTCCCCACCGACGTACCGCGTCACCTGGTCCAGCTGGTCGGTCGGCACGAACAGCCGGTCACCGGGCTGGCCGCGCTTGGACGGGGCGTACTCGATCACGAGGTACTCGCGCGTCGCGCCACGCCCATCTCCCTGAGGCACGGTGCGCTGGACCATCTCGACGTACCGACCGACACCGTGCTGCTCGTGCACGATGAAGTCGCCGGTCTGGAGCTGCAGCGGGTCGACGGTGTTGCGCCGGCGGCTGGGCATCCGCCGCATGCCCTTCGTCGACGGGCCGACCTGGCCGAGCAGGTCGGTCTCGGTCAGCACCGCCAGCTGCAGCTGGTCGCTGACGAACCCGCGCCCGAGGCGGGCGCACGACACCTGAACCACGGACCGCACGGGCGTCTCGTCGAGCGACTCGACCAGGCGGGCCGGGATGTCCTCGCCGGCCAGCACTTCGACGATGCGCTCCGCGGAGCCATGGCCCTCGGTGAGCAGGACGACGCGGTAACCGTCGCCGAGCCAGCCCTTCACGTCGGCCAGTGCGCGGGCGGTGTCGCCGCGGTATCCCTCGACGGCACGGGCGGCGACCAGCGAGGTGTCCTCGTCCTCGGCCGTCTCGTCGGCGGCGAAAGGACTGAAGGACCACCAGGCCAGGCCGAGCTGGGCGGCGCGCGCGCGGACGTCGGCGAGGCTGCGGTAGGCCGCGGCCCCGAGGTCGATCGGGGTGGCGGCACCGGCGGCCGCGTTGGCCCAGGACGCCTCGAGGAACTCCTTGCTGGTCGCGAACAGGTCGTGGGCACGGGTGCGAACCCGCTCCGGGTCCTGGACGACGACGTGCGTCCCGGCCGGGAGCGCCTCGAGCAGCAGGACCATGTCGTCCACGAGCGCGGGGGCCAGGGACTCCATCCCCTCGACGGCGATGCCCTCCGCGAGCTGGCTGAGCACGTCGGCCAGGCCGGGGTGGCTGAGGGCGAGCGCCGCCGCGCGCGCCTGCACCTCGTCGGTCAGCAGCAGCTCACGGCACGGCGGCGCCCAGAGTTCAAGGTTGCCACCGCCATTCCCGTCGCCTGCTGTCGCAGGCATGGACCTCTGGTCGGCGACCCGGAACCAGCGCACCTCCTCGACCGTGTCACCCCACAGCTCGACCCGCAGCGGGTGCTCCTCGGTCGGCGGGAAGACGTCGATGATGCCGCCGCGCACCGCGAACTCACCGCGCCGCTCGACCAGGTCGACCCGGGTGTAGGCCGCGGCAGCCAGGCGAGCCACGACGTCGTCGAGGTCGAGGTCCTGCCCGGCGTGCAACGAGACCGGCTCGAGGTCGCCGAGCCCCGCCACCATCGGCTGCAGGACCGCCCGGACCGGCGCGACGACCACCTGGACCGGCCCGTGCTCGCCGGCAGCCGCCGGGTGGGCCAGCCGGCGCAGCACCGCGAGACGTCGGCCGACGGTGTCGGCCCGCGGGCTCAGGCGCTCGTGCGGCAGCGTCTCCCACGCCGGGAAGTCGACGACGGAGTCCGGCTCGAGCAGGTCGCGCAGCGCGGTGGCGAGCTCCTCCGCATCCCGCCCGGTCGCGGTGACGGCAAGCACCGGCCGCCCGGCGCGGCCGGCCACGGCAGCCAGCGCGAATGGCCGGACACCGGGCGGAGCGGTGATATCGAGATCGGTGCGGCCCCCTGAGCGGGCGGCGTCCAGCGCGGCCAGCAGCGCCGGGTCACCGCCGTCGGTGACGAGGGCATCGAGGATGCCGGTCAGGCTCACAGGCGCTCCGGGGAGTGGTTGGGCAACACAGCCGCCCCGAACCGCGGAGCGGGCGGGGCAGGTAGCCAGCGTACGTCCGGCGACCGACGGTCTCGGATCCCGGTCTGGGCCGTCTCGCGGCGTGGCTCCCGGCCTATGGTCGAACTCGTGGTGGGCACCGACGAGCAGGCGGCGCTTCGCGCGGACGTGCGCCGGCTCGGGAACCTCCTCGGCGAGTCGCTGGTCCGTCAGGAAGGCCCCGACCTGCTCGCGCTGGTCGAAGAGGTGCGCCATCTGAGCCGGCGGGTCACCGGCACCGAGACCGACAACGAGACGACGCTCGCCGACCTGCTCGAGTCCGTCGACACGGAGACCGCCGCGCGGCTGGTGCGCGCGTTCGGGACCTACTTCCACCTGGCCAACGTGACGGAGCAGGTGCACCGGGCCAGAGCGATGCGGGACGAGCGGCGGCTCAAGGGCGGGTGGCTGGCCCAGACCGCCGAGCGGGTGAGGGCGGCCGGGCTGTCCGCGGAGGAGATCGCCGGGTTGGTCGAGCGGCTGGCGGTCCGACCTGTCTTCACCGCACATCCCACCGAGGCGGCCCGGCGCTCGATCCTGTCCAAGCGGCGCAGGGTGGCCGAGCTGCTCGACGCCCAGGACGACCCGCGGGCCGACCGGCGGATCGCCGAGATCATCGACCTGCTCTGGCAGACCTCGGAGCTGCGACTGGACCGGCCCGAACCCCTCGACGAGGCGCGCAACGCGGCCTACTACCTCGACGAGCTGATGCTCCACACGGTGGCGGACGTCCTGGAGGAGCTCGCCGACGAGCTCGCCGGGCTCGGTGTCGACCTGCCGGCGACGGCGCGGCCGCTGCGCTTCGGGAGCTGGATCGGCGGCGACCGCGACGGGAACCCGAACGTCACGCCGCAGGTGACCCGCGACGTCCTCGTGCTGCAGCACGGGCACGCCATCCGGGACCTGCAGCAGATCGTCACCGAGCTGCTCGAGGACCTGTCGTCCTCGCAGCGGATGATCGGAGCGAGCACCGAGCTGACGGCGAGCATCGACCGCGACCTCGCTGCGCTCCCGGAGCTCGACCCACGCGTCCGGCGCATCAACGCCGACGAGCCGTACCGTCTCAAAGGCCGGTGCATCGGTCTGAAGCTGGAGAACACGCGCGCCCGTATCGCAGCCGGCGCCGAGCACCGGCCGGGACGCGACTACCTCGGGACCACCGACCTGCTGGCGGACCTGGTCCTGATGCGCGACTCGTTGGCCGCGCACAAGGGAGAGCTGGCCGCGCGCGGCAGGGTCGACCGCGCGATCCGTACCGTCGCAACCTTCGGCCTGCACCTGGCCACGCTGGACGTGCGCGAGCACGCCGACGCCCACCACCACGCGCTGGCACAGCTGTTCGACCGGGTCGGTGAGCTGTCGTGGCGCTACGCCGACCTGCCGCGGGACAACCGGCTGGCGCTCCTGCGCAAGGAGCTGGCCGGCCGCAGGCCGCTGAGCCCCCAGCCCGCGCAGCTCGACGCGGAAGGCACCCGGACGCTCGCCGTGTTCGAGACCGTCCGGGAGGCGCTGGACGCGCTGGGCCCGGACGTCTGCGAGAGCTACATCGTGTCGATGACCCGCGGCGCGGACGACGTGCTCGCCGCGGTGCTGCTGGCCCGCGAGGCCGGGCTGGTGGACCTGGGGCGGGACGTGGCGAGGGTCGGCTTCGTGCCGCTGCTGGAGACGGTCGGCGAGCTGCGCGAGGCCGGTCGGGTGCTGGACGACCTCCTCGCCGACCCTTCCTACCGCCGGCTGGTCGCGCTGCGGGGCGACGTGCAAGAGGTGATGCTGGGCTACTCGGACTCGAACAAGGAGGCCGGGATCGCGACATCGCAGTGGGAGATCCATCGCGCCCAGCGCCAGCTGCGGGACGTCGCGGTCGCTCACGGCGTACGCCTGCGGCTCTTCCACGGCCGCGGCGGAACGATCGGCCGGGGCGGCGGCCCGACGCACGACGCGATCCTCGCCCAGCCCTGGGGCACCCTCGACGGCGAGATCAAGGTGACCGAGCAGGGAGAGGTCATCTCGGACAAGTACTCCCTGCCGGCGCTGGCCCGGGAGAACATCGAGCTGACGCTGGCCGCGACGCTGGAGGCGACACTTCTGCACCGCGAGCCCCGCACGACCGGCGACGCGCTGCGCCGGTACGACGAGGTGATGGACGCGCTGTCCGCCGCGGCGCACGAGGCCTACCGGGGGCTGGTCGAGCACCCTGAGCTGCCGGCGTACTTCGTGCAGTCCACCCCGGTGGAGCTGCTCACCGACCTCAACATGGGCTCCCGACCCTCGCGCCGACCTGACAGCGGCGCGGGTCTCGGCGGGCTGCGCGCGATCCCCTGGGTGTTCGGCTGGACGCAGTCCCGGCAGGTGGTGCCTGGCTGGTACGGCGTCGGCTCCGGGCTGGCCGCCGTTCGCGAGGCGGGCCTCGGCGACGTCCTCGACGAGATGTACGCCGGATGGCACTTCTTCCGCACCTTCCTGTCCAACGTGTCGATGACGCTGGCCAAGACGGACCTGCGGATCGCGGCGCACTACGTCGACTCGCTGGTCGACCCCGACCTTCGACACGTGTTCGACCTGGTGCGCGCCGAGCACGCCATCGCGGTGCGGGAGGTCCTCGCGGTGACACGCGAGGAGTCGCTGCTCGGCTCCAACCCGTTGCTGGCCCGGACCCTGCAGGTGCGCGACGCCTACCTCGACCCCATCAGCTACCTGCAGGTCCTGCTGCTGAAGCGCTCCCGCGAGCTGCAGGCCGCCGGAGATCCCGGCGACCCCCTCGTGCGCCAGGCACTGCTGCTCACCGTGAACGGCATCGCCGCTGGGCTGCGCAACACCGGCTGACGGGTGGCCTACCGCTGCGGTAGGTCAACCGGCCAGGATTGGCCCAAGCCCGCTGGCGGGAGAGGAGCAGACATGAGCGTGCTGTACACAGCGGAGGCAACCGCAACCGGAGGTCGCGAGGGGCGCGTCCGGTCGACCGACGGCGCCCTGAACCTGGAGCTCTCGATCCCGAAGGAGCTGGGCGGACCGGGCGGCGTCGCTACCAATCCGGAGCAGCTCTTCGCTGCCGGGTTCGCTGCATGCTTCGAGAACGCGATCAGACTGGTCGCACGTCGTCGGAGAGTGCCGATCGGACACGCGTCCGTCACAGCCAGGGTGGGCATCGGGCCCAACGACGCAGGCGGTTTCCAGCTGAGCGTGGAGCTCCACGCCCAGCTGCCCGACCTGGACCGTGACATGGCGCTCGAGATCCTCGAGGCTGCGCATCTGGTGTGCCCGTTCTCGAACGCCGTGCGCGGCAACGTTGACGTCATGGTCACCGTGGACCCGGCGCCCGAGGTCATCTAGGGACGGAACCGTCCTGCGGCGGTCAGCCCTCGCCCGGCCGGTGGTAGCCGAAGAAGCCGCGCTTCGTGATCAGCTCGCACACCTCCGGCGGCACCATCGACATCCACGCGGTGTCATCCGTGGGGATCCGCTGCAGCACCTCGCGGCTGAGGATGGGCAGGTAGTCGGGCTTGTAGTTGTCGAGGTGCACGAAGCTGCCTCGACCTGCCAGGTAGTCGTAGAGGGGCTGCAGGTAGTCAGCCACCACGAGGTTCTCGACCGTGGTGACCCGGTCGTCGCGCAGCATCGGGTAGACGTACAGGCGCAGGTCGTTCTTGAACAGCCGGCCGAAGCTCTCCAGGATGCCGCCGGGTAGGTCGGCGTGGGTGCTCTCGTCGAAGAGCTCGGTCAGGCTGGGCACCCCCATGACCATCCCGATCCGCCCGTCGGTGCGCCAGGCAAGGTAAGCGGCGAGCCGGTGGTACGCCAGGAAGTCGGAGATGAGCACGGTCATGCCGCAGGCGGCCAGCAGGTCGGCTCGGGCCAGGAAGTCACGCCGGTCGACCTGGTCGCTGCCGGCACGCAGGTTGGCCATCGTCAGCTCGGTCAGGACCAGGACGTCCCGGTCGGCCACCTCGGGGTCGGCCTCGAACTTCACCAGGGCCGAGCTCGAGCATGTCGATGTTGACCACGGTGGGCGGCCGGAAGCTGCCGCGCTCGACCAGGATCGCCTTCTTGCGCAGCACCTCGCTGGGCTGAAGGACCTCGCGGTCGGGGCCGAACATCGCGGCACCGCTGAGGCCGACCTGCACCAGCTTGAGCGCCATCAGCCGGTTGTCGACGGCACGGAACTCGATGCCCTTGAGCTCGATCATGTCGATCTCGATCCGGCCCGTGGTCAGGCGGTCGAGCAGGCTCTCGACGAGCTGCTCCGGCTCGTGGTGCTGGAAGAACGCACCGTGCAGCAGGTTGACCCCGACGACGCCGAGCGCTTCCTGCTGCAGCGCTGCCTCGGCATCGAGCATCCGCACGTGCAGGATGATCTGGCTGGCGTCGTCGCGCGGGTGCGACTGGAACTTCACGCCCATCCAGCCGTGGCACTCGTTGCCCGCCTCGGTAGCTGCGGGCGACGACCGTGTCGGCGAAGGCGAAGAACGCGGTCTCGTCGCCGCGCTCGTCGCCGAGCCGGTCCAGGTTGAGCTGGTACTCGCGGTCGAGCATCGCCTGCAGCCGGCCCATCGAGACATACCGGTCGGACTTGCCGTAGACGGCGTCGCTGACCGCCATGTCGTAGGCCGACATCGACTTGGCCACCGTCCCTGCGGCACCGCCGGCCCGGAAGAACCAGCGCGCCACCTCCTGGCCGGCGCCGATCTCCGCGATCGTGCCGTACCACCGAGGGTCCAGATTGACCTGCAGGGCCTTCTGCAGCGTGTCCGCACCGACATCCATAGCGGTCCCCTGGTCGAGCCGTCAGGTCCGTCGCGAGCCTAGTCGCGTTGCCGCCGTCGGGCCGGTGCGTTCACCAGGCTTCAGGTGTTGAAGGCGTTCTGGGCCAGGTCGAGCCCGTGGGCGACCAGTTCTTCGATGGCGTCAGCGGCCCGGTCGACCTCCAGGTCGAGCTCCTTGCGCTCCGTACCGCTGAAGTCGCGGAGCACGAAGGTCGCGGGCTCCATCCGCCCCGGCGGACGGCCGATCCCGATCCGGACCCGGTGAAACTCCCCGGTCCCGAGGGAGCGGCGGACGGCCTTCAGGCCGTTGTGCCCGTTGTCGCCGCCGCCGAGCTTGAGCCGCAAGCCGCCGAACGGGAGGTCGAGCTCGTCGTGGATCACGACGAGCCTGTCCAGCGGGACCTTGAAGAAGTCGAGCAGCGCCGTCACCGGACCACCGGACTCGTTCATGTACGAGCGCGGCTTCGCGAGCACGACCCGCTCGCCGGCCAGGCGGCCCTCGACGATCTCGGCGCGCGTCTTGTGCGCCTTGAAGCGCGCCGACATCCGGTCGGCCAGCAGGTCGGCGACCATGAACCCGACGTTGTGGCGGTTGCCGGAGTACGCCGGGCCGGGGTTGCCCAGACCGACGACCAGCCACCTGCCCTCGGACTCCTCCGCGGCCGGCTCGCGCCCGCGGCGGGGCCTGAGCAGGCTCAGCTCTCGGCCTTCTCGCCCTCGGATCCGCCGGCCTCGCTCGCCTTGGCGCCGTCGCCTCGCCCTCGGCAGCGGCAGCGGCCTCCGCCTCGGCCTGTGCGGCCTGCTCCTCGTCGGTGGGCTCGTGCACGATCCCGACCTCGGCCTCGGCCTCGGCCAGCTCGGCCTCGATCTCCTCGGCCGTGGTGGCGGCGGTGACGTTGACGACGAGGGCGTCCTCGGCGGTGACCAGCGTGACGCCGGCCGGCAGCGAGATGTCCTTGGCGTGAATCTGCGAGCCGACCGTCAGCCCCTCGATGGACACGTCGACGCCCGTCGGGATGTGCGTCGCCTCGGCCTCGACGGTCAGCGTCTGCTGCTCGGTGGTGACGAAGGTCTCCGGAGCGGCCTCGCCCACTAGGTGGACGCCGATCTCGACGGTGACCTTCTCGCCGCGCTTCACGACGACGAGGTCGACGTGCTCGAGGAAGCCCTTGATCGGGTCGCGCTGGATGTCCTTCGGCAGCGCGAGCTCGTCGGTGCCGTCCAGGTCGAGCGTCAGCAGGACGTTGGCGGTCTTGAGGGCGAGCATCAGCTCGTGACCGGGCAGCGAGATATGCCGCGGGTCGGTGCCGTGGCCGTAGATGACGGCGGGGACCTTGTTGTCGCGGCGGATGCGGCGGGCGGCGCCCTTGCCGAACTCGGTGCGCGGCTCGGCGGCGATACGGACCTCAGGCACGGCTGGCGGGCTCCTCGTGGTGGCGGTGCGGTGATCAGTTCGAAGCGGTGGTCGGCGCACGGCGGGGCGGCTCGGGACCACCGCGTCGATCACGGAGGCCCCACTTCGGGCTTCCCTCGCCGGGCAACCGGTGCAGTCTAGCCGCGCCCGGACGCCCGGCCCAAACCGGTGTCCGTCAGCTGTGGCCGTCGAACAGGCTGGTCACCGAGCCATCGTCGAAGACCTCCCGGATACCGCGGGCGAGCAACGGGGCGATGGACAGCACCGTCAGCTTGTCGAAGCGCTTCTCGTCGCCGATCGGGAGGGTGTCGGTGACGACGACCTCGCTCACGCGCGAGTTCTTCAGCCGGTCGACCGCCGGCCCCGACAGCACAGCGTGGGTCGCTGCCACGATGACGTCGGCGGCGCCGGCCTCGAACAGTGCGTCGGCGGCCTTGGTGATGGTGCCCCCGGTGTCGATCATGTCGTCCTGCAGGATGCAGGTCTTGCCGGCTACCTCACCGACGACCCGGTTGGCGATCGACTCGTTCGGCACCAGGGCGTCGCGTGTCTTGTGGATGAAGGCGATCGGTGCTCCGCCCAGGGTCTCCGACCAGCGCTCGGCGAGCCGCAGACGTCCGGAGTCCGGCGAGACGACGGCCACCTTGGAGCGGTCGACACGCCGGTTGACGTGGCCCGCCAGCAGCGGCAGGGCGAACAGGTGGTCGACCGGTCCGTCGAAGAAGCCCTGGATCTGGGCGGTGTGCAAGTCGACGGCCATCATCCGGTTGGCGCCCGCGGTCTTGAAGAAGTCGGCCATCAGCCGGGCCGAGATCGGCTCGCGGCCGCGGTGCTTCTTGTCCTGGCGGGCGTAGCCGTAGAACGGGACGACGACGGTGATCCGCTTGGCGGACGCCCGCTTGAGAGCGTCGACCATGATGAACTGCTCCATCAGCCACTGGTTGAGCGGCGCCGCGTGGCTCTGGATCACGAACGCGTCGCAGCCCCGGACCGACTCCTTGTAGCGCACGAAGATCTCGCCGTTGGCGAAGTCGTAGGCCGTGGTCGGCGTGAGCTCGATCCCCAGCTCGCCCGCGACCGCGTCGGCGAGCTCCGGGTGGGCTCGACCGGAGAAGAGCATCAGCTTCTTCTCACCCGTGGTCTTGATGAAGCTCATCCGTCCGACCCCTCCTCGTCGCGCTGCCTGTCCTGAAGCGCTCCTGCGTCGGCGGCGGCCGCCGCCTCCGCCGTTCGTGTGCCGGCGCGGCGCCGGGCGACCCAGCCGGCGATGTTGCGCTGCTTGCCCCGTGCGACTGCCAGTTCGCCAGGCCCGACGCGGCCGGTCACTGTCGAGCCGGCGGCGACGTACGCTCCGTCGGCGACCTCCAACGGGGCGACGAGGACCGAGTCGCTGCCGACGAACGCGTGGCGGCCTACCACCGTGTGGCTCTTCGTGACGCCGTCGTAGTTGGCGAATATCGTCCCGGCGCCGATGTTGGCGCCCTCGCCGATGGTCGCGTCGCCGACGTAGGACAGATGGGGGACCTTGGCGCCGTCACCGACGTCGGCCATCTTCATCTCGACGAAACCGCCCGCTCGCGCGCCGCGGCCGAGCCGGGTGCCGGGGCGGAGGTAGGTGTAGGGACCACCGTCGCGTCCGGGCCGACGATCGCGCCGTACGACGTGGTGTTGATGATCTCGGCTCCCGCGCCGACCTCGGTGTCGACGAGCAGGCAGTTGGGGCCGACCGTGGCGCCGGAGGCCACGCGAGTCGAGCCCCGCAGCAGCGTGTTGGGCTCGACGAGGACGTCCCTCTCGAGGGTCACGTCGGCGTCGATCCACGTGGTGGCCGGGTCGACCACGGCGACGCCGGCGCGCATCCAGCGCTCGACCGTTCGCCGGTTGAGCTCCCGGTGCAGCGCCGCCAGCTGTACCCGGTCGTTAGCCCCCTCGACCGCCCACGTGTCGACGACCGCCAGGGCACCGACCTGCAGCCCGTCGGCCACGGCATGGCCCACCACGTCGGTGAGGTAGAGCTCGCCCTGGACGTTGTCGGTGTCCAGCCTGGACAGGCCCGCCCGCAGAGTCTTGGCGTCAAACGCGTAGACGCCCGAGTTCACCTCGCGGATGGACCGCTGCTCGTCGGTCGCGTCCTTCTGCTCCACGACACCGACGACCTGGTCGCGCTCGCCGCGCAGGACCCGGCCGTAGCCGGCCGGGTCGGCCAGGTGAGCGGTGAGGACCGTGACGGCGTTGCCCTGCTCGGCATGGGCGTCCAGCAGCGAACGGAGCACGTCGGCGGTGAGGAGGGGTACGTCGCCGTAGGTCACGACCACGGTGCCGTCGAGCTCGGGGAGCGACTCGAGGGCGCACTGCACGGCGTGCCCGGTCCCGAGCTGCTGGTCCTGCACGACGGCGGTGGCGGTGGGCGCGACCTCGTGGAGATGGCTCGTCACCTGGTCGCGCCCGTGACCCACGACGACGGCGAGGTGGACGGGCTCCAGGGCAGCGGCGGCCACAACCGCGTGATGGACCAGGGATCGGCCGCCCACCGGGTGCAGGACCTTCGGGATCGACGACCTCATCCGGGTGCCCTCGCCGGCGGCGAGGACGACCACGGCGGCCGGTCGGTCGGGGCTCACGCGGGGAGCGCTCCTCGGCGGCGAGACGGCGGACGGGACGTCTTACGGTCTGAGGATACCCGCCGTTCACCTGTGCTCCGAGAAGGCGACGGCGGGACGTCGCTAGCACGACGAGAACGCGGCTCCGCCAGCTGGACTCGAACCAGCACTGCACATCTCCAAAGGATGGCGGGCTGCCAATTACCCCATGGCGGATCGCGTCAAAGGCTAGACGGTCGGCATCTCCGGTCTGATGATCGTCACCCGGCCACACAGTGGGGGTTGGCCTGGCGTCCCCGGCCACCTCGCTGTACGTCTGGAGGACTGCCCATCTGCTCCCGGATCGCGCCAACTGTGTGGCGCCGGGACGATCTTGGGCAGCGAGGCGGCCAAGGAGACGGCGACGGGTGACGTCCCGTGTCCGGGTTCGACCACCTACGGCGGCGTAGGTTACCGTCGCGTAGGTACTGACTCCGATCGCAGAGGGAGCGGGTCCAATGACCACTCCTGTCACCGCCGAGCCCACGTCCACGGATCTGCCGGCCGGCACCCTGGGCGGCGAACGCAAGGGCGTCGTCGAGCAGGTCGCGCTCGTGGCGTTCATCGCCATCCCGTTCGTGGCGATCCTGCTCGCGATCCCGGTCGCCTGGGGCGGCTGGCTGGGCTGGTCCGACGTCCTCATCTCGTTCGTCGCCTACGCCGTCGCCGGGCACGGCATCACCGTGGGCTTCCACCGCTACCTCACCCACGGCTCGTTCAAGGCCAAGCGGCCGCTCCGCGTCGGCCTCGCCGTTGCGGGAAGCCTGGCGATCGAAGGACCGGCGATCCGCTGGGTGGCGGACCACCGCAAGCACCACAAGTTCTCCGACAAGGAGGGCGACCCGCACTCCCCGTGGCGGTACGGCGAGAGCGTGCCGGCGCTTGATGAAGGGCCTCTGGTACGCCCACATGGGCTGGCTCTTCGACGTCGAGCAGACCCCTGCGCGCCAGTACGCCCCCGACCTGCTCGCCGACCGCGACATCGTCCGGGTCAGCCGCGCCTTCCCCTACCTCGCCCTGGCCTCCCTCGCGGTGCCACCCGTCCTCGGCGGGCTGCTGACCTGGTCCTGGCACGGCGCCCTGACCGCGTTCTTCTGGGCCAGCCTCGTGCGGGTCGGCCTGCTCCACCACGTCACTTGGTCGATCAACTCGATCTGCCACGCGATGGGCGCTCGTCCCTTCGAGAGCCGCGACCGCGCCGGCAACGTGTGGTGGCTCGCGGTCCTGTCGATGGGCGAGTCCTGGCACAACCTGCACCACGCCGACCCGACCTGCGCCCGCACCGGCGTGCTCAAGGGCCAGGTCGACTCCGGCGCGCGCGTCATCCAGCTGTTCGAGGCGTGCGGCTGGGCCTACGACGTCCGGTGGCCACGGCAAGATCGCCTCGATGCCCGCCGGGCAGCCTGATGGCGGGTGCCGCAGCACTCCCAGAACCTGTCAAGGGCAAACGCGACGGACGAGCACGGATGACCGGCAAGGAGCGGCGCGAGCAGCTCCTCGACATCGGCCGGTCGCTGTTCGCCCAGAAGGGATTCGACGCGACGTCGGTCGAGGAGATCGCCCAGAAGGCCGGCGTGTCCAAGCCCGTCGTCTACGAGCACTTCGGCGGTAAGGAAGGTCTCTACGCCGTCGTCGTCGACCGCGAGATGCGCGCCCTGCTCGACGCCATCACCGGCGCGCTGACCAGCAACGGCCACCCCAGGGAGCTGCTCGAGCGGGCCGCCTTCGCGTTGCTGGACTACGTCGAGACGTCCACCGACGGCTTCCGCATCCTGGTCCGCGACTCGCCCGTCGCCCAGTCCACCGGCACCTTCGCGTCGCTGATCAGCGACGCCGCGAGCCAGGTCGAGCACATCATGGTCAGCCAGTTCCGCCAGCGCGGCTTCGACCCGCAGTTCGCCCCGATGTACGCGCAGATGCTGGTCGGCATGGTCGCGCTGACCGGCCAGTGGTGGCTGGACGTCCGGAAGCCGGACAAGGCCGACGTCGCGGCCCACCTGGTCAACCTGGCCTGGAACGGTCTGTCCGGCCTCGAGGCCAGCCCGGCGCTGCCGCGACGTCAGTCCCTCCGGCGACCTAGAGCGGCTCGAGCAGCTCGATCCGGTTGCCGTGCGGATCGGCGACGTAGCACCTGCGGTAGCCGGGAAAGTCGTCGTCCCACTGCACCGCGACCCCGTGTCCCTCCAGCCGCTGCGCCAGTGCCTCGAGACCGTCGACCAGCAGGCCGGGGTGCGCCTTGCCGGCCGGGACGAAGTCCTCCTGGACACCGAGGTGCAGCTCCACCTGCGTCGAGCGGAACCAGACACCTCCCCGCGCGGCCAGAGCCGGGGGCTTCGGCACCTCCGGCAGCCCCAGCAACGTCCCGTAGAAGTGCCGCAGCGCGTCCTCGCTGCCCGGCGGCGCCGCGAGCTGCACGTGGTGCAGGCCGATGATCGACGCCGGTCACGCGGCGGCGCCACGGCGAGCGACGGCGAAGATCCGGCGGTACGGAAGAACGGTGCCGTGCGGCCGCCGCGGGTAGGCCGGCGCCACCAGCGCGCGGTACTCGCCGATGAGCTCCTCCTGCTCCCGCTCGTCCAGCGCTGCGAGCACGGGCCGCAGCCCCGTCCCCTTCATCCAGCGCACTACCGCGTCCTCGCCCTTCAGGACCTGGAGGTACGTCGTCTCCCAGACGTCTGCGGTGCAGCCCAGGGCGACGAGCCGGTCCAGGTAGATGACCGGCTCCTCCGACGCGGGCTGCTGGACGTCCACACCGACCAGCCGGTCGCGCCACCGCGGCGATTCCCGCAGCTGCGCGATCGCGGTGTGGCTCGGCTCGCCGAAGTTGCCCGGCACCTGGAAGGCGAACCAGCCGCCGGGGCGGACGGCTGAGACCAGCCGATCCAGCAGGGCAAGGTGGCCCGGCACCCACTGCAGGGTCGCGTTGCACGTGAGCACGTCGACCTGGGTGTCCGGCTGCCACCGCCGCAGGTCACCGAGGGTGAAGCGCAAGTCGCTCGGACGTGCCCTCCGCCCGGGCCGACACGATCATCTGCTCCGACGAGTCGACCCCCTCGACCACCGCGTCGGGCCAGCGCCGAGCCAGCTGGCGGGTCAGGTTTCCGGGCCCGCACCCGAGGTCGACCACGAGCGACGGCGCCTCGGCGGGCACCCGTGCCATCAGGTCGGCGAACGGTCGCGCCCGCTCGTCCCCGAACTGCAGGTACTCCGCCGGGTCCCACTGCATGGCGCCTCCATATGTCTTGACGTCAAGATACCTTGGCCAGGAGAAGTCTCGATGTCAAGAGGCACGTCGTCGATACTCTTTCCCCTGGCCGAGGAGGTGCGGGCGTGCAGGACGAGGTCGACCGCCTGGTCGAGGCATGGGCGCGAGAGCGGCCGGACCTCGACGTCGGCCCGCTCGAGGTCCTCAGCCGGGTGACGCGACTCGCCCGCCACCTCGATCGGGCCCGGCGGACGGCATTCGCCGCCCACGAACTAGACGTCTGGGAGTTCGACGTGCTGGCTGCCCTGCGCCGCGCCGGCCGCCCGTACGTCCTCTCCCCCGGACAGCTGCTCGGCGAGACGATGGTGACCTCCGGGACCATGACCAACCGGGTCGACCGCCTCGAGTCCCGCGGCCTGGTGCACCGGCTGCCCGACCCTGCCGACCGGCGCGGCGTGCACGTCCGCCTGACACCGCGCGGCAAGGAACGGGTCGACGCCGCGCTGGCCGACCTGCTCGGTCGCGAGCGGGACCTGCTGCGCAGCCTCAGCCGTCGCGAGCAGGAGACCCTGTCGACCCTGCTCCGGCGTCTCGTCGTCCCCTTCGAGGAGTGACCCCGCCTCACGCGGCGACGAAACGGCCTTCCACCAGCACCGGCACCGCGTCGCTGGCGTCGGTCTCACCGGCGATCCGCACGTCCTCCGCGTAGCCGCGCTCCACCAGCTCCGCGCCAGAGGTGCAGCGCTCCAGCGGGCGCAGCGACCGGAAGGCCAGGGCCGCGGCCTCCGCCTCCGGCGACAGCTCCAGGGACAGGTCCTGACCGCTGAGCCGCTCGACCACGGCGCCCGCCCCGACGAGGTCCTCGTACGCCGGGCGCAGCGACCCGTCGCCCCACTGCTCGCCCGCCGGGACGAGGCCGATGCGCTGGACGTCGCGCAGGTGCCGAGCGACCGCGCGCGCGTTGCGCAGGCAGGCCGCCACGACCGGACGGGACCCGTTCACCGCCGCGAACGCGATGGACGACCCGTTGGGCGACGGCAGCACCAGCCGGGTGTCTGCGGGCAGGTCGCACAGGCTGGCCGGAGACAACGTCAGGCCCTCGTGCGACGACCGGTTACCGGCGAGCACCGCACCGATGTCGCGGGCGAGCTGGCCGGCCGACTCCCCGCCGATGTGCGGCCACACCTTGGCGCCCTGCTCGACGGCGATCGTCAAGGCGGTCGAGAACGACAGCACGTCCACGACGACGATCACGTCGGAGGTCTCGGCCAGGACCTTGGCGCCGATGGGTCCCCACTCCAGGGCGACGAGCATGGCCGGAGCGTACGCGTGATCAGCCGGGCTGGTCGACGCGCTCGGCCAGCTCCAGCCAGCGCTCCTCGAGCTGCGACCGCTCGGCGACCACCGCCCGGAGCGCGGTGTCCAGCTCGAGCACCCGCTCGTGCTCGGTCGATGCCATCGACGCGGACGCCAGGTCGTCGTGCAACACACCCTCGCGGCTCCGCAGCCGATCCAGCTGGCGCTCCACCCGGGCGAGCTCCTTGCGCGCGGCCCTGGCGGCAGCGGCGTCGCTCGGTGGCGCCGTGGCCGTCGCGTCGGGCGACGGCGGCCCAGCGGCGATCTCGCGACGCAGGGCGAGGTACTCGTCGACTCCTCCGGGCAGGTCGCGCAGCCGGCCGTCGCCGAGCAGGGCGACCGTGCGGTCGCACACCCGCTCCAGGAAGTACCGGTCGTGGGACACCACCAGCAGCGACCCGGGCCAGCCGTCGAGCAGGTCCTCCAGCGAGTTCAGCGTGTCGATGTCGAGGTCGTTGGTCGGCTCGTCGAGAAGCAGGACGTTCGGCTCGTCCATCAGCAGCCGTAGCAGCTGCAGACGGCGCCGCTCGCCGCCGGAGAGCTCCCCGACCGGCGTCCACTGGTCGTTCCCGACGAAGCCGAACCGCTCGCACAGCTGGGTCGCCGTCACCGACCTGCCCTTGCCGAGATCGACCTCCCGGCGCACAGCCTCGACGGCCTCCAGGACGCGCAGGGACGGGTCGAGCTCGACGACGTCCTGGGAGAGGTAGGCCTCGCGCACGGTGACCCCTCTCACCACCCGTCCTGCGCTCGGGGCCAGCGAGCCGGTGAGCATCCGCAGCAGCGAGGTCTTCCCCGAGCCGTTGACGCCGGCGATCCCGACCCGGTCACCCGGGCCAAGGTGCCAGGTCAGGTGGTCGAGCAGCGCCCGCCCGCCCACCTCGAGCGACGCGTCCTCGACGTCGTAGACCGTCCGCCCGAGTCGCGCGCTGGCGAAGCGCATCAGGTCGACCCCGTCGCGTGCCGGCGGCTCTTCCGCGATGAGCGCGTTGGCCGCGTCGATCCGGAACCTCGGCTTGGACGTTCGCGCGGGAGGGCCTCGGCGCAGCCAGGCGAGCTCCTTGCGGACCAGGTTTGCCCGGCGCGCATCCGTCGCTGCCTGCATCCGGTCACGCTCGGCGCGAGCCAGGACGTACGCCGAGTAGCCACCGTCGTACGGCGCGCACCGTGCCGCCCTGCACCTCCCACGTGACCGAGCAGACCTCGTCGAGGAACCATCGGTCGTGCGTGACGACCACGACCGCCTCGCGGCGCGCTGCGAGGTGCCGGGCCAGCCAGTCGATCCCCTCGACGTCGAGGTGGTTCGTCGGCTCGTCCAGCACCAGCAGGTCGTGCTCGCCGACGAGAGCCCGGGCGAGTGCGACCCGACGCCGCTCCCCGCCGGAGAGGTTCCCGACCGGACGGTCGAGGAACTGGTCGACCCGGGTGCGGTCGCCGAACAGGCCGGACAGCACGTCGCGGACGCGCGCGTCCGAGGCCCACTCGTGCGCGGGGCCGTGCCCCACGACCAGCGACCGCACGGTCGCCGTCCCCTCGAGGTCGTCGTGCTGGGCGACACCCGCGACGCGCAGGCCGCCGGTGTGAGTGACCCGGCCGCCGTCCGGCGTCTCACGACGGGTCAGCAGGTTCAGCAGCGTCGACTTGCCGTCACCGTTGCGCCCGACGACCCCGATCCGGTCCCCTTCTCCGACACCGAGCGAGACGGCGTCGAGCAGCACCGTCGTGCCGTACGCCTTGGTCGCGCTCTCGAGGTTGACCAGGTTGCGCGCGCTCGTCGCCACTCAGTCCCCCACCACGCGCGCGCCGCCCACCGGGCCGTGCGCGCGCTTCACCGCCCGGCAGGTCCCCGTCGCGCTGAGCGCCACGGCGATGTCGATGGCATGCTCCGGGCTGCGTGCGAGGAAGACGACCGTCGGTCCGCTGCCGGAGACCATCGCCTCCCAGCGCGCCCGCCTCGCGGCCGGTGTCCAGCGTCTGGCGCAGCACCGGGCGCAGCGCGCACGCGGCGTCCTGCAGGTCGTTGCGCATCGCCCGGCCCAGCTCGTCGGCGTCCCCTGCCCGCAGCGCCGCCATCAGCCCGTCGCTGACCCGCGGCTCCGGCACGTCCCGTTCGCCCCGGAGCCGGTCGAGCTCCCGGTAGACCGCCGGCGTCGACAGCCCTTCCTCGGCGAGCGCGGCGACCCAGTGGAACCGGCCGCGGGCGAGCACCGGCGCGAGCACCTCGCCCCGGCCGGTGCCCATCGCGGTGCCGCCGAGCAACGAGAACGGCACGTCGCTGCCGAGGCCGGCGGCCAGCTCGGCGAGCTCGGCGCGGGACAGGCCGGTGCCCCACAGCGCGTCGCAGGCGACCAGGGCCGCCGCGGCGTCGGCGCTGCCGCCGGCCATGCCGCCGGCCACGGGGATGCCCTTGGTGATGTGCAGAGCCACTCGCGCCTCGCGGCCGACGTGGCGCGCCAGCGCGAGAGCGGCGGCTGCGGCGAGGTTGGTCTCGTCCTCCGGGACGTCGTCGACCGGGATGCCGGTGCCCGCGCTCACGCTGACGGTCAGCTCGTCGGAGTCGGAGGCGATGACCTCGTCGTAGAGCGAGATCGCGTGGTAGGCGGTGGCCAGGTCGTGGTAGCCGTCGAGACGCGGCCCGCCGACTGCCAGCTCGAGATTGACCTTCGCGGGGGCACGCGCGGTCACCGAGCTCATGGCGCTCACCCTAGGTGCGCGTCGTCGGCCGGTGCGCCGCCAGGCGGGCGAACTCGGTCACGCCCAGGGCCTCACCGCGCGTCCTCGGGTCGATGCCGGCGGCGCGCAACGCTTCCTCGGCCGCGGTGGGCGACCCGGCCCAGCCGGCGAGGGCCGCGCGCAACGTCTTGCGCCGCTGCGCGAACGCCGCGTCGACGACCGCGAACACCTCCGAGCGGCTGGCCGGCGTGGCCGGCGGGTCGCGACGGGTCATCGCCACCAGCCCGCTGTCGACGTTGGGCGCCGGCCAGAACACGGACCGCCCGACGGCGCCGGCCCGGCGCACGTCGGCGTACCACGCGGCCTTCACCGACGGCACGCCGTAGGTGCGGCTGCCAGGCGGCGCGGCGAGGCGGTCGGCGACCTCGGACTGCACCATCACCAGCACCCGGCGCAGCGACGGGAACCGCTCCAGCAGGTGCAGCAGGACCGGCACCGCCACGTTGTAGGGCAGGTTCGCGACGAGGGCGGTGGGTGGCGGTCCGGGCAGGTCGTCGATCCGCATCGCGTCGGCGGTGACCACGGTGAGGCTCGACGCGTACGCCGGAGCGCGACCCGCCACGGTGACCGCCAGCTCCCCGGCCAGCACCGGGTCGATCTCGACCGCGACGACCGATGCGACCGCCGGGAGCAGGCCGAGGGTCAGCGACCCGAGCCCCGGCCCCACCTCGACGACGACGTCGTCAGGACCCACGCCGGCTGCTCGCACGATCCGGCGGACCGTGTTGGGGTCGATGACGAAGTTCTGACCGAGCGTCTTGGTGGGACGGATCCCCAGCCGGGTGGCGATGTCGCGCACCTCGACGGGGCCGAGCAGCGCAGCGGCCGGAGCGCTCACCCGATCAGGAGAAGAGGTACTGGCCGCACACCGGCCACTGCCCCGCGCCGCTGCGGTTGTAGAGGATCTGCGCGCGGTAGGTCTGCTCGGAGGCGCTGTGCTGGGTCGGGATCCCGGTGCCGCCCACCGAGTGCCAGGTGCTCTCCAGGAACTGGTAGAGCCCGTAGTAAGGCCCAGCGCTGTTAACGGCCTGCGGGTTGCCGCCGGACTCGCAGTCGGCGAGTGCCGCCCAGTTCAGCCCGTCGGCCGTCGGCGTGTTCTGCGGGACCGGCTTCGTGCCGACCAGGACCACCTGGGTGATCGGCTTCTTCGCGACGCGCGTGCTCACCAGCTTGCGCGAGTCCAGCTTCCCGTCGAGGTAGGTCTCGACGTACCGCTTGACGCGGATGCCGACCTTGCCCGCCTTCAGCACCTTGGTCGTGCCCTCGAAGAGGTCGTTGGTCTTGCGCTCCACGGTCTCGAACCGGATCGGTCGCTCTTCGACGACGCGCTTGCCGTCGACCCGCGTGACGCCGACCACCTGCTCGGAGTAGGGCAGGGCGGCCAGGTCGGCGCTGACGCGGTCCTGGGTCCGCAGCCGCAGGCCGGCCTCCTCGAGCGCACTGCGCACCGTCGGTGCGGTCGTGGTCACCTCGTGGTGCTTGCCGTCGGCGAGGAACGTGATGTGGTGCGGCATCCGGACGTCGAGCTTCATCCCGCCGCGCCCGATGTCACGGCTGCGCGACGCCGACAGGTAGGCGCCGTCCGAGCGGACGCCCAGCATCATCAACGCCTCGGAGACATTGCGCGCGGTGGTCCACACCGTCCGGGTCTGCCCGTCGACGGTCAGGAGCACCGGCCGGCCGAAGCGCACCACGACGGTCTCGCCGTCACGCAGTTCCTGCTCGGGACCCGGCGTGACCAGGTCGTGGTCGGAGTCCACCTCGATGCCCTCGGCCTCGAGAGCGTCGCCGACGGTGCCTGCGAACGTGCGCACCTCGCGGGTGGACCCGTCGACGGAGACCGTCACGGTCTTGTCGTGGGTGACGAAGGCGGTGGTGCCGATGACCAGGCCGAGCACGACGGCGACCTGCAGCACGAGCGAGGGCAGGCTTCGCAGCGCGGACCGTCGGGGTCCCGCGGAGTGCCGTCCAGCGCTCATAAGCCGTCGACGGTAGCCAACGGGGTCGTTGCCGAGCAAACTGCCCGCGTGCAGAGGCTCACCAGGAGCCGAAGGCAGCCTCGGTGTTGGCAGCGATCGCCGTGCCGAGCTCGTCCTCGCTGACATCCAGCACGGCGGCCATCGCGCGCACGGTGAGCGGCACGAGGTAGGAGGCGTTGGGCCGTCCCCGGTAGGGCATCGGCGTGAGGTACGGCGCATCCGTCTCGACGAGCAGTCGGTCCAGGGGTGCGACGGCGAGCGCCTCGCGCAACTGGCCGGCGTTCTTGAACGTGACCGTGCCGGCGAAGGACAGCCACCATCCCCGACGTACGCAGTGCTCGGCCATCTCCCTGTCCCCGGAGAAGCAGTGGAAGACGACCCGCTCCGGCGCCCCCTCCTCCTCGAGGACGCGCAGCACGTCGTCGTGCGCGTCGCGGTCATGGATGACCAGAGCCTTGCCGTGCCGCTTCGCCATCTCGATGTGCGCGCGGAACGACGCCTCCTGCACGCCGCGACCCTCGGGGCCGGTCCGGTAGTGGTCCAGGCCCGTCTCCCCCACGGCGCGTACGACGGGAGCAGTGGCCAGCGTGTCGATCTCGGCGAGGGCGTCGTCGAGCCTGCCGGCCGCCGCGAGCCGCGGTGCCTCGTTGGGGTGCAGGGAGACTCCCGCCACCAGCTGCTCGTGCGCGGTGGCCGTCTCGACCGCCCACCGCGCGCCGGGCAGGTCGCAGCCGATCTGCACGATCCGCGGCACGCCGGCAGCAGCGGCGGCCGCCAGTGCATCCTCCACGGACAGCCCGTCCTCGGGCGTCAACGCCATGTCCAGGTGGCAGTGGCTGTCGGCGACCGGCACCCGGAGCGGCTCGCGGAGCGGGTGGGTGCTCGGTCACGCGCCGGCCTTCTCCTCCAGCCGCTCCAGCTCCTCGTCGACCACCGACGGGTCGAGCTTGCGGAAGATGATCGTCGGTGCGGACAGGGGCGTGCCAGGCTCGATCGGGATGCTCTGCCAGCGCGCCGCGGCCGCGGCGTAGTCGCCCTGGATGACCGGGTAGTCGGTGTTTCCCTCCTCGGACACCTCGCGCACCTCCGGCAGGCCCGACCACGCACCGGTGCCGCCCAGCATCTCGTGAACCTGCTGCGCCGAGTGCGGCAGGAACGGCGTGAGGATCGTGTTGCAGTCGCGCGTGGCCTGCAGCGCGACGTGCAACACCGTGGCCATCCGGGCCGGGTCCTCGGTCTTGAGCTTCCAGGGAGCCATGTCGGAGAGGTACTTGTTCACCTCGGACACGACCCGCATCGCCTCGTTGATGGCGGCCTTCTGCTTGGACTTCTCCAGCAGCGCACCGACGTCGTCGAAGCCCGCGCGCACAGTGGCGAGCAGCGCTTCGTCGTCCGCGGTCAGCTCGCCCTGCTCCGGGACCGCGCCGATGTTCTTGGCGGCCATCGAGACGGTGCGGTTGACGAGGTTGCCCCAGCCGGCGACGAGCTCGTCGTTGGTACGCCGGACGAACTCCGCCCAGGTGAAGTCGGTGTCCTGCGCCTCCGGGCCGGCGACCGCGATGAAGTAGCGCAGCGCGTCGGCGTCGTAGCGGTCCAGGAAGTCGCGCACGTAGATGACGACCGCGCGGGACGAGGAGAACTTGCGGCCCTCCATCGTGAGGAACTCGCTGGAGACGACCTCGGTCGGCAGGCCCAGCTCGCCCAGCTCGCCGGGCTTCCCGCCGCGGTCACCCTTCCCGTCGTACCCGAGCAGGATCCCCGGCCAGATCACCGAGTGGAAGACGATGTTGTCCTTGCCCATGAAGTAGTACGACGTGGCGTTGCCCTCGTCGTTCTGCCACCACCGCCGCCATGCCTCGGGGTCGCCGCTGCGGCGAGCCCACTCGATCGACGCGGACAGGTAGCCGATGACCGCGTCGAACCAGACGTAGATCCGCTTGTCGTCGCGGTCGCGCCAGCCGTCCAGCGGGATCGGCACGCCCCAGTCGAGGTCGCGGGTGATGGCGCGCGGCTGCAGGTCGGCGAGCAGGTTGCGGGAGAACTTCAGCACGTTCGGGCGCCAGTCCGTGCGACCGTCGAGCCAGGTGCCGAGGGCGTCGGCCAGAGCGGGCAGGTCGAGGAAGAAGTGCTCGGTCTCGACGAAGCTCGGCGTCTCGCCGTTGATCCGGCTCTTCGGGTCGATCAGGTCGGTCGGGTCGAGCTGGTTGCCGCAGTTGTCGCACTGGTCGCCCCGGGCGTGCGGGTAGCTGCAGATCGGACAGGTGCCCTCGATGTAGCGGTCGGGCAGGGTGCGCCCGGTCGACGGCGAGATCGCGCCCATCGTCGTCTTGGGCACCACGTAGCCGTTGCGGTGCAGCGTCCCGAACAGCTCCTGCACCACCGCGTAGTGGTTGCGCGTCGTCGTCCGGGTGAACAGGTCGTAGGACAGGCCGAGGCCGGGCCAGGTCCTCGACGATGACGCGGTTGTAGCGGTCGGCGAGCTCGCGGGTGGTGACGTCCCTCCGCGTCGGCCTGGACCTGGATCGGCGTCCCGTGCTCGTCGGTGCCGCTGACCATCAGCACGTCGTGGCCCGCCATCCGCATGTACCGGCTGAAGACGTCGGAGGGCACTCCGAAGCCGGACACGTGGCCGATGTGGCGCGGGCCGTTGGCGTAGGGCCACGCCACGGCCGTGAGGATGTTGCGGGGCATGGCTCCAGCCTACGGGCGCGGCGCCACCCGAATTTGCCGACTCGGGTCAGCCGAGCTTGGGCAGGCCTCGCTTGAGCTGGCGGACGGCCTGGACGATGCGCTGCTCGTTCTCGATGAGGGCGAACCGCACGTGCCCGTCACCGGCGGGGCCGAAGCCGACGCCCGGTGAGGCCGCGACGTCGCACTCGGTCACCATCAGCGTCGCGAACTCGATCGAGCCCATGTCCCGGTAGGGCTCGGGGATCGGGGCCCAGGCGAACATCGTGCCGCGCGGCCGCTCGATCGCCCAGCCGATCCGGCCCAGCCCGTCCACCAGCGCGTTCCGGCGGGACTCGTAGACCGCGTTGACCTCGGCCGGGTAGTCCGCGGCCTCGTTCATCGTCACGGTGGCGGCGATCTGGATCGGCTGGAACGTGCCGTAGTCGAGGTACGACTTCAGCTTGGTCAGCGCGGCCACCACCTCGGCGTTGCCGAGCAGGAACGCCACCCGCCAGCCGGCCATCGAGAACGACTTCGTCATCGAGTAGAGCTCGACGGCGCAGTCCATCGCTCCCTCGCACTGCAGGATGGACGGCGGCGTGCCAGCCGTCGAAGGCGACGTCGGCATAGGCGAAGTCGTGCACCAGCACGACGTCGCGCTCCCGCGCCCAGTCGACGAGGCGCTGCATGTCGGCCAGCTCGACGGTCGCCGTCGTCGGGTTGTGCGGGAACGACAGCACCACGACGCGCGGCTTGGGCCAGCCGAGGTCCCAGGCCTCCATCACGTTGCCGACGTAGTCCTCGCCGACGCCGACGGGCACCTGCCGGGCGTCGGCCCCGGCGAAGTAGGGGCCCCAGATGTGGATCGGGTACGACGGCGAGGGCACCAGCGCGGCGTCGCCCGGCTGCAGGAGCACCCACATCAGGTGGCTGAAGCCCTCCTTGGCGCCGATCGTCGAGAGCACCTCGGTGTCCGGGTCCAGCGTGACGCCGAACTTCCGCTGGTAGAGCGCCGCGATCGCCTGGCGCAGCTTGGGGATGCCCCTGCTGGCCGAGTAGCGGTGGTTGCGGCTGTTGCGGGCCGCCTCGGCGAGCTTCGCCACCGCGATGTCCGGAGAGGGCAGGTCCGGGTTGCCGAAGCCGAGGTCGACCACGTCCCGTCCGGCCCGACGCGCCTCCTGCTTCAGGCCGTCGATGATCGTGAAGACGTACGGCGGCAGGCCGGGGATGCGACGGAACTCCATCACGCCAGGCTAGTCACCCTCCCCGAAGATCAATTGTGCGCTACTGCACCAGACACGCCGGTCAACTGGTGTGTCGGCGCAATATCGGGGGCGGTCGGGGGCGGTCAGGCGGTCGGGCGGCGGGCGGCCAGCACCGCGTCGTAGAGCTCCCGGCGGTTCGCTCCGGTGCGACGAGGCCACCGCGGCGGTCGCGTCCTTGAGCCGTTCGCCGCCGGCGACCAGGGTCTCGACCTCGGTGACCAGGTCGGCCGCCGACGCCGGCGGGCCCGGCCGGGCACCCTCGACGACGACGGTCACCTCGCCGCGTACCCCGTCGGCGGCCCAGGCGGCGAGGTCCCGCAGGCCTGCCCGGCGTACCTCTTCGTAGGTCTTGGTCAGCTCGCGGCACACGGCGCCCGCCCGGTCGTCGCCGAACGCGTCCGCCATCGCGGTGAGCGCCGTCGCCAGCCGGTGCGGGGCCTCGAAGAACACCATCGTCCGCGGCTCGGCGGCCAGCTCGGCCAGCCGGCGGGCCCGCTCGCCCGCCTTGCGCGGCAGGAATCCCTCGAAGCAGAACCGGTCCACCGGCAGCCCGGACACGGCCAGCGCGGTGAGCACCGCCGAGGGCCCGGGCACCGCCGTGACCCGCACGCCGGCCTCGACGGCGGCGGCGACCAGCCGGTAGCCGGGGTCGCTCACCGACGGCATCCCGGCGTCGGTGACGACGAGGACACGCAGCCCGGACAGCAGCGCCTCGACCAGCTCCCCGGTGCGGGCGGCCTCGTTCGCGTCGTAGTACGACACGACCCGGCCGGTCACCTCGACGCCCAGGTCCTTGGTCAGCCGGCGCAGCCGGCGGGTGTCCTCCGCCGCCACGACGTCGGCGGCCGCGAGCTCCCGGGCCAGCCGCGGGGACGCGTCGGCGGGATCGCCGATCGGCGTCCCCGCGAGCACCAGAACCCCGACCGTCACGCGGACATCATCCCCGTACGCTGGCGCGGTGCTGATGCCGGCCATCGACCGCGAGCGGGTGCGCGAGCGCCTGGTGCCGCCCATGCCGACCGACCGGGTCTGGGGATGGGTGGGGCCGCTGCTCGTCACAGCCGTCGCCGGGCTGCTCCGCTTCTGGGACCTCGGTCGGCCCAAGGCGTTCATCTTCGACGAGACCTACTACGCCAAGGACGCCTGGTCACTGCTGCACTTCGGTGTCGAGCAGAACTACATCAAGGCGGCCAAGGACGGCGATCCCGACCCGGCCAACGTGAAGATCCTGGCCGGCAACCTGGACGGCATCTGGACCGGCGAGCCGTCCTACGTCGTGCACCCGCCGGGCGGCAAGTGGATGATCGCGCTCGGCGAGCAGCTGTTCGGCCTGACGCCGTTCGGCTGGCGCTTCATCGTCGCGCTGACGGGGACCCTGGCGGTCCTCATCGTGGCGCGCACCGGTCGCCGGCTCTTCCGCTCGACGCTGCTCGGCTGCACCGCCGGCCTGCTGCTCACGCTGGACGGTCTTGCCTTCGTGCACAGCCGCACCGCGCTGCTCGACCCGCTCGTCATGTTCTGGGCGCTGGTGGCGTTCGCCGCGCTGGTGCTCGACCGTGACTGGGCCAGAGGCCGCCTCGCCGAGCGGCTCACGGCAGCCCAGACCGCCCGCTTCGGCCCGTCACTCGGCATGCGCCCGTGGCGGCTGCTGGCCGGCGTGGCGCTCGGCCTGGCCTGCGCCACGAAGTGGAGCGGCATCTACTTCGTCGCCGTCTTCGGACTGCTGACCGTGCTCTGGGACATGGGCGCCCGACGCACCGCCGGGGTGCGCCGGCCGTGGATCGGCGCCCTGGTGCGCGACGCCGCACCCGGCGTTCCTGGCCATCGTCGTGGTGGCGCTGCTCACCTACCTGGCGACCTGGACCGGCTGGTTCCTCGGCGGTGAGGACGCCTACTTCCGGAACTGGGCGCAGGACAACCCGGGACCGGCCGTGGTCCCCGACGCGTTGTGGAGCCTCTGGCACTACCACCACGAGGCATGGAAGTTCCACACCGGCCTGGAGTCCTACCACCCCTACCGCTCGAACCCGTGGGGGTGGCTGCTCCTCGCACGCCCGGTGTCGTACTTCTACGAGGGCCCGAAGATGGGCGAGAGCGGCTGCACGGTCGAGCAGTGCTCGCAGGCCGTGACGGCCCTGGGCACCCCGGCGATCTGGTGGGCGGCCGTTGTTGCCCTCCCGGTGCTGGTCTACCTCTGGGCGGGCCGTCGGGACTGGAGGGCGGGCGCGATCCTGGCCGGGGTCGCGGCCGGCTACCTGCCGTGGTTCTTCTACCAGGACCGCACCATCTACTCCTTCTACGCCGTCGCCTTCGTGCCGTACCTGGTGCTCGCGGTGACGATGTGCCTGGGCCTGCTTCTCGGCGACCGGACGAGCTCACCGGCCCGGCGGCAGTGGGGCGCGGCAGCGGCCGGCTCGTACGTGCTGATCGTCGTCGCCAACTTCGGGTGGCTGCTGCCGGTGCTCTCGGCAGAGGTCATCCCGTACGCCGAGTGGGCGCAGCGGATGTGGTGGAAGTCCTGGATCTGAGGGGACGGTCGCGCGCCGCTCAGGAGGTCCAGCGCACCTCGCCGTCCACGAGCACGTCGGTCGCCGTCATGCCGAGGTGCCGGGCGACGCCGATCGAGGCCTCGTGGGAAGGGTGGACGTGGGCCACCAGGACGTCGACCCCGTGCCGGCGCAGCCAGCCGGCCATCGCTGCCGCCGCCTCGGTCGCGTAGCCCTGGCGCTGGTGCGGGGCTGGCGACGACCCAGGCCAGCTCGGCCATCCGGCGGCCGCCCTCGTCGTGGAGGGTGGCCTGCACCGTGCCGACCGCGGCGCCGGTATGGCGCTCGCGGGCGACCCAGTTGAGCCAGCCCTCGGTCCCGTCCGGCCGACCTGCCTCCGACCTGCCGCTCGTAGCGCGATCGCAGCTCGCTCAGCCCTGGCGGACGGCCGCCGATGAACGCGTGCAGTCCCGGGTCGTCGAGGAGTCCGGCCATCTCCTCCGCGTCGTCGACCCGCAGGGGCTCGAGCGTCAGCCTCGCCGTCTGGACCGCCTCGACCGCGGGCCAGTCTGCGTCGGGCGTCACCCGGACGACATGTCGGAACTCTCAGCAGGTTTGTCGTCAGGACGACCCGAATAGCCGAGACAAGCCACCGCGATGGCAAGGACGAGTGTTCGCGATGGCATCGGGATCACCGTGAGCACTGCACCAACCATCAGCAGAATGACGGCCCACCGCGGGAACATCCCGGTCCGAAGGACGGCAACCGCGAAGACCAGCCAGCCGAGGCCCATCAACAGGTAAGAGATCACGAAACCAGCAAGGAGGGAACCCGAGGACTCATCGGCCACTCCCGGCGCCTTGTCAGCCAGGAAGGGCACGACGAACACGTAGGTCCACGCCCCGCCGATGCCGAGGGCAGTCCCAACAAGTGCGCCGACGAAGCCAACCACGCCCAGCGTTCCAAGACGCTCGGACAGACGGGCGAACAGGCCGACAAGCGCGACGAGAAGGGCGATGATCGACCCCAGCGCCGCCAGAGTAGGTGCATAGAACGCCGGGGACTCGGCGGCCTCGGAGATCGTGTCGCCACCGACCACCACCAAGAACAGCACCAGCGCCGCAAGCGCGAGAACAGCCGCAATCACTCCGCTCGGACCTGCCAATACCGACAGGCGCTTCCAGGCGACGAGACGCGCCTCCGCATCCATGTGGCAGACCGTAACCCCACCCGCGGCGATTCACCCGCCTGTTCCGCCCGACGGGGAAATGTGCCTCTGACCAGTCATTCCAGATGGTGGAGCTGAGGGGACTCGAACCCCTGACCCCCTCGTTGCGAACGAGGTGCGCTACCAGCTGCGCTACAGCCCCTTGTGGAGACAGCGAGGTTACCAAACGACGGGCGATCTCCCGACCGCGGAACGAGCCGGCAGGAGCGCGACTCAGTCGTTGACGGCGCGGCGGGCGATGATCGCGTCGAGCTGGTCATCGGCGTCGTCCGCGTCCTCGAGCAGCGCCGACATCGGGGCGCGGGCGGGCGGGGCCGACGCCTGCGCGGGGATCGCCGGCTCGGTCTCGGCACGGCTCCAGGTGCTCGGGTCGCCGAGGTCGATCGCGGGCGCGCGGCGCGGTGCCATCGGCTTGCTCACGTACGTCGGGAGCGGAACCGGGACCGGGCTCCAGCCCGCCTCCCGCTTGCGCTGCTCCTCCTCCTCGCGCAGCCGCTGCTCCGCCTCCTCGGACTCCTGCCAGCGGCGGTCCTCCTCGGCGCGCTCCGCTGCGAGCTCGCGGCGGACCGTCATCAGCCGCTCGATAGCGTCGAAGCGCATGATCCGCGACCGCGATCCCTTGCGGAGCGCGGCGCGGGTGCGGGTCACCTGCCGGCGGCTGCGGGCCTGCAGTCGCAGGTGGACCAGGTACGCGACCATCACGCCGACGGCGGCCAGCGGTCCCCACCACGGCACGGGGGTGACCGGGACCAGCGCGCTCGTGACCAGGGTCGTCAGGAGCAGCCCGGCGAGAACCCGACGGCGGCGCACGGCGACCGACGCGGACACCCGGGGGCGGCCTGCGCGGCGGCCGGGAACGTCGGCACGACCCGCCGGGCGCTGCTCGGCCGGTCGGGGCGGCATGACCACGTAGCGCTGGTCGGGGGTCGGATCGCGCCGGGACAGGATGCGCATCGCGTGGTCGAACCGCTCGACCGAGCGGGACTCGGAGAGCTCCTCGTGGCGGCGCAGCCACCGCGGGATGAAGTAGGCAGCCCACATCACGATCAGCACCGCGTAGATCAGACCGCTCCCCACGGAAGGGAACGCTAGAGGCGCCCACCGGCCCGGACACGCACCGTGGCCGGTGTGTCGCAGGATGAGTTGTGTGACTGGTGTGACTCAAGTGACGGTCTTTTGCGGTGATCCAGGTGACGCCAGGGCCCCGGTAGGGGCTGGAACGTCACCTGGATCATCTGGATCATCAGCCGGCGGCGGCCGCAGCGACCGCCACCGGGCGAGCAGGCCCTCCGGGACGTCCTCGGTGGTCAGCACGAACGCCCGGTGGTCGCGCCACTCTCCGGCGATGTGCAGATAGCGACGACGGAGGCCCTCCTCGCGGAAGCCGAGCTTCTCCACCACGCGCAGCGACGCGGTGTTCTCCGGCCGGATGTTGACCTCGATGCGGTGCAGCTGGAGCACCAGGAAGCAGTGGTCGACGGCCAGGGCGACGGCGGTCGGGATGACGCCACGACCGGCGACCCGGGCGTCGATCCAGTAGCCGACGTGCGCCGAGCAGAGCGAGCCGTGGGTGATCCCACCCACCGTCAGCTGCCCGACCAGGGCACCGTCCAGCGTCACCACGAACGGCATGATCTGTCCCTTGCGGGCCTGCCCGCGCAGGTTGCGCACCATCGCCGGGAAGCTCAGCGGCGGCCCGACGTGCCGCGGCGGCGTGGCCTCCCAGGGGGCCAGCCAGTCGCGGTTCTCGGCCCGCACCCGGGTCCACGCCTCCCGGTCGCCGCGCGCGATCGGGCGCAGCGAGACGGGACCCTCCCGCAGCGTCACCGGCCAGCCCGCGGTCATACGGGGCCCCCGCGGAAGTGCGAGCGCAGCGAGCAGTTCCGCGGGGAAGTCAGTGGTCGCCCCCGCGCACCTGCTCGACCGCATGCACCAGCAGCGGGGCGAGCACCTCGAGCCCGTCGCGTACCCCGCTCGGCGAGCCCGGCAGGTTCACCACCAGCGTGGTGCCGGCCAGCCCCGCGACCCCTCTCGAGAGCGCCGCGGTGGCGACCCCCTTGCCCACCCCGTGCGCCCGCAAGGCCTCGGCGACGCCGGGGATCTTGCGGTCGATGACGCGCTCGGTCATCTCGGGGGTGCGGTCGGTCGGCGTGATGCCGGTGCCCCCGGTGGTCAGGACCACGTCGTACGCGGAGGCGACCGCTTCGCGCAGGACCTCCTCCACGGGGTCCCCGTCGGGCACCACCTCGGGCCCGTCCACCTCGAAGCCCAGCGCCACCAGCCCCTCGACGAGAACCGGACCGGTGCGGTCCTCGTAGACGCCGGCGGCCGCCCGGTTCGAGACGCTCACGACGAGCGCCCTCATGACGGGACGCCCCGGCGGGGTGGCGGTTCGGACCCATTCCCCCGAGCGGCCGCCGCTCTTGTGCTCGACGCGCACGTCGGTGATGGTCGCCGCCCGGTCGACCGCCTTCACCATGTCGATCAGGGCGAGCCCGGCCACGGCGACGCAGGTGAGCGCCTCCATCTCCACGCCGGTGCGGTCCGCGGTGCGCACGGTGGCGCTGACGAGCACGGCGTCGTCCGCGACCTCCAGGTCGACCTCGACGGCGTGGATCGCCACCGGGTGGCACAGGGGCACCAGGTCGGGTGTCCGCTTCGCGGCCTGGATGCCGGCGATCCGCGCGACGGCCAGCGCGTCACCCTTGGGCACGCCGCCCTCCCGCAGCAGGCCCACCACCTCGGGCGAGACCAGGACCCGGCCGGTCGCGGTGGCGGTGCGCACCGTCACGTCCTTGCCCGACACGTCGACCATCCGCGCCGCACCGCTCGCGTCGACGTGGGTCAGCCGCTGTTCGTTCATGACAGGCGCCGCTCGAGAACCATCACCTCGACGCTCGCACCGGCCGGCACCTCTGTCACGTCCTCCGGCACGACGACGAGCGCGTTGGAGTGCGCGAGGGATGCGACCAGGTGGGACCCCGCGCCGCCGACCGGACGCACGACGTAGCGCCCGTCGGCCACGGACAGCCAGGCGCGGGCGTACTGCCGCTTCCCGGCGGGCGACGACATGGCCGACTCGCACACGGCCCGCACCGTGGGACGGTGCAAGGGCTCGACGCCGAGCATCCGCCGGATGACCGGGCGGACGAAGACCTCGAACGAGACGTACGAGCTGACCGGGTTGCCCGGCAGGGTGATGATCGGCGTGCTGTCCGGGCCGATGGTGCCGTAGCCCTGTGGCTTGCCGGGCTGCATCGCGACCGCCTCGAAGCGCACCGTCCCGAGCCGGGACAGCACCTCCTTGACGACGTCGTAGGCCCCCACGCTGACCCCGCCGCTGGTGAGCACCAGGTCGGCGCGGATCAGCTGGTCCTCGATCGCGTTCATCAGCGAGCGGTCGTCGTCGGGGACGATGCCGACCCGGAAGGCGGTGGCGCCGGCCTCGCGGGCGGCGGTGGTGAGGATGTAGGAGTTCGACTCGTGGATCTGGCCGGGCTCGGTCGGCGAGCCCGGCTCGACCAGCTCGCTGCCGGTGGAGATGATGACCACCCGCGGACGGGGCCGGACCAGCACCCGGTCACGGCCGACAGCGGCCAGCAGACCCAGCTGCCCCGGCCCGAGCCGGGTGCCCGCCTCGAGCACCGTCTGCCCCGCCGTGACGTCCTCGCCGCGGCGGCGGACGGCGTGGCCGGGCGCGGGTGCCTGGTCGATCGAGACGCTGGCGAGGCCGCGGTCGGTCCACTCCAGGGGCACTACCGCCTCGGCGCCCGGCGGGACAGGTGCGCCGGTCATGATGCGCACCGACATGCCGGGCTGCACGGTGTAGGTCGGGCGGGCGCCGGCCGCGATGTCACCGACCACCGGGAGCTGTGCAGGCGTCGCCGCGGTCGCTGTCGCGACGTCCGAGAGCCGGACGGCGTAGCCGTCGACCGCGGAGTTGTCGAACCGCGGCAGGTCGGTGTCTGCCACGACCGGCTCGGCCAGGATGCAGCCGTGGGCGTCCAGCAGCTGCAGGTCCAGGGACGCGATCGGCGCGATACCGGCGAGGATGTCGGTGAGGTGCTGGTCGACGCTCTTGAGCTCCGTCACCGGCCGAGCCCTCCGACGAAGTCCCGCAGCCACTCGGTGAAGTCGGGGCCGAGGTCCTCGCGCTCGGCGGCCAGCCGCACGACCGTCTTGAGGTAGTCGAGCCGGTCGCCGGTGTCGTAGCGACGGCCGTCGAAGACCACGCCGTGCATCGGGCCGTGGTCTCCCGAGGCCGCCATCGACCTCAGCGCGTCGGTCAGCTGGATCTCCCCGCCACGTCCGGGGTCGGTCTTGCGCAGGACGTCGAAGACGCCCGGGTCCAGCACGTAGCGCCCGATGATGGCCAGGTCGCTCGGCGCGTCCTCGGGTGCCGGCTTCTCGACCAGGTCGGTAACCCGCACGACGTCCCCGTCGCCCTCGACCGCGGCGCAGCCGTAGAGGTGGGCCTGCTCGCGCGGCACCCGCATCAGAGCGATGACACTGCCGCCCTCTCGGGCCTGCACCTCGAGCATCCGGCTCAGCAGCGGGTCGCGCGGGTCGATCAGGTCGTCACCCAGCAGCACGGCGAAGGGTTCCCGCCCGACGTGCCGGGCCGCGCAGAGCACGGCGTGGCCGAGCCCGCGCGGGTCGCCTTGCCGGGTGTAGTGCAGGTCGGCGATGACGGCGCTCTCGCGGACCCGGGCCAGCCGTTCGGTGTCGCCCTTGGCCTCCAGCGCGGCCTCGAGTTCCCAGTTGGTGTCGAAGTGGTTCTCGATGGCGTTCTTGTTGCGACCGGTGACCAACAGGACGTCGTCCAGGCCGGCGGCGACGGCCTCCTCGACGACGTACTGGATAGCCGGCTTGTCGACGACCGGGAGCATCTCCTTCGGCGTCGCCTTCGTGGCGGGCAGGAAGCGGGTGCCGAGCCCGGCCACCGTCACGACAGCCTTGGTCACCTTCAGGTCGCCGCTCGATGCGCCGCTCATGACACGGCACCCTAACGCTCAGTCCTGCGGAGCCCCGGGGACGTGCCAACGGTCGCGACCGCCACCCTTCGCGACATAGAGCGCCTTGTCCGCGGCTCGCATCAGCGTGGCCGGGCTGGACCCGTGCTCCGGGAAGGCAGCGCCGCCGACGGAAACCGTGACGTGCAGCGGCTCCTCGCCGTCATGGCGGAACGGCTCGCGGCGCACCGCCGCGCAGATGCGCTCGGCCAGCTGGGCGGCGCCCTCGACCGTCGTCTCGGGCAGCACGACGACGAACTCCTCGCCGCCGTAGCGCGCGAACGTGTCGACCTCTCGGATCTGCTCCTGCACCCGGCTGGCCAGCTCCCGCAGCACAGTGTCCCCACGCGCGTGCCCGTGCGCGTCGTTCACCTGCTTGAAGTGGTCGAGGTCGAGCATCAGCACGGCGAGCGGGCGGTCGAAGCGGGTGGAGCGCTCGATCTCGCGGGCCAGGCTCATCGAGAGGTAACGGAAGTTCCAGAGGCCGGTCAGCGGATCGGTGGTCGACAGCCGCTGCGCCTCCTGGTGCAGCTGCACGTTGTCGATCGCGATGCTGGCCTGGCGGGCGAGGGTGGTCAGCGCGTCCTCGTCGGACGCCTCGAACGCTCGTCGGTCGATGCGGTCGTAGAGCGCGACCACCCCGACCACCGACCCCATGCTGACGAGGGGCACGGCCAGGACGTCACCGAAAGCAGGTTCCACCTCCGACGGCGCCAGCCCCACCGGGCCCGAGCCGATCCGCCCGCGCACCGGGTCACCGGTCGCGACGACTCGGCCGAGGATGCCGTTACCCGGCGACCACGACGGCCGGCGCCGGGAGGCCGGCCTCGTGCAGGCCCTGCTCGGCCATCAGCTGGAGCTGGTCACCCGAGCGGTAGACCACCACGCCGGCCTTCGCGGCCAGGGTCGCCGTCGCGGTCTCGAGCACGACGTGCAGCAGGCCGTCGAGGTCGTGCGTGCTGCGCAGGGCGTCGCCGATCCGCTCGAGGCTGTCGCGCAGATCGCCCCGGCTGCGCTCGAGCTCGCTCAGGCTGCGCCGGAGCTCGTCGGTCATCTGGTTGAACGCGCTGCCGAGCCGCCCCGCCTCACCCTCGTCGCTGGCGGCGATCGAGGTGTCGAGGTCGCCCTGGGCGACTCGCTCGGCGGCCTCGGTCAGGTCGGTGAACGGCTGGCTGAGCCCGCGGGCGACCACCCTGACCAGCAGCCCGGCCGCAGCGGCGCCCGCGAGCAGGATCCCGGCCACCAGCCACCGCGTCGCCCCGCTGCCGCAGTCGGGGACGGCCACGACCACGTCGTACGGGACGCCGCTGCGCGGAGCCTCGACCCGCAGCGTCCAGCCGTCCCCGTCGAGAGTCCCCCGGCGGCCGTCGATCTCGCCGGCCACGGCCCTCGACTCGGCCGGCCCGAGCGTGGAGGCGACCACCTCACCCCCGGAGAGCAGCAGGACCTCGCCCTCGGTGCCGCCGCGGAGCCGGAGAGCCTGCATCGCGCGTGAGTCCAGGACGCGGGCGACGACGGTGGCGCTGGCACCCGGCACACCCTCGACCGGGACGCGGTCGGCGATCAGACCCATGCCCTCGTCGGCGAGTCGAGCAGCCGGGCAGGGTGGCCGGCTCGACGCCGGGGGGCAGGTCCCCCTGCTCGGCGACGACGGAGCCGTCCGAGCCGAGGACGGCCGCGTAGTCGGCGTACCCCCCGCTCGCGACCGAGGCGACCGCCTCCTCGGGCGACGAGGTGGCGGACTCCAGCGCTGCTGTCCGGGCCGCGAGGCCGAGCAGGGAGCAGTCGTCGGCGAGCTCGGCGGCCACGGCGGAGGCGGCGACGTCGATCGACTCGGCCTGCCGGTCGGACTGGGCGCCGATCACGACGACGATCACGACGAGCACGCCGACGACGATCGGCACCAGGAACAGGGCGCCGAGGACGAGCCACAGCCGGGTGCGCAGGCTCATGGCAGCGCCCCGCGGCGCCGGGCTGGGATGATCGCTCCCGTGGGTGACGCGGAGGGAGCAGCGGCGGAGAAGGCGCGGCTGCGGGCGCGCGTGACCGCCGCTCGCCGCGCGACCGATCCCGCGGTGCGAGCGCACGCTGCGGCGCGCGTCACGCGTTCCGTGCTGGACCTCCCGGACATCCTGGCCGCCCGCTGCGTGGCCGCCTACTTCTCCTTCGGCACGGAACCGTCGACTGCTGAGCTGCTGGCCGAGCTCGGATCGAGAGCCGAACGGCCGCGGCTGCTGCTCCCGGTGCTGCGGGACGACCTCGACCTGGACTGGGCAATCTACGACGAACCAGGCCGGATCACACAAGGCGCGCGGGGTCTGTGGGTGCCCGACAGCCCGAATCTGGGTGTGGACGCGGTGGCCGAGGCGGACGTCGTGGTCGTGCCGGCGCTGGCCGTAGGCCCGGACGGGGCCCGGCTCGGCCGCGGCGGCGGCTCGTACGACCGGGCGCTGTCCCGGGTCGGATCCGGGACCGTGGTGGCCCTGCTGTACGACGGCGAGCTGCTGCCCGACGTACCCGCTGAGGCGCACGACCGGCCGGTGGACGTCGCCGTGCTGCCGTCCGGCGTGCACCGCCTGCGCCCGGCGCCCGCCGGGGGGCGACCGTGACCGCGGACCAGCTCGACCTGCTGCTGCTCCTCGGCGCGGTCGTGCTCCTGGTGGCGATCGCCGCGGTGCGCCTCGCCGTCGGGAGCGGGCTGCCGACGCTGCTGATCTACCTCGGGCTGGGCATGGTCCTCGGCGAGGACGTCCTGGGGCTCGACTTCGACGACGAGGAGCTCGCCAGGGCCCTCGGCTACGCAGCTCTCGTCGTGATCCTGGCCGAGGGTGGCCTGACCACGAAGTGGCGAAGCATCCGGCCGGTGGTCCCGGCGGCCGCCTCGCTCTCCGTGGTCGGCACGGCCGTGTCGGTCGTCGTCGTCGCGGTGGCCGCGCACACCTTCGTGTCGATCGGCTGGCGCGACGCGTTGCTCATCGGGGCGATCCTGTCGCCGACCGACTCGGCGGCGGTGTTCTCCGTCCTGCGCCGGGTGCCCCTCCCACCTCGGCTGGCCGGGCTGCTGGAGGCGGAGTCCGGGTTCAACGACGCGCCGGCGGTCATCCTGGTGGTCACCCTGGCCGGAGCGAGCGCGCCCTCGTGGTGGGAGCTCGTCGGGCTGCTCGCCTACGAGCTGTCGGTCGGGGCGGTGGTCGGGCTCGCCGTCGGCTTCGCCGGCGCGTGGGGGGTCCGCCGGATCGCCCTGCCGTCGTCGGGCCTCTATCCGCTCGCCGTGCTGGCGCTGTGCGTGGCGGCCTACGGGTCCGCGGCGGTCGTCCACGCCAGCGGCTTCCTCGCCGTCTACCTGGCGGCCCTGGTGCTCGGCAACTCCCGGCTGCCGCACCGGCCGGCGACCCGTGGCTTCGTCGAGGGCGTGGCCTGGCTGGCCCAGATCGGGCTGTTCGTGATGCTGGGGCTGCTCGCGACGCCGAGCGACCTCGGTCCGTGGATCCCGCCGGCGCTCGGCGTCGGGCTGGTCCTGCTCGTGCTGGCCCGCCCACTGTCCGTGTGGGTGGCGCTGCTGCCGTTCGGGTCGAGGTCGGAGTCCGATCCTCCGCCGGATGATGACGACGACGACCACGCGTCGGGGTGGCGGCTGCCGACGACCTGGCGCGAGCGCGCACTGCTGTCCTGGGCGGGCCTGCGCGGCGCGGTCCCCATCGTGCTGGCCACCGTGCCGGCCGACGACGACGTGTTCAACCTGGTGTTCGTCCTCGTGGTCGTCTTCACGCTCGTGCAGGCGCCGACGCTCCCGGCGGTGGCGAGTCGGCTCAAGGTGACGGCCGACATGGAGGCTCATGCGCTGGACGTCGAGTCGTCACCGCTGACCCGGCTCGACGCCGACCTGTTGCAGGTCCAGGTGCAGCAGGGGTCCCGGCTGATCGGCGTCGAGGTCTTCGAGCTGAGTCTGCCGGAGGGCGCGGCGGTCACGCTGATCGTGCGGGAGGGGCGGGCGTTCGTCCCCAGGCCGAGCACTCCGCTGCGGGCCGGGGACGACCTGATCCTGATCGCCACCGAAGCCGTCCGCGTCACCGTCGAGCAACGGCTGCGTGCCGTGTCGCGAGGCGGCCGGCTGGCGGGGTGGCACCACCCCCGCCGCCGCCCCCGCCGCCCCTGACCGGAGGAGACGCGTCAGACGACGGCGCCGCTGCTGTCGCGGTCGACCCGGGCCCGCACGGGCGACTTCTTCGGCACCGGTGGCGGCGACGGACTGCGCTTCTCGAGCTCGATCGCGAGTGGGGACGCGGTGAACATCGAGGAGTACGTGCCGACCAGGATGCCGATGAGCAGCGCGACGGCGAAGTCGGTCAGCGAGTCCCCACCCAGCACGGCCAGGGCCGACAGGATGAAGACGGCACCGAGGCCGGTGTTCACCGTCCGGGGCACGGTCTGCAGCACAGCGGTGTTCACGACACGGGGGAACCCGTCGGACCGTCGCACGGCCCACAGCTCGCGTACCCGGTCGAAGACGACGACCGAGTCGTTCACGGAGTAGCCGATGACCGTCAGCAGCGCCGCGAGGAACACACCGTCGATCGGCTTGCCCAGCCAGGCGAAGACGCCGACCAGCACGACGACGTCGTGCGCCATCGCGGCGACCGCGGACGCGCCGAGCGTCCAGCGGAACCGCACCGCCAGGTAGAGCAGCTGCGCGCCGAGCGCGACCGCCAGCGCGATCAGCGCCTTGTTGCGCAGCTCGTCCCCGAGGCTCGGGCCGATCAGCTCGTCACGCTCCTTGGTGACCTCGCCGCCCGTGGCCTCCTCCAGCGCCCGCTCGATCGTGACGACGTCGTCGTTGGTCAGATCGCCCGTACGCACGGAGACGTTGTCCTCGCCGCTCTCCTGGACCACCGCGCGGGGGAAGCCGGCGTCGCCGACCGCCTCGCGGGCCGTGTCGACGTCCAGCGTCGCGCTGGACGAGTACTCCACCAGCCGCCCGCCGGTGAACTCGACGCCCAGGTCGAGACCGCGCCAGAAGATCCCGGCCCCGGCCAGCACGAGCACGAGCAGCGACCCGGCCAGGAACCGCCGGCCGTGGCGCATCAGGTCCGGGTCACGCTCGGAGAGCCAGGTCCGCACCCGGCCGGGCGCCGCGATGCCGGTGACCGGTGGCCGGGTCATGACGGCCCGCCGCCCGACCGCCCACTCGGCGAGCACCCGGGTGACGATCAGCGCCGACACCATCGACGCGAGAACACCGATGGACAGGGTGACGCCGAAGCCCCGGACCGGCCCGGACGCGAGGAAGAACAGCAGCCCCGCGGCCAGCAGGGTGGTGACGTTCGAGTCGATGATCGCGCTCCACGCCTTGGCGAACCCGGTGGAGACCGCCGTGCGGAGGCTCTTCTTCTTCGCGGACTCGTACTCCTCCCTGGCTCGTTCGAAGACCAGCACGTTGGCGTCGATGGCCATACCGATCGCCAGCACGAAGCCGGCCAGGCCCGGCAGCGTCAGCGTCGCTCCGAGGGCGACCAGCGCCGCGTAGGAGATCAGGGCGTAGCCCGCGAGCGCGACCACCGCCAGCCCACCGAGCAGCCGGTAGACCACCATGATGAAGATGCCGGTCAGCGCGACGCCGATGACGGCCGCCTTGGCGCTCGCGTCGATCGCCGCGTCGCCGAGCGTCGGGCCGACGGTCCGTTGCTCGATGACCTCGACCGGCACCGGCAGGGCGCCGCCGCGGATCAGGACGGCGAGCTCCTTCGCCTCCTCCGTCGTGAACCGGCCGGTGATCTGCGTCGACCCGCCGGTGATGCCGACGTCGCAGGCGACGCTGGGGTCGACCTGCGGTGAGGAGATGACCTCGTCGTCAAGGACGATCGCGACTCGACGGCGCGGGTCACCCGGCGGCTCGCAGGCCGCGTCCCCGGTGAGCTGTTCCCAGGAGTCCTGGCCGCCGCCCTGGAAGTCGATGGTGACGTACCACCCGCCGCCGCCCAGCGAGTCGATCGCCGCCTGCGCACCCTTGACGCCCTCCCCCGTGAGGCCGGGCGGACCGAGGCGCAGCGGCTGGCCGTCCTCGTCCTCGACGACGAGCTCCCCGTCGGCCGCGGAGGGCGTCGGTGACGGCGAGGGCGACTCGGTCCCCGACGGCGAGGGAGTGGGCTCCGGGACGCCGAGGACCGGGTGGAACGTCAGCTGCGCGGTGCGGCCGATCACCTCGGCGGCCTCCCGCGGGTCCTGCAGCCCGGGCAGCTCGACGATGATCCGCCGGTCGCCGGAGCGGGTGAGGCTGGGCTCGGCGACGCCGAGAGCGTCGACCCGGCGGCGCAGCACCTCGACCGCCCGGTCGGTCGACTCCTGGCCGGCCTTCACGGTCGGGGAGTCCTGGGTCTCGAGCACGATCTGGGTGCCGCCGCGCAGGTCGAGGCCGAGGCGGGCGGGGGTGCTCACGGCGAAGTAGACGGATCCGGCGAGGATGCCCAGCGCCACCAGAGCGCGGACGAGCGGTGCGGACACGGTGGGAACTCCTGTGCAGCAGGGCCACCGCGCGGGGTCGCGTCAGGGTGGCGGGGAGGCGGTCGGGCTCAGACGCACAGAGGCGCCGGAGGTCCCCGTCCCCGGTGGCTCCCTGCCGTACGTCCGAAAGGTGCCGTCACCGGGCGAGGCCGCGTGACGAACCGGCCGAGCAGGCCGGCCAGCAGCGCAGCCGTCAGGACTGCCGCGACGTCGGGCGAACCTGTAGTCCTGCCTCGCGACGCGTCGGCCGCGCGGACCTCGGCCGCTGCTGCGGTCCGCTCGCGGTGCAGGCGCCGGGCGGCTTCGCGGACCTCACGCAACGTCCCCGGACGAGCCGATGCCGGCGCGGTGGCCGCGTGCCCCTGGCTCCCGGCGACGGTCAACCGCGCGCTGCTCCCCGGCGATGCCGTCCAGCCGAGGCCGAGCAGGGACGCGCATGAGGCCAGCACCACGAGCAAGGCTGCGGGAAGCGCGCGGGGGCGGGGACGGCAGCTCATCGGGAGCCAGGCTAGCCCTGCCCGTCCTGTGGTGCCCGCTGCCGCACGATCGTCAGTGCATGCCGTGCACGACCGCATGGCCACGGCCGCGGCCGATCAGCACCCGGTTGACCGGGACCGTGACGACGAACGCGACGAGCAGCGCGAAGGCCAGGCTGCCCCAGAACAGCATGTTGCCCAGGCCGGCTTCCATCGCGCCCGGAACCGCGAGCATCACCGCGTTGTCGACGATCTCCATCACCAGGATCGACACGGTGTCGGCAGCGAGCGCCACCTTGACGGCCGACCGGAAGGGCAGGCCCGACCGCAGCACCGGGCCGACGGTGAGGGCGTAGCCGAAGAAGAACGCGAGGACGACGGCGAGCGCGATGGTCGGCCAGTCGCCCCAGCCGAGAGCCGTCCCGATGACCATCCCGAGCACCTCGCCGATGGCACAGCCGGTGAGGCAATGCAGGGTCGCGGACACAGCGGTCCTGGTCAGCTCGCGCCCGGTCAGCGGATGGGCGTGGTCACTCATGACGGCTCCTGTCGACGTGCCCGGCGTACCCGACGTCATGTATATACCCCCTAGGGGTATGAGACAAGACCTCGCGGGACGGTTGCCACACCGACAGGAGGTGACTAGGCCGTCAGCTCGGCCCACACGGTCTTGCCGCCCGGCTGACCCTCGACGCCGTAGCGCGTGGAGAGCGCGTCGACCAGCGCGAGCCCACGCCCGCCCTCGTCGAGCAGGCCGGGCGACGTGAGCCGGACGGGGCGCGGCGAGCCGTCGGTCACCTCGAGACGAAGCCCGCCGTCGGTGCGGCGCAGCCGGAGCCGGATCACCGTGCCGGCGTGCCGGACGGAGTTGGCGACGAGCTCGGTCACGATCAGGGTGGCGTCCTCGCAGAGCTCGCCCAGCCCCCAGTGACGGCAGTGCTGCTGGACCGCCGAGCGGGCCAGCGGTGCCGAGGCGGGCTCGGCGGGAAGGGTCGTCTCGTAGGTCGTCAGGTCATCGGACTGGTCTGGCGCGGACATCCGCGAAGCTCTCCGTCCTGCTGCTGGAACGTCCTGGGTCACGTACCCAGACACTGCGCAGGGAATCGAGATGGCCCGTGCTGCCACGGTGAAACCCATCACCTATGTCAGCGCGGTTACTGCGCGAGCTCCCCGGCGAGCCGGTCGCGGCGAGCCGTGACGTCGGCCAGGCGCCGCTCGGCGTCGCGGGCGACCCGCTCTGCCTTCTCTGCGGCCGTCTGCGCCGTGCGTCGCTCCCGGTCGGCTCCGGCCTGCTCGTCGGTGGCTGTGGCGAGCTCGTCGCGGAGCCGGCGGACGGTGTCGGCAGCGGCCTCGGCCGCGGCGGTTGAACGGTCCAGCCGTTCCCGGGCGTCGTCCCGGGCGGCGCCGGCGGCATCGGCGGCCTCCCGGGCGGCCGTGGCCTCCGCCTCGGCGCGCTCCAGCCGCTCGGCTCGGCGCCGGCGCTCCCTGGCCTCCGGGTCCGGGTCGGCCTTGGTGCGGCCTGCCGTCCCGCCGCCCGCCGACCGGCTCGACGGCTTCGCCGCCTTCGTCGGTTGCTTCGCCCGGGAGGTCGGAGGCGCCTGGTCACCGGTTCCCGGCGCGAACCCGGAGGGCCGGAAACCCTCCGTCAGCCGCCCCTCTGCGAGCTGCTCCGCCAGGTCCGGGTCGGCGAGCGCAGCCCGCAGCGTCTCCTCGAGACCGCGCGCCGCGTCCTCCCCCACCCGCTGGCCGGCGGCCGCCGCGCTCCGGCGGGCCTGCTTGACCAGCGCGGCCACCAGCTGGTGCTGCTGTTGGGAGAGCCGGCGCAGGTCCTCGCCGCTGAGGACCTCGGTGGCCTCGCGCAGCGCCTCGCCGAGCTCGAGCAGCGGCCCGATCTCGTCGCCGTGCTCCCGGACGAGCTGGTTGGCCAGCCAGGCGACCGTCGTCGGCTTGCCCAGCGCGTGGATCTGCTTGGCCAGGTCACGGTCGCCGTCTGCGCGTGCCTCCTTCTCCCGGGCCGTACGCGTGGCAGTGAACTCGGCGGGCAGCAGCCCGTAGAGCTCGTCGGCGACGGTGTCGAGTGTGGGCATGTCCACGGTGTGCGCATTCTGCCGCGCCGGTGGCGCGGCTGTCCGTCAGCGCGCCGCGGATCCGTCGACAAGCGACGGTGGCAGTCGCAGCCCGGGCACCAGCTCGGTGAGCAGGGTCCGCACCCGTCGGTCGATGTCGGCGACGATCCGACGTACGGTCGCCTCGTCCTGACCCTTGGGGTCGTCGAGCTCCCAGTCCTCGTAGCGCGCGCCCGCGTAGAACGGGCACTCCTCGCCGCACCCCATCGTCACGACGGCGCTGTAGCTGCCGTCCGGGTCGAACCGCTTCGGGGTCTCCTGCCCGGTGTCGAGACCCAGGGCGGCGAGGACCGATGCGACCTCGGGATGCACGCGGTCGCCGGGCTCGGACCCGGCGGAGAACACCTCGACCCGGTCGCCGCCGTAGTGCTCGGCCAGGACCTTGCCAGTCACCGACCGACCGGCGTTGGCGCGGCAGGCGAAGAGGATCCTGGGCTTGTCGGGCACGGCGGTGCTCCTTCGGCGGAAGCGGGCGCGAGCGGGTAGAGAGCGGTGACGAGCGCGACGCCGAGGATGCCGCCGAGGATCTCGGCGATGACGAACGCCGGCACCGATGCCGGGGTGATGCCGGCGAAGGTGTCCGACACGGCGCGCCCGACCGTCACGGCCGGGTTGGCGAACGACGTCGACGACGTGAACCAGTAAGCAGCGCCGATGTAGGCGCCGACGGCGGGCCCGGCCCAGACGCCGCGCCGGGTGCGGACAAGCGAGAAGACCAGGGCCACCAGGCCGGCGGTGGCGACGACCTCCCCGAGCCAGAGCCGCCAACCGACGCGGTCCGTCGTGGCAAGTGCGGTGGGGACGTCGAACATCACGTTCGCGAGAACCGCTCCGGCAAGGGCGCCGACCGTCTGGACGGCCGCGTAGCCCGCGACCTCCCGGCCGCGCAGCCCGCTGCCGCTGTGCCGACCGAGCCACCAGTCGGCAGCCGACACGACCGGATTGAGATGCGCGCCGGAGACCGGACCGAGCATGACGATGAGGGCGCCGAGGCCTAGGGCCGTCGCCGTCGAGTTCTGCAGCAGCTGGAGGCCCGTGTCGTCCGGCGAGAGCCGTTGCGCGGCGATGCCAGACCCGACGACGACCGTCACGAGAAGCGCTGTCCCGACACCCTCGGCGAGCAGCCGGCGAGCCGGCGCGCGGTCTCCCGTCAGCACGGTCGGCGCGTCCGCTCGGCGTCGCAGGCGTCAGCCAGACCGGCGACCGCGTCCCGAACGGCTGCGATCGCGCCCGCCGAGAGCCGGTAGTAGGTGAATCGTCCGGCCGGGTCGCTCTCGACCAGGCCGGCCTCCCGCAGGGCCCTGAGGTGGTGGGAGACGAGCGTCTGCTTGATCCCGAGCTCGTCCTGGAGGTGGCAGACGCACAGGTCCTCGGCGGCGAGCAGGTCGAGGATCGCGGCACGGACCGGGTCGGCGAGCACCCGCAGGGTCGGGGCTGCGTCAGCGAGCGGAGACGGCGACGGCGACGGCCGGGTCCGGGAGAACGTCACATCGGTGGGCATCGTGGTCAGGACACACCAGCGACGGCTGATGAGTCAATCCCGGCGGAGGGACCCCCGGCCCACGCTTCCACCTCTCACCACCCACCTCCCACCTCCCACCACCGAAGCGGACCGGCTACCGGGCGCGACACGCCGTCGCTAGCCGGTCCACTTCGGCGTGTTGCGGTGGTGCCATCGGCTGCGCTCAGGACTCAGCAACACCCGGTGTCGCAGCTCTCGCAGCAGTCGTCCATGGCAGGTCACCTCCCTCCGCTCGCGGTGGCGGACAGCGGTCTCAGCCGCCCCCAGCGAGGCCGGGAAGGCCGGCGCCGATGACGGCGACTGACTCGACGACGGACTCCGAGCGGCGGCCCATCAGCAGGTGGGGCAGGGCTGGCCGCGCTGGGCGGAGGCGGACGGGGTCACGGACTCCAGCGTCTCGCGCAAGGCGGTGGCCAGCCGGCCGGGGAGCACCCGGGTCCGGCGGCGGCCGACTTCGCGGCCGAGGCGCTCGGCGGCCACGTCGCGGCGCAGCTCCTCCATCCGCAGGTGGATGGTCGCGGCCAGCGGGTCGAGCGGAAGGCTGCTCATGACGGGCTCCTCAGGAGATCGATGGTTCTCGATAACTCGGTCATCGTGGCCGACGTATCGACGGCTGTCAATGATTGACGGCCGTCTATTTCGACCGCATGATGGAGCCATGCCCAAGCCGCTGCCGCTTCTCGAGCCCGTCCCCAGCGCCGACACCTGCTGCGCGCCGCTGGCCGAGGCGCCGCTCTCAGCGGGCGAGGCCCAACAGCTGTCGATCCGGCTCAAGGCGCTCGCGGACCCGGCCCGGCTGCGGTTGGTCTCGATGCTGCTGGCCAGCGCCTCGCAGGAGTGCTGCACCTGCGACCTGACCGAGCCGCTGGGCCTGTCCCAGCCGACGGTCAGCCACCACCTGAAGAAGCTGGCCGAGGCAGGGATCGTCACTGGCGAGCGTCGCGGCGTCTGGACCCACTACCGCGTCGTGCCCGGCTCCCTCGCCGCGATCGCCGACGTCATCACCACCCCCTGACGAAGATCCACTGTGCGTTGACACACCAGTTCACCGGCGTGTCTGGTGCAGCAGCGCACAGTGGATCTTGGGGGTGGGTTGCCGGGCGGGTCAGGCTGCCGCGCGGCCGCCGGGGGTCACGACCAGCCACACGCCGCCGTACTCGCGTACGTCGTGGCAGAGCACCTGGCCCGGCCCCTCGTGGGCGTAGAAGTAGAGCGGGTGACCGGCATAGGTGACCTGGGTGGTGCCGTCGCGGCGCTCGGTCCTGCCGAGCAGCCCGGCCCGCGCGTCGCCCTTCGCCCGTGGTGAGCCTGTCGTGAGGACCGGCGGCCACGCCTCGGCGCACTCGCCGTAGCACTCCGGCCGGTCACCGCCTTCCTTGTCGAAGAGGTAGATGGCCTGGCCGGTCGGGTCGAACAGCATCGTCCCGAAGTCGCTGGCACCGGTGGTGATCACCCGGCCGCGGCCCTCAGCGGCAGCGCTCGGCGACTCGCTGGCCGGAGCCGACGTGGTCGTCCCGGTCGGGCTGGACGAGCCAGTGGAGGCCGGTGTCGGCGACGTTCCCGCCGAGTCGTCGGCGGTGGAGCCACCTCCGCAGCCGGCGAGCAGCAAGGAGACCGCGAGGAGTGCGGTACGAGTCATGCCGAGCCGACCGGCCCGCCGCGCACCGGCTTGTCCTGCGCCGTGCGCCGCTCGTTGTCGCGCAGCCGCGGCTCGTAGTGGGTGAAGAAGACGGTGGCGACGAGATCCCGTCGGCTGCGTACGCCCGTCTTGTCGAAGATGCTCTTCAGGTGCTGCTGGACGGTGTGCGGTGACACGGTCAGCGTCCCGGCGATGTCCGTTGTGCACGCGCCCTGCAGGACCAGCCGGGTCACGTCGCGTTCCCGTTCAGTGAGTCCATAGGCAGACATGAGCAGGGCGGTGATGCGGGCCGGGTGCGCCGGCTCGACGATGACGGCTACCCGCCGGTCGCCTCCCGACAGGAGCGCGGCGCCGTGCAGCACCACCCAGGTCCCCGAGCGCGTCAGCACGCGGGCCATCGCCACCTCGGCCGGCGCCCCGTCCTCGACCGGGCGCATCGCCCGACCGGCGACTGTCAGCACGACGGACGGCAGCCGGCCCGCATCGATGTCTCCGTCCGGCAGATCGCGCAGCCATGTGTCCACACCCGGTGTCGAGGACTCGACCTGCCAGTCGTCCCGCAGCACGAGCAGCCCCGGCGCCTGGCCGTCCTCGGGGTCACTCGCCTCCCCGAACAGAAGAGCTCGCCGGGCGCCTTCCGCGAGGTGCGGCGCGGCCTGCGCGATGAAGTGCTGGTCGGCGGCACCGAAGAGCGGCCGGTCCGCCTCGCGGTAGAGGCCCAGCGCCCCCCAGACGTCACCGGAGCGGGTCCGGAGCACCGCGATCATCTCCTGGTCTCCGCCGAGCGCGATGTTGGCCTGCCACCGGGGACTGCTGCTCGGGTCTCCGCCCGTGGCGTCGTGCAGCGTCGAGACACCCGTGCTGCTGCGCGCCACGTCGACGATCTGGTTCACGTCGTCGCCGTAGTACTCCTCGGCCAGCGACTCGCGGGGCAGCTCCGGCATCTCCGGGTTGTAGTGGCTGGTGATGAGAAGTGATGCCGGGTCGAGGGTGTACCAGCACGGGAATCCGAAGTGCGGCACCACCTGGTCCAGGACGTCGGCGGCCTCGGTCCAGAACGTCACCAGGCTGCGGGGCTCTTCGGACAACCGCTCGATCTTGTCCAGCGCCCGCGTCGCCGATACCGCCATGTCCGCACTGTCCCACCGACCTCCGGTCCTGGCGATACCACCTTTCTGGAATGGTCGCCGTCGTCGTGCGGTCCTAGCGTCCCCGTCATCGCCAACCGGAAGGACCGACGATGACCACGACGAGCCTGCGAGTCCACAGCCTGGAGACTCCCGGACCTGACCAGATGGGCGTCACCGATCAGTTCCTGATCGACGGTGACGACACCGGTGGCCGCTTCGCCCTGGTCCAGCACCTGTTCGCTCCGCGGGCTCTGGCCGCCCCGATGCACCGCCACCACGAGGAGGACGAGTTCACGCTCGTCCTGACCGGGCGGATCGGCGCCGTCCTCGACGGCAACGAGATCGTCGCCGGCCCCGGAGAGCTGCTCTTCAAGCCGCGCGAACAGTGGCACACGTTCTGGAACGCCGGCGACGAACCCGCGACCTGCCTCGAGATCATCTCGCCGGCCGGGCTGGAGCAGCTGTTCCGGGCCTTGGCCCAGGTCGGCGAGGCGACCACACCCGAGGACCTGGCGCGGCGCGCCAGGCCCTACAACTGCGACGTCGACATGGACGCGACCGCAGCGGTCATCGGGCGGCACGGCGTGGAGTTCTGACCCGTGCCCGGCGCCTCGTCGCCCGAAGAGCTCGAGACGCTCCTCGAGGACGCCGTGCTGCTGCAAGACGACCGAGCCGTCGCAGACCTCTTCGAGAGCAACGGTGTCGTGGTCCGTGTGCCGAGCCGGGTGACCGGTCGGAGCCGGGCTGGAAGCGTGCTCGTCCGGGAAGGGTTCGTCGCATCGGTCCGGTCGGTGACGGTGGTGCACGACGTCGCCGTGGTCGTCGGGCAGCGGACGGTCAACGTCTCCGGCCGGCGCCCGGACCACACCTGGCGACTGCTGGCGACGGTCGTGATGCCGTCGTCACCAGGTGCGTGACCGGGCCTCAGGCGTGGGTCGGGTGCTCGTGGTCGCCGTGGCCGGCGGCCTCGAGCTGGAACGTCGAGTGCTCGACGGAGACACCGTGGTGGGAGGCGACGCACTGCTGGAGCTGGTCGAGGATCTGGGGTGCGTGCCCGTCGTGGAAGCAGCCGTCGTCCACCACGACGTGTGCGCTGAGCACCGGCAGGTTCGACGCGACCTGGGACGCGTGGAGGTCGTGCACGTCGAGAACATGCGGCAGGTCGAGGATGTGCGCCCGGACGCCGTCGAGGTCGAGCCCTTTCGGGGTCGCTTCCAGTAGGACGTCCACCGTCTCGCGCAGCAGCCGCCAGGTGCGCGGCAGGATCAGCGCGCCGATGAGCAGGGAGGCGACCGCGTCGGCGCGCTGCCAGCCGAACACCGCGATGCACGCCGCCGCGACGAGGACCGCGACCGAGCCGAGCGCGTCGTTGACGACTTCGAGGAAAGCGGCCCGCATGTTCATGTTCTTCGTACGGGACGAGGCGAGCACGCCGATCGCGGCGATGTTCCCGACCAGGCCGACGATGCCGAACACGAGCATCGCCGTGGAGGCGACCTCGGGAGGATCGAGCAGCCGGCGGGCGCCTTCGACGAGGACGAAGACGCCCACGGCGAGCAGCACCGCCGCCTGTGCGGCGGCGGCGAGAACCTCGGCCCGCCGGTAGCCCCAGGTGCGTTGCGGCGTCGCGGGCCGCTGGGCGAGGACGGCGGCGCCAAGCGCAAGCGTCAGGCCGGCAGCGTCGGTCAGGGCGTGCCCGGCGTCGGCGAGCAGCGCGAGCGATCCGGAGACAGCCGCCCCGACGACCTCGACGAGCAGCGCAACCGTCGTGATGGCCAACACCAGCGCGAGCCTGCGCCGGTCGCCGGCACCGCCGGAGGGTCCGTGGTCGTGGTCGTGTCCACCGGGCAGCACGTGATGTATCGAATCACCCCGCCGCTTGACGACGACGATGTAACCGCGGTTTCATGCCGTCATGGTGCCGCGGACCCATCAGGCGGGCGAGTGGGTGCTGCTCAGCTACCGGATGCCGCGGGAACCGTCGACACCGCGCATCTCCGTGTGGCGCAAGCTGCGCCGGCTCGGCGTCGCCCAGCTCGGCGACGGCCTCGTCGCGCTCCCCGCCGATGCCCGCACCCGCGAGCAGCTCGAGTGGATCGCCGAGGAGGTCCGCGAAGCCGACGGCACCGCCGGCGTGTGGCTCGCCCACCCGGCCAGCCTCGCCCAGGAGCGGGAGCTGGCGACCTCGATGGCGGCCGCCAGGGCCGCCGAGTACCAGGCCCTGCGCGCCGAGGCGGAAGCCGCCCTCGGCCTGGGAGACGCCGAGCGGGCTCGTGCCGTGCGCCGGCTGCGCGGCGAGCTGCGGCGCGTCCGCCGTCGTGACTTCTTCCCGCCGGACGAACGCGACGGCGCGGTGGCCGCCCTCGACCAGCTCGCCACGTCCAGAGCCGGCACTGCACCCGACCCCGCCGGCCAGCAGGCGGTGCCGTCGTGAAGTGGGCGACCCGCCAGGGCGTGCACATCGACCGGGCCGCCTGCGCCTGGCTGATCCGCCGCCGCATCGACCCCGACGCCGACGTTCGTGTTCGTCGCCGACCCCGCCGACGTACCTGCCGATGCGACGCCGTTCGACATGCCGGGCGTCGACCTGTCCCACCACGGCGCCGACTGCACGTTCGAGACGCTGCTGCGCCGCCACGACCTGACCGACCCGGTCCTGTGGCGGATCGCCGCGCTCGTCCACGAGGCCGACGTCGACGACGGCCATTACGACGCGCCGGAGGCGCCCGGCTTCGACCTCGCCCTGCGCGCCCTGTCCATGGTCGAGACCGACGAGCGCGTCCTCGAGCTGACCGGGCCGCTGTTCGACGGGGTGCACGAGTTCTTCCGCCGCCAGCTCATGCTCGGCCGGGAGCCCGCATGACGAACGACCAGCGGCCGACGCCGCCGAGCCCGCCGACGCGCAATCACACGCACGCCGACAGCGCGACGTCGTCCCGTTCCGCGACGCCGTACGCGCCTGGTTCCTCATCTCGCTGCAGACCTTCGGCGGACCTGCCGGTCAGATCGCCGTCATGCAGCGCACCCTGGTCGACGAACGCCGCTGGATCGGCCAGCGCCGGTTCCTCCACGCCCTGTCCTACTGCACGCTGCTGCCCGGCCCCGAGGCCCAGCAGCTCGCCATCTACGTCGGGTGGCTGCTCAACGGGGTCCGCGGCGGACTCGTCGCCGGCACCCTGTTCGTGCTGCCCGGCATGCTCGCCCTGCTCGCGCTGTCCGCCTTGTACGTCGGGGCCGGCGACACCACGCTGGTCACCGCGCTGTTCGCCGGACTCGCGCCGGCGGTGCTCGCCATCGTCGCGCAGGCCGTCGTCCGGGTCGCCGGCCGAGCACTCGGTCACCCGGCGCTGATCGCGCTCGCGGTCGCCGCGTTCATCGCCCTGGCGGTGTTCGGGCTCCCGTTCCCCGTGGTCGTCGCGGCCAGCGCCGCAGTCGGCTGGGCGCTCGGCCGGTGGGCACCCGCCACCATGCACGACGCCAGCGGTCACGGCGCGAGCGACGACGGCCCGCCGCCTCTCATCCCCGACGACGCCCTGCACCGCGAGGCCCCAGCCGCACGCCATGCCGCCAAGGTGCTCGCCATCGGCCTGCTCGCCTGGGGCATCCCGCTCGCTGCAGTCGCCGCGCTCACCGGCCGGGACAGCGTCTTCACCCAGCAGGGCCTGTTCTTCTCCGGTGCCGCGCTCGTCACGTTCGGCGGCGCGTACGCCGTGCTCGCCTACGTCGCGCAGAAGGCCGTCGAGGTGTACGGCTGGCTGGCGCCCGGCGAGATGGTCCGCGGCCTCGCCCTGGCCGAGACCACGCCCGGGCCCGCTCATCATGGTCGTGCAGTTCGTCGCGTTCCTCGGCGCCTACCGCGACCCGGGCAGCCTCAACCCGTGGGTCGCCGCCACCCTCGCCGCGCTCCTCGCCACCTGGGTCACGTTCGTGCCGTGCTTCGTGTTCATCTTCCTCGGCGCGCCGTACGTCGAACGGCTGCGCGGCAACCACGCCCTGTCCGCCGGCACTGACGGGCATCACCGCCGCCGTCGTCGGCGTCATCGCCAACCTCGCCCTGTACTTCGCCGTGCACACCCTGTTCGCCGACACCAACCGCACCTCCTGGGGCCCGGTCAGCCTCGACCTGCCGGAGCTCGACTCGCTGCGCCCCGTCGCGGCCGCCATCGGCGCCGTGGCGTTCGTGCTGCTCTTCCGCCTGAAGTGGTCCGTGCTGCGCACGATGGGAGCCTGCGCAGCCCTGGGCCTCCTCGCCGCGCTGGCCGGCGCCCCGCTGGACTGACGAGCATGTTGCGCCGCACCTGTCGGTGGCGCATCATTAGCACTCGACCAGTCTGAGTGCCAGATCGCCAGGAGGACGTCCGTGCCGACGTACCAGTACGCCTGCACCGAGTGCGGACACGGCTTCGAGACCGTCCAGTCCTTCACCGACGACTCCCTCACGGTGTGCCCACAGTGCGGCGCCCGGCTGCGGAAGGTCTTCAACTCCGTCGGCATCGTCTTCAAGGGCTCCGGCTTCTACCGCACCGACAGCCGGGAGAAGCCATCCTCCGAGTCGGACGCCAAGGGCGCGGACGCCAAGGGCGACGCCAAGGGCTCCGACTCGACCGCTGCCAAGGACGGAAAGGCCGACAAGGCCGGCGCGAAGACCACGATGTCCGAGCCGGCATCGAGCACCAGCGGCTCCGGGTCGAGCGGGTCCTCCGGTACGTCGGGCGGCGCCTCGTCCGGCTCGTCGACGAGCGGCGCGTCCACAGCCGGCAGCGCCGCCTGACCGCCGTTGTGGACGGCACCGGGGCGTCCCCGGTTCGCCGTTAGTCTCCTGCGCCATGACGACCACCAGGCCGTACGCCGGTCCGCGCGCCGACATCGGTGTGATCGGGGGGTCCGGGCTCTACTCGCTCCTCGACGGCGAGACCGTCGAGGTCGACACCCCGTGGGGACCGCCCAGCGACCCGCTGACCGTCGCGGAGGTCGCCGGCCGGCGGGTCGCGTTCGTCCCCCGGCACGGCCGCGACCACCGCTTCCCGCCGCACCGCGTCAACTACCGCGCCAACCTCTGGGCCCTGCGCGCGGTCGGAGTGCGCCAGGTGCTCGGCCCGTGCGCGGTCGGGTCGCTGCGGGCTGACCAGGGTCCGGGGACCGTGGTGGTGCCCGACCAGCTCGTCGACCGCACCTGGGGTCGCGGGCACACCTTCTACGACGAGCCGGGCGCCGTCGTGCACGTCGCGTTCGCCGACCCCTACTGCCCCAACGGCCGCGACGTGGTGCTCACCGCCGGCCGTGACAGCGCGCTGCCGGTCGTCGACGGCGGGACGATCGTCGTCATCAACGGCCCGCGCTTCTCCAGCCGGGCCGAGTCGCTCTGGCACCAGGCACAGGGCTGGTCGGTGGTCGGCATGACCGCCGCGCCCGAGTCGGCACTCGCGCGCGAGCTGGCACTCTGCTTCACCTCGGTCGCGCTCGTCACCGACCTCGACGCCGGGCTCGAGCACGGTGAGGGCGTGACCCACGACGAGGTGCTGCGCGTCTTCGCGGAGAACATCGACACGGTCCGCGACCTGCTCGTCGACGCGGTGGGGCGGCTGCCCGGCCCCGACGAGGACTGCAGCTGCCGCCATGCCCTCGACGGGCAGAAGCTTCCCTTCGACCTGCCGTGATCCCAGGTGGTCGCGAGGCCGACCCGCTGGCGCGGTGGGTGCGCGACCTCGTCCGGGCCGGGCGCTGGCACCGACGGCTGCTCGCGGCCGGCCTGCTGGCGGGTGCCATGGCCATGGCTCTGCACAGCCTCGCGCCGCCTCCCCCACCATCGGTCGTCGTCGTGACCGCCGCGCGCGACGTGCCCGCCGGGTCCCGGCTGACCGAGGCAGACCTGACCGTGGCCCGGCTCACCCCGTCGTCCGTCCCGGTCGGCGCGGTCGAGCAGGTGGGCGAGGCGAGGGGACGGACTGTCGTGTCCGCCGTACGTCGTGGAGAGCCGTTGACCGACGTCCGGCTGGTCGGCGCCGCAGCCGTCGACGAGCTCGGCCAGGGCATGGTCGCCACGCCTGTGCGCATCGCCGACGGCGACTCGGTCGACCTCCTGCGACCCGGCGACGTGGTCGACGTGCTCGGTGCGGCGGGCGCAGTCGAGGCAGGAGGGTCTCTCAGAGCGGACGCCCGGCTGCTCGCGTCCGCGGTGCGGGTGGTCACGGTGCCCCGCCCATCGGGTCGCGGCTTCGCGGCCGGCGCCGACGGCGCGCTGGTGCTGCTGGCCACCACGTCGACCACTGCGGCCCGGCTGGCGGGGGCGGCCGTCACCGAGCGGCTGACCGTCGTGCTGCGCGGGCAGTGACCCCGGCAGCAGTGCCTCGAGCGCTGCAGACACGCCGCGGACGGACGGCGGCCGTTCGGCGTGTTCGCAGCGCTCGACGGCGGGATCGGGTCACCATCGACCCAGTGTCCCGAGTCTGGCACGGTGGACTCCCCACCAACGTCGGGAGGACTACGTGCTCAAGGGATTCAAGGACTTCCTGCTGCGGGGGAACGTCGTAGACCTCGCGGTCGCCTTCGTCCTCGGGGTCGCATTCGCCGGGGTCGTCGCCGCGTTCAGCACGGACTTCATCGGCGGGATCATCGGAGCCATCGGTGGCACCCCGGACTTCGGCACCGCCGGTTTCGAAGCGAACGACAGCAAGATCATCATCGGTTCGACGATCAACGCCTTGATCAACTTCGTGATCGTGGCGGCGGCCGTCTACTTCTTCGTGGTGGTCCCGGTCAACAAGCTGATGGAGCGACGCAAGCGCGGCGAGGAGCCCGAGGTGGCGGCCCCGAGCGAGGACATCCTGCTGCTCCAGGAGATCCGCGACCTGCTGCGCCAGCGGCCGCTCTGACCCGCCAGCCGTACGGTCACCAGTGCGGTGGCTTGTCCCGGATCAGACGCTCGTCGTCGCTGAGCTCGTCCTCGTCGTGGCGATCGCCCCAGCCGTTGTCGGTGTCGTCGGAGGTCTGCTCGGGTAGCACCTCGTCGTCGTGCCCCTGCCGTTCGCTCACCCGGCCAGCGTAAACCGGCCGAGGGCGAGCGGTCGGCCCGTCGTTACGATCCTGCGCACCCGAGCGAGACGAGGTCGTCACCGTGGCTGCTCCTCCCGTGGCGTTCCTGCGGTGGCTGGCGGGCCGCGTCGTGCAGCGGGTCGGCCTGGTCAGCCAGGAGGAGATGCAGCGCCGCCTGTCCAACCTGCGGACCCAGCGCGACGCCATCAGGGTCAAGCTGGACAAGGCGCTGGCCCGGCGCGACGCGCAGCGCGAGCGGGCCGACTCGTTGGGCGCCGAGCTCGAGCGGGTACGCGCCGAAGGTGCCATCGCGAGCGGCAGGGACCGTACCGACCTGTCGTACCTCTTCGTCGTCACCTACGGGCGGTCCGGGTCGACCTTGTTGCAGGGCATCCTCTCGTCGACGCCCGGCGTGATGATCCGCGGCGAGAACGGCGGCGCGCTGGAGCACCTGTTCCGCTTCCACGACACGGTGCGCGGCCATCGCGACCGGCTGGCCCGCGACGAGCCGTTGCCGCCGAGCCACCCGTGGTGGGGCATCGACGGCTACCCCGACGAGACGGCGTCTGCGGGACCTGCGGATGCTGATGCTCGAGACGGTGCTGCGACCGGGCCCGGACACCCGGGTGGTCGGCTGCAAGGAGATCACCTGGCTGCCGGGGCGGCTGCCGGAGCTGCTGGCCTTCGTCCGCGCGGTCTTCCCGGGCGCCCGGTTCGTGCTGAACACCCGCGACCTCGAGCAGGTCGCGACCAGCAAGTGGTGGGCCGGCCGCAGCGACGCGCTCGGCCAGCTGCAGGCGCTGGAGAAGGAGTACGTCGAGTCCCTCGACGCGCTGGGTGACGACGTCGTCTACCGCGTCCACTTCGACGACTACGTCAACGACCCGGCGGTGCTGCGCGGCCTGTTCGACTGGCTCGGCGAAGACTTCGACGAGAAGCGGATCAGGGCTGTGATGGCGGTCCAGCACTCCTACTAGGGCGGGTACGCCCGGTTCGTCCTGCTCCATCGGCATGACCTTTTCTTTACCTTCTGCAGTCCTGCGGCAGACGGAACCGATACAGGGACGGTCATCGCACCATCCGTTAGTCATTGGGGCTCGCCATGAACACCACCGCTCGGCTGTCTCGCCGCGCCGCCGTCCTGATGGCGGTGCTGCCGCTCACCTTCCTCGGCACGTCCGCCCTGCCCGCCTCCGCGCAGTGGGACGAGGACGGCTACTGCGAGGGCAAGGAGGTCACCAAGGTCGTGACCGACAAGACGGCGACGACCGTCACGCTGACCGGCGACGACGACGTCGTGCTCGTCAAGGACGCCGGACATGTGCTGTTCCTCGAGGGCGGCAACGACTACGTCTGCGGCTCGGACGGTGCCGACGTCGTGCACGGCGGTGACGGGGAGGACCGGCTCTACGGCAAGGGCGGCCCCGACTCGCTCTACGGCGAGGGCGGCCACGACAAGCTGATCGGTGACGAGGGCTACGACAAGCAGTACGGCGGGGAGGGCACCGACTGGATGTCCGGTGGTGTCGGCAAGGACACCCAGCAGGGCGGACCGGACGCCGACTACCTCTACGGCGACGGCCAGCCGGACGTCATGGACGGCAACGGCGGCGACGACCTCCTCGAGGGCGGCTACGGCAAGGACGACGTCAGCGGCGGCAACGGCGACGACTGCCTCAAGGGCGGCGACGGGGCCGACGACCTCGACGGCGAGGGCGGCAAGGACGAGGTTGTGCAGGAGAAGTAAGCGCGCCCGCTAGGTAGTCGTATAGGCGGCCGGGTCGGCGGCGAAGGCGCGCAGGCAGCCGCTCCCGCAGAACCAGTGCCGGACGCCGTCGTGATCGAGGTGCAGGGACGCGTCCACCGCCGCGACCGACATCCCGCACACCGGGTCCGTCGCGGTAGCGGGGTCGGCGGCCGGCTCGGCGGCAACCGGGCGGCCCGACTCGCGGCGTCGGTGGGCGACGATCTCGGCGAGGATCGACAGGGCGACCTCCTCCGGCGTCTGCGCCCCGATGTCCAGACCGGCGGGGGTGCGGACGCGGGCCCGCGCAGCTTCATCGACGTCGAGCGAGGCGAGCACGGCCTCACCGCGCTTGCGGCTGGCAACCAACCCGACGTACGGGACGCCGCTGGCCAGCGCCGCGGTCAGCGCGTGCTCCTCGTCCCGGCCGTGCGAGGCGACGACGACAGCGGCAGCGCCGGAGGGCGACCCGCCGGGGTCGCCGGCCACGACGTCGTAGCCGAGGCCGGCGCCGAGGCGGGCGAGGGCGGAAGCGATCGGGCTGTCGCCGTGGACCAGGACCAGGGGTGAGGGCACGACCGGCTCCAGGAAGATCTCCAGCGTTCCGCCGGAGAGGCACGGGTTGTGGACGCTCAACGTGCCAGCCGGGTCGGCACGCCCGGGCTCCGGCGCCGGCGTGATGCGCAGCAGTAGCGGCTCCCCCGAGTCGAGCAGCGCGATGCCTTGCGCCCGCACCGTCGACTCCGCGCACGTCCCGCCGACGAAGCCCTCGATGGTGCCGTCGGCGAAGACGACCGCCTCGTCGCCCGGCTTGGCCGACGTGGGCCGCTCGGCGAGCACGACCCGGGCGTGCACGTAGGGCACCCGGTCGGCGCGCAACGCGGCGGCTCGGGCGGCGATCTCCGGACGGCTCACGTGACCGCGAGATCGGTGCGCATCGGTCGGCCCTGCATCGCCCGCCACACCTGGGCGGGCGTGAGAGGCATGTCGGCATGCCGGACGCCGTAGGGCTGCAGCGCGTCGATCACCGCGTTGACGACAGCCGGGGGCGAGCCAACGGTTGCCGACTCCCCCACGCCCTTGGCTCCGATCGGGTGGTGCGGCGACGGGGTCACCGTCTCCCCCAGCTCCCAGCTCGGGCACTCCAACGATGTGGGCAGCAGGTAGTCCATGAACGTGCCCGACACGCAGTTGCCGTCCTCGTCGAAGGCGATGGCCTGCATCAACGCCATGCCGACGCCGTCGGCGAGCCCGCCGTGCACCTGTCCCTCGACGATCATCGGGTTGATCCGCGGGCCGCAGTCGTCGACGGCGATGAACCGACGGACCTTCACCTGGCCGGTGCCGGGGTCGACGTCGACGACGCAGACGTAGGCGCCGAACGGGTACGTCAGGTTGGGCGGGTCGTAGACGACCGACGCGTCGAGATGTCCTTCGACGCCCTCCGGCAGCTCGAGGTTGCCGTGGCTGAGCATCGCGATCTCCTGGATCGTCTTGCCCTGGGTCGGGTCGCCCTTGACCTTCCACCTGCCGAGCTCCCACTCGAGGTCGTCGGGGCTGACCTCGAGGGCGGCGGCGGCGATCAGCCGCGCCTTCGCCTTGATCCGCTGGGAGACGACCGCGGCGGCCGCCCCTGACACCGGTGTGGAGCGGGAGCCGTAGGTGCCCAGGCCGAACGGGGTGTTGTCGGTGTCGCCATGGATGACGTCGACGTCCTCGGGCGGCAGCCCGAGCTCGTGCGCCACGATCTGCGCGAACGTCGTCTCGTGGCCCTGGCCCTGTGTCTGTACGGAGATCCGGAGCTGTGCCTTGCCGGTCGGGTGCACCCGCAGCTCGCATCCGTCGGCCATGCCCAGCCCGAGGATGTCCATGTGCTTGCGCGGGCCGGCGCCGACCCCCTCGGTGAAGAACGCCAGGCCGATGCCCATCAGCTCACCGCGGGTCCGCTTCTCGGCCTGCTCGCGCCGCAGCTCGTCGTAACCGGCCATGTCGAGTGCGAGCCGCAGCGCGCGCGGGTAGTCGCCCGAGTCGTACTCCCAGCCGGTCTGCGAGGTGTAGGGGAACTGGTCGGGCTGGATGAGGTTCTTCATCCGCAGCTCGGCCGGGTCGATGTCGAGCTCGTCGGCGAGCAGGTCGACCATCCGCTCGACGAGGTAGACCGCTTCGGTGATGCGGAACGAGCAGGCGTACGCGACGCCGCCGGGAGCCTTGTTGGTGTAGACGCCGGTGACCTTGCAGTGGGCCGCCTGGAGGTCGTAGGACCCGGTGAAGATGTGGAAGAACCCGGCGGGGAACTTCGTGGGCTGCGCGGTCCCGTTGAAGGCGCCGTGGTCGGCGAGGACGTCCACCCGCAGGCCGAGGATGGTGCCGTCACGGGTCGCCGCGATCGACCCGGTCATGTGGTAGTCCCGGGCGAAGGCCGTGGACGTGAGGTGCTCGCTGCGGTCCTCGACCCACTTGACCGGCTTCTTGGTGACGATCGAGGCGACGACCGCGCACACGTACCCGGGGTAGATGCCGACCTTGTTCCCGAAGCCGCCGCCGATGTCCGGCGAGATGATCTGGATCTTGTGCTCGGGGATGCCGGCGACGAGCGCGTAGACGGTGCGGTGGGCGTGCGGCGCCTGGTTGGTCGACCAGACCCGCAGCTTGCCGGTGACGGGGTCCATGTCGGCGACCGTCCCGCAGGTCTCCATCGGCGACGGGTGCACCCGCGGGTAGAGCATCTCCTGGGTCACGACGACCTCGGCCTTGGCGAAGACGTCGTCGGTCCGCTCCTTGTCGCCGGCCTCCCAGTCGAAGATGTGGTTGTCGGTCTTGCCCTCGATGTCGTCGCGGATGACGGGCGCGCTCTCGTCGAGCGCCTTCTTGGCGTCGATGACTGGCGGCAGGGGCTCGTAGTCCACCTCGATGAGGTCGAGCGCATCACGAGCGGCGTACTTGTCCTCCGCCACGACGAACGCGACCTCCTGACCCTGGAAGCGCACCTTGTCGGTGGCCAGCACGGCCTGGACGTCCATCGAGAGAGTCGGCATCCAGGCCAGCTTGAGCGACTCGAGCACCGCACCCGTGATGACGGCCTTCACCTTCGGGTGCGCCTCGGCGGCGGACGTGTCGATCGACACGATCCGGGCATGCGCCATCGGGCTGCGCAGGATCGCGGCGTGCAGCATGCCGGGAAGCGTGACGTCGTCGAGGTAGTTGCCCCGGCCGCGCAGGAAACGCGCGTCCTCCTTGCGCAGCATGCGCCCGAATCCCATCGGGTTGCCGGCCGGGCTGGTCGGGACATCGGTGGCGGTCATGACGTCGCTCCTGCCGGCTCGTCGGCAACGGCCGCGCCCTCGGGATGCGCGGCGGCCCACCGGACGGCGCGGACGATGTTCTCGTAGCCCGTGCACCGGCACAGCTGGCCGGAGATCGTGTCGCGGATGGTGTCGTCGCTGGGGTCGGCATCGTGGTCGAGCAGCCAGCGCGCGGTCATCATCATGCCGGGCGTGCAGAAGCCGCACTGCAGGCCGTGCTCCTGCATGAACCCCTCCTGCACCGGGTCGAGCTCGCCGTCGGAGTCCAGGTCCTCGACGGTGCGGACGCGGTGCCCGCTGGCCATCGCGGTCAGCACCGTGCAGCTCTTGACCGGCTTGTCGTCGAGCCACAGCACGCAGGTGCCGCACTGCGACGTGTCACATCCCCAGTGGGTCCCCGTGAGGCCCAGGCTGTCGCGGACGAAGTGCACCAGCAGCAGTCGCGGCTCGACCTGGCGGGTGACCTGCTCTCCGTTGACGGTCAGCGTCACCTCGATGGTGTCCGGCATGTCAGCCTCTCCCTTCCGCGCGCCCGACGGACCGGCGCAGCGCTCGGACGGTCAGCTCCTGGGCGAGATGTCGCTTGTAGTCGACGGGGCCGCGCTGGTCAGGCTGGGGGTTGCAGGCCTCCGCGGCGAGCCGCCCCGCCTCGGTGAAGTGCTCCTCGGTGGCCGCCTTGCCGACGAGGAAGGCCTCGGCGTCGGGTGCGGTGAAGTGCTCGGCGCCGAGCGCAGTCAGCCCCAGTCCGACGTCGCGGATCGTGGCGGCTTCCATCACGACGTACGCTCCGACGGCCGCCGTCGCCCAGTCGCCGGCCCGCCGCTTGACCTTCTCGTAGGCGCTGCCGCCCCCGGGGCGGATGGGGATGCGGACCTCGGTGAGCATCTCCGCCGGGCCGACCGCTGTCTCGTAGGGGCCGGTGTGGAACTCGCGGGCCGGCACCCGGCGCTCGCCGGAGGAAGAGCGGATCACCATCGTCGCCTTGAGGGCGGACCCGACGGCCGACAGGTCCTCGGCCGGGTCACCCTGGCAGAACGAGCCGCCGACGGTGCCCCAGAGACGGACCACCGGGTCGGCGATCAGCCGCTCGGCATCGTGCACGATCGCGAAGTGCTCACCGACGACGGCAGAGTCGAGCAACGTCGCGTGCCGGGTCAGCGCACCGACGAGCAGCTCGTCACCGTCGACCCGGATGTAGTCGAGGTCGCTCAGGTCGTTGATGTCGATGACGCACTCCGGCTGGGCGAGGCGCAGCCGCATCATCGGCAACAGGCTGTGCCCGCCGGCGATCAGCCGGGCGTCCTCCCCTCGCTCCTCGAGGAGGGCCAGCGCGTGCTCGACGCTCGTCGCACGGGCGTAGTCGACTGGTGCGGGTGTCTGCATCCCCACACTCCTTCGTGCCGGGACCGGCCGCTGCCCTGCTGGAGCGGCCGCCGATCCTCACTCTGCTACGCGGCGCACGAGGAGGGAAGGGGTGCTGCTGAGACGGCGGTCCAGCAGGTGGGCGCCGGCCGCGAGGCCGAGGAACAGCAGGGCGACCGCCGCTGAGTTGAGCAGGACCCGCGGGTACCCGTGGTCGCCGACGTCGAGGAACGGATAGGGGTAGTAGTCGCCCACGAGAGGCCCCCGCACGAGAGCGAAGACCAGCCAGCCCACCGGGAACAGCACCGCGAGCCGGACGATCCGCCAGGACGTTCGGCCACGAGGCCCGAAGAACAGCCATCCGATCAGGCACAGCACCGGGGACGCCGTGTGCAGCAGGAAATCGGCGGTTCGGGCCAGTCCCTCGAGGTCCTGCAGATCGGCCAGCGCGAGGTGGAACACGACAAACGTGACGGTGATGCACAAGACGCCGTCAAGCCGGAGCACCCAGAACCACGTGGGCTTGGCGCCCACGCGTACTGCGAGCAGGGCGCACGTCACCATCACGATCAGGTTCGACTGGACGGTGAAGAAGCAGAACACGTTGAGGATCCGGCCGGCGCGCGAGTCGAAGAACCCGCTGTCGAGCTGAGCCGTGGCCACCAGCTGGACGACGATGCCGACTGCCACCACCAGGGCCGTCGCGGCGAACCACAGCCGGGCAAGGACGATCTTCTTCACGCAGGTGAGGCTACGGGTGTGGCGGGGCGGTCCCTCGAACCGCGATAGGGTGTGGGCACGTCGTGGCTCGACGCTCAGAAGCGCCGGACCCTGAAGGTCGAGGCAGCCGCCTCCCTCGAAGCGATCAGCGCGGTCAGGCCCAGATCCGGCTCTTCCGTGTGTGAGCACGCCAGGGCAGGCACCGTGACCGGGTTCGGACCACACGTACCGCTGAGCATCGCGATGATCGCGCCGCCGTGGTTCACCGTCCCACCGCACGGCTACGGCGGCGTGGAGAACGTCTGCGCCGACCTGATCGCCGGGCTGATGACGCGTGGGCACGCGGTCACCTTGATCGGCGCCGGAGCGAGCGGCACACCCGCCTCGTTCGTCGCGACGTACGACGAGCCACCGAGCAGCCGGCTCGGCGAGCCGCTCCCCGAGGTGCTGCACGCGGCTGCCGCAGCGGCCGCCCTCGCAGACCTCGACATCGACGTCGTCCACGACCACACGCTGGCCGGCCCGCTGCAGGCCAGGAACCGCAAGGCACCGACCGTCGTCACGATGCACGGCCCGGTCGCGGGCGAGGCCGGCGAGTACTACCGGCAGCTGGGGCAGACGATCGACCTGGTCGCGATCTCGGCCGCCCAGCGCCGCGCGGCGCCGGACCTGCCGTGGGCGGGGATGGTGCACAACGCGGTCAACGTCGAGGACTTCCCGTTCCGTGAGCACAAGGACGAGATGGTCCTGTTCCTCGGCAGGTTGCACCCCGACAAGGCCGTGCACCTGGCGATCGACGCGGCGCGGGCAGCCGGCCTGCCGATCGTGGTGGCGGGCAAGTGCAGTGAGCCGGTGGAGCGTGACTACTTCGCGACCCACATCCAGCCGCGGCTGGGACCGGACGTGACGATCTTCGGACCGGCCGACGCCATGGCGAAGCGTGACCTGCTCTCCCGGGCGGCCGCGCTTGTCTTCCCGATCGTCTGGGACGAGCCGTTCGGCATGGTGATGATCGAGGCGATGGCCTGCGGGACGCCGGTCGTCGCGCTGCGCCGCGGCTCCGTGCCGGAGGTCGTCGTGGACGGCGTGACGGGGATGGTCTGTGACACCGCGGACCAGCTGCCCGACGCGATCCACGCGGCCCGCCGGCTCGACCCAGCAGCCGCCCGGGCGCACGTCCGGACGACGTTCGACGTCGCCACCATGGCCGAGGGTTACGAGGCGGTCTATCGCGCGAGCATCGCGTCGCGGCGCGCGGGCAAGATCTCGCCAGTGCGACTTCCCCGCTCCCGGATGGAGCCGGACGTGCGCATCGCCTGAGCGCCCTGGATGAGACAGCCGAGCCTGGAAGGGTCGAAAGGTCGTAATCGGGGTACGGTTGTATGAGCCCGGAAATCACGACATCCCGCCTTGAGATGCCTCTTCAGTCCGGCTTCCGAAGGACGCGCGATGTCGCTGTTCCGTCGAACCCCCAACTTGCTCAGTCGAGCGACGTAGTCCTGTACACGCTGCAGGACGGGACGATCTCGCCGACGCGACCACGGCTGCGAGCCGTGATGCGTCACCTCGCCCTGAGTCTGTTGAGTGCCAACGTCATACCCGGCGCGATCTTCTACGTGTGCCTGATGACGATGAACGTCTGGGCGGCACTGGTGGCCGCGCTCGCCTGGTGTTACGGCGCGATGGGCTGGCGATTGGCCACCCGCCGGCGGATGTCCGGACTGCTCGTCCTCGCCGTGATCGGGCTGACCGCCAAGACGGCTTTGACGTTCGCCAGTGGCGACACGTTCATCTACTTCGTCCAACCCGCGGTGAACAACGGCGTGATCGCGCTGGTGTCGTTGCTGTCCCTGGCGACGGCACGCCCCGTGGTCGCACGGCTCGCGGCCGACTTCTACCCGATGGACGAGGACATCGCCAAGCGGCCTAGGGTCCAGCAGCTGTTCTGGCGGCTGACCTTGCTCTGGGCTGTCGTGTGTCTCGTGAAGGCACTGGCGACGATCTGGCTGCTGCAGTCGCAGACACTGCCGACGCTGGTCCTGGTGAAGACCCTCGGGTTCCCGGTGGTGACAGTCCTCGCGGTCGTCGTGACCGTGGCCGCCGCAATCCGGGTTGCCCGCGTGGAGGGTCTGCTGCCGGCCCGGGCCTGATGTGGCTGCATTGACAGGGACCACTCTCAAGGGGCGGGGCGTGAGCGGGTCGACCTGCTCGCCAGTACCCTGTCCGCAGGCCCAGTTTGAGCGCGCGCGGACAGTCTCCGCGTCTCCTCTTGCACCCGGCCCCCGTAGCTCAGGGGATAGAGCGTCGGTTTCCTAAACCGTGCGTCGCAGGTTCGAATCCTGCCGGGGGCACCACTGCCGGGGCACCACTGCCGGGTGCACGACTCTGATGTCTCAGGACATCGGAATGGGCCGGACCTGCAATCTGCAGGTTCGGCCTATTTCTATGTGTCCGGGAAAGCGGGTCAGGCTCCGGGGATGTCGTGTGCACGACCTGCGCCCGGTGCTTCTCGAGCAACGAGTGGTTGACGGAGACTCACGCCCTTCCCGACCAGCAGGATGAAGCGAGGGTTGTGGAGCTGGCGGCGAGAGAACTGGCGGCCTTGGGTGCCCGGTGGCGGAATCCGCTTGACCTGTTCCCCGGCAAGAGCGCACATTCCAGTCAGGGGATGGGTGGCCGTAGGGGGATGGAATGGCCAGCGACACTCAGAACACCAGCGCTCCGGACGTGATCGTCGGGGGCTTGCCCCAGCCGCGGCCTGAGGTGGTCATCATCGGCCCGGAGCCGCAGACGCCTGGGCGTGGTTCGCCTCACCGGAGCGTGGGGCGGTGGTCGTTGGACAACTGGCTCGCGCTGACCGCGATCGTGGTGTCAGCTGCAGCGGCGGCCGTCTCCATCGTCGTCTCGAAGGACGCCACCGGCGAAGCGATCGCGTATCAGGACGGCATTCGCCAGCGCGCCCAGGCTGAGCGCGTTGTCTTCGTGAATACGTCTTCACAGATCGTGCAGAACTACTCCAGTCTGCCGATCCTCCAGGTGGTGTTGGAGGTGCAAGGAAAGCGCAGCGGAGACGGCATCATGTTGTTCCTACCCACCCTGGCCCGTGCCAGGAGATCAATACCCAGAAGGTGTACAAGTACGAATGGGCAGGGAACCGGTACGTCCGCATCCGTTTCTTGGACGTGTCGAATCGTGAGTGGGTCCGAGACCTCAATGGTGCCTTGCGCCGCGGGGAGAATGTGCCGGTCATGGGTGCGGAGCCGGAGAAGTATCGCGAGCACGCGATGCTGATTCCGCCGGCGCGGAGCATCGATTTCAGTGAGGTGCCGCGCGCGCCGATCAAAGGCTGTGTGCCCGGCTAATGGCGATGGAGGTGCCAGGCGAGACGCCACCACCATCGGTAGCTCTCGGGGGGCGGAGGCCGAGATGCCGGTCAGGCGGTTGGCCGCACCAGACCGCGCACTCGCTCCTATCGACAACCATCTGAGCGAACACCTCACAGAGGTAAAGTCGTGTGGTGCGCGGCGACAGGGTGGAGATCGTCATCGATGCGGGTGACGAGGTGCGCACGTACGACGTCGTGGCTACCCGCAACGGCCGTCGGGTAGAGATCAACACCGGCCGCGGAATCGTCGAGGTGGCGGAGGTGACCCGGGGCGGAACTCCTGTCCGGACTGCGCGCTTCATGGCCAACCGGATCCTGGCCCTCGTCGAACACCCCGCGACCGATCGGAACATCGCCCAGGACGTCCTCGACACGCCATCGGGTGTCGCCGAGCACTGACTGGCGCGGGCACCGGATACTCACGACATCGGCCCCCTCCCAACTCTTCCCAGGAGCTCCCTGCAGTGCTGTAGTGGGAGTGCGCCCCGGACCCGGCGTTGACCTACGAGCCGGTCTTCGCGCTGTGAGGTCGATTCAGTTCTTGAACCCCCTCGCGCACCACGATCAACCCCGCCAGAATCGGGCACCCCGAAGGCCACCCACACGCAGGCCAGTTCAGCGTCCGAACCACACGGGAGCAGCGACGGGGAAAGGCCGCCGGTGTCGGAACGCCCCCCATGGCGCAGTGGGGGGCGTCTCCATGTCCGGGGCCGGGATGTCCTGGGCCGGGATCACCTTTGTTCAACCCGATGGTTGACAACACGACGCCGGCGGTCGTACGTTGTGTTCAACCGAATGGTTGAGCAACTGGAGGAGGCTGTGGCGGCTGACGCGCTGTCCCGGGTGTTCTCGGCCCTGGCCGATCCCACCCGGCGCGACATGGTGGCCAGGCTCACCGTCGCAGACGCCACGGTGAACGAGCTCGCCGAGCCCTACGACGTGACCGTCCAGGCCGTCTCCAAGCACCTCAAGGTGCTCGAGGACGCCGGCCTGGTCAGCCGCAGCCGGGAGGCCCAGCGCCGCCCGGTGCACCTCGAGGCGGAGGTCTTCGACCTGATGACCAAGTGGATCGAGCGCTACCGCCAACAGGCCGAGGAGCGCTACCGCCGCCTCGACGACGTCCTCCGGTCGATGCCGGACGACGTCGAGCCCACCCCACCACCACGCAGGAAAGGACCACGGTCGTGACCATGACCAGCACCCACGAGACCCAGATCATCAGCCGACCCCGACGTACCCCTCGTCCGGATCATCCGCGAGTTCGACGCCCCGCCGGAGAAGGTGTTCCGCGCCCACACCGACCCCGAGCTGATCGTCCAGTGGCTCGGCCCGCGCGACCTGACGATGACGGTCGACCACTACGACTGCCGCACCGGCGGCTCCTACCGCTACGTCCACAAGCGCGACGACGAGGAGTACTGCTTCAACGGCTGCTTCCACGAGGTACGCCCGTCGGAGCTGATCGTCCAGACGTTCGCGTTCGAGGGCTTCCCCGACAGCGTCGCCCTGGAGCGGATGGTCCTCGAGGACATCGGCAACGGCCGGACCCGGCTGACGGCGACGTCGCTGGTCGACTCCTTCGAGAGCCGAGACGCCTTCGTCGCCAGCGGCATGGAGGTCGGGGTCCGCGAGGGCTACGAGCGTCTCGACGAGCTGCTCGCCGGCTGAGGCACCGGGGCGGCCGTGGTCCACCGCGGCCACGGTCGCCCGCGCGCGCGTAGCCGCTGATCATCGCGGCGGCAGCGAGCGTATGCTCACGGCAACAGACAGCGCCCGTCCCGGACCCCGACGTTCGCCCTCGGCACCCGGGAAGCGGCGGAGTCATGGTCACTACAGCAGTCCGCGACACCCTCACCACGCGCGCAGACCGGGCCGGCTCCGACTTCTCCGAGCTGTCGAAGCGGGTCAAGAACGCCGGCCTGCTCCACCGCCGTCCGGCCCACGCCGCCCTGATGATCGGCGGCACCGCCGCGCTCTACATCGCCGGATGGGTCGTGTTCGTGCTGCTCGGTCCGAGCTGGTGGCAGCTCTTGACGGCGGCCTTCCTCGGGGTGATGTTCACCCAGCTCGGCTTCCTCGGTCACGACGTGGGGCACAAGCAGGTCTTCCGGACCCGCCGCGCCGCCTACGCCTTCGGGCTGGTCGCCGGCAACGCCTGTCTCGGCCTCAGCTACGGCTGGTGGCTGGACAAGCACAATCGCCACCACGCCCACCCGAACGACCTCGAGCGCGACCCTGACGTCCGTCCCGGCGCCCTCGTCTTCGACGCTACCCACGCGGCACAACGGCGTGGGGTGGCGCGGCTTCTGACCGCCGTCCAGGCCTACCTCTTCTTCCCACTGCTCCTTCTCGAGGGCCTGCACCTGCACATGTCCAGCGTGCGCGCCGTCCGCAGCGGCCCGGTCCCGGCCCGGTGGCTGGAAGGTGGGCTGCTGCTCGGCCACCTCGCCGCGTACGTCGGGATCGTCGCGCTCGTCCTCGACCCCTGGCAGTCGGTCGCGTTCCTCGCCGTCCAGCAGGGCGTCTTCGGGCTGTACATGGGGGTCTCGTTCGCCCCCAACCACAAGGGGATGCCCAGTGAGCGACCCGAGGACAACTGGGACTACCTGCGCCGCCAGGTCCTGACGTCACGCAACGTGCGCGGCGGACCGTTCGTCGACCTCGCGCTGGGCGGGCTCAACTACCAGATCGAGCACCACCTGTTCCCGAGCATGCCGCGCTCGTCACTCCGTCGTGCGCAGCCTCTGGTCCGCGCCTTCTGCGCCGAGCGCGGCATCTCCTACGCCGAGGCAAGCGTCGTCGGGTCCTACCGCAAGGCGCTCGGCCACCTCAACGCCGTCGGCAGCAAGACCGCCGCTGGAGACGCCACGGCCTGATCCGCCGTACTGAAGCGCGAAGAGGGTAAAGAACCGGTAAAGCCGTGCCGATCCATTACTGTGCGTCGCAAACCGGCGGTGCCTTACGGGGGAACGGAGGGGTGTCGGCGAATGACCCAGGTCAACCTCGCCGCGTTGCGCAACGTGCAGCGACTGATCGTCCGGCTCAATGCCGAGGCGAACCTCGCCGCCACGCTGCGCGCCGTGGTCGACGGCGTCGTGGAGGGGCTCGGCTTCGGCGTCGCCGTGGTCAGCCTGGTCCACGACGACCGGACGGTCGAGGTGGTCACCGTCGCCGGCCCGCAGGACGTGAGCGACACCCTGCTCGGCAAGCGCAACCCGCTCGAGAAGTGGGAGCGCGCGTTCGCGCGGTCCCACCCGTGGGGGGCGCTGCGGTTCGAGCCCCACGACGCTCGCCGACCTCGACGACCTGCCGAGCTGGGTTCCCGACCTCCCCATCCTCGGAAGACGCCGACGCCTGGCACCCCCTCGACGCGCTCTACGCACCGCTGCACTCCATCTCCGGCGAGCTGGTCGGCATCCTGTCCGTCGACCTGCCGGAGGACGGCCGCAAGCCCGGCGAGCTGCAGCGGGAGATGCTGGAGATGTACGCCACGCAGGCCGGCATCGCCATCGACAACGCCCGCCTGTCGGAGCGGCTGCGGGCCAGCGAGGAGTCCTTCCGGCTCGCGTTCGAGAACGCGCCGTTCGGCATGTCCATCGTCGACTTCACGCCGGGCACCGCCGGTCGGTTCCTGCGGGTCAACGAGGCGATGTGCCGGATGCTGGGCTACAGCCGGCGGGAGCTGCAGGAGCGCAGCATCGCCGACATCACCCACCCCGACCACAGGTCGGCGGACAACGAGGTGATCCGCCGGGCCACCAGCGGCGAGATCGACCACTACCAGCTCGAGAAGCGCTACCTGCGGGCCGACGGCCAGCCGGTCTGGGTCTCGCTGCAGACCTCCATCGTCCGCGACAGCCGCGGGAGCGCGCTCTACGGGATCTCGCAGTTCGAGGACATCAGCAACCGGCAGGGCCGAGCACCAGGAGCTCACCCGACGGGCCCGGGTCGACCCTCTGACCGGTCTGCTCAACCGGGCCGCGCTCTCCGAGCAGGTGGAGGCGGCGATCTCCGAGGCTCGCCGCTCGCGACGGTTCGGCGCCGTGCTGTTCTGCGACCTCGACGCCTTCAAGCCGGTCAACGACACCCACGGCCACGCCGTCGGGGACCAGGTCCTGGCGATCGTCGCGAAGCGCCTCGAGTCGCAGGTCCGGGCGCGGGACACCGCCTCCCGCTTCGGCGGCGACGAGTTCGTCGTGGTCGCCGACGACCTCAGCGGGGCGATGCTCGCCGACCTGGTCGCCCGCCTGCGGGAGGCGGTGGCGGCGCCGATCGACGTGGCCGGTGTGACGGTCGAGCTGTCGGTCACCGTCGGGACCGTCGCCGTGACCGGCGCGGACGACGAGACCGCCGACGGGCTGGTCGCTGCCGCGGACGTGGACATGTATCTCCGCAAGCCCGGCTCGGTCGGGCTCCAGTCGTCGTCCCGCGAGGGAGCCGACGACGGCGGCGGGGGCCGCTGACCTCAGCGGCGGAGTGCTGGTCCGGGAGAAGGCGGGACCCCGGAGCCGGGGGGATGGCTTCGGGGTCCCTGTACGCGGCAGCGGGGGGGTTGCCTGCCACGCACTTCCTGGGGCGGCGCGCCGTGCACGCCGGTGGTGCTGGGCTAGAGCACCCTTCCGTACGACACGTTCGACGACCAGGCCCGGTGCTTGCCGACTCCGGTGCTCGGGTTGGAGGCCTCCCACCAGTAGCCGCTGCCGGCGTAGATGGCCACGTGACCGATGCTGCCGCCGCCGCCGTTGTAGACGAAGACCAGGTCGCCGGGCTGCGGGCTGGAGACCCGGGTGGCGACCGAGTACTGCGCCGACGAGGAGTGGGGCAGGGAGATCCCGACCTTGCCGAAGACGTAGGACGTGAAGCCGGAGCAGTCGAACCCGCTCGGGCCGGCACCGCCGTACGCGTAGTAGGCACCCGACGCGACCTCTGCGGCGATCTGCAGGACGTGGGCCGCGGACGCGCTCATCCGCTCGACGCCGCGGGACGCGGTCGTCTGCGTCCGGGCCTCCGCGGCGCGCTTCTCGGCCGCGCGCTTCTCGGCCAGCGCGCTTGGCCTTGCGCCGGGCCTCTGCGCGGGCCTTGGCCTTGGCGATGCGCTCGGCGCGATCCTGCCGGGCGTCATCGACAGCGTCCCGCAGCGCGACGACGTTCGCCGGGTCCGCGAGGTCGTAGACGACCTCGCTGGCGTGCGCGACCGGCTTGGTCCGCACCTTGGTCGTGGTCGGCGTTGCCTGGGCGACGACGGTGCCGGTGATCGACAACGTGCCCGCGACGCCAGCAGCGACGCCTAGGTGCAGGGGGCTGACGTTGACCCGGCTGAACTGCGCGATCTGGGAAAGCCGAGTCGGGCGGCGATGCTTGGACAAACGTGCTTCCTCTCCCACGCCTACGAGGTGAGCTGTCGGGTTCGGGCGGGAGATGCCCGGCCGCACGAGTGCGGCTTAACCCCTAGGACCCCTGAGGGCCCACGATTCGTGGGTCCCCCGCTCCTGCCAGGCGTCGATCGGCGAGCAGCGCGCGAGGGGCAGGATTCGGCGGCCACGCACGCACCTGTCCGGAGGACCCGAGCAGGCGGAGGAAGGCTACGGGACGGCTGGTTGCAGAGACAAACCCACCCCCCTCCCGCGCGCGTCGCGAGCGCTGGAGGGCCGAAACCCGCCCAAACCGGCCTTCCGTCACCCGCTGTCGGCGGCGGCACCGGCCACCATCGGCAGCCCGGCCGGCCCGGCGGCCTCGAAGTCGTCGTCGACGTGGACGACGTCGCGCCCGCGGGCGGACAGCAGCGAAGCCGCCACGGCCGCCCGGAACCCGGACCCGCAGTGCACCCACAGCGTCGCGTCCGGCATCTCGTCGAGGCGGTCGGTGAGCTGGTGCAGCGGCACGTGCCGCGCCCCGGCGATCCGGGACTCGCGGTTCTCCGAGCGCGAGCGCACGTCCAGCACGGTCAGCCCGGGGTCGTCGGCCAGCGCCGCCGCCAGACCCGCGAAGTCGGTCCGGGGGTACGTCGCCAGCGGACCGTCCGCCCACTCCCGGGGGCCGCCGACCGCGTGGGCGGCAGGCCGGTCGATGCCGATCCGGACCAGCTCCCGCTGCACTCCGGCGACCTGCTCGGCCGCGTCGCCCAGCAGGGTCACCGGCGTCCCCCACGGGATGAGCCAGCCCAGGTAGGTCACGACGTTGCCGGTGCTCTCGAAGGACAGCGTCCCGGGGACGAACCCGGTGGCGAAGATCTCGCGGGCCCGCAGGTCGACGACCCACTCCCCCGCGTCGACCCGGCGCCGGATGTCCGCGGCGGACGCGACCCCAGCGGACGTGAGGTCGACCGGGCCGGGGCCGGCCAGGTTCATCGGGGCCATCTGCTCGTAGTAGGCGGGGTAGGCGTCGAGGCCGGCGATCAGCTCGGCGACGAAACGGTCCTCGTCCTGGCTGAAGGCCGGGTTCGCCGCGACCTGGTCGGCGATCGTGGAGGCGTCGCCGGAGGTCGGGGAGGCGCTGCAGAAGCTGCCGAAGCCGTGCGTCGGCAGCACGACCGCGCTGCCGGGCAACCGGTCGGCGAGCCTGCGGGCCGAGCGCCACTGGTCGCGGGTCAGCCGCTCGGTCAGCTCTTCGCTGACCAGGTCGGTGCGCCCGACGCTGCCGAACAGCAGGGAACCGCCGGTGAGGACGACGGTGTCGGCACCGTCGGTCACGGCCCAGGCGAGGTGGTGCGGCGTGTGTCCGGGTGTGGCGATCGCCTCCCAGGACATCGCGCCGCTGGCGAACGTGTCGCCGTCGGCAGCGGCCTGCCTCGCGTACGCCACGTCGGGACCGGCCGGGACCACGTAGGCGGCGCCGTGCTCGCGGGCGAGCTGGAGCCCGCCGCTGACGTAGTCGTTGTGGATGTGCGTCTCGACGACGTGACTCACGGCGCGGCCGGCGACCAGCGGCACGAGCCGGTCGATGTCGCGCTGGGGGTCGACGACGACGACGCTGTCACCGGCACCGACGACGTACGACCGGTCGCCGAGGTCGGAGGTCTCGAGGACTCGGACGTCCAGCCCGGCCACCGCCCTCAGCGCTCCACCGGGTAGCCCGCCGCGACCCAGTCCCCGGTGCCCCCCTCGACGTTGACGGCGTCGATGTCGAACTGGGCGAGGTACTCGGCGGCCATCCCGCTGCGGCTGCCAGACTGGCAGACCAGGTAGAGCGGGCGATCGGTCGTGACCTCACCGATCAGGCCCGGGACGGCTGCGAGTGGGACGAGACGCGCGCCCGGCACGTGGCCGTCGGCGTACTCATAAGGCTCGCGGACGTCGACCAGGTTCGCTGCGTCGATCTCGGCTCCGTCGAGCGCCGCCTTCAGCTGGTGCACAGTGATGCTGCGCATGGGTGAGCGCCTCTCAGCCGGTGGTGACGTAGACGTGGGAGGCGACCTCGGCCGAGATCTCGGTGCTCTCCCCGCCGGAGCCGACCAGCAGCCCCTCGGCGCCAGGACCCACGGAGATCGACGCCCCGGGCTGGACGCCGGCCCGGCGCAGCCGGGACATCAGGTCGTGGTCGGCCTGCACCGGCTCTGCCAGCCGGCGCACCACCGCCGTGGTCACGCCGCCGAGGGCGGCCCGGTCCAGCGGCTCGAGGTCGTGCCCGTCGTCCTTGCCCGCCGCCTCCCCGAGCTCGGCCAGGCCCGGGATGGGGTTGCCGTAGGGCGAGACGGTCGGGTGGCCGAGCACCTCCAGCAGCCGGCGCTCCACGGTCTCGGACATCACGTGCTCCCACCGGCACGCCTCGTCGTGGACCAGCTCCCACTCGAGCCCGATCACCTGCACGAGCAGGCACTCGGCGAGGCGGTGCTTGCGCATCACGCGGGTGGCCAGCGTCCGGCCGAGCGGGCTGAGCTCGAGGTGACGGTCTCCCTCGACGCGGATCAGGCCGTCGCGCTCCATCCGGGCGACCGTCTGCGACACCGTCGGGCCGGACTGGCCGAGCCGCTCGGCGATCCGCGCGCGCAGGGGCACGACACCCTCCTCCTCCAGCTCGAACACGGTCCGGAGGTACATCTCGGTGGTGTCGATGAGTTCACTCACGGCACCCATCCTCGCGTACGCCGGGAAAGGCCGCCGTTTCCTGCCTCCCGGGCCTGGGCACGGCAGTCCTGTGAGCGCCGCCGACTTCGTCCCACCGGGGGCCGGCCTCGACGAGCTGCGGGCCGCGGCGGAGGGCTGCCGTGGCTGCGAGCTGTGGGAGCCGGCCACCCAGACCGTCTTCTCGGCCGGGCCGGTCGACGCCCGCCTGGTGCTCGTCGGCGAGCAGCCCGGCGACCAGGAGGACCGGCAGGGTGCACCGTTCGTCGGGCCGGCGGGTCGGCTGCTGGTGCAGGCCGTCGAGGAGGCCGGGCTGGCCCGCGACGAGGTGTACAGGACGAATGCGGTCAAACACTTCAGATTTACCCAGGACGGGCCCGGCAAGCGCCGGATCCACCAGACCCCGGACCGGATCCACGTCGAGGCCTGCAGGCCGTGGCTGGTCGCCGAGCTGCGGGTGGTCGACCCCGTGGTGATCGTCGCGCTCGGCGCGACCGCGGCCAAGGCGCTGCTCGGGCCGTCGGTGCGGGTGACCAAGGACCGCGGCACGGTCATCGAGCGCGAGACGTCGCTGGGTCCGCGTCGCTTCGTCGTGACGACGCATCCGAGCGCCGGTGCTGCGTACTCCTGCCGAGCAGCGCGACGAGGCGTTCGCCGCCCTCGTCGCCGACCTCCGCATCGCCGCCTCCGCGCTCTGACCCGCCGGCAGCATGATCGCGAAGGATCGGGTGCGTTCTTGCTGCCCTTACCTTTCGCGATCATGGGCGGGCGGAACCTCTAGGGTCGGTCGGCGTGCCGCCCCTTCCAGGTTCGCCCCTCGTGGTACCCGGCCGGTTCAACGGGCCGCCGGGCACCGCGAACGGCGGCTACATCGCGGGGAGGACCGCGGCGCACCTCGACGGCTCCGGGCCGGTGCAGGTCACGCTGCGGGAGCCGCCGCCGCTGGAGGTCCCGCTGGACCTCGCCGCCGAGGAGGGCTGCCGCGTCGTCGCGTCGTTCGGCGGCGCTGTGATCGTCGTCGCCGAGCCGGGCAGGTTCGAGGTCGACGCGGTCCCGCCGGTGCCCTTCGAGGTGGCCGCGGCGGCGGAGGCGCGCTACGCCGGGCTGTCCGGCCATCCGTTCCCCGGCTGCTTCGTGTGCGGTCCCGACCGGCCGGCCGGGGACGGGCTCGGGCTGCGGCCGGGACGGGTCGGCGACCTGCCCGAGGACGCGGTCGCCACGACCTGGGTCCCGGACGCCTCGCTCGCCGTCGACGGGCGGATCGGCGCCGAGCTGGTCTGGGCCGCCCTCGACTGCCCCGGCGGCTGGTCGAGCGACCTGGTGGCCCGGCCGATGGTGCTCGGCAGGATCACCGGGGCGGTGCACGCCAGCCCCGAGGTCGGTGACCGCTGCGTGGTGGTCGGCCGGGTGCTCGGTGTGGACCGGCGCAAGACGTTCACCGCGAGCACTGCCTACGACAGCGACGGGCGGGTGCTGGGCCACGCCGAGGCGACGTGGATCGCCGTCTGATCACGGTCTGAAACACGGTCTGAAACGTGGGGCGAATTGCGTTGTGCCGGCCCCGCTCGCCACGTACGGTCGTACGTACACGGAAGGGAGGTGGTCCGACACTTGAGTACCTATCGGACGCGTGAGGTGGCTGCCAGCTAGCGCCACGAGCAGCACCGACGCCGTCGGATCACCGGTTGTTCTTGGCCGGCGAATCCCAGGCAGTCACCCGACCCGCGGGCCTGTGGAGGACACGTCCCCTCCACGCCTAGGCCCGCGGGTCGTTGCTGTTCCGGGGCTGTTCATCCGGAGATCAATGTTGCGCTAACGCACCAGACACGCCGGCGGAGTGGTGTGTCGGCGCAACATTGAGGGGATCAGGGGGCCAGGCGCTCGAGGAGCCAGGCGGCGCCGCCCGGGCGCTCGTCGGTACGCCGGTAGCGCAGCCGGTCGTGCAGCCGCCCGGCGCGACCGGCCCAGAACTCCCAGGTCGCAGGAACCACCCGGTAGCCGCCCCAGTGCGGCGGAACCGGCACCGGCGAGCCCTCGGGGAACCGCTCGGCCACCTCGGCCAGCCGCGCGTCCAGCTCGGCGCGGGAACCCACCACGGCCGACTGCGGGCTGGCCCACGCCCCCAGCTGCGCGTCGCGCGGCCGGGTCGCGAAGTACGCCGCCACCACGTCGTCGGACAGCCGACGAACCTCACCGGTGACCCGGACCTGGCGCTGCGCGGCGTGCCACGGGAACACCAGCGATGCCCGGGGGTTGGCGGCCAGGTCGGCGGCCTTCGCAGAGGTCGTGTTGGTGAAGAAGCGCAGTCCCTCACCGTCGTACCCCTTGAGCAGGACCGTGCGCGCCTGCGGCCACCCGTCGGGGGAGACGGTGGAGAGCACCATCGCGTTCGGCTCCGGGACCGCTGCCGCCGCAACGTCGGCGAACCAGGTCGCGAACAGGTCCAGCGGGTCGGCCGGTGCTTGGTCCTCGGCGAGCAACGCGCTACCCGGCAGCTGGTATCCGGCGCGCATCGCTGCCGGATCCGCCCGCTGGCCGGCGGGCTGGTCGGGAGCCGTCACAAGGGCACTCTGGCACGCCGCCGCAGACAGCCGACCCGGCGTGGGCCAGAATCGCCGCATGTCCTCCGCACCCGACACGACGGTCTTCAAGCCCGGCCTCGAAGGCGTCATCGCGTTCGAGTCCGCCATCGCCGAGCCCGACCGGGAAGGCGGCTCGCTCCGATACCGCGGCGTCGACATCGAGGACCTGGTCGGCCAGATCTCGTACGGGAACGTCTGGGGGCTGCTGGTCGACAACGAGTTCAACCCGGGACTGCCGCCCGCCGAGCCGTTCCCCCTCCCCGTGCACTCCGGCGACGTCCGGGTCGACGTGCAGAGCGCGCTGGCGATGCTGGCGCCGGCGTGGGGCTTCCGCCAGCTGCTGGACATCGACGAGGCCGAGGCGCGCGACAACCTGGCCCGGGCATCGGTGATGGCACTGTCGTTCGTCGCGCAGTCGGCCCGCGGGATCGGCCTGCCGATGGTCCCCCAGTCCGAGATCGACAAGGCGTCGACGATCGTCGAGCGGTTCATGATCCGCTGGCGGGGCGAGCCCGACCCGCGGCACGTCCAGGCGGTCGACGCCTACTGGTGCTCGGCGGCCGAGCACGGGATGAACGCCTCGACGTTCACCGCACGGGTCATCGCCTCGACCGGCGCCGACGTCGCGGCCTGCCTGTCGGGCGCCGTCGGCGCGATGTCCGGGCCGCTGCACGGCGGGGCGCCGTCGCGCGTCCTGCACATGCTGGACGCGGTGGAGCGCGAGGGTGACGCCGGCGCGTACGTCCGGGGTGTCCTCGACCGGGGCGAGCGGCTGATGGGGTTCGGTCACCGGGTCTACCGCGCCGAGGACCCGCGGGCGCGCGTGCTGCGCCGCACCGCGAAGGAGCTCGGCGCCCCGCGCTACGAGACCGCTGTCGCCCTCGAGCAGGCGGCGCTGGAGGAGCTGCGGGCCCGCCGCCCGGACCGGGTCCTCGAGACGAACGTGGAGTTCTGGGCAGCCGTGGTGCTCGACTTCGCCGAGGTCCCGCCGCACATGTTCACCCCGATGTTCACCTGTGCGCGCACGGCCGGCTGGTCGGCCCACATCCTGGAGCAGAAGCGCACCGGGCGGCTGATCCGGCCCTCCGCGCGGTACGTCGGCGAGGGACCGCGCAAGCCCTCCGAGGTGCTCGGCTACCAGGCCTGACCGCCGCCGGCCTCCCACCCGTCGAACAGCCGGGACGCGGCGAGCCGGAAAGACGACACAACGCGTCCGTTCGGGGTCGCGAGGCACTGCCCGCGGCGGTTGCGTCGTCTTCCGGGTACGGCCGGAAGGTGCTGAGCGGGCCACCGTGGGGGCGGTCGGCCGCGGGAGCGGCATGCCCGCTCACCTAGGCTGGGCGGGTGGTCGACATCGTGATCCCGGACGACATCAAGCCGGCCGACGGACGCTTCGGCTCCGGCCCGTCGAAGGTCCGGCCCGGAGGCGCTCGCCGCCCTCGCGGCAACCGGCTCGACGTACCTCGGGACGTCGCACCGGCAGAAGACCGTGAAGGACGTCGTACGTCGGGTCCGCACCGGCCTGGGCGAGCTGTTCGCGCTGCCGGACGGCTACGAGGTGGTGCTCGGCAACGGCGGCACCACGGCGTTCTGGGACATCGCGGTGCTCAACCTGGTCCGCGAGCGCTCCGAGCACCTGGTGTTCGGCGAGTTCTCCGCAAAGTTCGCCGACGCGGTCGCCGCCGCGCCGTTCCTGGCCGACCCGGTGGTCGTGCGCAGCGAGCCCGGCACCCGTCCGCAGCCCCGCGCCGAGGTCGGCGTCGACGCCTACGCGTTCACCCACAACGAGACGTCGACCGGTGTCGCGACGGACATCCGCCGCGTCGACGGCGCCGACGACGGCGCGCTGGTCCTCGTCGACGCCACCTCCGGCGCGGGCGGGCTGCCGGTCGACGTCGACGCAGACCGACGTCTACTACTTCGCGCCGCAGAAGTCGTTCGCGTCCGAGGGCGGGCTGTGGCTCGCGCTGATGTCGCCCGCCGCCCTGTCGACGGGTGGCCGAGGTGCAGGCGACCGGCCGCTGGGTCCCGGCGTTCAGCGACCTGCAGATCGCCATCGACAACTCGCGGCTGGACCAGACCTACAACACACCGGCGCTCTCGACGCTGTTCCTGCTGGCCGAGCAGGTCGACTGGTTCAACGGGCAGGGCGGGCTGGACTGGGCCACCGAGCGCACGGCCGAGTCCGCGCGCCGGCTCTACACCTGGGCCGAGAAGTCCGACTACGCGACACCGTTCGTGACCGACCCGTCAGCCCGGTCGGCCGTCGTCGGCACCATCGACCTGGACGACTCGATCGACGCCGCGGCAGTCGCGAAAACGTTGCGGGCCAACGGGATCGTCGACACCGAGCCCTACCGCAAGCTGGGCCGGAACCAGCTGCGGATCGCGATGTTCCCCGCGATCGACCCGGACGACGTCGAGGCACTGACCGCCTGCGTCGACCACGTCGTCTCGAACCTCTCTCACCCCGGGTGAGCGGCCGGACTGTCCGGTGAGGCTGGAGCGCGACCGGCTCACCTGGCTGACCTACCTGCAGCTCGGCAGCTACGGATACTTCCTCTACGGCTTCGGGCCGTCGCTGAGCCTGCTCCGCGACGAGCAGGGCACCAGCCGGTCGGTGGCCGGGCTGCACGGCACGGCGCTGGCGGTCGGCTCGCTGCTCAGCCGCGCTGGTGGCGGCGAGGCTCGTCAGTCGGTACGGGCGTACGGCAGTCGTCTGGTCCGGGCTCGCCACCCTCTGCGCCGGCATCGCGCTCTACACCTCCACCACCGCCGTGCCGGCCACCCTCGCCGGGGCGTTCATCGCCGCCTTCGGCGGCTCCTTCGTGGTGATGCTCAGCGCGACCGTCCTCATCGACCGGCACGGCGACGGCGGGCCGTCGGCGGTGGCGGAGGCCAACGCACTCGCCGCGGGCGTCGGCACCCTCGCGCCGCTCGCCGTCGGCGCGGCGGTCGGGCTCGGGCTCGGCTGGCGGCCGGCGATGCTGGTGCTGCTGCCCGTCGTCGCCGTGCTCGCCGTCGTCGGTCGGGGGGTGCGCGCGCCACGGCCCGCGAGCCACCACGGTGAACGGCAAGGTCGGCTGCCGCGGCGGTACTGGATCAGCTGGACGGTCGTCACGGCCGGGATCGCCGTGGAGTTCTGCCTCGTGCTCTGGACCGCGGACGTCCTCCGCGAGCGGATGGGGCTCTCCCCCGGTCTCGCGGCGGCCGGGGTGACGGGCATCGTGGCCGGCATGGCCGTCGGTCGCTTCGTGGGTGGCCGGCTGGCGCTGCGATACCCGCTCGACGGCCTGCTCTACGGCGCCATCGTGCTCACCGGTGCCGGGTTCACGGTCTACTGGCTGACGACCAGCGCGTGGCTGGCGCTTCCGTCACTGGTCGCGTGCGGCCTCGGGATCGCGCTGTTCTACCCGCTCGGCGTGGCCCGTGCGATCAACGCGTCGGAGGGGCGTCCGGACCATGCGAGTGCGCGGGCCGGCATCGGGGCTGCGCTCGCGTCGGGCGCGGGACCGTTCGTGCTCGGCGCACTGGCCGACCTGGTCGGGCTGCACCGTGCCCTGCTCGTCGTGCCGGTGCTGCTCGTCGTCGCCGCAGTCGGGATCCGGCTGGGTTCGCTGGCGCGTCGCTAGCGCAGGGCCAGCCCGATCGTTCGGCGCTCGTTCACCCCGCCGTCGAAGGGAACTCATCCCGATTCCGCCCCGTCTGCCTACGTTCGCTGGCATCCGACCGTGCGACACGAGGAGACAGCGTGACCGACACAGCCCGTCCAGCCGGCTTCGACCGGCGTTCCTTCCTGCGCAGGAGCGCGGCCGTCGCCGGCGCGACCGCCGCCGCCAGCGTCCCCTTCCAGGCCCTCGCCCAGCGGACAGCCGGCGCCGCACCTGTCGAGCGCGCTGCGGGCTACGGCCCGCTTGCTCCGGTCCGGGACCACGCCACCGGCCTGGAGCTGCTGGCGCTGCCCCGCGGCTTCGAGTACATCTCGTACGGCTGGACCGGCGACCAGATGTCCGACGGTGCGCCGACGCCGAGCGCGCACGACGGCATGGCCGCCTTCCGGTACGGCGAGCGGGTACACATCGTCCGCAACCACGAGCGGGGTTACGGCTCCGCGTTCACGAACCCCGGCGTACGACGCTGCGGCGGGAGGGGGCACCACCACCCTCACGTTCGACCCGAACGGGGGCGAGTGGCTGGACTCGGTGCCCAGCCTCGGCGGCACCATCCGCAACTGCGCCGGCGGACCGACGCCGTGGGGGACCTGGCTGTCCTGCGAAGAGGACTTCTCGGCCGCGCAGGGATTCGGCACGGGTATGTCTTCGAGGTGCCTCCGACGGCACGTCGAGCGCGGCGCAGCCGCTGACCGCGATGGGCCGTTTCAACCACGAGGCGGTGGCCGTCGACCCGGTGACGGGACACGTGTACGAGACGGAGGACCGCGGTGACGCCTCCCTGTACCGGTTCGTCCCCGACGTTCCAGGCGACCTTTCGAAGGGTGGCCAGCTGCAGGCCCTCGCCATCGGCGAGGCGTCCTACGACACGCGGCAGGACGGATCCGGCACGGCGTACGGCAAGGTCTCCTGGGTGCCGGTGGACGACGCCGACCCTGAGACCGACACCGTGCGCGCCCAGGCACAGGCACGCGGGGCGGCCGTGTTCGGCCGGCTCGAGGGTGCTTGGTTCGGCAACAACAAGGTGTACGTGATCACCACGAACGGCGGGCCTGCCCAACAGGGTCAGGTCTTCGAGCTCGACCCGGAGACTGACGAGTTCTCGGTCCTGTTCGCCTCACCGGGCGCAGAGGTCCTCAACGCGCCGGACAACATGTGCGTCGAGCCCTCGCGGCGGGCTCGTCCTGTGCGAGGACGGCTCCGGGCTGGAGTACGTCCATGGGCTGACGACCGACGGGGAGATCTTCCGCTTCGCCGCGAACGTGGCCGACCTGCGTGGTGGCGTCGCCGGCAAGCCGGTCGCTGCAGCCGACTACCGGGCTCCGAGTGGGCCGGGTCGGTGTTCGAGCCGAAGACCGGGAACTGGCTGTTCGTCAACCTGCAGAGCCCTGGCATCACGTTGGCCATCACCGGCCCCTGGCGGCAGGGTGCCCTCTGACAGCGCCGTGCTATCGCCTCGCCAGGAGGTCCTTCGCGCTGGCCGCCGCCCGCGACGACCCGGTGACTCCCTGCAGCCACTGCCGGAGCCCGGCGTCCGTCACGGCGACACCGTGCGCAGCACCTCCTGGTGCAGCAGGTCGAGCAGCGCGTGCAGACCGCGGTGGGCCGGCGGCAGCCCCTGCAGGACCGCGGTGAGCAGGGCCACGACGGTCCGGCTGCCGTCGGCCGACGCCTGCGCGACGTCGCGCAGGCTCGTTGCCCATCGGGTCGCGGTGGCGAGACCCGACTGGTGGGTCATGGCGGCGGCCAGGGAGTCCACGGGATGCGGCCGGGCACCAGGTCCAGGACGGCGTCCACCGCGCGAGCGCGCTGGTCCCGGCCGGTCGCGCTGAGCCCAGCCGCGACGGTCTCGGCGGCCAGCCGACCCAGCCGACCCGGGTGGCGGAGCAGGGCGTCCAGGACGCGCGCGGCGTCGTGGCTGACGTCACCACTGGCTGCCGCAGCCAGGACCGCGTCGCACGAGTCGACGAGGAAGTGCTCGGCGTCGTGCGGCCACACCAGCGCCGTCCAGCCGACCCAGTCCTCGGCCGCGACCCGGCCCCAGCCGGACGGCTCTGTGTCGGTGACCACCGTCGGCTGGTCGAGCAACGGATCCGTCGCGGAGCCGTCCACGGTCACGTTCCACGTCCACGCTGTGTAGTTGTGCGTCCCGCTGGCGTCCTGGTACGAGTGCGGGCTGCCGCTCAGGTCGAGTCGCGCGTCGACCGGCCGGCCTTGCCCCGCGGCGCCGAGATCGGCCGACAGCAGCACCGGGTCCGACTCCACCGGCACCCTCGCCCTCGATGCCGCGACCCACCATGCAGCCGGACCGGCGAGCCGGCCGTCCGTGTCGGCTGCAGCACCCAGGGCATGCCGCACCACGTGCCCGAGGGGTCCCTCGATGCGCTGCGTCACGGGCAACGCGAGCGCGGCCTCGCGGTTGCCGGGCGCGAGGCGGAGCAGCGCTGCCACGACGTCGTGATGGCGCGGAGGCCGGTCGCCCTCGGTGACCCTGCGGACCAGCTCGTCCGGGCTCAGCCAGCCGGCCGCCGAGTCGGGCGTCGCCACCAGCGGACCGGGCGGCTCGTGGCCGGCGAGCACCTCCGAGACCTCGACCAGGCGGTGGACCAGGAAGGCCTGCGGCACCCGGCTGGGCACCGGCACTCTCGCCGGCTGCTCACCCGCGGCGATCAGGACCAGCCTCGCGAGCTGCCCGCGCAGCCAGCCGGTCTGCACGCCCTCTCGCGGCCCGCGGGCCAGCACGGTGGCCGCCCGCTTGCGCAGCGGCGCCAGCCGCGACACGTCGGTGCAGGACGCCAGGCCGGCCAGCACGAACTCGACCTCGAGCGGGTCGCTCGCGTCCTCCATCAAGGCCGCCAGCCGGTCCGGCAGGTCCGCAGCCGTCGCCGCCGCCGGCATCCCGGCCGCCGACTTCTCCACCGCGGTCACCCCCGCCGGAGGCATGGCGGCGGAGGGCTGGCCCGCGGGCCCGACGCCCAGCAGCAGCCGGACGCTCGGCTCGAGGGACGCGGCGCCGGCGCGGGCAACGTCGGGGGCGCCCAGCCGGTCGAGCAGCAGCACCGCGGCCCGCTGCACGTCCGCGTGCGGGTGGGACAGCGCGGGGGGCACGGCCTCGACCACCGCGGGCCGGAGGTCCTCGCGCCGGGTGGCGATGTCGTCGAGCAGTCGCACCGCCTCGACAGCCGTGCCCTTCACCGGGGACAGCAACGCCGGGCCGAGCGCGGTGACCGTCTCCGGGTCGTCGAGAAGGCCGGACCGGCCCACCGCCCGCAGCCGCTTCACGGCCGTGGTCACGGTCGGGGAGACCTGGGAGCGCACGAGATCGCGGAGCCGAGCCTGGTGACTCGCCTGCTCGTCGATGGTGGGCTCCATCGCGGCGTACAGCGAGGAGAACCAGCCGGCCCGGTAGGCGCTGAAGTCACGCTGCAACGCACCGAGGCACTCGGTGAGGACTCGGTCCCGGGGCAGCGTCCCGTCCCCCACCAACTCGAGGAACGTGCTCCGCCAGCCCGCCTCGGGCTGGCTGAACTTGTCGACGTTGGCCAGGCTCACCTCGCCGCCGCCCTCGACCTGGAAGACCCGCCACAGCACCCGGTCGACGAGCTCCGCGTCGTCGCGGAGCGCCGCGGCACGGTTGCTCTGGTTGCGTCGGTCACCGAGGCCGCTGACGAGTGCCAGCACGTAGACGTCGTCGGTCTCGACCTCGACGAGGCCGAGCCGCTCGAGCAGACGCGATGCGAGGAAGGCCTCTCCCTGCGCCCACGTCCTCGACAGCTGCACCATGTGCTCGCGCACAAGCGGCGCCAGCCATCGCGGAGCACGTTGCCGTGTGCTGGCCGGCCGGACACCGGCGGCGGCCTGGTCCAGAGCGGCCCGGACCGCCTGCCATGTCTCCCGGTTGCGTTGCCAGACGTACTCGTAGGTCGCCGACCAGGGCGGTGTCCCGAGCTCGTCGAGCAACCCCCACAGGACGTCCCGCTCGACGCCGCGCAGCTGGTCGTACGTCGGCAGGTCCCCTCCCACACCGCAAGACTGCCAGGGCCTTTCTCCGTACGCTGCAGACGTGGCCCTCGAGGTGCAGCAGGTGTACCGCTACTCGCGGCCGTCCAGCGTGGGGAGCGCACAAGGTCGCACCGAGGTGCTGCTGGCCACCAGCGGCGGCTCGACGCCGGACGGTGCGGTCGAGCACCCGCAGTTCTTCGACGGCTTCCTGGAGCATCCCGAGCAGTCGGCGAGCGGCTTGCTGGCCGTTGCGGCGGTGGCTCGCACCAGGTTCTACCTGCCGCCCGGCATGCTGCAGGCCGTCCTGCGCGCGGCCGACCCGGTCGTCACGAGCAACGGGGACCGGCTGCGCTTCGAGAGCTTCTCGGCGTGCTGCGGGGTCTACGCCCGGCTCGACGTCCTTCCCGACGGGCTCGATCGCGCACCGCTGGGCACCGGCACGACGAACGTGGACGTCAACCCCCCGCTGCGGGCCGCGCTCGGCGAAGGTCGCCGGGACTGACCCGGTGCACCTGCGCGTCGGGGAGGACGTCACCGTCACCACCCTCGACGAGACGGTCGTCGAGCGGAAGGTCGAGCTGCCGCACCGGTGGGTGAAGGGGTTCGCGGAGGTGCAGCAGGCCTGTGCCGGGCTGAGCCAGCAGGCAGAGGTCAGCGGGCAGGAGGCCAGGCGGTTCGTGGAGTCGGTGTCGTCGGCCCGCGGCGGCCGGTCGGCCGCCACCTGGGCAGTCCCTGCCGGTCGTGGCCTGCGGCTCACCGGCCGCCCCGGGCCGGGAGCCGTGCCAGTGCCCGGACCGGACCGCCTGCGGGTGCTGCGCCCTCTGCTGCGCTACGCGACGTCGCTCCGGGCCTACGCGCCGGCTGACCCGTCCGGCACGGGTCCCGGCGCGAGCGCGTGGGAGGTGGAGCTGCGCGCCGGCCGCGCCGTGGTCGTGCTCAGCCCGGAGCCCAGCCGCGGCTTCTCGGGCGAAGGCGGGCTGCTCTACGACCTGTCCGACGAGACGGCCGCGGGGGACGCCCGGCTGCTGGCGGCGCTCCTGTCGTTCGAGCCGCGCCTCGACCTCGAGCGGCTCGCCCGGGACGCCGGCCTGCCCGACCGACGGGTCCGTCGCGCCCTCGCGCATCTCGGGGCGGCCGGCCGGGTCGGCTTCGACCTGCACGACGGGGCGTACTTCCACCGCGAGCTGCCGTTCGACCCCGCTGCGTTCGAGGCGATGAACCCGCGGCTGCGCGACGCCCGCGCGCTGGTCGCGGAGGGTGCGGTCCGGGTGGACGGCGACTCTGCCTTCGTGCACAGCGGCGGCAGCGAGCAGGTCGTCCGGCGCGACGACGAGGGGGACCACTGCACCTGCGCGTGGTGGGGCCGCCACCGTGGAGGCCGGGGGCCGTGCAAGCACGTGCTGGCCGTCCACATCGTCCGGGCGGTCAGCGGCGGCGACGGTGCCGGAGCAGGTACGCGATGACGCCACCGAGCAGCACCACCAGGGCGACCGCGCGGACGACCAGGTACGCCTCCCGCCACGGGCCGTCGTCGTCGGCGGAGCGCAGCGGCAGCCGGCCGTCAGGCCCCGGCTCCCGGCTCGACCCGGGCGCCGGGCCCGGCACGGCCACGCGGTAGACCGCTGACCGGCGCCCCTCGCTGCCCACCAGCAGCGCGTCGCCGTCCACCGCCACCGACTCCCCCTGCGGCTGCGCCGGCAGCGACCTCGGACCCGGTCTCGTGCCCTACCCGGTCGTAGACGTGCACGGCGCTGTAGGTGCGCAGGACGAGGCGACCGTCCGGCAGGTACGCGCCGTCGGTGACGAAGGCCGGAGCATCGGCCACCCGCTCGAGCTCGTTGATGCCCTGGTCCTCGGTGACCGGGTCGCGGGGCGCTCGGTAGACGCCGGCGCCGGCGACGTCCTTGGTGACCACGAGGAACCGGCCGCTGCGCGGGTGCACCAGCAGGGCCTCCGCGTCGTGCGGCCCGTCGGGGTAGGTGAAGCGGTACCACCGCGCCTCGACCGTCCGGTCGGCCAGCGCCTTCGGTTCGGTGAACCGGAACACCGAGACGTCCGGGCGCCGTCGATCGTTGTCGCCGAGGTCGCCGAGGAACAGCGCGGGCCGCCCGTCGGTCGTCTATGCCCGGCGCCAGCGCCTCCGGGTCGTACGGGTCGATGCCGGCGAGGGTCACCGTCGCCACCGTCTCGCCCGCCCCGTCGACCGCTTTGACCTCCGCGACCGTCCCGCCGTCGGCATGCGTCCACAGCACCCCGTCGTGTCGCGCCGAGACCGCCAGCCCGCTGGACTCGACGAGCGCGGGGTCCTGCAGCCGCAGCACCGGCGCGGTGCCGGACGTCGCGAGCGCCGACGCCGAGCAGCAGCGACGCGACCGAGCTAGCGGGCAGCATCGTCGAGCAGCGTCTGCAGGTACGGCGTGACGCCCCAGGCGGCGACCATCCCGTCGTACTCCGCCCGCAGTCTCGGGTCGTCCGGAGCGACGTCGCCGGAGCGCACCGCGCGGAGCATCGTGTTGCGCGGCGTGAACTCGGCGGAGACGAACTGCACGACCTCGCTGCGGTAGCCGGCCAGCCGCAGCAACGCGGCGCGGAACGAGTCGGTGAGCACGTCGCCGAGCCGCTCGCGCAGGATCCCGTGCCGGGTCACCAGGTCGTACGGTGCCGGCGACCCGGCCTCCCGCATCTGGCGCTGCAGGTCGTGGTGACAGCACGGCGCCGCGAGCACGACGGGTGCCCCCCAGCGGACGGCCTGCGCCAGCGCGTCGTCGGTGGCGGTGTCGCAGGCGTGCAGGGCGAGCACCACGTCGACCGGCGGCTGGAGCGGCGCGTCCAGGATCGTCCCCTCGACGAACCGGACGGTGTCCGACCAGCCGAGCTCGGCGGCCAGCGCGGTGTTGCGCTCCCGCGACTGCGCCCGCACGTCGACGCCGGTGAGCTGGACGTCGCGCGTCGCAGCGAGGAACCGGTAGGCAGCGAAGCTCAGGTAGGCGTTGCCGCAGCCGAGGTCCACGACCTGCAGCGGCCGGTCGGCCGGCAGGTCCGCCTCGTCGACCACGGACTCCAGAGCCCGGAGGAAGGCGTCCACCTGGCGACGCTTGCCGGCGCCGGCTCCGAGCACCGTGAAGAGCGGGTCGCCCGGGTCGATCAGGTGCTTGCGCTCGCGGTCGTGGCCGGTCTGCTGCTTCGCCTGGGCCGCGGCACGATGCACCTGGGCGAGACCCTTCTTGGTCACCCGCAGCTGGACCGTCTCGTCGGTCGTCTGCACGTGCCAGTTGCCGAACGGCTCGGCCAGCAGGGAGTCGACCGCCTCCGCGGCCGCGGGGCCGTAGGCATGGTTGGCGGTCGTGGCGGCCCGGTCGTCGCGGGTCACGACCTGCAGGTGACGTCCGGTCTTGAGGTCGATCGGCCGCACCTCGACCCGCTGCCAGGACGGGTGGGTGGAGCGCCGTCTCCCGGCCGCGACCGCCCGGACGAGCGAGTGCTCGTCGAGCAGCAGCGGCCGCAGCGCCGCGAGGGCGCCGTCGAGGTCCTCGGGCATCCGATCAGCCTCGCACGCGGGTCGAGCCGCTGCCGGTCCACCTCGGGTCGCGTGCGTTGCCGGCGAGCACGAAGATCCCCGCGGACAGGATCACCACGACCCACAATGAGCGGTCCAGGCCGACCTCGTGCGCGAGGGTCCCGATCAGCGGCGGCCCGACCAGGAAGCCCGCGTAGGCGATGGTCGCCACCGTGGCGATGGCGGACGGCCCGCGACCCGGGGTCTCCCCGGCAGCGCTCATGGCGAGCGGGAAGGCCACCGCGATACCAAGGCCCCAGAGCAGCGCACCGACGTACGCGACACCGAGGACCGGCACCGCGAGCAGCAGGACAACTCCGACGGCGGAGACGACGGCGCCTAACCGCAACGACCGGACCCGTCCCAGCGACTCGACCACCCCGTTGCCGGCGGCGCGCCCGAGGGTCATCGCACCGGCGAACACGGCGAAGCCGAGGGCGGCGAGGGCGCCGGACGCGTCCCGGTCGTCGGTGAGCATCAGGGCCAGCCAGTCGTTGGCGGCACCCTCGGCCCACGCCGCGCAGAACGTCATGAGACCGAGACCGATCAGGCGCGGGTCGCGCACCAGCGCACCGCGCGGCGGCACGTGGTGCTCACCCGCGGCGTCCTCGGCCCTGTCCTCGGCGGCACGGTCGGGCATCGCCCGGACCGCGACCAGGGCGGCGGCGGCCACCAGGAGGCTGCAGGCGGCGAAGTGCACCGACGGGGCGACGCCGGTCTTCGCGGCCAGCGCGCCGATGCCGGCGCCGACCACGGTGCCGATGCTCCAGGCCGCGTGGAAGCCCGGCATCAGCGTCCGACGAGCGCGGACCTCGACGGCGTGGGCCGCCACGTTCATCGCGACGTCCCAGACCCCCACGCCGGCGCCGAGCACGAGCAGGGCCATGGAGAGCACCACGAGGTCAGGGGAGACACCCAGGGCCGAGTAGGAGACGGCACAGGTGACGAAGCAGGCCGCCAGCACCCTGCGCGCACCGATCGCCGTCACCAGCCGGCCGGAGAGCGGCATCGCGAGCAGGGACCCGACAGCGATGAACAGCAGGGCGAACCCGAGGCCGCGCTCAGAGGCGCCGAGGTCGTCGCGGACGGCCGGGACCCGCGAGACCCAGGTCGCGAACAGCCCGCCGTTGGCGGCGAAGACGAACCGGGTGGCCCAGACCGCCCTCCCGACGTCGAACTCCTCCGCGGCCCTCGCCGCCGACGCCTCGCTCACCGCACCACCCTAGGTGCCCGTCCGCGTCGTCGCGCGCGACCGGCGGCCCTGACCCGTAAGGCCTCGTCCCCGGGAAGATAGGGAGTTCGCCGGATGTGTGGCCGGCGGCTTAGGCGCAGCGTGGACTCATCGACGACACGAGGAGCCCACGATGACCCGCTACCCCGACCACCTGACCGCATCCATCGCGCACGAGCACATCCACGACCTGCTGCGCGCCGCCCACGCCGCACGGCTGGCGAGCGACCTGCCCGCCGGACACAAGGTTCCGCGCCTCCGCCCGGCGTGGTGGACCCGGGTCACCCGCTCGCAGCTTCGCCGCATCCCGCTGTCGGCCTGACCGGCCCGTCCCACGACGTTCCGGCTCCCGAGGGGGTCACCATGTCCCGCCGGCATCCGTTCCTCACCGTCCTCACCGCGATCACGATCACCGTCTTCGGCGCCCTGCCCGCCCACGCCGGGCCGCCACCGATCGTCGAGCCCACTCCGACGTCCGGTTCCTCGACCGCGGCGGCGGCAGCGACTACGGCTGGTTGGACGCCGCTACCGAGATCGGGTCAGCCGTCCTGGTCCTCGCCGGGCTGCTCCTGGTGATCGGCTACTTCACCAGCCGGCACGCGGGTCGCCGGGTCTCCACGGTCAGCTGACCCCGCTGCGGCGGGCCGGCGCTAGACGACGGCGCCGATGAGGACGACGAGGACGAGCAGCGCCAGGGCGCCGAGCACGACCCGGCGCCTCGTCCTCGGGTCCACGGGGCCGACCCTACGTCGGGGGCGGCAGCGGCCAGCTCGCGATGTCGTCGTACGTCGGGGAGGGGCCGAGCCGGGACCGCACCAGGTGCACCGTGTCGGCGACCCAGACCGGCCCCACGTACGAGTCGAGCCGGGCTGCCGCCCCGGCTGCGTCGACGCCGCCCCGCAGCCGGGCGACCGTGAGGTGCGGCCGGTAGGGCAGCCGCTCGAAGGTGACCGACCGGGCCGTCGCTCGCAGCGCATCGACCTCCCCGCCGACTCCGAGCCACAGCGCACGCCGGGCGAACTGGCCCGCTCCCTGGAACGCCAGCTCGCACGGGTGGCCGCGCAGCCGGCGCTCGACCATCGTCACCGTGCCGTCGACCTTCTCGTCGGGGATCTCGCCGTAGAAGGCGAGCGTCAGGTGCCACCGCTCCGGCGGTATCCACCGCAGGTCCGGGTGGGCCGAGCGGACCTCGGCCAGCGCCGCATCGGCGTGCGCGACCACGGGGGCCGGTGGCCGCAGAGCGACGAAGAGCCTCATCCGAAGCGCAGCGGGTCGAAGAGCGCCAGGTCGAACCGGGTCGACCCGTCCACCACCAGGTCGGCCAGCACCTCGCCGACCACCGGCGTGAACTTGAACCCGTGCCCCGAGAAGCCGCACGCGAGCAGCACCCGGTCGGACACCGGGTGCCGGCCGATGACGAAGTGGTGGTCCGGCGTGAGGGTGTACCAGCACTCGGCAGCGCGCCGATGGTCGGCGCCGAGCCCGGGCAGCAGGCCGGAGAGCACCGAGGCCACCTCGTCGGGCGTCCAGGCGTCGGCGGGTCGCTCGGTGCAGAAGTGCACCGCTGTCTTGACCAGCCCGTCCGCCAGCGAGGGCACCCCGTAGAGCGACGTCCCGTCGGCCAGGTCCCAGATCCACACCGGCAGCCGGTCCGGCGAGAAGTCCGTCGCGTCCGGGGGCTCGAACCAGTACTGGACCCGGCGCTCCACCGACAGCGGCAGGTCGAGGCCACCGAGCAGGCCGGGCGCCCACTTGCCCGGGTGCCAGCACCAGCGCGCCGGCTGACACCTCGCCCCGCGTCGTGCGTCACGATGACGCCGTCGCCGGTCGCCCTCCACCCGACGACCGCCTCGTCGTGACGCAGCTCCGCCCCGGCGGCGGTCGCCGCCCGCAGGTGGGCGGCCACCGCCGCCTCCGGCTCGACGAGCCCGCCCGCCGGCTCGAAGAGGCCGAGCGTGCCGTCCGACGGGTGCAACGCCGGGAACCGCCTGGTGACGTCGGCCGCCTCGAGCACCTCGTGGCCGAGTCCCCACTCGCGCGCCGTCTCGATGCTGCCGGCCAGCACCCGGGTGCCGGGGGCACCGAGGTAGAGGGCACCCGTCGTGCGCATCACCGGCGAGCCGTCCTGGCGACGCAGTCCAGCCCAGAGCTCGAACGTGCGCAGCAACATCGGGACGTACGACGCGCCCTCGAAATAGACCTGGCGCACGATGCGCGACTCGCCGTGGCTGGAGCCCTCGCTGTGGGCGCCGGGGCGCGGGTCGAGCCCGAGGACGCGCAGACCGCGCCGCGCGAGGTGGGCGGCCGCGGAGCTGCCGAAGCCGCCGAGGCCCGCGACGACGACGTCGTACGTCGGCAAGGTCCCCGCCCGGCCTACTGCGTCACCACGCGCAGCCGCTCCCGGAACGCCCGCAGCAGCTCCTCGTCGCCCTCCCGGGTCACCGCGCTGTCCGGGCGGCGGCCCCACAGCCAGAGCAGCAGCTCGGACGGCTCACCGGCCACGACGGCGTCAGCCGGTCCGGGCTCGCGTGCGAGCTGGGCCTCGTCGGCGGTCAGCGTGGTGCGCCAGATGTGGTCGCCGGTGCGGACCGCCACCGTTCCGCGGCCGGGGCCGTCCGGCCCGACGTCCTCGTTCTGGTAGCGCAGGAACCAGTCGAGCACCTCGTCGATGCCGTCGACCGCGAGGTCGTCGGCGACAGGGGACACGGCGTCGAAGCCGCTCTCGACGTCGACCCGGTGCACCGCCGTCTCCTGGGCCATCCGGCGGAACCAGAAGCCGACCGTCTGGTCGTCGTCGTACCAGGTGTAGGCCTTCGCCTCCGGGCCGCGGGCGGTCAGCTCGCCGGTCAGCTCGTCGAGCCGCTCCCGGAACCACTCGCCGGGGTCCTGGCCCTCACCGGGGCCGTGGTCCCAGTCGTCCTCGCTCTGCGGTCCCTCGGGCATCCGCATGCAGGCGACCTTGTGCGAGTAGACCGAGCCGGTGTGCACGAACGCCTCCCCCACCGTCCAGCCCGGGCAGGCCGGGACGGGGGCGTCGAGGTTCTGCGGGGCCAGCTCGATCATCCGCTCGGCGTCACGGCGGAGGTGGGCCAGGAAGTCGTCCGGTGTCATGGCGCACAGCCTGTCAGGCCCGGTCGGCGGTCTCCACCAGGTTGTCGACCTGCGGTCGCTGCCGGGGCAGGTCCCGCAGCTCGTCGCGGATCTCGAGGCCGCTGCGCCGGGCCAGCACCAGCGCGCAGACAGCCGCCGCCGTCGCCGACACGATGCCGCCGATCAGCAGGCTCCACCGGGCGCCGAACGCCTCGGCCACGGCGCCGACCAGCGGCGCGCCGATGGGGGTCCCGCCGAAGAACACGGCCATGTAGAGGGCCATCACCCGGCCACGCATCACCGGGTCGACCCCGAGCTGCATCGTGGAGTTGGCCGCCGTGATGAAGGTCAGCGCGGTCACTCCGACGGGCACGAGGGCCACCGCGAACAGCCAGTACGTCGGCATCAACCCGGCCACCACCTCCACCACCCCGAAGGCGAGCGCCGACAGGAGCAGCAGGCGCAGCCGGGGCCGCCCGCGGCTGGCGGCGAGCAGGGCGCCCGAGAGCGAGCCCACCGCCATGATGGAGCCGAGCAGACCGAACTCACCGGCGCCCTTGTCGAAGACCTCGGTCGCCATCAGCGCGGTGGTGATCTGGAAGTTCAGGCCGAAGGTGCCGACGAAGAACACCAGCACCATGACCATGAGCAGGTCGGGTCGGCTCCGGACGTACCGGATGCCCTCGAGCACCTGGCCGGGACCCCGCCCCGCCCGTGGCGCGGGCTCGAGGTCCTCGACGCGCATCCGGGTCAGCGCGGCGATCACCGCGACGAACGACAGCGCGTTGATCAGGAACACCGGGCCGGTGCCGAACACCTCGATCAGCAGGCCGGCCAGCGCGGGGCCGATCACCCGGCCCAGGTTGAACGAGGCGCTGTTGAGGCCGACCGCGTTCGGCAGGTCGTCGCGACCGACCATCTCGACCACGAAGGACTGCCGCGCCGGGTTGTCGACGGCGGTGCCGAGGCCGAGCAGCAGCGCCAGGACGTAGACGTGCCACACCGCCACCACGTCGGTGAGGTCGAGCACCGCCAGCGCGAGGGCGACGACGCCCATGAACGCCTGCGTGATCATGAGCAGCTTCTGCTTCGAGTAGCGGTCGGCGAGCATCCCTCCCCACGGACCGAACAGCAGCATCGGCAGGAACTGCAGGCCGGTGGTGATGCCGAGCGCGACGCCGTCGTTGTCGGAGAGCTGCAGGACGAGCCAGTCCTGGGCGATCCGCTGCATCCAGGTGCCGATGTTCGACACCACGCCACCCGCGTAGTAGATGCGGTAGTTGCGGTTGCGCAGGGAGCGGAAGGTCGGGCTCACAGGGCTGGTGAGCCGCTCGATCACGGGTGCGGCGGCGCGCAGGACGTCGCGCTCCTCCTGGGTGAGCTCGGCCAGCCGCCTGGCCAGCCAGGCGTCCCGGCGGCGCCGGTCCTCGCGGAGCAGGGCCTGGGCGGCGGGGGTGAGCGAGACGAGGTGCTGCCGGCCGTCGCTCTCGTGGGGGGTGCGCACGATCAGGCCCCGCTCCTCCAGGCCGGCGATCACCCGAGTCATCGAGGGGGGCTGCACGCGCTCGTGGTCGGCCAGCTCCCGGGGGGTGAGCGCCCCGTGCCGCTCCAGGGTGCCGAGGGCGGCCATCTGGGTGAGCGTCAGGTCGGTGTCCGTGCGCTCCGCGCGCATCCGGCGGGCCAGCCGCATGACCGGGAACGCGCAGGGTGCTGGCGAGCTCGGCGGTGCGGGTCATGGTCGGCATTGTCGTTAGCATACCTCATTACTCATGCTAACGACATGTTCCCGCGCGAGGTGTGTCCGCCGCGCAAGATCATGATGCGCCACGACGGGGATCCAGGCCCGGAACTGATCGCCGGAACGGCCCGAACGATCACCGTCGGCTCTCAGGGAGCCGGCGGCCGGACGGTTCCGCGGAAACGCCCCCGTCTACTTCTTGCGGGCAGCCGCCTTGCCGCCCTTGCGGCCCGCTTCCTTCTTCTGCGCGGTCGTGCCGCCCTGCTTCGGATTCCCGCCCGAGCCGGACTTCTGCCCGCCGTGCTTCGACGCGTCCGGGGAGTTCGCGATCCGGGCGGCCCGTTCCTTGGACATCCCCTTGTCCTTGAGTGCCGCGTACTGTCGCTCGTTCTTGATGCCCGGCGACGGCATGGCGTCTCCCTTCTTCGGTGTCCTCGGCGACGTACCCCTGGCCCGGTTGCTCATGCCCCGGACAGTCCCTTGACGAGCGGTGAGCCGACGGGTCTACCGTGAGAATTGTCCGTACTCCACCGACGTGGAAGGAGACGAGACGTGACCTCACCGAGCCGTTCTCCCGTCGAGCCGGAAGGGCCCTGAGGGGCCGAAAACGTCAGAGGCCAGGGTCTGCCCGCAACGGCTGTCCTGGCCTCTGCGCGTTCCATCCCAGCCCGCCGTGCTCACGCCGGTCACTGTCGCATCACCGCATGGCCTCGGCGAACCGGATCGTGCCGGGGCCGGCGCGGCTCAGTGCAGGCGGTAGAACCTGAAGAGCCCGAAGTCGCCGGTGGGGAGCACGTCGGCGGCGGTGAACCCGGCGCGCCGTGCGTACGCGGTCAGGGTGCCGTGCCGCATGACGGTACCCGTGGCTTCCGAGGGCGACGTGGACCGGCCGTCGGGCAGGCAGATGAACAGGCTGTAGCCGTACATCAGCTGCTCGATCTCGTCGCCCGGCGCGGTGAACTCGTCGGCGACCGCCTCGTCCATGACGATGACCAGCCCGTCGGGGACGACGGCCTGGCGGACGGACCGGAGGACCTCGACCGGCTGTGCCAGGTCGTGCACGCACTCGAAGGCGAAAGCCACGTCGTAGGAACCTTCGGGTGCGCCGAGCGCCGAGCTGTCTCCGTGCTCGAAACGCACGCGGTCGGCGACACCTGCCGATTCGGCGTTCGTTCGCGCGAGCTCGACCGACGCCAGGTCGAGGTCGACTCCGTCGACTATCGCGTACGGATAGGCGTGGGCCAGCGCGATGCTCGACCACCCTCCGCCGCAGCCGACGTCGAGGATTCTGGTGCCGGGCCGGTCGAGCACCTCGTGGACTGCGGGAACCGCGGCTAGCGCCGGTGCGAGACGCTGCTCGAACCACGGCCGGTTCATGTCGGCCTGCGACTCGCGGGCGTCTGCGCCGAGCTGCTCCCAGCTCACCCCGCCGCCGGCCCGGTAGGCCTCCAGCAGCGCCGGCATCTGCACAGCGGGTGCGACCACCATCCGGGCGAGCGGGGCGAGGTACGACAGGCTGTCCGCGTCGGTCAGCACCTCTGCGGGCCCGGGAGGCAGCACGAACCGACGGTTCTCGCCCTCGCCGGTCACCAGCAGGATGCCGACGACCGCCTGCTGCTCCAGCCACTCCTGCGCGTACCGCTCGTCGGTGAACGTGCGCGCGGCGAGCTCCGCCGGGGTGGCCGGTCCGCCGGACGCCAGGCTGCGGTACCACCCGAGGCGGTCGCCCAGGTACGTGCGAGGACTCGAACGTGCTGAGCGCCGAGGCGAACATCCGCTCGGCGAACACGTCGGCGGTCGGACCCGTGGCGTCGTCGCGTGTGATCGAGACCTCGGGACCGTGCGTCGACGTCGTCGTTGTCGTCATGTCATGCCCTTTCTCCGCGCAGCCGCACCCGGGGGCGGGTCGGCACGTCGGACGCTAGGGCGGGCCGCTGTCAGGTCACTGTCAGCAACCTGACCGACGTACGCGGGAGGTGGCGCCTGACACGCCGCCCTAGTTCACCCCGAGGAGCTGGCGGATTGGGTCGAGTGCGAAGTAAGAGGACGAACAGTGCCGCCACCAACCACATCAGCGGGTGGACCTCAGCGGCCTTGCCGCGAACCGCCTTGATGAGCACATAGCTGACGAAGCCGGCACCGATACCGACCGTGATGGAGAAGGCGAACGGCATCAGGATGATCGTGAGGAAGGCCGGAAGTGCGACCTCGACGTCGTCCCAGGCGATGCCCTTGACCTGCACCATCATGAGGAAGCCGACGACGACCAGGGCGGGAGTCGCGGCCTCGTAGGGGACGATCGCGACCAGCGGTGCGAGGAACGTCGCGAGGAGGAACAGCACTCCGGTCACGACGCTGGCCAGTCCGGTGCGGGCGCCCTCGCCGACTCCCGCTGCGGACTCGATGTAGGACGTGTTGCTGGAGACGCTCGCGGCGCCGCCGGCCGCGGCGGCCACCGAGTCGACGACCAGGATCCGCTGCGCGTTCACGGGGGTTCCGGCCTCGTCGAGCAGGTCGGCCTCCGCGCCGATCGCGGTCATCGTGCCCATGGTGTCGAAGAAGTCGGCGAGCAGCAGCGTGAAGACGAACAGCGCGGCCGAGACGAAGCCGACCCGCTCCCAGGACCCGAGCAGGCTGAAGTCGCCGAGCAGCGAGAAGTCCGGCTTCTCGACGATCGAGTCAGGGAGAGCAGGAACGTTGAGGCCCCACCCGTGCGGGTTGACCTTGTCCGGCGGGGTGAAGCCCGGACCGATGTCTGCGATGGCCTCGATGACGACCGCGAGCGCCGTCGCGCCGACGATGCCGATCAGGATCGCGCCCTTCACCCGTCGCACCATCATGATCACGATCGCCAGCAGGCCCACGACGAACACCAGTGTCGGCCAGCCCTCGAGCTCGCCACCGACTCCGAAGCCGACCGGGACGGGCGTGTTCGCCGCATCCGGGTTGCGGCGGACGATACCGGCGTCGACCAGTCCGATGAACGCGATGAACAGCCCGATGCCGACACTGATCGCGGTCTTCAACGCTGTCGGGACGGCGTGGAAGACCGCCTTCCGGAGGCCCGTGAGCACGAGCACCAGGATGATCAGGCCCTCGATCACCACAAGGCCCATCGCGTCCGGCCAGCTCATCTGCGAGGCGATCGAGAACGCGACGAACGCGTTGAGGCCGAGCCCGGTGGCGAGTGCCAGCGGGAAGTTCGCGTAGACGCCCATCGCGATGGTCACGACTCCCGCGACCAGGGCGGTAGCAGCCGCCACCAGCGGAAGGTTGACGTCGCCACCACCGAGGAAGTTCCCGTCGGCGTCGGGCACGGTGCCGATGATCAGCGGGTTGAGCACGACGATGTAGGCCATCGCGAAGAACGTCACCAGCCCACCGCGCAGCTCGCGGTTGACGGTCGAGCCGCGTTGGGTGATGTGGAAGTACCGGTCCAGGGCGCCGAGACCGCCCTCCGCGGCCGGAGGGCGCTCTTCGGTGTGCGTCGAACCGGACATCGAGACCTCGCAAGCAGTGCGGCAGGGGCAGGAGACGTCGGTGCGCTGGAGCGCGGCCCTAGCGTGCCGGACCTAGGGTGGGCTCATGGCCGCGCCACGCCGACCCGACCCGGAGCCGCTTCGGACCGACGACGTCAGGGCGGTCACGATCGGCACGGTCGCCTGGGCCGTCCTGCTCGTGGTGCTGCTGATCCTGCGCGACCGGCTGGACGAGCAGGGCCGCGGATCCTGGGTCTGGGTCGCGGCGGCCGGGGTGTTCCTCGGCCTGGTCGGGCTCCGGACGGTACGTCGGCGACGGGCCGCCCAGCGGCGGGACGAACCGCCGGCCGCCGACCGCTAGGTCACGCTCGGGCACTCATTTCGGCCCATCTCGGCCGGTTTTGTGCCCTCCGCTTGTGTTCTCACCCATTGTGCCGATGCATACGGTGTGCCAACTTCCACGGTCGACGGGCTGCGGGCACCTCACCGACTGGCGATCAGAGCGATCTGTGTGCTGCTCGTCCTTCTGCTGGGCGTGAGCATCGCGGCGTTGTTCCCGCCGTTGCACGCGTCGCTGGACGGCGGCTCCGGGTACGAGGGGCTGCAGGACAGCATCTACCTGCTCGCCGCCGTGCTGGTCGCCGCGAGGGTCTGGCTGATCAGGCAGGACCGGATCGCGTGGGCGCTGCTGGCGAGCGGGTTGCTCTCCTACGGCTCTCGGCAACGTCGTGTACTACGCGGTGGTCCAGCACATCTGCGCCGGAGCCGTTCCCGTCGGTGTCGGACGCGCTGTGGCTCCCGCTGTACCCGGCGCTGTACGCGGCTGCTCTGCTCCTCGTGCGAAAGCAGATCCGCGAATGGCAGGGGTCGCAGTGGTTGGACGGGCTGGTGGCGAGTCTCGGAGCCGCGGCCGTCGTGACCGCTCTTCTCCTCACGCCGGTCATGGACGCGGCCACGGGCAGCGGGGCGGACGTCGCCGTCAACCTCGCCTATCCGGCGGCGGACTTGCTGCTCCTGATGCTGATCGTCACCGTGTTCGCCGTCACCGGTTGGCGTCCCGGTCGACGCTGGTGGCTGCTCGGGGTCGGGATGGCGTTCTTCGCCGTCGCCGACGTCGTCTACCTGGTGCAGCTCGGTGCTGGGAGCTTCCAGCCCGGCACGTGGCTCGATGACGTCTGGCTGGTCGGCGTCGTCGCGATGGCGCTGGCGTCCTGGGTGAGCTCCGGCAGGACGGTCGCGGCTGCAGTCACACGGGGGCGTTCGGCTGCTGGCGGTGCCCATGCTGTTCGCTGCCTCCTCGCTCGCGGTGCTGGCAGCACAGGCCCTTCAACCCAGCCGTGGGTCGCTCACCGTCACGATCCTCTGCGTGACGACGATCATGGTGGCGCTGCTGCGGACGAGCCTGAGCTTCCGTGAGGTGCGCGCGCTCGCCGATGCACAACGTCTTGCGCGCACGGACGACCTCACCGGTCTGCCCAACCGGCGCCAGCTCCTGGAGCAGATCGACTGCGTGATGAGCGCGCGCGGTTCCGCCGCCCAAGCGGCTGTGCTGCTGATCGACCTGGACCGGTTCAAGGAGGTCAACGACAGCTTCGGCCACCACGTGGGCGACAACCTGCTCAGGCTCATCAGCAACCGGCTGGAGCAGGCGATGCCCGGCGGGGCGATGCTGGCGCGGATGGGCGGTGACGAGTTCGGGGTGCTGCTGCCGAACACCGACGAGGCCACAGCGGTGCAGGTGGCTCAGGAGGTGTGTCGGCAGCTGGCGTTCCCGTTCGCCCTGCAGGGCCTGCGGCTGCATGTCGAGGCCAGCGCCGGCATCGCGCTGGCTCCCGCGCACGGCACCAGCTCCTCAGCGCTGCTCCAGCACGCCGATGTCGCGATGTACGAGTCGAAGCGGACCCGCCTCTCCCACGTCGTGTTCGAGCCGTCCAAGCACGGCGGGGCCCGGAGCAGGCTCGAGACCGTCGAGCAGTTCCGTGCCGGTCTCGACTCCGGGGAGCTCGTCCTGCACTACCAGCCGCAGCTCGGCCTGCAGAGCGGCGCCGTTGTGGGATTCGAGTCCCTGCTGCGCTGGCTGCATCCTGAGCGTGGCCTGCTCTATCCGGACCAGTTCCTGGGCCTGGCCGAGAAGGCGGGCCTCATGGACCGGGTCGTCGACCACGTCCTGAAGCAAGCCCTCCGAGACGTCCAGACCTGGCGCCAGGAGTTCCCCGGGCTGACCGTCGCGGTGAACCTGTCCGCGTCGAACCTGCAGGACGCCCAGTTCCCCGCGCGTGGTGATGCGTCACCTGCGCAAGGTGGGACTGCCCCCGGCTGTGCTCACCTTGGAGATCACCGAGAACGTGCTGATGGTCGACGCCGCCCAGGCGCAAGCGGTGCTGGCGCAGCTGCGCCGCCAAGGACTCTGGCTGTCGGTGGACGACTACGGAACGGGCTACTGCTCACTGGGGTACCTGCGCGAGCTGCCGGTGCAGGAGCTCAAGCTGGACCGGAGCTTCGTCAGCCGTGTCGTGACGGACCCCCGGTCCGCGGCCATCGTGCGCAGCACGATCGACCTCAGCCGGGCGCTCGGGATGCAGATGGTCGCCGAAGGAGTGGAAGACGCCGAGGCACTGCGCCTCCTGGCGGCGTGGGGGTGCGAGGTCGCGCAGGGCTACCACGTGGCGCGGCCGATGCCCACCGAAGCGGTGATCCCGTGGCTGCGGGCCGCACCGCACGGGAGCCAGCTGCACGGCTCCGTGCAGCGGACGATCGGCGCCTGAGGGTCAGTCCCCCAGCCGGAGCTCGTCCGCAAGCTCGCCGGCACGGCTCTCGTCCTCGAGCACGGCGGCGACCGGCCATCGCGCGGGCCAGGCCGCCGCGGCCCACGCCAGACCGCGGGCCAGCCCGTCGAGAGTCGCGGCATGGACGTCGCCGTTGCCGGCGACCCACCACGAGACCGGATCGCCGGCGACGAGCAGCTCGTCGTGCTCCCACCACTCGTCCGGTGCGCCCGGGAGCAGGGCCGCGACCGCGACCGGCACGGTCCGGCGTTCGCCGCCGGCCACAGCCGGGTCGCCCATCCGCTCGGAGCTGCGTCGCGACGTCAAGGACCTCGGCCAGGTCCGCCGCCCATGCCAGGGGGACCACGAGCGGCGGCTTGTCCCAGCCGATCTGGAGGTGGTGCGGCGCGTCGACCACGACGACGTCGTCGGCAGGGAGAACAGTGTCCGGGTCCACCCGCACGGACCGGGGCGCTGCCACCGCGTCGGCGTCGAGAGCGGCGATCCCTGCGTACGCAGGGAGCAGCGTCGACCACGGCACCCGGATGGCCGGGTCGGCCAATCGGTCCAGCAGGGCCTCCGCGCCGTCCACGTCGGCGAGGACGTCGGCCAGCGAGGTCCGCAGGCCGGCCGCGCCGAGCACGGCCGCCGGTAGGCCGCCCGCGTCGGCAAGCGGCTCCCACAGTCCCTCGAGATCGGTGGCACCCGGCGCGGCCCACTCGCCCGGGCGGCGGCCTTCGAGGAGGCCGCGGGTCCGCAGCCACCATGCGGCGTACGACGGGACGGTGACCCGCCTGTCCCCTCCGCCGCCCCCGACCTCGACCGCGGACGGGGTCGACCAGCGCGGAACGCAGCTCGGGGTCCCCCGCGACATGGGCGAGAACGCTGCAGCCATGAGCCGTCGTCGACCACGTCGAGCTCAGGGACGACTCGCAGCGAGCGCACCGTCGGCGGAACGCCGACTGGTGTGTCGGCGCGGCCACCGAGGCGGTCGAGGACCCAGTCCAACCACCCGTCGAGCCCGGCTACCGCGTCGTCGTCGGGGCCGCCGCGGTCGAGCACCAGGTCGTGCAGCTCGGTGACGGTGAGGTCGGCAAGGACGCCGGCCGCCGACAGGACGTCGCGGCCCCACCGTGGCGACCAGGGCCGGGTCGACCTCGCCGAGCTGGTCCGGTGCGGACGTCCCGGCGAGGTCGGCAAGGAACGAGCCGGGCAGGACGAGGTCCTCCGCCGCGGCCGGGTCGCCCTGGGCGTCGGTGAGTCGCAACCCGGCCAGCCAGGGCAGCTCACCGTGGCGCAGCCCGGCGCGCGCGACGAGGTCGAGCACCACCGAGGCCAGCGCCTCGGGCTCGGAATGCTCCCAGGAGGCGTCGACGGCCGCGCGGACCTCCGGCCGGTCCAGCACGGTGCGGGCCGCCGCCGCAGCCGCGCCGAGGCGGAGCAGCAACGGGTGGGCGGCGTGCCGGGTGGACCAGCCGGAGACCGAGCAGCGAGAGGTCGGAAGGCAGGTCTCCGTCGGGCAGCAGCGCGCCGCGGGGACCCCGGACGAGGCGGCCGTCCGCAAGCGGCACCGGCAGCGAGCCGAGTGCCTCGCCGTCGACCGGGCCGTCGGAGAGCGCCGCATACAGGCGGTGCCACCAGTCCGGTGGTCGCTCGAGACCGGCCAGCAGGTCGACCGCGTCGACCAGTCGCAGCCGCCTGCCACCGAGCTGCTCCAGTGCGGTGTGGTCCGCGACCAGGCCGTCGACGACGCCGGTCAGCGCGGCGAGCAGGTCGTCGGAGGCACCGACGATGCTCACCGCGTTCTTCGGGGCCACCGGTGCTCCGTCGACCGTGCGCAGCACCGGCGCTGCCGCCAGCGCCTCGCGCACCGCCGAGCGCAGCTGGCCGTCGAGCCGGCCGACCGGCATCGGGCCAGGCACCAAGGGCCATCGCTGCGCCGGGTCGGGCACCTCGGTGACGAGGTCGACGAAGGCGGCCGCGGCCTCGGCGACGAGCGCGTCGGTGAGCAGGCCGGGCGCGACGTGCCGGCGCGTGGTGTCGAGGGGGAAGGAGGCGACCAGCAGGACCGGGAGGTCCAGGGGCTCGTCGGTCGGCGTCGGCGCGTGCAGGCACGGCGGCACCGGCTGCCCGGCCAGGGGGCGGGCCCAGGTCACCGACCAGGTCGGGCGGTCGCGCTCCTCCACCGGGCGGTCGGCCAGCAGATCCGGGTCCGTCCGGCCGGCCCGGCGCACGACGTGCCAGCGGTCGGTGGCCGTGACGGTGCGCCGGTCGCCGTCGACGTCGACGTCGATCGCAGCCAGCGACGGCAGGGCGAGCAGCAGAGCGTCGTCGACCTCGGCCAGCAGGCGGGTGACCAGCTTCCGCGCAGCGGCGTCGCGCAGCGGCAGCTCGACGACGGTGGTGGCGGTGGTGGGGGGCGGCTCGTCCCACGCGTACGGCAGGCGGAGGACCGGCACCTGGCCACCGCGGCGCGCGACCTCCTCGGCGAGGGAGGCGACGGTCGACGCGTCCCGGCGCGCTGCGGCCGCGTCCCATCGAACGGCGCCGGACGCCGACGCGATCCGGGGCTCGTCCGTGACGGCGAGGACCGCCGCGAAGCCGACGCCGAACCGGCCGACCGACGCGCCGTCTCCCCGCTTGGTCGACGCGCGCAGCGTCGACAGCGACTCGACACCGGCCGCGTCCAACGGCGCCCCGATGTTCTCGGCCACCAGCAGGTCGTCGCGCAGGCGCAGCCTGAGCCGTCCCTCGACACCGGCTCGGAGCGGCCGCGTCGGCCGCGTTCTGCGCGAGCTCGACGACGACGCGGTCCCGGTAGCCGCCGCGGACGAGGTCGTCCTCGGCGTTCGCGTCCTCGCGGAACCGGGCGGGCGAGGCGGACCAGGCCGCGAGGACGCGGGCGCGCAGCTCGCTGGTGCCGAACGGGTCGTCCGGCCACAGTGGCTGTCAGGAGTGGCCGAGGTCCTCGGCGTCGGCCGCGTCGTCGACCGAACCGGGTGTGTGCTCGACCGGGCGCAGCGAGATGACGTCGTAGTCGACCTCGTCGACGAGCGGCGCGGTCACCTCGACGGGGCCGGGCAGCACGGCGACCTCGGAGTGCGCGCCGCAGCCGTGGTCGTAGGACACGACACGGCCGTCGCTCGGGGAGAAGGCGTTGGCGCAGACGCCGAACACGCGGCGCAGGCTGCCGCCCATCGGGGTCAGGAAGCCGCAGGAGGCGCAGTGCGCCGGCGCGGCCTGGGCGATCGCCGCGGTGGGCCCGTGCTCGCCGGAGTACCAGCGGTCGACGGTGTCGTCGCGGCCGATCGAGGACAGCACCCTCGGGCGCCCGAGGCCGAGCTCCCAGACCGCGACCCGGTCGGTGTCGTCGTCGGCGTCGCCGAGGTCGTCGCCCGTGTCGTCGGTCGCGTCGACCAGCCCGGTCGCGACGTAGCCGGGCTCGAGCCGGTCGTCGTCGGCCTCGGTGGGAAGCAGGTCGCCGACCCCGAGGTCACCGGGGGCCAGTCGTTGGCTCCACGGCACCCAGGCCTTGGCGAGCAGGGCGTCGGCACCGGGGAGCAGCACGACCTCGCTGACGGTGACGGCCTTGCTGCGGGGAGCGCGGGTCAGCGGTGACTGCCCAGTGCCAGCCGGTGTAGGCCGCGTCCAGGCAGGCGAAGCGGTGGGTGACGAGCCGCTCGCCCTCGAAGTCCGCGCCGAGGTGCTCGCCGGCCCCGGCGCGGGGCGGCGACCTCGTCGGCCGCGGCGCGCGCCACGTCGACGGCGGCGGCGAGCGTGGCGTCCGAGCCGGACCTTCGGGCGGTGGTGGTGGTCACGGTGGGTGATTCTCCCTCATCGCGGGTGCCCACGCGACCTGACGCCGCGACCGGCAGGATGGGGCCGTGGCGATGTCGTCGAGCGGCGACGTCCGGAGCGAGGCACGAGCGGAGGCGGAGCGCGGCAATGTCCAGACGGGATCGGCTGGCCGGGCTCGGCCGGGACGCGGCCCGACACGGTCGGGGCGCCGCCCGGCGGACCCGCTCCGGCGCGGTCCGCACCGCCCAGGGGGTGCGCCGGGTCACCCACGCGCACGGCGCCGGCGAGTCGGGGCTCGGCCGGCTGATCGAGCTGCACGGGGTCAACACCGCCGGCGACGCGATGGTCGCGGTCGCGCTGGCCAACACGCTCTTCTTCTCGGTCCCCACCGGCGAGGCCCGCGGCCGCGTGGCGTTGTACCTGCTGATCACCATGGCGCCGTTCGCCGTGATGGCGCCCGTGGTCGGCCCGCTGCTGGACCGCTTCCGCCACGGTCGTCGCTACGCGATCGCCGCGACCATGCTGGCCCGGTGCTTCGCGACCTGGGTGCTGGCCGGCGCGGTCGTGGGAAACGAGCTCTCCCTCTACCCCGCGGCGTTCACCTGCCTCGTGTCGTCGAAGGCCTACGGCGTGACGCGCTCGGCCACCGTCCCGCGGCTGCTGCCGCCGGGCTACACGCTGGTCGCGGCCAACGCGCGGATCTCGCTGGCGGGCATCGTGTCCGGGGCGCTCGGTGCCGGGCTGGCCGGGCTGCTGGCCCTGGCCGGCCCGCAGTGGTCGCTGCGACTCGCGTTCGCCGTGTTCCTCGTCGGGATGGTCCTGGCGCTGCGGCTGCCGCCCAAGGTCGACTCGACGGTCGGCGAGACGCGTACGACCCTCTCCCTGGACGACACCGGCCCGATCCCACGGCGGACCAGCGTCGGGCCGGCGGTCGTCATCGCGTTGCGGGCCAACGGGGCGGTGCGCGCGTTCTCGGGGTTCCTGACGATGTTCCTCGCGTTCCTGCTGCGCGAGAAACCGATCGGCGGGCTCGACGACACGGCAGCGATCGCGCATGGTGGCGGTCTGCGCGGGTGTGGGCAGCACGACCGGCACCACGATCGGAGCGAAGATGCGGGCCCGGGCGCCGGAGGTGGTGATCGTGGTCGTGCTCGCGATCCTCACCGTCGCGGCGACGGCCGGTGCCTTCGTGTACGGCGTGGCGACCGTCCTGGGCGTGGCGCTGGCCGCGGGGCTGGCCCAGTCGCTGGGCAAGCTGTCGTTGGACGCCATCGTGCAGCGCGACGTGCCGGAGGCGGTGCGGACGTCGGCGTTCGCGCGCTCCGAGACCCTGCTCCAGCTGTCGTGGGTGATCGGAGGAGGCATCGGCATCGCGCTGCCGCTCAACGGCAGACTGGGGCTGGGGCTAGCGGCCGTCGGGCTGGTGACCATGCTGGTGCTGACCCTGCGGTCCACCCGGGCGGCGCGACACGTCACGGAGCACCCGCACGGGTAGGGCGACCGACGACGGACGACGAGGAGGACCGGAGATGGAGTCACGACGGCTGGGCAGGATCGGGCACCAGAGCTCGGTGCTGATCTACGGAGCAGCCGCCCTCGGCGACGTCGCCCAGGAGGTGGCCGACAGCTCGGTGCGGGAGGCCCTGGACGCGGGCATCAACCACTTCGACGTGGCCGCGAGCTACGGGGAGGCGGAGCTGCGGCTCGGCGCCGCGTTCTCGGCGATCCCCGGCGGCTACTCCGACGTCTTCCTCGCCACCAAGACCGGCGAGCGCGTCGCCGACGACGCCTGGCGTGAGATCAACGCGTCGCTGGAACGGCTGCGGACCGACCGCGTCGACCTGATCCAGCTGCACGCCGTCGGTGACCTGGAGGACCTGGACCGGGCCACCCGCCGGGGCGGCGCGCTGGACGCCGCGCTGCGCGCCCAGGACGAGGGCCTGGTCGGCGAGATCGGCATCACCGGTCACGGCCACGACGCGCCGGCGACCCACCTGGAGGCGCTGCGGCGCCATCCCTTCGCGACCGTGCTCTCCCCGATCAGCCTCGTGCTCAGCCGCGACCCGGCGTACCGCGCCGCCTACGACGCCCTGGTCGACGAGGTGCAGCGCCAGGACGCCGCGTTGATGGTGATCAAGACCGTCGCCCGCCGGAACTGGACCGGCGAGCACCGCTTCGCGACCTGGTACGAGCCGCTGGCCGACCAGCGAACGGTGACGGCCGCCGTGTCGTGGGCGCTGTCGCTGCCGGTCGTGACCGGGCTGGCGACACCGGGCGACGTGGGGCTGCTCCCCATGGTGATCGAGGCCGAGCGGTCGCGGATGGACGCCGACCGAGGCTGCGGAGGTGCTGGGCGCCGAGCCCGCGTACAGCTCGCCGTTCCTCGACATGCCCTGATCGTCGCGATTGGGTCAAGACCGGGACACCGGGCCACCCGACCCGGACAGTGACGGGGTGCCACGCATCCCGACTCGCTCGCTGGTCCTGTCGCTGCTGGTCGGGCTGGTGCTGCCGCTCACGACTGCGGCCCCGGCGTCCGCCGCGACCCCCTGCGCGACGACAGTGACGATCGGCTACACCGTCCAGATCTGCCTGACGGCACCGGACGGCGTGCTGTCCGGGTCGGTCCCGCTCTCGGCGACGGTCGTCCGTGTGGCCGGCGCGTCGGTGCCACCGCGCCGCGCGTGAAGTACGTGAGCTTCGACTTCGCGGGCACCTACCTCCTGACCGACTACGACCCGGACGCCGGCGGCAGCTACACGATGTCCTGGCGCACCGACCGGATGCTCGACACCAGCGGGACGCTGCGGGCCAGGGCCAAGCTGCGCGACGGCACGGGCTACAACGTGACCCTGCCGGCCACCGTGCAGAACGGCGTGCAGACGCCATTCGCCAACCGGCGGACCTTCTCCGTCTCCACCGGGACCGCACCGGACCGGGCCGGCCGTTCCGGCTGGTCGCCGTGGGCGACGGGGCGGACGGCTCGGCGCGCGAGGCGGCGCTGGCCTCCCAGATCGCGACCTGGCAGCCGAACCTGCTGGCCTACCTGGGCGACGTCTACGAGCGTGGGTCGACGTTCGAGTTCGACAACTGGTACGGATCCCCTGACGGGTTCGGGCGGTTCCGCTCGATCACCAACCCGGTCCTGGGCAACCACGAGTACCACACGCCCGGAGCCGCGGGCTTCTTCGACTACTGGGGCGACAACACGCCGCACTACTACAGCTACGACGTCGCGGGATGGCACGTCGTGTCCATCGACAGCACCGGGCGCTACGGTCAGCTGCAGCCCGGGACAGCGCAGTACGACTGGCTCGCCGCCGATCTCGCGGCCAACCAGGCCCGCTGCACCATCGCCACGATGCACCACCCCCGCTACTCGGTGTCGGGGCACAAGGGCAAGGCCGGGCTCGCAGCCGTATGGAGGCTGCTCGCCGACCGTCGGGTGACTCTGGCGCTCGCCGGCCACACGCACTCCTACGAGCGGTGGACCTCGCTGAACCGCGACGGCGCGCCGGACCCGCGTGGAGTGACTCAGCTGATCGCGGGTGCAGGCGGTCACGAGGCGATCCCGCCGGTCTACAGCGACTCGCGCCTGGTCAGCGCGGTGCCGGTGACCGGTGCCCTCCGGCTCGACCTCGGCGCCGACGGCGCCGACTTCACCTACCTGTCGACGGACGGCAGCGTCCATGACTCCGGGTCCGTCGGCTGCAAGAGCACCGGCGACACCCTGCCGCCGTCGCAGCCGCCGGCCTCACGGCAACCGCCACCTCCGGGACGACCGCGGACCTGGCGTGGCAGCCGTCGACGGACCCCGCCGGCCTCGGTGGCTACCGGGTCCGGCGCAACGGCCGGGTCGTCGCGACGGTCGGGCCGGGTGCCACGTCGTACACCGACGGCGGGGCTGGTCGGCGGCGCGACGTACGTCTGGACGGTCGACGCCTTCGACCCGTCGGAGAACTACTCGCAGCAGTCGGTGCCGGTCGCCCTGACCATGCCTTCGGCGGCGCGCGCGACAGGTGTCGACCCGCGCGCTGCTGGGTGACCTGCGCCGTGGGTCGGAGACGTCGCGGGGCTACCGCCGGGCCAAGTTCGGGAGCTGGGCCGACGCCGACGGGGACGGCTGCACCACGCCCGCCGAGGTCCTGGTCGCCGAGGCGGTCCTGCCGCCCACCATGACCGAGACGTGCGGCCTGTCGGGCGGCCGGTGGCTCTCGACCTGGAACGGCACGCGCACGGGGAACCTGTCGGCGCTCGGTGTCGGCGCGGCCGTGCCGCTCGGCGAGGCATGGCGTTCGGGCGCGAAGGGGCTGGACGTCGACGACCCGTCGCGCCTTGCTGAACGACCTGGGCTATCGCGACAGCCTGTCCGTCGCGACCGAGGGGGTGCTGCGTTCCCGCGGGAACGCCGAGGTGCTGGACTGGCTGCCCCCGCGAGCCGCCGCACGCTGCGACTACCTCGCCCAGTGGGTCGCCGTGAAGTGGCGCTGGCGGCTCTCCGTCGACCGCGCGGAAGGACGGTTCCTGGTGCGGCGGCTGGCATCGTGCGACTGGCCCCGAGTGGTGCAGCCCTGGCGGGCGCGGGTCACCCGGCGCTGACCGGGCCCTTCCGGTCGGACCGGATGTGGGCAAGGGTGGGCCTATGAGCAAAGAACACGAGGTCGGACCGCGGGCGGACCTGCCCGCCGGCACGGTGACCGGAGCGGGCCCCTTCGCCGTCGGCAACAACGGCGGCGAGATCTTCGCGGTCTCCCGACGGTGCCGGCACTTCGGCGCGGACCTCGCCAACGGCACGCTGGACGACCAGGGCCGCCTGGTCTGCCCGTGGCACCAGTCCGCGTACGACGTGCGGTCCGGGCGGATGGTGCGGGGCCCGCAGGGCATCTTCGCCAAGGTGCCCGGGCTGGGCGCCGCGTTCAAGGCGCTGACCCGCGTCATGCCGCTGCAGCGGGGCGAGGTCACCGAGCGCGACGGCTGCATCTACGTGCGCTGAGCAGCGCCGGGGCGGCAGGGCTGACCATGGTCACGATCGACGACGTCCGCGCAGTGGTGAAGGACCTGCCCCGCAGCTACGAGGTCCTGGTCCACGACCGGGTGAAGTTCCGGGTCGGCCAGCTCGTCTACGTCTCCTTCTCCCACGACGAGCAGACGATGGGCTTCGCCTTCCCGAAGGAGGAGCGCGCCGCACTGGTCTCCTCCGAGCCAGCCAAGTTCGCCATGCCGACGGTCTCTGACCAGCGCTTCAACTGGGTCCTCGTCCGGCTGGCCGAGATCGACGACTCCGAGATGCGCGAGCTGGTGTGGGCCGCGTGGCGGATGGTCGTGCCGAAGCGGGTGGCCGCGGACTACTTCGGTGGCTGACCGGCGTTGCCGCGGAAGCGTTATCGGGAGCACACCGTGCGGGAATCGCGGTGCAAGCCGGCAGGCGACGGCGTCGGCAAGCGCGACTCCGGTACGTTGGACCGCGAATTCGCTGCACCGATCCGACCCGATGGCCTCATCGAGAGCTGACAGCGATCGTACAGGCAACAACCAGGAACGCAGACCACAGTCGGGCGCAACGACCGCACCTGACGATGGAGGAGCGCCGATGCCCGGCCGCCAGCACCACGACGACCGCCAGCACCACGACGACGACCAGCACCACGACGACGACCTGCACGACCACGACCGTGGCCTGTCCCACGACCTGCCCGCGCTGCTGAGCCGGCGCCGGGCACTGGGGCTGTTCGGCGGCCTCGGGCTCGCCGCGACGGTGGCCGGCTGCACCGACGACTCCACGACAGGGGCGGCGACCACGTCCACGACCTCGGGCGCCCCCGGACCGCCCGGCCAGCCGGGCGGCGACGCCTCGAGCGTCGACGTCGGCGAGGGTGAGATCCCCGAGGAGACGGCCGGGCCTTTCCCCGGCGACGGGTCCAACGGCGTCAACGTGCTGACCGAGAGCGGGATCGTCCGCAGCGACATCACGCGCAGCTTCGGCTCGTCGTCCACCGTCGCCGACGGTGTTCCCCTGACCGTCACGCTGCGCGTCGTCGACGTCTCGGAAGGGGCTGCCGGCCTGGCGGGCGCGGCCGTCTACCTGTGGCACTGCGACCGCGAGGGCCGCTACTCGCTGTACTCCGAAGGCGTCACGGAGGAGAACTACCTGCGCGGCGTCCAGGAGGCCGACGCCGACGGCAACGTCACCTTCACCACCATCTACCCGGCTGCCTACTCGGGCCGGTGGCCGCACATCCACTTCGAGGTCTATCCCAGCCTCGACGACGCCACCAGCGCCAGCAACAAGCTGCGGACCACCCAGCTGGCGCTTCCGGAGGAGACCAGCGCTGCCGTCTACGCGACCGACGGCTACGACGCCAGCGTCGCCAACCTGGCCCAGACCTCGCTCGACACCGACAACGTGTTCAGCGACGGCTACTCGCTGCAGCTCGCGAAGGTCACGGGCTCGGTCGAGGACGGCCTGACCGCGACGCTCACGGTGCCGGTCTGAGGGCCGGTCTGACGGTTACGGCCGGACGCCGACCTCCTCGAGCCGGGTGAGCATCTCGGCCGGGTCGGCGTACACGCGGTACGCGCCGGACCGCTCCAGCTCCTCCCGCCCGTAGCCGCCGGACAGCAGGCCGATGCCGAGCGCCCCGGCCCGCTGCGCCGCCAGCAGGTCCCAGACGCTGTCACCGACCACGAACGAGTCCTCGGGACGCACGCCGAGCAGCTGGGCCGCGGCCAGGAACAGATGCGGGTCCGGCTTGGCGCGCTCGACCAGGTCGCGGGTGACCACCGGCACGTCGTCCGGGCAGCGCAAGCATGTCGATCGCCGTGTAGGCCGTCCGACGCGCACCGCTCGTCGCGATCGCGAACGGGACCCGCCGCTCGTGCAGGTGGTGCAGCAGCTCGCGGGCTCCGGGCAGCGGCACGACGCTGTCGGCCCGCGCGAGGTACGCCCTCGCGTGCCCGTCGGAGATCCGCCGCAGCGTGTCGTCGTCCATGGACACACCCGTCTCGCGCTGGAGGGCGTGGAGGAACAGCCCACCGCTCATGCCGATCCGACGGTGGATCCGCCACACCGACAACGGGATCCCGACCTCGGTCAGCGCCTCCTGCCACGCCGTGACGTGCTGGTAGACCGAGTCGACGAGCGTGCCGTCGAGGTCGAAGAGCAGTGCGGGCTGCGGCACCTCGAGTCCGGCCACCGCGCCGTCGTCCGCCACCGTCATCGTCGGCTCCCCGCTCCGTCGGGCGACGTGACGTCAGCCACCGGAGGCCAGCTCGCGACCACGGTCCCGTGCCGCCTCCAGGGCGGAGAGCATCGCAGCCCGCACGCCGTGGTTCTCCATCTCGCGGATGGCATTGATCGTGGTCCCGGCCGGGGACGTCACGGCCTCACGCAGCGTCGTCGGGCGCTCGCCCGAGTCACGCAGCATGACCGCCGAGCCGATCGCCGTCTGCACGATGAGGTCGTGGGCGACCTGGCGGGGCAGGCCGAGCAGGATGCCCGCGTCCGTCATCGCCTCGACGAGGTAGAAGAAGTACGCCGGGCCGCTGCCCGACAGAGCGGTCACCGCGTCCTGCTGCGACTCCGGGACCCGGATGGTCTTGCCGACCGGGGTGAAGATGGCCTCGGTCCTGACGAGGTGCTCCTCCCCCGCGTGCGACCCGGCGGAGATCGCGCTCATCGCCTCGTCGACGAGCACCGGAGTGTTGGACATGACGCGCACGACCGGGGTCCCGTCGGAGAGCCTGGCCTCGATGAAGCCAGTGGTGATGCCCGCAGCGGCGGTGACGACCAGCCGGTCGGCGGGCACGTGAGGGGCCAGCTCGTCGAGCAGCGCCGCCATGTCCTGGGGCTTGACCGTGAGGATGAGCGTGTCGGCGCGGCCCGCTGCCTCCGCGTTGGACAGCACCTCGACGCCGTACCGCTCCCGCAGGAGGTTCGCGCGCTCCGGGCGGCGAGCGGTGACGACGACGTCGCCGGCGCTCAGGCCGCCGCGCAGCATGCCGGACAGCAGTGCCTCGCCCATCTTCCCCGTGCCCAGCACGGCGACCCGCTGGCCCATGGGACCGGTCCCTTCTAACCCTTGGTTGCGACCGCGCGCAGGAAGAACGCCAGGTTCGCCGGGCGCTCGGCCATCCTGCGGACCAGGTAGCCGTACCACTCGTCGCCGTAGGGGACGTACACCCGCATCTTCTGTCCCTGCCGGGAGAGCCGCTCCTGCTCGTGCGGGCGGATGCCGTAGAGCATCTGGAACTCGTAGCTGTCCTTGGCGCGGCCGGTCCGGCGGGCCAGCTCCTCGGTGATGGCGACCAGCCGAGGGTCGTGCGTCGCGAGCATCGGGTAGCCGTTGCCCTCCATCAGGACGCGCAGGGCCCGGACGTACGCCCGGTCGACGTCGCGCTTGCCCTGGAAGGCCACCGACTCCGGCTCCTTGTAGGCGCCCTTGCACAGCCGCACCCGGGAACCCTCGTAGGCGAGGTCCCGGCAGTCGGCCTCGGTGCGGCGCAGGTAGGCCTGCACGACCGCGCCGGTGTCGGGGAAGTCGGCCCGCAGCTCGCGCAGGATGCTCAGCGTCGAGTCCGTGGTGGTGTGGTCCTCCATGTCGAGGGTCACCGTGGTCCCCACGGCACGGGCGGCCTCACAGATGGCGTACGCGTTGTCCAGCGCGACCTGCTCACCGTCACCGGGCAGCGCCTGGCCGACCGCCGACAGCTTCACCGAGACCTCGGTCGCACGGGTCAGGTCGGCGTCGGACAGCAGCTTGAGCAGCCGCAGGTAGGCGTCGCGGGTCGCGGTGGCCTGCTCCGAGACCAGCGTGTCCTCGCCCAGGTGGTCCATCGACGCCAGCAGCCCGCGGTCGACCAGGGTCTTGGTGGACGCGACCGCCTCCTCCGCCGTCGCTCCCGGCGACGAACCGCGCCACCACGGACCTCGACACCGGGGCGGTCTCCACCAGATGGCGGACCCGACCACTCCGTGACAGGGACAGCAGCACTCGCCGCAGCACGCAGACCTCCTCGAGAACCAACCGGGGCCGTCAGGCTAACGCTCGGCCCCGTGCCCCTCCGCACCCGCCGCGTCTCGATCTGTGCGGGGCTCACCCGCCGACGGCGCGTCTCAGCCTGGATCCACCGCGGTCGGCCACCGTTCTGCTTCTCGGGCGCCTCCGGCTGTACCCACGCCTCCGGCTGTACCCGAAAGACGATGCAACCGCCTCACGCCGCGCGCCTCGTGCCCCCGACGGACGCGTTGCGTCGTCCTTCCCGTACGCAATTGTCGACCGGGCTGAGCCTTCGTCCACGTCAGATGCACCCTCCCTGCCTCGGGCAGCAGCCTCCGCAGCTATCACTGACGGACGAGTCACGGCGTCCGCCGGCGCAACGTCGCAGCACCCAGGGCGAGCGCCAGCAGCATCGCGAGTCCCACCACGGAGAGGTCGGCCCAGACGCTGGGGTCGACCTCTTCCCTGGCGGTGAGCTCCTTCATCGCGTCGACGGCGTAGGACAGCGGCAGCACGTCGGAGATCCAGCGCAGCACGTCGTCCATCTCGTCGCGGGCGACAAGGAGCCCGCAGAGCAGGAACTGCGGCAGCACGAACGCCGGCATGAACTGCACCGCCTGGAACTCGGTCGCTGCGAACGCGCTCACGAACAGGCCCAGCGACATGCCGAGGAGCGCGTCCAGGACGGCCACCAGCATCAGCAGCCACACCGGACCGGCCACGTCCAGACCGAGCAGCGTGACGGCGAGGGTCGTCGCCGTCGCCGCCTGCACGACGGCGACGAGTCCGAACGCGATCGCGTAGCCGAGCAGGAAGTCGAGCTTGCCGATCGGCATCGTGAGCAGCCGTTCCAGCGTTCCCGACGTCCGCTCGCGCAGGGTCGCGACAGACGTCACCAGGAACATCACGACGAAGGGGAAGACGCCCAGCAGCGGGGCGCCGATCCGGTCGAACGTGCGGTGTGCCGTCGAAGATCCAGGCCAGCAGCGCGAGCAGCACGCACGGCACGACGATCAGCATCGCGAGCGTACGAGGGTCGTGCCGGAGCTGGGCGAGCACGCGTCGTGCCGTGGCGAGGGTCGATCCGGACGCTCATGCCGCGCTCCGCTCCGCATCGAGGACGAGGGCGAGGAAGGCGCTCTCGATGTCTGAGGTCCCGGTGCGCTCGAGCAACGCGGCGGGCGTGTCGTCGGCGAGCAGCCGGCCCTCGCGCATCAGCAGCAGCCGTTCGCAGCGCGAGGCCTCGTCCATCACGTGGCTGCTCACCAGCAGCGTCACGCCGTCGGACGCGAGGCGGGCGAACAGGTCCCAGAGCTCGCGCCGCAGCACCGGGTCGAGACCGACCGTCGGCTCGTCGAGCACCAGCAGGTCGGGGGTGCCGAGCAGCGCCGCCGCCAGGGACACCCTGGCCTCCTGCCCGCCGGACAGCCGGGCCGTCATGTCGTCGACGTGGTCGGCGAGGCCGACGGCGTCGACGACGCGGGCGATGTCGCCCGGCGGGGCACCGAGCACCGCGGCGAAGTAGCGGAGGTTCTCGCGCACCGTCAGGTCTCCGTAGACCGACGGTGCCTGGGTGACGTAGCCGACCGACTGCCGCAGCACCGTGGACCCCGCGGGGTGCCCGAGGACCTCCACGGTGCCGCCGGCGACCACCTGGACGCCGACGATCGAGCGCATCAGCGTGCTCTTGCCGCAGCCGCTCGGGCCGAGCAGACCGGTGACCGACCCCCGCGGCACCTCGAAGGAGACCCCGTCCAGCACCGTCCGGTGGCCGCGGACCACGCGCAGGCCCGCACGGCGACAGCCGTTCCGCCGTTATTCATCATGCGATGAATATCCCCCTGCCCGCCGCCCCCGTCAACCCCCATCCCTCCCCCCGTTGATCATGCAGAAATGGTTGCGAGAGGCCATCACCGCAGGTCAGAGGCCCCTCGACACCCCGGTGATCATGCAGCTGTGGTTGTTCAGCCGGTGAGGTAGCGCTGGATGGTCGGCCCGACGAGAGCGACGACGTCGTCCTCCGACGCCGAGGCCAGCGGCTCCATCCGCACGACGTAACGCAGGATCACCACGCCCACCATCTGGGCGGCCGCCGCCTGCACCCGCAGCGGGTCGATCGGGCCAACCGCCTGGCCGACCCGGCCGAGCAGTGCGCTGGCCGACGAACTCGCGCAGCATGGTGGCGCCCTGCTCGCCGGTCATCGCCGAGCGCAGCATCCCGAGCATCGGGCTGCGGAAGTCCGGGTCCGCCCAGATGCCGAGGAACATCCTCGCCAGCCGCTCGCCCAGCTTCCGGGTCGCCGGCCAGGGCCTGCGGCAACAGCTCACCGGGCTCGAACGGCAGCTCCATCGCGGCGACGAACACCTGCTCCTTGGTGCCGAAGTAGTGGTGGACCAGGGCCGGGTCGACGTCCGCGGCGCGCGCGATCCCCCGGACGCTGGCCCCGACGTAGCCCTTCTCGGCGAACTCCCGTCGCGCCTCGTCGAGGATCGCCGCCCGCCGGTCGCCACCGCCGGCCGGTCGTCCCGGCCCGCGGCGTGCGGCGCTGGTCTTCGCCGGCGCCGTCATGGCCGCCATGATGCACCGGGCACGTCAAGCCCGCCGTGACATGCGGGTCTTGCGAGCACCGTCAGTTCCGCGCGAACACGGCGTACGTCGTGAAGGGCTCCTCCAGGTCCCGACGGGTGCCCCGTTCGAGCTCGGCGAGCTCGGCCGCCACGACCTCGCCGCCCGATCGGGGCCGAGTGCGAAGACGTAGGACTGGGTGCGAGGTCGCGGCCAGTACTCAGCCCGACAGCCGGCGCGACCACGGGATCTCGACCGTCGCGACGCGCGCGAACCACGGGACGTCCGCAACAGCTCGGGGACCCAGTACCTCGTCGGCATGCTCCGGCCGGTCGCAGGCGCGCGAACAGCCGCTGTTCTGCGACTCGTGCCATCCACGGGCCGAGACTGTCGTGCCGGTTCCACCACAGCGCGAGCACCCCCCCGGCTTGAGCACCCGGAACGCCTCGTCGCACCGACCGCTGCGGGGTCGGTCCAGTGGAACGACTGGGCGTACGACACCAGGTCGAACGAGGCGTCGCGCAGCGGCAGCGCGTTGCCGTCGCCGGCGACCGGGCGGACCCGCGAGGTCGACCGCGAGCGCGAGCACCGCGAGCACGCCAGGCCCCGGATCGACCGCGGTCACCGTGGCGCCCGCGGCCGGCGAGGGCCCGCGTGGCGATGCCGGTGCCGGCACCGACGTCGAGCACGTCGGACCACAGCAGCGGCTGGCCCATCGCCGACTCCAGCGCGTCGAAGAGCTGCGCCGGGTAGTCGGGGCGGCTGCGCGTCGTACTCGCGCCGCGACGAGGTCGAACAGCTGGCGCGCACTGCACCGCCTCACGGCGCTGGTGCCGGCCGCCGCCGCGAGGTTGAGCCGGGCGAAGGCCAGTCCCTCGGCGAGGTCGGCCTCGCGCTCGTCGCGGTTGAGCGCGCGCCGGGTGTTGACCTCGAGGACGACCGATCCCGGCGTAGCCGCGACGCGCCAGCCGCTCCAGCACCTCGGCGCACGGCTGGCGCCGCGCCCGGGCACCAGGTGCTCGTCCTTGTTGGACCCCGAGCCGTCGGCGAGGTGGACGTGGGAGAGCCGGTCGCCGAGCGCGTCCAGCGATCTCGACCGCGTCGGAGCCGGAGACCGCGGTGTGCGAGAGGTCGAGGGTCGCGGCGGGGACGTCGAGCTCGAGCAGGTCCCAGTGCGGGAGGTACGCCGACGACCTCGCGGCTGCGGGCCCGCCACGGGAACATGTTCTCCACCGCGAAGACGACGTCGGTCTCGTCCTGCATCCGGGCCAGCCCCTCGACGAACCCACGCGCGTAGTCGCGCTGCCAGCGGAACGGCGGGTGCACGACGACCGTCGGCGCACCGACGCGTCTCGGCGGCCTCGCGGGCCCGCTCCAGCTTGGTCCACGGGTCGGTGGACCAGACCCGCTGGGTCAGCAGCAGGCACGGGCGCGTGGATCGCCAGGATCGGGACGCCGAACCGGTCGGAGAGCCCCCGCAGCGCGTCGGGGTCCTGGCTCACCGGGTCGGTCCAGACCATCACCTCGACCCCGTCGAAGCCGAGGTCCGCCGCCATCTCGAACGCCGTCGTGCAGGACTCCGGGTAGCACGACGCGGTGGACAGCGCGACCTTCGCCCTCGGGACCGCGCACCGTACGGCTCATGCCCATCAGCCTAGGCGCGCACGTAGGGTGGCCCCTGTGCCCGAGGTTCCTCTCGACTTCCCCCGCGCGTGGGTGGAGTTCCCCGACCCCGCCGACGGCGACCAGATGTTCCGCTGCGACCTGACCTGGCTGACGTCGAGCTGGGCGTGCATCTTCGGCAACGGCTGCCAGGGCATCTACGCCGACCAGCCCGAGGGCGTCGGCTGCTGCACGCTCGGCGCGCACTTCTCCGACAAGGACGACGAGAAGCGGGTCAAGGCCTTCGTCAAGCAGCTGACGCCCGAGACCTGGCAGCACTACGACCCCAAGAAGTGGACCGAGAAGGACGAGGACGGCGCCCGCAAGACCCGGGTCGTCGACGGTGCCTGCATCTTCGCCAACCGGCCCGGACTTCGCGGGCGGCGAGGGCTGCGCCCTGCACGGGCTGGCGCTGCGTACCGGCCGGCACTTCCTCGAGACCAAGCCGGACGTGTGCTGGCAGCTGCCGATCCGGCGGACCTACGAGCACGTCGAGCGGCCGGACGGCACCGAGGTGCTCGTCATCATCATCGCGGAGTACGACCGGCGCGGCTGGGGTCCCGGCGGGCACGACCTGGACTGGTACTGCAGCGGCAACACCGAGGCGCACGTCGGCGCGGAGCCGGTCTACGTCTCGATGCGGGCCGAGCTGGTCGAGCTGATGGGCCAGAAGGCCTACGACGAGCTGGTCCGCCTGTGCGAGGAGCACCTCGCGTCGCGCCGCCGGTTCGCGCTGCACCCCGCCGACCCGAAGCCCCGCCGCCGCTGACGACGGCGTTCCCGCGGGAACGTCTTTCGCGACCCTGGGACACAACTGGTGCTGCAGGGACAGACGACATGTCGAAGCCGCCCCACGAGTGCACACCAGCCACGGATGTGTCAGAGGGTCAGCGCGGGAGGGGGACAGGGGGGTCGACCGGCCTGACGGCGAACATGTAGCAGCCGTACGCGATGTTGCGACTGTGCACCTCCACGACACCGGGGGCTGCGAGGACCTCGGCGATCGCGGACTCGGGGTCGGAGCCGTCGTGCACAGTCGTCGCCGGGTGGATCCAGCCGCGGTCGTCGTACGCGCGCAGCACCTGTGGCCGCCCCAGTCGGACGGGTAGCCGGTGCCTGCGAAGCCGGTGCACTGCTCGGCGTGCGCGAAGACGGGACCGACCTCCCGGTACGGCCCGCGAGCCGCCGGCGGCGAGTAGCCGAACAGCAGCAGCGCCTCACCGGGCTCGGCGTCCCGCAGGCAGCAGCGCAGCGGCTCGCCGCCGTGGGCGACGGCGGGCTCGACCGGGTTGCCGGATGCGTCGAGCCGGTCGACCGGACCTGGGCGAGGATGGCCGCCGGCAGTGCGTGCACAGCGTACGTCGTGGTGGTCGTCATCCCACGATGCTCCCCGACGACACCGCGAAAGGCTGGCGGGCATCGGACGTCGCGACTAGCGTCTCGGTCCATGAGCGGCGACAACCCCCTGGGCACCATCCTCGGCGTCTGGGCACACCCCGACGACGAGACCTAGCTGTGCGCCGGGCTGATGGCGCGCGCGGCGCGCGGCCGGCGACCGGGTCGTCTGCATCACGGCGACCCGCGGCGAGCTCGGGCTCGCCCGACGAGGAGCGGTGGCCGAGCGGCGCACCGCTGGCGGCCGTGCGCACCGCCGAGATGGAGGCCGCACTGGCCGATCCTCGGCGTCACCGAGCACCACTGGCTCGACTACCCCGACGGCGGGTGCGCCGACGTCGACCAGGACGAGGCGGTACGCCGGGTGACGGCCGTGATGGCCGAGGTGCAGCCCGACACGGTGCTGACCTTCGGGCCCGACGGCATGACGGGCCACGACGACCACAAGGCCGTCTGCCGCTGGGCGACCGCGGCCTTCGACGGACCGTGGCGCCCGACGGGACCGTGCTGGCCTACGCGACGAACTCGCCCGAGTGGCTCGCCGAGTTCCGCGAGCCGCTGGACCAGTTCAACGTGTTCATGGGCGCCGAGCCGCCGTGCACGCCGCGGGACGAGCAGCTGGTCAGCGACCTGCTGGCGGCGAACGGCTCGAGACCAAGCTGGCCGCGATCCGGTCGATGACGAGCCAGGTCGAGCCGCTGATCGCCGGCCTCGGCGAGGACTTCTTCCGTCGGGGCATGGCCGAGGAGTCCTTCCGCCGCCCCTGACGCGAGCGCGCCTCACCGGTCGTGTCCCACCCGCCGTCGCTACTGTCGTCGGCATGGCCGCACCGCGACCCGCGAGCGGGCGGCCTTCCGCTGCGGCGAGTGCGGCTGGCAGACGGCAAGTGGGTCGGCCGCTGCGGCGAGTGCCAGGCCTGGGGCACGGTCGAGGACGCCGCGGCCCCTGCGTCCGCACGACCGCGGCCGGCCCGGTGAGCGCGCCCGCCCGGCCCGATCGCGCGAGGTCGACGTCGAGGCGGCCCGGGCGCAGCCGACCGGCGTCGGCGAGCTCGACCGGGTGCTCGGCGGCGGCCTGGTGCCGGGCGCGGTGGTGCTGCTGGCCGGCGAGCCGGGCGTCGGCAAGTCGACGCTGCTGCTCGACGTCGCCGCGAGGTTCGCCGAGCGGCGGCCGCGCGCTGTACGTCACGGGCGAGGAGTCCGCCGCCCAGGTCCGGCTGCGGGCCGAGCGCATCGGGGCCCTGCGCGACGACCTCTGCCTGGCCGCCGAGACCGACCTGGCCGCCGTGCTCGGCCACGTCGACGACGGTGCAAGCCCGACGCTGCTGGTCGTCGACTCGGTGCAGACCGTCGCCAGCGCCGAGGTCGACGGCTCCCCGGCAACGTCAGCCAGGTGCGCGAGGTCGCGGCCGCGCTGATCCGGGTGGCCAAGGAGCGCGGCATCGCGACGGTCCTGGTCGGTCACGTCACCAAGGACGGCTCGATCGCCGGGCCGCGGGTGCTCGAGCACCTCGTCGACGTCGTGCTGCACTTCGAGGGCGAGCGGCACTCCCGGCTGCGGATGGTGCGCGGCGTCAAGAACCGCTACGGCCCGTCCGACGAGGTCGGCTGCTTCGACCTCTCCGACGAGGGCATCGAGGGGCTGCGCCGACCCGAGCGGGCTGTTCCTGTCCCGCCGCGACGAGGCGGTGCCCGGCACCTGCGTGACCGTGACGGTCGAGGGCAAGCGGCCGCTGCTCGCCGAGGTGCAGGCGCTGCGTGGCCGCGTCGCACGCTGGCCAACCCGCGGCGGACCACGAGCGGCCTCGACAGCGGCCGGGTGGCGATGGTGCTCGCCGTCCTGCGAGCGCCGGCGCGAAGAGTACCGCTGCAGCGGCGGCGCGACGTCTACGCCGCGACGGTCGGCGGCGTGCGGCTGACCGAGCCGGCCACCGACCTGGCGCTGGCCCTGGCCGTCGCCGGCGCCGCGCGGAACGAGCCGCTCGCCACCGGGCTGGTCGCGATCGGCGAGGTCGGGCTGGCCGGCGAGATCCGGCGGGTGACCGGCGTCGGGCGCCGGCTGGCCGAGGCGGCCCGGCTCGGCTTCACCCACGCGCTCGTGCCGCCGGACCCCGGGCCAGGTGCCCGCCGGGCATCGAGGTGATCGAGGTGACCGACCTCGCGCGCGCGCTGCGGGTGGCGTTCCCGGGTGCCGAGGTGATCCCGTTCGCGAGCCGTCGGCGCTGACCGCGAGCGTCAGCATGCGGCCGCTGTCAGAAGCGTGTCCATCTCGTGACCGTCCGACGGTCACGCAGGTGACGTCCACCTCGGATAGACTCGCGCGACGATCACTGCCGACACGGATCCGCCACCGGCAGAGTCCGCCCGGCCGGTGACCGACCGGGAGCAGCAGCCAGTGGCAGGCACGGAGCGGCCCGACGACCCGCTGCGCGCCACGCTCGCGGCGGTCGCCCCGGGCACGGCGCTGCGCGACGGGCTCGAGCGCATCCTGCGCGGCCGCACCGGCGCGCTGATCGTCCTCGGCTACGACAAGGTCGTCGAGTCGAGCTGTGCACCGGCGGCTTCGCGCTCGACGTCGAGTTCAGCTGCCACCCGGCTGCGCGAGCTGGCCAAGATGGACGGCGCCATCGTCGTCGACCGCGACTGCACCAAGCATCCTGCGCGCCGCCGTGCAGATGGTGCCCGACCCCGCCATCCCGACCGACGAGTCCGGCACCCGCCACCGCACCGCGGACCGGGTGAACAAGCAGACCGGCCTGCCGGTCATCTCGGTCAGCCAGTCGATGAGCATCATCGCGCTCTACGTCGGCGGCCAGCGCTACGTCCTCGAGGACTCGACCCAGATCCTGTCCCGGGCCAACCAGGCCCTGGCCACGCTCGAGCGCTACAAGCTGCGCCTCGACGAGGTGTCCGGCACGCTGTCCGCGCTCGAGATCGAGGACCTCGTCACCGTCCGCGACGTGTCGCGCGGTGGCGCAGCGCCTGGAGATGGTGCGCCGCATCGCCGGCGAGATCGAGGGCTACGTCGTCGAGCTCGGCACCGACGGCCGGCTGCTCACCCTGCAGCTCGACGAGCTGATCGCCGGCGTCGAGCCCGACCGCGAGCTGATCGCCCGCGACTACCTGCCCGCGCCGACCGGGCGCCGCGTCGCGCACGGTCGACCGACGTCCTGGCCGAGCTCGACGCAGCTCGACGCCCTCGAGCTGCTCGACCTGGCGGCGGTGGCCCGGGCGCTGGGCTACGCGCGGCGGCGAGGGCCTCGACGCCGCGGTCAGCCCGCGCGGCTACCGGCTGCTCGCCCGGGTGCCGCGGCTGCCCGGGCACTGGTCGTCGACCGGCTGGTCGACCACTTCGGCAGCCTGCAGAAGCTGCTGGCCGCCAGCATCGACGACCTGCAGGCGGTCGACGGGCGTCGGCGAGTCGCGCGCCCGCAGCGTCCGCGAGGGCCTGTCGCGGCTGGCCGAGTCCTCCATCCTCGAGCGCTACGTCTGATCCGTCCTGCGTCCAGGTCGTTCCTCGCGATCCGGGCGAGCGATCTCTCGTCACCCAGCTCGTCGCGGTGCTCGGCGTGCCGGAGGTAATGCCGCAGCGAGGTGAGCACCCGGACCGGGTCGACCGACAAGGCGCGCACGCTCCAGGTCACGTCCGACCCGCTGATCTCCGACCCGACCTTCGCCAGCGTCTCGTCCAGCGCGTCGTCGTAGCCACGGCGCCTTCGACGTCCACAGCGATGTGCGGCTCGTGGTTGGCGATGCCCCGGTGGTGGGTCGTCGTCTCGCCGGCCTGCAGATCGGACACCGTCTCCCACGGCAGGAAGGTCCGGCCGGGGCCGTCGACGACACCGATCCCGCGCGGCGTCGCGAGGATTGCCCACCCGCGTCCCAGTCCCTTGCGCACGAAGTAGAACGCGAAGAAACCGAACACCGTGAACGCCAGCGCGCCGACGAGCCGGATGCCCCACCCCTCGCCGGCGACGGTCAGCAGGAGGCCGCTGACGCAGAACGCCAGGCAGCCGACCAGCGCGCCGGCCGACCGGGCGCGCGAGTACGGGAACGCCACACCGGTCTCCTGCCGGCCGGCGACGTCGGCCGTCCAGGTAACGGGCCGTCCGGCCCGGCGCGGCCAGAACATCGGCAGTGCCGCGATGATCGCGACGCCGAACGCGAGGCACACCAACGGCATCGCCAGCGCCGGACCGCGGTCGTCGGTCAGCGCCGCCAGCGTCATCACGAGGCCTACGAGGACCGTGATCAGCGCGAACAGGCTCATCAGGACGAGCTTGACCCAGCCACCTCCCCACTCCGTGGTCCAGCCGGTCGGACGATCGAGATCAGGGGCCGAGTCCTCGACGAGGTCAGCCGCCGACCAGGATCGGCGCCGCCGAACTGCCGGCATCAACAGCAGAACGACCGGCACCAGGACGACACCAACGGCGACCGCGGCGGATGGCTCCTGGTCGTCCGCGAAGGCGAGCGCGAGCAGGGCGACGACCAGGCCCAGGAGCACGACGGCGAGCCACCAGCCGACTCGGCGCCAGACCACGAGCCCGACGGCAGCACCCAGCAGGGCGCTGCCGATGACCAGCACCGGGATCGACCGGTCTGCGTCACCCACCGAGACCGCGACCAGCAGTGCCGCGAAGGCAGCGACCATCGCGGCAGCGACCCACAGCTGCCAGGGCCGCCGCGGCGGCTGCGGCTCGGCGGCCTGCTGCCCGAGGGCGCCCTCGGCGCGGACGTCGGTGGACATGGCATCCCCCTGCACGGTCTCGTCACCGCACACGTTCCCGCTGCCCCGCACGGGCAACCATCGAGCCGGTCAGCTCAGGCGGGGACCAGCCCGGCCAGGGCCGGGAGCGACACGACGAACACCGGCGTCCCGCGGACGTCTCGGCGGACCTCGAGGACGTACGCCGGGAGACCGATCCCGCGCCCGCCCGCGGCCGGGACGAGCTCGTCCGGCCCGAGCACCGCATGGACCCGGTCGACCGCCAGGCCGAGGATCCCTTCGGCGACCTGAAGGACCAGCACGTCGCCGGCTGCCAGCTCCTCGCCGTCGCCCGCTCCGGAGCGGAGGTCGACGACCGGCACCGGCTGGCCACGCAGGACGAGCAGTCCGGTCACCGGCGCGCGGGCCCCGGCCAGCGGCTCGATCCCGGTGGCCCGGACGACCTCACGCACCTCTCTGAGCTGGCCGGCCAACGTCCGGCCGCCCATCGTGAAGGAGACGTAGCCGATCACGACACACCTCCCGGCGCCGCTGACACGACCTGCTCGGCCAGCCGCTGCGACTCGTCCGCCAGCCGCCGGCACAGGTCGGCCAGCTCGGCGACGTCCCGCCCGCCCAGCAGGTCCTCGCGGGCCGGCGCGGGCAGGCGACCGACGGCCCTCGCTGCCGCGCGGTAGGACACAGCAGCGGGCCCGTGCTGCCCGAGACGAGCCAGGGCACCGGCGAGCAGGAAGTGCGCCTGCCCGGCGGCCGGGTCGAGGTAGACGGCCTTGCGCAGCGGGTCGATCGCGGCCGCGTCCTGCCCGAGGGTGCAGCGGGCCTGACCGAGCACGACGTACGCCGCCGACAGCAACGGGTCGGCGGCCACCGCGTCCGCCGCGGCGCGCGCGGCGGCCTGGTAGTCGCCAGCGGCGAGCTGTACGCGAGCCTGGTCGAGCAGCGTCGGTCCGTGGGGCACCGCCGCGGGCGCGGGCGCCGGCCGACGTCGACGTCGCGGTACCGGCGGGAGGCGCCGCCGTCCCTCGTGCGAGCGGCGGTAGACGAACGCGTCGCCGACCGGGACCAGGGTGAACGCGTCGCTGACCTGCCAGAGCGTCTCCGAGTGGCCGAGCAGCAGGTAGCCGCCCTCGGCGAGCACGTCGTGGAAGCGGCCCATCAGCAGCCGGGTCGTCTCCCGGGCGAAGTAGATCGTGACGTTCCGGCAGACGACGAGGTCCACCTCGCCCCGCGCGAACGGGGCCGGGTCGGTGACCAGGTTGTGCAGCCTGAGGTCGACCAGGCGCCGGACCTCGTCCTTGACCCCCAGTGCGCCGCCCGGCCGGGGCTCCAGCCACCGGTCGCGCACGACGGCCGGCATCGTCTCGACGGTGCGCCCGGTGTAGGTCGCCCTGGCGGCTGCCCGCAGCGCGTCGGCGGACACGTCGGTGCCCACGACCCGGGTGGGTGCGCGCGAGCCGGCCATCGGGGACAGCTCGAGCAGCATCATGGCGAGCGTGTAGGGCTCCTCGCCCGTGGAGCACCCGGCGCTCCAGATCGTCAGCGGCCGGTCCCGCCCGGCGGCCCGGCGGAGCAGCTCCGGCAGCACCCTGCGGCGCAGCGCCTCCATCTGCGGCGGGTTGCGGAAGAAGTGGGTCTCCCGCACGGTCACGCTGTCGAGCAGCCGCTGCCGCTCGGCCTCGCCGGCCGTGCCGGACAGCGCAGCCAGGTAGGTCCGGAGATCACCGGCGCCGGTCGTGCGGAGCCGGTCGGCAACGACCGCCGTCAGCCCCGCCCGGCGGCTCTCGTCGAACTCCAGCCCCGCCTCCGTCCGCAGGTAGTCCCGCAGCGTCGCGAAGTCGCCGTCGTCGAGGACGCTCACGACGTCACCTGCTCGGCGCAGACCGCGTCCGCGAGCGCGGCCGCGATCTCGGACAGCGGGAGCTCGAGCTCGACCGCGCCCAGTGCCTGGGCCGCCGCCGGCATGCCCCAGACCACACTGGTCGGCTCGTCCTGGCCGATGGTGAGGGCACCGGCATCACGCATCATGCGCAGCCCCTCGGCACCGTCCCGGCCCATGCCCGTGAGCAGGACCCCGACCGCCTGCTCTCCGCAGACCGTGGCCGTGCTGGCGAAAGCGGCGTCGACGCCGGGGATGTGGAACTGCCCCACCGCCGGCTTCCGCAGCTCGACCCGCAGTCCGGCCCGGAGCAGCGTGTTGACCCCGGCCGGCGCGACGTGCACCACCCCCGGTCGCAGCCGGTGGCCGTGCCGGGCCATCTCCACCGGCAGCGGCGAGAGATCGTGCAGCCAGCTCGCCAGCCCTTCCACGAAACCGTCGGCCATGTGCTGCACCACCAGCAGCGGCACGGGCAGGTCCTCCGGCAGGTCCGCGAGGATCGTGGCGAGCGCCGGCGGTCCCCCGGTCGAGGCGCCGATCACGATGATGCGCCGCGGACCGGCCAGCGGGTCGACCGCGTGTGCCGGGACGGCAGCTCGCCGGAGCGCAGGTCCGGCCGGGCGCACCGGACGGATCGGCGTCGTGCTCAGCGGCAGAGGCGGCCACCTCACCGGCACCGCCCAGCCCTCTGGCGCGCAGCCGGCTGCGCGGGTGGGTGATCACCCGGACGCGGCTGGCCACCCGCATGTGCCGGCGCAGCGCCGTGGCGTACTGCGGCGAGCTCGGGAGCGCGTCCAACGCGCCCACGACATCGACGGCCCCGGCGGCAAGCGCAGCCTGGGAGTGGGCGGCGAGACTGCCGCAGACGACGACAGGTGTGGGCCGGGTGCCCATGATCCGCTCGATGGCCTCGATGCCGCCGTCGGCGGGGTCGAGGTCGACGAGCACGGCACCAGGCTGGTGCTCGACCACCGCGGCCTCGGCAGCGGCGGCGGTCCAGACCTCGGCCGCAATGACGAACCCTGGCCCCGACAGCAGCCCACGCAGGGCGCGGGTTCGCGTCCGGCTGTCGCCGACCACGACCACGACCAGCGCGGCGTCGACAGGTGCCGTCGGCTGCGCTCCGGTTGTGGACATCGACGCGGGCACACCACCTCTCCGGCTGCTCGGCGAGGGTGGTCGGCCGGGTTCCCCACCTCTGCACAGCGTCGTCACGTCGAGCCACCTACTTGAGGCGTGCGACGATTCCCGGGCCATGCCCAGCACGCCCGAGAACGCCTCGCCGTCGCCGCTGCACCAGCGGGTCCTGGCGTGGTACGCGGCCAACGCGCGGGACCTCCCGTGGCGAGCTCCCGGCACGTCGCCCTGGGCCGTGCTCGTGAGCGAGGTGATGCTGCAGCAGACGCCGGTCGCCCGGGTCGAGCCGGCGTACCGCGGCCTGGATCGAGCGGTGGCCGGACCCGGCCGCACTGGCGGCCGAGCCGCCCGGGGAGGCCGTCCGGGCCTGGGGCCGCCTGGGGTACCCGCGGCGGGCGCTGCGCCTGCACGCGGCCGCGACGGCGGTGGTCGAGCGGCACGACGGGCGGCTCCCGGCGACGTACGACGAGCTCCTCGCCCTGCCGGGGGTCGGCACCTACACCGCGGCCGCCGTCGCGTCCTTCGCGTACGGCGGGCGGCACGCCGTCCTGGACACCAACGTGCGCCGCGTCCTGGTCCGGGCCGCCGCCGGCCGCGCCGAGCCGGCGCCGTCGCTGACCGCCGGCGAGCGGCGGCTCGGCGAGTCGCTGCTGCCCGACGAGCCCGCCGTCGCCGCGCGCTGGGCGGTGGCGGTGATGGAGCTCGGTGCCCTCGTCTGCACCGCCCGGCTGCCGCGGTGCGACGAGTGCCCGCTGCGCGAGGTCTGCGCGTGGCAGGTCGCCGGCCGGCCCCCGCACGTCGGCCCGACGCGGCGCCGGCAGCCGTTCGCGGGCACCGACCGGCAGGCCCGGGGCCGCCTGATGGCCGTGCTCCGGGGCGCCGACCGGCGGCTGCCCGCCTCCGCCCTGGCCGCCGCCTGGGACGAGCCCGCCCAGCGCGACCGGGCGCTCGCCGGCCTGCTGGCCGACGGGCTCGTCGACGAGGTGACCGGCGGCTACTGCCTGCCCGGCACGCAGGACGAGCCCGCTGGGCGCCGGTCCGGCTAGGCTCCCGCGACTGTGTCCCTCCCTGCGCTGCGCACGGCCACGGCGCTGGCGGGGGCGGGATTCCGCCGCTGGTCGACCTATCGCCAAGCGGCCGTGGCGGGCGTCTTCGTCAACATCGTCTTCGGCGTGATCAAGCTGTCGATCCTGCTCGGTCTGGCCGAGTCGGCCGGGGGAACGGTCGCGGGCTACGACGCGGCCTCGCTCTCGACCTACACCTGGGTCGCGCAGGGGATGATCGCCTTCGTCGTGATCTTCTCGTGGACGGAGCTGGCCGAGCGGGTGACCACAGGCGACATCGCCGTCGACCTCGCCCGGCCGGTGGACCTGCAGCTGGCCTGGCTCGCCACCGACCTGGGCCGTGCCGGATGGGCCCTGCTGTCGCGAGCGATCCTGCCCTTGGTGTTCGGTGCGGCCGTCTACGGCCTGTACGTGCCCCACGACCCGACAGCCATCCTGCTGGTGCCGCTGTCCATGCTCGCGGCCGTCGTGGTGTCCTTCGCCTGCCGGTTCGCCGTCAACCTGGCCGCCTTCTGGCTGGTCGAGGTGCGCGGCATCGTCATGCTCTACGTGCTCGTGTCGGGGCTGCTGGGCGGTCACCTGATCCCGGTGCACCTCTTCCCCGAGTGGCTGCGGACGCTGGCCTACGCGACCCCGTTCCCGGCGATGATCCAGACCCCCATCGACCTGCTGACCGGCCAGGCCACGGGGCTGCGCGCGCTCGGGCTCGTCCTGGCACAGCTGGTGTGGGCTGCTGCGCTGCTCGGCGCCGGCCGGCTGGTGCTCGCGGGGGCGACGCGCAAGCTGGTGGTGCAGGGTGGCTGACGCAACGGTCGCGGCGGCGTACGCGGTCGATCGTCCGCTCGCGGGTGGCCGCCCAGGCGTCGTACCGCACGTCGTTCGCCGTCGAGCTCGTGTCGCAGGTCTTCATCGTGCTGGTCGAGTTCGCCGAGGTCTACGTGGTGTTCCACCAGGTCGACAAGCTCGGCGGCTTCAGCTATGCCGAGGTCACCCTCATGTACGGCATCGCGGTGTCCGCCTTCGGCATCGCTGACCTCGTCGTCGGTCACCTGGACCAGCTGCCGTTCTACGTGCGCCGCGGCACGCTCGACGCGTTCCTGCTGCGACCGCTCTCACCGCTGGGGCAGCTGGTCACCAGCGACTTCTCGCTGCGCCGGGTCGGTCGGGTGGTGACCGGCTTCACGGTTCTCGCTGTTGCACTCGTCGCCGTCGACATCGACTGGACCCCCGAGCGGCTGCTGCTCGTGGTGGTGACGCCGCTGGCCGGCGCCGCCATCTTCAGCGCCGTCTTCGTCGCGACGTCGGCGATCGGGTTCTGGGTCGTCGAGGGCACCGAGTTCGCCAACGCGTTCACGTACGGCGGGAACTACCTTTCCGCCTTCCCCTTCACCGTCTTCGGCACGGTGGTCCGGCGATTCTTCACCTTCCTCGTGCCGGTCGCCTTCGTCGCCTACCTGCCCTCGCTCGCCCTGCTCGGTAGGCCGGACCCGCTCGGGCTGCCCGGGTGGCTCTCCTGGTCGGCCGTGCCGGTGGCGGTGCTCGCGTGGATCGCGTCGGTGGCGATCTGGCGGACCGGCTTGCGGCACTACGTGGGAGCCGGGTCGTGATCGTCGAGGCGCGCGACCTGCACCGCGAGTTCGTGGTGCGCAGGGCCGCCGGACGACTGCGCCGCACCAAGCACACGGTCGCCGCCGTGGACGGGGTGACCTTCTCGATCGCGCCCGGTGAGTGCGTCGGCTACATCGGGGCGAACGGCGCCGGGAAGTCGACCACCATCAAGATGCTCACCGGGATCCTGGTGCCGACATCGGGGCACGTGCGGGTGTGCGGGCTGGAGCCGACGCGCGAGCGGGCGACGCTGGCCCGGCGCATCGGCGCCGTCTTCGGCCAACGCAGCCAGCTGTGGTGGGACCTGCCGCTGCGCGAGTCGTTCCGCCTGCTGGCCGCGATCCACCGGCTGCCGGCGTCGGCCTGGCAACCGCGGTTCGACGAATGCGTCGCCCTGCTGGACATGGCGCCGTTCCTCGAGACCCCGGTGCGCCAGCTGTCCCTCGGGCAGCGGATGCGCGGCGAGGTGACGGCCGCGCTGCTGCACTCCCCGGAGCTGCTCGTGCTCGACGAGCCGACCATCGGGCTCGACCTGCTGAGCAAGGAGGCGTTGCGGGCCTTCCTGATCCGGGAGCGACACGAACGCGGCACCACGATCCTGCTGACGACGCACGACCTTCCCGACATCGAGCGGCTGTGCGAGCGACTGCTCGTCGTCGACCACGGTCACCTGGTCTTCGACGGTTCGTTGCCCGCCCTGGTGAGCCGGGTCGGGGCCGAGCGGGTGCTGGTGGTGGACCTGGTCGAGCCCGGGCCCGCCCTGGACGACGTGCCGGGCACCGTGCTCCGTTCCGTGGAGGCCGACGGGCTGCGACAGCACCTCGCGTTCCACCCCGACCGGACCACGGCGGCCGAGGTCGTCGCCGCGGTGAGCGCCCGCGTCCCGCTGCGCGACCTGACCGTGACCGAGCCTGACATCGAGGATGTCGTGCGCCGGCTGTACCAGTCCTGACCTGCCCTAGGTTGGGCCCATGTCCGCGGTCGCCTTCGTCGGTCTCGGCCGGATGGGGCGAGGGATGGCGGGTCGCCTCCTGGACGCCGGCCACGAGCTCGCCGTCTTCAACCGCACGCCGGCGCGGGCGGCGTCACTGACAGCCCGCGGTGCCCGACGTGCCGACTCTCCCGCCGACGCCGCGCACGGCGCCGAGGCCGTGTTCGCGATGGTCAGCGACGACGACGCGTCCCGGAGCGTCTGGCTGGGGCCGGACGGCATCCTGGCCGCGGACCCGGAGCCAGGGACGTTGGCGATCGAGTGCTCGACCCTGTCGCAGGACTGGGTCATGGAGCTGTCGGCGGCAGCCCGGTCGCGCGGGCTGCGGTTCCTCGACGCCCCGGTGACCGGGCTCCCGGACGCCGCTGCCGCCGGGCAGCTCACGCTGCTGATCGGCGGGGACCCCGCCGACCTCGGCGCAGCCGAGCCGCTGCTGCGGCCGCTGTCCGCCGACCGGCTGCACTTCGGGCCGGTGGGCGCCGGCACGGCCTACAAGCTGATCATCAACCTGATGGGTGCCGTGCAGATCGCCGCGGCCGCGGAGGGCATGGCCCTCGCCGAACGGGCCGGGCTCGACCTCGACCAGGTCGCCCGCGCCATCGCCTCCGGACAGGCGGCCAGCCCTCAGGTGGTCCGCAACAGCCGACGGATGGCCGACGGCGACCACGCACAGGACGTCGTGTTCTCCGGCCGCCTCCGCCGGAAGGATGCGGCCTACGGCGTCCGTCTCGCCGAGCAGCTCGGTCTGGACGCAGCGTTCGGCCGGGTGGCGCTGGACGGCCTGGACCGCCTTCTCGCAGCCGGCCTGGGCGACCAGAACGAGAGCAGCATCATCGAGGTCGCGCGGCGGCCTCGGCCAGCTCGGTGAAGAGCGTGTCCCACCGGCGGGAGCAGGTGCGCCAGGTCGTAGGTGGCGCGGTAGCCAGGGCCGCCGACCCCATGGTGCGCCGCCAGGACGGGTCCTCGATCAGCGAGCACATGGCCATCGCCAGGCCCGGCACGTCGCCCTGGGGGACGAGCAACCCGTCGACGCCGTGGGTGATCAGGTCCGCCGGGCCGTTGCGGCAGTCGAAGCTGACGACCGGCAGGCCGACCGACATCGCCTCGAGCAGCACCATCGGGAACCCCTCGTTGCGCGAGCTCAGCACGAAGAGCGACCCCTCGGCGAGCTCCTCGGTCAGCCGGTCGCTGTAGCCCATGAACTGCACGGACCGCTCCAGACCGTGCCGGTGCACGAGGCCCTCGAGGAGCTGGCGCTCACCCCCGGTCCCGTAGATCCGCAGCAGCCAGTCCGGATGACGGGCCACGACGGCGGCGAAGGCGGGCACCAGCCGGTCGAAGCCCTTCGTCGGCACGAGCCGTCCTGCCGCCACGACCACCTTGCGGCCACCGGTCGTCCGGAACTCGGTGGGCGGCAACGGCGTTCGGGAGGCACTCCACCCTGGTGCGCTCGCCGAGCATCTCCCGGTAGTCGTCGGCGTCGCGCTCGGTCAGGGCGCACACCGCGTCCAACCGCCCGTACGTCCGGCGGATCGCCCGGCGCATCGCGCTCGAATGGTTGGCGAGGTAGACGTGCTCCTGGGCGACCCGGACAACGGTGCGGCGGACACCAACCTGGCCATCGCGACATTGAGGCCCGGACGCGTGGCGACCAGCACACCGCCGTCGAGGCTGCGCAGGTAGCGGGCGAGCCGTAGCGTCGGTGAGGGCGGAGAAGTTGCGGTACCGGCGCTCGGAGACCGGGCATGACGACGCTCGGGAGCCGGGCCATCGACCGCTCTGCCCAGCGGCGCGGGCCGGTCGCCGCCCAGGGCGGTGCCGTCTCGTCGGACAGCACCCGCAGCCGTACCCGCGGGTGCGCCTCGATGCGCCCCTGGGCGCGCCGCCGGTAGACGCTGACGATCTCGACGTCGTGCCGGTCGGTCATGGCCGCGGCCGTGGTGAACGTCGCGCGGATAGTGCCGCCCATCGAGAACGCGTCCATCAGGAGGAACCTGATCAGCACGGCGACCCACCTGTCGCAGGCGCCGCCCCCCACCACACGGCGGCCGTCCGGTCCGCGGGGGGATGTGCGGGCCCGACACCGACGTGTCATCAATGAAGACGTGCCAGGCCGACCTCGGGTTCGGCGCTGCACGGCAACCCCGACCACTGGCCAGCGGCCGGCGAAGGAGTCCGATTTGGCTCGTTGACGCCACCGTCTGTCGGGCGCACGGTGAGAGGCGACTTTGTCCGTGTCATCACGGGGGAGATAAGGGGTTTGGCCCATGACGACCATGCGCGGCGCTTCCGGCGCCTCGGTGGACCTCGACGACGCTCGCCTCGACGAGCTCCGCACCACCATCCGGGGTCGGGTGATCACCCCGGAGGACCCCGGCTTCGACGAGGCCCGTGCTGTGCACAACGCCATCTACGACCGACGGCCCGGCCTGATCATCGAGTGCTCCGGCACCGCCGACGTGGTCGACGCTCTCGCCCTTGCCAAGGAGCTCGACCTGCTGGTCGCCGTGCGAGGCGGTGGCCACAGCGTCGCGGGCCACAGCGCGAGCGACGGCGGGCTGCTCATCGATCTCTCAGCGATGCGCGGCGTCCAGGTCGACCCGGACACCGGCGTGACGACCGCGCAGGGTGGCGCGACCTGGGGTGACGTCGACCGCGAGACGCAGCTGTTCGGGCGGGCGGTGCCCGGCGGCATCATCTCCACCACCGGCGTCGGAGGGCTCACCACCGGGGGCGGTCTCGGGTGGCTGCACCGCGCCTTCGGCCTCGCCTGTGACAGCCTGCGGGCGGCGCAGGTGGTGACGGCCGACGGCTCCGTCGTGCGGGCCGGCGACGCGCCCGTACGGCGACCCGGACCTCCTGTGGGCGCTGCGCGGCGGCGGCGGGAACTTCGGCGTCGTGACGTCCTTCGAGTTCGACAGCCACCCGGTGGGACCGATGGTCTTCCAGGCGGCCCCGGTCTATGCGATGGCCGGCTCCGCGCCGATCTTCAAGGCGTGGGTGGAGTGGGCGAAGTCGGCCCCCGACGAGGTGACGTCGCGGGCGCTGTACTGGACGTTCCCCGACGCGGAGGCACTGCCGCCCGAGATCCGCGGCCAGGACGCGCTCATCCTCGCCGCCATCCACTGCGGCGATCCCGAGGAGGGCGAGCGGGTCCTCGCTCCGCTGCGCTCGATGGGCACGCCGCTCGCCGACCTCAGCATGGCGCTGCCCTACCGGATGGCGCAGAGCGGCTTCGACCCGTTCTTCGCCAAGGGCGAGATGCGCTCCTACTGGAAGTCGCTCTACCTGGACGACATCGGTGACGACGCCATCGACATGATCGTGGACCGCGCGATGAACCGCCCGCATCCGTTGACGCTCATCCACCTGCCCCTGATGGGCGGCGCCACCAGCCGGGTCGAGACAGCGGACAGTGCCTTCGGCGACCGCAGCGCACCGTTCATGCTCAGCATCGACGGCAACTGGGCCGACGCGGCTGACGACGAGGCCGGCATCGCATGGGTCCGCGCGATGGTCGATGCCTCGATGGCGCTGCCGAGCGCGCGGGGAACGTACCTCAACTTCAACTCCGAGGCCGTCGCGGACGACACGACCCGCGCGGCGGCCTTCGGGTCGAACCTGGCTCGGTTGACCGAGGTGAAGGACCGCTACGACCCGGGCAACCGGTTCAGGCTCAACGCCAACATCGCACCGAGCGCCCCGCTCCCCGACCAGCGAGGGACGATCCTCGACGTCGAGCAACGGGCGAAGCAGCACAGCTAGCGCCGCGCACCCGCCACACAGCGAGAGGGCCCGTCCGGACGTGCTGTCCGGACGGGCCCTCTGGCGCGGGACTACTCCTGCGGTGCTGCCGTCTCCACCGGTGGCGCGTCGGGCAGTGCCGCCTTCTGCTCGCCGACGAAGGTGAACTCGGCCTCGTCACCCTCGCCGGTCACGCCCACCAGCACGATCTGGCCGGGACGCACCTCGCCGAAGAGGATCTTCTCCGAGAGCACGTCCTCGATCTCGCGCTGGATGGTTCGGCGCAGCGGCCTGGCTCCCAGCACGGGGTCGTAGCCCTTCTTCGCCAGCATCTCCTTGGCCGCCGACGTGAGCTCGATGCCCATGTCCTTGTCACGCAGCCGCTCGTCGAGCTTGGCCAGCATGAGGTCGACGATCGTGATGATCTCTTCCTCGGAGAGCTGGTGGAACACCACGATGTCGTCGATGCGGTTGAGGAACTCGGGCCGGAAGTGCTGCTTGAGCTCGTCCTGGACCTTGTTCTTCATCCGCTCGTAGCCGGACTTCACGTCGTTGTCCGCCGCGAACCCGAGGTTGAAGCCCCTCGAGATGTCCCGGGTGCCGAGGTTCGTGGTCATGATGATGACGGTGTTCTTGAAGTCGACCACCCGGCCCTGGGAGTCGGTCAGGCGACCGTCCTCGAGGATCTGCAGCAGCGAGTTGAAGATGTCCGGGTGGGCCTTCTCGACCTCGTCGAAGAGGACGACCGAGAACGGCTTGCGGCGCACCTTCTCGGTGAGCTGGCCGCCCTCCTCGTAGCCGACGTAGCCGGGAGGCGAGCCGAACAGCCGCGACACGGTGTGCTTCTCGGAGAACTCCGACATGTCGAGCTGGATCAGCGAGTCCTCGTCGCCGAAGAGGAACTCGGCCAGCGTCTTGGACAGCTCGGTCTTCCCGACGCCGGACGGGCCGGCGAAGATGAACGAGCCACCGGGACGCTTCGGGTCCTTGAGCCCGGCGCGGGTCCGGCGGATGGCCTGCGACAGCGCCTTGATCGCCTGCTCCTGCCCGATCACGCGCCGGTGCAGCTCGTCCTCCATGCGGAGCAGCCGCTGCGACTCCTCCTCGGTCAGCTTGAAGACCGGGATGCCCGTGGCGACGGCGAGGACCTCGGCGATGAGCTCCTCGTCGACCTCGGCGACGACGTCCATGTCGCCGGCCTTCCACTCCTTCTCGCGCTGAGCCTTCTCCTGCAGCAGGGTCTTCTCGCGGTCGCGCAGCGACGCGGCCTTCTCGAAGTCCTGCGCGTCGATCGCCGACTCCTTCTCGCGGCGCACGTTGGCGATGCGCTCGTCGAACTCACGAAGGTCCGGCGGTGCGGTCATCCGGCGGATGCGCATCCGCGAGCCGGCCTCGTCGATCAGGTCGATCGCCTTGTCCGGCAGGAACCGGTCGGAGATGTAGCGGTCGGCCAGGGTGGCGGCCGCGACCAGGGCACCGTCGGTGATGGAGACCCGGTGGTGCGCCTCGTAGCGGTCGCGCAGGCCCTTGAGGATCTCGATGGTGTGAGCCAGCGTCGGCTCGGCCACCTGGATCGGCTGGAAGCGCCGCTCGAGTGCGGCGTCCTTCTCGAGGTGCTTGCGGTACTCGTCGAGGGTGGTCGCGCCGATGGTCTGCAGCTCGCCGCGGGCCAGCATCGGCTTGAGGATCGACGCGGCGTCGATCGCGCCCTCTGCGGCACCGGCTCCGACCAGCGTGTGCAGCTCGTCGATGAACAGGATGATGTCGCCGCGGGTGCGGATCTCCTTGAGGACCTTCTTCAGCCGCTCCTCGAAGTCACCGCGGTAGCGGCTGCCGGCGACGAGAGCGCCGAGGTCGAGGGTGTAGAGCTGCTTGTCCTTGAGGGTCTCGGGCACCTCGCCCTTGACGATGGCCTGGGCCAGCCCCTCGACGGCCGCCGTCTTGCCGACACCCGGCTCCCCGATGAGGACCGGGTTGTTCTTGGTGCGGCGGGACAGCACCTGCATGACCCGCTCGATCTCCTTCTCGCGGCCGATCACCGGGTCGAGCTTGCCCTCACGGGCCTGCTGGGTGAGGTTGCGGCCGAACTGGTCGAGCACCAGCGAGGTGGACGGGGCACCCTCGGCCGGACCGCCGGCCGTCGCGGTCTCCTTGCCCTGGTAGCCCGAGAGCAGCTGGATGACCTGCTGGCGGACCCGGTTGAGGTCGGCGCCGAGCTTGACGAGCACCTGGGCGGCGACGCCCTCACCCTCGCGGATCAGGCCGAGCAGGATGTGCTCGGTGCCGATGTAGTTGTGGCCGAGCTGCAGCGCCTCGCGCAGCGAGAGCTCGAGGACCTTCTTGGCCCGCGGGGTGAAGGGGATGTGCCCCGAGGGCGCCTGCTGGCCCTGCCCGATGATCTCCTCGACCTGGGACCGGACGGCCTCCAGGGAGATGCCCAGCGACTCGAGCGCCTTGGCGGCGACACCTTCGCCCTCGTGGATGAGGCCGAGCAGGATGTGCTCGGTCCCGATGTAGTTGTGGTTGAGCATCCGGGCCTCTTCTTGGGCCAGGACGACAACCCGCCGCGCGCGGTCGGTGAACCTCTCGAACATCTGGCGCTCCTCACGAGAGCGGTCGGGCAGGTGGTGCGACCCGTCGCCGGCTTCGGCGACCGGTCACCTGTCCCTTCGCATGCTAGACCTGCACGCTGACCGATCTGTTGGTTGTTCCCTTGTCGTGACTACTCGGCTGCAACTACCCGCGACCTGATGGATGTTCCACAACGTCCTCGTGCCCGCTACGCCACCAGCGAACGCGCCGCGACCAGGGATGTCACTCGCCTGGGCGCACCCTGCTGGATCTGAGCGTGCATGATCTGAGCGTGCATGATCTGCAGCGTGCCCGAGCCTGACGAGAGCCCGCCGGACGTACGTCGCCTGGAGCCCGCCGAGCGTGACCGGGCGCTGACCACCGTCGTCGCGGCGTTCGAGAACGACCCCCTGCTCCGCTGGGTCTGGCCCGAGGACGGCCGCTACGCCTCCTGCGCCCCCGGGTTCTTCGGTCTGCTGCTCGACCTGCGGCGGGCCGGCGGGGAGGTCTGGGCGGCGTCCGGCGGGGCGGCCGTGGCCATGTGGGACCCGCCGGGCGGGCTGTACCGCCGTCCCGCCGAGGACCCGTGGCCGGCGCTGCAGGAGACGTTCACCGACGGCGAGCGCGCCCGCTGGGTCGATCTACGAGGAGCTGCTGGGCGGTCGTGGCCCCTCCCCGCACTGGTACCTCGGGGTCCTGGCGACCGATCCTGCGCAGCGCCGGCGCGGGCTGGCCGGCGCGGTGGTCGCACCGCTGCTCGCCGCCGCCGACCGGACGGGCGTGCCGGCGTACCTGGAGACGGCCATCCGCAGTGAACGTGCCCTTCTACGCCCGGCTCGGGTTCGCGGTCGTGCGGGAGGTGGACCTGCCGGACGCCGGGCCACGGTGCTGGCTGCTCCGGCGCGAGCCCCGGGCAGCGGCGTGACCGCCGACGGGGCCGCCGAGGCCGGCGAGGTACTCGTCGTCGTCGCCGCGGGACCGGGCCTGGGCCGCGCCGTGGCGTTGCGCTTCGCCCGCGAAGGCTCGGCCGTCGGGCTGGTCGCCCGCTCGCCCGACTCGCTCGCCGGGCTCGCCGACGAGCTGCGGACGGCGGGCGCCCGCGCCGTGGCCGTCGCCGCCGCCGACGCCGCGGAGGAGGCTGCGCTGCGCACAGCGCTGCGCGACCTCGCGGCGGAGCTCGGCCCGGCGACGGCGCTGGTCTACAACGCCTCGGCGTACGTCCAGGGCTCAGGCTTGACGCTCCCGGCCGACCAGCTGCGCACCGTCCTGGACGTCGGGGTGGTCGGCGCGATGGTGGCCGCTCAGGAGGTGGCGCCGGCCATGCGTGCGGCGCGGACGCGGGACCGTGCTGCTGACCGGCAGCGTAGCGGCCGACCGGGCGTCCACCGGCGCCACCGCCGTCGGCGTCGCCAAGGCCGGCCTGCGCAACCTCGCGCTCTCGCTGCACAAGGAGCTCGCTCCTGACGGCGTCCGCGTCGTCACGGTCACCATCGACGGCGTGCTCAGCGGCCCGAAGGCGCTCGATGTAGGCGACATCGCCCACGTCTACTGGGACCTGCACACCCAGGCGGTCGCGCCGCCCGCCGTGGTCACGTTTCCGGCCTGACCGGCGCAGTGCTCCGCGCAGTGGTGGGCGTGGACGCCGACGTGAGCCCGGTCTACGGTCGCAAACGGCTCCGCCTAACGGGGGCGGGGGAATCTGCGGGGAGGCGGTATCGATGAGCTTCCGAATAGGGCTTCATGGGTGGCGGGTCGCAGTGGTGGGGGTCGCTCGCAGGCGCCCTTCTCATCAGTTGGCCGATGAGTCCGGTGGCGACAGCGGACGTGCGTACGCCGAGCCACGTGACGGGGAACACGTACGGCGGGCTGACGGCGCAGGGCATGCCGGTGATCCTGGACATGAACTCGACTAAGCGCCGGGTGGTCCGGGCAGCGACGAGCGCTCGAGCTGACGTGCACCTCGGGCGACGAGTTCCTCACTCCTGACAAGTTCTTCGACCTGACCGTGAACAGGAGGGGCAAGTTCGCGTTCTCCTTCGGCCCGATCACAGCAGCGCAACGACGACGGGACCACGACGGACGTCCAGGGGCGGATCGCGGGAGCCTTCAACGACGCCAGGACCCGGCTCACGGGTGTCTGGCGGCTGACTGGTGTCGATCACGACGCGGCCGGAGCGGTGACGGACACCTGCGACTCCGGCCTGGTGAACTGGAAGGCGAAGCAGTAGCTCCGCGTCGAGCGCCGGGCGGCCCACTCGCCCGGCGCTCGACGGTGGGCACGCCCGAGCGTGCAGGATCGCGACCAACGCGGTCGGCGACGGAGGTCGTGTCCAGGGTCGGCTCTAGCGTCCCGTCATGGACGACATCGGGAACGCCGCCGACACCGCGCACAGCACGACACAGCAACCCGGGCCACTGGGCGACCTGTCGCTCCCCCAACTCGAAGACCGGCTCGGCTACGTCGCAGCGCACATCGCAGCCTCGGAGTGTGAGTTCCTCGATCTGCTGGCGGAGTTCGACGCGCGCGAGGGATGGGGTGAGTCCGGGATGCGTTCGACCGCCCACTGGCTGTCGTGGCGCATCGGGCTGCGCCTGGGGGTCGCTCGCGAGAAGGTGCGGGTCGCGCGGGCCCTTCGCAGGTTGCCGCTGGTCCACGACGCCTTCGCTGCCGGGGCGCTGTCCTACTGCAAGGTGCGCGCGCTGAGCAGGGTCGCGACACCGACGACTGAGGCCGATCTCGTGGAGATCGCGCGCGGTGCAACGGGCGCGCAGCTCGAGACGGTGGTCAAGGGATGGCGACGCATCCTGGTCGGTGAGCTGTCCGCCTCGGCGCACATCCGCCGGGGAGTGCGCCGCCGAATCGACGACGACGGCTCCCACGTCTACACGATCCGAGTGCCACCTGAGGCGGGCCCGGTCTTCGACAACGCACTCGACATGGCGCGTCGTGTTGTCCTCGACGACGACGGCCAGGTTGTCGAGACGCCCGAAGAGGAGAAGCTTGCCGAGCACCTGACGGAGGACCCGCCGGTCGTGCGCGCCGACGCCGACGCACTGCTGCTGATCATGGAGTCGTTCCTGGCCGACGGGCCGAAGGGCGAGGCCGGCGACCGGCATCTGGTGATCGTCCACACCGACGTCGACGCCCTGGCTGACGCCTGCCGCCGCCAGAAGCCACCAGACGTTTCCGCGGAAGCGGACCCACCGGCTGGTGGTCCTGCCCCTCAACAGCCCCCTGACGTTTCCGCGGAAACGTCGGCGAGCGCATCGGCGGACCCGATTCCTCGAGGGGCATCCGTGCACCAGGTCTCGCGGGCTCGTCGCCCGGCCACCTGCACCACCGAGGACGGGCACCCGATCTCCGCCAGCACGGTGATGCGGATGCTGTGCGAGTCACAGGCACAGCTCCTCGTCAGCGCACGAGACGGTCGACCGCTTGACCTCGGCCGTACCAGTCGCAACGCGGACCGCCGCCAGCGCCGCGCGCTGCGAGTCCGCGACGGCGGCTGCTGCCGCTTCCCCGGCTGCACCCAGCGCCGACGACTCGTCCCTCATCACTCGCACTGGTGGAGCCGGCAGGGTCCTACCGACCTCGACCTGCTCGTCAGTCTCTGCCCGACCCACCACCGCGCGGTCCACGAGCTCGGCTATGACGTCCGCGCACTGGGCCGTGGACGCTTCGCCTTCGCCCGCCCGAGCGGTGAGGCGATACCGGAGGTCGCGCAGCCGCCCGGACTGCCCTTCTCACCGGGGGCATGCACCGTGACTCCGCAGACGGCAGCCACGGGCGCCACCGTGGCCCCGGTTGCCAGCTCCACGATCGCGCCGACCTGGGGCGGTGAGCGCATCGACCTCGACCACCTGTTGACCGGGATGGCCGCCAACCTCGTCATCGGCGATGGCCAGCGGCTCACCGACATCCCCTATCCGGAGCTCGACTCGACGCTCCGCCGGGCGGCTCGCTGGCCGCAGGCCGACCCGGCGGTGCCGGGCCCGTTCAGCGGTCCAGCTGCCGCTTGACCGCGGGAACCAACGGTTCGCCCGAGGTCGGCGCGCTCGGCGACGGTTGTCGCCAGAGCAGCGCCGACCAGAAGGCGTAAGGCGCCAGGCTCAGGCGCCCGGCATCGGGAGCAGCTCGAAGATCTCGATCGCGAACCTGCCCTTGCCCTCGGCGAGGAACGGGTGCTTGTCGGCGTGCGCCCGGGCGGAGTCCAGGTCCTGCGCCTCGACGATCGAGTAGCCGTTCTGGTCGCTGGGCTCAGCGGTGGAGCCGTCGTCGGCCACGGCCGTCCGGGCACCCAACGGGAACCCGGGGTCCACCAGCGCCGACCCGACCCGGCCCATCCACTCGCCCCACGCCTCGAGCTGGGCCGCTCCCTGCTCCGGGGTGAAGTCCTCCATCGGGGTGGCCGGCCCTCGGTAGAGGAACAGGAACTTCGCCATCGTGTACTCCTCTCGGCGACGCGCCCTGTGCGCGTCCACGCCTATCCGACGACCGGCCGCCGGCCGAATCGACACCTTGGCGTCGTCAGAGTGCTCCCGGAAACCCGGTCCGGGTAGGGGCAACGCGTCCGCCCGCTGTTCGGCGCCGGTCAGTCGGTCTGCAGGACGGACATGATGTTGCCGGCCGGGTCGGTGAACCACGCGATGCGCGGTGGGCCCGGGGCGATCCCCTTCTCGTCCGCGTCCATCCCGGCGTACCGCTGGAAGGTCACACCCCGCTCGGCCAGCGCGTCTACCGCAGCGTCGATGTCGTCGACCGGGAAGTTCAGGATCGTGTACGTCGCAGGCGCGAAGTCCGGCTTCGCGTAGACCAGCACGTCGCGGCCGCCGGCGAACTGCAGCCTGAGCAGACCGGGCATGGGCAGGTCCTCGCTGACGGACAGGCCCAGCGTGTCGCGGTAGAACCGGGCTGCCTCGTCGAGGTCCTTCACGGCGAACCCGCTGAACGCCTCGCTGGCACCGAGCATGGTCGTCTCCTTGTGTCGGATGACTGCTGTCAGTGGGCAGACCCGGGACGCCTCCCGAAGTCATCGCCGCGGCAGACTGTGCCCATGGACCTGCGCTGGGACGCCGTGGTGATCGACTGCCGGGACCCGCACCAGCTGGCGGGGTTCTGGTGCGCCCTGCTCGGCGTGGAGGTGCGCGGGACCTGGAAGCAGTACGTCGGGCTGCACCCCATGAAGCCTGGCCTGCCCCGACTGGTGCTGCAACGGACCGACGACCCGCGCCCGGCGAAGAACACCGTGCACCTCGACCTGCACGTCCCGGAGGCCGACCTGGCGCCCGCCGTGCAGCGTGCCGTGTCGCTGGGCGCGACGGTCGTGCACGAGCACGACGAGGACGAGGCCCGCTGGCGGACCCTTGCCGACCCCGAGGGCAACCTGTTCTGCCTCGTCGCCGACTGACCCGGGTCGGGTCGGCTGACCGGGGTCAGTGGGCCTTGTCGTATGCCTCGACGACGGTGGCCGGGATGCGGCCGCGCTCGTTGACCTTGTGCCCGTTCGCGCGGGCCCACTCGCGGATCTGTGCGGTGCGGTTGTCCCCGCCGCCCGTCCGGCGCCGGCCGCGGGTGCTCGCCCGGCTCCCGACCTTGCGTGCGGTCCCGACGTACTGCGCGAGCGAGTCGCGGAAGCTCGCGGCGTTCTTGGTGCTCAGGTCGATCTCGTAGGCGACGCCGTCGAGACCGAACGAGACGGTCTCGTCGGCCGCGCCCCCGTCGATGTCGTCGACGAGGACAACGGTGACTTTCTGCGCCATGTGGCATTACTCCAAAGGCCGGTGGAATTCGTCGTCGCGAAGAGTAGTCCTCATTTCCCCGCCAATTGCACGACGGCGGTGCCCGAAATGGCTATTCGGCGTCCTTCTCCTCCGAGTCCGCGTGCCTTTTCACGGCAATCACGATGGCGACGAATGCCCCGCCCACGACCAGCGGCGGGAGCAGCGCGGCAAGGGTGTCCATCAGCCGCTCTCGGGCTTGAGAACGGGAAATGCAATCGTCTCGCGGATCGACTTTCCGGTGAGCAGCATGATCAGGCGGTCGATGCCCAGGCCCATTCCGCCCTGAGGGGGCATCCCGAACTCCATGGCGCGCAGGAAGTCCTCGTCGAGTGCCATCGCCTCCGGGTCGCCGCCGGCCGCCTTCAGCGACTGCTCGACGAGCCGCCGGCGCTGCTCGACCGGGTCGTTGAGCTCGGAGTAGGCCGGTGCGAGCTCGACGCCGTTGACGATGAGGTCCCAGGCCTCGACCAGCCCGGGCTGCGGACCGGTGCGGCTTGGCCAGCGGCTTGACCGTCGGCCGGGTAGTCCGTGACGAAGGTGGGCTGGACCAGCGTGTGCTCGACGAGCTGCTCGTAGAGCTCGAGGACGATCTGCCGGCGCACCCCAGGCGGGATGCAGCGAGACGTCGTGCCGGTCGGCGAGCTTGCGCAGCGTCTCGGCCGAGGTCTCCACGTCGACCTCCTCGCCGACCGCCGTCGACACGGCGTCGAGGATCGGCAGGTGCTCCCAGCCCGACCTCGAGGTCGATCTCGCCGCCGCGGCCGTCCGGGACGACGGTGGAGCCGAGCGCGCGCGCCGCGTCGAGCACGATCTCGCGGGTGAGCTCGGCCATCGTCGTGTAGTCGCCGTACGCCTCGTAGACCTCCAGCATCGTGAACTCGGGGCTGTGCGTGCTGTCCACGCCCTCGTTGCGGAAGTTGCGGCCGATCTCGTAGACCCGGTCGAGGCCGCCGACCACCAGCCGCTTGAGGTAGAGCTCGATCGCGATCCGCAGGTACATCGGCTGGTCGAACGCGTTGAGGTGCGTGACGAACGGGCGGGCCGCAGCGCCGCCGTGCAGCGGCTGCAGCAGCGGTGTCTCGACCTCCAGGAAGTCGTGCACGGTCCAACGTGGAGCGCACCGAGCGCAGCACCTTCGCCCGCGTACGCACCATCTCCCGGGACTCGGCGTTGACGGCGAGGTCGACGTAGCGCAGCCGGACCCGCGCCTCCGGGTCGGTGAGGCCCTTGTGCTTGTCGGGCAGCGGGCGCAGCGCCTTGGCGGCCATCGTCCAGCGGCCGGCGAGCACCGACAGCTCGCCGCGCCGGCTGGAGACCACCTCGCCCTCGACGCCGACGTGGTCGCCGAGGTCCACGTCGGACTTCCACTCGCGCGAGCGCCTCCTCGCCGACCTCGTCGAGGGAGATCATCACCTGGATCTCGCCGGTCCCGTCGCGCACGGTCGCGAAGCAGAGCTTGCCGCCGGTACGCGAGAGCACGACCCGGCCGGCGACAGCCACCGACTCGCCAGTGCGCTGTCCGGCTCGAGGCCGGGGTGGGCTGCCCGGAGATCGGCGATCGTGGTCGTGCGGGCGACGGTGACCGGGTAGGGGTCGACCCCTCGTTCGCGCATCCGGTCGAGCTTGTCCCGGCGGACCCGCACCTGCTCGGGCAGCTCGTCGCTCATGCCGGCAAGGCTACCGAGCGCACGGCAAGCCGAGCCGCGGCAAATGGTCACGGAGCTGGTTGCGCTCGTAGACCAGGCGGAGGCCGACCAGGGTCAGCCACGGCTCGTGGACGTCGATCACGCCCGACTCGTCGAGCACCATCGGCGCGAGGCCACCGGTCGCGACCACTGTCACGTCGTCGGGGTCGCCCGCCGGCCACGATCTCGGCAGCTCATCCGGGTCACGACGCCGTCGACCTGGCCGGCGAAGCCGAACAGGATCCCGGACTGCAGAGCCTCGACGGTGTTGCGCCCGATCACCGAGCGCGGGCGTGGCCAGCTCGACCCGGCGCAGCTGGGCGCCGCGGTCGCCCAGCGCGTCCACCGAGATCTCGATGCCGGGTGCGATCGCGCCGCCGAGGTACTCCCCCTTGGCCGACACCGCGTCGAACGTCGTCGCCGTGCCGAAGTCGACGACGATGCACGGCCCGCCGTACAGCTCGACCGCGGCCAGCGCGTTGACGATGCGGTCGGTGCCGACCTCCTTCGGGTTGTCGGTGAGCACCGGCACGCCGGTGCGCACGCCAGGCTCGACCACGACCGCCGGTACGTCGCCGTAGTAGCGCTGGCAGCACGTCTCGCATCTCGTGCAGCACCGACGGCACCGTGGAGCACAGCGCGATCCCGTCGACGGACGCACCGGCCAGACCATCGGCGCCGTGGTGCTGCGCGAGCAGCCCGTGCAGAACCACGGCGATCTCGTCGGCGGTCCGGTGCGGATCGGTGGCGATCCGCCAGTGCTCGACCAGGTCGTCGCCCTCGAAGAGGCCGAGCACGGTGTGGGTGTTGCCGACGTCGATGGCGAGCAGCATCAGGTTGCTCCCTCCCGCAGGTCGCACGCGATGTCGAGGATCGGCGCCGAGTGCGTGAGGGCGCCGACGGCGAGGTAGTCGACACCGGTCTCGGCCACCTCGCGGGCATTGTCCAGCCGGAGCCCGCCGCTGGCCTCGAGCTTGGCCCGGCCGGCCACCGCCTCCACTGCGCGGCGCATGTCGGCGACCGGCATGTTGTCGAGCAGGACGAGGTCCGCGCCGGCGTCGACGGCCTCGACGACGTCCTCGACGGAGTCGCCCTCGACCTCGACCGGCACATCGGGGAATTGCTCGCGCACGGCGCGGAACGCCTCCGCCACGCCTCCCGCCGCGACGACATGGTTGTCCTTGACCATCGCGGCGTCGGAGAGCGACATCCGGTGGTTGACCCCGCCGCCGCAGCGCACGGCGTACTTCTCCAGCGCGCGCAGCCCGGGTGTGGTCTTGCGCGTGTCGCGGACCGCGGCTCCGGTGCCCTGCACGGCGTCGGCCCACGCACGGGTCAGGGTCGCGACCCCGGACAGGCGGCAGAGCAGGTTCAGCGCGGTGCGCTCGCCGGTGAGCAGGCCCCGCGTCGCAGCGGTGAGGGACATCAGGACGTCGCCGCGCTGCACCCGGGCGCCGTCCTCGGCGAGCCAGGTGACCACGACCGCGTCGTCGGTCGACACCTCGAACACGGCGGCGGCGACCGCGAGGCCGGCGACCACCCCGTCGGCGCGCGCGACGAGGTCCGCTGTCGACTCCTGGTCGAACGGCACCGTCGCGACGCTGGTCACGTCCACGCCGCCGGCGAGGTCCTCGAGGAGCGCGCGCGTCACGACGTCGAGCACGTACGCCGGGTCCAGCCCGGCCTTCTCCAGCCGCGCCGTGGTGGCGTCGGAGAGGTTCTGCAGGGTCACTCGTGGTCCTCCACGTGCATCGAGACGGTTCCGTCGGCCAGTCGGGTCACCAGGTGCGCCCGCCAGTGCTCGTCGTCGAGGTCGGGGAAGTCCTCCCGCCAGTGGCTGCCCCGGGTCTCCTCGCGCTGCAGCGCAGCTCCGGCGAGAGCGGTCGCGACGAGATGCAGGTTCGTCGCCTCCCACGCCTCGGTGCACGGCACGTCGCTCGTCCGCAGGCGCAGCTCCATCAGCTCACGGCCGGCGTCGCGCAGCCCACGGTCGTCGCGCAGGACACCGACCCGCTCCGACATCGTGCGCGCGACGTCGGGGCGCACCGACGCGTCGAGCAGGCCCGGCTCCGCGGTCGTCGACGGCCGGAACCGTGGCGGCCGGCAGCTCCGAGCCGAGGGCGTCGGCGATCCGGCGGCCGAAGACGAGCCCCTCCAGCAGCGAGTTGGACGCCAGCCGGTTGGCTCCGTGCACGCCGGTGCACGCGACCTCGCCGCAGGCGTACAGCCCCGGCACGGTGGTCCGGCCGGACAGGTCGGTGCGCACGCCGCCGGAGGCGTAGTGGCAGGCCGGCGCGACCGGGATCAGCCCCGACACCGGGTCGATGCCGTGCTCCCGGCAGCTGGCCAGGATGGTCGGGAAGCGCACCCGCCAGGTGTCCTCGCCGAGGTGGCGCGCGTCGAGCCACACGTGCTCGGCGCCGGTCTCGCGCATCCGCGTCATGATCGCCTTGGCGACGACGTCACGCGGTGCGAGGTCCGCGAGAGGGTGCAGTCCCTGCATGAACGCGACCCCGGCGTCGTCGCGCAGGACGGCGCCCTCCCCGCGTACCGCCTCGGAGACGAGCGGCTGCTGACCGCGCGAGCCCTCGCCGAGCCACAGCACGGTCGGGTGGAACTGGACGAACTCGAGGTCGGTCACCTCTGCACCGGCGCGCATCGCCACCGCCACCCCGTCGCCCGTCGACACCGACGGGTTGGTGGTCGCCGCGAACACCTGCCCGAGCCCGCCGGTCGCGAGCACCACGGCCCGGCGCGTGCACCGCGCCGACCCCGTCCCGCTGCCCGGTGCCGATGACGTGCAGGGTCAGCCCGCAGACCCGGCCGTCGGCGCTGCGCAGCAGGTCGAGCACGAGGGCGTGCTCGACCACCTCGACGCTCGTGGTCGGCGTGCAGCTCGGCGATCAGCGCGCGCTCGATCTCCAGCCCGGTCGCGTCGCCGCCGGCGTGGGCGATCCGGTCCCGGTGGTGACCGCCCTCGCGGGTCAGCGCGATCTCACCGCTCGTGGTGCGGTCGAACATCGCGCCGATCTCGACCAGCTCGCGCACCCGCGCCGGGCCGTCCTCCACGAGCACCCGCACCGCGGCCTCGTCGCAGAGCCCGACCCCGGCGACCAGCGTGTCCGCGAGGTGCTGCTCGGGGGTGTCGCCCTCACCGAGGGCGGCGGCGATGCCGCCCTGCGCCCAGCGCGTCGAGCCGGCATCGAGGTAGGTCTTGGTCACGAGCATCACCCGCCCACCCGTGGTGCGCCGGGCGGCGAGCGCGGTGGTCAGGCCGGCGATGCCGGAGCCGACCACGACGACGTCGGCCTGCGTCGACCAGCCGGGCGGCGGGGCGACGAGCCGGTGACGGAGGGGTAGCCGGCCGGCCTCGATCGCGGACAACGTCATGCCCCGAGCTCGACGAGCACGTTGTCGATGAGACGCGTCGTGCCGACCCTGGCTGCCACCGCCAGCAGCGCCTCGCCGGCGAAGTCCTCCGGTACGTCGCGCAGGTTGCCGGGGTCGACCAGCGCGAGGTAGTCCACGCCCGCGCCCGGCTGCGCCGGCCAGCACCTCGCGCGCCGCGCGCCGCACCGACTCGGGGCCGAGCGGAGCCGCCTCTGCTCCGGCACGCAACGCCCGCGACAGCGCGAGCGCCACCTCGCGGTCGGCCGGGCCGAGGTAGGTGTTGCGGCTGGACAGGGCGAGCCCGTCGTCGTCGCGCACCGTCGGGACGGCGACGACCTCGACGGGGAAGTCGAGGTCCTGCGCCATCCGCCGGATCAGCAGGAGCTGCTGGGCGTCCTTCTGCCCGAAGTAGGCGACGTCGGGCGAGGTCAGGTGCAGCAGCTTGGCGACCACCGTCAGGACGCCGTCGAAGTGGCCGGGCCGGGACCGGCCCTCGAGGACGTCGCCCAGGGGTCCGGCCTGGACACGCACCTGCGGCTGGTCGCCGAGCGGGTAGACCTCCTCCACGGACGGCGCGAAGACCAGGTCGACGTTCTCGGCAGCGCACAGCTCGACGTCGTCCGGCAGGGTCTTGGGATACCGGGACAGGTCCTCGCCGGGTGCGAACTGCAGGGGGTTGAGGAACACCGTCACGACGATGACCTCGCAGCGGCGCCGGGCAACCCGGATCAGCCGCCGGTGCCCCTCGTGCAGGGCGCCCATCGTCATCACGACGCCGACCTCCCCGGAGCGGTTGGACAGCGCTCCGCGCAGCTCCGCGCGGGTGTGCACCAGTCGGGTGGTCATCGGTCGGGGGCTCCTTCGGCGAGGACGTCCAGCAGTGCCTCCGCGGCGTCGGGCCGCAGCAGTCCAGCGGCCAGCGCCCGGTCGGCGGTCAGCCGGGCCATCGCCAGGTAGGCGCTGGCGGTGTGCGGCGAGACCTTGCGCAGCTCGTGCAGGTGGGCGGCGACGGTCCCCGCGTCCCCGCGTGAGACCGGCCCGGTCAGGGCGGCGTCCCCGGAGCGCAGCGCGTTGTCCAGTGCCGCCCCGAGCAGCGGGGCGAGCATCCGCTCCGGGTCGGTCACGCCGCACCGGCGCAGCAGGTCGACGGACTCGTTGACCAGCGTGCTGAGGTGGTTGGCCCCACCGGCCAGCGCCGCGTGGTAGAGCACCCGGTGCTCCTCCTCGACCCACTGCGGCTCTCCGCCCATCTCCAGCACCAGGGCGTCCGCGATGGGCCGCAGCACGTCCGGCGCGGTGACACCGAAGCAGGCACCGGCCAGCCGGGTCAGGTCCTCCCCGCGCCCGGTGAACGTCATCGCGGGGTGCAGCGCGAGCGGCAGGCCCCCGGCGCGGGTCGCCGGGTCGAGGACAGCGATCCCGTGCCGTCCGCTGGTGTGCACCAGCAGCTGGCCGGGCCGCACCGCACCCGCGGACACGAGACCGTCGACCAGGCCGGGCAGCACGTCGTCCGGGACCGTGAGCAGGACCAGCTCGCTGCGCGACACGACGTCGGGTGGCGGCAGCACCGGTGCGCCGGGCAGCAGGGTGTCGGCACGGGCCCGGGACGCGTCGGACACCGCTGCCACGGCGACGAGCCGGTGGCCTGCGCGCTGCAGCGCCGCGCCGAGGACGGCACCGACCCGTCCGGCGCCGACGACGCCGACGGCCAGCCGCGCAGGGCGGTCTGCCGGATGGCCGGGCGAGGGGTTCACGGAGGCTGTTCCAGTCCTTGTGGGGGTACCGGACGCGGACCAGCGTACGGCGTGGCCGCACCCGCACCGTGCACAGCCGTCCCGTCGGCCGCCCGGCCCGATGCGATGCTGACCGGATGTGGACGACGTGGCGGGCGGCCACCGAGCGCGCGCTCTACGGCGACAACGGCTTCTACCGCCGTCCCGGCGCCGGACCAGCCGCTCACTTCCGCACGTCGGTGCACGCGTCACCGCTCTTCGCGCGCGCCGTGCTCGCGCTCGCCCGAACGTGCGGCCTGGACACCGTGGTGGACGTGGGCGCCGGTCGCGGAGAGCTGCTCGCCGAGCTGCACCGGCTCGACCCGACGCTCGGTCTGCTCGGGGTCGAGGTGGCCGACCGACCGGCCGAGCTGGCCGGTGCCGTCGGGTGGACCACGTCGCTGCCCGACGTCACCGGTGCGCTCGTCGTCGCCAACGAGTGGCTCGACAACGTCCCCGTCGACCTGGTCGAGCAGACCGCGCACGGTCCACGGGTGGTCGAGGTCGACCCGGCCGGCGTCGAGCGGCTGGGCGGGCCGCCGGAGGACGTGGACGGGCGCTGGCTCGAGCGCTGGTGGCCGTTGACCGAGGTGGGTGCGCGGGCCGAGGTCGGCCGCACCCGGGACGAGGCCTGGGCGACGGTCGTCACCTCGGTACGCCGGGGAGCTGCCGTCGCCGTCGACTATTCGCACGACCGGGCCGGCCGGCCGGCGGACGGCTCCTTCACGGCGTACCGGCTGGGTCGGCAGGTCCCGCCGGTCCCCGACGGGACCTGCGACCTGACCGCGCACGTCGCCCTGGACGCGTGCGCTGCCGCGGGCCAGGCGGCCGGTGCGACGTGGACCGTGCTCACGACCCAGCGGGTGGCGCTGCGGGCGCTCGGTCCGGAGGTGCCGGTCCCGTCGCGCGAGATCGCGGAGAGCGACCCCGTGGGCTACCTCACGGGGCTCGCCGCCGCGGGCGAGGTCGCCGAGCTGACGGCGCGCGACGGGCTCGGCGGGTTCGGCTGGCTCGTGCAGGGGGTCGGCGTGCCGCCACCGCCCGGGCTGGCCGCCCTCAGCCGGTGACCGGGACCGACGCGTAGCCGCGCAGCACGAAGGTGGGCCGGCGCACCGGCTTCCCGGCCGGCTCCAGGCGGGGGAACCGGGCCAGCAGTGTCGGCAGCGCGATCTGCAGCTCCATCCGGGCCAGCGGTGCACCGAGGCAGTGGTGCAGGCCGGCACCGAAGGCGATGTGCTGGTTGGGCCGGCGACCGATGTCGAGGCGGTCCGGGTCGGGGAAGGCGGCCGGGTCACGGTTGGCGGCGCCGAGCAGCGCGGCGATCCGGGTGCCGGCCGCGACGGTGACGCCGCCGACCTCGACATCGTCGCGGGCGGTGCGCTCGAAGAGCTGCAGCGGCGAGTCGAAGCGCAGCATCTCCTCCACCGCCGGCTCGACCAGTGCCGGGTCCGCGCGCACCCGGTCGAGCTCGCCCGGTTGTGCGAGCAGCGCGACGATCCCGTTGCCGAAGCCGTTGACCGACGCCTCGTGGCCGGCGTTGAGCAGCAGGATGGCCGACGCGACGAGCTCCTCGCCGGTGAGCCGCTCGCCCGCCTCCTCCTCGGCGGCGAGATGGCTGACCAGGTCGTCGCGCGGTGCCGCCCGGCGCTCGTCCGCCAGCGCGCGCATGTAGTCGCCGAACTCCGCGGAGGCGACGACCGCGCGCTCCTCCGCCTCCGGGGTGCGGCCGTACTCGTACATCGCGACGATCGCCTGCGACCACGGCCGCAGCAGATGGCGGTCGGCGGCCGGGATGCCGAGCAGCTCGGCGACCACGGCCACCGGCAGCGGCTCGGCGTAGTCGGCGATCAGGTCGAAGCCGGTCCGCTGGGTCCACCCGGTCGAGCAGCTCGACCGTCATCTGCTGGATCCGGGGGCGCAGCCGCTCCACGTGGCCGCGGGCGAACGACCGGGCGACGAGCGACCGCAGCCGGGTGTGCACCGGCGGCTCGTTCTCCATCATCTGGTTCCGGTGCAAGGCGTTGAAGACCTCGAACCGGTCGACCGGCTGCCGGTCGGACCACAGGCGTCCGAGGCGGCGGTCGCGCAGCACCTGGTTGGCCTGCTCGTACGACAGCGCCAGCCACTGGCTGGTCTGCTCGTGCCAGATCACCGGTGACGTCGCCCGGAGCCGGGCGAGCTCCGGGTAGGGGTCGTCGAGGAACCCCTCGCCCCCGAGGTCGAGCAGGTCCGGCGTGGCCGACGGGACGCCGTGCCCCACGACGTCGGGCGAGTCGGAGACCACGCCGTGGCCGACGACCTCGTCGTCGTCCCCTGGCCCGCGGACACCGCCGTCCCCGGAGAGCTGGCTCCTCACCGTGCTCACGGTAGAACCACCGGGAGGTGCTGGGGGTCGCATCCACCGATCCGGTCTGGCCGCCCCCCGGGCCCGGCGGGCCAGGTCGATCTCCGAATCGAGCAGGGACCGGGCATCTCGGGCGTCCCGGTGCGCGGCGGTGGCCCGGACCGGGCCCGGCGTGGTGTCCACGTGGACGGTCGCCAGGCGCAGCCGGCGCTGCACCAGGCCCTGGGTCAGCCGGATGCTCTGCACCTTGTCGTGCGGGACGACGTCGGTCTCCCGCCGCCAGCGACCGCGGCGGGCCACCAGGACGTGCTCGTCGGTCCCGGCCTCGAGCCGACGCCACTGCAGCGGGTCGCACCACCGGGCCCGGCGGGGCACACCGGTGAGCGGCACGGCGCCGGCGTCCAGCCCGGGCAGCACGAGCCGGATCAGCGCGTCGGCCTGGTCCCGGCTGCCGACCGGCAGCAGGACCGACGCCCTGCTCTGTCCCTCCCCGACGTACCCCGCGACGTTCGCCTCGACGCGGCACCAGCCGCGGGAGCGCCACAGCAGGGGTTCCACGATCCGCACGGCCTGCACCCGTCCCGGCGGCACGGTCTGGGAGCGCGTCTCGAGCAGCCCGCGGCGCAGCCGCAGGCCGTCCGGCGACTCGGCGACGGTGAAGTCGAACTGCCCGGCGATCCCGTTGGCCATCGCCGGGACCGCGACGAGCAGCAACGGCACGGCGAGTCCGAGCAGCGCCAGGTCGCCGGTGCCCACGGCGAACGCGACCAGCGCGAGACCGCCCACGAGGCCCGACGATCAGGGTGCCGGAGCGCAGCTGCGACTCGATGAGGTGGGTGAGAGGAACGGTCAGCAGCACCCGCTCGGGGGCCGTCGGCGCCTCCTCCTGCCCGTGCTCGAGCCCCGCCGCGCGCGCCAGCAGCTCGGCCCGCAGCTGCTGGGCGGCTGGCTCGGACAGATAGGCGAGCGGCGCCTCGGACGACGAGCCGCCGGCCACCTCGAGCCGCAGCTCGGCCAGCCCGAGGGCGCGGGCCACGAGCGGCCGGACCACGTCGACGGCCTGCAGCCGGTCGAGGCGCACCTGGCGGGAGCGCCGGAACAGCACGCCGGTCTCGAGCCTCAGGTCCTCCTGGGTCACCCGGAAGCGCGTCCGCCGCCAGGCGACGTACCCGTAGGCGACGCCGACCGGGATGCTCGCGGCGACGACGAGCAGGAGGTAGCCGGGCGAGACGCTGCCGTACGTCTGCTGGACCGCGATCGCGACGACCGCCGCGACGAACTTCCACCCGCGCAGGACCGGCGTGAGGGGGTGCAGCCGGCGGTAGCCCTCCGGCACCTCAGATGCCTGCCGCTGTCGCCTCGCCGCGGGCGGCGAGCCGGTCGCGCAGCCGGGCGGCCTCCTCCGGCACCAGGCCGGGGATGCTGGCGTCGGTGGCCGCGGCGGCCGTGTGCAGCTGGACGGTGGCCAGCCCGAACTTGCGGTCCAGCGGTCCGGCGGACACGTCGACGAACTGCATCCGGCCGTACGGCACGACGACGAGCTGCCGGCGCAGCACACCGCTGGTGACGAGCAGGTCGTCAGCCCTCTCGGCGTACCCCCAGGACCGCACGGTCCGGCCCACCACGGCCCAGGTCCAGGCCAGGCCGGCCACCGCGACCACGGCGGCGACCACCGCCAGCCAGCGTGCTCGCCGTGGCGAGGACGGCGACGGCGGCCACCGAGACGGGCACCCAGAAGAGCACCAGGGCGAGCCGCCGGACCGTGGCGAGGCGGGGCGACACGCGCACCCAGGGCTCGCCGGGCGGGTCGAAGGGCTCACTCACGGTGTCGACGCTAACCGAGCGGTGGCAGACTCGCCCGGTGACCACCGAGCGGACGGTCGGCATCGGGGCCGGCGCCGATCTCGTCGCCGGCGTCCCGGGTGACCGGCCTGCGACGCAGGACATGGTGCTCAACATCGGCCCGCAGCACCCGTCCACCCATGGTGTCCTGCGGTTGCGGCTGCTCCTCGACGGCGAGCGCATCGTGCACGCCGAGCCGATCGTCGGCTACATGCACCGGGGCGCCGAGAAGCTGTTCGAGGTGCGCGACTACCGCCAGATCATCGTGCTGGCCAACCGGCACGACTGGCTCTCGGCCTTCGCCAACGAGCTGGGCGTGGTGCTGGCGGTGGAGCGGATGCTCGGCATGGAGGTCCCGGTCCGGGCGGTGTGGGTGCGTACGTTGCTCGCGGAGCTCAACCGGGTCCTCAACCACCTGATGTTCCTCGGGTCGTACCCGCTCGAGGTCGGCGCGATCACACCGATCTTCTACGCGTTCCGCGAGCGCGAGACCATCCAGGCCGTCATGGAAGAGGTGTCCGGCGGCCGGATGCACTACATGTTCAACCGGGTGGGCGGGCTCAAGGAGGAGCTGCCGGCCGGCTGGACCAACCGGGTCCGCACCGCGGTGCACGAGGTGCGCCGGCGGGTCCCGGACATCGAGAACCTGATCCTGGGCAACGAGATCTTCCATGCCCGGACGCGCGGCGTCGGTGTGCTGGCTCCGGAGCTTGTCCACGCGTACGGCGTGAGCGGCCCGATCGCCCGCGGGTCCGGCGTCGACCTCGACCTGCGCCGGGACGAGCCGTACCTCGCCTACTCCGAGCTCGACGTGCCGGTCGTCACGCGCACGGAGGGCGACTGCCTGGCCCGCTTCCAGGTGCTGTACGCGCAGCTGCAGGTCTCGCTCGACCTCGCGGACGCCTGCCTGGACCGGCTCTCGGCGTTGCCACCCGGGCCGATCAACACCCGCCTGCCGAAGGTGGTCAAGGTGCCCGAGGGGGCGACGTACGCCTGGACCGAGAACCCGCTGGGGATCAACGGCTACTACCTGGTCTCGCGCGGCGAGAAGACGCCGTGGCGGCTGAAGCTGCGGTCGGCGTCGTTCAACAACATCCAGGTCCTCACCGAGCTGCTGCCCGGCGCGCTGGTGGCCGACATGGTGGCGATCCTCGGCTCGATGTTCTTCGTCGTCGGCGACGTCGACAAATAGCGTCGTCGGCGACGTGGACAAGTCGCCAGCACCGCTCAGCGACGACCTCCGCCGGCTCTCGCACGAGGTTAGGATCGCTTGGCGTGGCGTAGAAGCCTCGCCAACCGGGCGTCGACCACGTATACGTGGTCGACGCGGCGGCGGGCGTGAGGCGCGTGCGGGTCGGGGGCGGGTGGCGTCAGGCGATGCGGCGGGAGGTGCTGGGGGTGTCGGCGGCGGCGTGGTCGAGCGGCTCGGCGTCGCGGTCGGCGGTGGGGTCGAGCAGCGGGCGCTCAGGCAGGTCGGCGAGGACGATCTCGGTCTTCGCGGTGTCCGGACCGCGGTCCGGCGCGGCGAGGGCGGCTGCCATCTCGCGGGTGAGCGACATGCCGGCGGTGCGGGCCAGGGCGAGCCGGACCAGCGGCATCTCCAGCGACACCAGGGCGGGCGCGGGAGCGGGCGGCGCGGTCGCCGGGCCTTGGACCGGGGCGGCAGCGAGCTCGCGGGCCGCCAACAGCTTGACCGCGAGCACCTCCACCCGGGCGTCGGCGCGATCCAGCGCGGCCCGCATCTCTCCGACCGTGACGCGCAGGGCGATGACCTCGGCGGACAGCGCAGCCGTCCGGGCGCTGTGTCGGCTGCGCAGCAGGCGGGCCATGGAGGCGCCGACCGAGCTGGCCAGCGCACGGCGCCAGACGACGATCCGACGAGGTCTGCGATGCCGTCCGGACATGATGAGGACCGTACGCGGGAGAGGAGCAAGAGTGGTGGCAACACGCCCATACGCACCAGATGTCACTCTGGTCACATGAGCCTCAGCCTGCTGGACTGGCGGCGCCGGGTCGCGGCCCTCTACGCGATGGTCCGTGCCGAGCCGGACCCGGTCGCCGCCCACGGCCTCTGGCGGGCCGGCCGCGACGACCTGCTGGCCGAGCCACCCGGACAGCCCCCTGCTGCCGGAGGACCGCGCCGGTTTCGCCGGGCTGCCGATCGCCGCCCTACGACGCCGCGACTGCGGTTCGAGGTCGAGGCCGACCCAGAGGTGGAACCGCACCGGCTCGAGGTGCCCACCGGCACCGACGGCGTGGTCACCTTCGACCGGGTCGCGGTGCTGCGGCTGCCCGGGCTCGGTGACCTGGACGTGTGGTGGCTGGCGTCCTACGGCGGCGGCGTGTTCGTCCCGGTCAAGGACGCGCTGGCCGGGCAGGAGACCTACGGCGGCGGGCGCTACCTGCTCGACACCGTCAAGGGAGCGGACCTCGGCGGTGACCTGGACCCGACGACCGGCCGCGGGGCGCTCGTCGTCGACCTGAACTTCGCCTACAACCCGTCCTGCGCCTACGACCCGGCGTGGGCATGCCCGCTGGCCCCGCCCGGGAACACGCTCGCCGCCCCGGTGCGGGGCGGCGAGCTGTACCCGTTGCGGGCGGGGTCGGCGGGCTAGCCGGCGGTCAGCGCCGAGTCGGAGGAGAAGACCAGGACCGAGCGAGACCTTGCCCTGCTTGAGAGCCGTCTTCGACAGCGGGCCGCCCGGGTCGAGCGCCTCGAAGCTCTCGAAGGCCAGGCCGTAGGTCTCCTCGAGCCCCGGCTGGCAGAACGGCCGCTCCGGGCACTCCTGCGGTCCGCCCAGGACCAGGCCGGATCCGCACGTCTCGGCCAGCTCGGAGAGGGTCTCGACGCCGTGCTCGTCGGCGAACGCGGTGGTGACGGCGAAGGTGTTCTGGTCCTGCGCCGCCGACGGCTCGCCGAACACCAGGCCGACCTTCTCGCCGAGGCCGCGCAGCCCCTCGACCGTGGCGTCCAGGTCGCTGCTGGCGACCGCCTCGGCGCTCGGACCGTTCTCGGCCTTGTTGATGAACTCGGTCAGCGTCCCGACGTACTCCGGGACGACGTCGATCTCGCCCTTCTCCAGCGCGGGCTCGTAGAGCTCACGGGTGCCGCTCTGCTTGACCGAGGCGTCGAAGCCGGCCGCGTTGAGCACCTCGGCGTAGATGTTGGCCAGCGTCTGCGTTCTCGGAGAAGTCCGCGTGGCCCACGACGACCTTCCCCGACCCGCCGGACAGGCCTTCGGCCAGCCCCTCGGCCTCGACGAACTCCTTGGCGACGTTGGGCGAGGTCTTCCGCTCGATGTCGGTCTGCTGGTTGAGCGCGATCAGCTTGTCGGTGTCCAGGGCGGACGACACGGCGTTCAGCGCCTCGATCATCGCGTCCGTCGACACGTCGGCGTTGATCGCCGGGATGATGTTGTCGACGGTCTGCAGGTTCTTGTCGTCCTCCAGGGCGACGAACTCGTCACCGGCGATCGGCGAGCAGTCCTCCTTGCCGGATCCCTCGGACGCCGTCGTCTTCGCCTTGGTGCCGGACGAACCGCTCTCGCCGCACGCCGTGAGGAACAGCGCGATGAAGAGCAGCCCGACGATCCCGAGCGTGCGCTTTCGCATGGTGCCCGCCTTCTGTGTCCCGCCGCCGCTAGCCGCGTCGGCGCGTGTCGGGCGGGCCTCGGTCCGGACCCGCAGCCACAACTCAACCTCGCGGGTATGACAACCGCAACTCGGGGTGGGTCACGAAACGGAGACGGCGCCGGGCTCTGAGCTCCGGGCTGGCACGGCGCCGGCGCTCCCGGCCGGGCGTGACGGCTCGCTGCATCATCGCCAGGACCGCCTCGGTGAGCAGCGCCAGCAGGGCGACCAGGATGCCGCCCGCGAGGATCTGCGGCCTGTCCTGCTGGCCGAAGCCGGCCGTGATGATCTTCCCGAGGCCGCCACCGGCCACCAGCGCGGCCAGCGTCGCCGTCGCCACGACCTGGACGGCTGCGGTGCGGAACCCGGCGGCGATCAGCGGCACGGCCAGCGGCAGCTCGACGCGCAGCAGGACCGACCGCCCGGACATGCCCATGCCCCGAGCCGCCTCGACCACGTCGGGATCGACGCCGCGGATGCCGACGTACGTGTTCGTCAGCAGGGGCGGGATCGCGAAGACGGCCAGCGCGATGATCGTGGCGCGGTTGCCGAAACCTATCGGTGTCGCCGCGAAGATCGTCAGCAGGGCGAGCGTGGGGATCGCCCGCGAGACGTTGGACACCACGACCGTGAGGCCGCCGCCGCGTCCGGTGTGGCCGAGCGCGAGCGCCGTCGGCACCGCCACCGCGGCGGCGATCATGACGGCGAAGAACGAGATGTAGAGGTGCTCGTACGTGAGGTAGGGGATGCCTGACGTGCCCTCGTAGTTCAGCGGGTCGTTGAGCCAGACGAACGCGTCACCGAGGACGTTCATCGGAGCGGGGTCACGTGCGCCTCCGCGCCCACGGCGTCATGGCGCCGCGTCGCACCGGCGAGCAGCACGTCGAACGTGAGGCCCAGCGCGACAGTGAGCACCGAGGCCGTCACGATCTCCGCGCGGTAGAAGTTGTTCTGGAAGCCACGCAGGATGAGCCCGCCGAGGCCGCCGTAGCCGACGATTACCCCGACCGTGACCAGCGCCACGGTGGAGACCGTGGCCACCCGGACGCCGGCCATGATGGCGGGCAGGGCGACCGGCAGCTCGACCCGCCACAGCATCCGGCCCCTGCCGTAGCCCATCCCCTGCGCCGCCTCGCGTACGTCGGGAGGGACGCCCTCGAGGCCGGTCAGGATGTTGCGGACCAGGACCAGCAGTGCGTAGAGCACCAGCCCGACGAGCACGGTCCTGCGATTGCAGGCCGAACAGCGGTATCGGGGCGAGGAAGGCGAACAGCGCGAGCGAGGGGATCGTGTAGATGACGCCGGCGATCCCGAGGATCGGGACCCGCCACCCGCTTGTAGCGATGCGCGAGGATTGCCAGCGGGAAGGCGACGAGCAGAGCGATGGCGATGGTCTCGACCGTCAGCAGGACGTGGTCGACGAACGCTCGCTGGAGGTCACCCGAGTTGTCCTGGACGTAGGACCAGGTGAACCATGGGTTGGACGGCTCCTCCGCGGCCGATACTCCGAGGACCACGTGCGCGGCAGACGCACCGGACAGGAAGGCCACGGGTGGACGCTACCCCGGAACCGATGATCCGACTCGAGGGCGTCGGCAAGCGCTACGAGGACGGCACCGTGGCCGTGCACGAGCTCGACCTGGACGTGCCGGAGGGCGAGCTGGTCGTCCTCGTCGGCCCGTCCGGCTGCGGCAAGTCGACGACCCTGAAGATGGTCAACCGGCTGATCGAGCCGACGACCGGGCGCATCCTCCTCCAGGGCGAGGACGTGACGCGCACCGACCCGGTGCGGCTGCGCCGGCGGATGGGCTACGTCATCCAGCAGACCGGGCTGTTCCCCCACCAGAGCGTCGCCGCGAACGTCGCGACCGTCCCGCGCCTTCTCGGCTGGGACCGGCGGAAGACCGAGCGCCCGCGTTCTCGAGCTGCTCGAGCTGGTCGGCCTCGACCCGGCCCGGTTCGCGAAGCGGTATCCCCACCAGCTCTCCGGGGGCCAGCGGCAGCGCGTGGGGGTTGCCCGGGCGCTGGCCGCGGACCCGCCGGTGCTGCTGATGGACGAGCCGTTCGGCGCCGTCGACCCGATCGTGCGCGACCGGCTGCAGGCGGAGTTCGTGCGGCTGCAGCGCGGACCTGCGCAAGACGGTGCTGTTCGTGACGCACGACCTCGACGAGGCGGTGCGGGTGGGCGACCGGATCGCCGTCTTCCGTGACGGCGGTCACCTCGAGCAGTACGACGCCCCGCCGCGCATCCTCGGCGCCCCAGCGACCGATTTCGTGAAGAGCTTCGTCGGCAGCGACCGCGGCCTCAAGCGACTGTCCGTCACGCCCATCGACGTGGCGAACGTCGAGCACCCACCGGTCGTGCACCTCGACGACCGGCTGGTCGACGCCGGCAAGGCGCTCCGGGCCGCGGGCGCCCGCTGGGGGGTCGTGCTGGACGACCGGGACGTGCTGCACGGCTGGGTGGCGGCCGACGAGACCGGCGACGGGACGGTCGCCGACCGCGTGCGCCGGATGGAGGCCTGGGTCCCGCTGGGCACGTCGTTGAAGGCGGCGTTCTCGGAGATGCTGCAGCACGACGCGGGCTGGGTGGCGGTGCTCGACGGCGACCGCTACGTCGGCGTGCTCACGCCCACCACGCTGCACGAGGCCCTCCGGCGCTCGGTCGAGTCCGACCTGCAGGGCGTCGATCCCGACAGCGTCGACCTGGAGACCGTGCCGTCGACATAGGCAACGGCGTCACGCTGGTCGAGGCAGCCCTCCTCGTCCTCGCCGGGTTCGCTGCCGGGCTGGTCGGCAGCGTGGCCGGCCTGGCCTCGATGGTGAGCTACCCGGCACTGCTGGCCGTCGGCCTCTCACCGGTCGCGGCCAACGTGACGAACACGGTCGGCATCACCTTCGCCGGGGTCGGCTCGACACTCGGATCACGGCCGGAGCTCACCGGCCAGCGGCGCTCGGCTCAGGCTGCTCGGCGCGACGGCTGTGGCCGGCGGCCTGGCCGGGGCCGGTCTGCTGCTCGTGACCCCGGCCGAGGCGTTCGAGAAGCTGGTGCCGTTCCTGATCGGCGGCGCGGCCCTCGCCGTCCTGGCCCGGCCGCGAGCCCACCTCGACGTGACGCCCAGCCCGCGCGACCAGGTCCTGCAGGTGGTCGGCATCTTCCTCGCGGCGGTGTACGGCGGCTACTTCGGCGCCGCCGCCGGCGTGATGATGCTCGCGGTGCTGACCCTCACCTCGGCGGAGCTGCTGCCGCGCAGCATCGCGCTGAAGAACGTGCTGCTCTTCGCGGCCAACGCGGTGGCCGCTGTCTTCTTCGTGGTCGCCGCACCCGTTGCGTGGGCGGCAGCTGTCCCGCTGGGGGCCGGGTTCTTCCTCGGCGGCCGGCTGGGTCCGTCGGTGGTCCGGCGCGCGCCGGCCCGGCCGCTGCGGCTCTTCATCGCGGTGGCCGGCCTCGTGGTCGCCGCCCGGCTCGCTGTCACGGCGTACGGCTGAGAGCGACCCGTTCACCGCATCGTCGTGCCACGACTAGCATCGGCACCGTGCCGACGGTGCATGTCGTTGCCGAGACTGCGGTACCCGCCGAGCGGGTTCTCCTCGCCGCGCGTGACTTCTCCGAACGGCGGGCCGAGCTGTGGCCTGACGTCCACGTCGCGCACCTGCACGTCCACGAGATGGGCGTGACGTCCGCCGTGGTCACCGAGGGCAATCCGTGGCCGATCGGCTACGTGTGGGAACGCCTGCACTACGACTGGTCCGAGGCCGGTGTCCTCAAGGGCACGGTGACCGACTCGAACATCTTCCGGCCCGGCAGCACGTGGGAGCTCCGCGCCTCGCCTTGGGCAGCGGCAGCCGGGTCGAGGTGATCGGCGTGCGCCATCTCCGAGGCATCAAAGGCAGGCTGCTCACGCCGGTGTTCCCACTCGGGCTGGCGAAGCAGACCGTGGCCGCCCACCTGCGGCATTTCCTGTCGAAGGTCGAGGAGCTCGACGCCGGGCACCCAGGCGGTCCGCTGTCCACCCTAGACGGCCGGCGCCTCTGGTGGCTCGTCGTCGCCGCCTCGGATCCGGCAGGTGCGCTCGAGCAGGAGCCCTGCCGCCGTCAGCAGGATCGACGCGACCAGCGCGACGAGGCAGAGCAGCAGCCCGGTCGCGACGGCTCATGACGTCGAGGCCGGGCAGCAGCAGGACGAGGTAGCCGAGGTAGAGGCCACCGACGATCGGCCCGACATGAGCGCTGGCCTTGCCGAGTACCGCCATGCGCGCGATGCCGAGCGGGTGCGGCGGACGGTCGCCCCGCAGCCGGCTGCGCAGCGCGAGTGCGGTCACCAGCACGACGACCGCGAGCAGGGCGATGCCCGCAGGCGCCGTCCACGCCAGTGCCGGGAGGCTGGACCCGCGCGTCTCCGCGACGCGCAGCGCGCCCCAGGAGACGGCGGCGACGCCGAGCATCAGTGCGACCAGCGTGCTCACCCGCGTCGGTCTCACGACGGCAGCTCGAGCACCAGGTCGTCGCGGCGGCGGACGCCTGACGAGTCCAGACCGGCGATCAGTGCGCCGACCGAGCCCGAGCCCGGTAGCTCCGCGTCCGGGTCGGCGTCGCACCACGGGACCAGGACGAAGGCCCGCTCTGCCGCCCGCGGGTGCGGCACCACGAGGTCCGGCTCCGACACCTGCAGGTCCCCGACCGCCACGATGTCGACGTCGAGGGTGCGTGGGACCCCACCGCACCTCACGGGTCCGGTCGAACGCGTCCTCGATCGCCAGCGCGCGCTCGAGCAGGGTGCGCGGCGACTGCGGGCCCTCCGCGACGACGACCGCGTTGAGGTAGTCAGGTTGATCGGGCCCGCCCACCGGGTCGGTCTCGTAGACCGGCGACACCGCGAGCGACCGATGAGGTCGGGAGTGTCGGCCGAGCGCGTCGACCGCGCCCTGCAGGAGGGCGAGGCGGTCACCCCGGTTGCTGCCGAGCGCGAGCACGACGCGGCGAGTGGGGATCACTCATCGGGTACGCGACGATCGTGACCGAGACGTCGTCGAACGCGACACCGACCGGCGCCTCCGGCTTGTGCACCGTGACCTCCACCTGCTCCACGAGCTCATGGGCCAGGCACACGTCGGCCACCCGGGCCGCGAGGGTCTCGAGCAGGTTCACCGGCTCGCCCTCGACCACGGCGACGACCTGTCGTGCCAGGTCGCCGTAGTGGACCGTGTCGCGGACGTCGTCGCTGCGGGCCGCCGGCGCAAGGTCGAGCGTGAGCACGACGTCGACGACGAACGGCTGCCCGGTCTCGCGCTCCTCGGGGTAGACGCCGTGGTGGCCGTGCGCCCGCAGCCCGCGGAGCGCGACGGTGTCGCCGGTGTCGCCGCTCACGCGTCGTGCTCCTGGGTGGCGAGGACCGGCGACGCGTGGTGGATCCACAGCCGCCAGCCTGCGGGGGTGCGCCGGAAGACGTTGGTCGCGACGGCGCGCCCGCCGACGAGTCCCGGCGACGGGTCAGCACCGTCGACGGCATGCCGGTGAGCATGTTCTCGCCGCAGGTGACGACTGCCGTGTCGCCGGCGATCGACACGCGGACGTCGGTCAGCACGAACTGGATGTAGGACGTGTTGGCCATGATCATCGACCAGGACCGCAGCACCGCGCCGGTGCCGTGGACGGGCGACCATCCCGGGTGGACGCAGGTGACGACGTCACCGGCGGTGTCGTCGAGCCACACCGCGGCCATCAGGTCGATGTCGCCCCGCTCGAACGCGTCGTAGAGAGCCGTGTTGGCCGCCGTGACAGCCGCTGCTGCGCCGTCGTCCTGCCAGGTGCCGGTCACCCGTCGACCCTGGCAGACCGCAGCGCCGAGACCACACGCAGGGCGTCGACCGTGGGCCGGACGGCGTGCACCCGGACGCCCCACACACCGTGCTCCGCCGCCAGCGCCGACACGACCGCCGTGGCGACGTCCCGCCCGTCGGCCGGACGGGGCTCGCCGTCCTCGGAGGCGAGCAGCCGGCCGAGGAAGCCCTTGCGCGACGCGCCGACGAGCAGCGGGCGACCGAGTGCGTCGAGTGCCTCCAGGTCCGCCAGCAGCGCCCAGTTGTGCGAGGCGTCCTTGGCGAAGCCGAGTCCGGGATCGAGCACGACCCGGCTGGGGTCGAGACCGCGCGCGTCGAGCTCGTCCAGCCGGCGGCGCAGCTCGGCGACGACGTCGCCGACCACGTCGTCGTAGACGGCGAGTGCAGCCATGTCGGAGCTGTGCCCGCGCCAGTGCATGGCGACGTACGGCACGGAGGAGCCCGCCACGACGCCCACCATGTCGTCGTCGGCGAGCCCGCCGCTGACGTCGTTGACCAGCAGCGCGCCGGCCTCCAGCGCGGCGGCGGCCACTCTCGCGCGCATCGTGTCGATGCTGACGACCGCGCCGGCCGCCGCCAGCTCGCGGACCACCGGGAGCACGCGACGCAGCTCCTCGGCCTCGGCGACGCGCTGCGCACCCGGGCGGGTCGACTCGCCGCCGACGTCGACGATGTCGGCACCCTCGTCCAGCATCTGCAGGCCGTGCGCGACGGCCGCCTCGGCCGACAGGTAGCTGCCCCCGTCGGAGAAGGAGTCCGGCGTGACGTTCAGGACGCCCATCACCAGCGTCCGGTCCCGTCCGGCGAGGTGGTCCGGCAGCCCACTGACGGTCGGGGTCACCTGGCGACGATGAGGCTCATCGCCTCGGCCCGCGTCGTCGGGTCGCGCAGCTGGCCGCGGACGGCCGAGGTGACGGTGCGCGCACCGGGCTTGCGGATGCCGCGCATGGACATGCACAGGTGCTCGCACTCGATGACCACGATCGCTCCGCGCGGCTCGAGGATGCGCATCAGCGAGTCGGCGATCTGGGTGGTCATCCGCTCCTGCACCTGGGGGCGGCGGGCGAAGACGTCCACGAGCCGGCCGAGCTTGGACAGCCCGGTGATGCGGCCGTCGTGCGACGGGATGTAGCCGACGTGGGCGACGCCGGTGAACGGCACCAGGTGGTGCTCGCAGGTGCTGCGGACCTCGATGTCCTTGACCAGGACCATCTCGTCGTGGCCGAGGTCGAACGTCGTCGTCAGCACGTCCTCCGGCTCCTGCCAGAGGCCGGCGAAGATCTCGCGGTAGGCCCGGGCGACCCGCTCGGGTGTGTCGACGAGGCCGTCGCGGTCGGGGTCCTCGCCGACGGCCAGGAGCAGGTCGCGGACAGCCTTGGCGACACCGGCGGGGTCGTAGTCGCCGACGGGGCGGGTCACCGGTGTCAGCCCTCGAACCCCAGCGGGCGGCCCGGGATCTCGTCGGACGGCAGCGGGGCGTCCGGCACGTCGGTCGGCCCGGTGACACCCATGCTGTGCTCCTTGTCCTGGCCGTTGACGCCGGTCGGCGACGCCAGCTCCTTCGGCGTCATCACCGGCCCGCGCCTGGGGCGCTCGCTTGGCCGACCCGGTCCAGGCCGGGCGCGACGGACGCTTGCGGATGTCGGTGAAGATCGCCGCCACCTGCGCCTTGTCCAGCGTCTCCTTCTCGAGCAGCTGCGAGCACCAGCTCGTCGAGGATGTCGCGGTTGTCGACGAGGATCTGCCAGGCCTCGTCGTGGGCGGTCTCGATCAGGCGCTTGACCTCCTCGTCGACCACCCCGGCGACCTCCTCGGAGTAGTCGCGCTGGTGACCCATGTCCCGGCCGAGGAAGGGCTCCGCGTTCTCCGACCCGAGCTTGATGGCGCCGATCCGCTCGGTCATGCCGTACTGCGTCACCATCGCGCGCGCGACGCTGGTGGCCTTCTCGATGTCGTTGGCCGCCCCGGTCGTCGGGTCGTGGAACACGATCTCCTCCGCCGCGCGGCCGCCCAGCATGTAGGCGAGCTGGTCGAGCATCTCGTTGCGCGTCGTCGAGTACTTGTCCTCGTCGGGCAGCACCATCGTGTAGCCGAGCGCGCGACCGCGGGACAGGATCGTGATCTTGTGCACCGGGTCGCTGTTCGGCAGCGCCGCTGCCACCAGCGCGTGACCGCCCTCGTGGTAGGCGGTGATCTTCTTCTCCTTGTCGCTCATGATCCGGGTGCGCTTCTGCGGACCGGCGACCACGCGGTCGATCGCCTCGTCGAGCGCCCGGGCGTCGATGAGCTTCATGTCGCGAGCGGGCGGTGAGCAGCGCCGCCTCGTTGAGCACGTTGGCCAGGTCGGCGCCGGTGAACCCGGGGGTCCGACGGGCGAACGCCTTCAGGTCGATGCTCTCGTCGATCGGCTTGCCCTTGGCGTGCACCTGCAGGATCTGGAACCGACCCATCAGGTCCGGCCGCTCGACGGCGATCTGGCGGTCGAAGCGTCCGGGGCGCAGCAGCGCGGGGTCGAGGATGTCCGGCCGGTTCGTCGCGGCGATCAGGATGACGCCGCCCTTGACGTCGAACCCGTCCATCTCGACGAGCAGCTGGTTCAGGGTCTGCTCGCGCTCGTCGTGGCCGCCGCCCATGCCGGCGCCGCGGTGCCGGCCGACGGCGTCGATCTCGTCGACGAACACGATGGCCGGCGCGTTGGACTTGGCCTGCTCGAACAGGTCGCGGACCCGAGAGGCGCCGACGCCGACGAACATCTCGACGAAGTCCGAGCCGGAGATGGAGTAGAAGGGCACGCCCGCCTCACCGGCGACGGCCCGCGCGAGCAGCGTCTTGCCGGTGCCTGGCGGGCCGTACAGCAGGACGCCCTTGGGGATCTTCGCGCCGATGGCCTGGAACTTCGCGGGGTTCTCGAGGAACTCCTTGATCTCCTCGAGCTCCTCGACCGCCTCGTCGGCGCCGGCGACGTCCTTGAACGTCGTCTTCGGGGTGTCCTTGCTGATCAGCTTGGCCTTCGACTTGCCGAACTGCATGACGCGCGAGCCGCCGCCCTGCATCTGGTTGAAGAAGAAGAGGAACAGCAGGACGAGGATCAGGATCGGCAGGAAGTTGATGAGCAGGCTGACGACCCAGCTGGTGCGCGGCACGCTGTCGCTGTAAGCCGTCGGGCGGCGGGTTGTCGTTGAGCAGGTCGATGAGCTCGCGCTGGCGGGCGTCGACGTAGTCGGCCTGGATCTTGGTGCTGCCCTCGTCCTTGGCGATCCTGCGAGCCGTCCTTGAGGGTCAGCTCGATCCGCTGGTCACGGTCGACGAGCTTCGCCTCGTCTACCTGGCCGCTCTCGATGGCCTCGATCGCGACATCGGTGTCGACCTTCTTGAACCCCCCGGCAGCCGAGGAGATGGAGGTCACCAGGAGCACCCCGATGATGACCATGGCGACCCAGAAGAACGGGCCTCGGAAGTAGCGTTTGACGTCCATCGAACCGGGGCGGGTCGCCCCGTCCCTCCTGCTCAGCTGCGGATTGGTCGGACCTTGACGGTACACCGGGCCCGACACGCCTGTGGCAGCGTCCCGACGCAGCGTGACCGGGCCCGTTGTCCGGTCAAACGTCGGGGCTGGCCGCGGAGTGCCCGCGCCGGGCGGTCAGCCCGAGTAGACGTGGCTCGCGAGCGTCCCGACGAACGGCAGGTTGCGGTAGCGCTCCGCGTAGTCCAGCCCGTAGCCGATGACGAACTCGTTCGGGATGTCGAACCCGACGTAGCGCACGGGGACGTCGACCTGGGCTGCGTCCGGCTTGCGCAGCAGGGTGCAGACCTCGACCGTTGCCGGGCCGCGCGACCCGAGGTTCGACATCAGCCAGGACAGCGTCAGCCCGGAGTCGATGATGTCCTCGACGATCAGCACGTTGCGGCCGGTGATGTCGCGGTCGAGGTCCTTGAGGATGCGCACGACACCGGACGACTTGGTGCCGGAGCCGTAGGACGACACGGCCATCCAGTCCATCTCGACCGGGGAGTGCAGCGCGCGCGCCAGGTCGGCCATCACCATCACGGCGCCCTTGAGCACACCCACCAGCAGCAGGTCGCGACCGTTGTAGTCGGTGTCGATCTCGCCGGCCATCTCGGCCAGTCGGCGCTGGATCTGCTCCTCGGTGATGAGCACCTTCTCGAGCTCTGCGCCCAGGTCCTTCTCGTCCACGCGCCCTCGCGCTCCCGTCCTTCGTCGCTGCTGTCAACCGCTGGAGAGCAGAAGCATCGCACGGGCCCGGCTGGCGCGAATCCCGCCGGGCAGGTGCAGCGGGCCCTGCCCGTGCCAGTCCGTGACCAGGCGGTCGAGCTCGGCGACATGGGTGGCCTGCAGGTCGGTGCCCGGGGCGCCGGCCTCGAGAGCGGCCCGGCGCAGGACCCGCGAGCGTACGGCGTCAGGGAGCCCGGCCAGCGCCGCGACGGCGAGCTGCCCGTCCCCGGCGCGCGCCTCGTCGTGGGCCGCTGCCGCCCACCCGTCGAGCGCGTCCGCATCGGCGCGCAGCAGCGAGGCCGTGCGGGCGAGCGCCTCGGCGACCCCCGGCCCGAGGTTCTGCTCCAGGGCGGGCAGCAGGTCGTCGCGCACCCTAGCGCGGGCGAACGCCGGGTCCCCGTTCTGCGGGTCCTCCCAGACGTCGACGCCGGCGGCAGCGCCCGGACCGTCTCGCGGGACAGCCCGAGCAGCGGGCGGTGGTAGCGGCCTCGTACGGCCGGCATCCCGGCCAGCGACCGCGCGCCGGACCCGCGGGCCAGGCCGAGCAGCACGGTCTCTGCCTGGTCGTCCAGGGTGTGACCGAGCAGGACTGCGGCGGCGCCGAGCCGGTCGGCCGCTGCATCGAGCGCGGCATACCGGGCGGTCCGGGCCGCGGCCTCGGGCCCGCCTGCCGCGCCGACGTCCACGCACACCGTCTCGACCGGCGCCAGCCCGAGGTCCGGCGAGCCGGGCCGCCAGGCCGGACGCGCGCTCAGCCGAGCCGGGCTGCAGCCGGTGGTCGACGGTGACGGCTCCGGCGCGCAGCCCCGCCCGTGGCCCCTCGAAGGCGAGCGCCGCGGCCAGGGCCATCGAGTCGGCGCCGCCGCTGCAGGCCACCAGCACCAGCGCACCAGGGTCGACAGTGGTCAGGGCCGAGCGCACGGCCCGGCGTACCGCCGCCACCTCCGCCGCCGGACCCACGCCCGCGACGCTAGCCCGTTGCCGAGCCACACCCCGACTTCTCCCCGTTGATCATGCAGTTGTGGTTGCTCACTCACATCACCGCAGGTCATCGACCCAGCAACCGCCCGTGATCATGCAGGAATGGTTGTCCCGCGTGGGCAGCCTGCCGTCCCGGGTACAGCCCGTGGCTGACCGGCCGACAACCATTCCTGCATGATCGGCGACGCACAGGGTGCCGTGACCTGCGGAAACGCGGCGCCGGAACCACTTCTGCATGATCAGCGGGGAAGGTGGGGTGGCAGCGGGGGTGGTCTCAGGCGGGGAGCTCGCGGGGGGTGACGACGCGCTCGACCCAGGCGGCGGGGTTGGCGATCTCGGCCTTGCTCGGGAGGTTCTCCGGGCGGGCCCACACCTGGTTGAAGCCGTGCATCCCGGACTTGTCGACGGCACCGCGGACGAACCGCTCGCCGTCGCGGTACTGCCGCAGCTTGGCGTCGATGCCCAGCAGCCGCCGGACCACCTGCTCGACCCGGTTGGCCTCCTTGCGGCGGGCCTGGAACTTGCTCCGGATGGTGGCCACGGACGGGATGACGGAGGGGCCGACGCCGTCCATCACGAAGTCCGCGTGACCCTCGAGCAGGGACATCAGCGCCGTGATCCGGTCGAGCACCTCGCGCTGCGCGGGAGTCTGGATCGCCTCGACCAGCGAGGCGCCGGACCCGTCCGACTCGGGGTCGAACCCTCGCGCAGCGAGTTGTAGGCCACCGCCGCGGCGGCCTTGACCCGCGCCGCGAGCGCCGCGGGGTCGACGTCGGTCGCGTCGACGAACGCGCGCAGCTCGCTCATCATGTGCTCGCGCAGCCACGGCACCGAGCCGAACTGCACCCGGTGGGTCTCCTCGTGCAGGCACACCCAGAGCCGGAAGTCGCGGGGGTCGACCCCCATCTCCCGCTCGGCGGACACGATGTTCGGCGCGACGAGCAGCAGCCGGCCGGGCTTGTCGGTGACGTCACGCCGTACGGCGGGAAGAGCTCGTACTGGCCGAGCACCTTGGTCGCGAGGAAAGCGAGCAGCGACCCGGTCTGCACCCCGGTGACCTTGGAGCCCACCGCGTCGCCGACCGGCGAGCTGGTCGTGCGGCGCTCCTGCAGCTTCTCCACGAGCGGTTCGAGCACGGTGCGGAACCCGGCGGCGTTGGCCTTGATCCAGCCCGGCCGGTCGATGACGACGACCGAGGCTCCGGGGGTGTCGTCGGTCGGGGCGTCCATGCCGGTGAAACCGGCGACGTGGCCGTGGGCCTGCCGCGCGTACTCGCGCAGGTCGGAGACGGCTTGGCGGGCCTCCTCGTGCGTGACCTGCGGGCCGGGACGCACCAGCCGGGTACCCGTGCTGACGGCGAGGTCCCAGTCGACCATGGAGGAAGGCTTCATCGACTCACCGTATGTCGTCGGAGGTGCGAACACAGCGACGGCCGGGTCCGTCAGACAGCATCGACGGCCGGGCCCGTCCCGCTGTGGGAAGGGACCCGGCCGTCGCGGCGTGCGAAGAACTCAGCCGTCCGGCAGGACGAGCGTCAGGTGAAGATGCTCACGCCACCGGGGCCAACAAGGAACGCCACGATGATCAGGACGATGCCGAGCAGCACCTGACCGCGGATGAGTGTGACGACTCCCCAGATGCCGATCAGTACGGCCAGGATCCAGAGCAACATTGTCATGGTCATACCTCCTTCTGCCAGCCGTTGTTCCCCCGGCAGCCCGCCTCAACCTCCGGCCGTAGCCGATCTTTCCGCGCCGGCGACGGTCGCCGCGAACCGGTCGATGGCGGCCCGGGCCGCCAGGGTGTCCCCCGGGACCTGGTCGGACATCACGGCGAACACCACGGGACGGCCGCCTGCTGACGAGACACCGGCCAGGGTGCTCACCCCGGTCAGGGTCCCGGTCTTGGCGCGCACCAGACCGGCGGCGGTGCCGGCCCGGCCGGCCCCGTACCGCAGCGACAGAGTCCCGCTGAACCCGGCCACCGGCAGGCCGGTCATCAGCGGCGACGAGGTCGGCCCGGGACCCAGCCAGCCCGAGCAGCCGAGCCGAGGGTCTCCGGTGCGACCGCGGAGCCGCGAGCCAGGCCGCTCCCGTCGAGCAGCGTCGTGGTCCCGGAGGTCAGTCCGAGCTCCTCCAGGACCGAGTCGACGACCGCCTGGCCGTCGGTGAACGTCCCCGGCAGATCGGTCGCCACCGCCGTCAGCCGCAGCAGGGACTCGGCAAGGTCGTTGTCGCTGGTGGCCAGCATCAGCTCGACGAGCTGGGAGATGGTCGGCGACTCCACTGCGGCGAGCTCGGCGGCGCCCTCCGGCGCGACGGCACGGGCGACCTCCTTCGCGACCGTGACCCCCCGCCGCGACAGCAGACGGGCGAGCTCCCGGCCGGCGGCAACCGCCGGGTCCGGCTCGCGGACGTCCGAGCCCGCCCGCACCCGGCCGGCGTCGACCGAGAGCGCGCTCACGGGCGAGACCACACCGAGCGGTACGTAGGTGGAAGGCCAGTCCGGCGACACGGCGGGGCCGGCGAACAGGCTGTCGTCGACGCGCACCGTCACCGACGTGACGCCGTCCGCCGTCAGGGCGGCGGCCGTGGCGTCCGCGAGCTCACTCAGGGTGGCCCGGCCGGGATAGGCCGCCCCGGCGGACCGCCGGGTGGCCAGGGTGCTGTCTCCGGCGCCGACGAGCACCACCTCGCCGGGGGTCGCACCGGTCACGACCCGGGTGCGCAGCCGCGAGCCGGGGTCGATCCGCAGCAGCGCCGCGGCGCCAGTGGCGAGCTTCGCGACCGACGCGGGGGTCCTGGGGGTCGCCGTGTCGCGGTCGAACAGTGGCGTCGCCGGTGGTCGCGTCGAGGACGACTGCGCCGGGGTCGGGACCCAGAGCCCCCGACGACAGCACGCGGTCGAGAGCGTCCACCGGCAGGACCGGGAAGCGCCGCTGCCGGGTCGGTCGGCTCGACCGGGAGCACCTCGCCGGCGGCGGCCGGGGACGGGTCCAGCGGCGTGGTGGGGGTGGGCGTCGGTGTCGGCTCGGCGACCAGCCCACCCGGCAGGCGCCCGCTCAGGTCGAGACCGACGACCGTGGCGGCTGCCCGACCAGGACGGCGACGACGACCAGGCTGAGGCGGCGGAGAGGGCGCAGGCGTCGGGGCTGGTCCTGGCGCGCGGACCCGTCGGCGGTGCCCACGCTCACCTCGATTCGTCCCGTTGCCCGGCGTACGCGAGACTAGCGACCGGTCAGAGACACACCGGGGCGCACCGTGGAGGCACAGCGTGGAGTTCGACGTCCTCATCGAGATCCCCAAGGGCCAGCGCAACAAGTACGAGCTCGACCACGCCACCGGCCGGATGCGACTGGACCGGATGCTGTTCACCTCCACGCGCTACCCGGCCGACTACGGCTTCATCGAGGAGACGCTGGGCGAGGACGGTGACCCGCTGGACGCGCTGGTGCTGCTCGAGGAGCCGACGTTCCCCGGCTGCCTGATCAAGGCGCGGGCGCTCGGCATGTTCCGGATGACCGACGAGGCCGGCGGCGACGACAAGGTGCTCTGCGTCCCGGCGACCGATCCGCGGCAGGAGCACCTGCGCGACATCCACCACGTCCCGGAGTTCGACCGGCTGGAGATCCAGCACTTCTTCGAGGTCTACAAGGACCTCGAGCCCGGCAAGTCCGTCGAGGGCGCGACGTGGACGGGACGCGTGGAGGCCGAGGCCGAGATCGTGGCGTCCCGCAAGCGGCTGGCCGACGCGCGCGAGGCGGGAGACATCCTGCACTGAGTCAGGCGGCTCAGATCCAGCCGAGCTCGCTGAACTCCGGGAAGCCGCCCTGCCACACACCGAAGCCGGCGAAGAGCAGCAGCGACAGGCCATAGGCGGTCGCGAGGTAGCGCCCCATCCCGTCACGGGTGAACAGCCCCCAGAGGGCGAACACCACCGCGGTCGCGATGCCGAACCACGCGGTCTGGCCCTCGATGGAGTTCGTGAAGTGCGTGAATCCGAACACCGCCGCGAGCAGGTGCGCACCGATGCCGCCGCGGGGCCGGCGGTCGGCGATCGCCACCGCGAGGGTGGCGACGAGCAGCGCCAGCCCCGCGTACCAGACGTAGTGACCCACCGTCTCGTCCCACAGGTGCACGACATCGGGGTCCTCGCCGGGCAACGCGTTGCCGACCGAGTTGGCCGCGACGTGCAGGCCCTTGCCGAGGGTGTACGTGACGCCGGCCAGCCAGAACGCGGACCAGGTACCGCGGCTCGCACCGGCACCGCGCAGCGCGCCGGCCGCGGCACCCGTGACGACGTACGGAGTCGCGAGGTCGATCCAGTCGGCCCACCGTGTGTCGCTGTCGCCCACGTCGCCGAGCCCCGCGAACAGCGTGCCGGCGTGGTGGAAGATCGCGTAGCCGAGGGCGAAGGCCACGAGCCAGCCGCCGAAGCTGCGGGCATGGCGCTCGGTGTAGGCGCTCACGGGCGGGCCGCGCCGAACAGGCTGCCCCGCCAGATGCTCGACACCCGGACGTTCTCGCCGGTGTAGGGCGCCTCGATCATCTGGCCGGACCCGATGTAGAGGCCCACGTGGTAGATGGAGGTGTGGTCGCCGGGGTCGCTGGCGAAGAAGACGAGGTCGCCGCGGCGCAGGTCGGTGAGGGACACCTTCTGACCCCGCTCGTACTGCGCCACGCTGTAGTGAGGCAGCGAGACCCCGCCCTGCTCCCACGCCCGCATGGTCAGGCCCGAGCAGTCGTAGCTGGAGGGCCCGTCCGCCGCCCACTGGTAGGGCTTGCCGATCTGCGCCTGCGCGAAGTCGATGGCTCGCTCGGCGCCGGACGTGGTGCCCGACGACGACCCGGACGGTGGGGCCGGCGGTGGCGCCGGATCCGGTGCGGACGGCCCGCCGGTCGGACCGGACGAGCCGCCGGAGCCGGCACCGCCGGAGTCGCCACCGCCGGAGCCGCTCGAGGAACCGCTGTCCTCCTGGCGGCGCTGCTCGTCGGCCCGCCGCTGCTCGTCGGCCGCGCTGCTCGTCGGCCTGCCGCTGCTGCTCGGCCTGGCGTCGCTGCTCGGCCTGGCGTTGCTGCTCTGCCTCGCGCGCTGCCTCGGCCGCCCGGGCCTGCTCCCGGGCGCGGGCTTCCGCGGCCTCGCGCGCGGCCTCCTCGCGCGCCAGCTCCAGCCCGGCCTGCCGCTTCCGCTCGAGGCGCACGGTGGTGTTGCGGGCCTCGGCCAGGGCACGGACGAGCGTCTCGCGCTGACTGGCGATCTGCTCGACGGCCTGCTGCTGGGCCGCGAGCCGGGTCTCGGCGTTCTGCTTGGCCTGCGCCACTCGCCGCTCGGCGCGGACGCTCGCCGCGAGCGCCCCGTCGGCCCGGCGCTGCAGGAGTCCGGCGTAGGCCTGCGCGGACCGGAGGTCGTCGAGGGCCCGGCGCCGGCTGTCGCCGACGGCCTGGAGGGCGGCCGCCCGGCTGATCAGGTCCCGCGGGCCGGCGGCGACGAGGAAGGTCGACAGCCCACCGACGTCGCCACCCGAGCGGTACGCCGCCGCCGCGAACCTCCCGAGCGCCTCCCGGGACGACTCGACGGCCCGACCTGACTGGTCGGCGCGTCGTTGGGCTTCCTCGGCGGCGACCCGGGCCCGCTCCAGGCGCAGCCGTGCGCCGTTGTAGGCCTCGACGGCACGTCCCACCTCGGTCGCGAGCCGGTCGGTGCGCGCCCCGGCGGCAGCCAGCCGTGCCTCGATGCGCCCGACCTCGCTCGCGGAGTCCGCCACGGCGGCGCGGCTGCGCTCGACATCACCCGCGCTCGGGAAGACATCGTCCGGCTCAGCGGCAGCCGGCAGGGGCGCCAGCGACACGAGGCTGGACACGGCGAGGGCGGCGACGAGCCGGCGCACGGTGGTGAGCGCCATGCGCAGTCTCCTCTCGCACCTGGTCGACGGTGCGCGCCCTGCCGTCACGTGGCGTCACAACAGCCCCGATAGTGGACACCTGTAACACCCGTCACGTCAAGGGCCACGGGTGTCTGCCGCCTGGCGGCGCGGTGGCTCGGGGGTGGCTGGCGGGTGCGGTCAGCCGGGGCTGTGCCCGTCGGAGCCGTCCCCGGCCGGCCGCGAGGCGTGCTGTTCGAGCGCCTCGGCGAGCTGGGACACGAGCTCACGGGCCTTCGCCGTGGCCTCGTCCTGCTGCGCGCGCAGCCCGGTCACCGAGGCCTCCAGGCGTGCTCACCTGGGCCCTGGCGTCCGCGACGATGCGCTCGGCCTCGCCGAAGGCCTCGTGCCGGACCTGGGCGGCCTCCCGCTCGGCATCTCCGCGCAGCCGCTGACCGAGGTCACGGGCATCCACTTGGACCTGTGCAGCGCGCTCCCGCGCGGCGGTGAGCAGACGTTCGGCCTCGTCGCGTGCCTCGGCCACGGTCGCATCCGCGACCCGGCGGGCGTTCTCGAGCAGACCCAGCGCCTGTTCCGGTGCCTGAACGGGGTCGTCGTGCACGACGCGCAGGTCACTGCGCTGGTCGCTGCCCGGGACGTGCATAGTCATGCTCTGCCTCCTCGAGAGGACTGCGCCTGCGGGCCTGGGCCCCGTTGCGCGCACACGCTACGCCGTGCAGCCGGTCCGGGTCACCCCGCTCGCGCTGGGCCGGACGGGTGAGCTTCTCGCCGGGGCCGTCCTCTGCGGGGTCAGCTGGTGCAGATCCAGCAGCGGCAGGTGCGCCGGCCCGCCCTGCTGTGTCGGAACCGGAACCATGTCACCACGAAGGGCGTCATGCCGTCAGCGTGAGCCGCCGGGATGTCGGGAGCCCCGGGATGGGGTGACTGCCCGATGACGCCGTGATGTCCGTTCACGGCCGCACGGGGCGCATCTCGAGCTCGACGGTGACTCCTTCGGACTCCAGCTCATCTCGCCAGTGCAGTCGGCGCACGACGAGACCGCCGGGCAGCGTGTAGCGCAGCAAGGCACGAGCGCGCCCCATGTCCACGCACTCCCAGAGCACCGTCGCAGGGAACGACAAGCCGCCGTGCGGAACCCACACCACCTCGCCCAGCACCGCCGGTCCCGTCAGCCCTGGGAGACGTTGGGCACGGCAGCGTTGTGGTCCATGGGCGGAGCATGCGGCGCTCCGTCGCCCTCACCCCGGGAAATGACCCACTCTCAACCGGACGCGCGCAACCCGAGCCGAACAGACGAGTGACGCCGGACGAGTGACTCCGAGTCGGCCAAACGGGCCATTCCCCGTTCGCACCACCAGGAAGAAACTGACCGAGCCGGGTCGGCAGTGGGGGGCACGCCAGACCGGCAGGGGTGCGGCCGTCAGCGCAGGCCGCAGAGCGAGGACTCGGACGTCAGCGCAAGACGCCCGGTCCTCGCTTTCGTTTACGGCGCCCCGCGTTGTCAGCAGGCGACGCTACGGTCGAGGCGTGGCGGAATTCACCCATGAGAACCTCCGGGGCTCCCGGTTCGAGGATGTCGACCTCAGCGGCGCGGAGTTTCGAAACGTGGACCTGACTCAGGCCCGGTTCCGCGGTGTCGCCCTGCACCGCGTCGTGATGCGCGGCGTCGAGCTGGGCGACGTCGACATCCACGGCGAGATCCTCGACGTCACGATCAATGGTGTCGACATCGCGCCACTGGTCAGATGCCGAGCTGGACAGGCGGTATCCCGACCGGGCCAAGATGCGTCCGACGGACCCGGCCGGCTTCCGCGAGGCGTGGGACGTCGTCGAGCGGCTGTGGGGCGAGACCGTCGAACGGGCCTGCCGGCTGGACCCAGCGCTGCTGCACGAGTCGGTCGGCGGTGAGTGGTCGTTCATCGAGACATTGCGGCACCTGGTGTTCGCCACCGACTCATGGATCAGACGGGGAATCCTCGGCGACCCGTCGCCGTGGGACCCGCTGGACCTGCCGTGGGACGAGATGCCGGACACACCTGGCGTTCCGCGGGACCGCGACGCACGACCGTCCCTCGACGTGGTGCTCGTGCTGCGCCGCGACCGGATGTCCACCATGCGCAAGGTCCTCGACGGCTTGACCGACGAGTCGCTGGACGGCCACACCGAGCCGGTTGAAGGGCCCGGGCTGGCCGGAGTCACGCAGCTACCCGGTGCGGGAATGCCTGCTGTGCATCCTCAACGAGGAGTGGGAGCACCGGCTGTATGCCGAGCGGGACCTGGACGCCCTGGAAGCGCGCACCTAGCCCACGGCCGCCGGCCCGACACCCTTCAGGCTCCCGCCTGGTGTCCGTCGTCCCGCCGGCGGGATCCGCGTCCGTCGCGGCAGAGTCGATGCCCGCATCCGCGACCTCTTCCTCAGGGCGCGGTGGAACCGTCTGGTCGACCTCGGGGATCCGTAGCTCGCGACCGGGTGGATCACTCATCGCTTTCCTCACGTATCTCCGTCGACGTCTCCGGCTCGTATGCGGGTCCCTCGCCGGCTCGAGCAACGCCTCCACTTCGCGGCTGCAGGAACGACGACACATCGGCGAGACGTATCTCCGGATCGGTGCCGAAGTCGCGAAAGATCCGAACCGTGAGCGGAACGTCGTTGTCCACGACGTGGGTCTGCGCAAGCGTGCTGTCCCACAAGGTCAGCATCTGCCACACGCTGTCGCCGAGGTGGACGAGCATCGCTTGGCGAAGGAAGGATGCCTCGTCGAACCGGCGGGCCAGCAACGTCTGGAACGTGACCTGGAACGCCTCGACGCGCTCACGTTCGATCTGCCCCGTCGTGATCGTCAGGACCAGTGCCATCGGGTCACCTGCCGTCGCCCGCCTCATCGTGCGCCGGAGCCGCTCGAGGCGGAGGCTCGGCCCGGCCTTGTTCTCCCACGATGCGTCGGATCAAGACGGCCCGTCGTGTGACGAAGGGGTCCAGCGTCGTCGTCATGCACCCGCCGCTCTCCAGAGTCAGCAGGAACACCCGGGGACTGGGGCGGCTAGCCGACACGTGGCTGCAGTCGCAACAGTACAGGCCGCCCACGAGGTCGACCAGACGCCCAACCCGGGGACGACCCGGCGACGTGCGACGAGGTCAGTCGCCGGCGGCGCGCCCGAGCTGGAGGACGGTGACTCCGCGGAGGTCGAGCCACTGCCTGTCGGCCGAGCTGACGAGCCGGACAAGGACGGCGTCGCAGCCGCGACACCGCAGGACCAGGCCCGGCCCATGCAGGTACAGCGCAGTCTCGGCCAGCGCGCCGCTGCGGCCGCAGCCGGCGCACTGGGCGACGGCCGCGGTCACGTCGACGGCGAACACCGCCGACAGGTCGCCGGCGGCGGCGTTGCCGTCCAGGCCGGACGGGAAATTGGTGGTCACGGGCGTGCTCCTCCGGTGGGGCCGAACCGTTCGGTCCTGATCCGCGCCGGGTCGTGTCCGGCCGCGACCAGCAGGTCGGCAACGGTCTCGACGAACCCGGTCGGGCCGCAGACGTAGCAGGTGGGCTCGCGGTCGGCGGGCCAGGTCATCTGCGGACACGAGGGCCGCGTCGACCCGCCCGGGCGGCCGCTCCTCGCCGTCCGGCGCGGTCCGGGTCCAGGCCACGGTCAGGCGCGGGCGGTCCTCGCCATGGGGATCGGTCAGCCGGCGGAGCTCGTCGGCGTAGAGCAACGACCCGGGGTCGCGCGCCGAGCAGAGCAGCCGGAACGGGGCCGGAGCGCGGGTCCGCTCGCGGGTCCGGAGCATCGCCATCAGCGGGACGACCCCGGACCCACCACCGACCAGCTGCACCGGCTCGGGCTGCTCGGGCCGCCAGACGAACCAGCCGCCGAGCGGTCCGCGGAGCTCCAGGGCGGTGCCGACGGTGATCTGCCCGGTGAGGTACGGCGACACCTCGCCGTCGCGGGACGAGCTCGACGGTGACCTCCACCCGCGTCCCGTCGCTGGCCGACGCGATCGAGTACGACCGGGTGGCGGAGTAGCCGTCCTCGGCGGTGAGCCGGAGGTCGACGTGCTGGCCGGGCAGGTGCCCGGGCCAGCCCGGCACGTCGAGGACCAGGGTCCGCGCGGTGCGGGTCTCGTCACGCACCGCGGTGACGGTGCCGACCCGGCGGTTCACTCGTCCCAGTAGCGCTGCTCACGCCACGGGTCTCCGTAGTTGTGGTAGCCGACGCTCTCCCAGAAGCCGGGCTCGTCCTCGAGCAGCAGGGTGAGGCCCCGTACCCACTTCGCGCTCTTCCAGAGATACAGGTGCGGCACCAGCAACCGGGCCGGGCCGCCGTGCTCGGGGTCGAGATCCTCCCCCTCGTACTCGAAGGCGACCCAGGCCTGGCCGTCGAGCAGGTCAGCCACCGGCAGGTTGGTGGTGTAGCCGCCGTAGGAGTGGACCAACGCGAAGTCGGCAGCCGACTCGACATCCGCCAGCAGAGTGTCGAGGCTGATCCCGGTCCAGGTTGTGCCCAGCTTCGACCACCCGGTCACGCAGTGCAGGTCGACGGTCACCTCCGCCCGCGGCAGCGCAAGGAGGTCGGTCCAGCTCCAGGTACGCCGAGCCCCGGCCTCGGTCACCACCTCGAACTCCCACTCGTCGAGGTCGACGCGCGGCGTCGGCCCGGCGGACAGGACCGGGAAGTCACGGGTGAGGTACTGCCCAGGCGGCAGGTCGGCGTCACCGGAGCGAGGGCGACCGCTGAAGCCAGGAGTGATGATGCCCACGGGGACATCAAAGCGCGTCTGCCGCCGACTGGCATCAATGGTCGGCTGTCGGTGCCTACTGCAGGTAACCCTCGACCTGGCCGACCGGCCGGACCTGCGCCTGTTCCGGAGTCCCGCCGGACTGACGCAGGGCCTGCCGCTGACGCAGCAGATCCCAGCACTGGTCCAGGCTCTCCTCCACCTGAGTCAGCCGCTCCCGCTCGTCCGCGGAGACCTCACCGGAGCGGAGCCGGTGCTCCTCCGCCACGAGATCGGCGATCGTGCGATGAATGCCTGCGTCGCTCATGGCGCGAATCTAGCCTCCACACCGGCGAGACACACGCCGTCTAGCTCCCGATCACACCACCGTCATCCTTCGAGATGACCACCGTGGCCGACCTCGGCGTCGTGATGCCGTCGGTCTGCGGCCAGGTGCTACCCCCGTCCTCGCCCGGGTGCTGGATGTTGATGAACATCGTCCGCTGGTCGGGCGTGGTGATGATCCCGGTGACCTCAGACCCGATGACTCCGGTGAGGAACCGTCGGATCTCCGGGACCCCCGCCGCGTCGCTGACGTACGGGTTGGCGACCAGCATCTGGTCGTTAGCGTCTTCCGGCTGGTTGCCGTCGGTCTGGATCCACACCCGCCCGTCAGGGTCCGCCCACAATCCGTCCGGCGAGCCGAAGCCGTCCACGTCGGCGACCGTTGAGCCATCGCCGCTGGAGCGACCCTGGCCGGCGATGACGAAGAGGTCCCACTCGAACTCGGTCGACGCGTGGTCGCCGCCGGCCTCGGCCCAGCGGATGATGTGGCCCCAGTTGTTGGGTGTGCGCGGGTTGGCCGGCGTTCTCGACCTTCGCGGTGCTGGTGTTGTTGGTCAACGTCAGGTAGACCATGCCGCTGTTCGCGTCGACGGTGACCCACTCCGGACGATCCATCCGGGTCGCGCCACAGCGCGGAGGCAGCGGGCCGGGTCTTCACCAGCACGTCGCCCTGGTCCGCGAACCCGTTGTCGGCCGTCAGCGGCCCGGTCCCCTGCACGAGCGGGAGCCAGCTGCCGCTGCCGTCGTCGTTGAACCTCGCGACGTACAGGGTGCCCTCGTCCAGGGGGCTGCGACCCTGCGCGCGCATCGTCTGCCAGTTATCAGCGCTCACGAACTTGTAGACATGCTCGTTGACCTGGTCGTCGCCGGTGTAGACGACCACCCGGCCGCCCTTGCTGACCTGTACGTGTGCCGACTCGTGCTTGACCCGACCCAGTGCCGTGCGCTTGACGGGGGTGCTGTCCGGCTCGCGCGGGTCGATCTCGACCACCCACCCGAACCGGTTCGGCTCATTCGGGCTCCTCCGGCGTGACCTGGAACCTGGGGTCGTTCGTCGCCCACCGTTTGCTGTCGCCACCGACGCCGTACCGGCTCGTCAAGGCCTGCTGTTCAGCCGTGTAGCCGACTCCCGTTACACGGAAGTAGCCGTTGAAGTTCTCCTCGCAGGTCAGGTAGGTCCCCCACGGCGTGCAGCCGTTGGCGCAGTTGTTGAAGGTACCCACCGGCGTGGTTCCGGACGGGTCGGCAGTTGTACGCAGCAGCCGGTGTCCGGTCGCCGGACCGGAGAACGTCATCGGCGTGTTGGCCGTGATTCGCCGGTTTCGCCCACCGCGCACCACGTCCCACTGCCCCTGTGCGTCCCTCTCGATCTCCACGACCGCGACCCCGTGCGCGGCCTGCGACTTCCGCACCATGTCGAGCGTGTACGCCGAGGCCGGCGGGTTGCCCTGGCCCCGGTGTGGAGATAGCCCTCGTCCGTGTTCTCATGGTTGAGGACGAGCAGCCCGTGCTCGCTGCCAGCAGGCCCGGCCTGCAACGGGAAGTAGTGCATGCCGTCGTGGTCCATGCCCATCTGCTGCGCCTGCTGCTCGGCGGTGTTGCCGCCGGGGACGAAGGCCGGGTAGCTGCCGACGATGGGGGTGCCCCACGGCACCAGCACCCGGGCGGTGTAGCCCTCCGGCACGACGACCTCGTCGGCGTTGCTCAGCGGCACCGGTCGGAAGCCCAGAAGCTGATCTGCCTGAGCCCTCGACCGCCCTCGCTGTGACCCCGTGTAGGCAACGGCCGGTGCGCCACCAGCGATGCTGCTCGTCAGGAAACCGGCCGCTGTTGCGAACCCGCCTGCCAGCACGCTGCGCCGCGAGAGCCGGCTCCTCAGAACGTCGGCGAAGGCCGGGCCCGTGGTGTCGTTGCTGCTGATGTCCTCGGGGTCGAAGCCGTCGGCATCGTCGATCTCGTCGATGCTGCGATCTGCGTCGAGGACTTCCGGTGCAGCCCCGCCGCTGGCGAAGTCCTCGCTACGCATGTCCAGGCTCATCCGTTGTCCTCCCGTATCGGATCGGCTCGCCGTCGACGGCGACCGCGATCGGCACGCTAAGCGAGCCGGGTAGACCGTGGAGCGGCGCGCGAGTGAACCTTCGGTGACACGTGCGCAACGATCACTGCCCAGGTCTGCCTACTGATCAACGGGTGCAGAGGCCGGGTACGGCGACCTTGACGACGACGGGCGGGCGGTGGTGGCTGAGTGGCGTAGCGGTCTCCCATCAGCAGCCTGCGGTAACGGCGGATGCGGGCTGCCTGCCACATGGCCACGCCGGTCGCGACGAGCAGTGGGAACACGACGTACCGCATCCCGTGCACGGCCCACCGGGGCGGCGACGGCGCGTAAAGATAGCCGAGGAGCATGGCAGCCGCCACGAGGTGGACTGATCGCTCTGCCTTGCGCTGCTGAGCCGCACTGAGTGCCATCAGAGTCTCCGTCCTAGACGTGCGTCGAGTGCTCGTCCTCGAGGCGCTCGCAGACCGCCTCGAGGACGCGGCTTACCGCGTCGAGATCCGCCTGGGACAGACCGTCAGCGAGGTCGTTGACCCAGACGGTCTGCCGCTTCGCCAGCGCCTGAAAGGTCGTGCTGCCCTCGTCTGTCGCGGCCACCAACGGCGACCGGGCATGGTCGGAGTTGGGAAACAGTTGGAGCAACCCCCCGCTCACCAGAGTGCGCACAGTGGCGTGCACGCTCTGCCTGGTCAGGCCCATACGCCGAGCGATCTGCGGAACCGTCAGCGGCCGGTCGGCCAGGGCCACCGCCCCGAGGACCTGCCAGCGCGCGGCCGTGAGCCCCTCGTGACCGGCCAGCTCGTCCCCGGCGGACAACAGCAACCCGTGGCCCGGAACGCGCTCAGGACGATGCGGGTCAGCGCCTCGCCGGCTCGGGCACGAGATCCCCTCCGCGACATGTCAGTTGGCTTCTGCGAGAGCTTCGACGACCACCGAGGGGCTCACCGTCCCGTGGTCGTGCATGAGCAGGACCGATATTGCCAGTAGATGATCGGGTAGCGACGGACAGTTGGCTGCGGTCGGGCCCGAAGTCACCGCGGTGCCCGACGACGTCCATCTCGGTGAGTACGGATCGCAGCGCCTCTGTGCCATAGCCGTATCTGGCGCCGTCGTTGACCGGGTGCATCGTGGCCACCAGGTCCGGTGACAGGACTCGGCCACCGTAGAGGAGGTATCCCCACCGGGCTGCTGTACTCGTGCACCTCACCTGCAGACTCGACGGGGGGCACGTCGCTGAGGGTTGCTCCGGTGTCCAATGCCGATTCGGCTGCTGGGGCAGACCCGAGACCGAACCGACCTCGTGCGCGAGGCGCATGGCGCGGCCTCGACGACCTCCAGATCGCCCACCCTCGAGTGGGTCGACTGGTTCACCCGCCGCCGACTGCTCGAGACAATCGGCAACATCCCACCCGCCGGATGCGAAGCGGCCGACTACCGCACAACAGAGCCGACCGCGACGACCCGCAGCCGGCAGAACCAGCCGTCCACTGAACCCGAGGCGATTCACTACCTAGGGTCGACTCATCCGCTCAGCGGATAGCTGACTCCTGCGTCTGTGGATTGAGGTGGGGCAACCGCTTGGCTCCGGCTCGGGTGGAATCGGAGAGCAGCATGACGTCGACCCCGCGACCGGTGTCGTTGGTGTAGATGAAGCCGTTGTACCAATACGAGGACCAGGTGTTGGCGCCGTGCGGGTCCTGGTGGCCGATCTCGACCGGACTGGTCCGGTCGGTGAAGTCGAACACGGTGGTCCCCCCGGAGTACGCGGCGGAGACCCCCACATAGCGTCCGCTGATGGGCAGCACGTTGAAGTTGTGCATCGTGCAGCGGGCGCCGTCGCCCTGTACCCGTGGGATCTTGAAGTGGCTCAGCTCCGGCTCCGGCGAGGTGGCGTCCATCGTGTCGAGAGAGGCGACGTCGTACAGCCAGATCGCGCCCACGGTCGACGCGTCGGTCGTGCGGCAACGAGGGGACACGCCGCCGCCGGCCTCGTCGCCGAAGAGGACGGTGCTGCCGTCCCAGGTGAAGGTCGCGCTGTGGAAGAAGTCGACCCGCGGGTTGTGGATGCGCGCGACGGTCCGGGGCCGCTCTGGATCACTGATGTCCCAGATCTGGCCCTCCGACATGCAGGCCGCCGCCGCGCGCTGGATCTCCAGGAAGACGCTGATGTCGTGGCAGCCACGGAACCCGGGTGTGGCGCCTCGGTCGTTGAGCTCGAACGCCGGTTCGCTGACGACCTCGGCCGCCGCCGGATCGTCGACCGGCACCGAAACCACGGAGATCTTTGAGTGGCCTTGTGACCCGTCGGGGTTCAGCTGGCTGCAGGAGTTGCCATACGCCGACTCCGCGAGCACACCGGACGGATAGGACGCGACGTAGACCAGGACCCGGCCCGAGTTCGCGGGGTCCGGCACGACCGTGTGGGTGTGCGACCCGCAGTCGGTGGCCACGGCACCCTTGTAGACCGGGTTCCTCGGGTCCCGCACGTCGAAGATGCGCAGGCCCTCGAAGCCGGGCGCCGTGTGTCCCTCGGCGTCGAGCGAACGGGGGCTGCCGCACTCCGGCGCCTTCAGCGGCGCGTCGATCGACAAGAAGAGCAGCCCGCGCCACACCCCGACGTCGTGCTGCGACCCGGCGCAGTCGACCTCGCTGAGGACGACCGGGTCCTCGGGCTCGCTAACGTCGAGCACCCGGAATCCCTCGTAGTTCCCGGCATACGCGGTGTGACCCCAGAAGGCAAGATCGGAGTTGCGGTACGACGGCACCGAGCTGGTCTTGGGCGCGCTGCCGACGATCTTGAGGTTTCCGGTGCTGCTCACCGGGCTGGGATCCCAGGTTCCGCCGTGGTCGTCGTGCGCGACGGCAGGGGCGACCGGAGCGAGGAGACCGAAGGTGCCCAGCACCAGGGCGATGAGGCGGACCGGCGTGCGCATGGCGTGCCCTTCTCCGGGTTGGGCGACCCCTGTCGGGTGCGCCGACGGACCAGATGATGGCCTATGCCCGCGTCTGCTGGCAATGGGTGTGGTTTGGGTTGGTTTCGGGCCGAGGTTGCTGTCGGCTGCTACGCACATCGTTGCGGGTGCGTTCCCGCCTTGGCTGCGACGGCCTGGCCGGGTCCCGGGTACGGCCCCACGCGTGCTCTTGTGTGGTGGTTTGACCGGGTTTACAGTGCTCGCCATCGTTCACGGCGCGTTGCATGGCAGCCCACCGGGGTTGCGCCCAGGGAGGAGCGGTCCGCGGAACCACCGCCACCCACCCCGGAGACTGGAGTCAAACCATGCGACGAACTCTGCGCCTGCTCTGTGCGGGTGCCTCTGTGGCCCTGATCCTGGGTCTGCCCTCCGCGGCCTCGGCTGATCCCGAGGACCACGGCGACTCTCACGGCGGGTTCAACCACGACGGCCAGCCCCCCGAGTCACCGCCGTTCATCGGGCCTCAGTCCCAAGGGATGCCGCTGGTCGGGAACTCCGACAAGGACGGCACCACCAACTCCGACCTGGCGTTCTGGGGCAACCTTGTGTTCTCCGGGAACTACGACGGATTCCGCATCCTGGACGTCAGCGACCCCAAGAACACGGTGGTCCTGAGTGACTTCGCCTGCCGCGGCCCGCAGAACGACGTCTCGGTCGCTAAGGCGGGTGACCGGCTGCTGCTCTTCATGTCGATCGACTCTGCCCAGACCCGGGAGGACTGCAGCAGCGCCGACAACCCGATCATCAGCGAGGGCGGCAGCACTTACCGCGCTTTCGGTTTCGAGGGCATCCGGATGTTCGACGTCACCGACCCGAGCCACCCGGTGTTCCTGGACGGGATGCCGACGGCGTGCGGCTCGCATACCCACACCCTGGTGCCCAACCCGGATGAGGACATGCTGCATCTTACGTGTCCTCCTACCCGCTGGCCACCGGGCGGACCGCTCCCAGCCAGGTCGCGGATGCCGGTGCCCTGGCCTGCGTGACACCGCACCAGAAGATCTCCATCGTCGACGTCCCGCTCGGCAACCCGACCGCCTGGACGGCCCGACAGAAGGCGCTCAGCGACGACACGGCGTTCAACCGTGGCTTCAAGGCCTGCCACGACATCAACGTGTTCCTGCCCAAGGACGTGGCCGTCGCGTCGTGCGCCGGTGACGCGCAGATCTGGGACATCAGCGACCCGGCGAACCCCACGGCGAGCAACGGCGAGGCGCACACCCACATCTACAGCCCTTCGGCGACCGACCAGTTCGAGTTCATCCACTCGGGCGTGATCACGTGGGACGGGAAGTACTTCGCGATCATGGACGAGACCGGTGGTGGCGGCAGCTCCGAGTGCGACGGCCTACCGGACCCAGAGGGCAACACCGAGCACGGCTTCTACTACTTCTACGAGATGGTGGATCCGGGCGATGCGGCACCGCCATTGGAGTCCCGCTTCATGATCCCGCGGGCCCAGGGCACCGAGATCTGCGTGTCGCACAACGCCAACATGGTGCCGGTCGAGGACCGCTACCTGATGGCCGCGGCCTACTACCAGGGCGGCAACACCGTCGTCGACTTCACCGACGTGGCCGAGCCCACCGAGGTGGCCTACAGCGACCTGGTCGACGGGGTCGGCGCCGCCGACTCCTGGTCCACCTACTGGTACAACAACAGGGTCTACGTCAACGGCGGTCTCAACCGCCGGGTCGAGTCCAACCGCGGGCTGGACATCCACAACGTGATCCTGGACGGGCGGTTGAAGGCGAAGCGGTTCGCCTACATGAACCCGCAGACCCAGGAAGGATTCCAGCAGCCCTGAGCAGGTCTCGCCGGTCGGGGCCACGTCCACGGAGGTGGCCCCGACCTCCTGCTCACCTCCCACGGCCTACCCAGCACAAGCACCGTCGAGGGGCCGTGGCGGCGGGAGCGGCCCGCTGAGCCAGTTCGCCTCGAAGCGCGCCGTCGAGGATCAGGTCCAACCAGCCCAGGGCGGATCGTTCGGATCGCTACGGGATCTGAGTGATGCGCCCATCGACGGTTGGGGGTGACGGTGCCAGCCGCGGTGATGTGGTCCGTCCGCGAGGACGGTCGCCATCACGGGCAACGCCTTGCCGTCCGCGAAGACCGTGCGCCCGTCTCCGGCGGCGTTCGTGAAGTCGTTGGTCGTCGCCGTGAGGGTGCCCGCCGCACTGTTCGGGATGGCGTCACCGTTCGGGTCACCGCCTGGTTCCCGGACGGAAGCAGACTGTCGGCATCACCGAGGACCAGGTCGTCCGGAGCTCAGCCGCATGGCCTTCGGCGGCCCAGCGCAGCGTCCACGGTGAAGCATGAGGAGTCGACCTCGGCCACACACCATGGGTCGGCACCGAGCCCCCCGCGGTACTGCGCGCGAGGTGCGGTGATGGGTGGGCGGCAGGAGTCGCGACGTGGGCAGATCACCCACGGTGAGGGCGTGCATGACAGGGGGCCAGCCAACAGGGCCGGTCAGCCCTTCCGAAGCCTCCTTATCCCAGGTTCACGGGGTGGGTGTACTGGAACATCCAGAGTCCGTGGTCGCGCTGGGCGCCAGTAACAACGACGTACATGCGATGTCCTTGCCTCGATCAACGGCGGGACCTCCGGGCCGGTTCCCCACAGCCACGAATTCTCCTGCGCCGGTCGGCGGTACCGCGGCCGGAGGCTTGAGCCGGCCGCGGTACCGCGAGCGGTCAGCGCGCGAGGAGCTCGGTCATGGTGGTGATCTCGGACTTCTGAGCGCGGATGATGCCGCGCGCCAGGGCCCTCGCGTCCGGGTTCGCGCCCTGCGTCAGCTCGGCCTGCGACATGGCGACCGCGCCCTGGTGGTGGACGACCATGAAGCGCAGCCACATCCGGTCGAACTCGGTCCCAGACGCCCTCTCGAGCGCCTCCATCTGTTGGGTGGTCATCATCCCGGCCATGCCGCCCATGGCCATCGACCCGGAGTCGTGGCCCATCCCCGTCGCCATCTCGTCGGCGGCCGGGACCGGCTCACCCCAGCCGGCCAGCCAGCCGGACAGCTGCGCGATTTCCGGGCCTTGCGCGGCCTTGATGGCGGCCGCAACCTCCTTCACCTCCGCGCTGGCACGGGTCTCCGCGAGCTCGGCCATGGCGACGGCCTGACCGTGGTGCGGGACCATCCCCGTCGCGAACGCGACGTCGGCTTCGTTGTGCCGGCCGGACGCGGGCGTCCCGGTCTCCGACGGCGTTGCGGTCGCGCTTTCCGAGGGGCTCAGCGGCATCCCGGAGGACGAGCCCATCGACCCCATGTCGTGACCGGAGCCGGTTTGCGTGGGGTCGCTGTCGTTGCCACATGCAGCGAGCAGCACGCCGAGGGCTAGCACAGCGCCGGTTAGGGCGAGGCGGCACCTCGCTGCGGGTCGGCTGCCCGTAGTTCGGGTGTGTGCGGTGGTACGGAACATCGTGAAGTCCTTGTCTCCGGGAAGGGCGTGCCGACCGCAACCATGGGCGCGCAAGCTGCGCGGCGGTGGCACGAGTGACCTGACGGCCGATGGACGAACGGGCAGCGCCGTGGGCGCTAAAGGCGGGTCGTCCCGGCGGCTCTGTCAGGTCCGCAGCACGCAGAGCTGGGACAGCGAGGGTGGCCGTGGCGCCGCCAGCCGGGACCCGACCCCGCGCGCCTCGATGCCGACCGTGCCCCCGATGCCGGGGAGGGCGGGTCTGGAGGCGGCGACCAGCACGAGAGCGACGGCGCCGGCGAGCAGCACCGCGAGGCAGATGTCGAACAGGTTCGACCCAGCATGGGAGTCGCCCGGGTCATGACCGCAACCCTGGCACCCGTCCAGCTGGGTCATGGCCGGTGTGGCAACAGTCGGCTCATCGAGGCTCATGCCGGCGCGCGGGGTCGAGGCACCCGGCATCGACCCGGTCCCGGCGGCCATCGCGAGAACTGCGGCGTGCGGGTGAGCCCCCCGGTGAACGTGGGCGGGGCCTGCCAGCTCGGTGAGACCGCCCGACGTCTCGCCCTTGGTCCCCGCCGCGACCGAGATCGGGACAGGGTCGTGGCCAACAGTGAGGGCGTGCATCGCCACCAGGCCGGCCAGCAGCAGCGCGACCGCGAAGACGCGTCGCAGCGCGTGCGGCACGGTCCGCTCCCGCTGCTGTCGACCCGTCACGCCTCTAACCTCCCATCCGCACCGCGCACCCCCAGAGCTCACCCAGTCAGCAGGGCCAACGCCACGACACGGCTTCGGGGGAGATTCGGCGCCGCCCGGCGCAGCGGTTGCCGGGCCGGGGCGCCGTTGCCCGCTCGATCGCCAGCATGCCGGCCCTGCACGGCGCTGGCGGGTGGTTGGGTCCCCGCGCGGGTATGGTCCGGGCATGCGGTTCCTCTGGGCAGCGCTCGCCGTGGCCCCGTTCGTCGCGGTGGCCATCGGCATGCTGACCGGGAGGGTGCGAGCCCGGTCGTGCTGCGCGCTGCCGGCCGAGCAGGACGCGCGGCTGCGAGAGTCGGAGCCGGCCGACCCGCGCTAGCGACGCTGGCGGCGCCCGTCGGCCAGCGTCGCCCGTCGTTCCGGGGTTCACCGGCCGGCCAGCCGCGCCAGGTCGAGGTCCAGGCCCCGCAGCCGCTGCGCGTTCAACGCCAGCCGGGCTCGGTGGCTGCTGTACCTGGTCATCGGCGCTCGCCGCCACAGCGGTCGGGGGCATCGTCGAAAGCGTCGCACTGACCCGGGACGAGGCGAGTCGGCAGGCGCTGCTCGCCGAGCCGGCGTCCACGACGCCAGACTGCACGACGCCAGGCACACCGCGGCCGCGCTCCTGCTCGTTCAGGGAGTCAACGCCCGCACCGTCATGGACATCATGGGCTGGTCCGAGGCCCGGATGCTCTCCCGCTACCAGCACGTCGTCGACGAGCTCCGTCGCGACGCCGCCGACCGGATGGGTCAGGCCCTCTGGCCGGACCACGAACGCAGGACCAACTGAGACTAGAATGAGACTGAAGATCGTCGGCGCCGGACGAGCAAGGCCTCCGACCCGGAAAGCACCAGGTCAGAGGCCTCGTCGTGGAGCCGCCTATCGGAGTCGAACCGATGACCTACGCATTACGAGTGCGTCGCTCTAGCCGACTGAGCTAAGGCGGCGGGTGCACCGGGGACGAGCCCTGGCACGGCGCCCGAGTCTAAGGCATGACCGCGACGCGGTTCACCGGCAGCGGGTCCCGGCCGCTGGCAGCTTGCCCTCGAGCAGGTAGCGGTCGACCGCGCGGTCGATGCATGGCGCTGCCGCGCCGGTAGGCGGTGTGCCCGTCGCCGACGTAGGTGAGCAACCGCCCCGACTCCAGCGTCCGGGCGACAGTCCGTGCCCACTCGTACGGTGTAGCGGGATCGCGGGTCGTCCCGACGACCAGGATCGGGCCGCGCCCCGGCGGCGGTCACCGCGCGCCGGCTCGTCCTTGCCCGGGAAGGGCCAGCCGACGCACGCCAGGTTGCCCCAGGCGATGAACGACCCGAAGACGGGTGAGACCTGGTCCTGCTCGGCGGCGGCCGCGCGCTGGGCGGCGAGGTCGCGGGACTCCGGCCGGTCCAGGCAGCTCACCGCGTAGAACGCCTCCAGGGCGTTCGTCGTGTAGTGGCCGTCAGGCCCGCGGTCGGCGTAGTAGTCAGCGAGCGCGAGCAGCGTCGCGCCGTTGCCGCGACGCATCTCCGCGACGCCCCGGCGCAACAGGCCCCAGCTGCCCGTGTCGTAGAGCGCGGTGGCGATGCCGTAGATCGCCAGCGCCTGCGTCACCGGGCGCCCGGCCTCGCCCCGCAGCGGCTGGCCGTCCACCCGGTCCACGAGCCGGGCCAGCTGCGCGCCGGCCTCCTGCGCGCTCCCCGACAGCGGGCAGCCCGACCGCGCGACACAGTTCGCAAGGAACGACTCGAGCGCGCGCTGGAAGCCGGTGACCTGCCCGGCGGCGATCTCCTCGCCGGAGGCCGCAGGGTCGAGCTGCCCGTCGAGGACCAGCCGACCCACCCGACGCGGGAACATCTCGGCGTACGTCGTCCCGATGTACGTGCCGTAGGACTTCCCGAGGTAGGACAGCTTGCGGTCGTTGAGCGCGGCCCGCAGGACATCGAGGTCGCGGACGACCTCGCGGGTGCTCATGTGGGCGGCGATCTCCGGCCGGCGGTCGGCGCAGCCGCGGCCGAGCCTGCTCCACTCCTGGTCCAGCGCCTGCTCCTCGTCGAGGGTGTCCGGCGACCCGTCGATCGACATGAAGGTGTCGATGCGCTCGTCGCTGAGACAGCTCACCGGTGCGCTCCGGGCGACGCCGCGCGGGTCGAACCCGACGATGTCGTAACGCTGCCGGACCGCCTTGCTGACCACGGACTCCGCCGCCCGTGCGTAGTCGATGCCCGACCCACCGGGGCCGCCCGGGTTGAGGACCAGCGAACCGCGAGGGTCGTCGGAGGAGCGCAGCCGGACCAGGGCGATCGAGATGGTGCTGCCCGCTGGCCTCGCGTAGTCCCGCGGCACCACGAGCCGGCTGCACTGGAAGTCACCTCGGCAGTCCCGCCAGCGCAGCCGCTGGTTGTAGTACTCGGCGAGGGGACCGGTGCGGGCTGTGGTCACCCGCTCTGCAGCATCCTCGGTGACGCGCGAGGGCTCGCCGGCCTTCGGGCGTACGTCGCCGTCGGAGCTGCATCCGGCCACCAGGAGCGCAGCCGTCACGGCGAGCGCGACCGTCCCCCGTCGCCACATGCCGCCTCCGTCCCCGAGCCGGGTCGAGCAACCCGCTCACCGCGAGGCTACTTCGCTGCGACGTTTCCGCGGAAACGCTTCCGGTCGGGCGCGGACGGGGCAGGTGGATGCGCCATAGCCTGAGCCGAGTGGTGACAGGCGACGCATATCGAGACCTGGGCGAAGCCGCCTGGTCGTGGGTCATGAGCCAGGTGCGCGAGGACGACGGCCCGTGGCTGCCGGCGACCGTGCCGGAGGACGGGCCGGAAGCGGCACCGGCCGAGGACCGCGACTCGCTGTACGCGGGCATCGGCGGCTTGGCGCCGGTGCTTGCCGAGATCGCGCAGTACCGCCCACTGACCGATGCCGAGCAGGTCCTGGCGACCGGGGTGGTCGCCCGGCTCTCCGCCATGGTGAGCACTCGGACCGAGCCGTCCTTGTACGACGGGCTGGCCGGCGACGCCACGGCGCTGACGCTGCTTGCCCCGGACCGGGCGCCGGTCGCGCTGCAGCGCCTCGCCGAGCTGATGACCCCAGCGGGATGGAACACCACGTGCGAGCTCGAGCCCGGCTCCGATGCACCGGTGACGGACCTCGTCCTCGGCACCGCCGGGGTCGTCCTGGCCGCGATCTGGACCGGCGGCGAGCACGCCGAGGACGATCGCGGCCACCGGCTGGCAGGCCCTGCTCGACACTGCGGACCAGACCGAGGCGGGCCTGGACTGGGGGATGCTGCCCGGTAAGACGTCCAGGTTCCCGAACTACTCGCACGGAACTGCCGGGATCGCCACAGCCCTGGCGATAGCCGGGGCGGCGCTCCAGCGCCAGGACTTCGTCCAGGCCGCGATCCTGGGCGCCCAGCACGTGGTCGCCGTGGGCTCGCTGGCCGATGGCGGGTTCATCGTCCCGCACACCATCCCGCCCTCCACCCGGGAGGTGGAGCCGGTGACCTACACCTGGTGCCACGGGCCGGCCGGGACGTCCCACCTGTTCTCGGCGTTGTCGCACGCGGGCGTGGGTGAGGTCGCGGGCCTGGACGTGGCCGAGCTGCGCCAGCGATGCCTGGAGTCGATCCTCACCTCCGGCGTCCCGCAGCGACTGCGCCCCGGGTTCTGGGACAACGACGGCCGCTGCTGCGGGACGGCAGGCGTCGGTGACGTGCTGCTCGACGCGGTCCAGGACTGCCCAGACCCGGCGCGGGCGGCCACGCTCCTGCATGCCGCCCGCACCATGGGGGACGCTCTCGTGGAGCGCGCGATCCGCGACGCGGACGGTGCACGGTGGCGGTTCTTGGAGCATCGCCAGGACCCACCGCTGCTGCCACCGGGCACCTCGTGGATGCAAGGCGCCGCCGGGATCGCCGCCTTCCTGCTCCGCCTCGCCCGCGTCCTCCACGAGGGGCCGAGCGCGCCGGTGGTCGACCGACCCGACCAGTGGTGGGCCGTGCCGGCTCACCTGCGCACCGTCCACACGGCCCGAGGCGCCATGACGGGAGACCCAGCATGGCCACGTTGATCTACTCGACCATCATGTCGCTCGACGGGTACATGGAGGACGAGGACGGCAGCTTCGACTGGGCGGCGCCGGACGACGAGGTGCACGCCTTCATCAACGACCTCGAGCGGCCGGTCGGCACCTACCTCTTTGGCCGCCGGATGTACGAGACGATGGCCTACTGGGAGACGGCGGGAGCCGTCAGTGACCAACCGCCCGTCGGGCAGGACTTCGCAGCGCTGTGGCAGGCGGCGGACAAGGTCGTGTACTCCCGGACGCTGCAGCAGGTGTCCAGCGCCAGAACACGCATCGAGCGGGACTTCGACCCGGCAGCGGTCCGGCAGATGGTGACGCGAGCGGAGCGAGACCTGGCGGTGGGCGGTCCGGAGCTGGCCGCTCAGGCGTTCGAGGCCGCGTTGGTCGACGAGTGTCACGTGTTCGTCGTGCCCATCGTGGTCGGGGGCGGCAAGCGATCGTTCCCCGACAGGTGCGGCAGAGCCTGGAGCTCCTCGACGAGCAACGCTTCGACAGCGGCGTGGTCTACCTCCGCTATCGCACCAGGACGTGACGATCAGCCGTGAGCTGAGCACCGAGTCGGAGATCAGCCGGGCGGCTCCGACGACACCGGCCTGCGGGCCGAGCTCGGAGAGCACGATCGGCAGGTTGCCGGTGGCGAGCGGAAGCGACCGGCGGTAGACGACGCCGCGGATCTCGGCGAGCAGCGGATGGCCGAGGCCGGCCGCCACCTCGCCGCCGATCACGACCATGGCGGGGTTGAAGAAGCTGACCAGGCCGGCGAGTGCGAGACCCAGGCGACCTCCGCCCGCCCGGACGAGCTCGACCGCGACCTGGTCGCCGGAGCCGGCCGCTGCGGCCACGTCGGCGGCGGTCAGGGTGCCGGACTCGCTGAGGCGTTCGGCCAGCACCTCGGAGCGGCCGGCGCGGGCGGCCTCGGTCGCGTCACGGGCCAGTGCGGCTCCGCTGAAGTACGCCTCGAGGCAGCCCACGTTGCCGCACGAGCAGACCGGGCCGTCATCGTCGACCCGGATGTGCCCGATGTCGCCGGCGCTGCCGCTCGCGCCGCGGTAGACGGCTCCGTGCGACGACGATGCCGCAGCCGACGCCGGTGCCCACCTTGACGAACAGCAGGTCCTCGACGCTGCGGGCCAGCCCGCTGTGCATCTCGCCCAGCGCCATGATGTTGACGTCGTTGTCCAGCAGCACCGGGCAGCGCAGGTGCTGGGACAGCACGGTGCGGACCGGGAACTGGTCCCACCCCGGCATGATCGGCGGTGCCACCGGCACGCCGTCGCGGAAGGACACCGGTCCGGGCACGCCGACCCCCGCGCCGTGGATGTCCACCGCCAGCCCCTCGGCGCGCAGCTTGCCCACCAGCTCGAGCACCACTGCCAGGACGGCGTCGGGGCCGCGCCGCACGTCCACCGCCTCGCTGACCTGACCCAGCACGCCGAGCTCGGCATCGGTGACCGCCACGTCGACCGAGGTGGCCCCGATGTCGATGCCGAGGAAGCGCAGCGAGGACGCCAGCCGGACCATCGCCGAACGCCGCCCGCCGCGCGACGCGGCCATCCCGGACGTCTCCACCAGACCCATCTCGGTGAGCCGTTCGAGCTCGTCGACCAGCTTGGCCCGGGACAGGTGGACCGCCTCGCCGAGCTCGGCCCGGCTCACCGGGCCGTCGTCACGCAGCAGCCGGAGCAGATGCGCCTGGCGCGCGTTCTCGGGCCGGGTCGACAACGGTCTCATCCGCTGCGCTCCTCCCGGGCCGTCGCCCCGAGCGCCGCCGTGGCGTCCGGCGTCTCGTCCCGCAGGACGGTAGCGCGCGTCATGTCCCGGCGTTGAGGAAGTTGCTCCATCACGTCCCTGGACCTCTCATCGATGTAGGACAAAGCAGCCCCTCCCGGTCAGGTCGGCTCACTCAGCCCCTGCGCAGCCCGACGGTCATGGCCTCGACGGCGAGCAGCGGCGCGACGTTGACGTCGATCTGCTCCCGGGCACGCAGCACGGCATCGATGCGGCGGACCGTCGTCTCCGGCGTGGACGCGCGAGCCACGGCGGTCACGGTGTCGCGCATCTCCTCGTTCACCAGCTCGACCTCGGCGCCCGACTGCACGACGAGGACGTCACGGTAGAAGCCGGCCAGGTCGACCAGCGCCCGGTCGATACCGTCCCGCTTGGCCCGGGTGGCTCGGCGCTTCTGGTCCTTCTCGAGGTCCTTGAGCTCGGCCGCCGCACCCGAGGGCTGGCGGCTCCCCGGCCCGACACCCATCGCCCGTTTCACGCCCTCCGTCTCCGCGACCGCCAGAGCCGCCGCGGTCTCGTCCGCCTCCTCGGTGGCGGCCTTGACCAGGTCGTTGGCTGCCGTCACGGCACCGCTGACCCGCTCGAGGGACTGGGGCAGGCGCATCACGTCGTGGCGGCGCAGCCGCGCCTGCTCGTCGGTCGCGAGCCGCCGGGCCCGGCCGATGTGGCCCTGCGCGGCGCGCGCGGCGAACGCGGCCATGGCCGGGTCGACGCCGTCGCGGCGCACCAGGACGTCGGCGACGGCAACCGTCGGCGGCGTACGCAGGGACAGGTGCCGGCACCGGGACCTGATCGTCGGCAGCACGTCCTCGACGGCCGGCGCGCAGAGCAGCCACACGGTGTGCGGAGTGGGCTCCTCGATGGCCTTGAGCAGGGCGGTGCCGGCGTTGTCGGTGAGCCGGTCGGCGTCCTCGACGACCATCACCTGCCATCGCCCGCCGGCCGGGTGGCGCCCGGCCCGGGCGACGAGCGCTCGGGCGACGTCGACGCCGATCGAGAGGCCACTGGTGTTCACGACCTCGACGTCGGCATGGGTCCCCTGCAGCGCGGTGTGGCAGGCCGCGCACTCGCCGCAGCCGAGATCGGGGCACTGCAGCGCCGCCGCGAAGGCACGCGCCGCCGTCGAGCGGCCCGAGCCCGGTGGCCCGGTGAACAGCCACGCGTGGGTCATGCCCTGCTGGCCGTCGCCGGTCTCGCCGCGACGCTGAGCAGCGGCCGCGGCGGTGGCGCGGACCAGCACCTCGACGGTGCGCTCCTGCCCGACCAGGTCGGCCCAGACGCCCGCGCCCGACCGCCGGGCCGAGGGGCCCGACCCGGCGCGCCCGGCTCCATGGTCAACGGTCGTCGCCTCTGTTGTTGACCCTCGGCAGCTGCACCGTCTGGTCGTCGTCCTCGCCGGTGATCCCGAACAGCTCGTCGGTCAGGCTGAGCTCGCGGGTGGGCGGCTCGGCGTCACCGGAGGACGGAGTCGGCGTGACCGGCGGACCGCCGTCCTGCGCACCGGTGCGGTGGCGGCCGTGGTCCCGCGCGGCCTGCGCCCCGTCGGCGCGGTGCCGGGCCGCCTCGCGGGCGGCGCGCTGCTCCTCCTTGCGCGCCCGTCGAGCCTCGGCGTCCACTGCCCGGCGCTGCGCCCGCTCGGCCTCCTGCTGAGCCCGCTCGGCGTCCCGCTCCGCGCGCAGGGCCGCGTCCCGGCGGGCCTGCTCCTCGGCCTCGATCGCGGCCAGTCGGCGGTGCTCCTCGCGAGCGGCCTCCTCCTGGCGGTGGCGCCCTCGGCCTCCTCGGCCGCACGTCTCGCCTGCTCCTCCGCATCGGCCCGGCGGCGTGCCTCCTCGAGCCGGCGGCGCTCCTCGGCCAGGCGGCGCTCCTCCTCCGCGGCGCGCCGCGCCTCGTCAGCGTCGCGACGCTGGGCGGGGCTGAGCGGCAGCAACGGCTCCAGGCGGGCCCGGACGGCCGCCGTGACGTCCTCCGGCGGCAGGGTGGCGTCCACGACGAGGTAGCGGGCGCCGCCCCGGCGGGCGAGCTCGCGGAAGCCCTCCCGCACCCGGTCGTGGAAGTCCATCGGCTCGGACTCCAGGCGGTCCGGTGTCTCGACCCGGCGCAGTCCCTCACCCGGCGGAACGTCGAGCAGCACGGTCAGGTCGGGGACCAGGCCGTCGGTCGCCCAGCGCGACACCTTGGCGACCTCCCCGGCGGCGAGGGCGCGGCCCGCACCCTGGTAGGCGACCGAGGAGTCGGTGTAGCGGTCGGTGACCACCACGTGCCCGAGAGCGAGTGCCGGGGCGATGACGGTGGCGACGTGCTCGGCGCGGTCGGCAGCGAACAGCAGCGCCTCCGCCCGTCGGCGAGAGGCCCGGCACCAGCCCGGCGGCCGCGTCGTCCGGTGCCGGCAGGTCGAGCAGCACCGAGCGCAGCCGCCGACCCACCTCGGTGCCTCCGGGCTCATGGGTGACGACGACGTCGTGCCCGAGGCTCTCGAGCCACTGCTTCAGCGCCCGCGCCTGGGTGGACTTCCCGGCGCCCTCCCCGCCCTCGAGGGCCACGAAGAACCCGTGGGTGTCCGTGCGCGGCCGGCCGGGCTGCGGTCCGACCGCCTCGCTGTGGAATGCGGCAGCGACGTCGGACCCGAGCGGCACCCCTCGCCGGTCATCGAGGTGGCGGAACGACACGATGCCCAGCACGGCCGCCAGCAGACCGGCCAGCAGGAAGGTGATCGCCGCGCCGTTGTAGGTCAGCACCATGGCGTCGCTGACCGTGATGCTGTGCTGCCCGAACGCCGCGGCGAGCAGCGGCGCCACCGCCAGAACCAGCACCAGCACGACCCGGACCATGGTCTGCACGAAGGCGAAGGTGCGGCCGCGCAGCTCGTCGGCCACCTCGAGACCGAGCAGGGTGTAGCCGGTCACCCAGGCCACGCCGGCGAAGGCACCGACCACCAGGGTGAGCAGCACCGCGATGACCATGTTCGGGATGAGCGCCAGCAACGCCAGCGCCAGCCCGGCCGCACCGATGCTCAGCCCGAACATCCGGCGCCGGCTGAAGTCGGGCAGCAGCCGTGGTCCGAGGAACATCCCGACCGCGAGACCGAGGAACACGGTGCCGAAGAGCAGGCCGTAGCCCGGGTCCCCGGCACCGAGGTCGGTGACGAAGGTGCGGGCCAGGCCGATGACGGCGCCGCCGGCGGCGAACGCGCCGAGCATCCCGACGACGAGACCGCGGACCAGCGGAGTGCGCCCGACGTACGTCCAGCCCTCGACCAGCGTCCGCCAGACACCAGGCGCCGACTCCCCCGGCGCGGGCTTCTCGCGGGCCGGGATGTCGGTGAGCCGCAGGATGGTCAGCGCGCTGACCAGGAACGTCGCGGCGTTGACGTAGAGCGCGAGCTCCACCTCGTCGATCGCCGGGACCGAGTTGTCGAGCATGCCGGACAGCAGCGCCAGGCCGGCGAACAGGGCCGCGGCGACCGGCGCCGAGCCGTACGTCGTGAAGAGGCTGAGCTGGTTGGCGGTCTCCAGGCGCTCGCGGGGGACCAGGTTGGGGACCGTGGCCTCCTTCGCCGGGATCCAGATCAGGCTGGCGACCTCGATCAGGAACGTGGCGACGAACAGCCACCACAGGGTGCCGACCACCGGGATCGAGAGGAACAGGGCGAACCGCGCGACGTCGCAGATCACCATCGTCCAGCGCCGGTCCAGCCGGTCGGCGACGACACCGGCCAGCGGGCCGACGACGATGGCCGGCGCCAGCCGCAGGATGAAGACGCCGGCGATGGCCAGGTTGGCCGCGGCGTAGCCGCCGTCGGCCAGCCGGGGCGCGAGGGCGGTGAGCGCGAGCAGGCCCAGCCAGTCGCCGAGGCTGGACAGCGACAGTGCCGTCCACAGCCTGCGGAACGGAGCGATCCGCAGCACCCCGCGCAGGTCGTGGTCGGGGCTCACCGGACGGCTGGCCTCCTCGGTGCTCACGGCGCCCAGCGTAGACGCCGGGGCGGACGCAGCCGCTCGGCGCGTCCGGCGGCGGCTACTTCTTGGTGGCCTTCTTCGGTGGTCTTCTTGGTGGCCTTCTTGGCGGTCTTCTTCGCGGTGCGCTTCGCCGCGGACTTCTTGGGGGCCGGGCCCTTGGCCCGCTTCTCGGCGAGCAGCTCGACGGCGCGCTCGATGGTCAGCGTCTCGACCGCGTCGGCCTTGCGCAGCGTGGCGTTGGTCTCGCCGTCGGTGACGTACGCGCCGAACCGACCCTCCTTGACCACCACCGGGTTGCCCGAGCTGGGGTCCGGTCCCAGCTCGCGCAGCGGCGCCGAGGCCCGCCGGCCGCGCTGCTTCGGCTGCGCGTAGATCGCCAGCGCCTGCTCCAGGGTGATGTCGAACATCTGCTCCTCGGTGTCCAGCGACCGGGAGTCGGAGCCCTTCTTCAGGTACGGCCCGTAGCGGCCGTTCTGCGCGGTGATCTCGTCGCCGTCCGTCCGGGTCGGTTCCCACCACCCGCGGCAGCGACAGCAGCCGCAGCGCGTCGTCCAGCGTCACGGTGTCCAGCGACATCGTCGACAGCAGCGAGCCGGTGCGCGGCTTCGCGCTCTTGGGGGCGTCCTCCGGCGAGCTCCTCGGTGACGTACGGGCCGTAGCGCCCCGCCTTTGCCACGACCCGCAGCCCGCTCTCCGGGTGGGTGCCCAGGTCGCGGTCGCCGCTCGGCGCGGCCAGCAGCTCCTCGGCCTTCTCGACCGTCAGCTCGTCGGGAGCCATGTCCTCCGGCACCGACGCGCGCTCCGACGACTCGTCACCGTCCGCGCCACGCTGCACGTACGGGCCGTACCGGCCCACTCGCAGCATGATGTCGTTCCCGATCGGGATCGAGTTGACCTCGCGGGCGTCGATGTCGCCGAACCCGGACACCAGCTCGTGCAGGCCGGGACCGGGCACGCCCTCGCCGAAGTAGAAGCGCGCGCAGCCACGCGACGCGCTGCTCCTGCCCGCCGGCGATGCGGTCGAGGTCCTCCTCCATCTCGGCGGTGAAGTCGTAGTCGACGAGCGACCCGAAGTGCTTCTCCAGCAGGCCGATGGTGGCGAACGCCAGCCAGGCCGGCACGAGCGCCGACCCGCGCTTGAACACGTAGCCGCGGTCGATGATGGTGCCGAGGATCGAGGCGTACGTCGACGGCCGACCGATGCCGCGCTCCTCCAACGCCCTGACCAGCGTGGGTTCGGTGAAGCGTGCCGGTGGCGATGTCGCGTGGCCGTCGGGCTCCAGCGACAGCACGTCGAGCGCGTCGCCCTGGCGCAGCTGCGGCAGCCGGCGCTCCTTCGCCTCGCCGTCCTTCGCGCCGCCGTCGTCCTCGTCGCGACCCTCCTCGTAGGCGGCGAGGAAGCCGCGGAAGGTGATGACGGTGCCGCTCGTGGAGAACTCGGCGTCGGTGAAGGGGCTGCCGTCGGCGGCGGTCGCACCGAGGCGGACCGTCACGGTCTGCCCGCGGGCGTCGGCCATCTGGGAGGCGACGGTGCGCTTCCAGATCAGGTCGTACATGGCCAGCTCGTCACGGCTGAGCTCGGAGGCCACCTGTCCCGGCGTACGGAAGGAGTCGCCGGAGGGCCGGATCGCCTCGTGCGCCTCCTGCGCGTTCTTGACCTTGCGCTCGTAGCGCCGGGGTACGTCGGGCACGTACTCGGCGCCGTAGATCTCCCGCGCCTGCGACCGCGCGGCGTTCAGCGCCGACTCGGACAGCGTCGTCGAGTCGGTGCGCATGTAGGTGATGTAGCCGTTCTCGTACAGCCGCTGCGCCAGCCGCATCGCGGTCTGCGCCGAGAGCCGCAGCTTGCGGCTGGCCTCCTGCTGCAGCGTCGAGGTCATGAACGGCGCGGCCGGCCGGCGGCTGTAGGGCTTGTCCTCGACCGAGCGGACGGCGAAGTCGGAGCCGCGCAGGCCGTCGGCGAGGGCCCGGGCGGTCGGCTCGTCGAGCTGCGCACCCTCGAACCGGGCGACCGGCCGGCCGTCGCTGCCGAAGTCGCGCCCGGTCGCGACGCGCTTGCCGTCGACCTGGACCAGCCGCGCATCGAACCGGCCGGCGCCGGTGCTGTCGCCACCGGCCTTCTCCAGCGTGGCCTCGATGTCCCAGTAGGACGCCGAGCGGAACGCGATCCGCTCCCGCTCGCGCTCCACGACCAGCCGGGTGGCGACCGACTGCACCCGGCCGGCCGAGAGGCCCTGGCGGACCTTGCGCCACAGGACCGGCGACACCTCGTAGCCGTAGAGGCGGTCCAGGATGCGGCGGGTCTCCTGGGCGTCGACGAGGCTCTGGTCGAGGTCGCGGGTCTGCTCGACGGCGGCCCGGATGGCGTCCCGGGTGATCTCGTGGAAGACCATCCGGCGGACCGGCACCTTGGGCTGCAGGACCTGCAGCAGGTGCCAGGCGATGGCCTCGCCCTCGCGGTCCTCGTCCGTCGCGAGGAACAGCTCGTCCGCGTCCTTGAGCGCCCGCTTGAGCTCGGCGACCTTCTTCTTCTTGTCGGCGTCGACGACGTAGAAGGGCTCGAAGTCGGCGTCGACGTCGACGGCGAACTTGCCGAAGCGGCCCTTCTTCTCCGCGGCGGGCAGCTCGGAGGGCGTCGGGAGGTCACGGATGTGCCCGACGCTGGCCTCGACCTCGAACCCCGGGCCGAGATAGCCCTTGATGGTCTTCGCCTTCGCGGGCGACTCGACGATCACCAGGCGGCGCGTGCCGCTCGGGGTCGGCGTCGCGTCCGGCTGCTCCGTGTCTGCCACGTGCCTCTCTTCCTGCGTCGTCCTGGCGTGCTCCCGGGCTGCCCCGAGCCGTGCTGTCCGCGCCCCAGGATGCCAACACCTGTCAAACCGACGCTGTCAGCCACCCTCCCCGAAATGATCACGTGCGCGTGATCGTTACCCCTCGACCGCGCTGAATTCGGCGCTGTCGGGGCTCCATTGATCACGCGCGCGTGATCATTTTCCGGCAGAGCCGAGGACGGGTCAGATCTGCGGGACGCCGGCTTCGGCCTTCTCCTCGGCGACGGCGATGCTCTTGCGCTTGGAGAAGACGACGGCGCCGACGATGATCCGCGGCCGCGGCGAGCGCCACCAGGATCCGCAGAGCGGTGTTGGCGTCGTCGCCGACCGACAGGCTGACGACGGCGGGCGCGATGAGCAGCGACACCAGGTTCATCACCTTGATGAGCGGGTTGATGGCCGGGCCGGCGGTGTCCTTGAACGGGTCGCCCACCGTGTCGCCGATGATCGTCGCCTCGTGCGCGGGCGAGCCCTTGCCGCCGTACGCACCGTCCTCGACCATCTTCTTCGCGTTGTCCCACGCGCCACCGGAGTTGGCCAGCAGGATCGCCATCAGGGTGCCGGCGGCGATCGCACCGGCCAGGTAGGAGCCGAGGGCGCCCACACCGAGGCCGAACCCGACCGCGATCGGCGCGAGGACGGCCAGCAGCCCCGGGGTGGCGAGCTCGCGCAGCGAGTCGCGGGTGCAGATGTCGACGACCTTGCCGTACTCCGGGCTTGGCGGTGCCCTCCATGATCCCGGGGATCTCGCGGAACTGACGGCGCACCTCGAACACGATGGCGCCGGCGGCGCGGGTCACCGCGTTGATCGCCAGCGACGAGAACATGAAGACGACCGAGGCGCCGATGATCAGACCGACCAGGTTCTTCGGGTCCGAGACGTTCAGCACACCGGTGTACTCGAGGTTGCGGACGTTGTCCTCGAGCTCGGCGCCGGTGTCGATCACCGCGGTCTTGACCGAGTCGGTGAACGAGCCGAACAGCGCCGTCGCCGCCAGGACGGCCGTGGAGATGGCGATGCCCTTGGTGATGGCCTTCGTCGTGTTGCCGACCGCGTCGAGGTCGGTGAGCACACGAGAACCCGCCTCGTCGATGTCGCCGGACATCTCGGCGATGCCCTGCGCGTTGTCCGAGATCGGCCCGAAGGTGTCCATCGCGACGATGACGCCGACGGTGGTCAGCAGGCCGGTGCCGGCGAGCGCGACGCAGAACAGGCCGAGGATCACCGACCCACCGCCGAGGAGGTAGGCGCCGAAGACGGCTGACCCGATCAGCAGCGCGGTGTAGACGGCCGACTCCAGACCGACGGTGAAGCCGGACAGGATGACTGTCGCGGGGCCGGTCAGCGAGGTGCGGACGATGTCCTGCACGGGGCGGCGGCTGCTCTCGGTGAAGTAGCCGGTCAGCAGCTGGATCACGGACGCGAGCGCGATGCCGATCAGCACCGCGCCGATGGCGAGCAGCCGCGGGTCGCGGTCGCCCGCATCCTCGACGATCTCCGCGGGAACGTTGCTGAGCTCGGACAGGGCGCCCGGCAGGTAGACGAACGCGGCGATCGCGCACAGGACGGCGGAGATGGCGGCCGAGGTGAAGAAGGACCGGTTGATGGCCTGCATGCCGCTCTTGTCGGTCGGGCGCAGCCGGGTGAGGAAGACACCGATGATGGCGGTGACCACCCCGATCGCCGGGACGATCAGCGGGAAGACCAGACCCTCCTCGCCGAAGGCGGCCTTGCCGAGGATCAGGGCCGCGACGAGCATCACGGCGTAGGACTCGAAGAGGTCCGCGGCCATGCCTGCGCAGTCGCCGACGTTGTCACCGACGTTGTCCGCGATGGTGGCGGCGTTGCGGGGGTCGTCCTCGGGGATGTTCTGCTCCACCTTGCCGACCAGGTCGGCGCCGACGTCGGCTGCCTTGGTGAAGATGCCGCCGCCGACCCGGATGAACATGGCCAGCAGGGCGGCGCCGAAGCCGAAGCCCTCGAGCACCGTCGGGCGCGTCGCCCTTGTAGATCAGCACGACGGTGGCCGCGCCGAGCAGGCCCAGCCCCACCGTGAGGAAGCCGACGACACCGCCGGTCCGGAACGCGATCTGCATGGCGGTCGCGGCGCCGTTCGCCTCACGCGCGGCAGCCGCCACCCGGAGGTTGGCGCGCGTGGCGAGCCCCATTCCGGCGTACGCGATGAAGGCCGAGAAGGAGGCGCCCACGACGAAGAAGACCGAGCGACCGACCCGGATCGATGCGTCGTCGGCCGGCAGCAGGGTGAGCAGGATGACGGCGAGCACCGCGAACCCGGCCAGGGTCCGGAACTGCCGGGCGAGGAACGCCGAGGCGCCCTCCTGCACGGCGGCGGCGATGCTCTGCATCTTCTCGGTGCCGGTGCCCGCGGCCAGGACGTTGTTGCGCAGGGCGACAGCGAAGCCCAGAGCCACCAGGGCGATGGCGGCCACCACCACGACGTAGCTGACGTTGGCACCGGACAGATCGAGCGTCTCGCCGCTGGCGGCAAGGGTGAGCCCCGACATGCATCCTCCTCGACGGGGGTGCCACCCGGCGGTGAGGGGCACCCGGCAAACGTGCGTGCGCGCGGGGAGAGAGCTCCCCTCGGCGGACCCGGACAGCCGACAGATCGGCGGGGTCGACCCAGCGCGGCCGGAGTCTACGCAGGCACCCGGACGACAAAGCCGCCCCCAGTGCCGCCGGATCACCCTCGACTGTGCGCTACTGCACGAGACACGCCGCGCACCTGTGTCAGCCACGATTGTCAGGGTGGGCCAGGACATCCGGATCGTGAGGCCCTGGTCGCCGTTCGCGCCGCCCTGCTCCACGGAGACGTCGTCGACCAGGCCGCTGATCACCGCGAGCCCGACACCCGGCGGGACGACGTCGTCGAGGTCGGCGGACTCGGTGAGGTCCTCCAGGGCCAGTGTCGTCGGTGCTGTCGTCGTTGGGGGCCTCGTCGGCCACCACCACGCGGAAGACCTGCGGGTCGTCGACCAGCGTGACGGTCACCGGGCGGTCAGGGCAGTACCGGCGGTGCAGGTGCACCGCGCGCGAGCAGGCCTCACCGACGGCGAGCCGGACCTCGTCGAGCACCGCCTCCTCCACGCCCGACCGGCGGGCGACCGCCGCGGCCACCAGCCGGGCCGTGCGCACGTGCGCCGGGAGGGCGCTGAAGCGGAGCTCGACGGTAGCCACATCCACCTTCCTGGGCCGGCTCGACAGGATCGGTGTCATTCGGTGGCGTTGACCGCCTCGTCGACCGAGGAGTGGATCGGGAACACCTTGGTGAGGCCGGTGATGCGGAAGATCTTGAGGATGCGCTCCTGGGTGCAGACCAGGCGCAGCGAGCCGTCGTGGGCGCGGACCCGCTTGAGGCCGCCGACCAGGACGCCGAGGCCGGTGGAGTCGAGGAAGTCGACGCGCTCCATGTCCACCACGAGGTGGTACTTGCCGTCGGCCACCAGGTCGACCAGCTGCTCCCGGAGCCGGGGCGCGGTGTAGACGTCGATCTCGCCACCAACTTCGACGATGGTTCGGTCGCCCTCGGTGCGGGTCGAGAGGGAGAGGTCCACAAGTCCTCCTGCATGAGATGCGGTGATCCGGCGTCCACGGTCTTCCCCGTCGACCGCCCGTAGTCAATCATCCCGGGCACAACTTCGCTCGGCTGGCACACTGCCGGGGTGCCGCAGCACCACGCGCCGCCGGTAGGGGGCACCGCGGACGCCCGGCTCGCCGGGTTGCTGTCGGCGCCCGGCCGGCGGGAGCGGGTCACCCACGTCGAGCGGATCCCGGCCCGCCCGGGGGTTCGCGGCGACTGGCCGGCGTGGGCTCACCCGCAGCTGGTCGCGGCGCTCGGCGCGGCCGGGGTCACGGCTCCGTGGTCCCACCAGGTCGAGGCGGCCGAGCTGGCGCGGTCAGGGCGCTCGACGGTGATCGCGACGGGCACCGCGTCCGGCAAGTCGCTGTGCTACCTGCTGCCGGCCCTCACGGCGGTCCTCGACGGCGCAGCGTCGCCCACTGCCGGCGGCACGCCGACGACTCTGTACCTCTCCCCCACCAAGGCGCTGGCCGCCGACCAGCTGCGCGCGATCGGCGAGCTGGGCCTGGCCGAGGTGCGCGCCGCGTCCTACGACGGCGACACCCCGACCGAGTCCCGCGACTGGGTGCGCCGGCATGCGTCGTACGTGCTGACGAACCCCGACATGCTGCACCGGTCGATCCTGCCCGGGCACCCCCGCTGGGCCCGCTTCCTGCGGGACCTGCAGTTCGTCGTGGTGGACGAGTGCCACCGCTACCGCGGCGTGTTCGGGTCGCACGTCGCCTCGGTGCTGCGGCGGCTGCAGCGGGTGTGCGTCCACTACGGCGGGTCGCCGACGTTCGTGCTGGCGTCCGCGACCGTGTCCGAGCCGGAGGTCTCGGCGGCGCGGCTGGTGGGCCACCCGGTGCTGCCGGTCACCGTCGACGGGTCGCCGCGGGGCGAGATGCTGTTCGCGCTGTGGGAGCCGCCGCTGACCGACCTCGCGGGCGAGCACGAGGCGCCGGTACGCCGGTCAGCGACCGCCGAGACGGCCGACCTGCTGACCGACCTGGTGGTCGACGGGGTACGGACCGTCGCGTTCGTCCGGTCCCGCAAAGCAGCCGAGACGGTCGCCCTCACGGCCCGCCGGCTGCTCGGCGAGGTCGACCCGGACCTGGTGGGGCGGGTCGCTGCCTACCGGGCGGGCTACCTGCCGGAGGAGCGCCGGGACCTGGAGGCCGAGCTGCAGTCGGGCCGGCTGCTGGGCGTCGCGTCGACCACGGCGCTCGAGCTGGGCGTCGACGTGGCCGGCCTGGACGCCGTGCTGCTGGCCGGCTACCCGGGGACGCGGGCGTCGATGTGGCAGCAGGCGGGTCGCGCCGGGCGGGCCGGACAGGGGGCGCTCGCCGTGCTGGTCGCCCGCGACGACCCGCTGGACACCTATCTGACCCACCACCCGGAGGCGTTGTTCGGGCAGCCGGTCGAGGCGACGGTCCTCGACCCGGACAACCCCCACGTGCTGGCGCCGCACCTCTGCGCGGCGGCGTCCGAGCTGCCGTTGACGGACGACGACCTCGCGGCGTTCGGCTCGCACGCGGTCGAGGTCGCCGACCGCCTGGTGGAGCGTGGGCTGCTGCGCCGCCGGGACACCGGGCTGTTCTGGACCCGGCCGGAGCGCGCCAGCGACCTCGCGGACATCCGGGGAGTCGGCGGGCGGCCGGTCGGGCTGGTGGAGGAGGTCACCGGGCGGCTGCTCGGCACCGTCGACGGCGGCGCCGCCCACGCCACCGTCCACGCCGGCGCGGTCTACGTCCACCAGGGCGAGACCTACCTGGTGTCCTCGCTGGACCTCGACGAGCAGGTGGCCATGGTCGCCCGGGCCGACCCGGACTGGACCACCACCGCCCGCGACGTCACCGACATCGAGGTCGTCGAGACGACCACCAGCCGCGAGTGGGAGCACGTCACGCTGTCGCTGGGCACCGTGCAGGTGACCAACCAGGTGGTCTCCTTCCTGCGCCGCAGGATCGTCACCGGCGAGGTGCTGGGCGAGGAGCCGCTGGACCTGCCGCCGCGGCACCTGCGGACCCGCGCCGTCTGGTGGACGGTCGACGCCGACGGGTTGGCTCGTGCGGACCTCACCGCGGCCGAGGTGCCGGGCGCCGCGCACGCAGCCGAGCACGCGTCGATCGGGCTGCTGCCGCTGTTCGCCACCTGCGACCGCTGGGACATCGGCGGTGTGTCGACGGCGCACCACGCCGACACCGGACGGATGACGGTCTTCGTCTACGACGGGCACCCGGGCGGGGCGGGCTTCGCGGAGCGCGGGCATGCGGCCGCCCTCGGGTGGCTGACCGCGACGCGGGACGCGATCGCTGCCTGCGAGTGCCTCGAGGGCTGCCCGTCGTGCGTCCAGTCGCCGAAGTGCGGCAACGGCAACGACCCGCTGGACAAGGCCGGCGCGGTCCGGCTGCTCGACGTGGTGCTCGCCGGGACGGCGCAGGCTGGGGACGCCTGACGTCCCCGGCCTGCGCGGAGATCCGGCCGTGCTGCGCATACATGTCGATCGGGCGGGGCAGGAGGGCGGCAGCGAAAGGAGTCCGCCATGCTCGTTCTGGGCCTGTTGCTCATTCTCGGCGCCACCGTCATCACGGTCGGTGCCGTCTACGACGCCGGTGAAGAGGCCACCGTCGAGATCCTCGGCCAGACGCTCACCACGACCGCGGCTGGCGTCTTCGTCGCCGGCGCCGTCACGATGCTGATGTTCATGATCGGCGTCTGGGCGCTGATGGCCTCGATGGGCCGCGCCAAGCGCAAGCGCGGCGAGCGCAAGGAGGCAAAGCTCCGGCACCGCGACTCGGTGCGCAGCCTCGAGGAGGAGCGCGCGTCGCTGCGGGCGGAGAACGAACGCCTCGCCGAGCAGCTGGAGACCCGGCAGGGCACGACTGGCACGACCGGCACCAGCGCCGGCACGGGTGCTGGCGTGGCCGGCGGCGCGGCCGCGGCCGGCGCGGCGACCCACGACCGGGACCGCGACGGGGTCGACGACCGCGCCGAGCCGGGCAACCAGGGCGAGCAGCGCAGCTTCATGGACCGGGTGACCGGCCGCACACGACACCACCGACGGGTCGACGACCGCTCCGACGACCACGGCCCACGGAGCACCGGGACGACCGGGTCATCGACCACCGCACCGACCTGACGTCGCACGAGACGTCGACGAGCGGCCGGAACCGCGAGATCTGAGCGCTCACCGACCGAGCAATGACGGCTGGCCACCGGCCCGGGCGCGAGCCCGGGCCGGTGGCATGTCCAGCCGCCTGAGTACGCGGGGAGCCGGCACCTCGACGAGCACGCTCACCGACGACTCCGCCACCTCGACAGCCCACCAGCCGCGCCCCACCCGCGGCCGCGACCCGGCCGGCCCGGTCGCACGGCGGCGAGCCTCGACAGCAGAGCCCGGGCACCCGCCAACGCCGCCAGGTCGGCCGCTGCCTCGGCGCGCTGCCGGACGACCAGGGCGGCGGACCAGGCCAGCACCGCCAGCGCGGTGAGCAGCAGGACGAGGCCGACGCTGAGGGACCAGACCGTCGCGGAGCCCTGCTCGCCGGACGGCGCCCTCACGGGCCCGCCGTGATGGGGCTCGCCGTCACGGCGCTCGCCGTCACGGGACGCCGCCCTCGGCCTCGGCCACGGCACGCCCGCCGACCGTGACCCCTGGCCCGCCACCCGCTACCGGGACGGCCAGTGATGCGCGGGCGGTCACCTCGACGGCGACCAGCCCACCGTCGAGGTAGCGGATCCGCACCACCGCCCCGCGAGGCGCCCGGGCCTCGGCCGCTGCCACGACCGCGGGGACCGGCTCGTCGCGGGCCAGGGCGCGTGCCCCGCTGCGGGCGGCGTCGAGGCAGCGCACGTGCAGCGCCACCGCACTCACCGCGCTGACGCACAGCACCGTGAGCAGCGCGAGCGCCGGCAGGAGGACCGCCATCTCCGCCGTTGCCGTGCCACCGGCTCCGCTGACCCGTCTGACCCGCCGTCCCGCCACGCAGGGCACACACCCCCGACCGCCCTAGAACGCGACCGTGAGGGCGCGCTCGATGATGTCCCTCAGCATCTTCACCACCGAGTCGCTGGTCAGCAGCTTGTAGAGGATGCCGCCGAAACCGCAGGCAGCCACCGTCCCCACCGCGTACTCCGCGGTCGTCATCCCGTCGTCGCCGAGCCGGCGCCGTCGTGCAGCGAGTGCGCGCACCCGCCTCACCTCTCTCTCCGGACAGCCGCCGTCCCCGGCGGCAGGTTGTTCGCCGGGTGGTCCCCGGCCTGCGACCACGGTGGGTGACCGAGCCCGTCGGATCGGGGTGGCGGACGAGAGTTGTGGACAGGTCCGCCGTCGCCAGGAGATGTGGACGGGTCAGCCGAGGTCGCCGAGGACCGTGGCCGCGACACCGGCCACCAGGGGCACCACACCCACCAGGACGAACGCCGGCAGGAAGCACACGGCCAGCGGACCGACCGCCCGGACACCGGCCCGCCGCGCCGCGGCCTCCGCTTCGCAGCGCGCCCGTTCCCGCTCGTCGTCGGCCACCGTCATCAACGTCGCTGCCAACGGCGCCCCCGTCGCCGAGGCCCGCACGACGGCCCGCGCCAACCGGTGCCACGCGTCGGCCGCGCCGCTCGGTGGGACCGCCGAGCCGGGACCACGCCGCCGCGGGATCGGCACCGGCCCGGACCGCGACGCCCACCGGCAGCAAGGCCCGGCGGACCGGGCCGTCGACCACCTCGCAGACCACCACGGCTGCGTCACCCAGCGGCAGTCCGGCGGCCAGGCAGGTCGCCAGGAGGTCGAGGGCTCGCGGCAGGTCCCGCGCCAGCCGAGCGGCCCGTCGGCGCTCCTCGCCGGCCCGTCGGCGCGACGGCAGCCACAGCGCCAGGGCTCCCGCGGCGACGACCGCACCGGCTGTGCCCCGACCGGCCAGGACGAGCACGGCGGCCATCCCTCCCCCGGACCAGACCAGCCACGGCGGCAGCCGGCCAAGAGCCGGTCCAGCGCCGGCCACGGATGCCCCGTCGAGGCGGGCCCGGTCGAGGTGTGCCCCGCGTGGCGGCCGCGGCGACGACGCGCAGCCGCGCGCGGGCCGCCGAGGCGCTGCCCGGGCCGGCCAGCCCGGCTGCCGCGGCGAGCGCGGTCGCGAGCCACTCGGTCCACGACGGGCCGGTCAGGTCGCCGCCCTCGGGTCCGGGCGGTCCAGGTCCCCGGCCACCGAGCCGGTGATGGACCTGGTCCAGGTCGAGCCCGAGTGCGCACAGCGTGCCACCGGCGACAAGACAGGCCAGGCCGGCCGGGGCGGCCGAGCAGGAAGCCGACCGGGTCGGTCCCGAGCGCCGAGCCCAGCCCGACGCCGGCGAGCGGGAGCAGCGCCAGCAGGTACGCAGTCGCCGTCGGGCCGGCCAGCTGAGCTGCCACCTCGCGGCGCAGCCGGTCGTCCGCCCGGTGCGCAGCCAGCAGCCGCTCCACCGGCCCGACGAGCGAGCACCCGGTCAGCTCGGCCACCCGGCAGGCAGCCGCCAGGTCCGCGGCCGAGCGGCCGCCCGGCTCGCCGCCGAGCGGCGGTGAGGGCACGGGCGAGGTCGCCTGCGGGCGTGGCCGTCGCGGCGGCGACGTCGGCGAGCCGGGGCAGGCCGGCAGCCGCGGCGCCGACCGCCGTGCGGACGTCGGCGCCGGACCGGAGCTCGCCGGCCACACCCGCCAGGAGGTCGCCCACCTCTCCGCGGCGCAGTTCGGCGCCGCGACGGGCGCGACGGCGGCTCACCTCACGCCGTACGCCGGCAACGACCGCGACCGCCGCTACGGCAGCTGCCCCTCCCACGGCCCAGACGAGCAGCACGACGACGGCGCCCACGACCACGGTCGCGACCGGACCGGCGGCGACGCCGTGACGACCGGGCGGCGCCCCCGTCCGCCGCCCGCCGGTCCGCGCCGCCAGCCGGTCCCGCGCCGCCGCCGGTCCGCGCCGGGCGCCGCCAGCAGCCAGCCAGCGGCCGCCGCAGGCAGCACGGCCGACGCTCCCGTCGCGGCCGTCACGGCACGCCGGCCCGGCCGAGGACGCCGACAGCGCCCACCAGGCGCTCGAGCCGCGCCGCGGCTAAGCCCCGGACCGGTGCGCCCGGTCGGGTCCACCCGGAGAGCGACGTCGACCCGGACCAGCCCGTCCGGGCCGCGCTCGAGGCAGCCGAGCTCGGCCACCCGGCGGCGACCGGACCGGTCCCGCGCGAGATGGACCACCGCGTCGACACCAGCCGACAGCTGGCTGTGGGCGGCGTCCCTCGGCAGGCCAGCCGCCAGGGCCAGCGCCTCGATCCGGGCCGGCAGTGCCGCCGAGGTGTTGGCGTGCACCGTCCCGGACCCGCCGTCGTGGCCGGTGTTGAGCGCGGCCAGCAGCTCGACGACCTCGGCGCCGCGGACCTCACCGACGACCAGCCGGTCGGGACGCATCCGGAGCGCCTGCCGGACCAGCGTGCGCAGGTCGACCGCGCCCGGCCCTCGACGTTGGGCTGGCGCGCCTCAAGGCGCACCACGTGCGGGTGATCCGGCCGCAGCTCGCCGGAGTCCTCGACGAGCACGAGCCGCTCGGCCGGCTCGACCTCGGACAGCAGTGTCGAGAGCAGCGTCGTCTTGCCGGTGCCGGTGCCCCCGTGACCAGGAACGACCGGCGGGCCCGGACCAGCCGCCGCAGGACCTCGGCGACGACGGGCGCGAGCGTGGCCCGCGCCACGAGGTCGTCGACGGTGAAGGTGCGCCGGCGGGAGACCCGCAGGCTGATCAACGTCCCCCCGGGCGCGACCGGGGGCAGCACGGCGTGCAGCCGGGTGCCGTCCAGCAGCCGGGCGTCGACGGTCGGCGCCGCGACGTCCAGCCTCCGGCCCGCGGACGCGGCGAGTCGCTGGGCCAGCCGCCGGACCGCCGCCTCGTCGCGGAACCGCACCGCCGCCCGCTCCAGCCCGTGGCCCCGGTCCAGCCAGACCTCCGACGGCCCGTTGACCAGGACGTCGCTCACCTCCGGGTCGGCCAGCAAGCCGTCCAGCGGGCCGGCGCCGGTGAGCTCGGACCGCACGGCGCCGACGAGGTCGAGGACGACCTGCCCGCCGGCCAGCGACCCCTCGGCCCGCAGGGCGGACGCCACCGCAGCGCGCGGTCGGCGACTGCCCGGCCTGGGCGAGCCGGTCGGCCACCCGGGAGACCAGCGCCGGCTCGGGGGTCATGCCGCGGGCCGGACCTGTCCTCGCGCCGGCAGCGCGTCGAGCAGGTCGCGGCTGAGCTCGGCCAGCGGGCCTCGTCCGGACCGGGCGGGCGCCTCGCCGCGCTCGAGCAGCCGGTCGAGGCCGGCCTCGGGACGCAGCCAGCCGGCGAGCGGCAGGCCCAGGATGCCGGCGACCTCGGCCGCCGAGAGCCCCGACGGCGCCGGCCCGCGGACCACCACGCGCAGCTCCGAGGCCACCGAGCCCACCACCGCCGCGACCCGTGCCGCGGCCGCCACCGCCCGCACCTCGGCCGGGACCAGCAGCAGGACGGCGTCCGCCCCGGTGACCGCCATCTCGGCGACCGGGTCGACGTGCCTGGGCAGGTCGAGCACCACCAGGTCGTGCGCGCGGGTCGCCGCCGCGAGCACCGACCGGGCGGCGTCCACCGGGAGCGCGGCAGGCAGGCCCCGCGGTCCCACGAGAGCACGCGCAACCCGTCGGCACGCGGCAACGACGCCACCAGCGCCGCGCCGGCGACCCGGCCGCGGGCGCTCGCCAGGTCCGGCCACCGCAGCCCCTCGGCCAGCTCCGCACCGAGCAGCAGGTCGGCACCCCCGCCCACCGGGTCCAGGTCGACCAGCACGGTGCGCCGGTCCGAGCCGAGCCGCGTCACCGCCAGCGCGGCGGCCAGCGTCGAGGCACCGGCGCCGCCGCGGCCGCCGACCACGCCGACGGTCACCGCCCGCGCCGCCGGCCCTCCACGGCGTCGGCGAGCCGGTCGACCAGCCAGGTCTCCGCCTCCGGCAGGAAGACCACGCTGTCCGCGCCCAGCCGAGACGCGCCGTCCCACACGCCGTCGTCGCCGCGGTCGCGCCCGACCAGCAGGACGTCGGGCCGGTGGCCGAGGCCCCTGACGCGGCGGGACCGGCCAGGTCGTCGCCGAGCACGACGAACCGCGCGGACGACCAGCCAGTGCGCGCCGCCACCACGTCGTGGGCGACCTGGGTCTCGACCCCGGCCGCGGCCGCCAGCCGAAGCAGGTCGTCGAGCAGGTCGGGGTCGGCGGTGACCAGCAGCGGCCGGTCGTCAGGTGGGACGGGCATCGGGGAGACCTCCACGCGTCAGGGCGTGGGTCAACGGTGCCCTGGGCAGAGGTCGCCCGGCGGCGGCGCGGGCCGCGGTCTGTGGACGACGGCGGCGCCCGGTAGCGGCTGTGGACAGCGCCTGCCCGACGTACGCGGTGACAACGGCTGACGACGGCGCCGACGAGGACCTGGCCCCGGACATGCGACGGCCCCCGCCGGGGGGGAGAGCGGGGGCCGTCTTCGCGGTCTCGGCCCGGGGGGGATGAGCCGGACCGCGCATGCGTTCCACGGAGGGGACGCGACGCCAGGATGTACCCGACGCGTCCTGAACGCAAACGCCACCCCGCTGGCGCGCCAACGTTTTTTGCCGTCCCTATGCTCGGGACGTGGCACAGACCGTCCCGAAGCGCACCGCCGCGTTCTTCGACCTGGACAAGACGATCATCGCGCGGTCCAGCACGCTGGCGTTCAGCCGCTCCTTCTACCAGGGCGGGCTGATCAACCGGCGGGCCGTGCTGCGCAGCGGGTACGCCCAGTTCGTCTACCTGGTGGGCGGTGCCGACCACGACCAGATGGAGCGGATGCGGGCGTACCTGTCCGCGATGTGCACCGGCTGGGACGTGCAGCAGGTCAAGGACATCGTCTCGGAGACGCTGCACGACCTGATCGACCCGATCATCTACGACGAGGCCGCGACCTTGATCGAGGAGCACCACCTGGCGGGCCGCGACGTCGTCATCGTCAGCTCGTCGGGCGCCGAGGTGGTCGAGCCCATCGGCGAGATGCTCGGCGCCGACCGGGTGGTCGCGACCCGGATGGTGGTGGAGGACGGCCACTACACCGGCGAGATCGAGTACTACGCCTACGGCGAGCACAAGGCGGCCGCCGTCCGGGAGCTCGCCGAGCGGGAGGGCTACGACCTGGACGGCTCGTACGCCTACAGCGACTCGGTCACCGACGTGCCGATGCTCGAGGCGGTCGGCCACGCGTACGCCGTGAACCCCGACCGCGGGCTGCGCCGGGAGGCGGTCGCCCGGGACTGGCCGGTCCTGGTGTTCACCAAGCCGGTGCGGCTGCGCGACCGGTTCTCCGGGGTGACGCTGCCCCCGCGCGGCGCCATGGCTGCCGCCGCCGTCGGCGCCGGAGCCGCCACCGCGGGGGTCGTGTGGCTGGCGGCGAGGCGGCGCGCCGGCCAGCGGTCCGCGGCGGGTCGGTCCTGTCCGGCGTGGCGCGCGCGACGCGCCGGACGACTCGGCGGGATAGGTAAAGAATGGCCGTCTTGCCCTTCCGCCCGGGGCTCCGGATGCGTTACACAGAAGGGGAAGCACGGCAGCTGGGCACCCACGCGGCGACCTGCCCATGTACGGGCCGGCGAGCCAGGCTTGTCCTGGTCTCCCGACGAATGGTGCACGCCTGGTAACCCGGACCTGACGTGCCGGAGCGGCGCCCCCTCGGGGGCGCCGCTCACCTGTCCGGGCCCGAGGCGCCGACGGCGTTTCCCGTCGCGCGTCGACCACGTATACGTGGTCGACGCACGCTGGGCGGGGCATAGACGCCACGCCAAGCGGTGCTTGACCCCGCCAAGCAATGGTCCCGGTCCATGTCGTCGATCAGGTCCCGTCACAATCCGGAGGGCGTACGGGGTCAGCCGGAGGGCGTACGGGGGTCAGGCGCCGCGCTGGATGGCTTCGCAGACTGCGATGCCCTCGCGGGCGCCGAGCACCACAGCCTCCGCGCAGTGCAGCACCCACGCCGGTCACGCCGGCGGCGCCGCCGGTGGCGTAGCCGCGCAGCGCGTCGAGGTACGCGTCGCGGCCCAGCTCGACGTGGCCGACCTCCGGCACCGATACCCCCGCCGGGTCCAGGCCGCGGCTCACCATCGTCAGCCGCGCCGCCCCGCGGGCCACCACGCCGGCCGCCTCGGTGAAGGCGCCGATCGTCGCCAGCTCGGCGTGCACGACGGCGGCGACGACCAGCGCCGGCGCGTCGGACGGCGTCGTGAGCAGCTCGCCGAGCGCGCCCAGCCGGGCACGTCCCGCCGGAGCCGGCCGGCCGAGGCCGTCGGCGTCGGCGACCAGGTCCGCCGCCGCCAGGGTGTGCAGCCGGGCCACGACCTGCAGCGGCGCGCGGGACCAGGTGGCCTGCAGCGCGCCCGAGCTCGGCGGCCACCCGCAGCGCCCCCTGCACGACCGGCTCGCCGTCCTCCGGCAGCCGCCCGGACGCCGACACGGTGCGGCGCAGCACGTCCAGCGGCAGGTCGGCGCCCTCGAGGGCCGCCGAGGCGCGGGCGCCGCGCAGCGCCGACTCCGAGGACACCCGCTCGGCGGACCGGCGCAGGACCCGGTGGCCGCGCAGCCGGTCCACCGCCTGCCGGGACCGCTCCACGGCGTCGGCCACGCCGGGCAGGGCCGCGACGTGGGCCAGCGGGTCCGCCGCAGCCGGCACGGCCGGCACGTCCGGCACAGTCGCGTTCACGGTCGTCGACCCTAGACGGCGCAACCGGACCGGCCGGCGGCGCGGGTTTCGCGCCGCCGGCCGGTCCACTTCGCAAGGCGGGCGGCTCCGCGCACTGCCAACGGGCGTTACCGTCAGCGCCGTGAACGGCACGCCCGCCGCCGTCACCGTCACCGTGGTGGTCCTGGTGCTGGTGGCCCTCGTGCTGCCCCTGCTGCGGGCCGGGCGGACCCGACGGTTCTTCGGCACGCCGGCCGACCGCGCCACCTACGCCACGCTGCACGCAGCGTCGCTGGCCGCCCCGCCGCTCCGCTCCGGGCTGACCGCGGCCGGCGCGGGCAAGGCGGTCCGGCACGTGCGGGCCCTGCTCGGGCACGCCCGGCGGTCGCATTGACCGACGGCGAGTCGCTGCTCGCGTGGGACGGCGTGGGCGAGCACCACGGCGGCGCGACGGTCGGGCACGGCGGCGACGTGCTCGCCGACGGCCGCACCCACGTCGTCGGACCGGGCGGCGTGTCCTGCCCCGACCCGGACTGCCCCATCCGGGTCGGCGGTCGTCGTCCCGCTCACCGTGGAGGACCGCGTGGTGGGCACGCTGGCGGCGTACGGCGGCTCGACCTCGGTCGGGCTCGTGCGCGCCACCGAGGAGGTGGCCCGCTGGGTCTCCACCCAGCTCGAGCTGGCCGAGCTGGAGTCGTCGCGCACCCGGCTCGTGGAGGCCGAGGTGCGGGCGCTGCGGGCGCAGATCAGCCCGCACTTCGTCTACAACTCGCTGACCGCCATCGCGTCCTTCGTGCGCACCGACCCGGAGCGGGCCCGCGACCTGCTGCTGGAGTTCGCCGACTTCACCCGGTACTCCTTCCGGCGGCACGGCGACTTCACGACGCTGGCCGAGGAGCTGCGCTCGATCGACCGCTACCTGCTGCTGGAGCGGGCCCGCTTCGGCGACCGGCTGCAGGTGACGGTGCAGGTCGCCCCGGAGGTGCTGCCGGTCGCGGTGCCGTTCCTGTGCGTGCAGCCGCTGGTGGAGAACGCCGTGCGGCACGGGCTCGAGGGCAAGCCCGGGCCGGGCCGGGTGACGATCGTCGCCCGCGACGTGGGCCAGGAGGCGCTGATCAGCGTCGAGGACGACGGCACCGGCATCGACCCGGACGCGGTGCGCCGGACGCTGGCCGGCCAGCCCGACGGCGACAGCGTCGGCCTCGGCAACGTCGACGAGCGGCTGCGGCAGGTCTACGGCGACGACTACGGCCTGGTCGTCGAGACCGCGCCGGGCGCCGGCACGAAGGTCAGCATGCGGGTGCCGAAGTACCACCCGGGCGTGCACCCGTGAGCACGACGACGGCCTGGCCGGCCTGCGGGTGCTCGTCGCCGACGACGAGGCACCGTCGCGGGAGGAGCTGGCGTACCTGCTCGAGCGCAGCCGACGGCGTCGACAGCGTGCGGACCGTCGCCTCCGGCGCGGAGGTGCTGCAGGCGCTGGAGGAGGAGCCGGTCGACGCGCTGTTCCTCGACATCCGGATGCCGGGGCTGGACGGGCTCGACGTCGCGCGCGTGCTGGCCCGCTTCCGGCGACCCCCGCAGGTCGTGTTCGTCACGGCCTACGACGAGCACGCGGTCGACGCGTTCGACCTGCGGGCCGTCGACTACCTGCTCAAGCCGGTACGTGAGCAGCGACTGGCCGAGGCCGTCCGCCGGGTGCGCGACGTCGATGGCGGCGCCGCCGCCCGGCGAGCCGGCGGCCGACGAGACGATCGCCGTGGAGCTCGGCGGGGTCACCCGCTTCATCAACCGCAGCGACGTCCGGTTCGCCGAGGCCCACGGCGACTACGCACGGCTGCACACCGCTGACGGCAGCCACCTGGTGCGGGTGCCGCTGACCACCCTCGAGGAGCAGTGGTCGGCAGCCGGGTTCGTGCGGATCCACCGTCGGTACCTCGTGGCGCTGGCCCACATCGACGAGGTGGCGTTCGACTCCGGGCGCGGCACGGTGCGGGTCGGCGACGACGAGCTCGCCGTCAGCCGGCGGCACCTGCGCGACCTGCGGGACACCCTGGTCCGCCGGGCCCGGCCGGGCCGGGACCAGCAGTGACCGAGCAGCCACCTCGTCGCGTACGCATCGTGTCTCCGCGGAGCCGGGCGACCCGCGCGTCCGCGGCCCGGCCGGTCAGCAGCGAGATCGGCGAGCAGACGATCGTCGGCGAGGTCTACATGGGCTCGCTGGTCCGCATCCAGCTGCGGCTGGCGATCGGCGATCCTGCTCATCTTCGCGGTGCTGCTCGGCGGGCTGCCGCTGCTCCTCCTCGCCGAGCCGGGGCTCGCGGACGTGCACGTGGCCGGCGTCCCGCTGCCCTGGGTGCTGCTCGGCGTCGTCGTCTACCCGGTGCTCATCGCCGGCGGGGTCTTCTACGTGCGGCAGGCCGAGCGCAACGAGCACGACTTCTCCGAGGTCGTCCAGTGAGCGGGTGGTACGGCGCGACGGCGATCGCCGCCGTCATCGTCGCCACGGTGCTCATCGGGGCCTTCGCGCTGCGGCTCTCGCGCACCACCAGCGACTTCTACGTGGCGTCGCGGTCGGTGACGCCGGTGTGGAACGCGTCGGCGATCGGCGGGGAGTACCTCTCGGCCGCGTCGTTCCTCGGCATCGCCGGGCTGATCCTGGTCTACGGCGCGGACATGCTGTGGTTCCCGGTCGGCTACACGGCCGGCTACCTCGTGCTGCTCGTCCTGGTCGCCGCACCACTGCGCCGGTCCGGCGCCTACACGCTGCCCGACTTCGCCGAGGCCCGGCTCGAGTCGCGCACGGTGCGGCTGATCGCCAGCGTCCTGGTGGTCACCATCGGCTGGCTCTACCTGCTGCCGCAGCTCGTCGGCGCGGGGCTGACGGTGCGGCTGGCGACCGGCGCGCCGGGCTGGGTGGGCGGCCTGCTGGTCGCCGCGGTCGTCGTGTTCAGCGTCGCGACCGGCGGCATGCGCAGCATCACGTTCGTCCAGGCCTTCCAGTACTGGCTCAAGCTGACCGCCATCGGCGCTGCCGGTGCTCTTCCTGGTGATCGCCTGGCGGGCCGACGGGTCGCCGACACCGGGCAACGGGCCGCCGGTGTTCGAGTAGCGCACGTCGGTGACCGTGTCGGAGGACCTGCGGGTCGTCGTGCGCGACCCGGCGCAGGTGGTGGTCGACGGGACGGTCGACGGCCGCGCGTACGCCGGGAAGGCGCTCGCGCTGGCGCGGGGACGCACTCGGTCGCGGAGCGGCACCCGGCTGACCTTCCCCCGCGGCGCGACCGTGCCCGCACGCCGAGGCGTGGAGGCGAGCGACAACGACCTGTGGGCGACGCCGCTGTCCGGCTCGGCCGGCCGGGACCACCCCGTCTACGCGACCTACTCGCTGATCCTGGCGCTGTTCTTCGGGACCATGGGCCTGCCGCACGTCCTGGTCCGCTTCTACACCAACCCGGACGGCCGGGCGGCGCGCCGCACGACGCTGGTCGTGCTGTGCCTGCTCGGCGGCTTCTACCTGTTCCCCACCGTCTACGGCGCGCTGGCCCGGATCTACACGCCCGACCTGCTGCTGACCGGTCGCACCGACACCGCGGTCCTGCTGCTGCCGGAGCGCCTGGTCGGCGGGCTCGGCGGTGACCTGCTGGGGGCACTGGTGACGGCCGGCGCCTTCGCCGCCTTCCTCTCCACGTCGTCGGGGCTGACGGTGTCGGTGGCCGGCGTGCTGTCGCAGGACGTGCTGCGCGGTTCGGTCCGCGACTTCCGGCTCGCCGCGGTGCTGGCCGTGTCGTGCCCTTCGGGCTGTCCCTGCTCGCGGCGTCGGTGGCGGTCGCGGATGTCGTGGGGCTGGCGTTCGCCGTCGCCGCGTCCTCGTTCTGCCCCCTGCTCGTCCTGGGCATCTGGTGGCGCGGGCTGACCAGCACCGGCGCCGCGGCCGGGCTCCTCGTCGGCGGCGGGCTGGCGACGGCCGCGGTGTCGGCGACCATCGCCGGCGTCGACCGCGACGGCTGGGCCGGGGCGCTGCTCGCCCAGCCGGCGGCGTGGACCGTGCCGGTGGCGTTCGCCGTGATGGTCGTCGTCTCGCTCCGCACACCGGCCGGGTCGCGCCGGACGTCGGCCGGACGATGGTGCGGCTGCACGCGCCGGAGGCGATCGCCCTCACCGAGCGCTGAGACCGCGCGACCGCTGACCGGGATCTGGCGGCCGTTCGTCGCAGCCGACCGACCGCTCGCCGACACACCGGTCCTGCCCTGTTCTGGTGACGCCCCCGTGTCCCGCACAGTGACCGCCATCACACCGCCCGGGTGGGATGCAGCGCGTCCCTCGAGGAGGTCAGGTGAGCAACCCCGAGTTGACCCAGCCGGAGAGCGACCGTCTGGTCGCTGTGCAGAACAGCGAGGAGTTCAAGGCACTGCGCACGGCGTACCGACGCTTCGCGTTCCCGATGACGGTGGTGTTCCTGTCGTGGTACCTGCTCTACGTCGTGGCGTCCGGGTGGGCGCGCGACTTCATGGGCACCGAGGTGTGGGGAAACATCAACGTCGGGTACGTGTTCGGGCTGCTGCAGTTCGTCTCCACGTTCCTGATCGCCTGGCTCTATGAGCGGTACATGGAGAGCAAGGTCGACCCGCTCGCGGCGACGATCCGCGCACAGCTCGAAGGGGAGGCGCTCCGATGACCGGCATCACACTCGCCGCTGACGTCTCCGGTGGCCAGCAGGCACTGACCAGCGTCCTGTTCCTGAGCTTCGTGGCGGTGACTCTGTTCATCACCGTCTGGGCCTCACGGCACACGAAGACCGCCGCCGACTTCTACTCCGGGGGACGGTCGTTCTCCGGCATCCAGAACGGCATGGCGATCGGTGGCGACTACATGTCGGCCGCCTCGTTCCTCGGCATCGCCGGCATCATCGCGCTCTACGGCTACGACGGCTTCCTCTACTCCATCGGCTTCCTCGTCGCCTGGCTGGTCGCCCTGCTGCTCGTCGCCGAGCTGATGCGCAACTCCGGCAAGTACACGATGGGTGACGTCCTGGCGTTCCGGATGCGGCAACGACCCGTCCGGGCCGCGGCCGGTGTCTCCACGATCGTCGTCTCCATCTTCTACCTCATCGCCCAGATGGTCGGCGCCGGTGCTCTCGTGGCGCTGCTGCTCGGCATCTCCAGCGACACCGCGAAGAACCTGACGATCGTCGCGGTCGGCATCCTGATGATCTTCTACGTCACGGTCGGCGGGATGAAGGGCACGACGTACATCCAGATCGTCAAGGCGCTGCTGCTGATGACCGGCGCCACGATCCTCACGATCCTGGTGATGTTCGAGTTCGGCTGGAACGTGAGCGACCTGCTCGGCACCGCGGCCGAGGAGAGCGGCAAGGGCGATGCGTTCCTCGAGCCCGGCCAGCGCTACGCGACCGAGGCGACGGGGCTCACCGGCAAGCTGGACCTGATCAGCCTCGGCCTGGCCCTCGTCCTGGGCACCGCCGGGCTGCCGCACATCCTGATCCGGTTCTACACCGTCCCGACCGCGCGGGAGGCGCGCAAGTCGGTGATCTGGGGCATCTGGATCATCGGCTCGTTCTACCTGATGACGCTGGCGCTCGGCTTCGGTGCGGCCGCTCTGGTCGGGCCGGAGGAGATCATCGCGCAGGACCCGGCCGGCAACACGGCGGCGCCGCAGCTGGCCCGGGCGGTGGGCGAGGACCTCTTCGGCAGCACCGGCGGGACGGTCATGCTGGCCTTCATCGCCTCGGTGGCGTTCGCGACGATCCTGGCGGTGGTGGCCGGCCTGACGCTGGCGTCGTCGTCGTCGGTGGCGCACGACGTCTACGCCAACTTCGTGCACCGCGGCGAGGCGCCGGAGGGCCAGGAGGTCAAGGTCGCCCGCATCGCGGCGTTCGTGATCGGCGCGGTGGCGATCATCCTGTCCATCTTCGCCCAGAAGCTGAACGTCGCCTTCCTGGTGGCGCTGGCCTTCGCGGTGGCGGCGTCGGGCAACCTGCCGGCGATCCTCTACTCGCTGTTCTGGAAGAGGTTCAACACCACCGGCGCTGTCGCGGCCATCTACGGCGGCCTGCTGTCCGCACTCGTCCTGGTGATCTTCTCGCCGGTGGTGTCCGGCAAGGCGCCCGTCGACGGGAAGTCCCCGTCGCTGGTGACGGACCCGGGGATCGACTTCCACTGGTTCCCGCTGGACAACCCCGGTCTCGTGTCCATCCCGCTGGGCTTCTTCTTCGGCTGGCTCGGCACCGTGCTCAGCAAGGAGCACAACGAGTACAAGGCGGCCGAGCTGGAGGTGCGGTCGCTCACCGGGATCGGCATGGAGAAGGCCTCGGTGCACTAGGCCGACAGCCCCACCGGAGTGGACCGGCTGTGCACGGCGAGCCCCGCCGCGCAGCCGGTCCACTTCGGGGGGTGTAGACAGTTCACGACCGTACGTACGACTGAGGAGTGCCCGTGAGCAGCGAAGCCCTCTCGAACCTCCTGCACGAGGAGCGGACCTTCCCGCCGAGCGAGGAGTTCGCCGCCGACGCGGTGGCGAAGGCGGACCTCTACGAGGCCGCCGACAAGGACCGGCTCGGCTTCTGGGAGGAGCAGGCCCGGGGGCTCGACTGGGCGACCGAGTGGAGCCAGGTGCTCGACTGGACGCCGCCGTTCGCCAAGTGGTTCGTCGGCGGCAGCCTCAACGTCGCCGTCAACTGCGTCGACCGCCACGTCGCGGCCGGCAACGGCGACCGGGTGGCGATCCACTGGGAGGGCGAGCCCGGTGACTCCCGGACCGTCACCTATGCCGAGCTCAAGGACGAGGTCTGCAAGGCCGCCAACGCCTTGCTCTCGCTCGGTGTGGAGAAGGGCGACCGGGTCGCGATCTACCTGCCGATGATCCCCGAGGCGATCGTGTCGATGCTGGCCTGCGCCCGGATCGGCGCCCCGCACTCGGTGGTGTTCGGCGGGTTCTCGGCGACCGCGCTGCAGTCCCGGATCGACGACGCGAGCGCCAAGCTGGTCATCACCTCCGACGGCGGCTACCGGCGCGGGCAAGCCGTCGGCGCTCAAGCCGGCCGTCGACGAGTCGCTGGAGCTGTCGCAGGGCAAGACGGTCGAGAAGGTGCTCGTCGTCCGCCGGACCGGACAGGACGTCGACTGGACCGAGGGCCGCGACGTGTGGTGGCACGACGTCGTCGACACCGCCAGCCCGCAGCACGAGGCCGAGGCCCACGACAGCGAGCACCCGCTGTTCATCCTCTACACGTCCGGGACGACCGGGAAGCCGAAGGGCATCCTGCACACGTCCGGCGGCTACCTCACCCAGACCGCCTACACGCACCGCAACGTGTTCGACCTCAAGCCGGAGTCGGACGTCTACTGGTGCACCGCCGACATCGGCTGGGTCACCGGCCACAGCTACATCGTCTACGGACCGCTGGCCAACGGCGCCACCCAGGTGCTCTACGAGGGCACCCCGGACACCCCGCACAAGGGCCGCTTCTGGGAGATCGTCGCGAAGTACGGCGTCACCATCCTCTACACCGCCCCGACCGCGATCCGCACGTTCATGAAGTGGGGCGAGGACATCCCCGCCGAGCACGACCTGTCGTCGCTGCGGGTGCTCGGCTCGGTCGGCGAGCCCATCAACCCCGAGGCGTGGATGTGGTACCGCCGGGTCATCGGCGGCGACCGCACGCCGGTCGTCGACACCTGGTGGCAGACCGAGACCGGGGCGATCATGATCAGCCCGCTGCCCGGGGTCACGGCCACCAAGCCCGGGTCGGCGATGGCTCCGCTGCCGGGCATCAGCGCCGACGTCGTCGACGACCAGGCCCAGCCGGTGCCGAACGGCGGTGGCGGCTACCTCGTGCTCACCGAGCCGTGGCCGTCGATGCTGCGCGGGATCTGGGGCGACGACGAGCGGTACAAGGAGACCTACTGGTCGAGGTTCAAGGGCCTCTACTTCGCCGGCGACGGCGCCAAGAAGGACGACGACGGGCACATCTGGCTGCTCGGCCGGGTCGACGACGTGATGCTGGTGTCGGGCCACAACATCTCGACGACCGAGGTCGAGTCGGCCCTGGTCTCGCACCCGAAGGTCGCCGAGGCCGCCGTCGTCGGCGCGACCGACCCGACGACCGGTCAGGGCATCGTCGCGTTCGTCATCCTGCGTGGTGACGCCGCCTCCGGCGTCGAGAACGACGCAGCGGCCGGCGAGGCCGTCATCCAGGAGCTTCGCCAGCACGTCAGCAAGATGCTCGGCCCGATCGCGAAGCCGCGGCAGGTCCTGCTGGTCGCCGAGCTGCCCAAGACGCGCTCCGGCAAGATCATGCGCCGCCTCCTGCGCGACGTCGCCGAGCACCGCGAGATGGGTGACGTCACCACGCTGGCCGACCCCACGGTGATGAACCTGATCGGCGAGGGCCTGGACAAGAAGGGCGGCAAGGACGAGGAGTAGCGCTGACCGTCCCCACGGGCGGGCCGGAAAGACGACACAACACGTCCGTTCGGGGCTGGAAGTGCTGCTCGGCGGCCGTTGCGTCGTCTTCCGGGTACGGCCGGAAGGTGCCCGCACGCAGCGGACTCGTGCGCACGTGAGCGACGTCGCCCGACCGCCGGTGCGGCACGTGGCTGAGCCGCTAGGGACACCGGCCCGCTAGGCTGGTCCTGGTGCGCCGGGAAGTCTGGTCGGCAGTCTGGTCCGACCTGCCCCGACACCATCTGGAGCCGCTGTGCGCGCCCGAGACCTCGCCACGGAGTTCCCGACCGTCGCGCTCGACACCGACGCCATGGTCGGCCGCCCGGCTGCTCAGCCGCGGGCGGCTGCCCGGCCTGATCGTCGTCGACGCCGACGGGCGGCCCTACACCGTCCTGCCGGGTTCGCAGGTGCTGCGGTACCTGGTACCCCGCTATGTCCAGGACGACCCGCCGCTGGCCCGCGTGTACGACGAGAAGGCCTCGGACGAGCTGTGCGGGAAGCTCTCCGAGAGCACCGTGCGCGACCTGCTGCCCGAACGGCAGGACGTCGACGAGATCCCGGTCGTCGACCACGACGCGACGAGCATCGAAGTGGCCGCCGTCATGGCGCGGATGCACAGTCCGCTCGTGGCCGTCGTCGACGGCAGTCGGATGCTCGGCGCGATCACCGTCGCGCGGCTGCTGGACCAGCCTGCTCCCGAACGCATGACGCAGCGACGATGGTTGGTGGTCGCCGTCTTCGTCGGCCGCCTACGTCCTGATCGCCACCGAGCGGATCCACCGGGTCGCCGCGGCCCTCGGCGGAGCCGCCGTCATGGTGCTCATCGGCGTCGTCGACGCCGAGACCGCGTTCTTCAGCGAGGAGACCGGCGTCGACTGGAACGTCATCTTCCTGCTGCTCGGGCATGATGGTGATCGTCAGCGTCCTCAAGCAGACCGGCGTGTTCGACTACGTCGCGATCTGGGCCGCGAAGCGGGCCCGCGGCCGCCGTTCGCGGTCATGGTCCTGCTCGTCCTGATCACCGCCGTCGCCTCGGCGGCGCTGGACAACGTGACGACCGTGCTGCTGATCGCGCCCGTGACCTTGCTGGTCTGCGAGCGGCTCGGCGTCCCGCCGGTGCCCTTCCTGATCGCGGAGGCGATGGCGTCCAACATCGGCGGCACCGCCACCCTCATCGGCGACCCGCCGAACATCATCATCGCCAGCCGGGCCGACCTGTCGTTCAACGACTTCCTGGTCAATCTCGCCCCCATCGTCGTCGTCCTGCTGGCGGTGTTCGTGCTGATGTGCCGGTTCCTGTTCCGGTCGGCGTTCACCTACGACGAGGACCGGTCGCCGCCGTCATGGCCCTGGACGAGCGCGAGGTCATCCGCGACATGGGCCTGCTCGTGCGGTCGCTCGTCGTACTGGTCGCGCGTGATGGTCGGGTTCGTCGCTGCACTCCGCGCTGCACCTGGAGCCGTCTATCGTCGCGCTGCTCGGAGCCGGCGTCCTGGTCGCGGTCTCCCGGCTCGAGCCGCCGCGAGTTCCTCGAGGAGGTCGAGTGGTCGACCCTCGTCTTCTTCATGGGCCTGTTCGTCATGGTCGGCGCGCTGGTCGAGGTCGGCGTCATCGAAAGTCTCGGCGAGGCGGGTGACCGAGGCGGTCGGTGACCAACTACTTCCTCGCCGCCACCGTGCTGCTCTGGGGCTCGGCGCGTGCTGTCCGCGATCGTGGACAACATCCCCTACGTCGCGACGATGACCCCGCTGGTCCAGGACCTCGTCGACAGCGGCGGCGGCGGCGGGCAGGCGACAGGCGCTGTGGTGGGCGCTGGCCCTCGGCGCCGACCTCGGCGGCAACGCCACTGCCGTCGGGCGCGAGCGCCAACGTCGTCATCATCGGCATCGCCGCCCGCAACGGCCACCCGATCTCGTTCTGGCAGTTCACCCGCTACGGCCTGGTGGTCGCCTTCGTGACGGTCGCCTCGCCTGGCCGTACCTCTGCCTGCGCTACTACGCGTTCGGATGACCTGGGCCGGAAACGGCACGCCCGGCGCGATCCTCGCGGCGCTGCCCTCACGCGAGCAGGCGTTCCTCGCCGAGGCGCTGCGCGAGGAGACGGTCGGCGGGGCCTTGCTGCTGTTCGCGCGCCGGTCGCGGCGGTCGCGCTGGCCAGCTCGCCGTGGTCCGAGTGGTACGAGTCGCTCCAGACCACCGTCGTCGGGCCGTCTGCGCTGCACCTGACCTCGACCTGGCCACCTGGGCGGCCGACGGGCTGCTGGCCATCTTCTTCTTCGTCGCCGGCCTCGAGCTCAAGCGGGAGCTGGTGGTCGGCCAGCTCCGCCGGCCGTCGGAGGCCGTGCTGCCGATGGTGGCGGCGCTCTGCGGCATGGTGGTCCCGGCGCTGGTCTACCTCGCGGTCGACCGCGGCCGACCCCGGTGCGGTCCGCGGCTGGGCAGTCCCTGTCGCCACCGACATCGCCTTCGCGCTGGCGGTCCTCGCCGTGGTGGGGTCCACCCTGCCGACGGCGCTGCGGGCGTTCCTGCTGACGCTGGCGATCGTCGACGACCTCGGCGCCATCGTCGATCATCGCCGTCGGATACACCGACGACCTGGACCTGGTCGCTGCTCGGCGGCGCGGTGGCCGTCGCTCGGCTGCTACGCTGCTGCTGCAGCGGCTGCGCTGGACGCCGTGGCCGGTCGTCGTCCCGCTCTCGCTCCTGGGTCCTGGTGCACGCGAGCGGCGTCCACGCCACCGTCGCGGGGGTGGCGCTCGGCCTGGCCACCCGGGTCCGCCCCGACCCGGGCGAGGCGACGTCTCCCGCGGAGCGGCTGGAGCACCTGGTCCGGCCGCTGTCCGCCGGTGTCGCGGTCCCGCTCTTCGCCTTCCTCGCCGCCGGTGTCCCGGTGACGGCGGGCACTCTCGGCTCCGCACTCAGCGACCGGGCTGCAATCGGCGTCGTGCTGGGTCTGGTCGTGGGCAAGTTCGTCGGCGTTCTCGGCGGGACCTGGCTCACCGCGCGGCTGACCCGTGCCGAGCTGAGTCCCGATCTGGGCTGGGGGGACGTGGCAGCGGTGGCCATGCTCGAGCGGGATCGGGTTCACCGTCTCGTTGCTCATCGCGGAGCTGGCGTTCCCCGAGCGGGAAGCGGCTGACCAGCGTCACGATGGCCGTCCTCGCCGCCTCGGTGCTGTCGGCGAGTCTTGCCGCGGTGCTGCTTCGGGTGCGCACCCGGCGGCACCTGGGTGCGGGACCCGGCCGGACTCAGGGAGACTGACCGACGTGCCCCACCGCCGGCGACCGCAGGAGGACCACCGATGACCGCCACCGCCCCGCCGCCCGGCTCCTCCGAGGAGACGCTGGGAGCACTGATCGCCACCGCCAGCCGCGACCTGTCGACCCTGGTACGCAGCGAGATCGAGCTGGCCAAGGCCGAGATCCGGGCCGACGTCAAGAACGGCGTGACGGGGGCGGCGATGTTCGGGGCCGCCGGCGTTCCTCGGCGTCCTGGCCGTGATCCTGCTCTCGGTCGCGGCGGCGTACGGCCTGGTGGCCCTCGGCCTGCACCCCGGTCTGGCGTTCCTGGCCGTCGCCGGGTTCTACCTTCTCCTCGCCGTCGTGCTGGCGCTGGTCGGAAAGAAGGCCATCAGCAAGGTGGGCCCCCCGCAGCGCACCATCCGGACCAGCAAGGAGACCGCGAGCTTCCTCAAGAAGCCGCGGTCGACCGATGCGCAGACACCGACCGCCTGACCATCGGCCCGACGCCTCGGTGGCCCGGGTCCCGGGTCCGTGGGAGCACCAGATGGTCGCCGCCAACGGCGCCAGGTTCCACGTGGCGGTCGCGGGCGACGGCCCGCTCGTCCTGCTGCTGCACGGCTTCCCGCAGTTCTGGTGGGCCTGGCGCTACCAGCTCCCGGCGCTCGCCGAGGCCGGCTACCGCGCGGCCGCCATGGACCTGCGCGGCTTCGGCGCCAGCGACAAGCCACCGCGCGGCTACGACCCCCGCACCCTGGCCGAGGACGCCGCCGGCGTGATCCGCTCGCTCGGTGAGCGGGACGCCGTCGTCGTCGGCCAGGGTCTCGGCGGCCTCGTCGCGTGGACCGCTCTCGGTGGTCCATCCCCGGCAGGTACGTCGCCTGGTCGCCGTGTCGATGCCCCATCCCCGGCGGCTGCGCCGCGCCCACCTCACCGACGCCCGCCAGGTGCGGGCGAGCCGGCACGTGCTGGGCTACCAGCGGCCGGTGCTGCCCGAGCGGGGTCTGGTCGCCGACGACGGGCAGCAGGTTGCCGACATGCTGCAGGCCTGGTCCGGGCCGGGCTTCCCCGACGCGGACACCGAAGCGCGCTACCGGCAGGCCGCTCTGATCCCTGGGGTCGCGCACTGCGCCCTGGAGTCCTACCGGTGGGCGGTGCGGTCGCTGCCGCGACCCGACGGTCTGCGCTACGCCCGCCGGATGGCCGGCCCGGTCACCGTGCCACGCTGCAGGTCCACGGTGCCCTCGACCGGTGCATCCTCCCGACCAGCGCCCAGGGCTCCGGCCGCTACGTCGAGGGGTCCTACCAGTGGCACCTGATGCCGGGCGTCGGTCACTTCGCCACCCGAGGAGGACCCGTCGGGGTTCACGACAGTGCTGCGCGACTGGCTGGACGACCCCGCCCCCGAGCACGGTCCGGCATGAGCCCGACAAGCGGCGGCAGCCGTGACCGGGACGAGGCCGGCCGGGCCCGCTCCAACCGGCCGCGGGACGGCCTCGGGCGACCGCTCCCGCGCGGAGCCGAAGGGGTCGAGCGGGTGCCCGACGACCTGGTGCTGCCGCCTGCGGAGTCGCTGGCCGAGGCGCAGCGGCTGATCGACGGCGGGGCGGCCGTTCCACGCCCACGAGGTCCTCGAGGGCACCTGGAAGGCCGCGCCGCCGGCCGAGCGCGACCTCTGGCAGGGTCTCGCCCAGCTCGCGGTGGGGCTCACCCACCGGGCCCGCGGCAACGCGGCCGGCGCGTCGACCCTGCTCGGCCGGGGAGCCGCCCGGATCGCGCCGTACGGCGACGACCCGCCGTACGGCATCGACGTGACCGGCCTGGTCGCGGCCGCCGAGGCGCTGGCCGCCGAACCGCTCGTCGTCGACGAGCCGCCGTGCCGGCTGCGGCTCCGCCGCTGAGGACCGGTCAGACGCAGGTGCCGGTGCGGACCTGGTCGATGCGGTCCCGACCGGCGCGCACCACCGGCCGCACCTCGTCGACGGTCAGCGCGTAGCCGGTGTTCGGCGTCGTCGAGCGACTTGGCGAAGATCACGCCGAGGACGTCGCCGTCGAGGTCCAGCAGCGGGCCGCCGGAGTTGCCGGGCTCCACGGTCGCGTACAGCGAGAAGACCTCGCGGGTCACCTGGGTGCGGTGGTAGATGTCCGGCCCGCGGGCGTTGATGGTGTCGCGGATCCGGGCCGCCTCGAGGCGGTAGGACCCGCCGCCGGGGAAGCCCGCGACGACGGCCTCGTCCCCGCGCTCCGCGGTGGGGTCCAGGTCGAGCGGGTCGGCCCCCAGCTCCGGTGCGTAGAGCACGGCGAGGTCACGCCGGGAGTCGAAGACGACGACCCGCGCGCGGTACGTGCGGCCGGTGCCGCCGATCTGCACCGAGGGGCGCTCGACACCGGCCACGACGTGCGCGTTGGTCAGCACGTGGTTGTCGGAGAAGACGAAGCCGGTGCCCTCGAGCCGGCGGTTGCAGTCCGGCGCGGTGCCGGTCACCTTCACCACGCTGGTCCCCGCCCGCCGCACCGCCTGGGTGCCGGTGATGCCCCGCGCCGGCGGCTCGACCGGCCGGATCCGCTCCGGGTGCGAGCCCGCCGAAGACGGTCGGCAGACCCTCGTCGTCGAGCACCCTGCGGAAGGACGAGAACAGGGTGCGCGCCTCGTCCGGCACCACCTGGTCGACCGCCGTGATGACCTGGGAGTCGCTGATCTGCCGCGACAGCGAGGGCATCGGGCCTGGGCGAAGGGCGCTGGCGAGGAACCAGGTGACGAGCAGCATCGCGAGCACGCTGACCAGGGCGCCCATTCCGGCGTCGAGGACCCGGGCCGGCCGCCAGGTCAGGCGGTCGCGGACCAGCGAGCCGAGCCAGGCGAGCAGCACCTGGCCGATCGACGCGGCCAACAGCACGACCGCGACGGCCAGCACCGACTGGCCGAGCCCGGGGTCCAGCCCGGACACCAGGGAGGGGGCGACCAGCAGCCCGCCGACCCCACCCGCGGCGAAGCCGGCGAACGCCAGTGAGCCCACGACGAAGCCTTGCCGGTAGCCGGAGTACCCGAAGGACGCGGCCGACACCAGCAGCAGGATGTCGAGCCAGTTCACCGGCGTCCCATCTCGCGGTCGACCTGCTGGACGACGTCGTCGGGCAGCTCCTCGACGCGCCCGCGGTCCCAAGGGCGCTCCCAGCCGGCCAAGCCGCAGCAGCCGATCGAGCAGGCCGGCCGTGAAGCCCCAGACCAGCAGGTCCGCTACGCCGAAGGCCGGCCCGACGTAGCCGCTGGGATGGTGGACCTGGAACCGGTTGGCGGGGTCGAGCAGGTCCGCCAGCAGGACACGGTGCACCGAGGCCACCTCGCCGGCGTCGACGACGCCGACCCAGGACGGCTCCCGCCACCAGGCGAGCACCGGCGTCACGACGAAGTCGCTGACCGGGAGGAAGACCGCCGGGAGCGTGCCGAACACCTCCACGCCGGCCGGGTCCAGACCGGTCTCCTCGACGGCCTCACGCAGGGCGGCCCCGACCACCCCGTCGTCGTCGGGGTCGACCCCGCCGCCCGGGAAGGCGACCTGGCCGGCATGGCTGCGCATCCCGTGGGCCCGTTCGATGAGCAGCACCTCGGCACCCTCGAAGCCGCCCGGATCCCGCTCGCCGAAGAGCATCAGCACGGCGGAGGGTCGACCGCCCTCTGCCGGTGGCAGGAACCGGCTCAGCTGCTCGGGACGCACATGCACGGCTGCCTGCGCCAGCGGCTGCAGCCACGCCGGCAGCGAGACGGGTCGCTCACAGGCGTACGCCCAGGTAGCGCTGCACCAGCCGGTCCAGCTCGCCCTGTGACGTGATCTCGCCGACCTTTCGCCCGGCCAGCGCCCCCTCGGCGGTGAGGAACAGCGTCTGGGGCGGCGCGCCGGCCCGCAGCCGCTGCACCACCAGGTCGCCGTCCTCGTCGTGGACGGAGGGGAACGGCACGCCGAAGTCGACCTCGGAGCGCAGCCCGTAGTCGCGCGGCGCCTTGTAGTGGACGCCGAAGAAGCGCACCCGGTCGCCGGCCCGGTCGACCGCCGACGCGAAGAGCGGCATCTCCCGGTCGCAGTTGGTGCACCAGGCGGCCCAGACGTTGAGCACCGTCGGCACACCGCGCAGGTCGGCCAGGTTGACCGACGGCCCGTCGCCGAGGCAGGGCAGCTCGAGGCCGGGCAGGCCGTCCTGGCGGGGCTGCGCCCGGCTCAGCGTGGGGCAGCGGCCGCCGACCTCCGAGGCGGCGCGGGTCGTGGGCCCGGCGGAACCCGACCGGCGGCCAGTGTCGTCGCCGTCCGCCCGCTCCATGCCGTCGCCGGTGCACGAGACGAGCGTCAGCGCGACGACGAGCATAACAGCGCTGACAGCCCCAGCAGCGCCCGCACCGGCCGTGCGGTCACGGCGAGACCGCGACCATCGCGCCGGACTTCACCAGCTTCGCCGCCTTGGCGGCGTCGAGCTCGCCCTCGCCGTACGCGGGGCACAGTGCCGCGACCGGACAGGCTCCGCAGGCCGGCCGGCGGGCGTGACAGGCGCGCCGCCCGTGCCAGATCAGCCGGTGGCTGAGCATCGTCCAGTCCTGCTTCGGGAACAGCGCGCCGACCTCCGCCTCGACCTTGTCGGGGTCGGTCTGCTCGGTCCAGCCGAACCGCCGGGCCAGCCGGCCGAAGTGGGTGTCGACCGTGATGCCCGGGACGCCGAACGCGTTGCCGAGCACCACGTTGGCGGTCTTGCGGCCGACTCCCGGCAGGGTGACCAGGTCGGCGAGCCGGCCGGGCACCTCTCCGGCGTACCGCTCGACGAGCGCCTGGCCGAGGCCGATCAGGGAGTTGGTCTTCGCCCGGAAGAAGCCGGTCGAGTGGATCATCTCCTCGAGCTCGGCGCGGTCCGCTCCCGCGTAGTCGGCCGCGGTGGGATAGCGCCGGAAGAGCTCCGGCGTGACCATGTTCACCCGGGCGTCGGTGCTCTGCGCCGAGAGGATCGTGGCCACCAGCAGCTCGAGCGGGGTGGTGAAGTCGAGCTCGCAGCGAGCGTCCGGATAGGTCTCGGCCAGGACCCGGGCGATCCGCCGGGCGCGGCGGGTGCGGGCGAGCGGCGTCTCGTCCGTCACGTCCAGCGCTGCGCGGCCGCCTCCTCGCCTGCTCACGACCCAGAGCCTACGGTCCGCGACGGACCGTTCCTCAAATGGTGGTCAAGGCGGTGCCCCGTCCGGGTGACATGCGGTCAAGGGTTCCGGGGTGCCCGACGATCAGGGGTTTGTGACCGGCACCCTGCGGCCGGACCGGAGGACTGTGACGTGACCACCACCCAGACGGCGGACCCGCGGGCCCGACGCCGATCGGCGCTGGACCGGCCGGCCGGCCGGACCGGGACGCGGCCGGCGCCGCAGCGCGTCCCGGAACTGGCCCCGCTGTGCCTCGACGAGCTGCGCGCCTACCGCCAGGAGCTGATCACGGAGGAGGCCCGGGTCTCCTACTGGCGCCGCCTGGTGCACGCGCGGCTGGACCTCGCGGGCGGCGACGAGTCGTCGATGGGCCGGCTGCGCGGGCGTGCTCACCGACCACCAGCGGTCCAGCCAGCGGCTGGCGATGCAGACCCTGGACGGCCACCTCGACCTGCCGCCGCTGCCCGACCTCACGGTGCTGTGGGAGAGCCAGCCGCGCGAGGACGACGACGCCATCATGGTCCGGCTGGCCGCTGCCGAGCGCGAGCTCTCGGACTACCGCCGCGGGCTGCACGAGCGGCTGGATGCCGCCACCGGCGAGCTGATCGCCCGCTACCGGGACGAGCCGGCGCTCGCCCTGCGCGCGCTGCCCCTCCCCCGCACCCAGGTCGGCGTCGCCTGATCGCAGCGCCGTGCGGCAGACTGAGCCCCGGCATGCCTGCGCGATGACACGCGGATGACACGCGATGACCGACCAGGCGTCGGACGGGTTCGGCGAGAGGACGGTCGTGGACGACCAGGTCGGTACGTTGGGGAGCTCCCCGCTCTTCGCAGCCCTGGACGGCGAGGCCCAGGACGCACTGCGCCGAGGCATGGACGTGGTGAAGCTCGCCAAGGGCGAGACGCTGTTCAGCGAGGGCGAGCCCGGTGACCGGCTCTACATCGTGACCCAGGGCAAGATCAAGCTGGGCCGCTCGGCCACGGACGGCCGCGAGAACCTGCTGGCCGTGCTCGGCCCCGGCGAGATGTTCGGCGAGCTGTCGCTCTTCGACCCCGGTCCGCGCACCGCCACCGCCACCGCCGTCACCGCGGGCGTGCTGTCCAGCATCGGCCACGACGACCTGCAGCCGCTGCTGCTGGCGCGTCCCGAGGTGGCCGGGCGCCTGCTCGCCGCGCTGGCCCGTCGCTTGCGGCGGACCAACGAGGCGATGGCCGACCTGGTCTTCAGCGACGTGCCCGGCCGGGTGGCCAAGGCACTGCTGGACCTCGCCAGCCGGTTCGGGGTCGAGGCCGAGGACGGCCTGCGGGTCACGCACGACCTCACCCAGGAGGAGCTGGCCCAGCTGGTGGGCGCCTCCCGCGAGACGGTCAACAAGGCGCTGGCCGACTTCGCCGCCCGCGGGTTCCTCCGCCTCGAGGGACGCGCCGTCGTGATCCTCGACATCGAGCGCCTCACCCGCCGCGCCGGCTGACCCCCGGATTCTCCGCGTTGATCATGCAGTAGTGGTTGCTGCGCCACATCGCCGCAGGTCAGACGCCATCCCCCACACCGTTGATCATGCAGCTGTGGTTGGGCGGCTCCGACGTACGGCGTCAAGGTCCCGCGCATGGATGCCCCAGGGCGAGCCCGGCCGTCTCCCCCGCTGGACGACCACTCCTGCATGATCGGCGCCCAGTTGAGAGTGGCGCTGATCTGCGGCTTTCCGGCGGCCAACCACTGCTGCATGATCACCGCGAAGAGGGGGTTGGGTCAGGAGGACGGGGTGGTCGGCGAGGTAGTCGAGCTGGGCGAGGACGGAGAGCTCGGCGGCCGGCCAGAGCGACTCGTCGACGTCGGCGTAGACCCGGCGGACCACCTCGGGGGCCGACGCCGCGCCGGCCGCCACCGCCTCGCGCACCTGCTCGAGGCGCTGCTCGCGGTGGGCCAGGTAGTCGCGGGCCAGCGCGGCGGCGTCGGGGCGGACCGGCCCGTGGCCCGGCAGCAGGGTCACCGGCCCGAGGTCCACGATCCGGCGGAGCGAGGTGAGGTACGCGGCCAGGGTGCCGTCCGGGTGCGCCACCACGGTGCTGCCCCGGCCCAGGACCGTGTCGCCGGTCAGCACCGCCCGCTGGTCGCCGTCGTCGACCACGAAGCACACCGAGTCCGCCGTGTGACCGGGCGTGTGGAGGACATCGACCAGCAGGCCCGCCACGCCCTGTCGTCTCGCCGTCCTCGTCGAGCGGGTCGTCGGTGCCGATGCAGTGCGCCGGGTCGCGCGCGATCACCGGTGCGCCGGTCAGCTCGTGGAACCGGCGCGCACCCTCGGCATGGTCGGGGTGCCCATGGGTCAGGAGCACCAGCGTGACGTCGCCGAGCCCGGCGACGCGGCGCAGGTGCCGCTCGTCGAGCGGGCCCGGGTCGACCACGACCAGCCCGCCGTCCGAGCGCAACGCGTAGGTGTTGGTGCCGTCCAGGGTCATCGGCCCGGGGTTGTCGGCGCGGACCAGGGTGCACCAGGACGGCAGCGGCACCGGCGACGCCGGAGGCGGCGAGACGGTCACTCGACCACCAGGCGCAGCACACCGTCGTCGTCGACCAGTCGCGGCAGCATCGGACGCACGTCACGGGGGGCGGCCAGCGCCGCGGCGACGTCCGGGAAGGCGGAGACCTCCCGCAGCGCGGCGATCGTGGGCGGCAGCATCTCCATCCGGCCCGCCAGGTGCTCGCTCACCGCGGTGGCGACCGGGACCCAGGCGGCGTGGTCGGCCTCGCCGCTGACGTCCCGGGCCCGCTGGCCGACCGGCAGCGCCGCCACGAAGAACCTGGTGTCGAACCGGCGGGGCTCGAACTCCGGCGTGATCCAGTGCGCCCACGCGCCCAGCAGGTCGCTGCGCAGCACAAGCCCACGGGCCGCCAGCAGGGCCGCCATCGACTGCGACCGGTCGAGCAGGGACAGCCGGTCGCGCTCCCAGGCGTCACCGGTGGTGTCGGCGACGACGTCGCCGTCGTCCGGGCCGGCCAGCATGACGCCGGACTCCTCGAACGTCTCGCGCACCGCCGCACACACCAGGGCCCGGGCCAGCGGCTCGTCGCAACCCAGCCGACCGGCCCATGCCGACGGCGGCGGCCCGGCCCACGCCGTCTCGACCTCGCTGTCACGCGGGTCCACCGATCCGCCGGGGAAGACGTGCATCCCGGGCGCGAAGGCCATCGTCCCCGCCCTGCGCAGCAGGTAGACGTCCGGACCGTCGACCCCGTCGCGCAGCAGGACGACCGTCGCGGCATGTCGCGGCACGGCGACCTCGCGCGGCCCGGCGAGGAACGCCCGGGCCCGTTCGACGAGCGGGGCGGGAACGTCGACCACCCGGCGATCGTATGGGGACCACTGGGGCATGTACGGTCGGAGTCGATCGAGCCAGGGGGACACTGTGGCCGAGAGCATGACCATCACCGAGATCGCGGAGCGCGTCGGGATGACGCCCCGCAACATTCGGGCGTACCAGTCACGCGGCCTGCTCTTCGCGCCGGAGATCCGACGGCGGGTCGCGCACTACAGCGGCGCGCACCTCGCCCGCCTGCAGCTGATCCTGTCGCTGCAGCGCGAGGGATTCACCCTGGCCGCGATCAAACGCCTCATCGACTACGCCGGGCAGCTACAGCGCGATCGTCGCCGATCGTCGCCGGCGGTTCCGCGAGGGCAGCTCGGACATCACCGCGACCGTTCCCGTCCCGGAGGAACGGATCAGGTCGCTGCTGCCCGACCTGCCCGAGGACCTGACCGAGACCGGCCTCGCCTGGCGGGACGCGGAGGGACAGCTGGTCAGCCACACCGTGCTCGTCGGGGTCGGCCGGATGCTCGCGACCCAGGGCGTCTCGCTGGAGGTCATCAGCCAGCTGCAGCTCGTGGCGGCCCGGGCCGGGTCCGAGCTCGGCGCGGAGCTGCGCGGCCACCTGCGACGGGCTGGACCTGGCCCTCGACGGTGAGGACGAGTCGGCTCGTCGACCTGGCCCGGGTGGCGGTGCAGCTCAGCGCCACGGCCTTCGAGATCGGCTTCCTCGAGGCCGCGACGCGCGCGCTCTCTCCGGACGTCGCCGGCGAGGTCGGCTGACGACGCGGGTCAGTCGACCTCGACGATCATCTCGACCTCGACCGGGACGTCCAATGGCAGCGCGGCCACGCCGACCGCGCTGCGTGCGTGCACGCCTGCATCGCCGAACACCTTCCCGAGCAGCTCGCTGGCGCCGTTGACGACGCCGGGCTGGCCGGTGAAGTCCGGTGCGCTCGCGACGAAGCCGACGACCTTGACCACCCGGCGTACCTTCCCGAGGTCGCCGATCTCGGCCTTGACGGCGGCGATCGCGTTGAGCGCGCAGGCCTGCGCGGCCTCCTTGGCCTGATCGGGCGTGACCTCGGCGCCCACCTTGCCGATCGCCGGTCAGCTCGCCGTCGAGCCGCGGCAGCTGGCCCGACGTGAAGACGAGGTCGCCGCTGCGCACCGCGGGGACGTACGCCGCCAGCGGTGCCGTGTCAGTGGGCAGGGACAGGCCGAGCTCGGCCAGCCGCTCCTCCGGGCTGCTCACTTCGCCCGCTTGAGGTAGGCCACGACCTGCTCGCCGCCGCCCGGGGCCGCGACGACCTGGACGAGCTCCCAGCCGTCCTCGCCCCAGGTGTCGAGGATCTGCTTCGTCGCATGCACCAGCAACGGCACCGTTGCGTACTCCCACTTCGTCATGGTGGGGACCATACTGCGCGGATGCCGACGCCCCGCGCGCAGACCGACGGCTGGCCCGACCGGCGCCGGGTGGCCCTCGTGACCGGCGCCGGACGCGGCATCGGGCGCGCTGTGGCGGTGCGCCTCGCGGCGGAGGGCTACCGGGTGGCTCTCACCGCGCGCAGCGAGGACGAGCTGCGGGAGACCGCCGGGGCGGCGGGCGGCGAGACGCTCGTCCTGCCGGCCGACATGCTCGATCCCGCGACGCCTGACACGGTGACCGCCGCGGTCGAGGACGTCTGGGGGCCGGTCTCGGTGCTGGTCGCCAACGCGGGCCAGGGCCTGTCGTCGCCGATCGGCCGCTACCCCGACGAGATGTGGGCCCGCCAGCTGGAGCTGAACCTCACCGCGCCGTTCCGGTGCGTCCGGCGGGTGGTGCCCGGCATGGTCGAGCAGGGCTGGGGCCGGGTCGTGGTCGTGGCGTCGATGGCCGCCAAGCGCGGCGAGCCCTACATCGCGGGCTACACCGCCGCAAAGCACGGCGTGCTCGGCCTGGTCCGCTCGGTCGCTGCCGAGGTCGCCACGACCGGGGTGACAGCCAACGCGGTCTGCCCGGCGTACGTCGACACGGCGATGACCGACGGCAGCGTCGCGACGATCGTCGAGCAAACCGGCCGGTCAGCCGAAGAGGCCCGGCGGATCCTCGAGCGCAAGCAGCCCATCGGGCGCCTCATCACCGTCGACGAGGTCACCGAGGCGGTGTGGTTCTGCGTCGTCAACGGCGGGGTCACCGGGCAGGGCCTCAACGTCGACGGCGGAGCCGTGCAGGGGTGAGCCCGCCGGACCGAGTGCTGTCCTACGGGCCGCTGCCCGAGCACGTCGTCGACGTCCGGCTACCGGCCGCCCAGCACCCGGCGGCGCTGGTCGTCGTCGTCCATGGCGGGTTCTGGAAGGCAGAGTGGGACCGCGCGCACGCCGCGCCGCAGAGCGCCGGGCCTCGCCGCGGCCGGGTACGTCGTGGCGACGGTGGAGTACCGCCGGGTCGGCCAGCCCGGTGGTGGCTGGCCGGGCACCTTCGACGACGTGGCGCTGCTCGCCGACAGCGTGCCGGCGCTGGTGGCGCACGCGCTGCCCGGCCGGGTCGACCCGGCCCGCACGGTGCTGGTCGGCCACTCGGCCGGTGGTCACCTGGCGGCCTGGGCGGCGTCCCGGCACCGGCTGCCGGCTGCCTCGCCCTGGCACCGCGCGACCCCGCTGCTCGGCGGTGTCGTGTCGCTGGCCGGCGTGCTCGACATCGCACGCGCGGCCCGGCTCGGGCTGGGCGGGCACGCGGTCGGGGCCCTGCTGGGCGGGCCGGTCGGCGCCCACCCCGATCGCTACGCCGTCGCGGACCCGGCCGCACTGCTCCCAACCGGCGTCCGGACGGTCCTGGTCCACGGAGACCGCGACACGGAGGTCCCGGTCGAGATCAGCCGGTCGTACGCCGCCGACGCGACCGCCGCAGGCGACGACGTGGTGCTGCACGAGCTGGCCGGGCTCGGCCACTACGAGCTCATCGACCCGCTGTCGCCGGCCTGGCCCGCCGTCCTCGCCGCCATCGCCTCCCTCACCACCACCCCTGACCCCCACCCCCAACCCTCTCCCGTTGATCATGCAGCTGTGGTCGGGAACCACTTCTGCATGATCAACGGGGGGGGAGAGGTGGGCTGACCTGCGGAAATGCGGGGCAACAACCACTTCTGCATGATCACCGCAGGGTTGATCATGCAGAAGTGGTGGTCGTGGGTGAGCCCGGCCGCGCGTACTGCCAGTGGCCGTCGGCCTCGCCGTCGAGGCGGAAGCCGAGCCGTTCGAGCAGCCGCCGGGACGGCTCGTTGCCGACCTCGACGGAGGCGGTCAGGACCCGCACGAACTCCTGCGCGGCGAGCCAGTCGGCCATCGCGCGCACCATCTCGATGCCCAGCCCGCGGCCCCGGAAGGGCGCGGCGAGCCCGTAGCCGATCTCCAGCCGACCGTCGGCGTCCGGCGGACCGAGCGTCCCGCAGTCGCCGATCGACCCGGCCGTCGTCGGCGAGCGTGACGAACCAGCCACCGTCGTCGGGCCCGCCGTTCTCGACCCACATCCGCAGCCCGTCAAGGCTGTCGGCGTGCGGATAGCCGGGCGCGAGCGGCAGGTCACCGACCTGCCCGTCCAGGAACGCGCGGGCCTGCTCGAGGGTCTGGGGGACGAGCACCAGCCGCTCCGTCCGCAGCGTCGTCTTCCGCACCGACGCAGCCTAGGGGCAGTCGGCCAGGCCGCCGGGCGGGCCGACTGCACCCAGGCCGCGCGGTTACGCTCGCCGCCATGGCGAGCCGGGACTCCGACTGGGAGGGCGTGCGCCTGCACGTCGTCTCCGGCAAGGGCGGCACCGGCAAGACCACCGTGGCCGCGGCGCTCGCCCTGGCGCTGGCCGGCGAGGGCCGCCGCACCCTGCTCGTCGAGGTCGAGAACCGGCAGGGCATCGCGCAGCTCTTCGACTCGCCGCCGCTGCCCTACGAGGAGCGCAAGGTGGCCGTCGGTCCCGGCGGAGGAGACGTCATCGCCCTCGCCGTCGACCCGGAAGAGGCGCTGCTCGAGTACCTCGACATGTTCTACCGGCTCGGCCGCGCCGGGTCGCGGTCTGCGTCGCATCGGGGCCATCGACTTCGCGACGACCATCGCGCCCGGCATGCGCGACGTGCTGCTGACCGGCAAGGTCTACGAGGCGGTGCGCCGCAGGACGAAGAACGGAGCACCCGCGTACGACGCCGTGGTGCTCGACGCGCCGCCGACCGGGCGGATCACCCGCTTCCTCGGAGTCAACGCGGAGGTCGCGGGGCTGGCGCGAGTGGGGCCGATCCGGGGCCAGGCCGACTCGATCATGGGTCTGCTGCGGAGCGCCATGACGGCCGTCCACCTGGTGACGCTGCTCGAGGAGATGCCGGTGCAGGAGACGGCGGACGCCGCCGCCGAGCTGACCGCGGCCGGGCTGCCGGTCGGCGGCATCGTCGTCAACGCGGTGCGCGCGCCCGCAGCTCAAGCAGGCGGAGCTGACCGCCGCCGCGAAGGGCGAGCTGGACAGCGGGCTCGTCGCGGCGGGTCTCGAGGCGGCGGGCGTCGGCGTCCGCGCGAACGCGGTCGACGCGCTGCTGGTCGAGGCCGCGGAGCACGCGACCCGGGTCGCGCTGGAGAAGCGGCAGCGCCGGGAGCTCAAGGCGCTCGACCGCCCGACGTACGACCTTCCGTTGCTCGCCGAGGGCGTCGACCTGGGCGCGCTGTACCACCTGGCCGAGCGGCTCTGCCGCCAGGGCATGGCGTGACCGCGTCATGAGCCCTCAGCAGAGCCCCGCCCTCGACCTGGACACGGTCATCGGCAGCCGGTCGACCCGGATCATCGTGTGCTGCGGCGCCGGCGGCGTCGGAAAGACCACCACCGCCGCGGCGCTCGGCCTGCGGGCCGCCGAGCAGGGGCGAACGGTCGTGGTGCTCACCATCGACCCCGCACGACGGCTCGCCCAGTCGATGGGACTCACCGCGCTGGACAACACGCCGCGCCAGGTCAAGGGCGTCGACGGGACGAAGGGCGGCTCGCTGGACGCCATGATGCTGGACATGAAGCGGACCTTCGACGAGGTCGTCTTCGCCCACACCACGCCCGAGCGGGCGCAGGTGATCATGGACAACCCGTTCTACCAGTCCCTGTCGTCGAGCTTCTCCGGCACGCAGGAGTACATGGCGATGGAGAAGCTGGGGCAGCTGCGGGCCGAGGACCGCTGGGACCTGATCGTCGTCGACACCCCGCCGAGCCGGTCCGCGCTGGACTTCCTGGACGCCCCCAAGCGCCTCGGCTCGTTCCTCGACGGTCGGTTCATCCGGGTGCTGATGGGCGGCGCCAAGACCGGCGGCCGTGCGTACCTGAAGGTCGTCGGCGCCGTCGCTGAACGCGATGACCTCGGTGCTCACGAAGGTGCTCGGCGCCCAGGTGCTCAAGGACCTTCAGGCCTTCATCGCCGCGCTAGACACCATGTTCGGTGGCTTCCGCGAGCGGGCGGACGCGACGTACCGGCTGCTGCAGGCCTCGGGGACGTCGTTCGTGGTCGTCGCCGCGCCGGAGCGGGACGCTCTGCGCGAGGCGTCGTACTTCGTCGAACGCCTGGGCGAGGAGCGGATGCCGCTCGCCGGCCTGGTGCTCAACCGGGTCCACGCCTCGGGCGCGCGGTCGATCTCGGCGGCCCGTGCGGCGGCCGGTGCCGAGACGCTGGAGGACTCCCGCGAGCACCGGCTGGCGGCCGGGATCCTGCGGCTGCACGCCGAGCGGATGCGGCTGGTCGAGCGCGAGCAGTCGATGCGCGGCCGCTTCACGGCGGCCCACCCCCGGGTGCCGGTGGTCGACGTGGCCGCCCAGCCGGGCGACGTGCACGACCTCGACGGCCTTCGGCTGGTCGGCGCCTCGCTCGCCGGTCAGTAGCCGACCCCGCCGGTGCAGCCCGGCCGGCCGGACCCCAACCCCGGCCGCCGTACCCGAAAGACGACTCAACCGCCTCATCCCGGGGCCAGCGGCCACCCCCATCGCTGTTGCGTCGTCTTCCCGGCCCGCCGGGTCGCTGTCCACACACCGTCCTGGGTCCCCAGTCGTGCTCGCCCCGCCCCACGGCGCGGCCCGGCCGCCGAGGCTGGGTCGCGTGGAGCTCGTCGACGCCCTGACCGCGTTCGGGGGCTGCGCTCGGCGTTCCCAGCTGCGCGGCGCGGTGTCCCGTCGACGGCTGGACACCGCGGTACGGCTAGGTGAGGTCGTCAAGGTCGGGCGCACCTACTCCCTGGTCCCCTCCGACGAGGCAGTCCAGGCGGCACGGCAGATGCACGGGATCGCCTCGCACCGCAGCGCCGCCCGTCGGCACGGCTTCGCGCTGCCACCCGGCGAGGACGGACCCGACGTCCTGGTGCCGCCCCGGGCCAAGCGCCGCCACGTCCCGGACGACGTCCGCCTCCACTGGGGCGCCTCGACCGTGGCTGAACGGCGCGCAGGCTGCACCGACCCGGTGCACACGGTCGTGCTCTGCCTGCGTGACCTGTCCTTGCGGGAGGCTCTGAGCGTCGGCGACTCGGCCCTGCGGTCCGGCACCGTCCGGTGGGACGACCTGCACGCGGCGATCTCCGCCCTCCGCGGCCCCGGCTCGCGGCTGGCCCGGTCGCGACTGGAGCTCCTCGACGCCCGCGCGGAGAACGCCTTCGAGTCGAGCTGCCGCGCGATCCTGCTCGAGGCCGGGATCACCGGCTTCCGGCCGCAGGTCGCGATCACGCACCGGGGTCGGTGGATCGGCCGGGTCGACCTCGCCGACGAGGCGCGGCGGGTCGTCATCGAGTGCGACGGCTTCGAGACCCATGGCCCGAGATCGGCGTTCACCCGGGACCTGACCCGGCACACGCTGCTGGTCGCCGCCGGCTGGCGGCCGCTACGGCTGCTCTGGGAGCAGGTGATGTTCGAGCCGGAGTGGGTGCTCTCCGTTGTTCTGGACACGATCGCCGACGCCAGGCGGGCCGGAAGGACGACTCAACACATCCGTTCGGGGGCGCGGAGCGCGGCATGAGGCGGTTGCGTCGTCTTCCGGGTACGCGGGAAGGCGTCCGGGTGCGGCAGGAAGGTGCCCAAGTACGGCCGGAAGGTGCCCGGACAGCGGCCCGGGAGGGCAGCCCCGGGACGCAGAACGGGGCGGTCCTCCCCTCCAGGGACCGCCCCGACCACGCTCTTCGCTCGAAGAGCCCCCCTTGTCGCCTACATGGCCACCGGGAACTCGCCGGTCTGCAGGCCGCGCTGGTACTCGTCGCGAGCCGTCTCGAGCAGCGCCCGCCACGAGGTCACGTTGGGCCGCCGACGGAGCAGAGCACGACGCTCCCGCTCGGTCATCCCGCCCCAGACTCCGAACTCCACCCGGTTGTCCAGGGCGTCGGAGAGGCACTCGGTCCGGACAGGGCAGCCCATGCAGACGGCCTTCGCGCGGTTCTGCGCGGCCCCCTGGACGAACAGCGTGTCCGGGTCACTCGTTCGGCAAGCCCCCCGCGAGGCCCAGTCGTCTGCCCACATGCTGGTCCGTCCTCTGTTGCAGTGCACCCGCCTGAGAGGCCGTGCGGGTGGTGCGTCGTGCTGAGGACGGTACGGATAGGGACACCTCGGGCAACAGAACCGTTCGGCTCAATCTGATCTAGTCAGTACGGACTACCACAGGGCCCACGATGCCCACCACGTACCCTGTTCGCCATGGAGGCACTGCGCCGCGAGCCCGGCGGTCGCGACGGCGGGTTCGTGACCCGGCTCGTCCTCTTCCTCGCTGTGAGCGTGATCGCGGGCCTCCTGGTGGCCGGGCTGACCCTCCCGGTGGTCGGTGGGCTGGGTCTCGCGGCACGGGACAGCGCCGAGGGCTTCGACAGCCTCCCGGCCGAGCTGGAGATCCCGCCGCTGGCCGAGCGGACCCGCATCCTCGCCGCCGACGGGTCCCTCATCGCCACCTTCTGGGACGAGAACCGGGTCTCGGTCCCGCTCAGCGACGTGGCACCGGTCATGCGCAAGGCCGTGATCGCGATCGAGGACTCCCGGTTCTACGACCACGGCGGCATCGACATCCGCGGCACGCTGCGGGCCTTCATCAACAACCAGGCCGGCGACGACGTCCAGGGCGGATCGACCCTGACCCAGCAGTACGTCAAGCAGGTGCTGCTCGAGGCCGCCAATGACATCGAGGACCCGAAGGCGCGGGCCGAAGCGCGCAAGGCTGCGATCGAGCAGTCCTACAGCCGCAAGCTGCGCGAGCTGCGCTACGCCGTGGCGATCGAGGAGAAGTACTCCAAGAAGCAGATCCTCGAGCGCTACCTGAACATCGCCTACTTCGGTGCCGGGGCGTACGGCGCCGAGGCGGCCGCCAAGCGCTACTTCCGCACCACCGCCCGCGACCTGACACTGCCTCAGGCGGCGCTGCTGGCCGGCATCGTGCAGCAGCCCACCGCGTTCGACCCGACGCGAAACCCCGAGCGCGCCCTGGCCCGGCGCAACATCGTCCTGGACCGGATGGAGGCCACCGGGCTGGCCACCCCCGAGGAGGTGGCGGCAGCCCGCGCGACGCCGCTCGAGCTGCGCGAGCAGAAGCGCCTCGGCAACGGGTGCAACGAGTCGCGGGTGCCGTTCTTCTGCGACTTCGTGCTCAAGACGATCCTCAACGACAAGGCGTTCGGGGCCAAGCGTGAGGACCGCAGCAAGCTGCTGCTCCGCGGCGGCCTCACCATCACCACGACGCTGGACCGCACCGCACAGGCGGCGGCGCAGGACGCGCTGGCGGAGTACGTCTACCCGCGCGACAAGGTCGCCTCCGCGCTGGTCTCGGTCCAGCCGGGCACCGGTCACATCCGAGCCATGGCCGTCAGCCGCGGCTACGGCGACGGCAAGGGCGAGATCAAGTTCAACCCGGCCACCGACCGGGCCTACGGCGGCAGCAGCGGGTTCCAGGCCGGGTCGACGTTCAAGCCGTTCGTGGCGGCCGCGGCACTGGAGAAGGGCTTCCCGTTCGACTACGGCATCTACTCGCCGTACCAGGTGGAGATCGGCAACGTCGAGGGCTGCAACGGCGAGATCCTCACCGACGAGTGGGAGCCGGTCAACGAGACGGAGAGCGAGAACGGCTACTACACGCTCAAGACCGGCATCGAAGGGTCGATCAACACCTACTTCGCCCAGCTCACCGAACGGGTCGGCGCCTGCCGGCCGGCGCAGATCGCCGGCGCCCTGGGCATGAACCGCGCCGACGGCGGGCCGCTGCAGGTGGTCAAGTCCTTCACCCTCGGCGTCAACGAGGTGTCGCCGCTGTCGATGGCCGAGTCCTACGCGAGCTTCGCCGCCCGAGGCATGCACTGCAACTCGATCGCGATCCTCGAGGTGACCGACCCGAGCGGCGACCGGCTCAACGTCCCGGACGCCGGGTGCGAGCAGGCGCTCGACCCGGACATCGCCGACGGCATCAACCAGCTGCTGCAAGGTGTCATGACGAGCGGCACCGGTGCCCGCGCGAACATCAGCCGGCCGGCGGCCGGCAAGACCGGGACCACCAACCGCCGAGTCTCCGTGTGGTTCGTCGGCTACACGCCGGATCTGTCGACCGCCGTGTGGGCGGGCAACCCGTCACCGCCGGCCAGCGGCTATCCGCTGTTCGACCGCCTGATCGGCGGGCGCTACTACGGCGACGTCTGCGGTGGCTGCCTCCCGGGACCGATCTGGCAGCAGATGATGACCCAGGCGCTGGCCGACGTGCCGGCGAGCAGCTTCAACCAGGCCACCGACGACGTGAAGCAGGGTGAGTCCATCAAGGTCCCGTCGGTGAGCGGCAAGTCGGTGGAGCAGGCCCGGCAGATCCTGCGCAACGCCCAGCTCGACCCGGTGGTCAGCGACGACCGGGTCTACGCGACGTACGCCGCCGAAGGCACCGTTGCCTACTCCTATCCGGGCACCGGTTCGTCTGTCTATCCCGGCCAGCGGGTCGTGATCTACGTCAGCGCAGGGGCCCCACCAGCCGAGCCCTCGCAGCCACCCGCACCAACCGACGACACGACGCTCGGGCCGGAAGACTGCGGCCAATCGAACCGCCCGGAGTGCCGCCCTTAGGGTGCAGGGTCAGCCGGACAGCTGACGACGGACCTCGGCGGCCACCCGGCCGCCCTCTGCGCGGCCCGCCGTCCGCGGCGTGACCGCCTTCATGACCTGCCCCATCGCCTGCGGCCCGGCTGCCCCGGTCTCGGCGACCGCCGCGGCCACCAGCTCGCGCACCTCGTCGTCGCTGAGCTGGGCCGGCAAGTAGGACGCGATGACCTCCTCCTCGGCCCGCTCACGCTCGGCGCGCTCCGGGCGGCCACCGTCGGCGAACGCCTCGGCCGCCTCTCGACGCTTCTTGGCTTCGCGGGTGAGCACGGTGACGACCTCGGCGTCGTCGAGCTCCCGGGCCGACTTGCCGGAGACCTCCTCGGTCTTCACCGCGGTCAGCACCATCCGCAACGTGGCGGACCGCAGCTCGTCGCGCGCTCTCATGGCCGTCGTGAGGTCGGCCTGGAGGCGGTCCTTGAGTCCGGTCATGTCGGTCAGTGTGTCAGCATCGGGTGGTGGGAAGACGACTCGCGATGCCGCCATGGCCGCTCTCGCTCATGGGCTACGGAGCCGCCGCTGGCGTCGCGTGCCTCGTCTGGGGGGCCGGCTACGAGGTGCGGTCGTTCCGGCTGCGCCGGGTCGAGGTGCCGGTGCTCGCGCCCGGCTCCCGCCCGCTGCGGGTGCTGCACGTCTCCGACCTGCACATGACGCCGGGCCAGCGATCGAAGCGCGAGTGGGTGCGCTCCCTCGCGGGGCTCGAACCGGATCTCGTCATCGACACCGGCGACAACCTGGGCCACCGCGAAGCGGTGCCGGCGGTGCTGGACGCCCTGGGCCCGCTGCTCGAGCGTCCCGGGGCGTTCGTGATGGGGTCCAACGACTACTACGAGCCGACCTTCAAGAACCCGGCCCGGTACCTGCTGCCGCTCGGGGAGCCGGAGCTGACCAACCGCCGGCTGCCGACCGAGGACCTGCGCGACGGCCTGGTCGCCGCGGGCTGGCTGGACCTCGGCAACGCGCGCGGACGGATCAAGGCCGACCACCGCGAGATCGAGCTGGTCGGCACCGAGGACGCTCACATCCGCGCCGACCGCTACGCCGATGTCGCCGGCCCGGCCGACCCGGCGGCCGACCTCTCCCTCGGCGTCACCCACGCGCCGTACAAGCGGGTGCTCGACGCGATGACCGCCGACGGTTTCCCGTTGATCCTGGCCGGCCACACCCATGGCGGCCAGCTCTGCATCCCGGGCTTCGGAGCGCTGGTGACCAACTGCGACCTGCCACGGCGCCGCGCGAAGGGAGTCTCCGAGCACGCGCACGCCGGCCGGCGCTCGCTGCTGCACGTCTCGGCCGGGCTCGGCACCTCACCGTTCGCCCCGGTCCGCTTCGCCTGCCCGCCGGAGGCGACGCTGCTCACCCTGGTCGCCCGCGAGAGCTGACCGCTCCTCAGCGGAGGTGTTCCTGGTCGCCGACGTGCCAGGCCTCCGCGAGCCACCCGCGGACATCGGCGTCCACGTCGTCGGGCCCGGCCAGCCAGAAGGCGTGCAGGACGTTGCGCGGGGAGTACTCCTCGATCCGGCGGAACCGCGGGTGCTCGAGTCGGCGAGCGAGAACGACATGGCCGTCCAGCCAGTGCCGCCGGGGCACGAACGCGGCGAAGCTCATCCGGACCTGGAGCGCGATCCGGGTACGTTCGGGAAGCACCGTCACGGGACCCACGGTGGTGACCGCCGCCAGGACCAGGTCGAAGGCCTGCCGCACGGCGGGATCCGACCGGTCGAAGTGCCGGTCGAGCTCGCCGAGCGGAGAGCACGCGTGGCTCTGGTTCCGACCGGCGAACTGCCGTTCGCACTCCGGGCACCGCCACATCGGGCCGGTCACCTCGGCAGGCTAGCCCTGCGGTCGAGCGGGCGGGCCGGGCTCGGCTAGACTGCTGTCGCCTCTTCAGGGCTTCATCGGGGTGTAGCGCAGCTTGGTAGCGCGCTGCGTTCGGGACGCAGAGGTCGTGGGTTCAAATCCCGCCACCCCGACAGACGACAGCCGGTGTTCCTGCAGTTCAGGAGCACCGGCTGTCGGCGTGGAAGGTCGAAAGGGCCAAGTGATCACAGGAATGGTCACAAGAGTTCTGCCCCGCGCGAGGCATTCAGCCGGGCATCATTGGACCCACATCTGGGCGATGAGCGGGCCGGTGATCGGATGCACGAGGGTGTTGCCGACCCGGCGACTGACGAAGTCCTGCCGCAGGTTGATGCCGAACGGGATGACCGCTGCCGCATCGACAACCTCGCGGTCGATGCGGCTCCAGGCGTCGTTGGCCGACCCGCGGGTCGGTGACCTGCTGCACGAGCGCCGCCTTGATCTGGCTTAGTCGACCGCCTTGTCGCAGTATCGCGAGAGGTTGAACACCCCAACGTTGGGGTCACATGCGGCGATGGCCGCGAGGTACGTCGACGCGGCCGGGTAGTCGGCTCCCCAGCCCATGACTCCGACGTTCCAACTGTGGCGATGCGTCTGCGCATATCCGTGCGGTCACATCCGCGACCGGCGCACGGAGACCCGGTAACCAAGGTCGCTGAGGACGTCCCCGGTTCGCTTGACCCGGGACCCGGGTTCCCGGGAAGTCCTCACGAGAGCACCACGACCTTGGCCCCGCGGGTTCCCGACTTCCGGACGAGGGCGTCGGCCCGGTTGACATCCGGTGCCGTCCACTGCCCATCCGCGCCACCGGGGAGGGTGAAGGGGCAGTAGCGCCGGTAGGCGGCAAAGTCGGGTGGGATGAGCTGGCAGGTGACCGGCGCCGAGCGGCCAAACGTGGCGGCTGAGCGCTCGCCGGTCGAGGGCATAGGCGACAGCACGGCGGGCATCTACGTTGTCGAACGGGGCTGTGGCTGGGTTGAGGTACAGGTACTGGGTGTAGATCCCCGGGGTTCTGTGGAGCTGCGAGCTGTACCGGGTCCCCAGCCGCTCGACGTGGGCCGAAGGCACTGCGCTCAAAGACCAGGTCGGCGCGTCCATCGGCCACCCGAGCGACTGCTTGCTTGGCCGTGTAGCCGGTGTCGAGCACGATCCGGTCGGGGTAGCCGGCGGGCTGCGCGGCGGGCGACCAGACGCGGAAGTAGCGGGTTGCGCACCAGCTCGAGCCGCCCGTGACGGGCCGGAAGTCCGCCCTCTGTGATCCGCTCCGAGGTGAGAGAGCGAATCATGTACGGCCCGGTGGCAGGCAGGTACGTGCCCGGCGGCAGGTCGTCGGGGGTGTCCTGGGGGACCGCGGAGGCGTTCGGCAGCGCCAGCTGGTAGACGAACTCCCGGTTAGGCCGGGTGAGGTGGAAAGTGATCGTGCCGGTCCGATCGTTGGCGACTATTCCTGAGCTCAGGTCGCAGGGAGGTCGAGGCTTGTTGGCGGCGACGGCCTTCTCCGCGGCCTTCCCGCAGGCCTTCGCTCCGACGATCGCCGACCTGAGGTAGTTCGGGCAGTGGCGCTGTAGAGGACGCTGCGTTCGATGCCGCGGCGGATGTCACCGGCCAGCACCGGCTCCCCGGTCGAATAGCGAACACCTTTGCGCAGGTGGAAGGTGTAGGTGCGCCCGCCGTCGGTGGGTGTCGGCATGGAGGTGGCCAGGTCCGGCACCACTGCCGCGCCCTGCACCCCGCCGGCGCGACGGAAGCCGACCAGCCCGTCGTTGGTCAGCTGCGCCAACTGCCAGGATGCCCCGGAGTCGTGCAGGGTGAGGTCGGTGTCGGGCGCGCCGTCGTCCTGGGCCAGGGCCCATGTCGCGACCATGGTGAGGACGCCGCCGCGGTGCAGGGCGCTGCCGCCGGCGGCGCTGGTGAACCACAGGTCGTCCCCGACGAACGCCAGGCCCAGCGGGGCGCCGGCGCAGCCGGACGGTGTCGGCGAGCCGGAAGTTCCGTGCCGTCGTGACCCGCATCAGGGTGCCGGCGTGCTCGTTGCTGACCCACACGTCGCCGCCGGAGGCGGCGACGCCGTACGCGCCGCCGTCCTCGGCCAGGGTCCGGGCGGTGACGCTCGAGGTTCTCCGCGTCGATCCGGGACAGCGACCCCTCGAGGTTGTTCGCGACCCAGGCGGCGCCGCCGTCGACCGCGATCCCGACCGGCCCGGCTGCCGACGGTGATGGGTGAGTCGGGCACATAGGTGTCGGGGTCGAAGCGGGTGACGGTGCCGTCGCCCTGGTTGGTCACCCACAGGTAGCCGGCGCCGGCGGCGATCCCGATCGGGCTGGCCCCCACCGGCACCACGTGCACGACCTTGTTGGTGTCCGGGTCGATCTCGGTCACCGACGCGTCCAGGGCGTTGGTCACCCACACCGACCCGAACGCCACCACGATCCCGGTCGGGCCGGGCCGGACCTCGATCGTCGTGGTCCGCGAGGTGACCGGGTCGATCCGGGACACCGTGGAGTCCCCGGAGTTCGCGACCCACACCGCCCCCGCCCCCACCGCGACCCCGGACGGGGAGGCGCCGACGGTGATCGGGACCGCCACCTTCGGCGTCCCGGTCGATCCGCGAGACGGAGTCCGGCGGTCGAGTTGGTCACCCACACGCTGTCCCGCGCCCCCGGCCACCGCGGTCGGGCGCGCCCCCGACCTCGACCGCGGCGCTGACCCGCGGGTCGTCGCCCGGGCCGATCACCCCGACCGCGTTCTCCCCGACCACCACCTCCGCCGTCCGAGCGAGTCAGTACGTAGGTGCCCGACACCGCCAGCACCAGCGCCGTCACCGCCGCCAGCCCGACGACGAGCCGCCTGCGCTGCCGGCGGGTGTACAGCGGCACCATCGACGGGCGCCGCGAGGCGACCTCCTCGCCGTTCACCGTCTCCGGGACCAGCCGGTACACCCGCCACGGGTCGGCGACCCCCTTGAGCTCCCGGGCCTCGCCGCCCTCGAAGCGCCGGTCCGAGCCGGTCATCAGGTCCCGCACGCTGCCCGTGACCAGCACCTCGCCCGGCCCGGCCAGCGCCGCGATCCGGGACCCGATGATGCACCGCCATCCCGCCGACCTTGCCGGCGATCGACCTCGCACTCCCCGGTGTGCACCCCGGCCCGGACCTGCAGGCCCAGCGACGCCACCGCGCGCTCGATCGCCTCCGCGCACCGGACCGCCCGCTCCGGGGCCTCGAACACCGCGAAGAACCCGTCCCCGGCGGTGCCGATCTCCCGCCCGCCGTACACCTTCAGCTCCCGGCGGACCACCGCGTTGTGCCGCTCCACCAGGTCCCGCCAGGCCCGGTCACCCAGCCCGGCGGCGCGCTCGGTCGATCCCACGATGTCGGTGAACAGCACGGTCGCGAGGAACCGGCGGGTGCCTGCCGATGCGGCATGCCCACAGTCTGTTCTCGTTCGGCGCCTGGCGCGAGTGACTGCAGACTCGGCAGGTGGGCATGCCCGTCACCTGATGAGCCGGGTGTCCGCGCAAGTGGGGGTGTGTTCCTGCAGGTCAGGGAGACCGGCCGTTCGCGTCACCGATCTCACGAGGCCACGGGAGTACGCTGCTGGCATCAGCCAACTCGTGGCTGTCCGCCCCGGACCCCGGTGATTCCCTGAGCCGGAGAGTTGACGGGCCGTGACGACTGAATGAGCGCCGACCGCGCACTGATGCTGCGGGTTGCACGACATCGGGTGATCGAGCATCGGGAGGAGCAGGCAGTCGTCCAGCCGTACCCGTCCAGCTGCTGCCTGACCCGCCACCACCACAAGTGCCCGCGTGCCCCGCACCTGGCGCGGGTGACCTCCGGCCTGTTCCCGGCCTGCAGCTGCGCCTGCCATCACGTCAGGGGCCGTCGTGGACTGGCGTGACCGTGCCGCCTGCCGGAGCGAGGACCCGGAGCTCTTCTTCCCGATCGGCACGAGCGACCGCTCCAGCCTGCAGCTCCAGCGGGCGATGGCGGTCTGCCTCACGTGTCCGGTCCAGAATGCGTGCCTGCAGTGGGTTCTCCACGGTGAGCCGATCGGCCAGGAGGCCGGCGTCTACGGTGGCCGTGACGGGGCCGAGCGACGAGCGCTGAAGCGCAAGGCTCGGGCCAAGCAAGATCAGAGATCGACCGCGACCTCACCCTGACGCCTAGGCCCCCTTGTCCGGCCCATCGGCGAGCGCAATAGTCGCCACAGGCCACGGACAACGCCACGAGCCAGCCTGGGAGGAACGCCCATGTCGATCGACCCGAGCACCACCGCCGTCGTCCTCATCGAGTACCAGAACGACTTCACCTCCGAAGGCGGCGCACTGCATCCCGCCGTGCAGGAGGTCATGGACAAGACCGACATGCTCTCCAACACCAAGCGAGTGGTCGAGAAGGCCCGGGAATCGGGAGCCACGGTGATGTACGCGCCGATCACCTTCGCCGAGGGCTACCACGAGCTCAGCGCCCACCCCTACGGGATCCTCAAGGGCGTCGTCGACGGCAACGCTTTCGTGAAGGACTCCTGGGGAGCGGCCATCGTCGACGAGCTCGCTCCCGAGGCGGGCGACATCGTGATCGAGGGCAAGCGCGGCCTCGACACCTTCGCCAGCACGAACCTCGACTTCATCCTGCGCAGCAAGGGCATCAGCACGATCGTGCTGGGCGGCTTCCTCACCAACTGCTGCGTCGAGTCGACGATGCGCAGCGGCTACGAGAACGGCTACCAGGTCATCACCCTGAGCGACTGCGTCGCCGCGACCTCGATGGAGGAGCACGACAACGCGCTGCGCTTCGACTACCCGATGTTCTCCCAGCCGATGACGTCGTCGGAGTTCATCGAGTCGGTTGGGTGACGGGCCTGGGTCTGACGGCGTTCTCGAGCCCAGGCTGCTCCAGGGGGGCCGGTCGTCCGATGTGGTAGCCCTGCGCGTAGTCGACGCCGAGCACCTCGAGCAGCTGCAGGGTCTCCTCGTCCTCCACGAACTCGGCGATCGTCTGCTTGCCGAGACCGCGCGCGAGCTCGACCATGGCGCGCACGAAGACCTGGTCGACCGGGCTCGACGGCAGCGTACGGATGAACTCGCCGTCGATCTTGAGGTATTGGCACGGCAGGTGCTTGAGGTAGTAGAAGCCGCCGAAGCCGGCCCCGAAGTCGTCGAGCGCGAACTGGCAGCCGTGCCGGCTCAGGACGTTGGCGAACTCGATCGCGTGAGCCAGGTTCCCTACCGCGGCGGTCTCGGTCAGCTCGAGCACGAGTCGGGCGGCCAGCGGCCCGAGCGCAGCAAGGTGAGGCTCGATCAGAGTCAGGAACTCGGGGTCGCTCACCGAGACGCCTGAGACATTGGCCTCGAGCCGGAGCTCATGTCCGCGTGCGTCGGCGTCGGCGATCATGCGACAGGCCGAACGGACCACCCAGTAGTCGATGTCGCGGATCATGCCCGACCGTTCAGCGATGTCCAGGAACGCGGCCGGCGGGATCAGCTCACCGGTGCTGCTGCGCATCCGGAGGAGCAGCTCGTACGAGGTGACCTCCCGGGTCCTCAGGTTCAGGATCGGCTGCGCGTGCAGCTCCATCAGCCCCTGCTCGAGCGCCTCCCGGATCCGGTCCAGCCAGGACTGGCGGGACTTGACGCGCTCTTGGTGCACGTCGGCCGCTGCCAGCGCAGACCCGGTCGCGGCCGGCTTCCTTGGCGTCGTACATGGCGATGTCGGCGTTCACGAGCAGCTCGGCCGGGCTGAGCTGGTCCTCGCCGTCGAACGTCGTGATGCCGATGCTGACGGTCAGTCGCAGCTGCTGCCCGCCTTCGACCGGGAATCGGGCGGCACGAACCTCGTCCAGCAGGCCTCGGGCGATCTCATCCGCGCGGGCCGACCCCACGTCCCGAAGGAGCACGGCGAACTCGTCGCCGCCGAGCCGGGCGACGGCGTCGGTGCTGCGCAGTCTCGTGCGCAGCATTCGGGCGACCTGGATGAGCACCGTGTCCCCGACCGCATGCCCATGGCTGTCGTTGACGTACTTGAAGTTGTCCATGTCCAGCACCAACAGGGCGCTGGACCGGGCGAGACGTGTTGTCAGCTCGACCTCGTGCTCGAGCTCGCCCTCGAAGTGACGGCGGTTCGACACCCCTGTGAGGGGATCGGTCTCCGCCAGAGTCTCGAGATGGCTGCGGGAGCCACGCAGCTGCTCACGGGCCACGCCGAGCGCCGCGGCAGCTCGCGCCACTTCGTCCTGCATCGTGTTGAAGCTCTCGGCCATGGCACCCAGCTCGTCTGCCGAGTGCACCACCACGTGTCGCGTGTCTGCCCGGGCCCCCGCGGCCTCGAGGTCGCCGGCGGCGAAGTTCTCCATCGCCCGGGTGAAGTCCGCCAGCGTGCCGGTTGCCAGCCGGTCCGCCGCCGTCGGCGACCTCGGCAGCGGTGTGAGCGATCACGCCAGGCAGCACGAGTCCCACGGAGATGGTGATCAGCGACACCGCGACGAAGATGTCCTCGAGTGCTGCGATAAGTCCGGGGTTGGCGTGGTCCACGAACCGGACGGCGATCAGGTACCCCACGCTGTCCAGGGTCATGACGAGGAGCATGGCGCCGGTGAGCTTCTTGTGCAGGGAGGTCCGGACGCCCTGCACGCCAGCCCGCCGACGGTCCTGCCAGGTGCGGACCGCGTACAGACCGGCACCGGAGTAGGCGAGCGCCAGCCCGAACACCACGGTCGGGAGTCCGAACTGCTGGAACCCGAGCACGGCGGACATCGCCCAGACGCAGGCCGCGAACAAGCCCAGACCGACCATCCCGCGCGGCGCACGGTACGGCCGGGGCAAGGACGGCGAGTGGCGTCTCAGCAGCCACACCGCGACGCTGGGCAGGGCGATCCCGATCAGGTAGGTCAGGTTGGCCGCCGCGATCATCCACACCGGATCACCGAGCAGCAGGAACACGATGGACATCGCGGCCGTGATCGCGGTGGCCACCCACGGGACGTCACGGGACGACCGCTTGGCGAACACCCGCGGCAGCAACCCGTCCTCGGACAGCTGGGAGAGCGTGCGCGACGCTCCGGCGAGCGGCTGCAGGGTGCCGTGGAACATGTTCAGCACCATCAGGCAGACGGCTGCCCCCCGGGCGAACCCGCCCAGCAGCGGGGCGAACGTCGGCCCGAGAGTCGTGCTGAGGTCCCCTTCGAGCCCGCTGGGCCCGATCACGCCGAGCCACACCACCGGCACCGCGACGAAGAACAGGGCGGCCATCACCGCGCTCGCGTAGAACGCGCGGGGCACGTTGCGGTTCGGGTCGATCGTCTCGCCGACGTGGCAACCGGCCGCCTCGAACGCCGGCGCGGCGAAGCCGATCAGGTAGAGCCCGGCCATCGCGCTGGTCACCGACCCGAAGATGCCGTCGAAGGGTGAGATGAGCGAGAAGTGGGTGGCCGTGTGCCAGTCCACGGAGCCGGAGAAGACCGGGATGACGACCGAGAGGAAGGCCAGCGCGCCGGCACCCGCGGCGATGACCACCGCGACCGAGGTGACCTTGCGGATCCCCAGCAGGTTGAGGCCGGTGAAGAGCAGCAGGATCGCGATCGCCATGGGAACCACGGGTACGGCCGGGAGGTACCACGCGTGCAGCGCGGCTGCCGACAGCAGCGACGTGAGCCCGCAGGTGGGCACCCAGCCCCACCAGTAGCAGGTGCCGGCCAGGTTCGCGAGCACGGCGCTGTACGGGCGGAAGGCCTCACCGCAGACGGCGGCGATGCCACCGACCCGGTTTGGCCACATGAGCAGCAGCTCCATCCAGCCGGGCATGGCCACCAGGCTCAGGATCAGTCCGATCACGAGCAGCGGCACCGCAGCGCTTCCCTGCTGGAGCAGGAGCACGCCGAGCAGGAAGAGGCTCTGGTTGCTCCCGCCCATGGCGAGCGCGGTCGTCCGGACCCAGCCCAGCGTCCGGGGGTGGGTGCGGACAGCAGCATCAGGCTGGTCCGGCTCAGCCGAGACATGGGGGGGCATGGCCTTGGCGTCGACACCGGGCTACCAGCCCTGTAGGCGATGGGCGACCCGGTCTTTGCCTCCACGCTCAGGCGATCTCGGTGACCGCCTCTGCGAGCGCCAGCACTCCAGCCACTGCAGCCGCCGCCTCGGCGGCCTGCGCACCCTCGGCACGGACCACCACGGTCTCCCCTGCCCGCGCCCCGAGGCTCATCACCGCGAGGACGCTGCGCGCATCGACCTCACGCTCATCGACGGCGAGGGAAACCCGAGCGTCGAAGGTCGCGGCGATCTTGGTGACCTGCCCGGCCGGCCGCGCGTGCAGGTCGTTCGGCAGCTGGACCGAGGTCGTCACCACGTCAGGTCTTGCGGACATCGCGGGCCCCCTCGGCGGCCGCCACCACGTCGGCCAGTGACGCCCCACCGGAGGCCGTGACGGCCGCCGCCACCGCCCCCTCGACGAACGGGGCATCGGCGACCACCACGCCCGACCCGACGTGGTCGGCCAGGTAGGTGCAGGCGGTCAGGACGGAGCTGCCCAGGTCCGGCAGGACAACGACCCCGTGGCCGCTGTCCGCCTTGTCGACCGCCGCGGCGAGCGCCTCGATGCTGGTGCCCAGCGCCCCGTCCTCCGTGCCGCCGACACCGACGATCCGCACCGCTCCCGCGCTGACCTGCGCGGCCACGTCGGCAGCGCCCTCCGCGAGCTGGCGGCTGTGCGAGATGAGCACGATGCCTACCGTGCCGTCGTCAGCCATTGCACCTATCCTCATCTCTGTTCGACCATGCTGAACGCAGGTCAGGCGAGACGCGGCTGACCGGACGACCGGGAGAGCGATGATCCAGTCGGTGGACCGCGCGGCGCGGATCCTCCACGAGCTCGGCTCGGGGAGCCCGACGCTCGGCGTCACCGAGCTGGGCGCCCGGCTCGGACTGGCCAAGCCGACCGTGCACGGGCTGTTGCGCACCCTCGAGCGCAGCGGCCTGGTCAGCCAGGACGTCGCCACCGGCCGCTACTCGCTCGGACCGGGCGTGCTGCAGCTCGGGAACGCCTACCTGGCCGGCTCGGAGCTGCGCGCCCGGTCCATGCTGCGCGCCGGGGCTCTGGCGCGGCAGGTCAACGAGGCGGTGTGGGTCAGCGTCCTGGTGGACGAGGCGGTGATGGTCGTCCACCACGAGTTCCGGCCCGACGACGCGGTGCAGATCCTGGAGGTGGGCGCCACCATCCCGTGGCACGCCTGCGCCCTCGGGCACGCGATCGGTGCCTCGCTTCCTGACCACGAGCTCGACGACCTGCTGGCCCAGCCGCTGCGTGCCCTGACCGGGCGCACCCGCACCACACCCGAGGCCGTCCGCAAGGCGCTCGGGTCGACCCGTGAGCACGGCTTCGCGGTGGAGAACCAGGAGGCGAACGTCGGCGACGCCGGCATCGCCGCACCGGTCTTCGACCACAGCGGACGGGTGGTCGGCTCGCTCGGCGTCGTGGGTCCGGCGGAGCGCCTGCTGCAGCGTCCGGCGAAGGCCCACCTGTCGCGGGCGGTCGTCGAGACGGCGAAGGCGGTGTCGCGGGACTTGGGTGCATCGCGCGACCTGCAGTCCGGCCCTCGCGTCGCGCACGGCGACAACCGCCGACCCCTGAGCTGACGCGTCGCGCGAGCTCATGACGCCAGGCCCGCCAGAACGGTCGCCAGTGCTTCTAGCACCAGCGCAGTCGACGTGGCCCCCGGGTCCTGGTGCCCGACGCTGCGCGGGCCGAGGTAGCTCGCCCGGCCCTTGAGTGCCTGCATCGGGATGGTCGCCTTGGCGCCCTGATGGGCGGCAGCGGCAGCAGCCTGCGCCGCGTCCCCGATGGACGCGCCGACGGTCAACGCCTGCTGGTAGGCGCGGACCGCCGGCGCGAGCGCGTCGACCATCGTCTTGTCACCCTCAGCTGCGGCGCCCAGGGCTTGCACCCCGTCGAGAGCAGCCTGCAGCGCCGAGCCCAGTGCGTCCGGGGTCACCTCGGGCTCTGCTCCCAGCGTCTTCCCGGCGCGCCGGAAAGCGGTGCCGTACAGCGGCCCGGAGGCGCCACCGACCTTCGAGATCAGCGTGTTGCCGACCGTCGTCAGCAGCGCCCCCGGCGTGGCCGGCTGCGACTCCGACAGCGCGGCCGAGACCGCAGTGAAGCCACGGACCAGGTTGATGCCGTGGTCGGCGTCGCCGATGGCCGAGTCGAGATGTGTCAGATGGTCCTTGTTCTCCTCCACCTCGGTCGTGATGCGATCGATCCAGGCGCGGACGGTTGTGACGTCCACCAGCAGCACCCCTTCCATGGCCGGCTCCTCAGCGCCCCCACCGCAGCGCCGGGGTCTCCACAGGAGCGTCCCAGAGCGCGGTCAGGTCCGGAGTGAGGCGCAGGACCGTGATCGACGCGCCGGCCATGTCGAGACTGGTGATGTAGTTACCGACCAGCGAGCGGGCGATGGTGGCGCCCTTCGCCTCGACGTACCGGCGTACCTCGTCGAAGACGACGTAGAGCTCGATCAGCGGGGTCCCACCCATGCCGTTCACCATCACCGCCACCTGGCCCTCCACGGGCATGTCGTCGTGGATGGCGTCCAGGGAGAAGTTCACGATGTCGGCGGCGGACCGGAGGGGGCCGCGCTCCCGACCAGGCTCGCCGTGGATGCCGACGCCCAGCTCGATCTCGTCGTCGGGGAGGTCGAAGCCGGGCCGCCCTGACGCGGGTGTCGTGCAGGCCGTGAGGGCGACCCCGAACGATCGGGTCCGCTCGTTCACCTCCCGCGCCACGTCGGCGACCGCCTTGAGCTCCTTGCGCTGCTCGGCAAGTGCCCCGGCGATCTTCTCGACGAAGACGGTCGCGCCGGTGCCGCGACGTCCCGCCGTGTACAGGCTGTCCTGCACCGCCACGTCGTCGTTGACGACCACCGGCACGACCTCGATGCCCTCGTCGGAGGCGAGCTCGGCCGCCATCTGGAAGTTGAGCACGTCGCCGGTGTAGTTCTTCACGATGTGCAGGACACCCGCTCCGCCGTCGACCTTCTTCGTGGCGGCGAGCATCTGGTCCGGGACCGGCGAGGTGAAGACCTCGCCGGGGCACGCGGCGTCGAGCATGCCGTAGCCGACGAAGCCGCCGTGCAGCGGCTCGTGCCCGGAACCCCCACCCGACACGAGGCCCACCTTGCCCGGGGTTGGACCCCGGCCCGCACGATGACCTTGCCCTCGACGTCCACGTCGAGCGAGGGGTGGGCGGCCGCCATCCCCCGCAGCGCCTCGAGGACGACGTCCTCGGGTGCGTTGATGAGCTTCTTCATGCCGAGACCTCCTGGGTCACTCGGACCGGCTGGGTAGGGACCGCAACCGTCTTGGTTCGGGCCAGGGTGAGGTAGGCGAAGGCTCCTGCCACGGCACCGGCGAACTCGCCGATGAAGTACGCCGGGAGCTGGGACCACTGGACGGTCGCGTCGAACCCCTCGCCCACCAGCATCGGGCCGAGGTAGCGAGCCGGGTTGAGCGATGCGCCGGTGGCCGGTCCGACCACGATGATGATGGCGAACACGATCGAGCCGATGGCCAGGCCCGCCCATCCCGGGGTCGCCCGGCCGTCGATGACGCCAAAGATGACGAAGGCGAGCAGAGCCGTCCCGATCGCCTCGGCGAACGTCGCGCGGGCCCACGGGACCGTGTCGCCGTACGTCGTCATGCCGAGGCCCAGGTCCGCCGCGGTGCGCCCAAGCGTCCCCACGATGGCCAGCGCCCCCGCGGTCGCGCCGACGACCTGCGCGCCGATGTAGCCGGGCACCTCGCGCCAGGGGAACTTGCCTGTCGCGGCGAGCGCCACGGTGACTGCCGGGTTGATGTGGCAGCCGGAGATGTGCCCGAGGGCGTAGACCATGCCGACGATCACGAGCATGAACGCGAAGGAGATCATCCCCAGGTCGGCCATCGAGAACGGGACCTCGCCCGCGTTCCCGAGGATCAGCGTCGCAGGGACCGAGCCGGCGCCGATGAACACCAGGAAGCCGGTGCCGAACGCCTCCGCCAGCCAGCGCTGGCCCAGTGAGTTGGACTCCATGCGGGTGTCCTGCCGCGGAGCCCGGACGAAGCCGGGACGGGTGGACTCCACCTCCAAAAGAGATCGGGACGACCTGACGGTCGCATGCCTGGTGTTCGACGATGTCGAACGGTGTTTCGGTGAAAGTAGGCCGACTGTTGCCGACGTGTCAATGGGATGTCGAGGGGAATCTCGGCGGTCAGTCGCGTGGGCGCCTGCGCGGGAACCGAACGGGCACCCGGGACCACAGCGCGTTCTGCAGCGCCAGGGTGCCCCAGCCGGCCAGCGCCATCCCCGTCAGGTTGAGCAGCAGCTGCAGGCCACTTCCCGTGACCTCATGCCAGGCGCCGAACGCGAGCCCCAGCGCGACATTTTGCCGGAGGCCGGCACCGTTGTCACCGAGATGAAGACCCCGGACAGGCCGCCGGCCTTGGCTGAGGTCAGGGAGAGGACACCGGCGGCCGCGGCGATGATGGCGACGATGAACGACCAGCGGTCCGGCGAGTAGATGAAGTTGGTGTCTGGACGGCTGCCCACGACGTCCTCCACAGGTCACCCGGCCAAGACCGCGCGCCGCCAGGGCTGCCAGCATCGCCAGCAGGATCGACGTCGCGAATCCCACGACCAGTGTGCGTGCCGCGATGTCGTGAACAACGTCGGTCGGCGACGCACCAGCGAGAGCCCGAGCGCCGCGATCGGCACGAACTCCTGGTCCCAGCACCATGGCCCCGATCACAGAGCACCTGCGAGTCCAGCACGATCGCGATGGTGGCGAGCAGCGTCCGCGAGGGTCATGAAGCTCAGGTAGGTCCGAGTCGAGCTCCGACTCCTCGTACGCCCGCTGCGTCACTTCCGACCAGACGACGGCGTCGGCTGCGCTGCCCGGTGTTCTTCTCTCGGCCGCGAAGCCGCCTCCGGACAGCCACGGCGCACCGGCTCGACGTGGATCGTGCCCTCCCGGTGGACGCCGATCGCGCGCAGCCGGTCGACGACCTGGTTGGCGCCCTCCCGCGCCACGTCGGCAAGGACGACATCACCCGGCGGCAGGAGCGAGCTACCGCGGAGCACGGCGAGGCTGTTCGGACCGCATCGTCGCCCTGCAGAGCGTCGACCACGGCGCCGGACAGCTCACCGGGCACGAAGATCCGCAAGTGCAGCACGCTGCCATCCTGCCGCTGCCCGGGCTCGACGACGTTTCGCACCGACGGCCCGGCGTGTCTTCGGGCGCGTCGGTGCGCACCGTCGCCCGACGCGAGGGCTCTGGGGCGGCCGCGGGACTCAGCGGGAGGCGGCCACCAGCTCGGCGATCTGCACGGCGTTGAGCGCCGCGCCCTTGCGCAGGTTGTCGCTGCTGACGAACAGCGCCAGCCCGCTGCCCTCCGGCGACGCCCGGGTCCTGGCGGATCCGGCCGACGAAGCTCGGGTCCTTGCCGGCCGCCTGCAGCGGCGTGGGTACGTCGGCGAGCATCGACGCCGGGCGCCGTCGCCAGCAGCTCGGTCGCCCGCGCGACCGACAGCGGCCGGGCGAACTCGACGTTGAGCGACAGCGAGTGCCCGGTGAACACCGGCACCCGCACGCAGGTCCCGGACACCAGCAGGTCGGGGATGTCGAGGATCTTGCGGCTCTCGTTGCGGAGCTTCTGCTCCTCGTCGGTCTCGAAGGAGCCGTCGTCCACGACCGAGCCCGCCATCGGCAGCACGTTGAACGCGATCGGCGCGACGTACTTCTCGGGCTCCGGGAACTGGCACGGCGCTGCCGTCGTGCACCAGCTCGGCCGCCCGGTCGACGACCTGGCGCACCTGCTCGTCCAGCTCGTCGACGCCGGACAGCCCGCTGCCGGAGACCGCCTGGTAGGTGCTGGCCACGACCCGGACGCAGCCCCGCTTCATCGTGCAGCGGCTTGAGCACCGGCATCGCGGCCATCGTGGTGCAGTTGGGGTTGGCGATGATGCCCTTGCGGGCGTCGGCCACCGCGTCCGGGTTGACCTCGCTGACGACCAGCGGCACGTCCGGGTCCATCCGCCAGGCCGAGGAGTTGTCGATCACCACGGCACCGGCGGCGGCGAAGCGGGGAGCGAGCGCCCTCGAGGTGGCGCCGCCCGCGCGAGAAGAGCGCGATGTCCAGGCCGGTCGAGGTCGGCCGTCGCGGCGTCCTCGACGATGACATCGGTGCGCGCCACGGCAGCGTCGCGCCGGCCGAGCGGGCCGAGGCGAAGTAGCGGAGCTCGGCGACCGGGAAATCACGCTCGGCCAGCAGCCGGCGCATCACGGTGCCGACCTGGCCGGTCGCGCCGACGACGCCGACCCGCAGAGCCCCGGGGGTCCGGGCTCATCGACCGGTCCCGGCGTAGACGGCGGCCTCCGCCCGGGGCGCCGAGCTCGAACGCGCGTGCACGGCGCGTGCACGGCGGAGCCGACGTCGGTGTCGCGGACCACCACCGAGATGCGGATCTCCGAGGTGGAGATCATCTCGATGTTGACACCGGCGTCGGCGAGCGCCTCGAAGAAGTCGCCGACACCCCGGGGTGGGACCGCATGCCGGCGCCGACCAGCGACACCTTGCCGATCTGCTCGTCGTAGAGCAGCTTCCTCGAAGCCGACCGGTCTGCGCTGCGTCCAGCGCCGCCATCGCCGGTCTGGCCGTCGGTTCGGCAGGGTGAAGGAGATGTCGGTGCGCCCGGTCGCGGCGGCCGAAACGTTCTGCACGATCATGTCGATGTTGATCTCGGCGTCGGCGACGGCGCGGAAGATCGCCGCCGCCTTGCCCGGGATGTCGGGGACGCCGACAACCGTGATCTTCGCCTCTCTGAGGTCGTGCGCGACGCCGGAGATGATGGGCTGTTCCAACGGGTTGATCCCTTCTGGTGTCATGGTCGTCCCGGGTTCCCTTGATTCGAGAACGAGGAGCGGACGGGACGAGCTTCACGTCGTAGCGCCGGGCGTACTCCACGCACCGCAGGTGCAGGATGTGCGCGCCGCAGGCGGCCAGCTCGAGCATCTCCTCGTAGGAGACGTGCGGCAGCTTCCTCGCGGTAGGCACGATGCGGGGGTCGGCGCTGAAGACGCCGTCGACGTCGGTGTAGATCTCGCAGACCTCGGCGCCCAGCGCTGCGGCGAGCGCGACGGCCGTCGTGTCGGACCCGCCGCGGCCGAGCGTGGTGATGTCATTGCTGTCCCGGCTTGATGCCCTGGAAGCCGGCGACGATCGGCGACGGCGCCGTCGTCGAGGGCGGAGCGGTGCGGCCGGGCGGGACGGCGATGATCCGGGCCTTGCCATGAATGGCGTCGGTGATCACTCCCGCCTGGCTGCCGGTGAAGCTGCGCGCTCGTGCCCGGGGCTGGGATCGCCATGGCCAGCAGGGCCATGGAGATGCGCTCGCCGGCGCTGAGGAGCATGTCGAGCTCGCGGCCGGACGGCAGCGGCGCGACCTGCTGCGGGAGTCCGAGCAACTCGTCGGTCGTGTCGCCCATCGCGCTAACCACGACGCACGACCTCGTGCCCGGCCTTGCGCGTCTCCACGATCCGCTCGGCGACCCGCTTGATGCGCGTCGGCGTCGGCCACGGACGAACCACCGAACTTCTGCACGACGAGGCCCAGTGGGCCGGGAGTCTAGCGGCGCACCCCCTGTCCAGCCCTTGCGTCCGAAGATCCCGGCGCGTCACGGTCGCCCGGGGACGGAGCGCAGGGCCTGCGCGCGGCGTACGTTGCGCGCATGACGGACATCATGGGGCACTGCACCCCTGGCGCAGTGGGCCCAAGCCTGCCGCCTCGGGCGTCGTCGCACAGCGGGGTGCGCCAGGCGCGTTCGGGGCGGTGGAGGCCGTCCGGGGCATCGACCTGACGGCGGCCCCGGGCGAGGTGACGGCGCTGGTGGGGCCGAACGGCGCCGGCAAGCAGACCTGCTGCTGGTGCTCGCCACCCTGCTGGTGCCCGAGTGCCGGCGAGGTGCGGGGTGGGCGGGGTTCGACCCGGTGCGCGAACCGGACGCCGTACGCGCGCGGATGGGGTGGTCGCCCGACGTGTTCGGGGCTCTCCGCGACAACCTCACGGCGCGCGAGTACCTCGAGTTCGTCGGCGACGCCTACCGGCTGGGGGTCGGGCGCGGGCGGCGCACGCGGGCGGTGGAGTTGCTCGAGAGCAGGCGGGCCTGCCCGAATGGGGGCGGACCGCCCGGTGCACACCATGTCGCGCGGCCAGAAGCAGCGCCTCGGCCTGGCCCGCGCGCTCGTGCACGAGCCGGAGGTGCTGCTGCTGGACGAGCCGGCGGGTCGGGACTCGACCCGCGGGCCCGCGTGGAGCTGCGCGACCTGCTGCGCTCGCTCGCCCGCGCAGGCACGGCGGTCATCGTCTCGAGCCACCTGCTCGGTGATCTCGAGGAGCTCGCCGACCGCGTCGTCTTCGTCGACCGCGGCGCCACCGTCGGCGAGCACCGGCTCGACGGGGGCTCGGTCAGAGCACGGCCCGGCGCCCGTGGCGGGTCCGCGCGCTCGACGGCGCGGGCCCTGCTCGCCGCGCTCGAGCGCGGCGGGCACGGAGCACGGACGACCCCCATCCGGCCGGGGTCGACGTCCACCTGGCCACGGACGAGGACGCCGCCGACCTCCTGACCGAGCTGGTCACCGCGGGCGTGCCCGTGGTGGGGCAGGCTTCCAGCCGCTCGGCGGCGCGCTCGAGGCCACCTACCTGTCCCTGACCGAGAGCAGCCGATGAGAGCCGCGGGGGGGGGTCACCACGGTCGCGCGGCCAGGAGTTCCGCCTGCGCATCCGGGCCGGCCGCTGGCGCTGGCTGCTGGGGATCTTCTTCGCCGTCCTGCTGGGCTTCACCGTCCTGCTGCGCGCGGCGCTGAGCCGAGGTCACGCCCGCGGGAGGTCCCCTTCCGCGGGGCACGGTGCTGTACGGCGGGCTGATGCTGTTCGTGCTCGGGCTCGCGCTGCTGGTCGTCCCCGCGCTCGCGGCGCAGTCGGTGAACGGCGACCGGGAGCGCGGCACCCTCGCCACGCTCCAGGTGACCCGGCTGACGGCCGGCGAGATCACGCTCGGGAAGTTCGCCGCCGCCTGGGGCACGGCGCTGGTGTTCCTCGCCCTCACGTTCCCGCTCGTCGCCTACGCGATGACCCAGAGCGGCGTGCCGCTGCGCGTCGTCGTCGTGACGCTCGGCGTGGTGGCGGTGCTGCTCGGCGTCGTGTGCGCGCTCTCGCTGTGGCTGTCCTCCGTGTTCGCGCGCAGCGTCACCTCTGCCGTGCTGGCCTACCTCTCGGTCTTCGCGCTGACGGTCGGAACGGTGATCGCGTTCGGGCTGGTCACGGCGCTCACCAACGAGAAGGCGAGGGTGACCTACGAGCAGCCGGAGTTCGACCCGCAGACCGGCCAGATCGTGCCCGGTGGCGAGGTGACCACCGAGACCTACACGACCACCCGGGTGAGGCCGGACCGGACCTGGCCGCTGCTGTCACCGAACCCGTTCGTCATCCTGGCTGACTCCGCGCCGCGCCTCGAGCCGCGCATCGACCCCCGGACCGGCCGGCGCGAGGCGACCCCGCTCGACCCGCTCGGTGAGCTCGGCCTCGCCATCCGGGAGGCACGTCGCCCTCCGGACGACACGGAGTCGTTCGTCACCGGAGCGGGCACTCCGCAGGAGCCGGACCAGCCGGAACAGGGTCCCGTCTGGCCGTACGGACTGGCCTTCGACGTCCTGCTCGCCGCCGCCGCCGTGGCGGTGACCATCCGCCGGCTGCGGACCCCCGTCACCAAGCTCGCCCGCGGCGTCCGCATCGCCTGACCGCGTCGACCACGTATACGTGGTCGACGACCGCTTGGCGGGGGGTCTACGCCACGACAAGCGGCTCTGGACCACGTCTACGTGGTCAACTCGCTGGGCGGGCGGGCGCGCTGGGCGGGCGGGCGGGCGCGCGCGGGGGCGGGACTGTGGTCAGTGCTTGGTGACGGCTTCGACGGCGGTCTGGGCGAGCAGCCGATCCTCGACCAGCACCGTCTCGTCGATCTCGGTGTCGAGCCGCACGTGCGAGACGACGGAGTGCAGGGCACGCAGGACCGACATCGCGGACGTACCCCAATTCGACAGATACGAGAACTGCCACCACCACAAGGCCTCGATGAGTCGGCCGGCGCGGTAATGCACCAAGCCGTGGGAGAGGTCGGGAGACGATGTCCGCGATCTCGTCGGACAGCTGCAGCGTCACCACCTCGGGCGGCACGGAGGCGTACGGGTCGAAGACACGGAGGAGTAGTCGTTGATCGGATCGAGCAGGTTGCGCAGGGAGGTGCGCACCCCTTCGACATCGGGGTCGAACCCGGCGTCCGGCTCGAACTGCTCATCGGGCACGACGTCCTTGATCGCCCCCAGCCGACCCCCCGCGAGCACCAGTTGGGAAAGCTGCAGCAGTAGCTGAGAGATGGCCGGCGTCCGGCTCCCCCGCCGAGCGCGATCTCGCGGACCGCGAGGACAAAACTCTCGACCTGGTTGGCGATCTCGTTGGTGAAGTCGCTCAGGTCATCCCTAGTGAACTCACCACACATACGCTCAGGCATCCAGGACCCGCCTCCCTTCGAACGCTCGGCCGAGGGTCACCTCGTCCGCATACTCCAGGAATCTTCCCCCGCCAACAGGTAGTCCACTGGCCAGCCGCGTAACTTTCAACCCCAACGGCTTGACCAGCCGCGCCAGATAGGTGGCCGTCGCCTCACCCTCGAGGTTCGGGTCGGTCGCGAGGATCAGTTCGGACACGTCCTCGTCCGCCAGCCGCTTCATCAGCTCGCGGATGCGCAGGTCATCGGGGCCGAGCCCCCTCGATGGGGCTGATCGCCCCGCCCAGGACGTGATAACGCCCGCGAAACTCCCTGGTCCGTTCGATGGCGACGATGTCTTTCGGTTCTTCGACCACGCACAGCACTGAGACGGTCGCGCCTGGGGTCGCGGCAGATGCGGCAGCGCTCCTCCTCGGCGACGTTGCCGCACGTCGCGCAGAAGCGCACCTTCGCCTTGACCTCGGTCAGGGCGGCGACCAGACGGCGCACATCGGCCGGATCGGCGGCCAGGAGGTGGAAGGCGATGCGCTGGGCGCTCTTGGGACCGACGCCGGGCAGCCGCCGAGCTCGTCGATCAGGTCCTGGACGACACCTTCGTACACGCGGGTCTCCTAGAGGCCTTCTGCGGGCCGAGGCCGCCGCCCAGGCCGGGGAGGCCCTCGGCGAGCAGGCCGAACGTCTGCTCTGCAGCTCGCCCGCCGCGTCGTTCGCGGCGCGGATCGCGGCGAGCACGAGGTCCGCGAGCATCTCGGGGTCGGCCGGGTCGATCGCGGCGGGTCGATGCTGCAAACCGGCGAGTTCACCGCTCCCGGTCACCGTCGGCGTGGACAAGGCCCCCGGCGGCCGAGCCGTCGCCCGGCGCGGAGAACGCCTCCTGGGCCTGCAGCAGCCGGACTGCATCTGCTGGGCCTGCTGCAGCAGCGATGAGAGGTCGCCGCCGGGCAGCTGCAGGTCGGGCTGCTGGTCGGGCTGGTCTGGCAGCACTGTGGGGCACACTCCGTCCGGTGGCTGGGTCGTGGTCGGCGGTGAGTTCGGGGCTTCACTCAGGCTCCGCAGCGAGCGTACGGCCACCCCGCGACGGCCGGGCCCAGCGCCTCGCCCGCCGCGATGCTCGTTCGGGCCGCGTCGGAGATCATCGCGCGTCGGATGATCTCCGGCGCGGCACGAACCGTCCTCAGCTGGCGTCGTACTCGCCGATGACCTTCGCGCCCAGCTCGCGCGCGAGCAGGTCTGGTGGGTGAGGTCGGTGTCGTCGGCGTCCTCGTCGTCGGCCGACGGAGTGTCCACGGCCGCGGGCTCGGCCGACGCCGGTGCGCTGGCCCCGGCGACCGCCGCCGAGGCGGCGGCCCGCCCCCGGCTCGCGGGCCGCGCCGGGTGGTCGGCGGGTGTAGCCGGCGCGGCGGCTCCCGGGTCGGTGGACGGGTCGACGACCGCCTCGACCTTCCAGTCCACCCCGATAACGGTGATCAGCGCCTGCCGGACGATCTCGTCGCTGCCGCTGCCCAGGAAGCTGTCGCGCGCCCGGCGTTGACCATGGACAGCGTGAGCCGGCCGCCCTCGAGAGCGGCGACCTGGGCGTTGTGGCTCAGCAAGGTCCAGGTGAACCGGCGCATGCCCTTGACGGCGTCGAGCACATCCGGCCACATCCGGCGGACCGTGATGAGGTCGACACCGCCGGCCGCAGCGGGCTCGGACGGCGTGGGGACCGGGCGGCGCCGCGGCCGGCTCGGGGACGGGGGTGCGGCGAGCGGCTGCGCCTCGGCAGCGGGCGCCTCGGCCGGGGGGGCTTTCGGCGAAGGGATCCGAAGGGGCCGCAGCGGCGGGCGGCGTCTGAGTCGGTCGGGCGGCCGGGCGCCGCGACGGGCACCGGCGCGGTCGACGCGCTCGGAGCGGTCGGCGAGGTCGGTGCCGGCGTACCCGCGATGGCGACCCGACGCTCGAGCCGGTCCAGCCGGGCCGCGACGCCGCGCTCGTCGTCGTCGGCCGCAGGGAGCAGGATCCGGGCGCAGATCAGCTCGAGCTGCAGCCGCGGCGCGGTAGCGCCCCGCATCTCGGTCAGGCCGACGTTGACGACGTCGGCAGCGCGGGACAGCTCGGCCGCGCCGAAGTGGGCCGCCTGCTGCCGCATCCGCTCCAGCTCGTCGGCGGGGTGCTCGCCGAGGATGCTGCCCGCCGCGTCGGGCACCGCGTCGAGGATGATCAGGTCGCGGAGCCGCTCGAGCGGGTCCTCGGTGAACCGGCGCGGCTCGTGGCCGCCGTCGACAACCCGGTCGACGATCTGGAAGACCGCGGCCGCGTCACCCGCCGCGAACGCGTCGATGGTGTCGTCGAGCAGGCTGGCGTCGGTGTAGCCGAGCAGTGCCGCCGCCCCGGCGTAGGTGACACCCCTCCGAGCCGGCGCCGGCGAGCAGCTGGTCGAGGACGCTGAGCGAGTCGCGGACCGAGCCCCGCCCGGCCCGGACGACGAGCGAGAAGCACCGTGGGGTCGACCGCGACACCCTCCTGCTCGCAGACCGAGGCGAGGTGGGCCTGCAGCTCGCCGGGCGGACCAGCCGGAACGGGTAGTGATGGGTGCGCGAGCGGATGGTGGCGATGACCTTGTCCGGCTCGGTGGTCGCGAAGACGAACTTGACGTGCTCCGGCGGCTCCTCGACGAGCTTGAGCAGGGCGTTGAAGCCTTCACGCGAGACCATGTGGGCCTCGTCGATGATGTAGATCTTGTACGTCGAGGAGGCGGGCGCGAGAAGGCCCGCTCGCGCAGGTCGCGCGCGTCGTCGACCCCGCCGTGGCTGGCCGCGTCGATCTCGATGACGTCGAGGCTGCCGGCGCCGCCGGGTCCGAGGTCCTGGCAGGACTGGCACTCGCCGCACGGCGTCGAGGTGGGTCCCTTGGCGCAGTTGAGGCAGCGCGCCAGGATGCGCGCGCTGGTCGTCTTGCCGCAGCCCCGCGGGCCGCTGAACAGGTAGGCGTGGTGCGTGCGGCCGCCCTCGAGGGCGTTGCGCAGCGGCGTCGTGACGTGGGCCTGGCCGATGACCTCGTCGAACGTCGACGGGCGGTAGCGGCGGTACAGGGCTTGGGTCACGGCACGACACTAGCCGGGCGTACCGACGCCTCGGCAGGTCGTCCACCGGGCCACAAAGGACCCCCCGCGCACCCGCCAGAGCCTGCCTACCCTTGCTGCCTTCCGGCCCTGGGGGAGTTCAGCGGGGTGACGCCACGCGAGGGGTCGGCGGCCAACTCTACGGCACCCGTTCGGGGCCGCCACCGGGCCGGCGCCCCGCCTGAACACCCCGAAATTGCGCCGACACACCACTTCGTCGGCGTGTCTGGTGCACAAGCGCCACATTCGGGGTCTGCGGTGGCATCCGGATGCTCGCAACCGTGGCAGGGATGCGACAAATGCTCCGGTACCCTCGTCCGCGGAGGACTCGCCTAGTGGCCTAGGGCGCACGCTTGGAAAGCGTGTTGGGGGCAACCCCTCGCGGGTTCGAATCCCGCGTCCTCCGCCAGCTTCCTCAGATCGCTCAGCGGCGGCGGGTGCCGAAGATGCTGCGGGCGATCTCCCGGCCGACGACCGCGGCGGCCGACCGGGCCATCTGCTTGAAGGCGCTGGACTCGAGCACCTGCTCGGCCGTCGTCTTCTCCGGCTCCGGTGCGCGGGTGCGCCTCGTCGGTGGCTTGACCGGCGCCCGCTTCTCCGGCGGCTTCTCGGGCACGTCAGGGGACTTGCGCAGCCGGGCCGCCAGCCGCTCGTAGGCCGACTCCCGGTCAACCTGCTCGGCGTACTTCTCGCGCAACGGCGAGGCCTGCACCGTCGCCGCGAGCACCGCCGCGTCGGCCGGCGCCATCCGCGACTGCGGCGCGCGCAGCCTCGTCCACGCCACCGGCGTCGGGGCGCCGCGCTCGGACAGGACGGTGACGACAGCCTCGCCGATGCCGACCTGGGTCAGCACCTCCTCGAGGTCGTAGCCGGACATGGGAAGGTGGAGGCGGTGGCCTTCAGCGCCTTGGCGTCCGCCGGCGTGAAGGCGCGCAGCGCGTGCTGCACGCGGTTGCCGAGCTGGGCAAGGACGTCCTCGGGTACATCCTTAGGTGTCTGGGTGACGAAGAAGACGCCGACCCCCTTGGACCGGATCAGCCGGACGGTCTGGCGATGGCATCCAGGAACTCCTCGGACGCGTCGTCGAACAGCAGGTGCGCCTCGTCGAGGAAGAAGACGAGCTTCGGCTTGTCGACGTCGCCCACCTCGGGGAGGTCCTGGAACAGGTCGGCGAGCAGCCACATCAGGAACGTCGAGAAGAGCCGCGGCCGGTCCTGCAGCCGGGGCAGCTCCAGCAGCGAAACGATGCCCTGGCCGGCGCCGTCGACGCGCATCAGTTCAGCGGTGTCGAACTCCGGCTCGCCGAAGAACCGGTCCGCGCCCTGGTCCTCGAACGCGATCAGCTCGCGCAGGATGACGCCCGCGGTCGCCCGCGACAGCCCCCCGAGGTCCTTGAGGTGCTGCCCACCCTCGTCGCTGGTGAGGAACTGGATGACGGCTCGCAGGTCCTTGAGGTCGAGCATCGGCAGCCCGGCCTTGTCGGCGAAGTGGAACACCAGGCCGAGCGAGGACTCCTGCACGTCGTTCAGCCCGAGCACCTTGGACAACAGGGTCGGCCCGAACGACGTCATCGTCGCCCGCAGCGTCAGCCCGTCGCCCTCGCCGCCCAGAGCCAGCAGCTCGACCGGGCAGGCCAGGCCGGTCCACTGCTGGCCGACCTCCGCAGCCCGGGCGGCCACCTTTCGTTCGGGTCGCCGGCCATCGCGAGACCGGACAGGTCGCCCTTGATGTCGGCCGCGAGGACCGGCACCCCGGCAGCGGAGAGCTGCTCGGCCATCAGCTGCAGCGTCTTGGTCTTGCCGGTGCCGGTGGCGCCGGCCACCAGCCCGTGGCGGTTGACCATGGACAGGGGGATTCGCACGGCGGCTTCCGGCCGGGCCGTGCCGTCCTGCACCAGGGCACCCAGCTCGATGGCCGGGCCGTCGAACGCGTATCCCGCCGCGACGGTCGCGACCTGCTCCTCGGACGTCTCGGTGCCCGACATGCGCCACTCCCTGCAACCGGTCGACGGGGCGGCCAGCCTATGCTGGCGAGGGTGATCTTCAAGGCGGTCGGGGACGGCAAGCCCTACCCCGACCACGGCTACACCCAGAGCCAGTGGGGCGAGCTCTCGCCCACCCAGGTCCGCATCGACCAGCTCGTCACGACCAAGCGGGAGATGGACCTCGACCGGGTGATGACCGAGGACTCGACGTACTTCGGGGACCTCTTCGCCCACGTCGTGCAGTGGCGCGGCGAGCTCTACCTCGAGGACGGCCTGCACCGCGCACTGCGCGCCGCGCTCCAGCAACGTCACGTCCTGCACGCCCGCGTCCTCGAACTGCCCGACTGAGCGACCGGACCACAACATGAGCATGCTCACGCCCCTGGGCAAGGGGGCGCGACCGCTGAAGCGTCGCGGGTCGGCCCGGTCGTCCGGCACCCGCCGCCGGGTGGCCGTCGTGGCGCTGGCGCTGCTCGTCCTGGTGACCTTGGCAGTCGTCGCGTGGGAGTCCACGAACGGCGACGATGACGACGTACGTTCGAAAGCCCGCCCGACCTGCGCCACCCCGAGCCCGACCCCGTCGGCGGTCGCGCCGGGTCGGGTCCGCGTCAACGTGTACAACGCGACGGACAAGCGCGGCCTGGCCGCACGGGTGGCCGGTGAGATGGAGCGGCGCGGGTTCAGGGTCGGCAACGTCGACAACGACCCGGCGAAGCGCACGGTGACCGGCCTGGCCGAGGTGCGGCACAGCCCGGCGGGCGAGGCGGCCGGCCGGACCGTCGCGGCCCAGGTCGGGCAGGTGGTCGCCGTGCCCGACCAGCGTGCCGGTGCCTCGGTCGACCTGGTGCTCGGCGCCGCGTTCGAGCGGCTGCTCGCGCCGGCCGAGGCGGCGGCCGCCCTGTCCCCGTCGCCCGAGCCCGTCCCGTCCGGCTGCTGACCTTTGCCGGACGACCGGACGGGGAACGAGGACAACCATGCGCATCCCTGGACCGGCCACCGTGATCGGCGGAGCCGCAGCTGCCGCCGAAGCCGTCGAGACCGCCCTGGGCCTGGTCCCGCGCGCGGCTGATGCGATGACCCGGATCGAGGCGCTGCTCGACCGGGTGGACGTCGTGGTCGAGCGCACCGAGACGGTGATCGATGCTGCAGACCAGGCGACCGTACGTGCGCACGCGACCCTCGACACCGCCGAGATCGTGACCCGTGAGGCCGGCCGGCACTCGGACGCTGCCGGCGGTGTGCTCGACCGGGTCGACACGTCCCTGAAGGCCTGGGAGTCGACCTTCCGGACGCTGGCGCCCCAGGCGCAACGGTTCGCGACCGCTCTCAGTACGACGGAGGTCGACGCCGCGATCGCTCTGGTCGACCGGCTGCCCGTGGTGCTGGAGCACGTGGAGACCGACGTGCTTCCGGTGCTCAGGACGATGGAACGGGTCGGTCCCGACGTGCACGAGTTGCTGGAGGTCATCGAGGACCTCCGTCGGGTGATCACCGGGCTGCCCGGCGTCGGGCTGCTCCGTCGCCGCGGTGACGACGAGCCGCCACCGATCCCCGACAGCGTCCACGACGCGCCGGCGACGGAGCGCGCCGACAGGCAGTAGACGCCGCACGGCACCACGCTGAGCGGGCGGTAGGGTGTCGCCCGCGTTGGGTCTCGGTCCAGAAGCGGGCCTGCCTTCCCGCCGTGTCGCCGAGGACCTCGCGTGCCCAACCCGGACACCCCTGAGTCCGACCCCGCACTGGATGCCGACGCGCGGATCCAGCAGCTCGAGGCTGCCCTGGAGGCGCATGCCGTCGTCGACCAGGCGCGCGGCATCCTGATGGCCCTTAACCGCATCGACGCCCACGGCGCGTGGGCACTGCTGATGCGGGTGTCCAGCCACGAGAACATCAAGATCCGCACGCTCGCCGAGGCCGTGATCGCGATCGTCACTTCGCCCGAGCCGGTCGCCACGAGCCCTGCGACGGACGCCGCCGTGCGCTACCTGTTGCCGCGTCCCACCGACCCGCCGGGACCGTCCGGCGCGTGACGGCCCCGGCGACGTCGCACGGGGGACGTCGCCGGGGCCAGGGTCTCGTCCAGCACGCCGCAAGTGGGCCGCAACCGCACGACAACTGACCGGCAAGAGCCAGGGAGCACTGTCGGGGTGCCGGCAACGGCCGGCCGCAGCCCGAGGAGTCCCCATGAGCCAGGTCAGGATCACCAGGGCCCCCCGGGTGCGCCGGACGGACGACCTTCCCGACCTGCTCACGCCCGCCGGCCGCCGACTCCCTTGGTGAACGCGGACGCTTCGCCAGGGCACGCGGGTTCAGCGATACCGCATGCGCTCGCTCACGGTGGCGAGGATCTTGTCCTCGATGCGCGGCTGCTCCCGCAGCATGGCGAGAAAGTCGTCCTTCTGCAGGACGAAGAGCTTGACCGGCTCAGCCACCGTCGCCGTGGCGGTGCGCGTCCCTCCGAAGACAAGGGCGATCTCGCCGAGATAGTCGCCAGGACCTAGCCGACGAAGCTGGCGATCGTCAGCGGTGATGGCGATCGCACCCTCGCCGATGATGAAGAACTCGTCCCCTTCATCGCCTTCGCGGGTGAGGACTTCACCGACTTCTGCTTGCCGCTCGCGCGTCGCCGCGGAGAGCGAGGCGAGATCTCGCGCGGAGAGCCCCGAGAACAGCGGCACCCGCGACAGCGCCTGCACCTTCGGGTCAGCCATGACCTGGGAATCATAGGCTCCGATCCTGCGTGTCCATCCCCGCGGGCCAAGGCTGCCGGCCGCTGCGACCACCACCAGGGCGATGCCCAGGACCTGTTGGACCGTGAGGGCCTCGTCGCGGATCACCCACCCGGCAATGGCCGCGACAGCCGGCTCGAAGGCGAGCAGCAACCCGAAGGTGGCCATCGGCAGCGTCCGCAACGCGATGGCTTCGAGGCTGAACGGGATCAGGGTGGCCATCACCCCCGCGACGGCCAAGGTCGCCAGGACCGACAGGTCGGTGAGGCCCGGGCGTGCGAACGCGATCCCGAGCGGAGTCTGGATGGCGGCCGCGATGATGAGCGCGAGCGCCAGCCCACCCAGACCCTGCACCTGCTGGCTCACCTTCTTCCCGGCGACGATGTATCCGGCGAACGCCAGAGCCGCGGCGAAGGCGTACGCCAGGCCGGCGGCGTCGACCGGTCCGCTCACCTCGTCCGCGAGGCTGAGCGTGAGGGCTCCGGCCGCGGCGATACCAACCAGCAGCAGGTCGAACGATGACCGGTTCCCCCATGCCGCGATGGCCAACGGCCCGAGCATGAGGATCGCGCTCACGACACCCAACGGGGCCCTCGAGATCGCGAGGTAGGCGAACATCGTCATGCCGGTGAGGGCCAGGCCGTACACCGCCACCGGACCGAGCTGCGCGGAAGTGAACGAGCGTGGGTTCGGCCGGATGTAGAGAGTCAGTAGTGCGGCGCCGACCACGCTCCGGATCCACACCGCGGCCATCGCCCCAGCCGCGTCGAACGAGGTGGCGGCCACGGCAAGACCGACCTGCAGGCTGGTGCTCGCGAGGAGGACGAGCCCGATCGAGCGCCAGGGCACGCTCGTCATTCGTCCCCCTCGACGCAGGCGCGCACCGCCATAGCTGCACGCTCGACCACTTCCGGCTCGCGCGCGAGCGCGATCCTGAGGTAGCGCTCGCCGGTGCGTCCGTTGGACCAGTAGAACGGCCGGCACGGGACCGAGTGCACCCCCCGCCGGAGCAGCTGTCCCCACAACCGGGTACTGGTTTGGCGATCGGCCAGCCGCAGTCTGGACACGCTCACCCGGGATGCACCGTCGGCGGGTACGGCTCGCTCACACCCGGACATGACGCGCACTAGGAGGGCACGGTTTCCCGCGATCCGCTCGTGCAGCCGATCCATCCCTCCCGCGGCCATGTCGAGTGCGAACTGCTCGACGACGAGGGCAGAGAACGGCGGGGCGGTCAGCAGGACATCTGCCGCCACCTCGGCGAGATCGAGACGGGCTTGGGCGGACCATGCCAGAAGGCCGAGCTTCACGCCCCCGGTGGGCCAGAGCTTGCCTGTGTCCTCGATGATCACGTACTCGACTCCTGTGCCGTCGAGCAGCGCGTACGTGTCGTACTGGACGCGGGTGTCGAACGCGCGGAAGCACTGGTCGATCACGAGCGGAGCACCTCGGTCTGCACACGAATGTGCCAGCCGCTCTAGCTCTCCAGCCGACAACACGGTTCCGGTGGGGTTGTTCGGGTTGGCCGCCAGGACCGCTTCGATCTCTGGGTGCGCCTCGAACGGGTTACCGGCGCGCAGTGCGCGTTCGGACACGGGGACCAGCTGCAGTCCTCGAGCGCGAAGCAGCGCAGGGATGCAGTCGATGACCGGATGGACGAGACCCACAGTGCGAACCCTCCGGGCGAGCGCCGCTGCGGCAACGTCGAACGCGACGGTGGAGGAGTAGAAGCTGATGATCCGGCCGCTGCCTATAGGTGCGGACGCTTGTCCCATTGAGTGCAGGAACGCTTGGTGCGCGCGCACTTCGAGTACCGGGTAAGGCGTGTTGCGGGCCTCGGCCATCAACTCGGAAAGGCGGCCGAGGATGGCCGTCTGACTGGACGTCGGCTCGAAGCGGGGATATCCCTCTGCGACGTTCGTCTCGCTGGCCACACCCAGCAGCTGCATCTGAGTGAGCGATGCGGTCCCGGTCATGGGCTAGTGAATGAACACGACCTCGCCGAGCTGCGGCGTGGCCCTCCCAAGGTGATCACGGCGCTGCCACGGCGGAAGTATCCAGGCCCCGGTCTCGGTGGGGCAAGGAGTTAGCACTCGCCCGCTGCGCTGCCGAGCACATGATCTAGGACAGATCGGGACGCATCGCTGATTCCGTCCCCAGCTGCCGTCAGTCGGTGCGGCTGGCCCTCTCCGCGACAGGCAGCCACGCGGTCTCCGGTAGGTCGTGCACCCCGGCGGACGCCGTCGCTCCGTGTCCGGCGATGTGCCCTATCCCCCGGACGAGCACCGCGAGGGTCACGTCGAAGGAGTCCAGCGTGTCGCCGACCCCGGCGGTGATGTTCGCCGGTGCACCTCCGGCGAACAGGTACAGCTCCTTGTCGCCCACCCGGCAGGACTCGACGTACGGGACCAGCTCGACCCGCTGCACGAGAGCTGTCAGGTCGATCTCGTCGTCCGCATGGCCGGCGTTGACCAGGAAGCTCCCCGCCGGAAGCAGCGCCAGCCGCTCGGCGCCGAGAACACCCTGGCGTCCGGTGGCCGTGGCCACGACGTCCGCCGTCGGCAGCAGCTCGTCGAGGTCACCCGTCCGCCAGCCTCCATGCTGGGCGGTGAGTCGCCGGACGGGGTCGAGGTCGGCGATCACCACGTCGCCGCCGAGAGCGCGGGCCATGTCGGCGAGTCCCTGCCCGACCGGGCCGAACCCGACGACCAGGACACGTCGTCCCTGCAGCGAGAGCTGGGTGCGGTTGACGAAGGCCATCCAGGTGCTGCGCCCGACTGCGTAGCGGTTGTGCAGGCCGGCCTTGATCGGCACGTGGTCCCAGTTGAACAACGGGTACGCCGGCTGAACGTCGGAGAGCCGGTTGATGCCGGTCTGCGTCGCCTCGAGGCCGGCCACGATGCCCCCGTGCGCAGTTCGAGCGGCGAGGACGGAGATGTCGGCGCCCATCTCGCAGGTGTGCGTCGGGCCCCAAGCCAGCGCCTCGGCGACGCCGTCGAGCCGCTCGGCCTCGGCCATGCCGCGCCACGCGTGGCTGAGCACGCCCTGCTCCTCGAGCGCCTCCCTGACGTCGTCCCGTGTGGTGTGCCGAGACGCGGCGGCCAGGAACACCTCCGCACCGAGGCGGCGAAGATGCAGGGCCACGACAGCGAACTTCACGTCGATGTGCACCGTGGCGGCCAGACGCATCCCCGCCAGCGACGGCAGCGACTCGCAGGCCCAGCGGGACAGCTCCAGGTGCCGGGATGCCCAGTCGAGCCGCTCGCCGACATCACGATCCTCGAGCGCGGTCACCGGCTTGCCCCTGCGGCGATCGGGCAGACGTCCTGCTCGGTGTCACCCTCGACCATCGACGGCACGGTCGCCGGCTCGGGCTTGCGGCCCGGCAGGGCCTGCTCGCCGCGGTTCAACGCGGCCAACGCGGCGGCGACGAGCACCAGGAGGGCGGCCGAGGCAAGGAACGCGACGCTCATGCCGTGGGTGAACGCGTCCCTCGCGGCGCCGGCGAGGCCGGCACCCGGGTCGCCGAGGTGCCGTGCGACGGCAAGCGCCGCCGGCAGCGACTCCTGCGCCGGGGCGGAGTGCGCCGCCAGCTCGTCGGGCAGGGTGTCGGCCACCTGTGAACGGTAGACGCCGTTCAGGATGCTGCCCAGCACGGCGATGCCGAGCGCGCCGCCGACCTCACGGGCCGCATCGTTCACGGCCGAGCCGACGCCCTGCTTCGAGTCAGGGAGCGCGGCCACGATGCCCGTGGTGGCGGGCGCCGTCGCCAGCGCCATGCCGGCGCCGAGCGGGAGGATCCCTGCGAGCAGCCACCAGTACGACGACCCGCTGTCCAGCTGGGACAGCACGACCATGCCTCCGGCGATGAGCAGCACCCCGCCCACGCTCATTTTCCGCCGGCTCAGGTGGCCGGCCAGTCGGGGCGCGTTGCGGGACAGGCCGCCGAGCACCATCGCCATCGGCAGCAGCGCGAGGCCGGCCTGCAAGGGGCTGTATCCGAGCACCATCTGCACGTACTGGATGACGAGGAACACGAAGCCGAAGAAGACGAAGAACTGCGCGCCGATGGAGAAGACCCCGGATGAGAACGACCGGAGCAGGAACAGCCGCGGGTCCAGCAGGGGCTCGGGCGTGTGCAGGCTCCACAGGAGCCAGAGCGCGCCGGCCGCCGCGCCGGCACCGAAGGCCGACAGGGTCAAGGGGTCGGCCCACCCGAGCTCCGGTCCCTCGATCGCAGCGAAGACCACACCGGTCAGCGCAACGGTCAGCAGCAGCCCGCCCAGGTAGTCGACACGCGGCCGGTGAGCGTCACGGGAGTTGGGCACGCGCCGGAGCGCGAGGACGCCGACAACAGTGGCGAGCACGACGTTCAGCCAGAAGACCGACTCCCAGCCGAACTGCTCCAGCAGCAGTCCGGAGCTGACCAGGCCCAGGATCGCGCCGGCGCCGGCCACGCCGATCCAGGCGCCTACCGCCTTGGCCCGTTGCTGCACCGGGAACGACGACGTGATGATCGACAGGGTGGTCGGCATCACCATGGCCGCCCCGACGCCCATCAGCGCACGGGCGCCGATCAGGGGCCCGGGTGTAGTGCACAGCGCCGCGGCCGCGGACCCGGCGCCGAAGACCAGCAGCCCGAGGACGAGCAGCGGCTTGCGGCCGTACCGGTCACCGAGTGCGCCGGCCGGTAGCAGCAGCCCGGCGAACACCAGTGCGTACGCGTCCACGATCCACTGCATCTGGCTCTGCGTGGCCCCGGTGTCAGCAGCGACGCCGGGCAGCGCCACGTTGAGCGCGGGCACGGCCGCGACCACGAGCGCCAGGGCGGCGAGCACCAACGGCAGCACGCCCCGTGTTTCCTTCACAGCCTCTTGACGGCTCATGTCATCTCCTCTGGTTGCTGCCAACGGTGCGCCCTCCACGTACAAAAGTCAACACCTGTTGGCAAACAAGCGTTGACTTTTTTGGAATGGCGGCCGAGGATCACCCTCATGGCAGCAGCGGTGTCCGCCGGCGAGGCGGGGAAGGAGCGCAAGTCCGACCGGACCCGGGCGGCGATCCTGAGCGCGGCCCGCGCCCAGTTCCAGAGCCATGGCTACGACCGGACGAGCATCCGAGCTGTCGCCGCCGCGGCCGACATCGACCCCTCGATGGTGATGAGGTACTACGGCAGCAAGGAGGGGCTGTTCGCGGCCGCCGCCCACGTCGACCTTCAGCTGCCGAACCTGTCCGGCGTCCCGGCACGTCAGCGTGGCCGAGCGCTCCTCGAGCACTTCATCCGCCGCTGGGAAGGCGACCTGAGCGACGACGTCCTGGTCCTCCTGCTCCGATCGGCAGTCACCGACGAAGGTGCGGCGGAGCGCCTGCAGGCGAGTCTTCCAGGAGCAGCTCGTCAGCACGTTGAGCCGGGTCTATGACCCTCCGGAGGCCCTGCGCCGTGCCGGTCTGATCGCAAGCCAGGTGCTCGGTGTGGCGCTCGGGCGCTACCTGCTCAAGCTTCCCGGCCTCGCCGACCGCCCGCCGAGGACCTCATCGCCGACCTGGCGCCGACCATCCAGCGGTACCTCTCGGCGCCTCTTCCGTCACTAGCGACGGGGGCATGAGCCTGGACATGGCTCTGGCGACATCTGTCGCAGGATTCGACCCACGGTGATGCCGCCAGAGAATGGCGGTGGCGGTGGGATTTGAACCCACGGAGGAGTTGCACCCTCACACGCTTTCGAGGCGTGCTCCTTCGGCCGCTCGGACACGCCACCGCCGGAGAGATTACCGGAGACCTCGGTGGCGTCCGGAAAAACGCCGCGCAGCACCGCAGCGCACTCGTCGGCGAGCACGCCAGCCGACGACCTCGGGCCGGTGGTTGAGCCGCCGGTCGCGGACGACGTCCCAGAGCGAGCCGACCGCGCCGGCCTTCGGGTCGTCGGCGCCGTAGACCAGGCGGGCCACCCGGGCCAGGACGAGCGCGCCGGCGCACATCGTGCACGGCTCGAGCGTCACCACCAGGGTGCAGCCGTCGAGCCGCCACTCCCCCACGGTCCGAGCCGCCTCGCGCAGCGCCCGCACCTCGGCGTGACCGGTCGGGTCTCCGTCGGCCTCGCGGACGTTGTGCCCGCGCCCGATCACCTGGCCGGCCGGGTCGACCACCACGGCGCCGACCGGGACGTCGCCGGACGGCAGCGCGCCCGCGGCCTCGGCGAGGGCGAGCCGCATCCATCCGTCGTACGTCGTCGTGCCCGGCCGGCTCACGACCGGTCAGCGTAGGGAGTCGAGCACCTCGGCGAAGCCGGCACCCTCGGCGACCGACGCGAGAGCGTCCATCGGCGGCACCTCCTCCTCGCACATCTCCCGGAGGGTCTCGGGCGGCGTCCCGAGGTCGGTCAGCACGTCGAAGTCGCCGGCGCAGGCCCCGGAGACGACGGTGAGCTCGTCGTCCTCGTCCACGCTCGGCGTCGAGGAGCTCCGCGTAGGTGGAAGCAGCCGCACCCCCGGCGTCGGAGACGAACACGCGTGGGTCCTCCTCACCGTCGACGCGGACGACGCCCCACCAGGCATCCTCGCGCTCGATCAGGAACAGGACGGGCTGGTCGTCCTCCGCGATGATGCGCAGCTCGTCGGCGAGCTCGCCGAGGTCCTTGACGCTCTCGACGTCCACGTCGTGCGCGCTCCAGGTGCGTCCCTTGCGGGTGTCTTTGGCGATCACGGCGGTGAAGTAGGACACCGGTGGCTCCCTGGTGGCGGGATGGTCTGGTCTGGTCAGGTCACGTCAGGTCATCGTCGACGAGCCGGTCGAACTGCGGCCCGAACCCGATGCGCGCCGCGATCTGGCCGAGCATCTCGTCGGGGTAGAGCTCGAGGTCGGAGCACACAGCCGCGAGCTCCATCGAGCCCAGCCCGAGGTCGGCGAAGATCTCGAGGTCGCCCGCCGGCGCCACGTGCTCGAAGTCGTCGTCATCCGGGGGCGGCTCGTTGACCAGGCCGAGCGCCTCCCGCGCGATCGGCCACTCGCCGACGGCTGTCACGTCGGAGACGAGCAGCCGGATGTCGTCGCCGTCGGGCCGCAGCACCAGGAAGAAGTCGTCCCCGTAGGAGCAGAGGGCGAGCATCACCCCTTCGGTCGGCTGCTGGCGGACCGCCGCGACGAGCGCGGGCATGTCCTCAGCAGCCCGGTGGGGCAGCGAGCCGACCTGCCATCGGCCCTCCTCGCGGTAGGCGACCAGGGCGAAGTCGACGAGGGTGTCCTCGGGCAACGTCACCTCCCTGTCCCGGCAGGACCGACCTTCCGGCCCCTCGCGCATCGTGGCATGGAACGGCGCTCAGCGGCAGGGGGCGGCGGCAGCCTGCGCTGGCACTAGGTTGTGTGGCCATGCGCACCCACGTCGCCGACCACCCGCTCGTGGCCCACAAGCTGACCGCCCTGCGCGACGAGCGCACCGACTCGCCCACCTTCCGCCGGTTGGCCGACGAGCTGGTCACGCTGCTGGCCTACGAGGCGACCCGCGAGGTCCGCACCGAGCCGGTCGACATCACGACCCCGGTCGCGCCGACCACCGGCGTGCGACTGGCGTCGCCCAAGCCGCTGGTCGTTCCGATCCTTCGGGCCGGGCTGGGCATGCTGGACGGGATGGTCCGGCTGGTCCCGACCGCCGAGGTCGGGTTCCTCGGGATGATCCGCGACGAGGAGACACTGCAGGCCTCCACGTACGCCACCCGGCTCCCCGACGACCTCTCCGGCCGGCAGTGCTACGTCCTCGACCCGATGCTCGCGACCGGCGGCACGCTCGTCGCGGCCATCAACTTCCTGCTCGATCGCGGCGCCGACGACATCACCGCGATCTGCCTGCTGGCTGCTCCCGAGGGGCTCGCCGTGATGGAGGCCGCCTTCGGCTCGTCGCCGGTGCCGGTGCAGGTCGTGACCGCGGGGCTGGACGAGCGTCTCAACGAGCTCGGCTACATCGTGCCGGGTCTCGGTGACGCCGGGGACCGCCTCTACGGCGTGGTCTGACCGGAGCGGGGGCACCGGCGTGCCTCCCGGGACAGGTGCCCGGTATGCGGCAGTATGTGCCGGTTCGTTGACCCGCTGACCGCGAGGAGCCGACACTGGCCACCACCGTCAAGAAGGCGCTGCTCTGGCTGCTGCTGGCGTTCGTGGCCTACACGATCATCGCGAGCCCCGGGAAGGCGGCCGGGATGGTCCGCGAGACGTTCGACGGCGTCAGCACCGCCGGCGAGTCGCTCGGGGACTTCTTCGACGCGCTCGTGTGATGCCGTGACCGAGGCACCGGCCTTCCGCGGGATCGAGCGCTTCCTGCTGCCGTCGGAGCGTCGGGTGCTGGCTGTGCGCCGGCACTGGTCCCGGCTGGCCGAGCCCGCGCTGACCTCGTTGGCCGGCCTGTTCCTGCTGATGTGGCTCGACCAGCGGCTGCCGGTCGCGATGCCGGCGGCCCGCGACATCCTGCTCGCCGGGTGGGTGGCCCTGATGGCGCGGCTCACCTGGCGGGTGATGGAGTGGCGCGCGGACTGGTTCGTCGTGACCGACCGGCGGCTGCTGCTGCGCACCGGGATCGTCACCCGCAGGGTGGCGATGATGCCGCTGATCAAGGTGACCGACATGAGCTACTCGCGGCCACCGGTCGGTCGGGTGCTCGGGTACGGCGAGATCGTCATCGAGTCGGCGGGCCACGACCAGGCGCTGCGCCGGATCCGCCACCTGCCGCACCCGGACGCGCTCTACCTGGAGGTCTGCGACCTGCTGTTCGGCCCGAAGGCCCCCGTGCCCGGCGCGGCGCACTGGCGACACTGACCGGCGGGGACGCTGATCGACAGGTGGTCACGGCGTGAATGCGTCGGTCGCTCCGCTGACGATGGCCAGCAGGAGCAGCACGACGACGACAGCGAGGACGAAGATCGCCACGCCGGCGTTGCGCTCGCGACCCGCGTGGTCAGGCTCGGGCTGCGCGGCCTCGTCGAGCTTGCGGTGCACGGCCTCGCGGGCCTGGTGACCGTGCTGCTTGTCGTGCGACATGTCGGGTCCTTCCGGGCGGGAACCTGTCCTCTCAACGACTACCCGGCCCGCCGAGTCACGCACATCGTGAGGGCGGTCACAGCCCCTTCAGCGACTGCACGACCTTGGTGAGGGAGTCCTTCGCGTCGCCGAAGAGCAGCGTCGTCTTGGACTCGTAGAGCAGCTCGTTCTCGATGCCAGCGAAGCCCGGACGCATCGAGCGCTTGAGGAACACGACGGTCTTGGCTTCGTCGACGTTGAGGATCGGCATGCCGTAGATCGGGCTGCCCGGGCTGGTCTTGGCGGCCGGGTTCACGACGTCGTTGGCGCCCACCACGAGCGCCACGTCGGTCGAGGACAGCTCGGAGTTGGCCTCGTCCATCTCCTTGAGCTGCTCGTAGGGCACGTTCGCCTCGGCGAGCAGCACGTTCATGTGCCCGGGCATCCGTCCCGCAACCGGGTGGATCCCGTAGGTCACCTCGACGCCCTTGCCCTCGAGCACGTCGACCAGCTCGTGGATCGTGTGCTGGGCCTGCGCGACCGCCAGCCCGTAGCCGGGCACGATGACCACCTTGCGGGCGTACGCAAGGAGGATCGCGACGTCCTCGGCTGCCGCCGACCGCACCGGCCGGTCACTGACCTCCGTCGACCCGGCCGTGGACCCGCCCTTGAACGCCCCGAACAGGATGCTGACGGTCGAGCGGCCCATCGCGGAGGCCATCATCCGGGTCAGGATCGTGCCGGACGCTCCGACCAGCGTCCCCGCGACGAGCAGCAGCGTGTTGTCGAGCACGTAGCCGCTCGCCGCGACAGTGAGACCGGTGAACGCGTTGAGGAGCGAGATGACGATGGGTACGTCGGCACCGCCGACCGGCAGGACGAACAGCACCCCCACCACCAGCGCGACGAGACCCAGCAGCACGAGCAGCCACGGGAGGAGGGTTTGGTCGGTCGGGTCGGCTATCGACGCCGATGGCCAGCGCCAAGGCGACGGCGATGGCACCGCCGAAGGCGACCGGACCACCCGGGAACAGCACCGGCCGGGTGGTCATCAGCTCCTGCAGCTTCGCGAAGGTGACGCAGGATCCCGAGAACGACACCGCTCCCACGAGCACCGTGAACGCCGCCGCTGCCGCCGCCATGTGGATCGAGTCGTTGGTCGTGCCAGGCAGGCCCTCGCCGGTGAGCTCCAGGGCGGCGACGAGGGCGGCGGCCGCTCCGCCGACACCGTTGAAGAGCGCGACCAGCTGCGGCATCTGGGTCATCGCGACCCGTCGCGCGGCACGGCACGCCGAGCGCCGTGCCGATCGCGATCGCCACCAGGATCGGCACGACGTGGTCGAGGTCCTCCGCGAGGAACACCACGACGCACGCAAGGACAGCGCCGGCCGCGCCGAGCCAAGTTGCCCTGTCGAGCCGTCTCCGGTGACGACAGGCCCTTCAGCGCGAGGATGAAGCAGACGGCGGCGACCAGGTAGCCGAGCGCTTCGGCTGGTGGGCCCGAGCGACGTTCACGTGTCGTCCCGGTTCCGGTGTCCCGGCCGATTGCGGCCGAACATCTCCAGCATCCGGTCGGTGACGACGAAGCCGCCGACCATGTTGATGGTCGCCAGCACGACCGCGAGCAGCCCAAGTGTCACCGGCACCACACCATTGGCCTGGCCTGTGACGATGACCGCGCCGACCAGGATCACGCCATGGATGGCGTTGGCGCCCGACATCAGCGGCGTGTGCAGCACCGAGGACACCTTGGACACGACCTCGAAGCCGACGAACACCGCGAGCACGAAGAACGTCAGAAGCGTGACGCCGTCACTCATGTCGCGCTCGATCACTCATCGTGCGCCTCCCGGGTCACGCAGGTCGTTGCCACGATCTCGTCCGCGAAGTCCGGCTCGACGTCGCCGTCGGTCGTCATCAGCAGCAGGAGGTTGGCGACGTTGCGCGCGTAGAGCTGGCTGGCGTGCACCGGCATCGTGGAGGGGACGTCGCGCCCACCCCACACGAGCACGCCCTGGTGCCGGACGTCCTCGCCGGGCCGGGTCAGCTCGCAGTTGCCGCCGCTCTCGGCTGCCAGGTCGACGACGACCGAGCCGGGCCGCATCTGCTCGACCATCGCAGTGGTCAGCAGCAGCGGCGCGGGCCGGCCGGGAACGGCAGCCGTCGTGATGACGGCATCGCTCGCGGCGACGTACGGCGTGAGGAGCTCCTGCTGCCGGTGCGCCCGGTCCTCCGCCATCTCGCGCGCGTAGCCCCCCGAGCCCTCCAGCGAGTCCAGCCCGAGGTCGAGGAACTTCGCGCCCATCGAGCGCACCTCGTCGGCCGACGCCGGGCGCACGTCGTAGGCCTCGACCACCGCGCCCAGCCGGCGAGCCGTCGCGATGGCCTGCAGACCGGCGACGCCCGCGCCGAGCACCATCACGCGGGCCGGCGGCACCGTCCCGGCGGCGGTCATGAACAGGGGGAAGAACCGCGGCAGCCGCTCAGCGGCGACCAACGCCGCGCGGTAGCCGCCCACCAGCGCCTGCGACGACAGCGCGTCCATCGACTGCGCGCGAGAGATGCGCGGGACCTGCTCCATCGAGAAGGCCAGGACCTGGTGCATCCCGAAGAGCCGCCACCAGGTCGGTCTGCGCCCGGGCCGGCAGGAAGCCGATGGTCACTGCGCCCCGGCGCAGCAGCGCGGCCTGCTCGAGGGTCAGCGGCGACACCGTCAGGACGACGTCGCTCGTCGAGAGCACCTCGCCCTCGTGCCACCTCCGCCCCCGCGGCGCGGTAGTCGTCGTCGGTGGCGAAGGCGTGGCGGCCGGCACCCGCCTCGACCACGACCTGCAGCCCGGCCGCGAGCAACTTGGGCACGGTGTCCGGCACGAGGGCGACGCGGCGCTCCCCGTCCCGGCGCTCGGCGACGACACCGACTCTCACCCGGACCCCCCGCGACGTCGTGAGTGCGTCGAGCGACTCCGTGCGGTGGTCATCGGAGGTCAACCTAGGGGACGGCGGATGCGGAGTCGCACAAGGGGCGGGAAGACTGTGCGTCGTGGCGCAGAAAGAGGTGTGCATCGTCGAGCTGTCGGCCGGCAACATCGAGGAAGTGCTCGACGTCACGCCGAGACCGGACCAGGACCGCTGGGTCCGGCCGGTCTCCTGGTACGTCGCGCGATCGGCGTACGAGCAGGTCTGGCACCCGGTGGCCGTGAGCGCGACCGAGGGCGGCGTTGCTGAGGTCATCGGGTTCGCCGAATGGGCCTACGACCCGTCCGACCAGACCCACTGCATCGGGGGTGTCGTGCTCGACGCACGGCACCAGGGGCGGGGCTACGGTCGGGCCGCGATGGAGGCCCTTGTCACGCATCTGCGCCGCCTACCGGACTGCGGCGTCATCGCCTTGACCGTCCACGAGGACAACGCCAGGGCACGAAGCCTCTACGCGGCTCTCGGGTTCACCGAGACCGGCGTGTTGGACGGCGACGAGATCGTCATGGTCCTGCCCGGACCGTGACGTCAGGTCTCCGGGACAGGCCGACGGCCGGGGTGGGAGCCCAGCCTCGTCGGCTGGTCACCACCCCGGCCTCTGGTCGGGTCATGTTCGGGCAGGGAGGGGGCAGCACCCCGCTCCGCTGCTCTCAGCGGCCAAGCCCGCGAGCGCGTCGCGCGTCGCGTGCCCGACGCAGGCGCTCGATCTCGATCGCTCGCAGGACGTCGTGGCTCAGTCCGGACATCGTGCTCCCCTCCTCCCGATCACTGGGTCTTTCGGGTTCTCGCGGCAGCTAGCAAGTCGCCGGGCTGCTGAGACCACAGTGGCCGACGGCACTTGCAGTTCTCTTGCGGGTCGCTGGCACCCCGCTGTCGCGTGCTGTCGAGGCCGGCCGGGTCGGTCGAACGGTTGATCTTGCAGGACATAGCGGGACACACCTTCCGTCCGGCTTCCCGGGCAGCGCGTCTCCTGGCACGATCCGCGGCAGGAGCGCGTGGGGAGAGCGGGGTCGTCCGGACCACGTGCCGCGCATGTGTGGGGGGTTGCCGTGCGTCGACGTCATGGGGCTGTTGCTGCGGCCCTTCTGCTGACCGTGCTCGTCGCCGGGCCTGCCGCGGCGGCACCGCCGTCGAGCGGACCGCCCACCGGCCTGCGCACCACGGCGGTGACCCAGACCACGGTGGGGCTGGCGTGGAGCGCGGCCGCCGGCGCGACGTCGTACAAGGTGCTACGCGGCGTCCCGGGCGGGGCGCTCGCCGTCGTCGGCAGCCCGACGACGACGACGTTCTCCGACACCGGCCTGTCGGCGGGCCGGACCTATGTGTACGCGGTGAGCGCGGTCCGGAAGAACAAGACCTCCGCCCTGTCGGAGACCCTGACAGTGACCACCGTGCCCGCGGCGCCGACAGGGGTCACCGCGATCCCCCAGAGCAGCACCGAGGTCCTTGTCACCTGGGCCGACTCGACCGGCGCGACCTCGTACCAGGTCTGGCGAGGGACCGGCGGCTCCGCCCCGGTGCTGGTCGCGACCGTGCCGGTGCCGGTCGGCGGAGGTCAGGTGCCGATGCCCGACCACGAGGACACCGGGCTGTCGCCGGGCACCATGTACACGTACACGGTTCGAGCGGTGAACGGTTCCGGGGCGTCGCCGGCGTCGGCTCCGGCCACGGTCACGACCCCTTCCGGCCCGAGCTCCACCGGGTTCGCGCCGTACCGCGCGTTCGCCACCGGGTCCTGGCCGGAGTCGGTCGTCGCCGCCGACGTGAACGGTGACGGGCGAGTGGAGGCCGTTGTCGCGACCACCTTCTACTTCGACGAGGTGAATGACTACTCGCTGTTCGTGCACGACTTCGTCCCGGGCACTGCCGCACCCACCGTGACCCGGATCGCGACGGGCAACGGCTACACCGACAGCGCCGCGGCGGCGGCCGGCGACCTGGACGGTGACGGCTTCGACGACGTGGTGGTGGGCACCGGCGCGGGCATCAAGGTGTTCGCGGGTTCAGCGGCCGGCCTGGGCGGTCCCGCGCTCGTCCCGACCGCCGGCGACGTCCGCGACGTGCTCGTGGCGGAGGTCACCGGCGACGCGCATCCAGACGTTGTCGTCGCGCTCAAGGGCGCGACCGGTGGCGAGGTCCGGGTGCTGCCTGGCGTCGGCGACCGCACCTTCTCCGCCGCCGAGCTGGTGACCCTCCCGCGCACGAGCACCCCGACGCTGGCGACGGGCGACGTCTCCGGCGACGGCCACGATGACGTCGTAGCGCTGTGGCGGGAGGGGACGCAGCGCATCGTCGAGGTGGTCGTCGACTTCGGGCTGGCCGGCGGTGAGCGCGGCAACTGGGACACCTGGGCGCTGCGGACCCTCGACACCGGCGGCTGGGGAGCAGAGGCGGTCGCAGCAGGCGACGTCTCCGGGGACGGCCGGCCCGACGTGGTGGTCACCGTCGGCGGCAACCGGCCGAACTCCGCCCTGCTAATCCTCGAGCGCGACCCGGCCGGGCAGTTCCTGCCGCAGCAGCGGCTGCCCAGCTACGACGTCCCCGAACCGGTGGCGGTCGCCGACCTGAGCGGCGACGGTCGCGGCGACGTGGTCACCGCGCACGGCGGGTGGAGCAGGGTCGGGGTGTACCGCCAGGGCGGCGTCGGCGGCATCGGGCCCGAAGAGCTCTATCCGGTCCCCTACGCCAGCCACTACAGCCCCCGAGCGCTCGCCGTCGGCGACATCAGTGGCGACGGACGCCTGGACGTGCTGCTCGCCGACTACAACCACGGCCTGGTGCTGCTGGCCGGCACCTGACCGGCGTACCGCCAAGGCGGTCCGTGACTCCCTATTGCGAACGACTTGCAATTGCGTCCGATGGGCGACAGGATGCGAAGTGTCCTGTGAGGGGCGACGGATCACGCGACGGAGGCGACCCATGCACGTGCCGGACGGGTTCATCGACGCACCGGTGTCGATCGGTGCCGGAGTGCTCGCAGCGGCCGGCGTCGCGGTCTGCCTCCGCGGCGCGCGGCGCGAGCTCGACGACCGGACCGCGCCGATGGCCGGGCTGGTCGCAGCCTTCGTGTTCGCGGTGCAGATGCTGAACTTCCCGGTCGCTGCGGGAACCTCCGGCCACCTGCTCGGAGGCGCTCTCGCGGCGATCCTCGTCGGTCCCTTCACCGGTGCGTTGTGCGTCGCTGTCGTCCTCATCGTCCAGTCGCTGCTCTTCGCCGACGGGGGCCTGACCGCGCTGGGCGTCAACGTCGTCGACATGGCGCTGGTCACGGTGGTGGTGGGCTACTTGCTGTTCCGTGGCCTGGTGAAGGTCCTGCCCTACCGCCGGCCGACCGTGGTCGGGCGCGGCCTTCGTCGCCGCGTTCGTGTCGGTGCCGGTGTCCGCCCTGTCGTTCGTCGCGTTCTATGCGGTCGGGGGGACCACCGACGTCTCGATGTCAGCCGTCGTGTCGGCCATGGTCGGGGTGCATGTCCTGATCGGTCTCGGCGAGGCGGTCATCACCGCCCTGACCGTCGGCAGCGTCATCGCCGTCCGCCCCGACCTGGTCGCCGGTGTCCGCGACCGGATGCCCGTGCTCGAGCTGCGCCGGGCGGAGGCGTCCCCGGCGGTGAGCCACACGTGAGCCGCCGGGCGCTGTTCGTCGCCGGGCTGCTGGTGGCCCTGCTGCTTGCCGGCGGCGCGAGCTACTTCGCGAGCAGCGACCCCGACGGGCTCAACAAGGTCGCCGCCGACGAGGGATTCGACAAGGGCGCGAAGGACCACGACCTCGACGACTCGCCGTTCGCGGGCTACGAGACCTCCGGGGTCGGCGACGGGCCGGGTCTCCGGCGGGCTGGCCGGTGTCGCGGGCGTGGGCGTCACCTTCCTGATCGCCGGTGGGCGTGGCGTACGCGGTCCGCCGGCGCGGCAGCAGCGGCCGGCACGCCGGTGAGCGCCGGCCACACCCACACGCTGTTCCTCCCGAGGGACACGGTGGTCCACCGGCTGCCGCCGCACTGCAAGCTGGTGGCCGTCCTGACCTTCGTGCTCGTCGTGGTCGCCACTCCGCGCGACGCCTTCTGGGCGTTCGGCGTCTATGCCCTGCTGCTCTGCGCGGTGGCCGCGCATCGCCCAGGTGCCGGCGGTGACGGTACTGCGCCGGATGGTCGTCGAGGTGCCGTTCGTCCTCTTCGCGGTGCTGCTGCCGTTCGTGGCCCACGGCCCACGCGTCGACGTCCTCGGGCTGTCGGTCAGCGAGTCCGGCCTGCTCGGTGGCTGGAACATCCTGGCGAAGGGGACGCTGGGCGTGGTGGCCTCGATCCTGCTCGCCGCCACCACCGAGCCACGGACCCTGCTGCTCGGAGTGGAGCGGCTCCGGATGCCGCCGCTGATGGTGCAGATCATGTCCTTCATGCTCCGCTACGCGGACGTGGTCGGCTCCGAGATGGCCCGCATGCGGGTGGCCCGCGAGTCCCGCGGGTTCGTCGGGCGGGACCTGCGCCACGCCAAGGTCATCGCGCACTCCGCCGGGGCGCTGTTCATCCGGTCCTACGAGCGCGGCGAGCGGGTACACCTCGCGATGCTCAGCCGCGGCTACACCGGCATCGATGCCCGACATCCACGACCTCCGAGCCGACCGGGCGCAGTGGACGACCGCCGCCGTGCTGCCGCTGCTCGCGCTGCTGGTCGCGGTGGCCGCCTGGACGGTGCGACCATGACCGCGATGACACCGACGGCGCCGTCACTGGCCGTCCGAGACCTCGCCTTCGCCTACCCCGACGGACACCAGGCACTGTTCGGCATCGACCTCACCCTCGCCCCGGGTGAGCGGGTGGCCCTGCTCGGCCCGAACGGCGCCGGGCAAGACCACGCTGGTGCATGCACCTCAACGGCATCCTGCGCGGCGGCCACGGCAGGGTCGAGGTCGGGGGCCTGCCCGTCGTACCCGCGAACCTGCAGGAGGTCCGGCGCCGGGTCGGCATCGTCTTCCAGGACCCGGACGACCAGCTGTTCATGCCGACGGTTCGGGAGGACGTGGCCTTCGGGCCGGCCAACCTCGGGCTGCGGGGGATCGAGCTCGAGGGACGGGTCCGCGAGGCGCTCGAGGCCGTCGGGATGCAGGACTTCCTCGACCGCCCGCCGCACCACCTGTCCTACGGCCAGCGCCGGCGGGTCGCGGTGGCGACCGTGCTGGCGATGCGGCCCGAGATCCTGGTGCTCGACGAGCCGTCGAGCAACCTCGACCCGGCCAGCCGACGGGAGCTCGCCGAGATCCTGCTAGGGCTCGAGCTGACCACCCTGATGGTCACCCACGACCTGCCGTACGCGATGGAGCTGTGCCCGCGGTCGGTGATCCTTGCGGAGGGCGTCATCGTCGCGGACGGCGCGACCCGCGACATCCTCTGCGACGAGGACCTGCTGCGCCGCCACCGCCTCGAACTGCCGTTCGGCTTCGACCCGCGTCACGTCGCCATGGCCTGAGCACCACCGGTACTGCGCACCGACCAGGCGCTGAAGGACTCGGTCACCCAGCGTCGGGAGCGGGTGCGTCGAGGAACGGCGGGATGACTGCGAGCAGCAGCTCGGCGCGGTCCACGAGCGTCACGTGGGAGGTGCCGGGAAGGACGGCCAGCTGTGAGCGCGGGAGCCCGGCGGGGGTGTCGCCGAAGACGCCGCCTCCGAGCAGGCGGAACATCTCCACCGCGTGCTCGGGACGGACGAGGTCGGAGTCACCGATGCACGAGGAGGGTCGGCGCGTCGATCCCCTGGATCGCCTCCGCGGGGATGTCGCGGATCCTCTTGTCCATCTGCGTCTTCTTCTCGAAGAACCTCGCGAAGTCGTCGGGGCGCGGCGCGATCCGCAGGTACTCCTCATGCCACGGGGAGCCGAACATCATCTCCGGCGTCATCTCGCCCAGGCCGTCCATCAGGCCTGGGTGGACGCCGTCGAGCCGGTAGGTGACCGACGCGAGCACGAGCTTGCGCACGACGTCGGGGTGCCGGAGTGCGACCTGCAGTGCGACAGCGGCACCCATGCTGTAACCGAAGACGTCGGCACGCACGATCTCCAGGTACTCGAGCGCGGCGGCTGTGTCGTCGGCCATCTGCTCGGCGGACAGCGGGCGGTCGATGTCCGCCGTGCGGCCGTGGGCCTGCATCTCGAGGCCGATCACCTGCCGCGTCGTGGCGAGGCCGGGCAGCACCTTCTGGAAGGAGGTGCCGATGGCCGAGAAGGCCCCGTGCAGCAGGACAAGTGGCGTTCCTGTGCCGTGCACCTCGTAGTACATCTCGAGGCCGTTCACCGGGGCGTACCCGGAACGGTCGGGTGCCGGTGCTGTCGGCTCTGCCATCGTCTCCCGCCTAGTGCTTGATGTGCTTGGTGGCGAAGACGGCGGCCTGGGTGCGGCGCTCGAGCCCGAGCTTGGAGAGCAGGTTCGACACGTAGTTCTTGATGGTCTTCTCGGCGAGGAACATCCGCTCGGCGATCTGCCGGTTCGTCAGGCCCTCACCGATCAGCTCGAGCAACCGGAGCTCCTGCTCGGTCAGCGGTGCGAGCGCGTCGTCCACCTCGGGACCGCGGCGCAGCCGCTCCAGCACCTGCGCGGTGACGGCAGGGTCGAGCAGGGACTGCCCGGCCGCCACGCGGCGCACCGCGTCGACCAGGTCGGTTCCCCGGATCTGCTTGAGCACGTAGCCGGACGCACCGGCCATGATCGCTGCGAAGAGGGCTTCGTCGTCGTCGTACGACGTGAGGATCAGCGCAGCCGTCGCCGGCTCGAGGGAGCGGATCTCGCGGCAGACGTCGATGCCGGAGCCGTCCGGCAGACGAGCGTCGAGCACGGCGACGTCCGGGCGCAGCGCCGGGATCCGTCGGATCGCCTCGGCGGCGCTGCCCGACTCCCCCACCACCTCGATGTCGCCGTCGCTCTCGAGGAGGTCCTGCAGGCCGCGCCGGACCACCTCGTGGTCGTCGAGCAGGAAGACCCGGATGGTGCGGGCTGCTCCGTCGGGCTCGGTCATGACACCTGTCTACCGCTCCCCGTCCGCGCGCGCAGCCGGGCACCAGGTTCCGGCACGGACGGCGAGGTCAGCGAGCAGGCACCGACCACCGGACGCAGGTGCCGCCCTCGGGTCTACTGACGACCTCGCACTCCCCACCGAGCGACTCCGCCCGCTCGACCATGTTCCGGATGTCCGCTAGTCCGGACGCCGTCGGCGATGCCCCGACCGTTGTCCATCACGGTGAGCACCACGTCGGTCCCCACCTGCAGAAGCACGTCGACGCTGGTCGCCTCCGCGTGCCGCGCTGCGTTGGACAGGGACTCGCGCAGCACCGCGAGCAGGTGGGGGCGCACGGGATCGGGCACCGCGCTGTCCACAGGTCCTTCGGTGCCCCATGTCGGCCGGAAGCCGAGCATCACCGCGTGCTCCTCGACCAGGCCGCCGATCTCGGTCCGCAGGTCGGCCAGCGCGCCGCGACTGCCCAGCTCGAAGATGCTGCGCCGGATGTCGCGGATCGTCACGTCGATGTCGTCGACGGCCGTCGTGATGCGCTGCGCGACCTCGGGCCGGGTGGCGAGCCGAGCAGCGTTCTCCAGCGTCAGGCCGATGGCGAACAGCCGCTGGATCACCAGGTCGTGCAGGTCGCGACCGATGCGGTCACGGTCCTCGAACACCGCCAGCCGGGACCGGTCGTCGCCGGGCGCTCGCCACCTGCAGCGCCAGAGCGGCCTGCTCGGCGAAGGTCGCGGGCATCCGGGTGTCGGCTTCGACGAGAAAGGCACCCGCTCCCGACCCCAGGCGACCGTGAGTACCCCGGTCAGGGCCCCGTCGGCGCACAGCGGAAGGGCCACGAGCCGTCCGATGTCCGGACGGTCCAGCGGCGGCTCACGCATCGGGCCAATCGTGTTGTCGTCGAGGACGAGCTCCTCGCCCGAGTCCATCACCGCCCAGGCCACCCCCTTGCCCCGGGGCAGCACGGTCCCGACGTACTCGCCGTCCCCGCCGGAGACCACCTGCACCACGAGCTCGTCGGACTCCTCGCGGAGCAGCGCAACCGTGGACAGGTCCGCATCGGCCACCTCGCGCGCGCGGTCGGCCACCAGCTGCAGCACCTCCTCGCGGCTCACGTCACCGAGCAGGACCGTGGTGATCTCCGCCGCCGCCTCGAGCCAGCGCTGGCGGCGCGCCGCCTCCTCGTAGAGCCGGGCGTTCTCGATGACGACACCGGCTGCGGCGGCGAGCGCGACGACGACCTGCTCGTCCTCGGCGGTGAAGGCGCCGCCCCGCTTCTCGGTGAGGTAGAGGTTGCCGAACACCGTGTCCCGGATCCGGATCGGGACCCCGAGGAAGGACCCCATCGGCGGGTGGTTCGCGGGGAAGCCGTAACTGCGCGGGTGGTCGCGCGATGTCCTCGAGCCGCACCGGTTGCGGCTCGTCGATGATCAGGCCGAGCAGCCCGTGGCCCTGGGGCAGGTCGCCGATCCGCTGCCGCTGCTCCTCGCTCAGCCCGTGGGTGACGAACTCACGCAGCCGGCGCTCCTTCGTCACATCCACGGTCGCCAGGACGCCGAGCGCCGCGTAGCGGGACCCCACCAGCTCGCTGGCCGTCGTGACGATGCGCTGCAGCACGCTGTCCAGCGAGAGGTCGCCGGCGATGCTGACCACGGCGTCGAGCAGCCCCTGCAGGCGGTCCCGCGCCTCCAGGACTTCGCCGACACGCCCCAGGACCTGCTGGAGCAGGTCGTCGAGGTCACTCGTCGGCACGGTGGTTCCACCTCATCGGCTCGGGGTTCCCAGCGGGCCCCAACTACCGACAGGGTAGGGCGCGGCGGGCTGTCGGGACCACGACACAGATGACCACAGGTGACACAGATGACGAGGGAGACGACGGTGACGGTGGAGGACGGTTACCTGACCGACCTGGACGCCTACTGGCGGGCCGCGAACTACCTGTCGGTGGGGCAGATCTACCTGCTGGACAACCCGCTTCTCGAGGAGCCGCTGGGGCCCGAGCACGTCAAGCCGCGGCTGCTCGGTCACTGGGGCACGACACCTGGGCTCAACTTCCTCTACGCGCACCTCAACCGGGCGATCGTCGATCGCGACCTCGACATGATCTTCATCACCGGCCCAGGTCATGGAGGGCCGGCTCTCGTGGCCAACGCATACCTGGAAGGCACCTACTCCGAGACCTACCCGCGGCATCAGCGAGGACACCAACGGCATGCGCCGGCTGTTCCGCCAGTTCTCGTTCCCCGGCGGTGTCCCCAGCCACGTCGCGCCGGAGACGCCCGGCTCCATCCACGAGGGCGGCGAGCTCGGCTACGCGCTCTCACACGCCTACGGCGCGGCGCTGGACAACCCCGACCTGGTCGTGGCCTGCGTGATCGGTGACGGTGAGGCCGAGACGGGTCCGCTCGCGGCGAGCTGGCACGCCAACAAGATGCTCAACCCCGATCGCGACGGGGTGGTCATCCCGATCGTGCACCTCAACGGCTACAAGATCGCGAACCCGACGGTCCTGGCCCGGATCCCCGAGGAGGAGCTGTCCTCGCTGCTGACCGGCTACGGCCACGAGCCGTTCTTCGTGTCGGGCAGCGACCCGGCGACGATGCACCGACAGATGGCGGACACGCTGGACACGGTGCTCGAGCGGATCGCGGCCATCAAGGCAGCGGCGGCTGCGGGCGGCGACGACCGGCCGCGCTGGCCGGTGGTCGTCCTGCGGACGCCCAAGGGCTGGACCGGACCGAAGACGGTGGACGGCGAGCCTGTCGAGGGCACCTTCCGTTCGCACCAGGTCCCGCTCTCGGGTACGCGGGAGAACGACTCGCACCGGGCCCAGCTCGAGGAGTGGATGCGCAGCTACCGGCCGGAGGAGCTGTTCGACGACAGCGGCCGCCTCGTCGAGCGGCTGCGCGGGCTGCCACCGCGGGGTGCGCGGCGGATGAGCGCCAACCCGCACACCAACGGCGGTCTGCTGCTGCGTGACCTCGAGCTCCCGGACTTCCGCGACTACGGCGTCGACATCGGGACCCGGGGCCACGTGCAGTCGGAGCCGACGCGGGTCCTCGGTCAGCTGGTCCGGGACGTGATCCGCGCCAACCCGGAGAACTTCCGGCTCGTGGGGCCGGACGAGACGGCGTCGAACCGGTTGGATGCGGTGTTCGAGGTCACCGACCGGCGCCTGGATCGCCGAGCGGGTGGAGAGCGACGACCACCTGGCGCCCGACGGCCGGGTGATGGAGATCCTCAGCGAGCACCTGTGCCAGGGCTGGCTCGAGGGGTACCTGCTCACCGGCCGGCACGGGATGTTCAGCTGCTACGAGGCGTTCATCCACATCGTCGACTCGATGGTCAACCAGCACGCGAAATGGCTGAAGGTGACCCGGGAGATCCCGTGGCGACGGCCCATCGCATCGCTGAACTACCTGCTGACCTCCCACGTCTGGCGCCAGGACCACAACGGCTTCTCCCACCAGGACCCGGGCTTCATCGACCATGTCGTGAACAAGAAGGCCGAGATCGTCCGCGTCTACCTGCCGCCGGACACGAACTGTCTGCTGTCGGTGGCCGACCACTGCTTGCGCAGCCGGAACTACATCAACGTCGTGGTGGCGGGCAAGCAGCCGACCCCGAGCTGGCTGTCGATGGACGAGGCGGTGCTGCACTGCTCCCGCGGTATCGGCATCTGGGAGTGGGCCGGGAACGGCGACCAGTCCGACCCGGACGTGGTGCTGGGCTGCGCCGGCGACGTACCCACCATCGAGGTGCTGGCCGCGGCCGACCTGCTGCGCCGGCACCGCCCGGAGCTGTCGGTGCGCGTGGTCAACGTCGTGGACCTGATGCGGCTGCAGGACGAGCGCGAGCACCCGCACGGACTGTCTGACGGGGACTTCGACGCGCTGTTCACCACGGACAAGCCAGTCGTGTTCGCCTACCACGGCTACCCGTGGCTGATCCACCGGCTGACCTACCGGCGGCAGAACCACGACAGCCTCCACGTCCGCGGGTACAAGGAGGAGGGCACCACCACCACACCGTTCGACATGGTGATGCTCAACGACCTCGACCGGTTCCACCTCGTCATCGACGTCATCGACCGGGTGCCGTCCCTCGGTCCGCATGCAGCAACGCTCCGGCAGGAGATGGTCGACGAGCGAGCACGGCACCGGGCGTACACCCGGGAAACCGGCGAGGACTCGCCGGACATCCGTTGACTGGCAGTGGCCCGACGACGACGCATCGGCCTGAGCCGCCGTGCGAGTCCTGACGGTCAACACCGGGTCGAGCAGCGTCAAGCTGCGCGTCCTGGACGACGAGGACACCGTCCTGGCGACCACCGACACCGAGCCGGGCGAGATCGCAGCTGCGGTCCAGCAGCTGGTGAACGACCATCCCGTCGACGCCGTCGGCCACCGGGTGGTTCACGGCGGGCCGCGCCACGTACGCCCAGAGCCGGTCGACGACGCGCTGCTCGTCGACCTCCGCGAGCTGGTGCCGCTCGCTCCCCTGCACCAGCCCGTGGCGGTCGAGGCGATCGAGGCGGTGCGCGACGGGTTCCCCGACCTGCCCGCCGTGGCGTGCTTCGACACCGCCTTCCATGCGGGGCTGCCGCGGCAGCCCGGACCTACGCCGTTCCTCGCGAGTGGCGGGAGCGGTTCGGCGTGCGCCGCTACGGCTTCCACGGGCTGTCCTACGCCTGGGCCAGCCGCCGCGCCGCGCAGCTTCTCGGCCGCGACGACGCGCGGCTCGTCGTGGCGCACCTCGGCTCGGGTGCGTCCCTGGCGGCAGTGCGCGGGCAGGAGCCGGTCGACACCACGATGGGCTGGACGCCGTTGGAAGGGATCGTGATGGCGACCCGGGCCGGCAGTGTCGATCCCGGTCTGCTGCTCTGGCTGGTCGACCAGGGCCACCTCACGGCGGGCGAGGTGCTCGACGGCATCGACACCCAGGGCGGGCTGCTCGCCCTGGCCGGCACGAAGGACATGCGCGAGGTGCTGGAGCGCGAGGCCGCGGGAGACCCCGACGCGCGACTGGCCGTCGACGTCTACCTGCACCGGCTGGTCGGCGCCGTTGCATCGATGGCGGCAGCACTCGGCGGCCTGGACGCCCTGGTGTTCACCGGCGGGGTCGGCGAGAGGGCCACCGAGCTGCGGCGCCGGACGGTGCAACGGCTGGGCTTCCTGGGGGCCGGGCTCGACGAGGCCGCCAACGCAGCCTTGACGGGCGGCGACGGAGACGGCGACGGCGATGTGACGGGGCCGGGTGCCCGGGTGCGGGCGATGGTCGTGACGGCGCGAGAGGACGTCGAGATCGCCCGCGGGTACGCGAGAAGCCCTCGCTCGGTGAGTCTTCCGCGGCTGGAGCTCTCCGCGGAACCTCAGTCCGCGACGGCCGAGAAGCCCCGGAGGGCCCCGAGCCCCCACGGCGAGAGGAGACCGGCGAGACCGGCGAGCGACATGAGCAGGATGGCGACGTTGACCCGCCGCAGCCCCGCCGCGAGGGGCCTTCCGAGCAGCAGGCGCTGTGCGCTGGTGACGACGGTCGACACGAGCAGCAGCGGCAGGAGGAACACCAGGCCGAAGAGCGGCGGGACAAGCCAGGCGTCGCCGGCATCATCGCCCGTGACGTGCGGGACCACGACACCCATCGTGACGACCAGCTCCGACGCCACGACGACGGCGAGCAGCAGAACGTCGGACAGCATGCCGGACGCGGCGCGTGGCGGGCCGAGAGCGGTCATTCGGTCGGCGGCCCTTCCCCGGCCATGATCTGACGCCGGACAAGATAGCCCTACGCTTCGTCACGTGCCGACCGATGACACCAACGCGTTCGACGACGTGCTCTCGGCCAACCGGGACTATGCCGCGCGGTTCCAGCTGTCCGAGCTGAAGGCCAGCGCCGCCCGCGGCCTGGCGGTGCTGACCTGCATGGACTCCCGGATCGACCCGCTGGGCCTGCTCGGGCTCGCGCCGGGCGACGCGAAGATCCTGCGCAACGCCGGTGCGCGAGTGACCGACGACGTGCTGCGGACGCTGGTCCTCGCCTCCCACCTGCTCGGCGTGGAGCGGGTGATGGTGATCGCCCACACCGACTGCCGCATGAGCAACGGCGGCGAGGACGAGGTGCACGCGTCGATCCGGGCCGCCGGCGGTCCCGACACCCGCAGCCTGTCCTTCCTCACCACCGACGACCAGGTCGGCTCGCTGTGCGCCGACGTCCAGCGGGTGCAGTCCTCGCCCTACCTGCGGCAACGTGACCGTCGGCGGGTTCCTCTTCGACCTGCGCACCGGGCAGCTGCAGCAGGTCTGCTGACCGGTCAGCGCATGACCTCGGAGACCAGGCCGGCGCGGTGTGGCCGGCACAGGGACGCCGTAGCCGAGTCGCATGATCATCTGGGTCGACGCCGACGCCAGTGAGCGGCGAGCGCACCTGCCACCGCAGGTCCTCGTGCTCGAGCGGCTGGTTCATGAAGGAGGCCACCAGACCCTCGGTCGTCGCCACCAGCAGCGCCCGTTGCAGCGCCTGACCGGCCCGCACCCAGTCCACCGGCCGGTCGCCGGTCGTCGACAGGACCGCCACGGTGGGCGTCCGCTCGAAAGGCGCCCGGGGGCGCGCCGGGACGGCCGCGCCGGCCAGGTCCCTGAACGGAGTGCGCCGGTCCGCCGGGCGGGGACCCAGCGACTGTGGCGGGATGCCCTCGCCCGGAACGTCACGGTTGATCCACTCCCGGCGCTCGCGCCCGGTGGACCGGCTGGTCGGCAAGCTCCGCGTCGTGCAGGAGGGCGACGATCCGGTCCACCTCGTCCCGGTCGTGGGTGATGCGCAGGACGGCGTTCTCCAGGGTCACCGCCTCCTGCAGGCGGCTCAGGACCGACGTGGGGATCTTGCGCTCCCAGAACGGGAGGCGGTTGGTCCGCCGCGTCCAGACGGCCGGGAAGAGATCGTCCAGCGAACCCGGCCGAGCTGTGCCGGTGGTCGACCTCGAGCCGAGCCACGTGGGTGGGGTGTCTCCGGCGTCGGCAGCAGCCGGATCCGGGGGTGGAACCCGAGGTGGTGTGCGGCCACCCGGAGGTTGAGGAGGGCGGCACCGCAGCTGACCAGCAACGAGCGGCCCGACGCGTCCGACATCTGCAGCTGGCGGGCCGGGTCGGCGTACAGGTCCACGGTGCGGGCGCCCACCTCGAAGCTCCACGGCTGGCTGTTGTGGACGGACGGCGCCGCCGTCGCCGCTTCGACCAGCGCGACCGCCACGTCGTCGTCGATCAGCCTGGTTGGTCCGGTCGTGAGCATCGTCGTCTCCCGTCGCATCGCTTCTCGCCAGCGTGCGGGGTGCCCGGGTGGTGGAGGCAGGACCGAAGGTCCTTCGATCCCGGGCCGAAGTCCTCCACCGGTTGGCCGCCGCACCGCCGAGACTGCGATGGTGAACACGACCCAGCCCACCCTGACAGCCGTCGTCGACCTGGCCCGGCTCGCGCCCTCGGTGCACAACACCCAGCCGTGGCAGTTCAGCGCCGACGGCGACGTGCTGACCCTGCGTCGCGACGAGAGCCGCCGCCTGCGGTGCTCTGGACCCCGACGGCCGCCAGCAGACCATCAGCTGCGGCACGGCCGTCTACCTGGCCCGGCTGGCCTTCCGGCTGCAGGGCTTCGACCCGACGGTCGAGGTGGCCCGGGCCGACAGCCGATCCCTCGTGGTCCGGTTCCGAGGGGTACCGGGCCACGGGCCGACCTCGATCGAGCTGGCTCAGGGGGAGGCGGCCCGGTCCCGGCACACCCAGAGGGGCCGCTTCGACGACGAGCCAGTCACGGCCGACGAGGTCGCGACACTGCGGGATGCGGCCCAGGCGCAGGGCGCCTGGGTCCGCTTCCTCGAGTCACCGTCGGACCAGGTCCCGCTGGCAGTGCTGCTGTCCCGCGCGGACGAGGAGGAGCAGGACGACGAGGCCTACGGCGCCGAGCTGGCGACCTGGACCACCGGCCCAAGGGCGCCGGCGACGGTGTCCCCGCTGACGCCGCGACCCTCGGCACCGAGCCGCGCAGCAGCGGCCTCCAGCTGCGCGAGTTCGTCCCGACACCGCACGTCGCCGCCGCGGGCTCCGAAGCTCCTGCGCCCGAACGGCCGCTGGTGGCCGTCCTCGGGACGCCGGGAGACTCCGCGGCTGACTGGCTGCTCGCCGGGCAGGCCATGTCGGCGCTGCTCCTGCGTGCGACGATGGCCGGCGTGCAGGCCTCGCCGCTCGGACAGGTCCTCGACCGGCCCTGGGCCCGCCGGCGGCTGGCCGTGAGAGCTCGGCGTCGTAGGACATCCCCAGATGGTGCTGCGCCTCGGCCACGCGCGACCCGGCCCCGTCACCCCTCGCCGGGCACTCGACGACCTGCTGGCCTGAGGTCAGGGTGCCGGAGGCGTCACCGCGAGGGGCTCGCCGCGCGCCTCTCCGCCCTGCCGGGTGTCCCCCGCGTCGTCGCGAGCGGCAACGGTGCCTTTCCGGGCACCCTGATGTCCGTCGTGGACGCCAGCCTGCCGGCGTACCGCCTCTTCGTCCTGAACGCCGGTCCCGGTGTCCCCGATCGACCCGGCGTGGTGCACGAGACCTGCTTCGTCGGACCGGGCGTGCGGCGCAGCCCGTCGCTGCGCTACGTGCCCGCGCGGCTGTCCCTCGTCCCTCGGCTGTTCGCCACGACGCTCCCTCCGGACCTGGTCTGCCTCAACGTGTCTCCTGCCTACGACGGGATGCACTCGATGGGTGCGGAGGTGAACATCCTGCCCGCGGCCGTCGCCGCCTGCCGGGCGCGTGGCGGCACCGTCGTGGCGCAGGTCAACCGGCACATGCCGTGGACGTACGGCGACGGGTTGCTGTCCCCGGACGACATCGACGTGCTGATCGAGGCCGACGAGCCGCTGGCCACGCCGCACCACGCCGCGCCGGACGACGCCGCGAGACGGATCGGCGAGCTCGTCGCGGCCCGTGTGGGTGACGGCGCCACCCTGCAGCTGGGCATCGGGCTGGTGCCCGACGCGACGTTGCCGGGGCTGTCCGCACGCCGTGGGCTGGTCGTGTGGAGCGAGATGTTCTCCGACGGGGTGCTGGCCCTCGACCAGGCCGGCGCGCTCGACGACACGGCGCTAGTGACCGCTTCGTTCATGCTCGGCTCGGACGCCCTGCACGCGTGGGTGCACCGCAACCCGAGGGTCCAGGTGTTGCGTACCGAGCGGACCAACGACCCCCGGGCGATCGCCGCCAACCGCTCGATGACCAGCATCAACACCGCGCTGCAGGTCGACCTGTTCGGGCAGGCGAACGCGTCGCGGGTCAACGGCCGGATCCACTCCGGGTTCGGGGGTCAGACCGACTTCGTGGTCGGCGCCCTGCACTCGAGCGGCGGGCAGGCCCTGATGGCGCTGCGGTCCTGGCACCCCAAGGCGAATGCCTCGTCGATCGTGGCGATGGTCGACGAGCCGGTGACGTCCTTCCAGCACACCGCCGTGGTCACCGAGCAGGGCGTGGCGGAGATGTTCGGCCACGACGAGCGGTCGCAGGCCGCGCACCTCATCGATCAGGCGGCGCACCCCCGGGTCCGTGAGGAGCTGTGGGAGGAGGCCAGCCGCGTTGGGGCTTGCGGACCCGCAGCGGTGACGCGGGCAACGGCCCCTAGCGCGAGCGCTGCGAATCCGCCCGGTCTAGCGCCCGGCGAGTCGAGCGTGTCGGGAGCGCTCGCCGTGGGTGCGTAGGTCGAGCGCAATCAGGCGGGGAGCGGGGCGATCCCGAGGGCGCGCCAACCGCGGTCGGGCAGGCCGGCGGCGTCGGCGACCCGTGCCGAGGCGGCGTTGGCCGGGTCGTGCAGGTACGTCGGCACGACACCCCGACCGAGCAGCTCCCGCGACGCCTGCGCGACGAGGCGGCGGGCCAGCCCACGACCACGCGCCCGCTCGTCGGTGCCGACGGCGATCTCGTGGCCGAACCGGTCGTGCCGTTTGAGGCCGACGCCCGCCAGGTAGCTGCCGTCGTCATCGAACGCGACCAGCGCGTCACCACCGAAGGGCCGCAGCCAGTCCGGCACCCGGCGGGTCGGTGACCGGGACCCACGACCCGGCATCGGGCAGCTCAGCCGCGGGCGTCGCGGCCACGCTCCACCGGCACACGGCGCGGTAGACGACGTGGTCCGGCAGCCCGAGCCGGTCGGGGAGCGCGGCGCGCATCTGGTCCAGCCCCGCCCCGGCGGCCACGAGATCTCGGGCCCAGCCGACGTGGGTCGGCGGGAGGGAGACGACAGCAGCGCCGGCCGCGTCGACGACGCCGGTCACAGCGTGCACCTCGCCGTCCCAGCCGGGCCGGGTGCGGCCGGGCGAGCCGACCACGACCAGCTGCGGCGCCCCGTCATGCGGGAGACCCGAGCACCGCGAGGTCGTCATGTGTCCGCGCCGAGCCACTCGCGCCAGTGCGCGCGGAGCCGGTCGGGAACCTCGGCGTCGTCGCGCCTGTCGACCGTCAGCCCTCGCACGTCACTCCTCGTCCCCGCTGGCCGCCAATGGCTGGAATCCTCGCAGCCGCAGGCTGTTGGTGACGACGAACACCGAGCTGGCGGCCATCGCGGCGCCAGCGAGCATCGGGTTGAGCAGCCCGGCCGCGGCGAGCGGGATGCGCGGCCACGTTGTAGGCGAAGGCCCAGAACAGGTTGCCCTTGATGATCGCCAGCGTCCGCCGGGACAGCCGGATCGCGTCCGCGGCCACCCGGAGGTCACCTCGGACCAGGGTGAGGTCGGAGGCCTCGATCGCCACGTCGGTGCCGGTGCCCATGGACGAGCCCGAGGTCCGCCTGCGCCAGCGCAGCGGCGTCGTTCACGCCGTCGCCGACCATCGCCACCACCCGCCCGTCCGCCTGCAGGCGGGCGACGACGTCGACCTTGTCCTGCGGCAGCACCTCGGCGATGACGTCACCCGCGTCGATGCCGACCTGCGCCGCCACCGACCGCGCGGCCGCCGCGTTGTCGCCCGTCAGCAGCACGGGCCGCAGCCCGAGGTCACGCAGGGCGGCGACCGCGGCGCGCGACGTCGGCTTGACGGTGTCGGACGACGACGAGCACGGCGCGGGCCCGCCCGTCCCAGCCCACGGCGATAGCGGTCCTGCCCTCGGCCTCGGCGCACTGCCGGGCCGCCTCCAGCTCCGGCGGCAGGTGCTGCGCCCAGTCGGCCAGCAGCCGGGGGCGGCCGACGAGCACCGCGTGCGACGTACCGTCGACGGCCCTCGACCGCACCCTGCACGCCGAGTCCCTCGACGTTCCGGAAGCCGTCGACCGGTGGCAGCGCCCCGACCTCGGCCGCCGCGGCCGACGCGACCGCACGGGCGACGGGGTGCTCGGAGGCGCTCTCGAGGGCGCCGGCCAGGCGGAGCACCTCGTGTCGGTCCGTCGCCGTCGGCGGTCACGACGTCGACCAGCGCCATCGCGCCGGTCGTGACCGTGCCGGTCTTGTCCAGCACGACCGTGTCGACCAGCCGGGTGGACTCCAGCACCTCGGGTCCCTTGATCGAGGATGCCGAGCTGGGCGCCGCGGCCGGTGCCGACCAGCAGCGCCGTCGGCGTGGCCAGGCCGAGCGCGCACGGGCAGGCGATGATCGAGGACCGCGACGGCCGCGGTGAACGCGACCTCGCGCGTCGGCGCCCGTGCCGAGCCAGAAGCCCAGCGTCGCCAGCGCGAGCACGAGCACCACCGGCACGAACACCGCGGAGACCCGGTCGGCGAGCCGCTGCACCGACGCCTTGCCGTTCTGGGCCGTCCTCGACCAGCCGGGCCATCTGCGCCAGCTGGGTGTCCGACCCGACCCGGGTCGCCCGGACCACGAGCCGGCCGCCGGCGTTCACCGTCGCCCCGACGACGGCGTCGCCCGGCCCGACCTCGACCGGCACCGGCTCGCCGGTGAGCATCGACGCGTCGACCGCGGAGGTGCCGTGACCGACCACGCCGTCGGTCGGCGAGCTTCTCCCCGGGCCGGACGACGAACTCGTCGCCGACCGCGAGCTGGTCGACCGGCACCCGCGCCTCGACGCCGTCGCGCAGGAGCGCGACGTCCTTGGCGCCCATCTCGAGCAGCGCGCGCAGCGCGGCGCCGGACCGGCGCTTGGCGCGGGCCTCCAGGTAGCGGCCGGTCAGCAGGAACAGCGTGACCCCGGAGGCGACCTCGAGGTAGATCTCGTCGGCGCCGGACCCGCGTGCCGGGACGAGGGTGAACGGCATCGTCATGCCCGGCTCGCCGGCGCCGCCGAGGAACAGGGCGTACAGCGACCAGCCGAACGCGGCGAGCACACCGAGCGAGACGAGGGTGTCCATCGTCGCCGCGCCGTGTCGCAGGTTCGACCACGTCGCCCGGTGGAACGGCCAGGCACCCCAGATCACGACCGGCGCCGCGAGGGTCAGCGCGAGCCACTGCCAGAAGTCGAACTGCAGCGCCGGGATCATCGAGAGCAGCGATCACCGGCACGGTCGAGCGCGGCGCTGACCATCACCCGCGGCGCAGCGCGTCGACGGCGTCCGGCTCGCCGAGGCCTGGGCCCCGCGGTCGTCCACGCCGGCCGGTCCGGCTGAGCCGCCGCTCGGGTCGGCGGCGGCGCGGCGGTGCGGCGGTGTAGCCGGTGGCCTCGACCGTCGCGACCAGGTCGTCCACGGTCACGCCGTCACCGAAGGTGACCTTCGCCTTCTCGGTCGCGAAGTTGACCGTCGCCTCGACGCCGTCCATCCGGTTCAGCTTCTTCTCGATCCGGGCCGAGCAGGTGCTGCACGTCATGCCGCCGATGGACAGCTCGACCGTGCCGCCCGCCGCTGGCGTGTCGACGCTCATCGCTGCGCCTCCACGTCCACGGTGAGCTCCGCCGTGCGTACCTGCCCGTCGACCTGGAAGTCCAGGTAGAGGCGATAGGTCCCCGCGGACGGGAACGTCGTCCCGAAGCGGACCGTCGGCCCGCCGGACCCGCCGTCGTGGTCCGGCTCGGCCGGGTGGGTGTGCAGGTAGGCGAGGTCGCCGGCGCGCAGGGTGACGAGGTGCCCGAAGGCGCCGAGGTAGGGCTGGAGGCTGTCCACCGGTCGGCCCGCGCGGCTGACGGCGAAGGTCAGCTCCGCCTCCTCGCCCGGGGACCGGCTGCGCCGGACGAGGGTGACGCGATAGCCGTCGACCACGGTCGAGGCGGCCGGTGCCGGCAGGTCCGCCGGCGCGAAGTCGCCGGGGACCGACGAGGTCGGTGCCGAGCACGACGTTGCGGCCGAGCGTCGGTCGGTTCGACGTCGGCGTACGCGCGATAGGTGCCGCCCTGCGCAGGTCGAGGTCGACCGTCCACGTCCCGTCCGCGCCCTGCGTCGGATGGACGTGCTGGAACCCGGAGAGGTCGCGGCGCACCACGATCAGGTGCAACCGCTTCTCGTGCGCCTCGGTGAAGTCCGTGACGGCAGCGCCGTCCGGGCCGACCACCCGGAACGTGAAGGGCACGCGCGGTCCCGGACGGCAGCGTGGTCCGCGTCGGGACTCAGGGTGTAGCCGCTGTCGGTCACCGCGAGCCCCGGAAGAGTGGTCACGCGGCCGTCGGCGGTCGTCGGCGTCGCTGCCGGCGGCGTGCGCGTCGTCGCTGTCGGCAGCGTGCGCGTCGTCGCTGTCGGCGCGGCGTGCGGCCGTGCCCGCGACGGGACCGGCTGCCGTCCCGACCGCGTAGGCCGCGAGCGAACGCCAGGCCCAGCACAGCGACGAACGCGGCCAGCCGCAGCGGAACTGCTGTCACGGTGCGGCCCCGGCGTACTCGTAGCCCGCCTCGTCGACGGCCTCGCGCACGGCGTTCTCGGCGAGCGGCGTCTCGCTCACGACGCGGACGTCGGACGTCCCGCCGGTGACGAGCGCGACCTGGACGTCGCGAACACCGGGCAGGGCGGACAGCTCCTCGGTGACGGCCGTGACGCAGTGGTCGCAGGTCATGCCGGTGACGCGGTACGTGGACGTCGTGCTCATGTCGTGGCTCCTGGTGGATGACGTGGCGGGATCAGCTGCGGACCAGTCGGGCGATGGCGTCGGAGGCCTCGCGCACCTTCTCCTCGGCCTCCGGGCCGCCGCGCTGGGCGGCCTCGACGACGCAGTGGGCGAGGTGCTCTTCCAGCAGCTCGAGGGAGAAGGACTGCAGCGCCTTGGTGGCGGCCGACACCTGGGTGAGGATGTCGATGCAGTACTTGTCCTCCTCGACCATGCGCTGCAGGCCGCGGACCTGGCCCTCGATGCGCCGGAGCCGCTTGAGGTGGCTGGGCTTGCGCGGGGTGTAGCCGTGGTGGGCTGCAGCGGCTGTCATTGAGCGTCTCCCTCAGTACCCGGTGGGGGTATCACGTCCGAAGCCGACACTACCCCCCGAGGGTATGTCCGGCAACCTCACTCCGCGCGTCGACCACGTTTACGTGGTCCAGTGCTCCTTGGCGTGGCATAGACACCCCGCCAAGCGGGCGTCGACCACGTCTACGTGGTCGACGCCGCGGAGGAGGAGCTCGGCGCGGTCGGTGATCTTGATGCGCGGGCGGCCCTGCGCATGGCCGCGCTCGAGCTCCGCGGCGTTGACGGCGGTCCAGCCGGCCCAGTCGACGACCTGAACACCCCGCTCGGCGAGCAGGCGCAGGATCGCGTCCGGGTCGCGCTGCGGAGCGGGCGTCAGCGACGGAAGGTCGTCGAGCAGCGACCGGACCGTCTCGCGGGCGTCGTGCTTGTTCGTGCCGATGACCCCGGTCGGGCCGCGCTTCGCCCATCCGGCGACGTAGGCGCCGGGCACCGGCGCGCCGTCGAGGCAGACCCTGCCGTCCTTGTGCGGCACGACACCGGCCTCCGCGTCGAACGGCAGACCTGGCAGCGGGAGGCTGCGATAGCCGACCGCGCGGACCACCATCTGGACCGGCAGCTCGAGCAGCGTCCCGGTGCCCTTCAGCGAGCCGTCCGGGCCGAACGCGGTCCGCTCCAGCGTGATCCCCTGCACCCGGTCGTCACCCGTCAGCGCGACGGGCTTGGCGAAGAAGTGCAGGTGCACCCGGCGGGGACGGCCGGCCGGCGGCGTCTCCGCCCAGCCCCGCAGGACATCGACGTTGCGCCGCGCCGCCGCGCTGGACGTCAACAGCTCACGGCTGACGTCGTCCAGCTCGAGGTCCGCGGGGTCGACCAGCACGTCGGCCTCGGCGAGGTCGCCGAACTCGCGCAGCTCACGCGTCGTGAACTTCGCCTGGGCCGGGCCGCGGCGCGCGACGAGATGGACGTCCTCGACGGTGCTGGCCGCGAACGCGGCGAGCACGTGGTCTGCGACGTCGGTCACCCGCAACTCCTCCGGCGAGCTGGCGAGCATCCGGGCGACGTCCCCCGCGACGTTGCCCGCGCCGACCACCGCGACGCTTCGGGCGTCGAGCCGGAACAGGTCCGGCGCGGTATCGGGGTGACCGCAGTACCAGGCGACCAGGTCGGTCGCCGACACGCTGCCCGGCAGGTCCTCCCCCGGGACGTCCAGGTGTCGGTCGACGGCGGCACCGGTCGCGACCACCACGGCGTCGTAATGGTCGCGCATCTCCTCGAGCGTCAGGTCGGATCCGATGTGTACGTTGCCGAGGAACCGCACCGACGGCTGCTGCAGGACGGCTGCCAGGGTGGCCGAGATGGACTGGGTACGCGGGTGGTCTGGAGCGACGCCGTAGCGCACCAGCCCGAACGGCGCGGGCAGCCCGTCGATGACGTCGACGAGCACCTCACCGCCGTACCGGAGAAGAGCCTCGGCGGTGTAGACGCCGGCCGGACCGGAACCCACGACAGCGACGCGCAGCACCCGCACACCCTCGCACAAACACCCTGATGCGACCGGTCTGGTGACCGGCCGCATCAGGGTGGTGGGGAGGACACGGAGCTAGACGAGCGTCGGCTCGCGAACGTCCTCCTCGAACGCCGCCAGGTCGAGCTCGTCGGCACTGTCGTCAGTACCCTCGAGGTCGATGTTCGGCAGCAGGCGGTCCAGCCAGTTCGGCAGCCACCAGGCGCGGTGACCGAGCAGGCTCATCGCCGCGGGGACGAGCACCATCCGCACCAGCGTCACGTCGAGCAGCACGGCGAGGGCAAGCCCGACACCGAACATCTTCGTCACGACGTCCGCGGCGAGGATGAAGGCGCCGAAGACCGCGATCATGATCAGCGCGGCGCTGGTGATGACCCGGGCCGTGGAACCGACACCCTCGACAACCGCGCGCTGGGGATCGCGGTGCTTCAGGTACTGCTCACGGACCCGGCTGAGCAGGAACACCTCGTAGTCCATCGAGAGACCGAAGAGGATGGCGAACATCAGCATCGGCGCCAGGGGCATGATCGGCACGTTCTCGTGCACGCCGATCAGGCTTGCTCCCCAACCCCACTGGAACACGGCCACGACCACGCCGTACGCCGCACCGACGCTGAGCACGTTGAGCAGCGCGGCCTTGAGCGGGACCAGGATGGACCGGAACACCAGTGCCAGCACGATGAACGACAGCCCGATCACGGCTGCCAGGAAGTACGGCATCCGCTCCTGGATCCGCGAGGAGATGTCCTCGACCATCGCCGTGCTGCCGGTGATCGACGCCTCGACGGTGGTGTCACCGACGGCAGCGGGGACGACGTCGTCACGCAACCGCTCCAGCAGCGCGGAGGTCTCCGCGTCCTGGGGCGACGTCGTGGGGGTGACGTCGATGATCGCCAGGTCCTTCTTCTCGGAGAACACCGGCTCGCCGACCGAGGCGACGCCCTTGTCTGAGGAGATGCCCTGCACGAGGTCGGTGACGACAGCCTCCGACTTCTGCGAACCGTTGGTCTCGACCACGACCGCCAGCGGACCGTTGACGCCGGCGCCGTACTTGTCGGCCATCAGGTCGTAGGCCTTGCGCGTCGTCATGTCTGGGCCGTCGTTGCCTGCGTCGGGGAAGCCCAGCTGCATGGCGAACGTCGGGATCGCGAGCACGGCCAGCAGAACACCAGCCACTGCGCCGTAGCGCACCGGCTTGGCGACGACCTTGGTCGTCCACCGGGCCGACTTCGACCGCGGGTTGTTGGCGGGCTTCTGCTTGATGAACGGGAGCCGCAGGCTGTTGACCCGCTTGCCGGCGATGCCGAGCAGTGCGGGGAGCAGCGTGACGGCTGCGATCATCGTGACGGCGACCATCAGCGCGGACGCCCAGCCCATCATCGTCATCATCGGGATCCCGGAGACCTGGAGACCGGCGATGGCGAGCACGACCGTGGTGCCGGCGAACAGCACCGAGAGACCGGCGGTGGCGTTCGCCTTGCCGATCGCTTCGGGGACGGGGGTGCCCGACTCGAGGTTCTGGCGGTGCCGGGCCAGGATGAACAGTGCGTAGTCGATCCCGACGCCGAGCCCCATCATCATTGCCACGATGGTGGCGATCTCGGGCACAGCGAGGACACCGGAGAGCAGACCGATCGAGCTGAGGCCGACCAGCAGCCCGACGAGTGCCACGACGATCGGGAGGCTCATGGCGACCAGCGAGCCGAACGCGATGGCGAGCACCACGACGGCGACCAGGATGCCGATCTTCTCGCTGCCGGGGGCAGCGTCCCCGGCGGCAAGGCCGAGCCCTGCGTCGTACTCGACCTGGACGCCCGCGTCACGGGCTGCCTCGACGGCCTTCTCCGCGGCCTCGAAGTCCTCCGGGCCGATCTCCTGCGAGTCGAAGGACACGGACGCGAACGCCGTGGTCCCGTCCTCGCTCAGCGTCGGACCGCGAGGGTCGTAGGGGTCAGCCACGGCGAGGACGTGCTTGCCGTCGGCCAGGCCGGCGACCGCTTCGGTGACCGCGGCCTTGGTGGCCGGCTCGGTGAGCCCGTTCTCGTCGTGGAAGATCACGTTGGAGGTGTTGAGGGTCTCCTGCGGGAAGCGGTCCTCGATGGCGTCGGCAGCACGCTGCGACTCGGCGCCGGGGATGGTGAAGTGCTCGTCGGGGGGGCCGCCGAAGGACGAGTTGAGCGCGACCGATGCGACAGCGACGAGGATCCAGGCCGCGAGGATGCGCCAGGGGTGACGACCGGCGAAGTGGCCGATCCGGTAGAGGATGCGAGACATGGGAAACGCCTTTCCTGCCCGGTGGGCTGAGAGTGGATCGGAGCCCGCAGACGGATGGCGGACCCGGCTCGACCGACGTTAGGGATCAACGGAATGGGCGCCCATGGCGCAGACCGAACAGCGTCGGGGGGCGCCGCCCGGCCGGGAACGGGACCAGCCGAGGGGGCTGACCTCCCGCGGTCAGGGGGCTGACCCCACCCGGGGAGGGGTGTCCGAGCACCATCGCGCGCACCTGCGCAAGGATCGAAGCCATCGATCCGTGCTCGCGGAGGGACCACATGAACGACGATGTTGTGCACCCCACGACGACGGCGGCTTGGCATAAGTGGCTCGAGCGCCACCACGCGACGAGCAGTGGCGTCTGGCTGGTGTCGTGGAAGTCCCACACCGGCAAGAAAGCGCATCTCGTACGAGGACGGCGTGATCGAGGCGCTCGCCTTCGGGTGGATCGACAGCAAGCAGCGGACGCTCGACGACGACCGCACATGCTGTGGTACTGCCCCCGGAAGCCGGCCAGCGGTTGGTCGCGTACCAACAAGGTACGCGTCGAGAAGCTGCTCGCCGAGGGACGGATGGCGCCGGCGGGGCAGCGCGCGATCGACGTCGCGAAGGAGAACGGCGCATGGTCCCTGCTCGATGAGGTCGAGGACCTGGTCGTCCCGCCCGACCTGGCGGCTGCCTTTCGCCGGCACAAGGGCTCGGCCGGGCACTGGGAGTCCTTCCCGCCCTCGACCAGACGGGCGATCCTCGCGTGGATCGTGCAGGCCAAGCGGCCGGAGACGCGGGCCAGGCGCATCGCGGAGGTCGCGGAAAGGGCAGCGAAGGGCGAGCGGGCCAACCAGTGATCGCGGCGCGACCGCCCTCAATGGTGGTCGCCGCACGGCTGCTGTCACACCAGCGGTCCGCAGCCTTCGGACATGAGCCCCGGACACCCAGATGGTGCTCGGCGGTCCCCCACCCGGAGGCAGCGGAACCGCCGTCCCGGCCTTGGTCCGACAGGTGTGGTTGAAAGCACTTCCCGCAGCGGAGCGCGAAGGCGCGTGGCCGGGTCGCCCCCGCTGGCCATCGCCACGACGTCTGCTGGATGTTTCCCCGATAGGCCCCAGGCCGGCCCTTTCCGTCGGCGCCGAAGGCACGGGTACGCAGTTATCCGGTTGCGGCGTCCTATCCGCGGGGACGGGCACGGAGTGACAACGATGCAGAGCGCCGTTCAGGACCGCATACTCCGTGCGGTCGCTGAGGGCGCTGGCTTCCGCCCGGATGCGGTGCTCGCCGCGTGCCCTGGCGCGGACGACGTGAGTCCGCCGCGCATTCAAGCTGCTGTTTGCGGCCGACGCGATCACCGGGTCATCGCCCCTGGTCCTCACGGCCGAGGGCCGCCGGCGCCTCGATCCGGCGGCCTGACCGCCTGCGAAATCGGTGGGCGCGCCCGGCAGGATTCGAACCTGCAACCTCCTGATCCGTAGTCAGACGCTCTATCCGTTGAGCTACGGGCGCATGGCCGATTGGCCGCGGCAACTGTACAAGACAGCGAGCCGCCGCTCCGAATCACGCGGAGGCGGTCAGACAGGCTCGACGGCCCCGCGGAACGCTGGCCTCAGTTGGGGGTCTCGTCACTGCTGACCTCGACGTCCGGGTTCTTGATGTCCACGTCCGCCTCGCCACCGAAGTAGAAGAAGGCGGCCACTGCGACCCCGGCGAGCACCAGGATCGCGACGATGAAGCCGGAGGCGGCTCCGCCCGCGTCGCGGCGTGAGCGGTCGGTCATCAGGGCAGGGCTCATGGCGGTCTCTCCAGGTCTCGCGCTGCGGAAGGTCCGATCTGCCGCCTTGCGTACCCCGGCCTCCGCGTCGTCAACCAGCCAGGCCACGGCGAGGGCCGCATAGTGTCGGGCAGGACCGGGCACATGGCAAGTGATCTGCTCGTTCGTCTCATGACCCCCCTGCCGCGGGGCGGCCATCACGGGCTACCGTGAGCAGCCCCGCGACCGAGAGCCAGCGCACGACCCGGGTCCGCGGTCACCACGCGAAAGGGACAGCTCCGGCGATGACGGCATCGATGATCGACTCCCCGACGACCCACCGGCGGCTCAACGACTGGGTCCAGGAGGTCGCCGAGCTGACGCAGCCGGACCGGGTGGTCTGGTGCGACGGCTCGGACGAGGAGTGGGACCGGCTGACCGCGGAGCTGGTCGAGGCCGGCACGCTGACCCGGCTCGCCGACGACAAGAAGCCGAACTCGTTCTGGGCGCGCTCCGACCCCACCGACGTCGCCCGGGTCGAGGACCGCACCTTCATCTGCTCGCGCGACGAGGCCGACGCCGGCCCGACCAACAACTGGATGGACCCGGGCGAGATGAAGGCGGCCATGACCGACCTCTACCGGGGCTGCATGCGCGGCCGCACGATGTACGTCATCCCGTTCTGCATGGGGCCGCTCGAGGCCGAGACGCCGATGTTCGGCGTCGAGATCACCGACTCGGCGTACGTCGTCTGCTCGATGCGCATCATGGCGCGGATGGGTGCGAAGGTCCTCGACGGCATGGGCGAGGACGCCGACTTCGTCCCCTGCCTGCACTCGGTCGGTGCCCCGCTCGAGCCCGGGCAGCAGGACGTGCCGTGGCCCTGCAACGACACGAAGTACATCACCCAGTTCCCCGAGGAGCGCATGATCTGGAGCTTCGGCTCCGGGTACGGCGGCAACGCGCTGCTCGGGCAAGAAGTGCTACTCGCTGCGCATCGCCTCCGTGATGGCCCGCGACGAGGGCTGGCTGGCCGAGCACATGCTGATCCTCAAGCTGACGTCGCCGGAGCAGGCCGTCCACTACGTCGCCGCCGCGTTCCCGAGCGCCTGCGGCAAGACCAACCTGGCCATGCTCGAGCCGACCATCGAGGGCTGGAAGGTCGAGACCCTCGGTGACGACATCGCCTGGATGCGCTTCGGCGAGGACGGCAAGCTCTACGCGCTCAACCCGGAGTACGGCCTGTTCGGCGTCGCGCCGGGCACCGGCTGGGGCACCAACCCCAACGCGATGCGCACGATCGCGCAGGGCAACTCGCTGTTCACCAACGTCGCGCTGACCGACGACGGCGACATCTGGTGGGAGGGGATGACCGACGAGCCGCCGGCACACCTCACCGACTGGAAGGGCCGCGACTGGACGCCCGGAGGCAGACGAGCCGAGCTCGCACCCCAACTAGCGGTTCTGCACGCCGATCACCCAGTGCCCGATCATCGCGCCGGAGTACGACGACCCGCGCGGGCGTGCCGATCTCCGCCATCCTGTTCGGCGGCCGCCGCAAGACCACGATCCCGCTGGTCACGAGGCCCGCGACTGGGTCCACGGCGTCTTCATGGGCGCGACGCTGTCGTCCGAGACGACCGCCGCGGCGACCGGCGAGGTCGGCGTGGTCCGCCGCGACCCGATGGCGATGCTGCCGTTCATCGGCTACAACGCCGGCGACTACTTCGACCACTGGGTCGGCGATCGGCAAGGAGGCCGACGCCCACAAGCTGCCCAAGATCTTCTACGTCAACTGGTTCCGTCGCGACGACGACGGCGGCTTCCTGTGGCCCGGCTTCGGCGAGAACAGCCGCGTCCTGAAGTGGGTCATCGAGCGGATCGAGGGCCGCGCCGCGGCCGTCGAGACGCCGATCGGGCGGGTTCCGACCGCGGAGTCGCTCGACGTCGACGGCCTGGACATGACCGGCGAGCAGCTCGAGAAGGTGCTGGCCGTCGACCCGGCCGAGTGGCGCGACGAGGTCCCGCAGATCCAGGAGTGGTTCGACAAGATCGGCTCCGACAAGGTCCCGACGATGCTGTGGACCGAGCTCGACGGGCTCAAGGCCCGCCTCGGCGACGGCTGAGCGCGCACGTGGAGCGAGCCTCCTCGTCCCCGGCCACGACGTCGCGGACTTGACCGTCGCACGGGCCCTCCGTGCAGACGATCGCACGCTGTGACGCGCGTGGCGCGCCCCGCGCGGACCCGGTTGGTGCCGGGGCTGGCCGTAGCCGGAGCCGGTGCCCTGGCCGCTCTCGCCCTGCACTCCCTCGCCGGCGCGCTCAACGTTCTGACGGCTGCCGTGCTGCTCGGCGTGGTGGTCAGGGGCCTGCGACCGCTGCCCGGATGGGCTCAGGCCGGCACGGCGTTCGCCCGGCGGCACCTGCTTCAGCTGGGCATCGTGCTGCTCGGCCTGGAGCTTTCGGTCAACGAGGTGCTGGACCTCGGTGCGCCGACCCTTGGGCTCGTGGTCGTCACCGTCCTCGTCACGTTTACCCTCACGCGCTGGCTCGGCCGACTGGCCGGGCTGCCGGAGCCGATGGCGCTGTTCATCGCGACCGGGTTCTCGATCTGTGGCGTCTCAGCCGTCGTCGCCATGAGCGGGACGCGCCGCCACGACGACGAGGACGTCGCCACCGCCATCGCCCTGGTGACGGTCTGCGGCAGCCTGGCGATCCTCGTGATGCCGCTGCTGCGCGGCCCGTTGGGCCTGTCGCAGCATGAGTTCGGGCTCTGGGTGGGCGCCAGTGTGCACGACGTCGGGCAGGTGGTGGCGACTGCCGGCGGGGTCGGCGCAGCGGCCCTGGGGACGGCGATCCTGGTGAAGCTGGTCCGTGTGCTGCTGCTGGCGCCCATGGTCACCGCGTCCTCGATTGCTGCCCGGCGGGCCGCGCGGGACGACGGCCAAGCCGACGCTCGGGCGGTGCCAGTCGTCCCCGCGTTCGTGCTCGCGTTCCTCGTGATGGTCGCGCTGCGCAGCCTCGGGGCGGTCCCGCCATCGGCCCTGGACGTGGCCTCGACGGTCCGCTCGCTCGTGCTGGCCGCCGCCCTGTTCAGCCTCGGCGCCTCGCTGGACCTCCGCTCCCTCGCCATGACCGGCAAGCGCGCCGCGGCAGTCGGGCTCGCGTCCTGGGTGATCATCGCCGGCATCTCCTACGGCGGCCTGCACTTGCTCCCCGAGGACCCCCCTGGGCGGCCGTGACGGCGCCCGTCATCCGGCAGAGCGCCGGCCACCGACCTGGTGCATCCCCGTGGGGAAGGCGGTGGGGCGGACTTCCCCTAGCCGTTTGGTCGTCCGGAAAGCGCCGGACGCCTCCGCCGCGATGTCGGCGTGCAGCAACGGAAGCGCGGCATCGTCGACCGCCACGCTGATCACCGCCACTTGTCCTCGCACACCATCCGAGCCGGTGCAGGTGACCGGCCAGCCTCGACGACGAAGGGCGGCCGTCTCCGCTGCGCCCGACCCGTCGACGACGACCCGGACCATCGACTGCCCGGTGGAGAACCGCTCTTCCCCGGCGATACCGAGCAGGGTGCCGGCAGCAACCCCTACCGCGTAGGCCCCGACACGGACCGGGTTGTCGAGCGACGAGACGACCGTCCCGAAGACAAGCGCGAAGAGAACGGCCTCCACCGCGGCGACCGCGGCGGCGCTGTGCCGTCGTCCCGCCGCAGCCACCGCCACACGGAGGGTCCAGGCGCCCACGCTGCAGGTCGCAAGGAGGGCCAAGCACAGCCTCCACTGCATAGCGCAGGTCCACGACGGCCTCTCTTTTCCATGAGCGGGTTCGCCGACATGAGGGAGCGTGCACGTGGCTGCTGACGGATCGCTGTTACCGAGATCTCGGACCGAGCCCGAGCTCCTCAGATGGCTGGTCCGGCTGCCGTCAGGACCGCTCGGGGCCGGGAGCTCCTCGGTGTTTGCCGCCAGGTCCGGGTGCGGGAAGAAGCAGGCCGCCACCATTCCCTCCGACCCGTGCGCGACGGTGGCGTGCGCCAGCGGGTCGGCGGCCAACGTCGCCCGCCCTCGTTCCCCATTCACGTTGATCATGCAGGAATGGCTGGAGCGGTACAGCCATTCCTGCATGATCAACGCGGAGAAAGCGAGGGGTGGTTGCGCCACACGAGGGGCTGTCGGGGTTGACATGTCTATGGTTCTTAGGCACAGTGTCTATTGTCATTAGACACGAGCGGAGAGACGACATGCGACACGAGCTGCGGACCGAGATCGAATCGCCGCACCGCCGGAGGTCGTGTGGCGCGAGCTCACCCACCTTCCGGCGTACCGGCTGGAACCCGTTCATCACCACCGCCATGGGAACGCTCGCGAGAGGCGGCCGGTGACGCTGCGGATGCAGCCGCCCGGGGGAAGGCCATCACCTTCCGTCACGACGGTGACCGCTCTCGAGTCAGCCCGGCTCCTGGAGTGGCTGGGTCACCTGGGTGTTCCGGGCGTGTTCGACGGCCCGCACCGCTTCGAGCTGCACGCGACGCCCGCCGGCACCCGGCTGGTGCAGAGCGAGTCGTTCCGCGGACTACTGGTCCGGCCGATGCGAAGGGCGTTGGACACCCGCACCCTGGCCGGCGTCGCGGGATGAACGAGGCGCTCGCCCGGCGCATCACCGACCATCACGCGGCGGCCTGAGCCCGGCATGGCGCGCAAGGTCGGCGTCACGAAGGAGCAGGTGGTGGAGACCGCGGCCGCTGTGGCGGACCGCGACGGGCTGGGCGCAGTGACCCTTGCGACGGTCGCCGGCGCCCTCGGCGTGAAGGCTCCGCCGCTCTACGCCCATGTCGACGGCCTCGGGGGACTGCGGCGAGACCTCTCCCTGGCGGCGAGCCGGCAACCTCGGTGAGCGGATGCGCGCAGCGGCGGAGACGGAGGATTACCCGGTGGCCGCGCTGACGGCCATCGGGCACGCGTACCGCGCCTTCGCCAAGGAGCACCCCGGCCGCTATGCCTGCCTGCTCCCGGTGCCGCGAGCGGAAGACGACCCCGACGGAGCGGCGGCCGCAGGCGATCCGGTCGCGGTCGTGGCCGCGGCCCTTGCCGACCTCGGCATCACACCGGACCGGCACATCGACCTGATCCGCTCGTTGCGGGCGATGCTGCACGGTTCGTCGACCTGGAGAACGGCGGCGGCTTCGGCCTCGCCGACCCGGTCGACCCGTCGTTCAGCGCCGCACTCGACCTCGTCATCGGCGCCCTTTCGGCGCAGCGACCTGCGGGAGCCCTGTGATGCCGAGCAACCGGACATCCCGAGATGCCGGAGATGCCGTCCCTGCAGCTCGGCCTGCGCTTCGTCCTGGAGATCGCCGCCCTCGTTGCCGGGCCATGACGGGCTGGGAGCTGGCCGGCGACGCCTGGAACGGGCTGCTGCGATGGCTGCTTGCGCTGGTCCTGGTGTCGCTGGCCGCAGGGGCGTGGGGCACCTTCCGGGTCCAAGGAGACTCGGGCGGTGACAACGAGGCACCGGTGCGAGTACCTGGGCACCGTACGACTTGTCCTGGAGCTCGTCGTCCTGCTCGGCGGCGCCGTGGCTGTCACGTGGTCCGGCGAGCCGGCCTTGGGCGTCGTCCTCGGGCTGCTCGTCGCCGGCCACTACGCGACGACGATGCAGCGGGTGACCTGGCTGGTCTCCCAGTGACGATCAGGCCGGGTCCGGCCCGTCGACGTTGACGGTCGGTGCGCCCTCACCGGCGCGCGCGATGACCGCGCGGCTGACCACGTCGCCCAGGTTGCTCTCCCGATGCACGACACGGGCAGGCACGTGCACGAAATCGCCAGGCCGCGCCTCGACCACGGACTCCCCACCTGGACCGAACTCGAGCTGCATTGTCCCCGCGACGATGTAGAGGCTCGACTCGTGCTCACCATGGTGGTGCCAGCCCGAGACCGTTCCGGGGGCGGTGTCAACGAGGCCGGCCCACAGGCCAGGTGCCTCGAACGCACGCCGGCGGTCCATGCCCTTCGTCGGATCTGCGGGCACCAGCGCGTCCGGGTGTACGACGTGCAGCTCCTGGTCTTTGTCGGCCATGGCCTCACTCTCGCATCGCGGCCCGAGCCGCGCGAGATCCCGCGGCACATCGGTGGATAGCCGAATTTTGCCGCACGGAGGGACAGGCGCGGCATCCCCGCACGGCACTATGCGAAAGCTCGGTCGGGCGACAGTCGGCGCGATTACCGTGCGAACGTCACTCCGCGGCGGATCCGACTACCGGCCCGGTGCGGGGTCCCTTCGGAGCAGAGACGGGGTCCGGCGTGACGGTTGGTGAGATCCTCGTCGTCGACGACGACTCAATGAACCGCAAGCTGCTGCAGCGCAGCCTGGAGAACGACGGGCATGTGGTGCGGCTGGCGACCAACGGCCGCGAGGCCGTGGACGAGCTGCGGCAACGGGCTCCAGACGTGGTGCTGCTCGACATCGTGATGCCGGTCATGGACGGCATCGAGGTGCTCGAGCACATGAAAGCGGACCCGGAGCTGCACCACCTCCCGGTGCTCATGATCTCCAGCGTGGAAGACTCGGCGAGCGTGGTCCGGTGCATCGAGATGGGCGCCGACGACTTCCTCCCCAAGCCCTTCGACCCGATCATCCTGCGCGCCCGCGTGACCGCGGGGCTGACCCGCAAGCGCCTGCAGGACGTGGAACGCGAGCACGTCCATCAGGTCTTCTCCCGGTTCCTTCCCGAACCGATCGTCGACAAGCTGCTGGCGCGCGGTGGCGAGGCCGCGATCCCAGCGGAGCTGCTGGAGGCCACGGTCCTCTTCGCCGACCTCCGAGGGTTCACCACGTTTGCCGAGGCGCACGAGGTCGACGTCGTCATCGAGGTGCTCAACCACTACCTGACCCTGATGTCTGACGCGATCCTCGACCAGGGCGGCACGTTGGTCGACTACATGGGGGACGGCGTCATGGGCGCCTTCGGCGCGCCGTTGCCGACTCCTGACCATGCCGACCGGGCCCTCGAGGCGGCCCGTCAGATGGTCGGACCGCAGTTGCGGGCGCTCAACGGATGGCTAGGCGAGAGGGGCATCGCGCCCTTCCGAATGGGGGTGGGGCTGTGCTCGGGGCCGGTGGTGTCGGGAACGTAGGGTCCCCGCGCCGGCTCGACTACGCCGTGATCGGCGACACCACGAACACTGCCTCGAGGATCGAAGACCTGACGAAAACGACCGGCCACCCGGTCCTGCTCTCCGAGACGACCCGCGCGGCACTGCACGTCGATCCGCCGGACCTGGTGATCGTTGACGAGTTCGAGATCCGCGGCCGCCAACATCGGATCAAGGTCAGTGGCTTGGGCCCGAGCGTGTGACATGACGGCCCTCGTACGCGTGTCCGTGGCGTGCTGATTGCTCTGACGCTGATGGCGGCGATTGCCAGCACGTCGGCGTGCGCCGATGGCAGCGCCGAATCCGAGGCCGCGACCGAGTCGGGCAGGGGCAACCCGAGGACGGACAAGCTGGCCCAGGTCCTGGACCGGGGCACGCTGGTCGGCTACGCCGAGCTCGACTACCCACCGCAGTCGATCGCGGTCGAGGGTGCCACCAGACCGGCCACGACGGCCTGCGGCGCCGACCAGATGACAGCGGCCGAGGTCACCGGCTTCGACGTCGAGACCGAAGTTGGTCGCCTCGCAACTCGGCGTCGAGGCATGCTTCGTCAAGCCGTCGTGGACGGAGGTGACGGCGGGCAACGGGGGTGACCGGCTGGACATCGCATACGGTCCGGGGTCGATCAACACCGACCGGATGACCCGCCTCTGGATGACCCAGCCGTACTACGCCGTGCCCAACTACTACTTCGTCCGACAAGACTCGCCAGCTCACGCGCCGGAGGACCTCGACGGCAAGCGGATCGGCGTGTGCGCCAGTTGCTCGCACTAGCTCTACCTGCGGGTGAGCTCGAGATCCCGGGCGTGGCCATCGAGCCCACCGTCCGGGCCCCGGAGATCGTGGCGTTCGAGACCGAAGGTCCGGGGCTGGCGGCCGCCGCCAAAGGCGACATCGACGCCTTCTTGTGCTCCGGGCCTGTCGGCCAGGCAATCGTCGACCAGGGCGCGAAGCTGCGGCCACTGCCCGGCGTCGCCTTCACCTACTACCCGTCCGGGTTCGTCGACAAGAGCTCTGGCCTTGACTCGACCGCCTTCGTCAAGCGGGTGAACCGGGTCATCAGCACAGCTCAGGCCGACGGCAGACTGGCGCGGCTGTCCATGGACTGGTTCGGCACCGACTACGTCAAAGCGGCCGCAGCATTCGACCTCGACAGGATCGGCCAGGAGCTCCCATGAGGCAGGTAACACGTTGCTCCGTGCTACTCGGCCTGTCAGTCACGCTCGCGCTGCTGTCGGCCTGCGGTTCCTCGGGAAACCCCTCGAGCGCGCAACCCGTCGCAGGCACCAGGTCCGGGGCCGGAGACCCCTCGACGGATAAGCTCGCGCAGGTCCAGGCTCGCGGGACTCTGATCCTCTTCACCGACCCCGCCTACGAGCCGCAGTCGTACGCCGTCGAGGGTGCCCTGCGGAAGACACCGAAAAGTGCGCCGCCAACGAGCTGACGGCGCCAGAGATGGCCGGCTACGACGCCGACACGGGCAAGCGCGTCGCCAAGGCGCTGGGCGTCGAGCCCTGTTTCGTGACGCCGTCTTGGACCGAGGTGACGGCCGGCAACTGGGGTGACCGGTGGGACCTCGCTTACGGCTCCGGCGCCATCGCCGCCGACCGGATGCAAGTCCTCTACATGACGCGGCCGTACTACTCGACACCGGCGAATTTCTTCGTACCCACCGACTCGACCGCCAAGAAGCCCGCAGACCTGAGCGGTCACCGGGTCGGAGCGTGCGCAGGGTGCACCATGGAGGACTACCTGCGCGGCACCCTCGAGCTGCCCGGACCACACATCGAGTTCCTGGTGGACCGGCCAGACGTGGTCACGTTCGATACCGAGGTTCCGGGGCTCAAAGCCACCGCCAGCAACAAGGTCGACGCCTTCCTTTGCTCCGAACCGGTCGGCGCCGAGCAGATTGCAGCCGGGCTGCCACTGCGCATGCTCGCGACGCCGGCCTATCGCAGTTACAAGACCGGCTACGTCGACCGATCCTCCGGACTCTCGGTCGCCTCGTTCGTCGCGCGGGTCGACAAGGTGATCCAACGGCTGCACGCCGACGGGACGCTGGCGGCGCTGTCGAGGAACTACTTCGGGAAGGACTACGCCACCGCCGCGGGTCAGTTCGACGTGGGCGCGATAGGTCAGACGGTCGAGTGACCGCATGGAGCTGACCGCACCCGGACCGACCTGGGCACGGCGGTCCGCGATCACCGCGCCGGCGGCCCTGGCGCTGGCCGCGTGCGGCGATGGCTCGGACAAACCGACCGCCGGCGCCGCGACAGACGACAAGCTGTCTCGCGTCGAGGCACGCGGTGCTCGCAGGGTCGACGGCAGTCGCTGCGCCGTCGACCAGCTGACTGGGGAGGAGGTGTCGGGGTTCGACGCGGAGACGGGCAAGCGGAGCTCGCCACCGGCTGGGTCGACCGCGGGTGCCGACCTCGACGTCCACGTTCCTCCGCCGCGTCGATGCCGGTCGTCGACCTACACCGCCGGGGGGTCCTGGCGCGCATGTCGCGGCACTGGTTCGGTCGGGACTACAACCGGCAGCCGCCGACTTCGACATGTCGTCTCTCCCTCGGGAAGTTCGATGAGGGGGCTCCGCCGGCACACCTGGCGGCGCAGCCTGCTCGTCCGCCTGGTGGCGTCTTTCCTCATCCTCTCGGTGGTCATGGTTGCCGTCGTCGGGGTCGTCGCCTACCTGCGCGCCCGCCAGTCCCTTCAGGGCACGGTCTTCGACCGGCTGCAGGCGGCGGCCGACCTCAAGGGCGACTCACTGGACCGCTGGGTCGACGAGCAACGACGCAACGTGGTCTTCGTCGCCGGGCTGGTGGGCGGCTACCAGACCGGGTCGGGGAGCGCCGACCTCGGCCGGGAGGCCCAAGCGCTGCTCGATGGCCGCGATGTGCCGGCTGACGACGCTGCGAAGGAGGCCATCGCCAGCCTCCTGACCTCGGTGGTGTCGCGGACTGCCGACGCGCAGGAGTTCCTGCTTCTGGGGCTGGACGGAAAGGTGGCGGTGTCGACCGTGCCCGCGCACGAGGGCATGGAACAGGCTGACGAGGCCTACTTCCGCA
>CAWHJC010000022.1:0-9090 GCA_963829565.1 uncultured Actinomycetota bacterium
ACGCGACCCCCAGTCGCTGCTCGGTCACGAACTCCGAGATGCCGAGGTTGGCCGACGGCTGCGCGACCGCGTTGCCGAGGCCGCCGATCGCCAGGCCGGCCATCAGCCACACCGGCGACTGGGCGAGGCCGACGGCGGTCAGCGACAGGATCGAGAGGACCGCGGCCAGCGCCGTGCCCTTCCGGGCCCCGAGCCGCTGCACCAGCCGCCCGCCGGGCCGGGCGCACAGCCCGGAGACGCCGAACAGGGTCGCCGCCGCGAAGCCGAACAGCCCCAGCCCGACGTCGAGGTCGGCCCGGATCTGCACCGCGAGCGCACCGGTCAGGAACGCCGGCAGCACGCCGAGGACCGAGACCGCGACCGCCTGGAGGACGGCCCGGGTCGTGCCCGGGACCGGCGGCGCCGCGGGGTCAGCCACGGACCGGGGCGCCCAGCGGGTCGGCCGACCTGCTCGCCGAGGGCCAGCAGGGCGCGGTGCGTCTCGGCGTCCAGCGGCACGCCGCCGGCCCGACGCCGCAGCCCGTTCGGCCGCGGACCGCTGACCGGGGGTGCGCACCGGCAGCGTCCTCGTCGACGGGGTCCAGCGCCCGCAGCTCGGTCGAGCAGCGCTGCGTCTCGGCCTGCATCCGGGCCGGGTCGCCCAGCCGCGCGGGATCGAGGACGACGACGAGATGGCTGGTCTCGGGCGGTCGCGGACGCGGACCCGGAACGTCAGGTTGCCGACGCCCGGGCCCGATGGGCCCGCCGGCGAGCACGGCGGTGAGCAGCTCGACCAGCAGCCCCAGGCCGTAGCCCTTGTGGCTGGACCGCTCCCGGTCGCTGCCCAGCGGCAGCAGCGGGCCCTTGCCCGGGGTAGACCGCGGCCGGGTCGGTCGTCGGCCGGCCCTCGGCGGTCAGACCCCAGCCGAGCGGGCATCGACGTGCCCAGCCGCAGCGCGATCTCGAACTTGCCGCCGGCGACCGCCGAGGTCGCCATGTCGAACACCATCGGCTCCTCACCGGCCACCGGCATGCCGAGTGCCAGCGGGTTGGTGCCGAAGTAGGGCTCGGTGGACCCGGTCGGCGCCACGATCGGGCCGGTGTTGGTGGCGGCCAGCCCGACCAGCCCGAGCGTCGCGGCGTCGTAGACGTAGGAGCCGCTCGCGCCGTGGTGGCTGCTGCCCCGCACGTTGACCCAGCCGACGCCGTACCGCCGGGCCCGGTCGACCGCCTCGGTCGAGCGCCACCGCGGTGACCGGGTGCCCGAGCAGGCGCGTGCCCGTCGACCAGCGCCACCGCGCCGCCGTCGGAGTGCACGGTCGGCTCGCCGTCGACGCGGATGACGCCGGTGCCGATGGCCCCGACGTAGGCGGGCAGCCGCGCGATGCCGTGGGAGTCGATGCCGGAGAGGTCGGCGTAGCCGAGCACCCGCGCGACGTCGCGGGCGTGCGCCGGGCGCACGCCGACCGCCTCGAGGACGTCGACGGTCCAGGACTCCAGCGCATCGGCCGGCACGCGGACGTCCGGCTCCGCCACCACCGCGACGTCCGCTGCCCGGCCGGGCAGGCCTCGGAGTCCTGCGGCGTCGAAGGCGGCGAGGACGGCGTCGGCGACCTCCGACGTCGCCGCCGGCGGCACGCCCTCCGGGCGCCAGGTCGTAGGTCCACGGGCCCTCGCGCAGGACGGTGTGCGTCGCGGTCCGCAGCCGGGCGCCGAGGTCGCGGGTCTCGTCGAAGTGCTGGAGCAGGGCCACCAGGGCGAGGAAGCCGCCGAGCGGGTTGACCTGGTCGCGCCCCGCACGGCGGGGTGCCGAGCCGTGGGCCGGCTCGAAGAGGCCCTGGCAGCGGCCCCGCGCCGGGGCGCCCGGGTGGATCGACGCGGAGCCGCAGAGCGCCGGCGACCCGGCCCGGCCGGCGGCCAGGTCGCTGAGGATGTCGCCGAGCAGGCCCTCGGTGACGATGACCTCGGGCACCTCCGCGCCGGAGCCGAGCTCGAAGGCGGCCCGGTCGACGTAGCGGTGCTCCACCGGCAGCCCGCGGTCGCGGGCGACGTCGTCGGCCGTCTGCCGCCAGAGCCGCCCGGTCGCGTAGAGGTTCGCCTTGTCCACGGAGACCAGGCGGCCGCCCCCCCGCTGCGCCAGGACGTCGTAGCCGAGGTGCACGACCTCGGCCACCCGCTCCGGGGTCAGCCGCAGGACGTCGGCGGCCTCGCCGCCGTCCGTGCTGAACGTGCGGTCGGCCGCGCCGCCGTAGGAGCCGCCGATCAGGTTGCGGACGACGGTGAGGTCGCGGTGCTCGTCGACCGGGATCTCGCGCACCGAGATGCGCAGGTCGTACCGCTCCCGGAGCCGGTGCAGGGCGACCTCGGGCCGGGGGCAGACCTCCGGCGGCACCCGCGGGTCCTCGCCCACCGCCCCGAGCAGCAGCGCGTCGGCGTCGTCGCACGCCGCGAGCGTCTCCTCGGGCAGGACCGATCCCGGTGTCGGCCGCGGCCCGCGCCCCGACCGGCCACGGCCCGGTCACCTCGACCAGGCCGCTGCTCGGCCAGTCGGCGCAGCAACCGCGACGGACCCTCCAGGACCTCCTCGCCGACGCCGTCCCCGGGGAGCAGGGCGATCCGGATCACCGCTGCACCAGCCGACGGCCGACGGTGGTCATGATCAGCTCGGTGTCGGACTCCCCCACGCAGCGTTCGAGGTCGGCGAGCCAGCCGGGCAGCGCCTGTTCCATCGTCGGGTAGTGGGCGTGCCCGAGGTCGCCGCCGAAGGCGAGCATGTCGTGCGGGTAGACCTCCCCGAGCGTCGTCGACGGCGGGCCGGCGGTGGTCAGGATGTCGGGCAGGATGCCGAGCTCGAGCACCACACCCAGCTCGGCGAACTCGGGCGCCGCGGCGTCGTCCCACTCCAGGAACGGCATCCGCGGGTGGTTGAGCAGCATCCGCGTCACGCCGGCCGCCCTCGCCGCGCGGAACAGCACGAGGGACTGGCGGCAGGTCAGGTGGCCCGAGGCCAGCACCAGGTCGTGGGCGGCGACGACGTCGAGCACCTCCTGCCAGGCCGGGAGCAGGCCCCCCGCCTCGTCGAGCACGTCCACCTGCCGGAACGCCAGCCCCTGGTGCACCGACAGCTCCGGGTTGGCGGCCGAGGCGATGTGCGCCGGGGCGGAGACCGTCGGCATCCAGACCACCCGCCCGCCGAGGCGCGCGGCCACCTCGACCGCGTCGGGGTTGGCGCCCCCGGCCGGTGAGTTGAGGACGATCCCGCCGACGACCGTGACGCCCGCGGCCGCCTCCCGCTGGCCCGCGAGCACCGCCCGCTCGACGGTCGAGCCCTCGTGCGCCTTGAGCACCGCGAAGTCGACGCCGACCGCACCGTGCGCGCCCAGCACCTCGTGGTCGAAGCCGTGCCGCTCCACCAGGCTCGGCGCGCCGTGGACGTGCAGGTCGGCGACCCCCGAGATGAGCCCGGGGCTCACGACCTCGCCCACCGGTGCTCCGGTCGCCACTCAGCGACCCTCGTCGCTCGGTGGACGCACTCCCCGGCGGCGGGGCTGCCGTCGCCCGACCGGTCGTCGCGGTGCGCCGTCGTCCGCGGCCGGGCCGGTCGTCCCGGTGGCGGCGGGGGCGGTGGCGGGCGCGGGAACCGCGTCCCCGTCGCCGTCCGGCGACGGCGTGGTCCCGCCCGACCCTTCTTGAGGCCGATCAGGTGCACGACGACGCCGGCGGCCATGAAGGCGGCACGCCGATCCCGATCCACAGCGGCTCCATCACCAGCAGCGCGATCGCGGCGACGAGGAACAGCAGCCGCTCCGGGATCTTGGCCGGGCCGAACAGCCAGGACCCGGTGACGACGGCCAGCGCGCGTCACGGCGAAGACCGAGGTGACGAAGGCGATCGCGACCTGGTCCACGTGCCCTCGAGCAGCAGGCCCGACACCGCGCTCGGACAGCACGAAGATGAACGGCACCAGGAAGGCCGGCAGCGTGTACTTCCAGGTCAGCCACATGGTCTTGACCGGTTTGCCGCCGGTGATGGCCGCGGCGGCGAACGGCGACATGGCCGTCGGCGGCGAGACCTCGCTGAGCACCGCGTAGTAGAAGATGAACATCGCGGCGGCGAAGGGCTCGACGCCCACCTGCTGCAGCGCCGGGCCGATGACGACGAACGAGATGATGAAGCTCGCGGTCACCGGGACGGCCAGGCCCAGCAGCATCACGCACACGGCCGACAGCAGCGCCGTGCAGGCAGGTTGCCGCCCGCGAGGTCGACGATGATCCCGGCCATCCGCAGGGCCAGGCCGGTCAGGGTCATGACGCCGACGATGATGCCGGCGACGGCCATCACCGGGATGACGGACAGCGCGCCGATCGCGCCTGGCGCAGCGCGTCCCAGCGCCCGCTCGGCGTGATCCATGACGAGCGGTCGAGGAAGCTCAGCAGGAACGCCAGCGCGGTCGCGTAGACGACGGCGCGGAACGGCGTGTAGCCGAGCACCATGAAGAAGACGATCGCGACCAGCGAGCTGAAGTGGTAGCCGAAGCGCAGCAGCAGCTTCCAGGCCGACTGCGTCGCCAGCTCGACGGTGTGGGTCTTGTGCCGGCGGGCGTCCATCTCGATGGCCAGGATGATCCCGAGGTAGTACAGGATCGTCGGGATCGTCGCCCAGACGCAGGACCTCGAGGTAGGTGACGCTGGAGCAGCTCGGCGATGATGAAGGCCGCCGCGCCCAGCGTCGGCGGGGACAGGATCGCGCCGATGCCGGCCGCCGCCAGCACACCGCCGCCGTGCTCGGCCGGGTAGCCGGCCTTCCTCAGCAGCGGCCAGGCGATGCCACCGAGGGTGACCGTGGTCGCGACGCCCGAGCCGGAGACCGTGCCGAGCAGGAACCCGGACAGGGTGACGGTGCGGCCGGGGCCGGCAGGCGACTGCCCGAACGCGGCGAAGGACAGGTCGATGAAGAACCGGGTCGCACCGGAGGCGGCGAGCACCGCGCCGTAGATGGTGAACAGGATGATGTAGGTCGCCGCGACGTCGAGCGGGATGCCGAAGATGCCCTGGGTGCCCATGACGTTGTGCCCGATCAGCCGGGTCCACGTGAAGTCCGCCGTCGTGAACGGCTCGGGGCAGGCTCGGAGCCGAAGTAGGCCGTGAGCAGGAAGCCGACGACGACGAGCGGGCACGAGGATCCCGACCGTCCGCCGGGCGGCCTCCAGGACGAGCAGGACCAGCCCGTCCCGATGATGAGGTCCATGTCGGTCGGGAGCACCGCCCGCCGGAAGAAGCCCTGCCAGTCCGAGACGATGTAGAGCGCCGGGACCAGCGAGACGAGCGGCGAGCGCCCAGTCCAGGATGTTGGGGTGGTCGGGCCCCCTGCGTCCTTGGCCTTGTCCGGGCGGCTCCAGCCGCGGTAGGTGAGGAAGGTGAGGAAGAGGCCCACGCTGAGGAACAGCGGCAGGTAGACCTGGCGCGGCATCGGGTTGAACACCCAGTAGAGGGCGAACAGCGACAGCCCGACGCCGCCCGACCGTGGACGATCTGGGGGGATCCCGCTGAGCGCGCCGCGCCGGCTTCTCCGCCTCGAACTCGGCGAGCAGCGCCTCCTCGTCGATCGTCGGCGGCGTCCAGCTTCGGGGCATCGGCTGACTCGTCGATGGTGGCGGCGTCCACGTGCCGCCGGGCCGGTGCCCGGCGGAGTGGGCCCCGGCGCCGCCGGGCGTGCGCCGTCCTGGCTTCGGGTCGTCCTCGGTTGCGGACTGCCCGAGACCGGGCAGCTTCATGGGTTCTCCTCGATGTCGAGAATCACGGTCGGGTCGTCGCTGACCACGCGTTGCCAGACGGGCACCGGGGCATGACCCGGGCACGTAGAGCGTGCGCTCGCCGAGGTCGGTGGCGGCGATGTGGAGGTCGTCGAAGACGGCGGGCGGGCGGGGTCGGGGGCGACCACGAAGTCCAGCCGGTCCCCGGCCGGCGCGGGCGGCGGGGCGCCCGGGACCTGGTAGTACTCCTCGAGCACGGCGACCTGCTCGGCGGCGAGCTCGACCAGCTCGAACCGGCCGTCGGGATGCACGCGGTACCGCTCCTCGGCGAGGGTCCCGTAGACGCTGTTGCGGTAGCCGACGGCGAAGCGGTCCGCCGTCGAGCGGGACCCGGGCGAGCAGCTCGCCGTCCGGGTGCGCGGACGGTCACAGCCTGCGGCGCCGGTTCCCCCGGCGGTGAGCAACGAACGGCGGCCACCGCCCCGGCCGCGAGCAGACGGCAGGACGACGGCGACCGCCCGGCGCCGGCCGGCCGCCGGCGCTGCCCGCGCCGCCGGGGCCGGAGCGGCTCCGGCACCCGGCAGCACGGCGACGTCCTGGACCTACGGCCGCGATCAGCGGCCGAGTCGAAGTACGCCTGGGCGCCGGGCAGGTCTCGATGAAGTCGACGTCACCGGCGTGTCTCCGGGTCCAGCTCCTCGGCCGCGGGGTGCACGGTGATCAGCTGCTCCTTGTTCTCGAAGATCGCCCGGGTGATGTCCTCCTGGAGGGACTCGTCCATGTCGGTGCGGACGACCAGGATGTTCGGCGAGACGACGTTGGGCGACGCCTCGTCCTGGCCCTCGTAGGTGTCGGCCGGGATGTCGGCCTCGAAGTAGTAGTCGCCGTACTCCTCGGCCATCGCCTCGGCGTACTCCCCGGTGGGGATCAGCACCAGGTCGTCGGTGCTGGCCAGGTCGACGATCGCGCCGGTCGGCAGGCCGCCGGACCAGGCGCCCGCGTCGACGGTGCCGTCCTGGATCGCGGCGACGGTCTCGGCCACGCCCAGCTGGACGCGCTCGATGTCGGTCTGGGGGTCGAGGCCGGCCGCCTGCATGATGCGGTCCGCGGTGACCTCGGAGGCCGAGCCGACGGCGCCGGGCGAGACCCGCTTGCCCTTCAGGTCCTCGATCGCTTGATGCCGTGTCGGCCGGTCGTGAAGAAGTGGACGAAGTTGTTGTAGAGGTTGCCGAGCGAGCAGATGTCGAGCGGCGTCTCGAAGGTGTTCTCGCCGTTGACGGCGTCGGACGACCACGTCGCCGAGGCCGAGGGCCAGCGCGCCTGGCCGGAGTCGAGCAGCTTCATGTTGTCGACCGAGGCGTTGGTCTCCTGCACGGTGACCATGACGCCGGGCAGCTCGGCGCTGATGACGTTGGCCATGCCGCCGCCGTACGGGTAGTAGACGCCGCCGGTGCCGCCGGTGGCGAAGGTCAGCTACTCGTTGCGCTCCTCGCCGCGCCGCCGCTGGACGCCCCGCCGCGTCCTCGTCGGAGTCACCTCCGCCGCAGGCCGTGAGGACGAGGCTCGCGGCGATCCCCACGGCGAGGAGCAGCCGGGGTCGCAGCCGGGGAGCAAGGGGTGAGACTGGAAGTCATCGTTGGCCTTCCTGGGAGTGCGTCCGGACGACGCTGGGCTCGATCGACATGCGAACCGTGGCATGCCGCGCGCCTCCGCGCCGCTCCGGACGGCTGAAGTTATGAAGCGGTGACCCGAGTGAAGCACTTCACACTTTTCTTGTCTACTGTTTACGATGTCTTGGAACGATGAAGGTCCGGCGATCCGCGGAGGTCCAGTGACGGTGTCGGACGAACAGCCCATCCGGGCCCTGCCGCTTCGCGAGCTGGTCTACGAGCGGCTGCAGGAGATGCTGATCAGCCGGGCGTTGGCGCCCGGCGACCACCTCGTCGAGGAGCGGCTGGCCGAGCAGCTCGGGGTGAGTCGCGGCCCGGTGCGGGAGGCGCTGCAGCGCCTGCACCGCGACGGCTGGATCACGCTCCGGCCCCGGCACGGCGCCTTCGTCAACGAGCCCACGACGGAGCAGGTGCACGAGTTCTTCGAGGCCCGTGAACTCGTGGAGCGGTCGGCGGCCCGGCTCGCCGCGCAGCGGTGCACCCCCGAGGACGCCGCCGCGACTGGTGCGCATCTGCGACGAGGCGGACGAGGACCTGCGCCGGGGGGCGTCCCCCCGGCAGATGGGCGCCCACACGGCCCGCTTCCACCGCCTGGTCCTGGAGAGCGCCCGCAACCACATCCTGCTCGAGTTCGGCGAGCAGCTCTCCCTCCGCAGCCGCTGGTTCTTCGCACCGCTGGTGTCCACCATCGCCCCCCAGGCCTGGATCGAGCACCGTGAGGTGGCCGGTCTGATCGCCGTCGGCGACGCTGAGGCAGCCGCCCTGGCCATGCACGTCCACATCACGATGTCGCGGGACGCCTACCTCGCGACGCGCGGCGCGGACGGCAGCGACCTCGTCCGGCCGCCCGCCCCGAGATCGCCCGCCACCGCGCCACCCGCACGTCGGCACCCCCTGAGCCCGTTCGCTCCGCACCCCGACGTCCGACCCCGGACATCCGACGAGGAGACCCATGAGCCACGAATCCGGTAGTGCTGGTGACCGGCGCGTCGAGCGGCATCGGCCGCGCGTGCGTCGACGCCTTCCTCGCCCAGGGCGCGCGGGTGATCGCGGCCGCCCGACGGGCGGACCGGCTGGAGGAGCTGCGCGCCGGCCGCGAGGACTCGGTGCTGCCGCTGGAGATGGACGTGCGCGACCGGGCCGCGGTGTCCGCCGCTCTGGCGTAGCTGCCCGCGGAATGGACGCCGATCGACATCCTGGTCAACAACGCCGGGCTGGCCGCCGGGCGCGGCCCGATCCAGACCGACGACCCCGACGACTGGGACCGGATGCTCGACACCAACGTCCGCGGCCTGCTGAACGTCTCCGGGTGCGTGCTGCCCGGCATGGTCGAGCGCGGCTCGGGGCACGTGATCAACATCGGCTCCAACGCCGGACGCGAGGTCTACCCCGGCGGCGCCGTCTACTGCGCGACGAAGGCCGCCGTGGAACGGATCACCCGCGGCATGCGGATGGACGTGCTGGGCAGCGGCGTGCGGATCAGCCAGGTCGACCCCGGCATGGTCGAGACCGAGTTCTCCCTCGTCCGTTTCGAGGGCGACGCGTCCGCCGCCGGTGCCGTCTACGAGGGGCTGACGCCGCTGGTAGGCGAGCGACATCGCCGAGGTGGTCACCTGGGTCGCCAGCCGGCCGCCCCACGTCGTGATCGCCGACGTGCTGGTCTACCCCGTCGACCAGGCCGGTTCCGGC
>CAWHJC010000023.1:0-34770 GCA_963829565.1 uncultured Actinomycetota bacterium
ATCGGACGGCGGAGCAGCGGATACCGCGCCAGCGCTGCGTGGTCGGCGGATCCGGACGACGGGGGAGGTCCCATGGCCGGACGATAGGGCGGCCGTCGGCCGAGCGTGCGGGTCCACGGCCACGACGGCCGCCGCGGGGTTTGTGTCGGCACACATGGTGGTGCGCTCCCGGGCCACCTTGACTGCTAGTGGCTCGGAGCACCGGCCGCTGTGAACCGTCGAGGGATCCCAGGGAAGGCAGGCGTGGGCGTGGATTCGAGCACTGCGCGACCGGCCGGCTCGGCCGCGTCGGGAGCGGACGGGGGCCAGATCCCGGGGGTCCTCGAGCAGCGGGGCGTCGAGCTGATCGGCTACCACGACCTCGCGGGCCGCCCCGGTTTCAAGATGGCGGTGCAGCGTCACGGCGACCGCTGGTACCTCTACCTGGGACACCTGTGGCATCGGGGCTGGTCGATCCTCGACGTGACCGACCCCCGGTCACCCAGGCTGTGCCGCTTCCTGGAGGGGCCTGCGAACACCTGGACCATCCAGGTCCAGGTGGCCGACGGACGCATGGTGACCGCCCTCGAGAAGCCGAACGAGGGGTGGGGGATCGAACCGGGCCTGTCGTTCGAGGAGGGCGCCTACATCTGGGACGTCGCGCAGGATCCGGAGAACCCGCAGCTGCTGGGGCACTGGCGGACCGGCGGCACGGGGACGCACCGGAACTTCTACGCCGGCGGGGACCTGGTCTACATGACCGCCAACCCCGAGGGCTATGTCGGCCACCTGCTGGCCGTCGTCGACATCGCCGATCCCGCCCACCCGACGGAGATCGGCCGGTGGTGGTGGCCGGGGCAGCACGTCGCGGGCGGGGAGGAGCCGGAACACGACTTCTACCTGCACGGCCCCGCCTACGTCGTCGACGGACGCGCCTACCTCGGCTACGGGCGGGTGGGCATGGTGATCCTCGACGTGGCGGACCCGGCGGATCCGCGGCTGGTCAGCCGGCTGTCCTTCGGCGACCTCGGCAGCCTGCTGGGGTGCCACTCGGCGGTGCCGCTCGTCGGCCGCGACCTGGTCGTGGCGAACAGCGAGACCATCCTCGAAGGCACCGGCGACCCGGTCAACTACACCTGCGTGGTCGACGTCGCCGACGAGGCCGCTCCCAGGATCATCTCCACCTTCCCGATGCCGCGGCCGGAGCCGGGCGCCCCGTACGGCAGCTACTACACCAAGGGCGGCAGATTCGGGCCGCACAACCAGCACCAGCACCAGGGCCACCCCGACCTCGCCGTCCCGGACGACCGGATCGTGATGGCGTACTTCAACGCCGGGCTGCGCGTGTTCGACATCGCAGATCCGTACGTGCCGGTGGAGACCGGCTGGTACGTGCCCGAGGACCCCCTGGAACGGCGCGGGACGCTGCCGAGCACGCTGGTCACCCAGTTCGAGGACGTCCTCGTGGACGCACGGGGCTACATCTACTGCACGGACAAGAACCACGGACTCTTCGTGCTCCGGACGACCGAGGAGGGGTCCCGGCCGTAGCCGGTCCGCTCCGGTCGATCAGCCCGCCGCCAGGAGCACGACGCCGACGATGGCCGCCACCAGGCCGATCCGTTGCCGGCCGCCGAGTCGCTCCCGCAGCAGCAGGACGGCCATGGCGACGGTGATCACCGGGGACAGCGTGGCCAGGACGGACACGACGCTGACCGGGCCGATCGCCGCGGCCCACCCGAAGGTGGCCACCCCGGCGAGGATGAGCAGGCCGTTGAGCGCGACCAGCGGCACCATCCGCCAGGGCAGCCGGAGCGACGTGCGCCGTGCCAGGGGAAGCACGAGCGCCGTCGCCAGCAGCGCCACCCGGCTGCTGAAGAGCGCCCACGGCTGCCCGCCGCCGTCCGATGCCTCGGCGAAGAGGCTGAGGAAGACGCCGTAGGAGACCGCCCACGTCGCGGCCAGCCCCAGCCCCACCGAGGGCACGGCCGTCAGGTTCCGCAGCAGCGACCCCCCGCTGCTGCCCGCCGCCACGAGCACCACGCCGATCATCGCCACCGGGATCCCGACCAGCTGCAGGACGTGGGGGCGTTCGCCGAGGGCCAGCGCGACCACGACCGGGACCCCGCCGCCCATCGCGCCGATGGGCGCCATCACGCTGATGGGCAGGAAGCGCGCGGCCTCGAACATCGCCGTGAGGGCGACACCGTTGGCGACGCCGGCGAGCAGCCCCAGCACCAGCGTCCGTGCGGTCGGGTCGGGCGCATCCTGCGCGAGGAGCAGCACCAGGGCGGCCGCGACGGCCGCCGCCTGCCCGACCGCCAGGACGGCCGACGGCGTGTTGGTGCGGCTGAGGACGGGCCCGAGATAGCTGGCCACGCCGAAGAACAGGGCCGTCACCAGCCCCAGGACGACAGCGGTCACGCGTCGGCTCCGACCCCGTGTCGTCGTCGTCGGCCGGTGGCATCAACCCGCCTCGATGACCGCGGCGATGCGATCGGGAGTGAGCGGCAGCCGGCGGACCCGGACGCCGATGGCATCGGCCAGCGCATTGGCCAGGGCGGCGGCCACCGGACCACCGGCCACCTCGCCGGCGCCGAGCGGCGGATCGTCGGGCCGGGGGAGCACCGTGACGTGGACCCGGGGCACGTCGGCGAACCGGAGGATGGGATAGCTCTCCCAGTCCCGGCTGGTGACGCTGCGGGCGTCGAAGGTGACCTCCTCCACGAGGCTCCAGCTCGCCGCCTGGATGGCGCCGCCCTCGATCTGGTTGACCAGGCCGTCCGGGTTGATGACCTGCCCGGCGTCGACGGCCACCCACAGGTCGGTCACCCGGACCTCCGACACCGCCTCGACCCGGGCGACCACGGCGCAGTACCCGCAGACGTCCTTGTAGCGCGCGTAGCCCAGGCCCCACCCGACGGCGTCCTCGCTCGGCCGGTCGTGCCAGCCGGCCTGCTCGGCGGCGGTCCGGAGCACGGTGCGGGCACGCTCGTCGGGAAGGTGCCGCATCCGGTACTCGAGGGGATCGACGCCGGCGCGCTCGGCGAGCTCGTCCATGGCCGACTCGATCGCGAACACGTTGACGGTGGCGCCCAGCCCGCGCAGCGCCGAGGTGCGCAGCGGCGCCGCCAGGATGCGGTGGGCCTGCACGTCCAGGTCCGCGACGGCGTAGGGCGGGACGGCGTTGCGGCCCGTCCCCCCGCCGATGGCCAGGGAGGGGTCGGACGCAGCCGGCGTCGGGATGTCGGCTGCGTGCCAGTAGCCCAGCAGCCCGGGTTGCCCGAAGAAGCCGGGACGGCTGTCGTGGCCGTTGCTCCAGGCGTGCTGCTCCCAGGTGACCGGACCGCCGGCCTCGTCGATCCCCACGACCACCTCCGCCACCATGGCGGGGCTGAAGGGCTCCCAGGCGAACTCGTCCTCGCGGGACCAGACGACCTGCACCGGGCGTCCCGGGCAGGGCCCGGGCGAGCAGGACGGCATCGAGGGCCACGTCGTCGGCACTGTTGTGGCCGTAGCAGCCGGCACCTTCCACGTGCTGCACGGTGAACTGGTCGGGGTCCATTCCAGGGCGGCCGCGAGGGCCCGCCGCAGCGGGAAGATGCCCTGGGTGTGCGTCCACACCGTGACCTCGTCGCCGTCCCACCGCGCGATCGGCAGCGCCGGGGCCGAGCGAGCCGTGCGCGAGGTAGGCCCGGCCGTAGGAGGCGCGGTGCACGTCCACGACGCGAGCCGCCGCACCGGGATCCTCCCGCCGCTCGACCTGGCTGACCTCCGCGGGGCGGCCGACGAGGTTCTCGAGCCAGTCCGGCTCCACGGGCAGGGACTCCTGCTCCTGCCACCGGGCGCCGGCCCGCAGGAGCTCGGTGGCCCGGATCGCCTCCTCCTCGCGGTCGGCGACGACGCCGAGGAAGCTGCCCTGCCGGACCACGCCGCACACCGACGGCAGCGCTCGCGCGGCGGTGTCGTCCACGTCGAGCAGGCAGGCGCCGGGCGACGGCGGCCGCACGACGCGGCCGTACAACTGGCCGGGCAGCCGGACGTCGTGGACGAAGGAGGGCGCGCCGGTGAGCTTGCCGTCGAGGTCCCGCCTGCGGACGCTGCGTCCCACGATCTCGTGCCGGGCGGGGGCCTTGGCCGCCGCCTCGCCGGTGACGGGCACGTCGAGGTGCTCGCGGCGGAGCAGGGTCCAGTAGCTCCCGTGCACGGCGCCGTCCGCGTCGCGCACCTCGCCGTCGTGGACCTCGAGGGCCTCGACGGGGGTGCCCGAACGGGTGGACGCCAGGTTCAGCAGCAGGCGCCGGATCTCCGCGCAGACGGTACGCAGGGCGCTGCCGGAGTCCATGATCGACCGGCTGCCGGCGGTGAACCCTTCGTCCGGGCTGCCGTCGGTGGCGACCGGCACCAGCCGGACGCGCGACCAGGCCACGTCGAGCTCCTCGGCCGCGATCTGGCCGAGCGCGGTGACGATGCCCTGGCCCAGCTCCACCTTGCCGACCCGGACCTCGACGCGCCCCTCGTCGCCGAAACCGATCCACTGGGACAGGAGCGGGTTGGCCTTCAGGCTGTTGCCGAAGGGCACGGCCGGCAACGGTGTCGGGGCACTCACGGCGTCGCACCTCGCGAGGGCAGGGGGCCGAACGCCGGGGGCGGGATGCGGCGGCGGGACGCGGCCTCGTAGCTCGACGCCACCCGGAGCAGCACGTCCTCCCTGCCGGGCTCGGCACGGAACACCAGCGAGAAGGGCAGGCCCGGTTCCGGGAGCTCGGTGGCCCGGTCGGACTCGCTGTGCACGTACCGGGTCCGGTCGTCGCTGAGCACGAAGACGGGGTCGTAGGCCGTCCGGACGTACCCGGCGGGCACGAGGACCTCCGTCAGCCCGGCGTTGGGCCCGTACATCGACTCCGGCGGCAGGTTGTGCGGGTTGTTGAACTCCGCCGGGTCCCCGATCCGGGCCGGCGGGAGGGGGGTGTGGAGGCGGACCAGGACGTCGAGGTGGTTCTCCAGGAGCACCATCATGTCCACGCGGCGGAGCAGCTCGCGCAGCAGCAGCCGCTCGTGCACGCCCTGCCGCCCCTCGAGGGGGTTGCGCAGGTCGCGCACCTCCTCCCAGTTCCGCCACCAGGCGCGCTGGTCGTCGCCCCAGAACTTGGACCGCGCGTTCAGCGACGGGAAGTCCACGAGCGTCTCGGTGAAGCCGCGCTCCGCCCAGTCCGCCGCCCGCGCCTTCAGGTACTGCGGGATGTGGTAGCGGAACGTCATCGACAGCTGCTGGTCCTGGACGGTGGCGACGTCGAGGTTGGCCGGCGGCTCGATCCGGCCCTCGGCCAGTTCCACGCAGTAGTCGATCGGCGCCATCGTGCCGGTGCCGAAGACCCGGCCCGGCATGAACTCGGTCGGCTCGATCGCGGCGGCGAAGTCGGGGAACACCGGGGTGCCGTCCCGGCCCAGCCGGAACAGCAGGTCGGGCATGAAGACGGGCACCAGCCGGGCGAGAGCGCGCCGGAAGTCGGGCTGCATGACCTCGAGGTCGGGATCGGGTTCCCAGTGCGGGTCACCGGACTCGACCAGCGTCGCCCCGAGCCGGTCCCCGAGCACCGCCTTGATCTCGGAGGCGGCCGCCGGCGGGATCACCGAGGAGGCGAAGGCGCCGGGGCGCAGCGGCATCGACTCCCGCACGATGCCGATGCGCATGCCGCGGAGCGCCCCGGCTTCTCCCGATCCGCGTGCGTGCACGGCGAAGGAGGGGAGGACCGACGAGCGCGGCACGGTGGTGAACGGGTCGCGCGGGTCGTAGTACCCCTCGGTCGGGTCCCGGAGCGCGTCGAGGACCGTGGTGGCGTCCTGCAGGGTGCGGGCCAGGATGCCGCTGCGATCGACGTGGATGTCCGCGCCGATGGCGCCCCCGTCGAAGCCCAGCATCGCCTTGTGCGGGAGGACGAGGGCGACGGCGTTGTGGTTGGCCGGTCCGCGACAGGAGGCCCGCGTCTCCTCGCCGAGACTGACCATGACCAGGTTGGCGCTCACCGACACACCGGAACCGGAGCTGGAACCGAGGGACGCCGACCGCGTGGTGTCGTAGACGTTGGCCGGATTGCCGGCCCAGGTGCTGCGCTGGTAGCCGAGCGTGGAGGGGAGGACCTTCTCCGGCGCGTGCCGGCCACCGGGGTCGCCGATGCGGCCGTTGTACTCGGTGTTGATCGCCTTGGCGTAGATGATCGCGCCCTTGGCCCGCAGCTGCTCCACGAGCACGTGGTCCCGGGCGGGGAAGTCGATGTCGAACCGGGCGTCGGCGCCGCCGGTCGAGCGCATGTCCGTGGTGTCGAACGGGTCCTTGAAGGAGAAGACGACGCCGTACATGGGCATCGCCTCGAGATCGGGGTTGCGGCCGTAGGTCGCGTCGAGTTCCGCGGCGCGCTCCAGCGCGTCGGGCTGGTGCCGGAACATCTCGCAGACCGGGGGCGCGTCGACCGGGAGGGGCCCGTCGTCGGGGTGGCGGTCGAAGTCGCCCTTGCAGGTGACCGAGCGCTCGCCGCGGATGTTCAGCGTCGCCAGGGCGTTGAGCTGGCCCGCGTCGGGCAGGCCGACCAGCATGCCGAACTGCTGGTACACCTCGGGGTCGGAAGCCGTCGGCTCCATGCGGCCGAACTCGAGGGGCGGGCCCTCGTACTTGTCCAGGTCGGGCAGCAGCGTGCCGGCGGCGACGGTCCCGGTGGGGAAGGTGAGCCGATCGCCGGCGCGGACGGTCCCCGGCGCGGGGGCGACCGGGGCGCCGTCCTCGGTCATGAGCGCGCTGGCGACGCCGTTGTAGGCGCGGGCCCGGTCGATGTACTGCTGGACGACTCGACGCAGGTGGTCGCACCGGAGCGGATCGCCCGGTGGAGGTCGTCGATCGTGGCCTCCTCCAGCCGGAAGGTGCCGGTCGCCGGCGGTGCCCGTCGGCTCGTTCATCGCGTACTCCTCACGTGGGGCGGGGTGCCGCGGCGGGGATGTCCTCGTCGGCCGGCTGCTCGCCTGCGCGGCGGCCCGCAGGGTCGCGGCGGCGTCCTCCATCGCTCCGAGCACCCGGCCGTGGCTGCCGCAGCGGCACAGGTTCCGGTCCAGCGCCTCGGTCACGGCGTTCCGCTGGGGCTCGTCGTCGCTGCGCAGGAGGGCGCAGGCCGAGACGAGGATCCCGGACATGCAGTAGCCGCACTGCGCTGCCTGCCGGTCGATGAACGCATCCTGGAGGGTCCGCATGACCGGGTCGTCGGAGAGCCCCTCGACGGTGGTCACCTCGTGGCCCTCGGCCGCCCAGACGGGCAGGTCGCAGGAGGGCGTCGGATGGCCGTCGAGCAGGACCATGCAGGCGCCGCACTGGGCGAGCCCGCAGCCGAAGCGGGAGCCCGTCAGGCCCAGGTCGTTGCGCAGCACGTAGAGCATCGGGGTGTCCCGACGGCACGTGACCTCGCGAATGCTCCCGTTCACGCGGAGGCGGAAGACCGCCACGGGCTCGGGGACGGCGCGTGGCCGGGTCCAGTCGGGCCTGGAGGTCTGTTCATGTCCCTGCGGCACGGTTCTCCTGCTGTCGTGGCGCGCCCCCGGCCCCCCCGGCGGCGAGGCGCGGTGGGCGGACGGGGCTGTCCCTGTCCGCCCACCGCGGTCCGGCTACTCGGGGCGGCCCTTGCTGTCGGCCCGGAAGTGGGCCTCCCACTCCTCGTACTCGAGCGGACCCTCCGGCGGCACGCTCTCGAAGGTCTTGACCGGGACGTTGCGCAGATCGCCGTCGACCTCCTGGACCTCGCAGATGTAGACGTTCTGGATCGGCGAGTGGGTCTTCTCGCTGATCTCCACCGGCCCGCGCGGGGCCTCGATGCTCACCGCCTGGAGCGCCTTGGCGACGGCCTTGGGGTCGGAGTAGTCACCGTCGAGCGACTTCAGCGCCTCGACCATCGATCTGCGCCTTCACGTACCCGGCGTCGGAGTAGTAGCCGGGGTACAGGTCGAACTTCTCCTTGTAGGCGGCGACGAACTCCTCGTTCTCCGGGGTGTCGATGCCGTCGCAGTACTGCGCGCCGGTCATGACCCCCAGGGCCGCCTCCCGGTTGAGCTGCGGAAGCACGGACTGGTCGGTCAGCTGGGTGATGCCGATCAGGGGGATCTTGCCGGTCAGGCCGAAGGACTTGTAGGCGTCGGTGAAGCGGACGGCGAACACGCCGGACATCTCGGCGTAGACCGCGTCGGTGTCCTGCGGGATCTGGGAGACGTAGGAGCTGACGTCCGTGGCGTTGAGGGGCACCCAGATCATCTGGTTGATCGTGCCGCCGAGGCTCTCGAAGGCCGCCTTGAAGCCACCGGCCACCTCCCACCCGAAGGAGAAGTCCTGGGCGGCGATGGTGATGTTCCGCCAGCCCATGTCCTCGTACGCCCACTGCGCGGCCATCAGGGCCGGCTGGTCGCACGACCAGCCGGACGAGTACCCGTTGCCGTTCTTCTGCCAGGAGTCGAGCTGGATCTCGCTGCAGAGGGTCAGGTCGTCGACCGGCACCTTCTGCTGCGCCAGGTAGGGGGTGACCGCCGCCGACTCGCTGGAGACCAGCGGGCCCTGGAAGACGGTGACGCCCTCCTGGACGATCTGCCGGGCACTGGTGAGCGCCGTCGCCGGGTCACCCTTGGTGTCGATGTAGCGCACCTCGATGGGGTGGCCGTCGACCTCGCGACCGAACGTGTCGAGCCCGAGCTCGAAGCCGTTCTTCTGGTTCAGGCCGTTGGCCGCGAAGGCGCCCGTCAACGGCACTTCGAAGGCGACCTTGATCGGGCTGCCGGGCTCGGAGGTGTCTGCGCCTCCGCCCGGACCCTCGCCGCACGCGCTGACGCTGACGACCACGAGCGCGGCGATCGCCGCACCCAGCCGCCGCTTCCGTGACCCGCTGATCCTGGGGACCACGCGTATACCGCCGATTCTGTGAAGGGGTGCGGTGTGCCCGCTCCCATGTGGTTCCGGTGCCGGGCGCACTCGCCCGGACCGTGCTGAACTCGTTCCGTTCAGTTCCTCTCGGTACGGCTGCCCCGCCGACGGTGCACGGGCGTGCACCTGTCGGCGGGCCGCCCGAATTCCTCCGGGGGTGCCATGTCCCGCTCTAGACCCCCAGGTGCAGGTGTCGCACGTCGTCGGCCGCCTCGAGCTCCGGAGCCGAGCCCTGCCAGACGACCTCGCCGCCGGCGAGCACGTAGAGCCGGTCGGCGACCTCGATGGCCAGCCCGTAGTTCTGCTCGACGAGGAAGACGCACAGGCCCTCCTTCTTGAGCAGCCGGATCACCTCGCCGACCTTGTCGACGATGACCGGCGCGAGCCCCTCCGACGGTTCGTCCATCAGCAGGACCTGGGGATTGGTCATGACCGCGCGGCCGATCGCGAGCATCTGCTGCTCGCCGCCGGACAGGTCGCTGCCCCGGTTCTTCCGCCGCCGGTTGAGGTTGGGGAACAGGTCGTAGATCCGCTCCAGGGTCCAGGCGCCCGGCTCGCTGTTTCCTCTGGCCGCGAGGGTCAGGTTCTCCTCGACGGTCAACGAGGAGAAGACGTGCCGGCCCTGCGGGACCAGGGCCACTCCTCGCTTGGCGATCTGGAACGGCTCCTTGCCGCCGCAGCGACGTCCCGTCGAGAGAGATGTCGCCCTCGCGCGCGGTCAGCAGGCCCATCATCGTCTCGACGAGCGTGGTCTTGCCCATGCCGTTGCGGCCCAGCAGCGCCGTGCACTGGGCGTCCTCGGCCTCGCAGGGTGACGCCCTGCAGGACGTAGCTCAGTCCGCGGTAGGTGTGGACGTCGTCGACGGTGATCACGCGTGCGGCGCCTTTCCTTCGATGTCCGCCGGGTCGGCGCCGGCGCTCCGGTCGATCTGCCGGCGCTTGCCGAGGTAGAGCTCGCGGACCAGCTCGTTGCGCTGGATCTCGGCTACCGGGCCGCGGGTCACCAGCTCGCCGAGGTGCAGGACCGCGATGTCGTCCACCGCCCCCCGGAGGACGTCCATGTCGTGCTCGATCATGACCAGGGTCAGTTCCTTGGGCAGGCCGTTGAGCAGGTTCCGGATGTCGACCCGCTCCGCGGGTGAGAGCCCGGCCGCCGGCTCGTCGAGCAGGAGGATCTTCGGCTTGAGGGCCAGGGCCAGGCACACCTCGAGCTGACGCACCTCGCCGTGGGAGAGCTCCTCGGCGTAGGCGGTGAGCCGGTGGCGCAGCCCGAAGGACGCGCCGAGCGCTTCGGCTTCGTCGACCTTGTCCGAGTACCTGCGCCACGGCCGCAGGAGATCGAGCTTGGAGCGGGAGAGGCCATGGGTGGCGACCGCGAGGTTCTCCAGCACGGTCATCCCCCGCAGGACGCGGGTGATCTGATACGTGCGGCCCAGTCCCAGGGCGACCCGCTTGTGCGACGCCATGGCGGTGACGTCCTTGCCGAACACGTGTATCCGGCCGCTGGTGGGCTTGAGCTCACCGGACAGCATGTTGAAGAACGTCGTCTTGCCGGCGCCGTTGGGTCCGATGATCCCGAGGCGGGAGCCGCTGGCGACGCTCAGCGTCACGCCCTCCACGGCCTTGACCCCCGCGAAGTGCCGGCCGAGGTCGTCGACGCTCAGGGCGACGCCGTCGGCTGCGGCCGGAGCGGGCGGGACGGCGGATGCAGTACTGGTGGTCACTGCTGCACCTTCTCGGTCGTGGGGTCGGGCAACTCGGACTCGGCCTCGACGGTCGCATCGCCCACCGGCACCTCGTTGATGCCCAGACTGCCCCCGCTTCGGCTTCTGGCGGGTGAGGCGTCGCGCGAACTTGGTGACCAGACCCCAGAGACCCTCGGGGGCGAAGATGACGACGGCGACGAAGACGATGCCCATCACGGTGGCCCAGCGCTCGAAGTAGAGGCTGAGGTAGTTCTGGAACAGCATGATCACGATCGCGCCGACGGTCGGGCCCCACAGGGTGCCGAGCCCGCCGATCACGGCCATCAGCGTGACGATCCCGTTGTGGCCGAAGTCCAGGGCCGTCGGTGTGATCAGTCCGTTGGTGAAGACGAACAGGATCCCGGCGACACCGGCGAACATCACCGAGATGACCCAGCTGATGTACAGGTGCAGCCGGGTCGCGTAGCCGAGCGTCTTCAGCCGCTGCTCGTTGGACTTGATGCCCCGCAGCGCCAGCCCGAAGGGCGAAGCGACGAACGTGCGCAGCGCGAGCACGGCGAGGACGAAGATCACGAGGACCGTGAACGACAGCACGACGGGGTCGTTGAGGTCCAGCGGGCCGAGCTGCGGGGCGAGCGGGATGATCAGCCCGTTGTCCCCGCCGCTGAGGTCGACCCAGCTGGAGGCGAGACCGAACAGGATCTGGCCGAGCGCCAGGTCATGATGACGAAGCTGATGCCTCTGCACCCGGACCGCCAGCAGACCGGTGAGCAGCGCCACCGCGCAGCGTCACCACGAGGGAGATCGCGATGGCGGTCCACGGGCCGGCGCCGTCCGACATGGGGACGGCCACGCCGTAGGCGCCCAGCCCCAGGAAGCTCGCCTGGCCGAGGGAGACCATGCCGCCGTAGCCGCCGAGGAAGCCCACCCCCATCGCGGCGATCGCGAAGATGAGCATCTGGGTGACGAGCTGGCCGTAGAAGCCGCCCCGGTACAGGTAGGACGAGGCGATGAGCAGGAAGCCCAGGGCGACGAGCAGCAGCAGCGAGCGCTGATGACTGCGCCAGGAGGCCCCGCCAGCCGGGGGTGACGCCGGTGCCGGCGCCCACAGCCTGGGTGGTCATGCTGCCGTCCTTCCGAGGAGTCCCTGGGGCCGCACGAGCAGGACGAGCACCAGTGGCGCGAACAGGGCGAAGTAGGCCAGGGCCGGGAAGTAGGCCTGGCCGTAGTTGGACAGCAGGCCGACGATGAGGCTGCCGAGGACCGCCCCCTCGAAGCTGCCGAGGCCACCGACGATCACGACGATCAGCGCGAAGGTCAGGATCTCGGCGTCGGCGTTGGGTGCCAGGCTGAGCACGGTCCCGCCGAGCGCGCCGCCGATGCCCGCGAGCAGGGCGCCCAGGGCGAACACCATGGTGAAGACCAGCCGGACGTTGATGCCCATGGCGCTGACCATCGCCTTGTTGTCGACGCCGGCGCGCACGATGGCGCCCACCCGCGTCCGGCGCAGCAGGAAGTACAGCGCCAGGCCGATGACCGCGGCGAGGAACAGGATGAACATGCGGCCGTTGGGGTAGATGATCCCGCCGGGCAGCGTCGTGGACTCGCGCAGGACTCCGGGCAGCCGCAGGGACAGCGGGTCGCCGCCCCAGATCGCCAGGGCCAGGTCGTTCATCACGTACACCAGGCCCAGGGTCGCGAGCAGCTCGGCCATGACCTGCCCGCGCATGCGCTTGATCAGCGTGCGCTCCAGGACGATGCCCAGCAGCGCCATGGCGAGCCCGGCGACGATCACGCCGACGAAGAAGTTGCCGACCAGCTGGATCGTGGAGTACGCGATGTACCCGCCCAGCAGGTAGATCGCGCCGTGGGCCAGGTTGGTGATCCGCATGACCCCGAAGACCAGGGTGAAGCCGCTGGAGACCAGGAACATGATCCCTGCCAGCGTCAACCCGTTCAGGGTCTGCACGATGAACTGATTCACGCGAATCCTCACTGCCCGGCCGGTGCGGAGCCTGGGCGGTAGCTGGGCCGCGTGCGGTCGCACCTCGCCGTCGGCCGGGCCCCCGCGGGGGCCGTGAGCGAGGGCCGACGAACTTCGTGACTCCGCATGCATGCGTATGTATGGTGACGTGCGGCACAACGTACGAGACATTCAGGACGCCGTCAACGGCCTCCCGAAACGTGACGAGCCGTGTCGCCGACGAGGCGGCCGGTGGCGATCGCGCCCGGGGACCTTGCGTGCCCGTCGTCCCCTGCGCCCCCGACCGCTGGTCCGATCGAGGAGTTCCCGTGCTGGCCGAACTCGTGTCCGTCCCCACCCCCGAGCACGCCGCTGGACGGGCTCTTCTACGAGCCGCCCGGCGGACCGGCGCGCGGCGCGGCCATGCTCATGCACGGCAACGGCATGAACTTCTACTACGGCGCGCCGGGCTTCCTCCCGCCCCATCTCACCGGGATCGGGCTGGCCGCGCTGGCCTACAACCGGCACGGTCACGACACGGTCAGCGCGCGCACACGCGTGGCCGAGGGCAACGCCTACCAGACGACCGCGGAGGCGATCGAGGACAACGAGCGGGCGGCGCAGTGGCTGCGGGGACCGGGGCTTCGCCGCGCCGGTCGTCATCGGTCACAGCAACGGAGGGATGCTGGCCTCCGAACACGTGGCCCGGCACCCCGAGACGCCGGCCCTCGTCCTGCTCTCGGCCCACCTGGGTGGCAGGGACATGCTGCGGCGGGGTTCCGAGCTCGGGCTGCTGGCCGGTGACCGGCTCGCGGAGATCTCGCGGCAAGGCCCACGAACTGGTGGACGCCGGGCGCCCGGAGGAGCTTCTGCTGCTCCCGGGCTGGTACTACGTGATCACCGCCGGGTCGTTCGTGGACCTGGAGAGCAACCTGCCGGTGCTCCTGGACAACGCCGCCCGGATCAGCTGTCCGGTGCTCTACATCCGCGGTGACCAGGAGGACCGGGAGATGTACCCGGCCGAGCGGTTCGCCGAGGTCGCAGGCGGCCCGGTGGACGTGCGCATCCTCGAGGGCTGCGACCACTTCTACACCGGCCTCGAGGTCGAGGTGGGCCGCATCGTCGCCGGCTGGCTGGACGAGGTCCTGGGGTGACTGCCGGGCCCGAGGCGGGGAGGGCGCGCCCACGCCGCTCCGCGACCAGGTGGCCCTGGTCACCGGGTGGCGGTGCGGGCATCGGCCGGGCCTGCGTCGAGCGGCTGGCCGCGTCCGGAGCTCACGTGGTGCTGCTCGACCGCAACCGGACCCGGGCGGCCGACCTGGCCGCGGCGATCGGCCGGCGCGGAGGCGACGTCGACGTCGTCGTCGGCGACGCGACCGAGGAGAGCGTCGTCGTCGATGCGGTGGCGAGCGACCCTCGACCGCTGGGGACGCCTGGACATCCTGGTGACGTGCGCCGGCGGGTTCTCCGGCGCCGGTCCGCTGCCGGGCGTCGGCCTGGACGAATGGAACGACCTGGTCACGGCGAACCTGACGGCCACCTTCCTGGCCTGCCGGGCGGTGGTGCCCGCCATGCGCCGCCGGCGGTACGGACGGATCGTCACCGTCGCCTCGATGGCGGCGCGCACGGCGCTGCCGCAGGCGGCGCACCCCTACTCCGCGGCGAAGGCGGCCGTGGTGGGACTGACCCGTCAGCTGGCCCTCGAGGTGGCCGCCGACGGCGTGACGGTGAACACGGTCGCCCCGGGTGTGGTGCTCTCCCCGCGCGTGGAGCGGCGCGGCCCGGAGTTCCTGGCGGAGGTGGCCCGGGCGACGCCGATGCGGACGGGCAGGGACACCGGAGGAGGTCGCCGCCGCCATCTGCTTCCTCGCCGGCCCGGACGCCGGCTACATCACCGGCGCGACGCTCGACGTCAACGGCGGTCGCTTCATGGGTTGACCCGCCCCCGAATGTCCCGGTCCCGATCCGCGACCGGACACAGGAATGCGCCACCGGGCCCTGGCGGCCGGCACGGCACCGGCGCGGACCTGCCCGACCCAGTCACCACGACCTGAGCACGAGGAGAGCCACCCGATGGGCCAGCGCACCGAGAAGACCAAGACCATGAGGATCGACTGGGACGTCCCGATCCTCATGTCCGACGGGAACGTGCTCCGCGCGGACGTCTACCGCCCCCTCGCGCTGGGGCGCTATCCGGTCATCCTGACCTACGGGCCGTACGCCAAGGGGCTGTCCTTCCAGGAGGGGTATCCGGACCAGTGGAAGGCGATGGTGACCGAGCACCCCGACGTCACCGCCGGCTCGGTCGGCAAGTACCAGAGCTGGGAGGTCGTCGACCCGGAGAAGTGGGTTCCCGACGGGTACGCCTGCGTGCGTGTCGACGGCCGCGGCGCCGGCCGCTCACCGGGCTTCCTCGACCCGGTCTCCCCCCAGGAGAACCGTGACTACTACGAGTGCATCGAGTGGGCGGGCACGCAGAACTGGAGCAACGGCAAGGTCGGCCTCAACGGCATCTCGTACTACGCCTGGAACCAGTGGCACGTCGCGTCCCTGCAGCCGCCCCACCTGGCCGCGATGTGCCCGTGGGAGGGGGCGGCCGACTGGTACCGGGACATGACGCACCACGGCGGGATCCTCAGCACGTTCTTCACCATGTGGTACCCGGAGCAGATCCTCAGCGTCCAGCACGGCATGGGGGAGAACGCGCCGCGCAACCCCAACACCGGTGAGCTCGTCGCCGGCCCGGAGACGCTCCCGGACGACGAACTGATCCGCAACCGGGTCGACCTCGGCCGGCAGGTGCTCGAGCACCCGCTCGACGACGAGCACGCGCGCAGCCGGTCGGCCGACTGGTCGAAGGTCACCGTGCCGTTCCTGTCCTGCGCCAGCTGGGGCGGGCAGGGGCTGCACCCGCGCGGGAACTTCGAGGCGTTCATGCGCGCCGCGTCGAAGGAGAAGTGGCTGGAAGGGCACGGCCTGGAGCACTGGACGCACTTCTACACCGACTACGGGCGGCTGCTGCAGAAGCGCTTCTTCGACTACTACCTCAAGGGTGAGGACAACGGCTGGAACGAGCAGCCGCCGGTCCTGCTGCAGGTGCGTTCTCCCGGGGAGCGCTTCGTCGAGCGCACCGAGCAGGAGTGGCCGCTGGCCCGCACGCAGTGGACGAAGTTCTATCTCGACGCCGCAGGCGAGGCGCTGACCACCGAACCGCCGGCCGAGAGCAGCACCGTCCTACGAGCCGCTGACCAGCGACGGCATCACGTTCTGGACGCCGCCGCTGGAGCAGGACACCGAGATCACCGGTCCGGTGGCCGCGCGGGTGGCGCTGTCCTCCGCGACGACGGACGCCGACCTCTTCCTGGTCCTGCGGGTGTTCGACCCGCAGGGGGAGGAGGTGCTGTTCGCCGGCACCCTCGACCCGCACACGCCGGTGGGTCAGGGCTGGCTGCGCGCCTCGCACCGCAAGCTCGACCCCGAGCTGACGCTGCCCTACCGGCCGTACCACACGCACGACGAGGTGCAGCCGCTGACTCCTGGCGACCGCTACGACGTCGACGTGGAGGTCTGGCCGACCTGCATCGTGGTGCCGGCCGGTTACCGGATCGCGCTGACGGTCCGCGGCACGGACTTCGACTACGGCGGCGAGCCGATCAACGTCGGCTGGTTCGTCATGAAGGGATCCGGGGCGTTCAACCACGACGACCCGACCGACCGTCCGCGGGAGATCTTCGGCGGCACCGTGACCCTGCACACGGGTGGCGGCGAGGACGCACCGCACCTGCTGCTGCCGGTCATCCCGGCGGGGGGCGGCCCGGGCTACAGCGTCGCCTGACCGGATCGGCTGCGGCCGGCACCCCTGGGCGGGTGCCGGCCGCAGCCGCGTGTGTCGGCGGTCAGCCGCCCAGCCGGACCGTCCGCTGCTCCTGCGCCGACCGCGACAGTGCGTCGGTGAGCTGGACGCTCCGCAGGGCGTCGCAGCCCCGACGGGCTGGGGTCGCGCCCCTCCAGGACGGCGTCGGCGAAGTCGGCGACCGTCGTGACGAAGGGGCCGGCCGTGGAGACCTGGCGTTCGGTGGTGCCGCTGCGGCCGAGCACCGAGATAGCTGCCCGTCAGGTTGGGGCGGGTGATCGCTGCGGCCGAGCACCGTTCCCTCCGTGCCGTAGATCGACAGGTCGGACTGGCTGTTGGGCACCGACTGGTTGGCGTTGACGTAGGCCAGCGCGCCGTTGTCGAAGCGCAGGAGGGCCAGCGCCATGGTGTCGACTCGCAGCCCGGCTTCCACGTCCACGACGGCCGTGGCCTCGATGACCTCCGCGCCGAGCAGGTAGCGGAGCAGGTCGTAGGCGTGCACGCCCAGGTTGTTCATGACGCCGGCGCCGGCCAGCGCGGGGTCGGTGCGCCAGCCCTCCGGCAGCGCCCGGCCGGGGCCGACCTCGATCTGCGCCAGCCGGACCGAGCCGATCTCCCCGTCGGCCAGCAGCTGCCGGAGTCGCTCATGCCCTCGTGGTTGCGGGTCTGGAACGTGATGCCGAGCCGGACGCCCGCGGCCTCGCACGCGGCGCAGGGCGCGCTCGGCGTCGGCGACCGTCGTCGCGAGCGGCTTGTCGCACAGCACGTGCTTGCCGGCCTCTGCCGCCTGCGACGACCTGGTCGGCGTGCAGGCGCGTTCGGGGTGGCGATGTAGACGGCGTCGACGGCCGGGTCCTCGAGCAGCGCGCGGTAGTCGTCGTAGGCCGACGCGGCGCCGTGCCGCGCGGCGAAGTCCTTGGCGCTTCGCCGCGTCGCGGCTGCAGACGGCGGCCAGGGTGCTGTTCGGCGCGGCGGTCACCGCCGGTGCGATCGCGGTGCCGGCGATCCGGCCGAGGCCGACGATCCCCCAGCCGATCTGCTGTGCGTTGGTCATCGCGGTGCCTTCCTGTGGTCGTCGCCCACGCGGTCGCGCGGGGTCGTCGTGCGGCGTGCGGGCGGATGGGGGAGTGCGGTGCCGGGACCGTCCAGTGCGGCCGCGAGGAACCGTTCGACCGGCACGCCCCGGATCGCGGCGTCGAGGACCTGGACGGTGTGGGCGACGGGCATCCGCTCGCCCATGCGCGCCAGCGTCGCCGCCACCTGCATCCGGCAGCCGGGGTTGGCGGTGACCAGGAGCTCGGCGCCGGTGGCGCGCACCGCGGCGGCCTTGCGCTCGCCGAGCTCGCGGGCCGGCTCCGGGTGCAGCACGTTGTAGATGCCGGCGCTGCCGCAGCAGATCTCGGCCTCGGTGATCTCGCCGCAGCTCGATGCCCGGGGATGCCGCGCAGCAGCCGCGCGGGGCTGGTCCCGGATGCCCTGCGCGTGGGCCAGGTGGCAGGCGTCCTGATAGGCGACGGTGACCGGGAGCGGGTGCCGCGGCGCGACCGGTCCCAGCTCGTCGAGCAGCTCGGTGACGTCGCGCACCTTGCCGGCGAGCGCCTCCGCCCGCTCGGCCTAGCCGGGCTCGTCGCGCAGCAGGTGGCCGTACTCCTTGAGGTTGCGACCCGCAGCCGGCGGCGTTGACGACGACGGTGTCGACGCCGGCCGCGCTCGAAGGTGTCGATGACCCGGCGGGCGAAGCGCGAGCGCCTCGGCCTCGCGCCCGCCGTGGGCCGACAGCGCGCCGCAGCAGCTCTGCCGCGGCGGGACGACGACGTCGCAGCCCTCGGCCGCCAGCACCCGGGCCGTCGCCGCGTTGACGTCGGGGAAGAAGACGCCCTGCACGCAGCCGGTCAGCAGCCCGACGCGTCCGGCGGCGGGTGCCGCCGCCGGGGTGTGCGCGCGGGCATCGGCGCGGCACCGGGCCGAGCTGCGGCGCGAGCGACTCCATCGCCCGCAGCGGCTCGGGCAGCCGGGCGAGCAGCCCGCTGCGCGCGAGCAGCGTCTCGCAGGCCGCTGCGCCTGGTAGGCGCGCAGCGGCCCGCGCAGCGGCCCGCAGCCGGCGGGGATAGGGGAAGAGCGCGGTAGATGACGCTCGCGCAGCGCCGCTCGGCGCGCGGCCGCGGTGACGCGCCGCTCGACCTGCGCGCGCGTCGCCTCGATCAGCTTGTCGTACTGCACGCCGGACGGGCAGGCGGTCACGCAGGCCATGCAGCCCAGGCACTGGTCGAAGTGCCGCGACCATCGAGTCGCGTCAGCGGCTCGCCCTCGAGCCCCTGCTTCATCAGGTAGATCCGCCCGCGTGGGCTGTCCATCTCCTCGCCCCACAGCACGTACGTCGGGCAGGTCGGCAGGCAGAAGCCGCAGTGCACGCAGTCGCCGACCAGCGCCGCGTCCGGCGGGTGGTGCGCGTCGAAGGCCGGCGCCTGCGGCGCCCGACGACCGGCAGCCCGAGGGCGACCGGGCCGCGGCGGTGGCCGCGCCCCGGACCGCCGCCGATGCGCTCGGCGCGACCGGGCCACCCTGCCCGAGGTCGAGCGGCCGCCGCGCTCCCACCACCTCGGCCGCCGCCTGGTCCGGCGGCGCGGAGCGCACCGTCGGCGTGCCCGCGGCAGGTCCGCGGCGGCCTCGGACGCGCGGACCGCGCCGGCCCGTGCCGATCGCCGACGCATCTACAGCCCTCCGACGAAGCGGCCGGGCGACATCCGCCGCTCCGGGTCGAACTGGTCCTTGACCCGCCGCATCAGGTCCAGCGCATCGCCGACCGGGCCCCAGTGGTCGAGCGTCGCCGGGCACGGCCCGGGGGCGCGGGAGCACGACCGCGGTGCCGTCGTGGCGGGCGCGAGGCCGCCCGCAGCCGCGGCAGCGCCGTCGGCCGCCGTCGGCGGCCGGCAGCGCGGCGTACGCGACCCCGGTGCACGCCGACGCCGCGACCGCCGCGCGTCCGGCGGGCAGTGCCGCGAGCACCTCGGCGCAGCGCCGCCGGCGGCGATAGCGCCAGGCGCAGCTGCACGTCGTCGGCCCCGCCCGGCCGCTCGCCCGAAGCCCGGCCGGCAGCTCGTCCGGCTCGGCGCCGCCGCCCAGCAGCGCCAGCGCCGGCGCGCGCCTGCGCCGCGCACCGACTCGGCGATCGACTCGAAGACGCACCACCAACCGGCCCGCGGCCCCCGACGCGGCCGAGCAGCTCCACCGCCGTGGGGGTGAGCGTCGAGCGGGCCAGCCGCGGCGACCAGCCGGCCGGCGTCGCGCGGCGTCCGGCACGTCGAGCACCACGACCCGGCGCGCCGGCGGCACCGGGTGCAGCCGCCAGATCGTCTCCACGACGACGCCGAGGCTGCCGTGCGCGCCGGTGTAGAGCTTGCCGAGGTCGTAGCCGGCGACGTTCTTCACGACCTTGCCGCCGGCGGAGGCGACGGTGCCGTCGGCGAGCACGACCGTGACGCCGATCAGCAGGTCGCGCGACCGTGCCGTAGCGCAGCCGGCGCGGGCCCGGAGGCGTTGGCGCTGACGACGCCGCCGAGCGTCGCGCCCGGCTCGCGGCGCGTCGATCGCCAGCAGCTGCCCGGCGCCGCCGAGCGTGCGCCTGCAGGCCGGCGAGCGGCACGCCCTGCCTCGGCCACGACGACGAGGTCGCCGGCGACGTGCTCGACGACCCGGTCCAGGCCGGTCAGTGTCGAGCAGCAGGTCGCAGGACGGCGGCGGCGCGGCCCAGGACGTCTTGGTGCGCCCGCCGACGGGCACCACGGTCAGCCCGTCGGCGGCGGCGGCCCGCAGCACCTCGACGACCTCGTCGACGGACGCCGGGCGCACCACCTGCGCCGGCACGACGCCGCGCGACGGCGTCCTCGCGGCGCGCCCGGACGGCGCTCCACGGTCGCGGTCGCGCATCGTCAGAACACCTCGCCCAGCCCGGCTGCCTGCGAACGGGTGCTCGCCCGTGCCGCGGCCCGGGCCGCTCGCCGCACAGCCGCGGCGTCGGGAACACCTTGCCCGGGTTGGCGAGGCCGTCCGGGTCGAACGCGCAGCGCAGCAGCTGCATCGTGTCGAGGTCCTCCGGCGGTGAACTGCTCGGCCATCTTGTGCCGCTTCTCGTGGCCGACGCCGTGCTCGCCGGTGATCGAGCCGCCGTGCGGCGATGCACAGGTCGAGGATCGCGCCGGCCAGCTCCTCGGCGTCCTCGCGCCTGGCCCTCGACCGCGTCGTCGAAGAGCACCAGCGGGTGCAGGTTGCCGTCGCCGGCGTGGAACACGTTGGCGACCCGCAGCCCGACCTCGTCGGCCATCCGGTCGATCTCGGCGCAGCACCTGCGGCAGCCGGTGCGCGGGATGACCCCGTCCTGCACGAAGTAGTCGACGGGCTGATCCGGCCGACCGCCGCGAAGGCGGACTTGCGGCCCTTCCAGATCAGCGCCCGCTCGGCGGCGTCGGCCGCGATGCGGATCTCGAAGGCGTCGCCGGCGCAGGGCGATCTGCTCGACCTGGGCGAACTGCGCCTCGACCTCGACGCGTGGGCCCGTCGAGCTCGATGACCAGCACCGCGACCGCGCCCGGCGGGGTAGCCGCAGTGCACCGCGGCCTCGGCCGCCTCGATCGCCAGCGCGTCCATCATCTCGATGGCCGCCGGCAGGATGCCGGCGCGCGATGATGTCGCTGACCGTCCCGGCCGGCGTCCTCGACGCTGCGGAAGCCGACCAGCATGGTCTGCACGGTCTCGGGCACCCGGACCAGCCGCAGCGTCACCTCGGTCGCGACGCCGAGCGTCCCCTCGCTGCCGACGAACGCGCCGAGCAGGTCGTAGCCGGGGTACTCCGGCGCCGGCCCGCCCAGGTGGACGATCTCGCCGTCGGGCAGCACCACCTCGGCGCCCGGTCACGTGGTTGACCGTGAAGCCGTACTTCAGGCAGTGCGCGCCGCCGGCGTTCTCCGCGACGTTGCCGCCGATCGAGCAGACCTGCTGCGACGACGGGTCCGGCGCGTACGCAGGCCGTGCGGGGTGGCGTCCCGGGTGACCCACAGGTTGATCACGCCGGGCTCGACGACCGCCCGCTGCGTTGTCGGGGTCGACCGGTCCGAGATCCCGCGCAGCCGGGACAGCACGAGCAGCACGCCCGTCGGCGACGCGGCAGCGCGCCGCCGGACAGGCCGGTGCCCGAGCCGCGTGCGACGAACGGCACGCCCGCCTCGGCGCAGAGCCGGACCGTGTCGATGACGTGCTGCGCGGCTCTCGGCCAGCACCACGACGGCCGGGCGTGACCCGGAAGTTGCGCCAGCCCGTCGCACTCGTAGGTCCGCAGCTGCGCCCGGTCGGTGAGCACCCGCGTCCGCGCCTACGGCGGCGCGCAGGGCCGCCGCCAGCGCCTGGAGCGTGCGTCCGGCCGGGCGTCCGCCGGGGTCACCGTCAGGCCAGCCGCGCGTAGGCCGGCAGCGTCAGGAACTCGACGAAGTCGTCGGCGAGCGCGACCTCTCGAACAGCTCGCGCGCTTCTGCGTAGCGGCCGGCGTCGAAGGCCTCGTCGCCGACCGCGGCTCGCGGACCTTCGCCAGCTCCTCGTCCTCGATCTGCGCGCACGCAGCTCGGCGCGTGATCGGCGTGCCCTCGGCCGTCGGGACGCCGTGGTGGACCCACTGCCAGACCTGCGAGCGGCAGATCTCGGCGGTCGCGGCGTCCTCCATCAGGTTGAAGATCGCGACCGCGCCGCCGCCCGCGCAGCCACGACTCGAGGTACTGGATGCCGACGCTGACGTTGTTGCGCAGGCCGGCCTCGGTGACCTCGCCCGGCGTGGCTCGCGCGTCCAGCAGGTCCGCGGCGGTGACCTGCACCTCGTCGCGCTGCCGCTCGATCTGGTTCGGCCGGTCGCCCAGCATGGCGTCGAAGACCTCGCAGCGCGACCGGCACCAGGTCGGGGTGGGCCACCCAGCGTGCCGTCGAAGCCGTCGCGCGCCTCGCGCGGCTTGTCGTCGCGCACCGCCGTGAGCGCCGCCTCGTTGACCTCCGGGTCGCGCCGGTTGGGGATGAATGCGGCCATGCCGCCGATGGCGTGCGCGCCGCGCGTGTGGCAGGTCTTGACCAGCAGCTCGGTGTAGGCGCGCATGAACGGCACGGTCATCGTGACCTGCGGCGCGGTCGGGCAGCAGGAACTCCGCGCCGGCGTGCGGAACTTCTTGATCATGCAGAAGATGTAGTCCCAGCGGCCGGCGTTCAGGCCGGCCGAGTGCTCGCGCAGCTCGTACAGGATCTCGTCCATCTCGAACGCCGCGAGGATCGTCTCGACCAGCACGGTGGCCCGGATGCGTGCCGCGCGGGATGCCGAGCGCCTCCTGGGCGGCGACGAAGACGTCGTTCCACAGCCGCGCCTCGAGGTGGCTCTCCAGCTTCGGCAGGTAGAAGTACGGCCCGCTGCCCGCGGTCGAGCGCGATCCGGCGCGCTTGTGGAAAAGTACAGGCCGAAGTCGAACAGGCTGCCGCCGATACCGGCTCGCCGTCGACCAGGACGTGCCGCTCGGGCAGGTGCCAGCCGCGCGGGCGGACGACCAGCGTGGCGACGTCTGCTCGTTCAGGCGCGTACGCCCTGCCCTCGGGCGAGGTGAAGTCGATCGTGCGCAGCGATGGCGTCGCGCAGGTTGAGCTGGCCGCTCGACCAGGTTGTCGCCAGGTCGGCGTGTTGGCGTCCTCGAAGTCGGCCATGAAGACGCTCGGCGCCCGAGTTGAGCGCGTTGATCGAGCATCTTGCGGTCGGTCGGGCCGGTGATCTCGACCCGCGCGGTCGACGAGGCCCGGGCGCGGTGCGGCGCCACCCGCCAGTCGCCGTCGCGAATCTGCTGCGGTCGCCGGCAGGAAGTCGGGCAGCGCCCCGGCGGCGAGCTCGGCGTCGCGCACGGCCCGCCGGCGAGCAGCTCGCGCCGCCGCGGCGCCGAACTCGCGGTGCAGCCGGGCCAGCAGCGCCAGGCGTCCTCGGTGAGGACCGCCGCGTAGGCGTCCCGCCACGGTGCCGCGGACCTCGACGCCGGGGACCTGCGGGGCGCTGGTCATGCGATTGTCCTTTTCGTTCAGGGCTGCCTGGTGTTCCTCCGACGGCCGGCCGCGGCGGCCACCACCCGGGGCCGCCGCAGCCGAGCGGTTCAGCGCTCCGGGATCACCGGAAGCAGGAGGTGGGCCTGGCGGTCGGGACCGGTGTGCAAGGTCACGTCGCCGCCGAACACCGCGGCCGGGCGGTCGCGCGGATCGTCGTGGCGGAACGGACCGACGCCGGTCCATACTCCGCCCGAGCGTCTTCGAGCCGGCGTCGGACTCGCCGCCGTAGACGTAGTCCTTGCCGCGCACCGTGAGGGCGATCCGGTGGCCCGCCGGCACCACGATGCAGGTCGGCCAGATCTCCACGTCGAGCTCGTAGACCGTACCCGGCTTCATCGGCTGGAGCTCGTCGTGCGTGTGGTACGGCCGGTAGGGCAGGGTGAGCTTCTGATCGAGCTTGCGGTGCGAGGCGCGCAGCCACCCTGTGCCACCGGCGTGTGCGGATCGAGCGCGCCGCTGGAACACGACCTCCTTCAGGTCGGGCGCGAACACGCGCACCACCAGGAACAGGTCGGCGTCCTCGGTTCGGACGAGACACCCAGAGCTTCGCCGCCAGCGGCCCGGTGATCTCCGTCTCGGCTGCTTGAGCGGCGCCGTGAGGAACGTGACGCCGTCGCCGAAGCCCGCGATAGGTGACCGAGCCCTCCTGCTCCGGCGGCGCGTCGCCGAGCGTGCCGTCCGCGGCGTCGAGGTAGAGCTTCGTCCACTCGCGTGCGCGCCAGCGGCCACTCGTCCTCGTGCCGCTCGACGAAGTGCTCGCCGGGGTGGCGCACCTGCAGCAGCACCCGGGGCTGCTGGTCCCAGCCGGTGTCCTCGCCCTTGAGGAAGTGGCCGAAGAACCGCTTCTGCAGGGCGACGCCGTAGTCGGTGTAGAAGTGGGTCCAGTGCTCGAGCGCCGTGCACCTCGAGCCACTTGTCCTTGCCGGCGGCGCGGACGAAACCCTCGAAGTTGCCGCGCGGATGCAGGCCCTGGCCGCCCCAGTTGGCGGTGGAGAGCAGCGGCACCTCGACCTTCGACCAGTCGGGCATGCGCGACTGCCAGTACTCGTCGGTGTCGAGCTTGCGGGCGAGGCAGTCCTCGTAGAAATTGCGCCGGTTCGGCGCCGAGCTGCTTCCTCGGTGAGCGTGTCGGGCCGGACACCCAGTCGCCGGTCATGCGGCTCTTGTAGCCGCGGCACCGCGGCCGTGCTGCACCGCTAGACCTGCGCGCGCGACCAGGCGTGGGTGAAGCCGTTGCAGAAGATGCCGCCGTGGTGCGCCATGTCGCGGTAGAAGTCGGCGGCGCCCTCCCAGGTGCAGATGGCGGCGAGGTGCTTGCGGCGCGAGCGCCGCCGTCTGCCACTGGTTCTGCCCGTAGTACGAGATGCCGTTGAGCCCGACCTTGCCGTTCGACCAGGGCTGCACGCCGGCCCAGTCGACGCAGATCGCCAGGTCCTGCGCCTCGCGCAGCGACCAGATGTCGATGACGCCCTCCGAGGCCCGGCGCCCCGGCTGTCCACCCGGATGCAGACATAGCCGTCCGGCACCCACTTCTCCGGTCGACGACCTCCCAGCTCTGGTACTTGTTGGTCGAGCCGGTCGGGACGTCGGGATGCTCCTCGCACATCAGCTGCCACTGGTGCGCGTAGAGGTCCTCGAAGTGCAGCCACTTGCCGTACGGGCCGAGCGTCATGATCACCGGGTACTGACCCTCGGCCGGATCGGCCGGAAGATGTCGGCGCGCAGCATGACGCCGTCGTCCATCATGATCGGCACGTCCCAGTCGATCCGCATGCCGTCGCGCATCTCGGTCTTCTCCCTGTGGCGCATGGGTCTCCTTCGTCGTGGTGGTCGAGCGTGCAGCTGGTGGTGGTGCCCGGTCGGTGGGCGTGCTCGCGCGGCGGGCCGGCGCCGCGGGCGTCCGCCCCGACCGCGTCCGGCGTCGGGTGGGTGAGGGCGTCAGCCCACGTGGCGTTCGGCCTCGATGACGTCCTGCATGAGCAGGTCCCACACGTGGGCCTTGACCTCCTGGAACCGCGTGGTCGAGAGGGTCTCCCGGGTCCGCGGGTGGGGGATGCCCACGTCGATGACCTCGTGGATGTGGCTGGGCCGCCCCTTCAGCACCACGACCCGGTCGCCCATGAGGACGGCCTCGTCGATGGAGTGCGTCACGAAGAGCATGGCGATCGGCCGGCTCTCCCAGATCCGGAGGAGCTCGAACTGCAGGATCTCGCGGGTCTGCGCGTCGATGGCGCTGAACGGCTCGTCCATGAGAAGCACCTGCGGCTGCACGGCCAGCGCCCGCGCCAGCCCGGCACGCTGCTGCATGCCCCCTGACAGCTGGTGCGGGTAGGACTTCTCGAACCCGGCGAGGCCCACCATGTTGATGTACTTCGGGACCGCCTCCGCGATCTGCTCCTTCGGTGCCCCCTGCAGTTTCAGGCCGTAGGCGACGTTGTTGAACACGCTCTTCCAGGGGAAGAGGCCGAAGTGCTGGAAGACCATGCTCACTCCGGGCGTGGGCCCGGTGACGGCCTTGCCGTCGATCGTCACGGTCCCCGAGTCGAGCCGGGTGAGCCCGTCCACGGCCCGCAGGAGGGTCGTCTTGCCACAGCCGGACGGCCCGACGATCGAGACGATCTCCCGGTCCTTGATGGTGAGGTCGATGCCGTCGAAGACCGTGAGGTCGCCGTACCGGACGGCGGCACCGGCGATGCTGACGCGGGCGTCGCCGACGCGCGGGGATCCCGGGTTTTCCCCGCCGCCGCCCGAGGCGGCAGCCGCGCCGGAGGACGATCGCATCATGGACTGACTCCCTCGAGGTGGGGGCGACGTGGCGGCCGCGCGCCAGGCCGCGGTCATGCGGACGGGATGAGGGGGACGAGCAGGTAGGACTGCCGGTCCCCGCCGGTGTGGACGGTGACCGTGCCGTCGAAGACCTCCGCGGGGCGGTCCTCGGGGTCGTCGTGCACGAAGGGTCCGCACCCGGTCATCGGGTTCTTCATGTTCGAGAGGTGACCGGCGGGACCGGGGTACACGTAGTCCTTGCCCCGGACGTCGAGCTGCACGGTGTAGCCGGCGGGCACCACGAGGCAGGTCGGCCAGATCTCGACGTCGACCTCGTAGACAGTCCCCGGCTCGAGCGGCTGGACCTCGTCGTGCGTGTGGTAGGGCCGGTAGGGCTGGCTCAGCTTGTCGTCGAGCTTGCGGTGCGAGGCCCGCAGCCAGCCCTGTGCCACCGGGGTGTGCGGGTCCAGCGCGCCGTGGAAGACGACCTCCTCGCCGTCCGGGGAGAAGACCCGCACGACGAGGAACAGGTCCGCGTCCGCCGTGCTCGACTCGACGAAGAGCTTCGCCGCGAGCGGCCCGGTGATCTCTTCCTGCTGCGCCAGCGGGCCGAGGGTGAAGCTGGCGCCGTCACCGGTGGTGGCGTAGGCGACCGACGCCGCCGACGACGGCGCCTCGGTGCTCAGCGCACCGGAGTCCGCGTCCAGGTAGAACCGGGTCCACTCCGTCCGCTCCAGGGGCCAGGACCGCTCGTGCCGGACCACGAAGGTGCTGTCCACGTGACGGATGTTGAGCTGCAGCGGGGGCTGGTCGTGCCAGCCGTTGTCCTCGCCCTTGAGGAAGTGGTCGAAGAAGCGCAGCTGCAGCTCGCGGCCGTAGTCGGTGTAGAAGTGGCTCCAGTGCTCGAGGCCGTGCATCTCCAGCCACTTCTGCGACGACCCGGCGCGCAGGTAGCCCTCGACGTTGCCGCGCAGGTGCAGACCCTGGCCACCCCAGTTGCCGGTCGACAGCAGCGGCACCGTGACCTTCTCGAAGTCGGGGGTGCGTTCGGCGTAGAGCTCGTCGTCGAGGGGGTGCGCGCGGTAGTCGTCGCCCAGGGTGGTGAGGTTGGCGGCGAGCTCCTCGTCACTGAGCCGCTCGTCGCCGCAGACCAGCAGGCCCGAGTTCGGGTCCCGGGGGCCGTCCTCACCGCGTCCGTACTGCACGGTCGTGACCTGCATGCGGGATCCAGTTGGCGACGAAGGTGCACAGGATGCCGCCGTGGTGGCTCATGTCGCGGTACCAGTCCGAGGCGCCCTCCCAGACGCAGATCGCAGCCAGGTGCGGCGGCTGCTGGGCGGCGACCTGCCACTGGTTCATCGCGTAGTAGGAGATGCCGTTGAGGCCCGACCTTGCCGGTTGCACCACTCCTGCGTGCCGGCCCACTCGATGCAGTCGTAGAAGTCGCGCGTCTCGCGCGCCGACCAGAGGTCCATCTTCCCGGGCGAGCGGCCGGCGCCGCGCGAGTCGACGCGGATGCACGGCGTAGCCCTCGGGGCACCCACTTCTCGGGGTCGACGACCTCCCAGTTCTGGAAGCGGTTGGTGGAGCCTGCGGTCACGTCGGGGTGGTTGCGGGCCATGATGTCCCAGGAGGTCTGGTAGCCCTCCTGGAACGGCAGGCCCTTGCCGTATGGCCCGTAGGTCATGATCACCGGGTAGCGGCCGTCCGTCGGCCGGGCCGGTAGACGTCGGCGCGGAGGACGAGGCCGTCGTCCATCTCGATCGGCACGTCCCACTCGATGAAGATCCCTTCCGGGGTCGTCTCGCGGTGGTGGGCGCCAGCGGTCTCGGTCTGTGGCACTCCGGTCTCCTTCTCGATGTGGACCGCCGCGTCGCGGCGGGGAGGGCGGGTCGGTGCGCCGGCCCGGCGCAGGGGTGGGTGCCCGTCAGCGGCCGTACCAGGGGAGGAAGCGACGGCGGGCGAGGGTGAGGACGGCGCGGGTGCCGACGACGAACGCGGTCAGGACGATCACGCCGACGAACGCCTGGTTCTGCTGGAAGCTGCGCGTCTGCTGGAGGATCGAGTAGCCCAGCCCGGGCACCCCGGCGAGGAACTCGACGGCGACGGCGGTGACGAGGGCGCGGGCGATCGCGAGCTGGAGGCCGGCGATCAGGTACGGGATGGCATTGCGCAGCGCGATGCCGAACCAGATGTTGTGCGTCTTCGCCCGGAAGGTGCGGGCGACGTCGAGGTACTCCTTGGGAATGGATCGGGAGCCGTCGGCCGTGGTGACGACGATGGGCAGGAACGCCGACAGCGCGACGGCGACGAGCCTGGTCTCGGGGGTGTAGCCGAGCCAGATCGTCATCAGCGGCACCACCGCGACCATGGGCAGGGTGTAGAGCCCGCTGACGTAGGTCGTGAAGAACCATCGGACAAGCCGGATCCGGCCCATCGCCAGACCCAGGATCATGCCGGCGACCGCGCCGATGAGGACACCGCCGATGACCGCTCCGATCGTCTCCCACGCGTCCACCCAGAACTTCTCCGTGGAGAGGACCTCGGGGGCCACCTCGACGACCCCGGTGGGCCGGGCGACGAACGTGGTGCCCAGGATGCGGGCGGCCAGCTCCCAGAGTGCGAGGAGCAGCAGGCCGGCGATGGTGCGGAGCACCCAGTCCGGGGGCCGCCGGCGGCTCCGTCGCGCGGTCCGGGGACCGCCTGCGCGGAGCCCGACGGCTCGGCGGGCAGAGGTACCGCCTCGGTGGGGGTCGCCGCCGTCCCCCGCGCAGGAGTGCTCACCGGGCGGCCCGTCGTTCCGGGACCTGGGCTCCGTGACGAGGAGGTCATCCCGAGAGTCCTTCCCGCCAACCGGCGAACCGTCGCTCGACGGCACCGCTGACCCCCATGAGCGTCACGGCGATGACCGAGATGACCAGCGTCACCGCCAGGGCACCCGCGGAGTCGAAGTTGGTCGAGGCACGGATAGCAGGTCACCGACGCCGGTCGCGTTGAGGAACAACTCGGCGATGATCGTGCCGACCAGGGCGCCGGCGATGCCCTGCTTGATGCCCGTCACCGCGTACGGGACGGTGTAGGGGATCACGACGTCGGCCCACAGTTGCCGTTCGTGGGAGCCGTAGGAGTGTGCGACGTCCAGCAGCCGGGGTCGGGACGCTGCGCGCCCCCTCCATGGCACTGATGAGGATGGGAAAGATCGCGGTGAGGACCACGACCAGCACCTTCGCCCGGAAGTCGAAGCCCACGCTCGCCAGGATGAACGGCACGAGGGTGATCACCGGGATCGCGTAGAGGGCGTAGACGTAGGTCTCGACCGCCGCGGTGATCAGCGGGAACCGGGCGAAGACCAGGCCCAGTGGCAGCCCCAGGAGGATCGAGATCCCGAGGCCGGTGAGGAAGATGCGTCCGGATGACCAGAGGGCGTCCGGGAGTTCCCCGTTGCCGACGAGTTCCACCAGACGACTCATCGTCTCGGTGAAACTCGCCAGCAACGGGCCGGTGCCCGCGGCCGCCACCTGCCACACCGCTGCCAGCACGACCAGGCTCAGGGCGTACATGCCCCAGCGGGCGGCTCTGTTGTCGGCGGAGTTCATGACGACCGTGGCTCCTCCCTCGTGGAGCGGCTGATCAGCTGGTCGACTCGATCAGGGCGACGGCTTCGTCGTAGATGGACTCGTCGACCATGTCCGCGTAGCTCTTCGCCTGGTCCGCGGTGATCGCGCCCGCGTCGATCTGCTCCTGCGAGACGCCCATGATCTTGGTCTCGTCGAGTCCGGAACCCTCGGGCCAGAACTCGAAGTCGAGGAACAGTTCGACGGCCTGCTGGGCGACCTCCACCGGCTGCCCGTTGTACTTCGAGGCGATCTCCGCGACGCGCTCGGTGTTCGCCGGGTCGCGGAGGAATGCGTTGGCCTCGACGTAGGCCGCCGTCAGGCGGACGACGGCGTCCCGGTTCTCCTCGATGTAGTCGGTCGTGGCCACCTGGAGGACGTAGTGCGTGTCGGGGTTCACGTCCTTGACGAGGCTGATGACCTCTTCGACCTTGGTGTCGGTGGTGGCCTCGATGAATGCCTCCTCGTCGTAGTGGAGGTTGGCGATCGAGATCTGATCCTGGACGAGGGCCTGGATGACCGGAGGGCCGGCGAAGTTCACGAACTCCACGTCGTCGACCGTGAGCCCGCAGGACCCGAGCATGGTCACGGTGGAGTTGTAGCGGGCACCGCCGGTCTGGTCCACGCCGATGGTCTGCCCTCGAGGTCCTCGCAGTCCTTGATGTCGGGATCGGTCGTGGCCAGGTAGTAGTCGGGCTTGTCCATCCCCACCATGCCCTTGACCGGAGCCCCTGGGCCGTCACGTTGACGAGGCTCGACGTCGAGGTCAGCGCCGCGTCGATCTGGCCGCCGATGACCGCCCGGATCGAGTCGGCGCCGTTGGCGAAGTTCTGGAAGGTGACGTCGAGGGCGTACTTGTCGAGAAAGCCCTCCTCGTCCGCGACGTGCATCATGATGCTGCCGTAGACGACGGGCGTGCCGGCCGTACCGAACGTCAGGGAGATGGGCTCCAGTTCCGAGCCGGAGCCGGAGCCGGAGCCGGAGCCGGCGTCCGCGCTCCCGGTGTCGTCGTCACCACCGCCGCACGCGGCGGTGGTGAGCGCCACCGCCAGGCACGTGCCGATGACGCGTGAGCGGATCCTGGTCTGCCGATGTGCCGTCAAGGCATGCCTCCGGGAGTGTCGAGCGGGCGCGGTACGGGCCGAGTGCCTCTGTCTCGGGGCGTTCCCGGGCCGCGACCATCCAGCCCGGCGAGACCGCTCCCGTAGCAGGAGAAGCTACGCAGGTGTGACCTGGAGCACTTAGTGAATGTCGACAGGATGACTGCGCAGTCTGCAGGGAGGAAACCAATCCCGGACGAGCCGCCGAATGTGGTTTCCTGCACCGCGGCTTGTCTGCTCTTCGCGGAGGAGACACCCCGGTGCCGCACCGGGAGGAGCCGCACACTCATCCGCCTCGACGACCGCCGCCCGGCGGCGCCGGCGGACGGCTGGCGCCAGGAGGACACATTGGAGAGGCTGGCCGGGCAGGTCGCGGTCGTGACCGGCGGAGGCTCGGGCATAGGGGAGGCCACCGCGGTCGCGCTGGCCCGCGAGGGCGCCAGGGTCGCGGTCGTCGGTCGCGGGCCGAGCCGCTGGAGGCGCTGGTCGCCAGGCATCGCCGAGGGCGGGACGGCGCTCGCCTCCCCGCGGACGTGACCGACCCGGACGCGGTGGAGGGGCTCGTCGGCGAGGTGCGGGAGCGATGGGGGCGCGTCGACGTGCTGGTCAACAGCGCCGGGGTCAATGTTCCGCGGCGGGACCTGGCCGAGCCTGTCCGTGGCCGACTGGGACGCGGTCCTGCGGATCAACCTCACGGGGACGTTCCTCGTGACGCACGCCGTCCTGCCCGTCATGCGCGAGCAGGGGTCGGGCACCGTCGTGAACGTGTCGTCGATCGCGGGGTACCGCCCGATGGCCCTCACCGGGCCGGCCTACAACGCGGCCAAGGCGGGCGTGAACGCGTTCACCGAGTCGATCAACCTCGCCGAACGACGGCACGGGATCCGCGCCTGCGCGGTGTGCCCCGGCGAGGTGGCGACGCCCATCCTCGAGCAAGCGGCCGCAGCCGCCCACGGCCGAGGCGCGGGCGTCGATGCTCCAGCCCGAGGACCTCGCCGAGACCATCTTGTTCGTCGCGACGCTTCCCCAGCGCGCGACCGTCGAGCTCCTCACCATCAACCCGACCGAGCAACGCGACTGGACGGCAGAACTCCGATGATCAGACCGACCAAGGACTCCGTCGACCTCGGGATCGTCACCCGCGACCTCGCCCCGATGGTCGCCTTCTACCGCGACACCCTCGGCTTCACCGACATGGGCGAGGCGCAGTCGATCGTCGGCACCATGCACCGCCTGGTGTGCGGACCAGCCACATCAAACTCGTGCAGCCGGGCACACCGCCGCCCGCGGAGGCGCCCCCCGGCGGCGTCGGGGCCGCGACCGGCTATCGGTACTGGACGATCTCCGTCCCGGACCTCGCGGAGGTGCTGCGCGCCTGCGAGGCCGCCGGCCGCCCGGTCGTCCTGCCGCCCACGGTGGCCCGGCCGGGCATCACCGTCGCGATGGTCGAGGATCCCGACGGCAACTGGGTCGAGTTCCTGCAGGCCGACGCGGGCTGAGGCCGCGGCCGGCGGCCGGCTCACCAGTCGAGCCAGGCCAGGACGCTCCGGCCCATGACAGCCTCGACGTCGGCGGGGGAGAGGAAGTCCAGCTCCTCGCGGAAGAGCCGGACGAGGTCGGGGTAGCTGCCGCGCAGCCGGGAGAGGTCGGAACCCCAGAAGAGGCGCTCGGGACCGAAGGCGTCGTACAGCTGCCGGAGGAACGGGTGCAGCGCCGGGTACGGGTAGGGCTCGGTGCTGTAGCACGGCGCGGCGGTCGCCTTGACCGAGACGTTGTCGAGCTCCGCCAGCGCCACCAGGTGGGCGATCTCCGGCGCGACGGCCGCGTCGGTGTGCTGCCCGGTCAGCCCCAGGTGGTCGACGGCCAGGCGCAGTCCCGGCCGGGCGCGCGCGAGGTCCCCGAGCGCGTCGAGCTGGCCCGAGGCGAGCAGCATCACCGGGACGTCCTCCTCCTCGGCGAAGGACCACAGCCAGTCCGCCGCCGGGTCGTCGACCCGTCCCGCGTCCGCAGGGAGGAAGACCAGCCGCACGCCGGCGACGACCGGGTTCCGGAGGAGTTCGCGCACGGGTCCCGGGTCGCCGGTGCGCAGGTCCACCCGCGCCATCACCCGGAACGCCCGGGGGCCTCGGTGGCACAGGCGACGGCGTAGTCGTTGCGGTGGCCCTCGAAGAAGGGCGGGACGAGGACGGCGCGGTCCACACCGGCCTCCGCCATCTCCGCGCGCAGCCCTGCGCCGGTGATCGGCTCGTGCCGGTGCATGGCTCGGGCACGCTCCGCGCCGCCCGGGGGCCAGGGCCGGTCCGGCGACTCGGGCAGCCACACGTGCACCTGGGCGTCGACGACGGGGGACCGGCGCGTCGCGGAGGTCGTCACCGTCACCACTCCCGGACGACGGGCAGGACCTCCTGCGCCAGCAGGTCGAGCGTGGACATGATGAGCTCGTGGCTGAGGCCGCCCCAGTGCGTGAAGAGCAGGACGCGGTCGATCCCGAGGTCGGCGATCCGGCGCAGTCCTGCCAGCACGGTGTCCGGGCTGCCGAACAGCACGCTCTCCCGGAGGTCGGCGTCGAGCTCGAAGGGGCTGCGGCCACCGTCGGCCGCACCGGCGGACGTGGCCCGTCGCAGCTTGTCCGCGTAGCCGAGGAAGTCCTTGTAGGAGCCCTCGGCCTGGGCCCAGGCCTGTTCGTCCGTCGGGGCCAGGTGCGCCGCGCGTGCCAGGTGGACCCGCCCGTCCTCGAGCTTCTTCCCCTCGCCCGCGAGCGCCGCGGCGTACCGCTCCATCTGCCCGGACATCACCGCGGCGGACGTGCCCTGGGGCAGCAGCACGCCCCAGTCCTCGGCCGCGCACCGCGCGAGCCCGTCGGGACTGTCGGTCGCCACCCAGAGCGGCGGGTGCGGGCGCTGGAACGCCTGCGGGTGCGGTGCGGCGTCCTCGAAGGACCAGAACCGTCCTGAGAACGACACGGGCTTGTCGGAGGACCACAGCAGCTGGAGCACCTCGAGCGCTTCCTCGAAGCGGTCGTGCTTCTCGGCGATGTCCACCCCGAACCCCCGGAACTCGCCGGGCTGGTACCCCCGGCCGATGCCGAGGTCCAGGCGTCCGCGGCTGAGCTGGTCCACGGTGGCGACGGCCTCGGCGAACCGCACGGGATGGTGCAGCGGGAGGACGGAGACGGCCGTGCCGAGCCGCACGTGGCTGGTCCGCGCGGCCAGGTGGGCGAGCACCATGAGGCTGTCGGACACCAGCCCGTGCCGGCTGAAGTGGTGCTCGGTGAGCCAGACGGAGTCGAAGCCGAGTTCGTCCGCGTGGCACATCTGCGTCAGTGCCTGGTCGTACCGGTCCGCATGGTCGCTGCCCTCGGGCCACTGGATGGTGTGGAAGAGGCCGATCTGCATGTGTTCCTCGACTCCTTGTCCGGGTCCCCGTGCGGGCGCCCGGGACGAGGTCCGGAGGGCGCGGTCAGGCGGGCGGGACGGCGGCGACCCACCGGGTTGTGATGGAACCGTAATCAGCGCCGCCGACGGTTGTGTGCTCTCACAACAAGCAGGTGTCAGTTGTGTTTCGGGTCATGAGACGGTTGTCTCAGCCTCGCTCGTATGGTTCCCCCACTCGATCGACGGCTGAAAGGTGGACCCATGCGCGCGAAGGCTGGACTGCTGGCGGGAGTGACTCTTCTGCTCGCGGCCTGCGGAGGCACGGTGGCCGGCGGTGGCGGTAGCGGCGGCGGCGGTG
>CAWHJC010000024.1:0-15461 GCA_963829565.1 uncultured Actinomycetota bacterium
GCATCGGATAGACAGGTCCCATGACCGAGCTGACGACGTCGACCGGTGGCCCTTTGCTCTCCCGCGAGGAGATGGACGCGGCGCGGCAGCGACTGCTGACCGTCTACGTCGACCTGGTACCGGTGCGGGTGGAGGAGCATGGCACGGTGGTCGCGATCGGCCTGCTGCTGCGGGCCGGCGAGGACGGGCAGATCCAGCGGGCACTGGTCTCGGGGCGGGTGCTCTACCACGAGCGAATCCGCGCGGCCCTGCTCCGGCACATCGAGAAGGACCTCGGGCCCGCTGGCACTACCGCGGATCCCGCCCGCGCCGCAGCTGTTCACGGTCGCCGAGTACTTCCCGACGCCCGTCGTGACGCCGTTTCACGACCCGCGCCAGCACGCGGTGTCGCTGGCCTACGTGGTGCCGGTCGAAGGCGACTGCGCGCCGCAGCAGGACGCGCTCGAGCTGACCTGGTTCTCACCTCTCGAGGTGCGGGACCCGGCCGTGCTCGCCGAGCTGGATGCACGGGCAGAGCACCCTGCTGGAGCAGGCGCTGGCGCACCTCGGCGTCTGACCCCGGCCTCAGCGCGGGGCGGCCGCGGCGCGGCCCCCGTTGAGCCGCAGCCGCCAGCACAGCAGGGCGAGGTCGAGCGCCGTGCGGGTCTCGCGCCGCTCCAGGTCGACCCCGCCCAGGAGCTGGCAGATGCGCTCGACCCGGCCGTAGAGGGTCTGCCGCCGCACGCCGAGCATTTCCGCCGCGCGGCTCTTGCTCATGCCGGCGACGAACAGCGTGTCGAGCGTCATCACCAGGCCGGCGCCGGTCCGGGCGTCGTGCTGCAGCAGCGGGCCCAGCTGCCCGGTGGTGAACTGCTCCAGCGCCACGTCGTCGACCATGGTGCGCAGCAGCTGGTAGAGCGCGACGTCCTCGGACAGCACCAGGTCCGACGCCGTCGCCATGCGGACGGCGAGGTCGGCGGTGTCCAGCGCCGACTGCAGCGACCCGGCGAGGGCGGGGACGTCGTCGACCAGCGGCCCGGCGCACACCAGCACGCCGCCCACCGCGCCGAGACGGGCGTTCAGGTCGGCGGTCAGGGCGGCCAGCTGGCGGCGCGCCCCGGCGGCCGGGACGGCGGCGCCGACGAGCACGTGTCCGTCCTGCTCGGCCACCATCGTGGCGCCGAGGTGGCGGGACGAGGTCTCCTGCACCGTCTGCAGCCACCCGGGCAGCGTCGACCGCGACGACCGCGGCCGGACGACGCAGCCGACGACGGAGTGCCCCGGGCGCACGACGAACCCGACGCCCAGCGCCCGCGAGGCGAGATCGCGGGTCGAGGGGTACCGGCCGCTGACCAGGTCGGAGAGCAGCTGCGCGGCGGACAGCCGGCGGCTGCTGGTACCCGCCGGCGAGCGCTGCACCTCCAGCGCGACGAGCGGACCCGCTGCCTCCAGGGTGGCCCGGGCGCGCCGCCCGGTCGGCCCGTGCAGGGTGAGCCGGCCCCAGACCCGCCCGCCGACGACGACGTCGACGCCCTCGTCCTCGCCGGTCTCCGGTACCGACGACCCGGCCACGAGCTCGCCGTCGGCGGTCACGAGGCTGGCCGGCTGCCCGGCCAGCCGGGAGCACGCACCGACCAGCCCGACGACGCCGGGGCTCTCGGCCATGGCCTGCAGCAGCCGGGTGCGCTGCTCGGCGACCTCCCGCAGCGCGGTGACCTCCTGGTCGAGGATCGCGGCGTGGGCCTCCTCGGTCACCTCGATGAAGGGCACCACGCCGTGCAGCAGGATCACCGGCAGGCCGACCCGCGCGGCCTCGTCGAGCAGGGCCGGCGGCGCGGTGGGGAAGCTGCGCCCGAGCTCCAGCAGCAGCGCGGCCACCCCGACCCGGGCGAGCGCGGCGGCGTAGGCCCGGTGCGCCTCGGCGGGCAGCGCGACCAGGCCGAGCCCGGTGGTGAGCAGTGCCTCGCCGCCCTTGAGCAGCGGCGCGATGTCGTGGATCTCGCTGGTGTGCACCCAGCGGACGACGCGCCCGTCCAGGCCTTCCCGTGAACCGGCCGGCTCCGGGCGGGCGCTGCGCACCGACGGCAGCGCCAGCAGATCGCGCAGGGTGAACGGCACGGCGCGCACCGTACAGAACGTCCAGCGTTAACCCGCTGTTGATGACGCCGCGTCTCTTGGGCCGGATGCCCCTCGGGGCCCTAGCGTGCTGGCAGCCGACCGCCGGGGTCGCCTGAGGGAGGGAAGGCCATGTCCTCGATGTCCACCACGCAGCAGCCCATCGCTCGACGGCGCCGGAGGACAGCGCTCGTGGCCGGCCTGGCGGCCTCGGCCCTCGTGCTCGCGGCCTGCGGTGGCACCACCGGCGAGGAGGAGGACAGCGGGTCGTCGTCGGCCGGCGAGGACACGATCTCGGTGTTCGGCGTCTTCGCGACGCCGCTCGAGGAGCCGTGGGACGGCGCCATCCACGCCGCGCTGACCGCCGTCGCCGACGACGGCACGATCACCTACGACCACGTCGACGACCTGGGCACCGCCGACGAGATGGAGCGGGCGCTGCGCGACATCATCGCCAGCGAGGACCCCGACATCATCGTGGGCGACGCCTTCGCCGCCGAGGACGCCGTGCGCGAGGTGGCGAAGGAGTTCCCCGACACGGCCTTCGTCTTCGGCTCCGGCGGCAAGGAGCAGGCGCCCAACTTCAGCGTGTTCGACAACTGGCTGCAGGACCCCGCCTACCTGGCCGGGATGCTGGCCGGCGGGCTGACGAAGACCGGCACCATCGGCGTCGTCGGCGCGATGCCCATCCCCGAGGTCAACCGGATCGTCAACGCCTTCACCGTGGGTGCCCAGGAGAGCAATCCGGCCGCCAAGGTCACCGTCTCCTTCATCAACTCCTTCTTCGACCCGGCGACGGCGAAGCAGGCCGCCGAGGCGGCGATCGCCGGCGGCGCCGACGTGCTGTTCGCCGAGCGCGACGGCGTGATCGCCGCGGCCGAGGAGAACGGGCTGCCGGTGTTCGGGATGATGGTCGACCAGAAGGACCAGGCCCCCGAGTACGTGGTGTCGTCGCTGGTCTGGGACATGCGGCCGACCATCGAGGCGGTGGTCGCCGCGGTCGAGGACGGCAGCTACGAGGCGCAGAACCTGGCCGAGTACTCCTTCCTGAAGAACGGCGGCAGCTCGCTGGCCCCGATCAACACCGGGACGGCCTTCGAGATCCCGGCCGACCTGATCACCAAGGTCGAGGAGCGGCAGGCCGAGATCGAGGACGGCAGCTTCACCACCCCGGTCGACGAGGAGGAGCCGGCCGGCTCCACCACGGTCGGGGAGTGACCCCGGAAGGACGACCGGCCCGGGGCGGGGAGCTCTCCCCGCCCCGGGGCGCCCCGCTGGTCGAGCTGCGCGGGATCACCAAGCGGTTCGGGTCGCTGCTGGCCAACGACGCGATCGACCTGTCCGTCGACGCCGGCGAGGTGCTCGCGCTGCTCGGGGAGAACGGCGCGGGCAAGAGCACGCTGACCCGCATCCTGTACGGGCTCAGCCGGGCCGACGCCGGTGAGATCCGCATCGCGGGGCAGCCGGTGACGGTGAGCTCGCCGGCCGACGCGCTGGCCGCCGGCGTCGGCATGGTGACGCAGGAGTTCACGCTCGTCGGGCCGATGACGGTCACCGAGAACCTGATGCTGGCCGGCTCGCCGCTGGGCCGGGTGGACCGCAAGGCCGCCCGGGCCCGCGTGCTGGCGGCCTCCGAGCGGCTCGGCGTCCCGGTCGACCCCGACGCCGTCGTCGAGCGGCTGTCGGTGGGGGAGCGGCAGCGGGTGGAGATCCTCAAGGCGCTGCTCGGCGACTGCCGGGTGCTGGTGCTCGACGAGCCCACCGCGGTGCTCGTGCCGGCCGACGTGGAGCTGCTGTTCGCCTCGATCCGCCGGCTCACCGCGCAGGGCATGGCGGTCGTGTTCATCTCGCACAAGCTGCACGAGGTGGTCGACCTCGCCGACCGGATCAGCATCCTGCGCCGCGGGAAGGTGGTGGCCGACCTGCCGGCCGAGGGGCTGGACCCGGCGGCGATCGCGGCCCTGATGGTGGGCGCCACGGCGGCGGCCGAGGTCGAGGACGAGGCGCTGGCCACCGCGGTGGGCCTGGACGTCGGGCTCGCCGAGCCGGCGGCGCCGGCGCCGGTGGCCGACCGGTCGCGGCCCGCGGCCCTGGAGGTCTCCGGGCTCACGCTGGCCGGCGACCCCCGCCCGCGGGTGGACGACGTCTCGCTGACCGTGCGGGCCGGGCGAGATCGTCGGCGTGGCCGGCGTCTCCGGCAACGGCCAGACCGAGCTGGTCGCCCTGCTCTGCGGCACCACCCCGGTGACCGCCGGCACGGTGCACGTCGGCGGCAGCGACGTCACCCGGCTGGACGTGGCCGCCCGGCTGCGGGCCGGGCTGGGCCGGCTGACCGAGGACCGCCGGGGCAGCGTCGTGCCTCGGGATGAGCGTCGAGCAGAACCTGGTGCTGGAGGACCTCGACCGGTTCCGCACCGGCCCCTTCCTCAGCCGCCGCCGCGTCCGGGCGCACGCGGAGTCGCTGATCGAGCGCTTCGACATCCGGGCCGCCCCTGCCGACCCGATCCGGTCGCTGTCCGGCGGCAACATGCAGAAGGTCCTGCTCGCCCGGGCCATCGAGCGCGACCCCACCGTGCTGGTCGCCTCGCAGCCCACCCGCGGTCTGGACGTCGGCGCCTGCGAGTACGTCTACGCCCAGCTGCGCGCCCTGCGCGAGGCGGGCAGCGGCGTGCTCCTGGTGTCGGAGGACCTCGACGAGCTGATCGGCATCGCCGACCGGATCGTCGTCCTCTCCGGTGGCCGGCTGGTGGGCGAGGTCGCCGCGGCCGACGCGACCCGCGAGGCGCTCGGCGTCCTGATGACCGGCGGCTCCCGGGAGCACGCGGCATGAGGTTCGTGCTGCGCTCCCGCGAGTCCCGCTGGCTGGCCCCGGCCTCCGTCGGCGTCGCCGTCCTGCTCACGCTGCTGCTGACCGCCGGGCCGATCCGGCTGGCCGGGGCCGCTCCGGTGGCGGCGTTCGAGCGGTACGTCGTCACGCCGCTGACCACCGCCAACGGCCTGGCCGAGGTGCTGCTCGCGGCCACCCCGCTGCTGTTCACCGGGCTGGCGGTGGCCATCGCCTTCCGGGTCGGCTACTACAACATCGGTGCCGAGGGGCAGTTCCTCGCCGGCGCGATGGCGACCACCGCCGTCGCCCTCTCCCTGCCGGACCTGCCCGCCGTCGCCGCGCTGCCGGTGGGGCTGGTCGCCGGCGCGCTGGGCGGGGTGGCGTGGGCGTTCCTGCCCGCGTTCCTGCGCCGGCGGTTCGGCATCGACGAGGTGGTCACCACCCTGCTGCTCAACCCCGTGGCGGTGCTGCTGCTGCAGGGGCTGCTGAACGGGCCGTGGCGCAACCCCGAGACCGGGTTCCCCGACTCCGAGCGCTTCGGGTCGGGCTACGAGCTGCCGTCACTGTTCGGCACCCGGGTGCACGCCGGGCTGCTGCTCGGGCTGGTGCTGGTCGCGGTCACCACCGTCGTCCTGCTCGCGACGCCGCTGGGCGTGCGGCTGCGCGCGGCCGGGCAGTCGCCGTCGGCGGCGGAGTTCTCCGGCGTCCCGGTGGGGCTGCTGCAGTGGCGCAGCGCGCTGGTCTCCGGGGCGCTCGCCGGGCTCGGCGGCGCGTCGCAGGTGATGGGCGTGCAGCACCAGCTGACCGGCAGCCTGGCCGCCGGGTACGGCTACACCGGCGTCGTCGTCGCCACCCTGGGCGGGCTGTCCGCGCTCGGCGTGCTGGCCGTCGCGCTGCTGCTGGGCGACGTCCAGGTCGGGGCGCAGAACGCCTCGATCAAGCTGCAGCTGCCCAGCCAGATGGGCGGCGTCCTGACCTCGGTGCTGCTGCTGACGGTGGTGGCGGCGCTGTCGGTGCGCCACTACCGGCTGGTCCGGCGAACACCGCGGTCCCTTCCAGCGGGAGGGGGCTGACCCGTGGACTTCCCGATCCTCGCGGTGCTCGCCGCGACCCTGACCATCGCCACCCCGCTGGTGTTCGGCGGGCTCGGCGCGCTGCTGGGCGAGCGGACCGGCGTCCTCAACCTCGGCATCGAGGGGACGCTGTACGCCGGTGCCTTCGTCGGCTTCCTGGTCGCCTCGCGGACCGACTCGCTGGCTCTGGCCACTCTGGCCGCCGTCGTCGCGGGCGCGCTGGCCGGTGCGCTGATGGCGCTGCTGACGGTGACGCTGGGGGTGAACCAGCACGTCGCCGGCATCGGCACCACGCTGCTGCTGGTCGCCGCCTGCGACTTCACCAACCGGCTGCTGTTCGGCGGCGGCGAGCGGACCGTCACGGCGAAGTTCGACCGGCTGTTCTCCGGCGGCGGGATCCTCGCCCAGTACCCGATGACGTTCGTGGCCTTCCTGCTGCTGGCGCCGGCGGTGTGGTGGGTGCTCCGGTCGACCGGGGCCGGCCTGCGGCTGACCGCCGTCGGCGAGAACCCCGAGGCCGCGGACACCGCCGGCATCTCGGTGGCCCGCACCCGGTGGACGGCGCTGGTCGTCGGCGGGGCGCTGATGGCGCTGGGCGGGTCGTTCCTCACCCTCTCGCTGCTGGGCACCTTCACCCTCGACATCGTCAGCGGGCGCGGCTGGATCTGCATCGCCCTGGTCATCTTCGGCCGCTGGAAGGTGTGGCCGGTGGTGCTGGGTGCGCTGCTGTTCGGCTTCTTCGACGCCCTGCAGCTGCAGCTGGCGATCACGTCGGCCTTCGGCTCGATCCCCAACGAGCTGCTCATCGCGCTGCCCTACCTCGTGGTCATCGCCGCGCTGGCGATCCGCGGCCGCGGGGTGCGCTACCCGGGCTCGTACCTGACCCCCTACCGCCGGGCCTGACCCCTACTTCTCCAGGAGATCCCTCATGACGTCGTCGTCCCCGCTCGAGCTGCTGGCTCCCGCCCTCGAGGAGGCCCGACGCGGCCGCGACGAGGGCGGGGTGCCGATCGGTGCCGCGCTCGTCGTCGACGGCCGAGGTGATCGCCGTCGGGCACAACCGGCGGGTGCAGGAGGGCAGCGCCATCAAGCACGGCGAGACCGACTGCCTCGAGGCCGCCGGCCGGCTGCCCGCCTCGGTCTACGCGCGGGCCACGATGGTGACCACGCTGTCGCCGTGCGACATGTGCACCGGCGCGATCCTGCTGTACAAGATCCCGCGGGTGATCATCGGCGAGAACCGCACGTTCCTGGGCGGGGAGGAGCTGCTCCGCTCGCGCGGGGTGGAGGTCGTCGTGCTGGACGACGCCGAGTGCATCGAGCTGATGGAGGACTTCATCGCCCGCGAGCCCGCCCTGTGGAACGAGGACATCGGCGAGGAGTGACCCTTCGTGCGCGGGCAGATCACGTGGCTGGAGCGGGAGCTGGCACACCTCGGCGTCGGATGGGCTCGCGTTACCGAAGCCAGAGCCGGCTTGAGTATCTCTATGATGGATAGTAGTATCCATTGATGTGAGAACTGCCCCGCCGTTGGTGGCTCCCCTGTTCCGTTCCGACGGACAGGCGCGGCTGCTGGTCTGAGCTGTTCCTGTCCGGCGCAGACGAACTCAACCTCAACGAGCTCGCCCAACGGGCCGGGCTGGCATACGGCGCGGTGCACCGGGAGGTGCGCCGGTTGCTCGATGCAGGTCTGCTCAGCGAACGGCGGATCGGTCAGGCCCGGTACGTCCGTCCCGACCCGGCGTCGCCCCTGACCCGACCGGTCCGGGACCTGCTCCTGGTCTCTGCCGGGCCGGTCCCGCTGCTGGCCGCCGAACTGCGCGACATCGAGGGAATCCAGGCCGCGTTCCTCTTCGGCTCGTTCGCAGCCCGGATGCGCGGTGAGCACGGGACCTCGCCCCACGACATCGACGTCATGGTCGTAGGCACACCCGACCCGATGGCGGTCTACGACGCGTGTCGGCGGGTCGGCGACCAGGTCGGCCGTGAGGTCAACCCGACGATCATGACGCCGGCCGAGATCGAGGAACACAGCGGCTTCCTCGCTCAGGTACGGGACAACCCGACTGTGACCGTCATCGGCGAGCTGCCGTGGCAGTGACGCCGCTGACCGCCGCGCAGCAGCGCACCGTCGACACGTCGTCGCGGCGCGCCGGCTCGAGCGAGTTCCGATCGACGAGCGTCGCTGCGCGGCCTTCCTGGGGCAGGCTGAGACGGCGCTGGCCGACCTGCCGAACGTCCGGCACGCGCAGAACAAGATACAACCTCGCCTACGACGCCGCGCACGACGTCGGTGAAGCCATGCTCGCGGCGTACGGCTACCGCACTGCGCACGGCACCGGTCAGCACGATTCGCTCGGCCGGTTCCTACCCGCTGTGTTCGACACCCCGCCGGAGAACGCCGCGTCCCGGCACTACGACCGGATGCGTCGCGACCGCAATCGGCAGCGCGACAACGCCCAGCCGATCACCATCGCGGCCGCCGTCGCCGCCGCGGATGCGGCCACCCTCCTCTTCCAGGCCTGGCCGTACTCCGCGTCTCACCCGTCGTCTGACCGGTCTGACGCCCGCGGTGCTGTCGTGATCGGGGGACGTTCACGCGGGACAGAAGGAGGCCTCGAGCGGGGGACCAGCTCCCGGGTCAAGCGAGGGGTCAGCTCCTGCTGGTGCAGGACGTTGCCCGCGACGTCGCGCAGCTGGACGGTCAGGACGCCGCTGGTGCTGTCCACGCGCGCGAAGCCGAAGGGGAACAGGACGAGAGATGTGGGTGAGCCGCGGGGCGACGTGCGTGCCCTGACAGAGCAGGGCCCACACAGTGACAGCGCTCCGCCGGGACGGTCGAGGAACCCCCGTCCCGGCGGAGCGCGGTCGAACGTTCTTCAGCGGCGCTCGGTGTCCCGGAGCTCGTAGGACCGCGGCGGCAGGAAGCCCTGCTCGCCGAGAAGGACGGACCGCCACAGGTCGGGCCGGTCGGTTATCAGGCCGTCCACGCCGCGGACCGGCCGGGTCAGGCGGTGCCGGCCTTCTCCTTCTCGTAGCGCTCGGTCATCGTGGCGACGGCCTGCATCTGCGCGGCCGCGTAGTCCTCCCGCTTGCCACTCGCGAACTCCTTGGCGTCGAGCGTCCGCTGGGCGTGACTGACGTCGCCGCCCTGGAAGTGCGGCATCACGTGCTGGGCGATCAGTTCGCAGCGAGCGCTTGCGTCGCCTCCGGGTCGGCCCACTCGTGGCCGAGCAGCAGCATGGCGCCGAAGCCACCCGACTGGTCGCACAGGCGCTGCACCTGCGCGCGCGGCGTCCTCGACGGTGCCGATCGCGCCGATGCCGGCGTCGTTGATGAAGTCGATCATCTCGCTGGACGTCGCCGCCCTCGACCGCCATCTGCGGGAACGCCGCGGTCTTCTGGAAGTAGTCGGAACCACGGCTCGATGCCGAACTCGACGTCGCGGTAGGCCTGCTCGCGGGTCTCGGCGATGTGCATCAGGCCGACCAGGCGCCAGTTGCGTCGCGGTCGACGGTCGTGCCGTACGCCGCCGCCTGCTCCTCCATCACGTCCCAGTGGTGGGCCAGCGCGTCGAAGCCGTCCGCGGTCAGCGTGGCGCCGATCGACAGCAGGCCGACGCCGTGCCGCCCGGCCAGGCGCGGGCCGGTCGGCGAGGCGACGGCGGCGACGGCGATGTCGAAGCAGCGGATCGGAGTAGGGCCGCAGGTGCAGCCGGGCGTCGATCAGGTTGTGCGTGCTGGTCTCGGCCGAGACCGGCTCTCGCCGCGGAGCAGGCGCAGGATGATGTCGAGGTTGACCTCGAGCAACTCGCGGGTGTCGGTCGGGTCGAGGCCGATCATCGTCGAGTCGGTGGGCAGCGAGCCCGGGCCGACGCCGAGCATCGCCCGCCGCGGGTCAGGTGATCGAGCAGCACCATCCGCTCGGCCACCCACAGCGGGTTGTGGTAGGAGATCGAGGTCACGCCGGTGCCGAGCTTGATGTGCCGCGTGCGCTCGGCCGCCGCGGCGATGAAGATCTCCGGGCGAGGCGATGATCTCGCGTGCCGGCCGAGTGGTGCTCGCCGATCCAGGCCTCGTCGTAGCCGAGCCGGTCGAGGTGCTCGATCAGCTCCAGGTCCCGCTGGAGCGCGAGGGTCGGGTTCTCGCCGGCCGGGTGGAACGGCGCCAGGAAGGTGCCGAAGCGCAGACGGTCCATGTCGTTCTCCTCGTGTTCGACGGTGCCCCTGAACGTAACCTGCGTCACATCCCTGTGCGGCGTTCAGAGATCTCACGGGTCGGGGACGGCAGTCGGGAGGACGGCCTGCACGGACACGAGGGCGGGTGCTGGTGACGAGTCCGTGAGGAGCAGTCCAGCTGGCCGAGGAGACGTCCAGTGGCATGGGCCCGAGCCGCCGCCGAGCGCTACTTCCAGCGGTTGATGAACTCGACCGTCGCGGCGTTCACGGCATCGGGATGGGTGGCGCTCAGGAAGTGCTGGCCGCCGTCGACGACGCGGAGCTCGGCACCGGCGCTGTTGACGAAGAGCGTGATCTCGTCCTCGGCATTCGCCACCGAGTAGACCCGGTCTGCCGTGCCGTGCATCCACAGGACTGGGCACCGCACGCTGTCCAGCCGGCCGTGCAGGCCGTCACGGTCACGCAGGTTGATGGTGCTGATCCGGAGCCGCTCACGCCCGGCGTCGCCGGTGTAGTTCTTCTGGTGCGTCTCGTGCCAGAACGCGCGTTCCTCGGCCGGCACGTCGTCGCCGAAGCCTTCCGGGAGGACGGCGTCGACGAGCTCGACCGGGATCACCCAGTCGTCTCCGACGCTCTCCGCGAGTGCGTCGATGGCGGGCGTGCAGAACTCGACTCCGTCCCAGCACCCCAGATCGCGACTGCGCTGGCTCTCGAAGTCCATCGAGGTGCCGAGCGGGATGATGCCCTTCACGGTCGCCGGGGTCGAGCATGGCCATGCGTGCGGCGATCCATCCGCCCTGCGAGGTGCCGAGGACGAACGCCTGGGAGATGCCCAGCGCGTCGAGCACCTGCAGTCCCGCGATGGCCGTGTCCCAGTAGGTGAACTGCCCGTAGGAGGCGCGGGTCCGGCCGTGCCCGTAGGGCTCGAGGGCGAGCAGGTTGGCGGTGGCGGAGAGCTTCTCGTCCGCGAACTGGGGCCGGTACAGCTCGGCGGAGGTGCTGAACGAGTTGACCATCACCAGTGTCGGGAGCGACGCGTCGTAGGCCTTGCCGAACTGGTAGCCGATGGTCGAGCCACCGAGGTGGGGAATCTGGATCGTCTCCGTGTTGCTCATGGTCTCCCTCGTCGTCCTTGACTGGCGGGCGGCAGGTCGGCCGGGGGCCTGGTCGATCCGGCCATCGTGGCGTGCAGCTCGGCCAGGGTCAATCGCCGCACGGCGGAGGTGGCCATGGCCGACATGGAGGCGCGCGATCGGCCCCGGTCCCGGCTGCTGTACCTGGCGCGGCCGTGCTCACCGAGCTGTGACCGGCCAGAGCAAGGGTTCAGCTGGTTCCTTCCGCGGCGATCAGCTCGGCGACGCCGTCCTCGTCGAGCCGGAGTTCGGGGCCGCGGGCTGCGGGAGGACGTGCCGCATCCGCTGGGTGCGCCGACGCCCGTCCCGCAGCCCGGCCAGGAGTACTCAGACCAGCTCGGGTACCCGCAGGTGGTGGATGGCCACCTCCATCTCGACCACCTCGGTGATCTCGACGCCTACCTGGGGCGCGAACTCCGAGCGCTGCGCTCCGCCGTCTCGCGCGACGCGTCCAGCGCCTGCCGGGTGTCGAAGCACACGGTGCCCGCGCCGCGGCCGGCAGCGCGGTCGACCAGCATGCTGACGCTGGAGAAGCCGTCGAACGCCTCGACACGCGGCACGATGTTCGCCTTCCACGCCTCGATGACGCGGTCGGCCTGACCGGCGTCGAGGACCCGGCTGTAGGTGACGCGGGCCCAGGCACCGTCGCCCATCGCGTGGGCGCGGTGCACCACCGCGATCTCCCATTCGTCGACGTCGAAGCGGCCACCCATCACGTCGGCGGCCTGCTGGCGCATGGCGCGGACCGCTTCCCTGCTGGCGCTCATCGCCTCCTCGGAGTCCCAGCTCGTGGTGACGATGCACCGGCCGGAGTCGCGGTCGCAGAGCATGGACAGGCCCATACAGCCGGCCGTGCCCTGCACGGCCGGCATGATCTCGTCACGGACGTAGCGGATGCCCTCGTCGATGCGCTGCGGGTCGGCGTGGACTGTGGTGGTTCGGGCGTACATGCCGCCCTCCTCTCGGGATGGCGGACGGCGCCCCTGCGGCGTCGCCGCGAGGGGGATGGTTCTCCCATGCGAGGGGCGCAGGCAAGACCCTCGGGGGCGGCCGGCTTCAGTCGTTTCCTCCGAAGGCTTGCTTCACGGCGTCGTTCAGGGTGTCCAGCGCGTCCTTGATGGTCGCGGCGGCCTGCTCGCTGAGGTCGCCGCGGTCCCCGAGCTTGTCCATGCGCTCCCCGAACTCGTCGATCTTCTTCTCCGCGTCGTCCTGGTCCTCCTGGAGGGCCTGCCGAAGCTTGTCGAGGCGCTGGTAGGTGTCGCTCGCCTCCTTCTCGACCAGCTCGCCTGAGCCGGCGGCGGCGTCGATCGCGGCCTGCAGATCGGCCAGCGCCGCCTGCACGGGGTCACTGGCGACCGTCGGGGTCGGCGTCTCTGCGGCCGGGGTCGGCGGTGGGGGCGGCGGCGTCGAGGTGGAGGCGGTGGGGGAGGTAGGGGCACTGGGGGCTGCGGAGCCGGGTCCTGCCCATCCGGTCGGGTGAGGACGACCGCGGCGAACACCAGCAGCGCGAGGGCAGCGGCGAGGGCCGGCCACAGCCAGCGCGGACGGCGGCGCGGCGGAGGCACCGGACCCCGCGGGGCGGTGGGGGCTTGGGCGGGCAGCCGGCGGGTAGGCGGATTGCCCGCGACGGGGAGCACGGCGGTGACGGGGGCGAAGGCGGCGGTGCGGGCCTCCGCGCCGGCCGGCCCGCCGAGGGTGGCCGCGGCGTCGGCGGCGGTCGGGCGGGCGGAGGGGTTCTTGTCGAGCATTCGGAGCAGGAGCCGCTCCAGCTCGACCGGTGTGTCGGGGCGCAGGTCGGCGGCGACGGCGGCGGCGCGTGCAGGTGCTGGGCCAGCCCGGCCACGCCGTCGTCCGGGAACGGGTGCGCCCGGTGAGCAGGCCGAACAGCACCGCGCCGAGGGCGTACACGTCGGCGGGCGGTCCGGGGGGCTCACCGGAGATGACCTCGGGCGCCAGGTAGGGGACGCTGCCGAGGATGTGACCGGTCTTCGTCAGCGGACCGTGACCTCCGGCCTGCGCCGTGGCGTCGGCGAGCCGGGCGATGCCGAGGTCCAGCAGGATGACCGACCCGTCGGCGGCGAGCATGAGGTTCGCCGGCTTGACGTCGCGGTGCACGATGCCCGCGGCATGGGCGGCGGACAGCGCGGTCGCCGCCTGCCCGCCGTAGCGGGTCACCGCCTCGAGGGGCAGCGGACCCTGCTGGTTGATCAGGGTCTGCAGGTCGGGGCCCGGCAACAGCGGCATCACGAGCCACGCTGTCGAGGCATCGGTGCCGAAGTCGTGCACGGCCACGATGTGCGGATGCTGCACGGAGGCCAGGGCCCGCGCCTCGCGAGTGAACCGGGCCATCGCCGTCGCGTCGGAGGCGGTCAAATCCAGGACCTTGACCGCGACGTCGCGACCGAGGACCTCGTCGTGCGCGGCGTACACCGTGCCCATGCCGCCGCGGCCCAGGACCCGCCCCAGGCGGTAGCGCCCGGCCAGTACGTCTTGGCTCACGGCGGTCCTTCCGTTCGGTCTGCGCGGGCACGTCGGATGCCGCTGTCTCGGGACCATGGTCGCCGATTCCTCTGCTGATCACGGCCGGACGGCGCCGCTCGGCGGCTTGAGGTCAGCGAGGGACGACGGTGACCGGGCAACGCAGACCCGGCGTCCGGCTGAGCCGTGCATCCGCCGTCACGAGGCTGCAGCCCAGCGCCTCGGCGAGCGCCAGGTACGAGGCGTCGTAGGCGGACACGTTCTCCCGTAGCTCCCAGATCCGGTCGAGCAGGTTCGTCACCGGATGGCGGACCATGCCCAGTCGTCGCCAGGTGTCCAACGTCGCCCAGCCGTCGTCGGGGCCCAGCGACCCGTTGATCACCAGCCGGCGCAGCGCGTGTGCCACTTCCGAGTCGACCAGGTGGGGGACGTGCACCGCCTCGTCGGCCAGCACCGCGCGCGCTTCGCCGGTGTTCAGCAGCCCGGAGACGGCCGCCGAGGCATCGAGGACGATCAACGTTCCGAACGCCCGGCGGCCACGCCTTCGACGATGTCGGACGAAGCATGCCCAGGTCCGGCAGGGCGGCGAGTAGTCGCGGGTTGTCGGCCTGACGGGAGGCCTCGGTCAGCTCGCGGAGGGCGAGCGCGCTCACCGACATGCCGTGCCGCGCCGCCAGCCGTTCCAGGCGCTCCACGACCTCGTCGGGGACGTTGCGTAGGTACAGGGTGCGCATGTCGCATGATGATAGCCAATTGCTAGCATTCTGCAACACAGCTCCTCGGTGTCGGACGGGTCCGCGTGGGACGCGCGGCCACCTCATCTGTCTCTCCGGCCACGGGCGGATCGGCCGTCCCTTCGAAGCCCCTGCGCGAGTCGAGTAGCGATACTTTCGCGTCTCACTACGGGGAATGGAGAGCAACATGTGGGGTAGAACCGCTGAGCCAGTTGCGCCGGTGCAGGTGCAGGCAGAGCCTAAGAAGCAGCCCAAGCAATGGCTTCGCTGGGCGATTCCTGTGCTGGCTTTCGTGATCGGCGTCAGTGTCGGTGGTTCCGGTTTCCGACGCCCAGCCCGACGTCGAGGCTTCTCCGGCCTACTTGTCGCTGCAGAGCGAGCTGACCAGCACGCAGCGCGAGGCCAACGTGCTCGAGGATGAGGTCGCGGAGGCCGAGGCGAGAATTCGCCGGGCTACCAGGACGGCGAAGCGCGTCTTGCTGCGCGGACGGCAGAGCTGGACGGGCGAGTGCCCAGCTCGACCAGCGCGAGAATGAGCTCGTGGCGCGTGAGGCGGCGGCTGCCGCCCCGGCCCCGAGGCTGTGACGCGGCCGGCGCCGGCCGCCGCAGTGCCGGCGGCACCGGCAGCCCCCGCCCCTTCGAGCACGTACTACAAGAACTGCGACGCAGTGCGGGCCGCCGGTGCCGATCCTGTCCGCGCGGGGGACCCGGGATACGCCGGACACCTCGACCGCGACGGGGACGGCGTCGGTTGCGAGTAGCGGGACACTGATGGGCGACTGATCCGGCAGCCGGGAGTCACCGACTTCCGGCTGCCGCTGCAATGGGACGTCGGATCGGCGCTTCTCGAATGGGTGACACAAACCCGATCAGTCACGCGAGACGTCGGGTTCATGTCGGTGGCGTCCGGTACTCCGTTGGCGGGGCCAGGTCGGATCAGCTGGC
>CAWHJC010000025.1:0-135464 GCA_963829565.1 uncultured Actinomycetota bacterium
TCGCGCCCGCCCGGCTCCAGCCGGCCACTGCCGCCCGCAGCGCCGTGTCCAGGACGGCCTGACCATCGGTCTCAGCGAGCACGGGGTGAGCCAGCGGACTGCGGCTGGCGTGCATCAGCTCCAGGCTCACGAGTCCGTGGGTCACCGCCCACAGGGCGTACGCGAGCTCTCGCGTTGCTCCGTTCCGCGCGTCGGCGCCGAGCACTCGCCCGACCTGGGCTGCGAGCAGGCCGAACGTGGTGTCCAGCGCGGTGCCGCGCTCGACCGGGCCAGGGTCGAAGCCGGGGTTCCGGTCGAACAGCAGCCCGTACAGGCCGGGGTTGGCCAGCGCGAACGCGCGGTACGCGCGCAGCAGCTGCACGACAGCCTCCCCGGATCGGCGTCGTGGCCGGCCGGTGCCATCGCCTCGCGCAGCTGCTCGAACCCTTGGGCGTAGACAACGTCCAGCAGACCGTCGCGACTGCCGAATCCGGTGTACAGGCACATCGTCGTGGTGCCGGCAGCGGTGGCGATCCGTCTGACCGTGAGGTCCGCCGGGCTCTCGTCGCGCAGCAGCTGCAACGCCGCCGCGATCAGCCGCTCGATTGATCGAGCTGGAAGAGGCCGCCGGCTTCACGCGTCGCTTCGGGGCACTTGCCATGCCGGCCAGCCTACGATAACGTTCGCAATAACACACGTTATAGCTTCGAGCCCTAGGAGCCGGCATGTCGTCCCCCACGCTCTTCCGTCTCACCGCCCTGGCCGGAGTCGTCTCCGCCCTGGTGCTGGTCTTCAACTTCCTGCGCCGCGCGGAGGTCGTCCCTGACATCGCCGCCACGCAGGCGCTCGCCCCGCTGTCGGCCACGTTCGGGCTGATCGCGGTGACCGGGCTGTTCTTCTGGCATCGCCGAGAGGGGCGCATCGGAGCGGTAGGCACCGCCGGGTACGCGGTCAACCTGTTCGGGCTGACCGGGGTCCTGGGCATCGAGTACATCGCCAACGTCATCTTTCCCCGGCTCGATGACGCCGTCGTCGACGAGCTGGTCGCGGGTCCGGCCGGAACGGTGTTCATGGTGATCTCCGTGCTGTTCCTGCTGGGCGTGCTGGCCTTCACCGGAGTTCTGGTCCGCGGCGGGCTGGTTCCCCGGGTGGCTGCAGCGCTCTACGGCGCCGGGTTCGCCGCGATCGCCCTGCGCACCCTGCTCCCCGAGGCTCTCGTCGCTGCCGGTGGGTTCGCCGCAGCCGCCGCACTGGCCATGATGTCGCTCACCCTCTATCGCCGCGCCGAGAGCACAACCCTCGTCGTCCCGCGCCAGGGCGTCGGCGGCCGGTCCACGGGCACGGTCAGCGCGCCGTCGTCACGATGAGCCAGCCCCCTGGCCCACGCCTCACGAGCCCTTCGATCCCCGGACGCGGAGCTGGGAAGAGCTGGTTCGAGAGCACCCGCGGACAGGTGTACCGCCACGCCTACCGACTGATGCGCAACCGGCACGACGCCGAGGACCTCACGCAGGACGTGTTCGTCCGCGCGTTCCGCGCGCTGCCGAACTACCGACCGGAGGGCAGTTTCCGGGGCTGGCTTCAGCGCATCACCACCAACCTCTTCCGCGACCACCTACGCCGCACGCGCCGGCTACGGTTCGAGCCGCTCGGCGACGACACGGACCGCATCATCACCCGCGAACCCACACCGGCTGACCTGGTCGACAACAAGGTGCTGAGCGCCGACGTGGCGGCCGCCCTCCGAGCGCTGTCGCCGCACTTCCGGGCGGCGGTCCTCCTCAGCGACGTCCACGGGATGTCGTACGCCGAGGTAGCCAATGCACTCGGATCAACCTCGGAACGGTCCGAAGCCGGCTGCACCGCGGCCGAGCCCAGCTCCGAGCTGCGCTGGCGCACCGGGCAGGGACCCCGGTGGCGTCGACCTACCCGATGGAGTGGGCCGCATGAGCCGCCCGCCACCGCAGCTGACGATAGGTGGGAGCGGGTGACCGGGATCGAACCGGCATGGCCAGCTTGGAAGGCTGGGGCTCTGCCATTGAGCTACACCCGCGTACGCCCGCGAGCGCGGTTTTCACCGATCGCGGGCTCTGGGCCTAGGATGCCATGTGCGCTGCGGGGCGTAGCGTAGTGGCTAGCGCGCCTGCTTTGGGGGCAGGAGATCGGGAGTTCGAGTCTCCCCGCCCCGACCGACTGCACCTGCGGGCGAGCGCCACGACGCGACCCGTCCCCAGCCGACCCGCTGTTCTTCGTACGTCCGCGACGCCGTCTGCCATCCGACTAGGAGCCCCTGACCGTGAAGAGCGATCTCGAGACCCTGAACCCGACGCGGGTCAAGCTGACCGTCGAGGTCCCGTTCGAGGAGCTCAAGGAGAGTCTCGACGCGGCCTACCGCAAGATCGGTGGTCAGGTGTCGATCCCGGGGTTCCGCAAGGGCAAGGTCCCGCCGCGGGTGATCGACCAGCGCTTCGGCCGGTCGGTCGTGCTGGACGAGGCGGTCAACGAGGCGCTGCCCCGCTTCTACGGCCAGGCCGTCGAGGAGAACCAGGTCCAGGTCATCGGCCAGCCGGAGGTCGACGTCACCGAGCTCGAGGACGGGCAGCACCTGACGTTCACCGCCGAGGTCGACGTCCGTCCTCAGTTCGAGCTGCCCGACTACGACGGTCTCGAGGTGACGGTCGACGACGCCGAGGTCACCGACGCCGAGGTCGACGAGCAGCTGGACGGCCTGCGCGAGCGGTTCGCCACGCTCACCGGGGTCGACCGGGCCGCCGCCGACGGCGACTTCGTCTCGATGGACCTCTCCGCGGTAGTCGACGGCCAGGCGGTCGACGAGCTCACGGCCAAGGGCCTCAGCTACCAGGTCGGCACCGGCTCGCTGCTCGACGGCCTCGACGAGGCCGTGACCGGCCTGTCGGCCGGCGAGTCGCGGGAGTTCAGCACCGCGCTCGTCGGCGGCGAGCACGCCGGCCAGGACGCGACCGTCACGGTCGAGCTGAAGTCGGTGAAGGAGCGCGAGCTCCCCGAGCTCGACGACGACTTCGCCCAGACGGCGAGCGAGTTCGACACCCTCGAGGAGCTGCGCGCCGACGTGCGCGACCGGGTGAGCGCAGATGAAGGCCGTGCAGCAGGGCGTCCAGGCGCGCGACCGGGTCCTGGAGGCGTTGCTCGCCAAGGTCGACATCCCGCTGCCGGAGAATGTCATCAAGGCGGAGATCGACGCGCGCAACCACAACCTCGCGCACCAGCTCGAGGCGGCCGGCATGAGCCGTGACGACTTCCTCGCCGCCGAGGGCCAGACCGCCGAGGAGTTCGACGCCGACGTCGAGGAGCGCACCCGCGGGGCGATGACCGCGCAGTTCGTGCTCGACAAGGTCGTCGACAAGGAGCAGCTCTCGGTCAACGAGCAGGAGCTCACGCAGCACATCGTCCGCAGCGCCTCGCGCTACGGCATGGGGCCGGACCAGTTCGCCCAGCAGGTCGTGCAGGCCGGCCAGGTGCCGGTGCTCGTCTCCGAGGTCGTCCGCGGGAAGGCGCTCGCCCTCGTCCTCGAGCGGGCCAAGGTGACCGACGAGTCCGGTCGCGAGGTCGACCTCGAGGCCCTGCGCGAGGACGCGCCGGACGCGGAAGCACCGGCCGAGGTGCCCGACCCCGCCTGAGCCCTTCGTCCGTCCGGGTGTCCGCCGTGCGCCGTCAGCGAACAGCGCCGAGTCGGGGACAACCGCGTCCACGGTCAGCGTTAGTGTCGCTACCAGTTGATCGAACCCGCAGGTCCTGACCATCGACCGACCGGGCCGACCAAAGCACGGACGACACGAGACAAGGTGACGCGCAGTGAGTCAGCTGATCACCCCCGGCCAGCACGCGAGAGCGCAATGGCCCCGAGGGACGTTCCCCGCAGCCCCAGGGCATGGGGCTCGACGACCAGGTCTACAACCGCCTGCTGCGCGAGCGCATCATCTTCCTCGGGTCCGTGGTCGAGGACGCCAACGCCAACGCGATCTGCGCCCAGCTGCTCCTGCTGGCGGCCGACGACCCCGACCGTGACATCTGGCTGTACATCAACTCTCCCGGCGGCTCCGTCTCGGCGGGCATGGCCGTCTACGACACGATGCAGTTCGTCAAGAACGACGTGGCGACGGTGTCGATGGGGCTGGCCGCGTCGATGGGCCAGTTCCTGCTCTGCGCCGGCGCACCCGGCAAGCGCTACGCGCTGCCGCACTCGCGCATCATGATGCACCAGCCGTCCGGAGGCTTGGGGGGAACGGCCTCGGACATCCGGATCCAGGCCGAGCAGATGATCTACACGAAGAACAAGATGGCCGAGCTGATCGCGCAGCACACCGGGCAGACCGTCGAGACCATCGAGCGCGACTCAGACCGCGACAGGTGGTTCACGGCAGAGGCGGCCCGTGAGTACGGCATGGTCGACCAGGTCGTCAGCAGCGCTGGTCAGGTCAGCGGATCGGGTGGCACGGCATGAGCGACCTGACCCCCGTACGTCCCGGCGCACCCGCGAGGAGACCGAGCCCAGATGAGCGACCTGCACCTCCCCAGCTCCCGGTACATCGTCCCGGAGATCGAGGAGCGGACCTCCTACGGGTGGAAGCGCTCGAACCCGTACCAGAAGCTGTTCGAGGAGCGGATCATCTTCCTCGGCACCCAGATCGACGACGTCTCGGCCAACGACGTGATGGCCCAGCTGCTGACCCTCGAGTCGCAGGACCCGGACCGGGACATCTCCATCTACATCAACTCCCCGGGCGGCTCCTTCACGGCGCTGACCGCGATCTACGACACGATGCACTTCGTCCGCCCGGACATCCAGACCACCTGCCTGGGGCAGGCCGCCTCGGCTGCGGCGATCATCCTGGCGGCCGGCACGCCCGGGAAGCGGTTCGCCCTGGCCAACTCCCGCATCCTGATCCACCAGCCCTCCACGGAGGGCGGCGGCCAGGCGAGCGACGTCGAGATCCAGGCCCGTGAGGTGCTGCGCATGCGCAAGCTGCTCGAGGCCATGATCGCCAAGCACTCGAACCGGACGCTCGAGCAGGTGGAGAGCGACATCGAGCGGGACAAGATCCTCACCGCCGAGGAGGCCGTCGAGTACGGCATGGTCGACCGCGTCCTGACGACACGCGGGAGCTGAACGGGTGACCGGGTCCCCGCGCGGAGGGATTCGCCCCGGTTCCACGCGGCCCGACGGCGCGGTAATGGGGGCGCCGGAGGCCCTGCCGGGGTACCGTCAGGGCACGGATGATCCGGTCCTCCGGCCGGTCAGAGAGAGGGAGAGGCCCACGGGTGGCACGCATCGGTGACGGCGGCGACCTGCTGAAGTGCTCTTTCTGCGGAAAGAGCCAGAAGCAGGTCAAGAAGCTCATCGCCGGCCCCGGCGTCTACATCTGTGACGAGTGCATCGACCTCTGCAACGAGATCATCGAGGAGGAGCTCTCGGAGAGCTCGGACCTCAAGTGGGACGAGCTGCCCAAGCCGATCGAGATCTGCGAGTTCCTCGACTCCTACGTCGTGGGGCAGGACATCGCCAAGAAGGCCCTCGCCGTCGCGGTCTACAACCACTACAAGCGGGTCCAGGCGGGCGAGTCCGGTGGCTGCCAAGGCGGGCCGCGACGAGCACGTCGAGCTGGCCAAGTCCAACATCCTGCTGATCGGGCCGACCGGCTGCGGGAAGACCCACCTGGCCCAGACGCTGGCCCGGATGCTGAACGTCCCGTTCGCGATCGCGGACGCGACGGCGCTGACCGAGGCCGGGTATGTCGGCGAGGACGTCGAGAACATCCTGCTCAAGCTGATCCAGGCCGCTGACTACGACGTCAAGAAGGCCGAGACGGGGATCATCTACATCGACGAGGTCGACAAGATCGCGCGCAAGAGCGAGAACCCGTCGATCACCCGCGACGTCTCCGGCGAGGGTGTCCAGCAGGCGCTGCTGAAGATCCTGGAGGGGACGACGGCCTCCGTGCCGCCGCAGGGGGGCCGCAAGCACCCGCACCAGGAGTTCATCCAGATCGACACCACGAACGTTCTCTTCATCGTAGGCGGTGCCTTCTCCGGGCTGGAGAAGATCATCGAAGGCCGGATCGGGCGCAAGGGCCTCGGCTTCCACGCCACCTTGCACACCAAGGCCGACCGCGACTCCGCCGACGTCTTCGGCGACGTGCTGCCCGAGGACCTGCTGAAGTTCGGGATGATCCCCGAGTTCATCGGCCGGCTGCCGGTCATCACCAGCGTGCGTCACCTCGACCAGGAGGCGCTGGTGCGGATCCTGACCGAGCCGCGCAACGCCCTGGTCAAGCAGTACGAGCGGCTCTTCGAGCTCGACGGCGTCGAGCTCGAGTTCACCGACGACGCGCTCGAGTCGATGGCCGACCAGGCCATCCTGCGCGGCACGGGTGCCCGTGGCCTGCGCGCCATCATGGAGGAGGTCCTGCTCTCCGTGATGTACGAAGTGCCCTCCCGCAAGGACGTCGCCAAGGTCGTGGTGACGCAGGAGGTCGTGCTCGAGCACGTCAACCCGACGCTCGTGCCGCGCGAGGCGCCCAAGCGCGAGCGCCGCGAGAAGTCCGCCTGACCCAGCGGAGGGAACGGCGGCCAGGCGTTTCGCCGGCCACCGCGTCAGGTGCGGTGGACGACTGCCTCGCGGACGACAGTCGGCAGATCCGTGTCCACGGCTGCCGTGCTGTCGAACTCGATGACGGCCACGAGGGACGCCGTGTCGACGGCCACACAGGCGCGTGCCGACACCCCGGGATCGGTGACCGGGGCGCAGATCAAGGTTCCGCCGAGCCGGCCGGGGTCGACAGCGACGGCCGGTCCGAAGGTCGCCATGCTCCGGGCCCCGTCCACGATGCCTCGCATGACCCCCAGGCCGATGGTCGACTGGTCGTCGCTGTCCATCGCGGGCCGCTCGAGCTTGGTTGCCAGCACCACCACGTTGTGTGTCCTGGCCTGTCGGCGTAGAGCGCGAGCATCGGCGCGCCGAAGCAGCCGCAGGTGTCCGCGTCCTGCATGGCCGCCGAGAACTGCTCCTCACGGCGGGGTCGGACACCTCGGTCAGCCCGGCGACGGTCGGCGGAAGCGAGACCGACGTCGACTGCAGGGCGGCCTGCTCACGCTGGTTCAGGAACACCGGGATGGCGATCGCGGCCAGGATGCCGAGCAGCACGGGCGCTGAGACCGCCGCGATGAGCAGGATCGCCCAGACCGGGAACCCGCCCCGTGGGGCGGGGGGCGCGAGGGGAAGGACCTGCCACGTCACCGGGGCCCCCGGTGGCAGAGGCTGGGGCGCAGTGCCGGCGGCTGGTTCGACACCGGTCGACCCGCCGGACCCGAACTGGCCGAAGCGGTCCGGCGGCGGCTCGTAGGGCGGGCTGAAGCGGTTGTCCGTCACTGCGCGTCCCATCCCTCGTCGGTGGCCGCTGCGACCTGCTCCACGGAAGCGCGCCGCCGACGATGACCGTCGTCGACCGGCTCGTGCGCAAGCAGATGGTCAGCCCGTCGAGCGCGGTGCCGCACGTGTTGTCGCCGAACTCGCGCGCGGTTCCGGCCGGGACGCCGCCCTCGGCGAGCTCCTGATCGACGTCGGCGCGAGCTCGCGACGCCACGAGGAACAGCAGCGGGCCGTCGACGCCGGAGCGGTGAGCTCGACCACCACGGCGTCGCCGGGGTTACGGGCCTCGATGTCGGACTCCAGCTGTTGGGCAAGGGCGAGTCCTCGGCCCCCCGCTCGGGAAGTCCCATCAGCGTCTCCGGCGCGACGGGTCGCCGCCAAGAACCCGGCCAGCCGCGAACCGACCGCCGCAGAGCCCCGAGGACGACCAGCAGGACGATCGGCAGCGCCAGCCGCCGGGCCAGTCTGATCCCGGCGCCGACGCGTCGGCGCCGGTGGTGCCGGCAGCGGGAGCCCGAAGGCGGCCTGCCGAACGCGATGGCGCCGGCCGAACTGGGAGGCGGCCGGCGCTCCGAACTGCGACGGTGCTCCGCCGAACTGGGACGGCGCGCTACCGCCGAACTGCGGCGGAGCCCCGCCGAAGGCTCCTGGGTCCCGTGGCTGCGGGGGACCCGCGAAGAAGCCGAGGTCGGGCACGGGGCCGCGGGGAGCAGGAACGTCCTCGGCCCCGGTCCGGTCCGGCGCCTGCTGGTCCTTCTCGGTCACGTCGTCGTCCCCCTGGCGTGATGGGCGTCAGGGGTGCGTCGGCACCCGGGGGACTGATCTTGAGTCAGACATGCCGCCCCGGCTTCTGCGGGCTCGCTCGACACCGCCATCGGCGGTACCCCGGGACGACGCCGGTTGCTCAGCTGTTGGCGAGCTGGGCGTCGTGAGCCATCGATGCCACGCCAGTGACCGAGAGCAGCCGGGCCCGCGGCTCCGGCCGCCCCGAGAACGGCGTCTGCCGAGACCTCGGTCCGCGCCAGCGTCAGCACCGCCTTCCCGTCCCCAGTTGCATATTCAGCCGCGAGCACGCCACGACCGGTCGCCGTCTGTCGGAGGAACGCCGTACCTGGCCCCTCGACCGGTGTGCCCAGGTCCCGCCGTAGCCGGCTGGTAGCCGGCGACGTGTCGTTGCCGGGTGAACGGTGGCGGTCAGGGGCTGGGGAGGCAGGGGGGCCCAACCCCGGTCGGTCACAGCGAGACAGCCACCGCGAGCGGACCGTCGTCCGCGCGGAACTGCAGGTCGCCGACCCGGCCCGTCGCCCGCAGGTCCTCGGCAGCCAGAGCGACGCGGTCGAGGGCCTGCGCCGGGCCGGTCACCATCGCCGAGGCGACCTCCGTCCGCATCGAGGTCTTCGCCTCGGACTTGGCCTTGCGCAGCGCCCCGAGCACGACCGAGGTGTCGTGCAGCACAGCCCCGTCGGCGCCGCCGGACAGGGCGGCGACCTCGTCGGCCACCGGCCAGGACGAGCGGTGCACCGACCCCTCCTGCCACCAGGACCAGACCTCCTCGGTGACGAACGGCAGCACGGGAGCGAACAGGCGCAGCTGCACCGAGAGCGCTGCGGCCAACGTGGCCTTGGCGGACGCCGCCGGCCCTTCCCCGCGCCCGCCGTACGCACGGTCCTTGACGAGCTCGAGGTAGTCGTCGCAGAACGTCCAGAAGAACGACTCGGTCACCTCGAGCGCGCGGGTGTACTCGTAGGCGTCCAGTGCGGCCGTCGCCTCGCGGACCACCCCGGACAGGGCGGCCAGCAGTGCTTGGTCCAGCGGGTCGACGATCGCGGCGGGGTCCTCCGTCGCCCCCAGGCTCAGCGCGAACTTGCTCGCGTTGAGGATCTTGATCGCCAGCCTGCGGCCGATCTTCATCTGCGTCTCGTCGAACGGGCTGTCCATCCCCGGCCGGGCACCTGCGGCACGCCAGCGGACGGCGTCCGAGCCGTAGCGCTCGAGGATCTCCGTCGGGACGACGACGTTGCCCTTCGACTTCGACATCTTCTTGCGGTCCGGGTCGACGACGAAGCCGGAGATGGCCGCGTGGGACCACGGCACGGTGCCGTGCTCGTAGTGAGCCCGCACCACGCTGGCGAACAGCCAGGTCCGGATGATCTCGTGGGCCTGCGGTCGCATGTCCATCGGGAAGGTGCGCGCGAACAGGTCCGGATCCCGCTCCCAGCCGGCGACGACCTGCGGCGAGAGGGACGAGGTCGCCCAGGTGTCCATGACGTCCGGGTCCGCGGTGAAGCCGCCGGGCTCGTCCCGCTGGTCGTCGGTGAAGCCCGTCGGCGTGGCCGACGCGGGGTCCACCGGGAGGTCTGCCTCGGCGGCGAGCAGCGGCTCGTCGTAGACCGGCTGGCCCTCGTCGTCGAGCCGGTACCAGACCGGGAACGGGACGCCGAAGAAGCGCTGGCGGCTGATCAGCCAGTCACCCTGCAGTCCGTTGACCCAGTTCTCGTAGCGGTGCCGCATGAAGTCCGGCACCCAGGTGATCTCGCGCCCCCGCTCGATGAACGCGGCACGCAGGGACTCGTCGCGCCCGCCGTTGCGGATGTACCACTGACGGCTGGTCACGATCTCGAGCGGCTTGTCGCCGTTCTCGTAGAAGTTCGCCATCCGCTGGGTGGGCACCGGCTCGCCGTCGAGGTCGCCGGAGGCCCGCAGCGCCTCGACCATCGCCGCCCGCGCCGAGAAGGTCGTCTTGCCGGCCAGCTCGGCGTACGCCGACGCAGCACTCTCGCCGGAAAGCCACTCGGGGGTCTCGGGCAGCAGGCGGCCGTTCCGACCCACGACGGAGCGGACCGGGAGGTCGAGCTCGCGCCACCACATGACGTCGGTGAGGTCGCCGAACGTGCAGCACATCGCGATGCCGGCGCCCTTGTCCGGCTCGGCGGCCGGGTGGGCCAGCACCGGGATCTCGACGTCGAAGATCGGGGAGCGCACCGTGGTGCCGAACAGCGGCTGGTAGCGCTCGTCGTCCGGGTGGGCGATCAGCGCGACGCAGGCCGGGATGAGCTCCGGCCGCGTCGTCTCGACGTAGACGGCGGCGTCGGGGTCGGTCGACGGGTGGAAGGCGACCCGGTGGAAGTGCCCGGGGTAGTCGCGAGCCTCCAGCTCGGCCTGGGCGACCGCGGTCTGGAACGTGACGTCCCACAGGCTCGGTGCCTCGGACTGGTAGGCCTCGCCGCGAGCCAGGTTGCGCAGGAAAGCCCGCTGGGAGGCGGTGATGGACGCCTCGCCGACGGTCGTGTACTTCTGGGTCCAGTCCACCGAGAGGCCCACCATGCGCCACAGATCCTCGTAGGCCTTCTCGACCTGCTCGGTCCAGCGCTCGCACAGCTCGATGAAGGTGCGTCGGGAGATCGAGATCGGCCGCTTGGCGTCCGGCTTCGCGGGCGGCTCGAACGAGGGGTCGTAGGGCAGCGACGGGTCGCACCGTACGCCGAAGTCGATCTGCACCCGGCGCTCGGTGGGCAGCCCGTTGTCGTCCCACCCCATCGGGTAGAACACCTCCCGCCCGCGCATCCGCTGGTAGCGCGCGACGATGTCGGTGTGGGTGTAGGAGAAGACGTGCCCGACGTGCAGCGCCCCGCTGACCGTCGGCGGGGGCGTGTCGATGGAGAAGACCTGCTCGCGGGTCTTGGACCGGTCGAACCGGTACGTGCCCTGCTCCTCCCATACCTGGGTCCAGCGCTGCTCGAGCCCGTCGACGGTCGGCTTCTCGGGCACCCGCGCGTCGCGGGCCCCGGCGGAGGCCGCGGCGGGTTCGGTCGTCTGCTGTCCCATGGCCGCAGATCCTACGTTCGCCGGGGCCCTCACTTCCTCCCGAAATGGGGCGGAGACGGGCCTGCCTAGACTCCGGGGGTGACCGAGACCGGAGGGCTGACCCGGCTGCACGAGGTGGAGCGGGAGATCCTCGCCCGGGCGCCGGAGCACGACATCACCCCCTCGCTGGACCGCATCCGCGAGCTGCTCGACCTCCTCGGCTCGCCGCAGGCCGCCTCGCCCGTCGTCCAGGTCGCGGGCACGAACGGCAAGACGTCGACCACCCGGATGATCGAGGCGCTGCTGCGCGAGTTCGGCCTGCGGACCGGACGGTTCACCAGTCCGCACCTGCACTCCGTGCGCGAGCGGATCGCCTTCGACGGCCAGTCGATCGACCCCGAGCGGTTCGTCACGACGTACGACGACGTCGCGCCCTACCTCGACCTGATCGACTCCCGCCACGACATCCGGCTCTCGTTCTTCGAGGTCCTCACCGCGATGGGGTACGCCGCGTTCGCCGACGCGCCGGTGGACGTGGCCGTCGTCGAGGTGGGGCTCGGAGGCAGCTGGGACGCGACCAACGTGGCCGACGCGCTCGTGTCCGTCGTCACACCGATCGCCCTCGACCACGTGCACTTCCTGGGCTCGACGGTGGAGGAGATCGCGGCCGAGAAGGCGGGGATCCTCAAGCCGGGGTCCTACGGCGTGCTCGCCCAGCAGCCGGTGGAGGCCGCCGAGGTGCTGCTGCGCCGCTCGGTCGAGGTGGGCGCCATCGTCGCGCGCGAGGGACTGGAGTTCGGCCTGCTGACCCGCACCCTGGCCGTGGGCGGCCAGCTGCTGTCGCTGCGCGGTCTCGCGGGGGAGTACGACGAGGTCTTCCTGCCGCTGATGGGCGCCCACCAGGCCCACAACGCCGCTGTCGCGCTGGCCGCCGCCGAGGCGTTCCTCGGCGGCGGGCACGCCGAGCGAGGGCCCGCTCGACGTCGAGGTGGTCCGCGCGGCGTTCGCCGGCGTCACGTCGCCCGGCCGGCTCGAGGTCGCCCGACGGTCGCCGACCGTCCTGCTCGACGCTGCGCACAACCCGGCAGGGGCGCGGGCCACCGCGGACGCCCTGCAGGACTCGTTCGGGTTCACCCGGCTGGTGGGGGTGTTCGCCGCGATGGCCGACAAGGACGTGCGCGGGATGCTGGAGGCGCTCGAGCCGGTGCTGGCCGAGGTGGTCGTCACCCGAGCGGCGTCGGGCCGGGCGATGGAGCCGGACGAGCTCGCGGCCGTCGCCGTGGAGGTGTTCGGCGCCGACCGGGTCGAGGTGTCGACCCGGCTCGACGACGCGATCGACTCCGCGGTGGCGCTGGCCGAGGCCGAGGGCGACGACCTGGGCGGCGCGGGCGTGCTCGTGACCGGGTCGATCGTGACCGTCGCGCAGGCCCGCGGGCTGCTGGGGCTGACCGACGCGTGAGGGGCATCGCGGCCGCCGTCCTGGTCTTCGAGGGACTCGTCGTCTTCTTCGCCGCCCTGGTGGCCCTGGACCTCAGCGACGTCGACCAGGCCACGGTCTGGTGGACGGGCGGCTCGGTCGCCGTGGCCTGCGTGGTCACGGCCGGCCTGCTCCGTCGACCGCTGGGGGTACGTCGTCGGGTCGCTGCTCCAGGTCCTCGTCGTGGCCGCCGGCGTGGTCGTGCCGGTGATGTTCTTCCTCGGGCTGGTGTTCGCCGCCCTGTGGTTCCTCGCGCTGCACCTCGGTCGCAAGGTCGAGCGCCTGCAGTCCGGACGCGTCCCCGACCCCCCGCCCGGATAGGGTGCCGGACCGTGAGCGAGCGCACCCTGGTCCTGGTCAAGCCCGACGCCGTCCGTCGCGGGCTGGTGGGCGAGGTGCTGTCCCGCTTCGAGCGGAAGGGGCTGCGGATCGTCGCCATGGACCAGCGGGTGATCGACGTCGAGCTGGCCGACCGGCACTACGCCGAGCACGTCGAGCGCGAGTTCTACCCCCCGCTGCGCGAGTTCATCACCTCGGGACCCCTGGTGGCGATGGTGCTCGAGGGGGACCAGGCGATCGCGGTCGTGCGGGGGCTGAACGGGGCCACCGACGGCCGGGTCGCCGCCGCCGGGACGATCCGGGGGGACCTGTCGCTGTCGAACCGTGAGAACCTGGTGCACGCCTCCGACTCGCCGGAGTCGGCCGTCCGGGAGATCGGGATCTTCTTCCCCGCCCTCTAGCCACGGGCCCGGACTCGCGGGCAAAGACTTGGTCGGAGGCCGTGCGCGTTGTCCACCCGGGCCGTCCGGCCGCCGATACGATGACGAACGATCCACTGCACGGCGACTCCGGAGGGCCCCCAGCTCATGGGTAACAACATGTCGTTCATCGGCCGGGACATGGCCGTCGACCTCGGGACCGCCAACACGCTGGTCTATGTCCGCGGCAAGGGGATCGTGCTCAACGAGCCGTCGGTGGTCGCCATCAACACCAACACCGGCGGCATCCTGGCCGTCGGGCGCCGAGGCCAAGAAGATGATCGGCCGCACGCCGGGCAACATCGTCGCGATCCGGCCGCTCAAGGACGGCGTCATCGCCGACTTCGACACCACCGAGCGGATGCTGCGCTACTTCATCCAGAAGGTGCACCGCCGCCGCCACCTGGCCAAGCCACGCATCGTCGTCTGCGTCCCCAGCGGTATCACCGGGGTCGAGCAGCGCGCGGTCAAGGATGCGGGCTACGCCGCGGGCGCGCGCAAGGTCTACATCATCGAGGAGCCGATGGCCGCCGCGATCGGCGCCGGGCTGCCGGTGCACGAGCCCACCGGCAACATGGTGGTGGACATCGGCGGCGGGACCACGGAGGTCGCGGTCATCTCGCTCGGGGGCATCGTCACCAGCCAGTCGATCCGCACCGGTGGCGACGAGCTGGACATGGCCATCATCACGTACGTGAAGAAGGAGTACTCGCTCATGCTGGGCGAGCGCACCGCGGAAGAGATCAAGATGGCGATCGGCTCGGCGTTCCCGTCGCCGGACGAGCCGCACGCCGAGATCCGTGGCCGCGACCTGGTGTCCGGCCTGCCGAAGACGATCGTGGTGAGCGCCGAGGAGATCCGCAAGGCGATCGAGGAGCCGGTGAACTCGATCATCGACGCGGTCAAGACGACCCTCGACAAGTGCCCGCCCGAGCTCTCCGGCGACATCATGGACCGCGGGATCGTCATCACCGGTGGGGGAGCGCTGCTCAAGGGTCTCGACGAGCGCCTCCGCCACGAGACGGGCATGCCCATCCACCTCACCGACCGCCCGCTCGACTCGGTCGCGATGGGCTCGGGGAAGTGCGTGGAGGAGTTCGAGGCCCTGCAGCAGGTGCTGATCTCCGAGCCGCGCCACTAGGCGCTCAGCCGTGCCCGGCACACCGAATGAATAGAGACACTCGTCGTACGCGGGTGCTTCTCGCGCTGCTCCTCGTCACCTCCATCAGCCTGATCACCATCGACTACCGCGGCGCCGGCGACGACACGTCGCCGCTGGACCGGTTGCGCAGCCTGGCGGCGGGCGTGTTCGGTCCGGTCGAGCAGGTGGCAGCGGCCATCGCCGGCCCGGTCAGCGACGCCGTCGACGGCTTCTCGCGGTTCGGGGACGGCGAGGGCGAGGCCGAGCGGCTGCGCCAGCGCAACCAGGAGCTCACCCGCCGGCTGCGGACCAGCGAGCTCGATCGCAACCGGGCGGCGGAGCTCGACGCCCTGCTGCACCTCGCGGGTGCCGGCCGGTACCGCGTCGTGCCCGCGCAGGTGATCGCCGTCGGGTCCGCGCAGACCTTCTCGTGGACGGTGACGATCGACGCCGGCACGAGGGACGGCGTCCGTCCGGACATGACCGTGCTCAACGGTGACGGCCTGGTCGGACGGGTCAAGACGGCGGGCCCGTCTACCGCCACGGTGCTGCTGGCGGTGGACCCGGACTCGTCCGTGGGGGCCCGCCTCGAGGGCTCGATGGAGGTCGGCTTCACCACCGGCCAGGGGATCGACACCGGTCTCGACCTGCGGCTGCTGGACGGGCAGTCCTCGGTGGCGGCCGGCGACCGGCTGGTGACCTTCGGGTCGCAGGGCTCGACGCCCTACGTGCCCGGTGTCCCGCTGGGCGTGGTGCGCAGCGTTCAGGGCAGCCCCGGGTCGCAGACCAGGACCGCTGTCGTCGAGCCGTACGTCGACTTCTCCGCGCTCGACCTGGTCGCGGTGGTCGTTCAGCCACCACGCAAGGACCCCCGTGACGCCGTCCTGCCGCCGCTCCCGGCCGGCACCCCCACGCCGACAGTCACCGTCACGGTCACACCGAAGCCGGACGGCGGGGGCTGAGATGGCCTACCCGCGCGCAGTCGTCGCCGTGCTGCTGGTCGTCGTGGCACTCGCGCTGCAGGTCACCCTGCTCTCGCGGCTGCCGCTGCCGGGCGCGACACCGGACCTGGTCCTGCTTGTCGTGGTCGGGCTGGCTCTCGCGGAGGGGCCCGCCATGGGGCTGGCGACCGGTTTCGGGGCCGGTCTGGCGGTCGACCTGGTGCCGCCGGCCGACCACGAGGTGGGCCGCTGGGCCTTCGTCCTGACGCTCCTCGGCTACCTGGCGGGACTCGCCCAGGCCGAGACCCGGCGGTCGGCCTTCGTGCCGATCGCGGTGGTGGCCGCGACCGCGGTCGGCTCGGTCCTGCTCTACGCCGGGCTGGGTGCCCTGATGGACGACCCGAACGTCACCTGGCCCGCCGTGAACCGGTTGCTGCCCACCGCCGTTGTCTACGATGTGGTGCTCGCCGCGTTCGCCCTCCCGGCCATCGCTGGCCATCGCCCGCCGGGTCGACAACAGGGAGCCGCAGCGATGACGGCGATGACGGTGACGACGTCGCTGCGGGCCGCACCGAGAACGGAGGCGGGACGGTGAGCGAGCGGTCCCGGCTCCGCCTGGTCGTCCTGCAGGTGCTCGTGCTGTCGCTGCTCGGTCACGCTGCTCGGCCGCCTCTGGTACGTGCAGGTCGTGGCCGCGGAGAACTACAAGACCGCGGCGGCGGAGAACGGCACCCGGGAGATCATCACGCCGGCGCCGCGGGGCATGATCCTGGACTCCCGCGGCCGTCCGCTGGCGCGCAACCGGACCGCCCTCGTCGTCTCGATCAGCCGCACCGCGATGCTGCGCCAGGCCGACGAGGGCCGGGGGCTGGTCGCGAAGGTGGCCGACGTCATCGGTCAGCCCGTCGAGCAGGTGTGGGAGAAGACCCGCCTGTGCGGGTCCGACGGGCGCGCCGCCGGCGCCGCGGTGCTTCAACGGGTCGCCCTACCAGCCGATCCCGGTCACCGACGAGGCCAGCACCGCGATGGCGCTGCAGATCATGGAGCGGCGCGAGGACTTCCCGGGCGTCACGGCCGAGCTGACCGCGGTCCGCGAGTACCCGCAGCCGCTGGGGGCCAACGCCGCCCACGAGCTCGGCTACCTCGGGCCGGTCACCGACGAGGAGCTGGCCGCGCGGGCGGTGGCGAACGACCGCCGGGGCGCGCGCAACGAGACGGTGCTCCAGGGCACCGACCTGATCGGGCGGGCCGGGCTGGAGCGGGAGTACGACGACGACCTGCGCGGCCGGCCGGGGGTGCGGACCCTGACCGTCGACCACGAGGGCGGCGTCAGCGGCGTGCTGTCCGAGACGCAGCCGACCCCGGGCAACTACCTGGTCACCACCATCGACGCCGAGGTGCAGGCGGAGGCGGAGAAGCAGCTGCACGCCGCGATCATGCGGGCGCGGCAGACCGGCGACATCAACAAGGGCTACGCCACCAAGCTGAAGGCGGACTCCGGCGCCGTCGTGGTGATGGACGTGCGGACAGGTGGCATCGTCGCGATGGCCAGCTGGCCGACGTACGACCCGAACATCTGGGTCGGTGGCATCAGCGGCAAGGACTACAAGGCGATCACCAGCAAGAAGAACCACTACCCGAACCAGTCGCGCGCCTTCCAGGGTGAGTTCGCGCCGGCGTCGACCTTCAAGGCCGTGACGCTGCCCGCGGCGGTGCGCGCCGGCTACTCGGTGAACGGCTCCTACAACTGCCCGTCGTCGTACTCCATCGGCGGCGCGCCCAAGCGCAACTACGAGTCCCAGGGCTACGGCGTCATCTCCATGCTGCGGGCGATCCAGGTGTCCTGCGACACGGTGTTCTACAAGTTCGCCTACGAGACCTGGCTGCGGATGGGCGGGCTGAACGCGAAGAAGAAGGCCAAGGACCCGTTCACCGAGATGGCCAAGGCGTTCGGCCTCGGCCGCCCGACCGGACTGGACCTGCCCAGCGAGTCGGACGGGCGGATCGCCGACCGGGCCTGGAAGCGCGCGTACTGGAAGGCCACCAAGGACTTCTACTGCGCGAAGGCCAAGACCGGCTATCCGGAGGTGGCGCGGCAGGATCCGCAGCGGGCGGCGCTACCTGCTGCAGCTGTCGAAGGAGAACTGCGTCGACGGCTACGCCTACCGCGGAGGTGACGCGGCGAACTTCGCGATCGGCCAGGGCGACACCACGACCACGCCGCTGCAGATGGCGCGCGTCTACGCGGCCGTCGCGAACGGCGGCACCCTGGTGACCCCGCACATCGGCCGCGCGATCATGAGCCCCGACGGTCAGCTGGTCCGGCGGATCGAGCCCGAGCCGGCCGGCCGCGTCCCGGTGAGCAAGGCCACGCTGGACTGGCTGCGGCACGCGATGCGCACGGTGACCGAGGTGGGCACCGGCTACGGGCCGTTCGCCCGGGCCGGCTTCCCGATCGACAAGATCCCGGTCGGTACGAAGACGGGGACCGGCGAGGTCTACGGCAAGCAGACGACCTCGTGGTTCGCGTCCTTCGCGCCGGCCACCAAGCCGCAGTACGCCGTGGTGATGATGGTGTCGCAGGGCGGCACCGGGTCGGGCGTCTCCGGCCCGTCGGTGGCCGAGCTCTACAAGACGCTGTTCGGGATCACCGGCCAGCGCGTCGACCTGGCGGCGGCGGCCCCGCCGGGGGGTCACCCGACCCAGGCCCTGCCCGCCGTACGCCCGGACGGCACCGTCGTGCAGCCGCCGCGGGCCGACACCCGAGCCGCCCGGCTGCCCGGGCTCGTCGCCCGCCGCGAGGAACGGACGGACGCGGGAGGCGGTGGTCCAGGATGACCGTCGGCTACCGGCCCACCCCGTACACGGTGCCGCCGCCGCGGCGCGGGTCGCGGCTGCTGCACCGCGACTCGCGCGCTCCGCCGGATGGACTGGACGCTGCTCGTCGCCGTCCTCGCGCTGTGCGCGATCGGTGCCGCCCTGGTGTGGTCGGCGACCAAGCAGGCCGCCATCGACGGCGGTGACGACCCGCAGGCGTTCCTGAAGAAGCACATCCTCAACGTCGGCATCGGCCTGGTCCTCGGTGTCGTGGCGTCGGTGTTCGACTACCGGATGCTGCGGGCGTACGCGCCGGTCGTCTACGTGCTCTCACTGCTCGGGCTGATGGCCGTGCTGTCGCCGCTCGGCACCACCATCAACGGCTCGCACTCGTGGATCGTGCTGCCGGCGGGCTTCTCCGTGCAGCCGTCGGAGTTCGCCAAGGTGGCCCTCGTCGTGGGCATGTCGATGCTGCTCGCGGAGAAGCGCGATGCCGAGGACGAGCCACGGGACATGGACGTCGTCCTGGCGCTGGCGTTCGCCGCCGTGCCGCTCGCGCTGGTGATGCTCCAGCCCGACCTCGGCACGGCGCATGGTCGTGTGTGCCCTCGTCCTCGGCCTGATCGCTGTCTCCGGGGCGCCGATCCGGTGGGTCGTCGGCCTGGTCGTCGCGGCCGTGCTCGTGGCCGTGGTCGCCGTGCAGACCGGGATGCTCAAGGACTACCAGATCGACCGGTTCCGGGCCTTCTACGACCCGGCGGCGGATCCCAAGGGGGCCGGCTTCAACGTGCGGCAGTCCCTGATCGCCGTCGGCTCCGGGGGGATGGACGGGCAGGGGCTCTTCCAGGGCGCCCAGACCCAGGGCAAGTTCGTGCCGGCGCAGCAGACCGACTTCATCTTCACCGTGGCGGGGGAGGAGCTCGGCTTCGTCGGTGCCGCACTCGTCGTGGCGCTCCTCGGCCTGGTCCTGTGGCGGGCCGGACGCATCGCGATGCAGGCCGAGGACCTCTTCGGCCGCCTGGTGGCCACCGGGATCCTCTGCTGGTTCGCGTTCCAGAGCTTCGAGAACATCGGCATGACGCTGGGCATCATGCCGGTCACCGGTGTCCCGCTGCCGTTCGTGTCGTACGGCGGGTCGTCGATGTTCGCGAACCTCATCGCGGTCGGACTGCTGCAGAACGTGCACATGCGGCGGTACTCGTGATCACCGCGCGAGCCGGGTTACCCTGAGGGCTCCCTCCACCCGCCCGGAAGTAGGTCCACCGCCATGCCTGTCGAGTCGCTGTTCCCGCGACTGGAGCCGCTGCTGGCCAAGGTCAGCAAGCCCATCCAGTACGTCGGAGGAGAGCTCAACTCCACGGTCAAGGACTGGGACGCGTGCGACGTCCGGTGGGCGTTGATGTACCCCGACGCCTACGAGGTGGGCGTCCCCAACCAGGGCGTCATGATCCTCTACGAGGTCCTCAACGAGGCCCCAGGAGTCCTGGCCGAACGCACGTACGCGGTGTGGCCGGACATGGAGGCGCTCATGCGTGAGCACGCGCTGCCGGCGTTCACCGTCGACGCGCACCGCCCGGTCGGCTCGTTCGACGTGCTCGGCGTCTCCTTCGCGACCGAGCTCGGCTACACCAACCTGCTCCAGACCCTCGACCTGGCCGGCATCCCCCGGCACGCGCGGGACCGCACCGAGCAGCACCCGGTCGTCATCGCCGGCGGGCACTCGGCGTTCAACCCCGAGCCGGTGGCCGACTTCGTCGACGCCGCCGTGCTGGGCGACGGCGAGCAGGCGGTGCTGGAGATCAGTGAGGTCGTCCGGCAGTGGAAGGCGGACGGCCTCGACCGCGTGCCGGGTGGCCGCCGGGAGCTGTTGCTCCGGCTCGCACGGACCGGCGGGGTCTACGTCCCGTCGCTCTACGACGTCGACTACCTCCCGGACGGCCGGATCCAGCGGGTGGCGCCCAACACCGCGGGCGTCCCCTGGCGGGTCAGCAAGCACACCGTGATGGACCTCGACGAGTGGCCGTACCCCAAGAAGCCCCTCGTCCCGCTCGCCGAGTCGGTGCACGAGCGGGCGTCGGTGGAGATCTTCCGCGGCTGCACCCGCGGCTGCCGGTTCTGCCAGGCCGGGATGATCACCAGGCCGGTGCGGGAGCGCTCGATCGAGGGCGTCGGCGAGATGGTCGAGAAGGCGCTCGCGGCCACCGGCTTCGAGGAGGTCGGCCTGCTCTCGCTGTCCAGCGCGGACCACAGTGAAATCGCCCCGATGACGAAGGGGCTGGCGGACCGCTACGAGGGCACCCAGACCTCGCTGTCGCTGCCGTCGACCCGGGTCGACGCGTTCAACATCGACCTGGCCAACGAGCTCACCCGCAACGGCCGCCGCACCGGGCTGACGTTCGCGCCCGAGGGCGGCAGCGAGCGGATCCGCAAGGTGATCAACAAGATGGTCACCGAGGAGGACCTGATCCGCACCGTGACGGCTGCCTACTCCGCGGGCTGGCGCCAGGTGAAGCTCTACTTCATGTGCGGCCTGCCGACCGAGACCGACGACGACGTGCTGCAGATCGCCGACCTGGCCAAGAAGGTCATCGCGACCGGCCGCGAGGTCACCGGGACGCGCGACATCCGGTGCACCGTGTCGATCGGCGGGTTCGTGCCGAAGCCGCACACGCCGTTCCAGTGGGTCGGCCAGCTCGGCCACGAGGACACCGACCGCCGGCTCGGCAAGCTGCGCGAGGCGATCCGGTCGGACAAGCAGTTCGCCAAGGCGATCGGCTTCCGCTACCACGACGGCAAGCCCGGCATCGTCGAGGGACTGCTGTCCCGCGGTGACCGGCGGGTCGGCAAGGTCATCGAGGCGGTCTACGAGGACGGCGGCCGGTTCGACGGCTGGAGCGAGCACTTCTCCTTCGAGCGCTGGATGTCGCTGCGCGGACGCGGCGCTGGCCGACGAGCCGGTCGACGTCGACTGGTACACCACCCGCGAGCGGGAGTACGCCGAGGTGCTGCCCTGGGACCACCTCGACTCCGGGCTGGACCGCGACTGGCTGTGGGAGGACTGGCAGGACGCGGTCACCGGGACCGAGGTCGAGGACTGCCGGTGGACCCCGTGCTTCGACTGCGGCGTCTGCCCCCAGATGGGCACCGAGATCCAGCAGGGCCCGACCGGCGCCACCCTGATCCCGCTGACCGTGCTCAACTCGGCGCGGGACCAGGTGCTCGCCGCGAGCCCGGCCGAGTGAGCAGGCTCGCCCGACACGATCCACGCAGCGCGGCCGGGACGGCGGTGCTGGCCGGGCGCGAGCTGCTCGACGTGCCGACCGGTCCCCGGCGGAACGCGGTGGGGACTCTCGCTCGACGTCCGTCCCGCGACCCAGCGGCCGAGGGGCACGCTGCCGCCCTGGCCGACCGAGGCGGCCGGCGGTCGCCGGCCCGGGGCAGTGGGTGACCGGAGCGCCGCGGGTCGGCCCACCTGACCGTCACCTACCTCGAGCGCGATCCACCGCGAGGTCGGCCGCGGACGACGCCAGAGCGTAGGCGCGGTTCGCCGACAGTCGTGGCGCCGGCTGCGCCGCCGTGCGCGCCGCCGCTGCGCTGGCAGGTCACCGGCCTCGCCCTGGCCGACCGCGGTGTGCTCGCGCTGGCCGAGCCGGTAGGCACGTGCCGGCCGACGCTTCCGGGCCGGCGTGCTGGCGGAGCTGGGCGAGCTGGGCCGAGACAGAGGCCGGCTACCGGCAGCTCGGTCTGGTGGGCGACCCTGCTGCACTTCGCCGCTCCGGTCGCCGACCGGCCGGCCGGGCTCACGACTGGGTCGACGCGCGGGTCAGCGATCCGCCGCACCCGCTGGTGACCACGGACCGCGCCGACGATCGTCCGGTACGAGTTCGACGGGGAGCGGACGGTCCCGGTGACGCTGGCGTCGGCACCGCTGGCCGGCGTGCCGGAAGGAGCGCCCGATGGCGCGCACGCCTGACGGCCCGCCGCCGCCGCCGACCGTGCAGCGGCTGCGGGTCCACTACGCCAAGCGCGGCCGGCTGCGCTTCTCCAGCCACCGCGACTTCCAGCGCGCCTTCGAACGGGCGCTGCGCCGGGCCGCCGTGCCGATGGCCTACTCGGCCGGCTTCTCGCCGCACCCCAAGGTGAGCTACGCCGGGGCGGCCCCGACCGGGATCGCCAGCGAGGCCGAGTACCTCGAGATCGGGCTGTCGCAGCGCTGCGACCCCGTACGGCTCAAGGCGGCCCTGGACGCCTCGCTACCGCCCGACCTCGACGTGCTGGAGGTCGTGGAGGTGGCCCCGCCGCCCCCGAACACCCGCGCGCCGGCCCTGGCCGACCGCCTGCAGGCGTCGGTGTGGCAGGTCACGCTGGACGGGGTCGAGCCGGACCGGGCGCAGCAGGCCGTGGACGCGTTCCTGGCCGCTCCGCGGGCCGAGGTGAGCAGGATGACGAAGAACGGGCTGCGCACGTTCGACGCGCGAGCCGCCGTCCTGTCCCTCGGCGTGGCGGGAGCGGCCGTGCCGGCCGGAACCGGCCCGTGTGCGATACTGCGACTGGTCGTACGCCATGTCACACCGGCCGTCCGACCCGACGACGTCCTCGCCGGACTCTCTGCGATCGGCGACCTCGCGCCGCCCTCGGCCCCCGCGGTCGTCCGGCTGGCGCAGGGACCGCTCGACGAGGCGGCCGGCACGGTGTCCGACCCACTGGCACCGGACCGGGACGCCGTCGGCGGCTGACGCCGCCGCGCACCGCTGGTGACACCCGCGGCGCGCGAGGCGCCGGTCGCACCCCAGACTTCCGACATGCCGTCCCCGGACGGCACGACACCAACAGCTCCCGTGCGGCGCCGCACGGAGCCGGACCGGACCCGCAGGGGTCCGCATCCTCCGGCCGGCGCCCGGGAGCGTGACGGGAGACCACCCGGATGCTCGACACCGAGCCCACCGACAGCACCACCACCAGCGACACCACCGGAGACAGCGGCGCCCGACCGCCGCGCCGCCGCCGCGCCGCGAGCCGGCCCGCCGGGCCGCCCAGCGCCCTCGCCGCGCCCGACGGCGAGGCCGAGCAGGCCCGACGGTCCCGGCCGCCGCGGCCCTGCTGACGCCCCCGCCCGCGGCGAAGCGGACCCGCAAGCGCGCCGCCAAGAAGGCGACGACCGCCGAGACACCCAAGCACCGAACGTCCGGCACCGAGGAGGCCGCACCGACAGCCTCGAGCGCTGCGGAGACCCCGGCGCCGCGCCAAGAAGGCGACGCGCAAGCGGACCACCAAGAAGGCCGCCGCAGCGCCGGCCGCAGACTCCGCCGCCGCGGCGGTGACCGAGCAGGACGACGGCGCGCACGAGGCCGCCGTCCTCGCCGCGGCACCATCCGCCCCGGCGGCACCGAGCCTGCTGTTCCAGCCACCGGAGCCGACCGCTCCCGCCACCGGCCGCCGCAGGCGGGCGGCCGCCACGGCTGCCCCACCCGAGACGCCGGACGAGGACGTCGACGGTGACGCCGACGACCGCGACGGCGTCGCGGTGGCCGACGAGGACGAGGGAGAGGGCGAGGGCGGGACGCGCCGCCGCCGCCGAGGAGGGCGAGGCCGACGCGGTCGCGGTGGCCGCGGTCGCGAGCGAGTCCGGCGACGAGGGCGCCGACGAGCACGTCGGCGGAGGCGCGAGGCCTCCGAGCCGGACGCTGCCGAGCAGGACGGCTCGGCCGAGGACGGCGCCGACGAGGAGCAGGCCGGCGAGGGCCGGCACCAGGCGTCGCCGCCGGCGCCGCCGCAAGGCGTCCGGCGAGGCGGACAGCGGTGAGGCAGACACCGACGACCCGCCGAACACGGTCGTGCGGGTGCGCGAGCCCCGCAAGCGCGCCGGCCGGGAGACCAGCCGCGACACCGCTTCGGACGACGACGGCGTGCGCTCGGTCAAGGGCTCCACCCGCCTCGAGGCCAAGAAGCAGCGCCGTCGCGAGGGCCGCGAGGCGGGCCGCCGCCGACCGTCGATCATCACCGAGGCCGAGTTCCTCGCCCGCCGCGAGTCCGTCGACCGGTCGATGATCGTGCGCCAGGCCGGTGAGCGGACCCAGATCGCCGTGCTCGAGGACGGCGTGCTCGTCGAGCACTACGTGAGCACGGCGTCCAGCTCCGGCCTGGTCGGCAACGTCTACCTCGGCAAGGTGCAGAACGTCCTGCCCTCGATGGAGGCCGCGTTCGTCGACGTCGGCAAGGGCCGCAACGCCGTGCTCTACGCCGGCGAGGTCAACTGGGACGCCGCGGGCCTGGACGGCCAGCCGCGACGCATCGAGCTCGCGCTGAAGTCCGGCGACCCGGTGCTCGTCCAGGTCACGAAGGACCCGATCGGCCACAAGGGCGCCCGGCTCACCAGCCAGGTCTCGCTCGCCGGCCGCTACCTCGTCCTCGTGCCCGGCGGCTCGATGACGGGCATCAGCCGCAAGCTGCCCGACACCGAGCGGTCGCGGCTCAAGGCGATCCTGAAGAAGGTCGTCCCCGAGGGCGCCGGCGTCATCGTCCGCACCGCGGCCGAGGGTGCCAGCGAGGAGGAGCTCGCGCCGCGACGTGGCGCGCCTCACCGCGCAGTGGGAGGACATCGAGAAGAAGTCCGACAAGGGTCGGCCGCGCCGGCGCTGCTCTACGGCGAGCCCGACATGACCATCCGCGTCGTCCGCGACATCTTCAACGAGGACTTCGCGTCGCTCGTCGTCTCCGGCGACGACGCGTGGGACATGCTCGAGCCGTACGTCGCGCACGTCGCCCCGGACCTGCGCGAGCGGATGTCCCGCTGGACCGACGAGCAGGACGTCTTCAGCGCGCACACCGCGTCGACGAGCAGCTCGCCAAGGCGCTGGACCGCAAGGTCTGGCTGCCCAGCGGCGGCTACCTCGTCATCGACCGCACCGAGGCGATGGTCGTGGTCGACGTCAACACCGGGAAGTTCACCGGAGCGGGCGGCAACCTCGAGGAGACCGTCACCAAGAACAACCTCGAGGCGGCCGAGGAGATCGTCCGCCAGCTCCGGCTGCGCGACCTCGGCGGCATCATCGTCATCGACTTCATCGACATGGTGCTCGAGAGCAACCGCGACCTCGTCCTGCGCCGCCTGCTCGAGTGCCTCGGCCGGGACCGGACCAAGCACCAGGTCGCCGAGGTCACCTCGCTCGGGCTCGTCCAGATGACCCGCAAGCGGGTCGGCCAGGGGCTGCACGAGGCGTTCTCGGAGACCTGCGAGGCCTGCAACGGCCGCGGCTACCACATCCACACCGAGCCCGGTGGAGACCAAGTCCGGCGGAGGGGGTGCCGGCGGCGGCGGCGACCGGCAAGGGCGGGGCGCGCAAGGGCGTCGCGAGGCGGACTGCCGGGCGCAAGGGTGACAGGCGGCGCGCGCGACCGCCCCGGAGACCGTCGAGGCGGCTCCCGTGGCCGTCGAGGACCCGGTCGAGGCGGCCACCGACGGTGACCGGCACCGCCGAGGCGCCCGACGGTCCGCGGCGAGCCGGCGGCCGGCGGCCGGCCCGGCGGCGGCGCCGCGCCGTCAGCCCCACCACGACCGTCTAGGGCTCGGCCGGCCAGGTGACGAACGCGCCGGTTTGACCGGGCGCCCGCCGCGTTCGTACCCTGGACCGTCCCGACCGATGGCGCCACCAGCGCCGTCGTCCTCGCGCGCCCGCATCGGGCAGCGCCGAGGTCCCTCTCGATGCGAGTGAAGAAAGCGAGCCGGTGTCCCCGATGGTGTACGCGATCGTTCGAGCTGGTGGACGCCAGGAGAAGGTCGCCGTCGGCGACGTCCTCGAGATCGACCGGGTCCAGGCGGAGCCGGGCGCGACGGTCGAGCTGCCGGTCCTGCTCCTCGTCGACGGTGACGACGTCACCAGCGACAAGTCCGCGCTCGCCAAGGCGACCGTGACCGTCGAGGTCGTCGCCGCCACCAAGGGCCCCAAGATCGACATCATGAAGTTCAAGAACAAGACCGGCTACCGGCGTCGCCAGGGCCACCGCCAGCGGCTGACGCAGGTCAAGGTCACCGGCATCGAGACCGGCTCGAAGAAGTAGCAGCCGTCCGTCCCGCCGCTCAGGCAGCAGTGAAAGGTAGAGCTCCATGGCTCACAAGAAGGGCGCGTCGTCCACCCGCAACGGGCGCGACTCGAACGCGCAGCGGCTCGGCGTCAAGCGCTTCGGCGGCCAGGTCGTCAACGCCGGCGAGATCATCGTCCGCCAGCGCGGCACCCACTTCCACCCCGGCCTCGACGTCGGCCGCGGCGGCGACGACACGCTGTTCGCGCTCGTCGCGGGTGCGGTCGAGTTCGGCAGCCGCCGCGGCCGCCGCGTCGTCAACATCGTGCCCGCCGAGGCCGGCGACAGCTGACGGTCGCGCGGCGCCCGGACCACGCAGCGACGGTCACAGCCGATGGGGATCATGGTCATCGGACCGTGGTCCCCATTTCTGCATCACCCTCGGGCACCACCGCGACGCAGGAAGATCAGGGCAGCGCGACGTGACGACCTTCGTCGACCGGGTGGTCCTGCACCTCGCCGCCGGTGACGGCGGCAACGGCTGCGCGTCGATCCACCGGGAGAAGTTCAAGCCGCTCGGCGGACCCGACGGGGGCAACGGCGGGCGCGGCGGCGACGTCCTGCTGCGGGTCGACCCGAGCACCACGACGCTGCTGGACTACCACCACTCGCCGCACCGCCGGGCCACCAACGGCCGGCCGGGCCAGGGCGGCAACCGCAGCGGCGCCGACGGCGACGACCTGGTGCTCCCGGTGCCCAACGGCACCGTGGTGAAGACGCGTCGCGGCGAGGTGCTCGCCGACCTGGTCGGCGCCGGGACGACGTACGTCGCCGCCGCAGGGCGGCCGTGGCGGCCTGGGCAACGCCGCGCTGGCCTCGGCCCGGCGCAAGGCCCCGGGCTTCGCGCTGCTCGGCGAGCCGGGCGACGCCGCCGACATCGTGCTCGAGCTCAAGACCGTCGCCGACGTGGCGCTGGTCGGCTTCCCGAGCGCCGGCAAGTCCAGCCTGGTCGCTGCCATCTCGGCGGCCCGCCCGAAGATCGCCGACTACCCGTTCACGACGCTGGTGCCCAACCTGGGCGTCGTCGAGGCCGGCGAGGTGCGCTTCACCGTCGCCGACGTGCCCGGGCTGATCCCGGGCGCCAGCCAGGGCAAGGGGCTCGGCCTGGAGTTCCTGCGCCACGTCGAGCGCTGCAGCGTCCTGGTGCACGTCATCGACGCCGGCGACGCTCGAGCCCGGCCGCGACCCGCTGACCGACCTCGACGTCATCGAGGCCGAGCTCGCCGGCGTACGGCGGGCTGGACGACCGGCCGCGGATGGTCGCCCTGAACAAGGTCGACGTCCCGGACGCCCGGGAGCTGGCCGAGCATGGTGACGGCCGACCTCGAGGCGCGCGGGCTGCGGGTCTTCCCGGTCAGCGCCGCCACCCGCGAGCGGTCTGCGCGAGCTGTCCTTCGCCATGGCCGACCTGGTGGCGCAGGCGCGGGCGGCCGCCCCGGACCTCGAGGCCACCCGGATCGTGCTGCGGCCGCGGGCGGTCGACGAGCGGCGAGTTCGAGGTCGTGCAGCGAGGGCGACCGCTTCGTCGTGCGCGGCGCGAAGCCGACCCGCTGGGTGCGCCAGACCGACTTCTCCAACGACGAGGCGGTCGGCTACCTCGCCGACCGGCTGGCCCGGCTCGGCGTCGAGGACGCCCTGCTCGAGGCGGGTGCCCAGGCGGGCGACGAGGTCGTCATCGGCGACGGCGAGCAGGCCGTGGTCTTCGACTGGGAGCCGACGCTGCAGGCGGGCGCGGAGCTGCTGCACGGCCGGCGCGGCACCGACCTGCGGCTCGACGGGCGGTGACCCGTGGCCGGGTCTCCGCACGCGCCGCCAGCCCGGGTGCGTCGTGCAAGGTCGGCTCGTCGTCGCTCACGACTCGGCCGCGGGCGGGCTCGACGCCGCCCGGCTCGACGCGCTGGTCGACGCGCTGGCCGCAGGCCCGCCGCGGCGGCCGCGAGGTGGTCCTCGTCTCCTCCGGCGCCATCGCCTCCGGCCTCGCGCCGCTTGGGCTGGCCCGCCGCCCCGCGACCTGGCGACCCAGCAGGCCGCGGCCAGCGTCGGCCAGGGCATCCTGGTCCACCGCTACACCGAGGCGTTCGCCCGGCACGGGCTGACGGTCGGCCAGGTGCTGCTCACCGCCGAGGACGTGGTCCGCCGGGCGCACTACCGCAACGCGCAGCGCACGCTCTACCGGCTGCTCGAGATGGGGGCCGTGCCGGTCGTCAACGAGAACGACACCGTCGCGACCGAGGAGATCCGGTTCGGCGACAACGACCGGCTCGCCGCGCTGGTCGCCCACCTGGTCCACGCCGACCTGCTCGTGCTGCTCTCCGACGTCGACGGGCATCTTCGACGGGCGACCCGCGGCGGCCCGGGTCGCGGCTGCTCACCGAGGTGCGCGAGGCAGGCCGACCTGGCCGGCGTCGCGCTCGGCCGCGGCGGGGGCCCGGGCGTCGGGACCGGCGGCATGGCCACCAAGGTCGAGGCCGCGCCGGATCGCGGCGTCCGCCGGCATCCCGGCCGTGGTCGCGGCGCGCGGGCGCGGTGGCCGCCGTGCTGCGCGGGGAGCCGGTCGGGCACCTCGTTCACGCCGTCGGCCCGTCGGCTGCCGACCCGGCTGCTGTGGCTCGCCTACGCGGCGACCACGCGGGGCAGCCTGCACCTGGACGCCGGGGCCGTGCGGGCGGTCGTCGAGCGGCGGCATGTCGCTGCTGCCGGCGGGCGTCACCGGGGTCGAAGGCGACGTTCGTCGCGGGTGATCCGGTGGACCTTCTTGACGAAAAGGGCCACGCGGTGGCCCGCGGGCTGGTCAACTTTGACGCGACAGAGATTCCGGCCCTGCTGGGCCGGTCGACCCCCGAGCTGGCCCGCGAGCTCGGGCCGGCGTTCAGCCGCGAGGTCGTCCACCGCGACGACATCGTGTCCTGCTGCGGCGCGCTCAGAGGCGGAGAGGGCGGTGCACGGGTGACGGAGCGGCAGCCGTCGACGACGCGAGCAGCGCCGCCGCGCGCGAGCCGCCGCCCATGTGGCACGTCACCCTGACCGTCGTCGGGGAGGAGCGTCGAGCCGTCAGCGAGGTGCGCGGCGGCGCTGGAGCGGCTCACCCACGAGCGGCCCTTCCTGCTCTCCGCCCGCTACGCCGCGCGACCGTGCCGAGCTCCGCTACTGGGAGGAGGCGCGCGACCTCGAGGACGCCGCCGCCCTGGCGCTGCGGCTGTGGGGCGAGCACCGCAGCCACCGCCGGGCTGCCGCCTGGCGGGTCGTCGGCCTCGAGGTCGTCGACCGCGCCACGTTCCAGCGCCGCGCGATGGACAGCCCGGCGCCGGCGCTGGTCCCGCGCGGGTGGCGTCCGCCCGTTCTGAGCCGTGCTGTGGAAGACTGCGCGCCATGACCGCACACGATCATCCTCGCCGTCCGGCTGTCGAGGAGGCGAGGGCCCGCGACCTGCCCGCCGAGCCCTGGGCGATCGGCGTCGGCGCGTTCGTCCTCCTCGTCGTCCTGCTCGCGGTGACGCTGAGGTTCGGCAAGGACCGCTGACGGCGAGCGCCGTCGACCGTAGGGTCGGCGACGTGGGTGAGCAGCGAAGGCGCCGACGGCTGGGCGTGATGGGCGGCACGTTCGACCCGGTCCATCACGGCCACCTGGTCGCCGCCAGCGAGGTCGCGGCTCGCTACGACCTGGACGAGGTCGTGTTCGTCCCGACCGGGCAGCCGTGGCAGAAGCACGGACGCCGAGGTCACGCACCGCCGAGCACCGATACCTGATGACCGTCATCGCCACCGCGGCCAACCCGCACTTCACGGTCAGCCGGGTCGACATCGACCGGCCGGGCCCGACGTACACGATCGACACGCTGCGCGACCTGCGGGCCGCAGCGCGGCCCCGACACCGAGCTGTTCTTCATCACCGGCGCCGACGCCCTGGCCCAGATCCTGACCTGGAAGGCCGCCGAGAGCTGTTCGCCCTCGCGCACTTCATCGGCGTCACCCGTCCGGGTCACCCGCTTGTCGACCGACGGGCTGCCCGCCGGCCGGGTGAGCCTGCTCGAGATCCCGGCGATGGCGATCAGCTCGACCGACTGTCCGTGACCGGGCGCGGCGGGGCGAGCCGGTCTGGTACCTGGTCCCGGACGGCGTCGTGCAGTACATCCCAAGCACCGGCTGTACCCGGCCGAGGGTGCGGCGTGAGCGGGCGGCACCGCCGCCCGGAGCCGGACCCGCTGCCCGAGGTCGACCTCGCCCAGCGGCTCGACGCCCGGACCTCGTCGGTGCCGGCGCGCCAGGGGCGGCGGTCCCCGGCGTGGGCCGGCCCGAGCGCGTCACGCCGGCCCGGCGGCCCCGGAGCCGGGTCCGGCCGCCGCCGCGCCCGGACGCCACCGTGGTCGTCCGGAGGGACCGCGCCGCGCAGCGAGCCGCCCGCCGGCAGGCGGCTCGACGGCGCAACGCTCGGTTCCTCGCCGCCGGCGCCGCCGTCCTGGTGCTGCTGCTCGTCGTCGGCTACCTGGTGCTCCGGCCGGCGGGGACGACGACGGGGCGGCGACCACCACCGCCGGGCCGCCGCGGCAGCACACCCTGCTCGTCCAGGTCACCGGCGCCGACGGCATGGCCGCGGCGAGCGCGCTCGTCGGGGTCACGCCGAGCGAGGACACCGCGGCCATCGTGCTGGTGCCGTCGCGGCTGCTCGTGGACGTCGCGGGTACGGGCAACCTGCCGTTCGGCGAGACCGTCACGCTGCCGGAGCCCTCGGCGCCGTCACAGGCCCTGACCGACCTGCTGGGCGTCCGGGTGGACGACGAGCTGGGCCCTGGACCCGACGGCGCTGGCCGCTCTGGTCGACGGCGTGGGCGGCGTGGAGGCTGCGGTCGACGTCGACGTGGTCGCGACCGACGGAGACGGCAACGAGACGGTCGTCGTGCAGGCCGGCACCCAGCAGCTCGACGGCGCCGGCCGCGGCCGCCTACGCGACGTACCTCGCCGAGGGCGAGCCCGAGCAGGCGCGGCTGGCCCGCTTCGACGACGTGCTCGACGGCGTGATCGCCGGCCCTCCCGGAGGACCCGGCCGGCGTCGCCGAGGTGCTGCAGGCGGCCGGCGAGGGCTCGTCGTCGACGCTCGACGACGCCGGGCTGGCCCGGCGGCTGGGGCAGGTGCAGGCGGCGCAGTCGGCCGACGAGCTCGGTCTCCGACGTGCTCCCGGTGACCGAGATCGACACCGGAGGGGGCACGACGTCGTACGGCATCGACCTCGGTGAGGTGGCGGCGCTGATGCGGGCGCGCTTCCCGGGGTGCTGCAGAAGGACGCCGGCGGAGAGGTGCTGCGCGTGCTCGTCGAGAACGGCGTCGGGCACGCCCGGGCTGGTCGAGGCTGCCCGCACCCGCCTGGTCGACGACGGCTTCCGCTTCGTCAACGGGGGCAACGCGGCGGAGTTCGGCTTCGAGGAGAGCGCCGTGATCATCCCCGACGGGACCGAGAAGAGCGTGAGCACGGGGCAGCGGGTCGCGGCGTCCTCGGGCTGCCGGAGAGCGTCGGTCACCACGTCGGACCGGGGTCAGACGGTGGCCGACGTCATCGTCATCCTCGGCGAGGACTTCGCGCCCGCGAAGCCGTGAGAAACTGTCCCGGTGAGCGTCTCCGACCGCGCCCGCGAGCTGGCCGTCGCCGCCGCCGAGGCGGCGTCGGACAAGCTCGCCGACGACATCCTCGCCTTCGACGTGGGCGACCAGCTCGTCATCACCGACGTGTTCGTCCTGTGCTCGGCGCCCAACGACCGCCAGGTCAAGGCCATCGTCGACGCCGTCGAGGAGCGCCTGCGCGGCCTCGGCGCCAAGCCGGTGCGCCGCGAGGGCGAGCGCGAGGGCCGCTGGGTGCTGCTCGACTACATCGACGTCATCGTCCACGTCCAGCACGCGGAGGAGCGGATCTACTACTCGCTCGAGCGGATCTGGAAGGACTGCCCGACGGTCGAGCTGCCGGAGGAGGTTCGCGGGCCCCGCTCGCGCCACGACTCCGACCGGTCCGCCGGGGCGGCGTCCTGACGTCCCGGCCGCTGGTCGCCCGGCGCCCGGCGTCGGGTGGTGCTCTGGCGGCACGGCCAGACGCGGTGGAACCTCGAGGACCGGTTCCAGGGCCACACCGACGTCGAGCTGGACGACACCGGTCGCGACCAGGCCGAGCGCGCTGCCCGGCTGCTCACGGCACTGCGACCCGCACGCGATCGTCTCCTCCGACCTGCGTCGGGCCGCCGAGACTGCCGAGGCTCTCTCCCGGCTCACCGGTGTCGAGGTGCAGGAGGACGAACGGCTGCGCGAGACGTACGGCGGCAGCTGGCAGGGCCTGACGGTCAGCGAGATCCGGGCGATGGACGCCGACGCGTACGCCTCGTGGCGGGCCGGTGCCGACGTCCCCGCCGGCGGTGCCGAGAGCCGCAGCGACGTCGCGGCCCGGGTGGCGCCGGCCGTCCTCGACGCGCTGGCGACCGTCCCGCCGGGGGAGACGCTCGTCGTGGTCACCCACGGCGGCTCGGCACGGGCCGCGATCGGCGCCCTGCTCGACCTCCCGATGGACCGGTGGGCGGTCGTGGGCGGCCTGTCGAACTGCTGCTGGTCGGTGCTGGAGGAGGTCGACCGACGGCTGGCGGCTGGTCGAGCACAACGCCGGCAGCCTGCCCACGCCGGTGATGGGCGACGAGGAGTGACGGCGAGCACTGCGCTGCTGGCGAGGCGGCAGCGGGGCGATTCGTCGGCGCTGTGCGGAGCCGTTAGACTCGTCGTCGCCCGCGTGAGCGGGTGGATGATCCGTGCTCGACGACGGGGCTGTGGCGCAGCTGGTAGCGCACCACACTGGCAGTGTGGGGGTCAGGGGTTCGAGTCCCCTCAGCTCCACCCGGTTGACCTGGCCGTTTCCCAACTTGGGAGGCGGCCAGTGTCATCCGTGGGCACCTCCGTGGTGAGCGACTCGGAGATCCCCAGATCCCTCGCGATCGCGGCGATCGGCTTCTCCCGCAGCCGGGCCAGCGACCAGCACTGGCTTGCGGCCGTAGCGGTCCGACCAGGTGCCGGCCAGGTAGTTGGTGGCGGCTTTCGCCACGCCGAACGCGAGGATGAAGGTGAGCGCGGCGGTGTAGGCGTCGAGCCGGAACGTGCGCTCCGCGAGCAGCGGCAGCACAGTGCGCTCCTGGCCAAGCATCCCGCCGACGAGGGCGTTGACGGCAACCAGCAAAGTGAACTGGGCGGCGTTGGCGCGCAGCCCGAGCCGCAGCGGTCGTCCGTTCCGTCCGGTCGCCACGTCTGTTGCGGCGTTCACGTTCCCGAGTCCAACGCGGCGTGGTGCGCATCGGCCCAGTCATCAGGGCCACCGACGAGGACCGCCACATCGGGGCGGCCGGTGCGTTCTAATAGGCTGGCAGCAGTCATGGCGCGCTCCCCGTGCCCGCACATCACCACAGTCGCCGCGGCCGGGACCTCGTTGACGCGGGCCGAGACGTCGCCGAGCTCGAGATGGTCGGCGCCAGGGACGTGTCCAGCTTCGAACTCCGAGCGCTGACGGACGTCGAGAAGCTCGCCGCCGGTCACATCACCCGGTCGGACGAGCCGAGTGCCGACCACGGGGAGGCCGGCCGCGGTCGCCGCCGTGATCCCGCCCGCCAGCTCGCCGACAATGTTGACGTAGCCGACCTTCGCAGCCTGCCAGGCGACCTCGTCGGCGTCCTGGTCGTCGTCGCGCACGATGAGCAGCGCTACATCGGGCGGCGCGACCCAGCCGAGCCAGGTCGCGAACACCTCCCGCAGCGGAATCGACAGCGAACCGATCAGATGGGCTGCGGCGAACGCCTCGACAGGCCGCACGTCGACCACGACCGCACGGCCGGTTCCGTCGGCGAGCAGCCGGCGGGCCGCGTCGGGGCTGATCCACGGCAGGTGCGGCACGGACTCGAGCGGCGCCGGCCCGCGGCGGTTCACCTCGCCGAGGCGCGCGAAGTACGTGGGATAGGTGCCGAGCGATGAGATGAGCGCCGCGACGAACGCCTCCTCATCGGCTGAGCGAAGCAACGGGTTCGTCGCCTTCTCGGCACCGATGCTGCTCGTCCGCTCCGCTCCGGGCGGTGCTGAGCAGAAGGACCCGGCGCCGTGGGTCGGCCACAGCGCCACGTCGTCGGGCAGGGTGAGCAGCCGCTGCACGGACCGGTACTGGGCGCGGGCCAACTCGTCGGTGCGGGCCGGGTCGACGAGATCGGTCCGCGCCGCGGCGCCGACGATGAGCGACCCGCCCGAGAAGACGCCCACCGGGACGTCCCCGTCGAGCAGGAGGAACGCCAGGTGCTCGTCGGTGTGGCCGGGGGTCACCAGGGCGCGGAGCCGCAGGCCGCCGAGGTCGACCTCGTCCCCATCGCCCAGCCCGATGTGCGGGAACTCGCGTCCGCCGGAGGCGGACGCGAGGACGGAGGCGTCGTCGGAGGCCGCCAGGTCCGGTGCGCCCGAGACGAAGTCGGCGTGCAGATGAGTGTCGGCGGCGAAGGCGACCCTGAGCCGGAGCCGGGCAGTGACCGCTCGCAGGGCGCGCAGGTCCCGGCTGGCGTCGACCGCCAAGGCCCGGCCGTCGCCCAGGTCGACGAGGTAGGCGCTGTTGCCTAACCCGACGTCGACCAGCGGGATCACCGTCGGCTGCATACGCCCTCCTACTGTTCAAGGAAACGCTTGAATGATGGCTTGGTCGCGGTACGCTCGTCAAGCGAATGCTTGAACCGACACGGCCGGTGAGATGACGAGCGAGGTCAGCGTGGGCGACCGGGAAGCCAAGGACGCTCTCTTCGACGGCCTGGCCGGGGTCGCGAAGGCGCTCGGCAACGGCCGGCGCGCTGAGCTCGTCGACGTGCTCGTCCAGGGGGAACGATCGGTCGAGGAGCTGGCCGGGGAGCTCGGGCAGAGCATCGCGAACACCTCCCAGCACCTGCAGGTGTTGCTGCGCCACGGACTGGTCGGCAGCCGCCGCGACGGGAACCGCGTCATCTACTCCCTGGCCAGCCCGCGAGTGGCGATGCTGTGGGCCACGGTGCGCGAGGTCGCAGCCGAGCACGTCGCCGAGATCGACAAGCTGGCTACGGCCTACCTCGGAGACCGGTCGTCGCTGGACGTGGTCACCCGGGCCGAGCTCGCGCGGCGCCTTCGCGACGGTGACGTCGTGGTGCTCGACGTGCGCCCGGAGGCGGAGTATCGCGCGGGGCACCTGGCCGACGCGGTGTCACTGCCGACCGCGGAGCTGACCCGCCGGCTGCGGGAGTTGCCGAAGGACCGCGATGTGGTGGCGTACTGCCGCGGGCCCTACTGCGTGTACGCCGACGACGCCGTGCGGACGCTACGGCGCCAGGGGTTCCGGGCGGCCCGGCTCGAGGACGGCTACCCGGAGTGGGCCGCGGACGGGCTTCCGGTCGACGTCGCCAACGACTGAGGCTTGCGGCGGATCCGACCCCGCCGCGCGAACCTCGGGCGATGCGGCGGTTTTCCTGGCCGAGCCCGCCAGACTGGAGTGGTGAGCACGTCCATGGCACTCGAGCGCGGGCGGACCGCCGCCGCTGCGCGCCAGTGGCAGAACGCCTTCACAGCACTGGGGACCGCGGACGCCGAGTCGCCGCTGGCGCTCGACGACCTCGAGACTCATGCGCTGGCGGCATACCTGACGGGCCGTGAGGAAGCATCGACGACGCTGTGGGCCCGCGCCCACCGTGAGGCCCTTGCAGCCGGCGACCCCCGCCGTGCTGCGCGGCATGCCTTCCTCATCGGATCCGGACTCATCTTCCGCGGGGAGACGGCTCCGGCGGTGGGCTGGTTCGCCCGCGGTGGACGCGTGCTCGACGGGTCCGAGGACTGCGCGGAGCACCACTGGTTCCGCACCCTCAACGGTCTGGTGCAGATGTTCGGCGGGAACCCGGTCGGGGCGCAGCCAACCTTCCGGGACTGTGCCGGGGCGGCCGTGCGGTTCGGAGACGCCGACCTTGCCACGATGGCACGTCTGGGCGAAGGCATGTGCAAGGTCATGGTCGGCGATGCGGCGCGGGGTCTCACCCTGCTGGACGAGGCCATGGTCGCGGTGACGGCCGGAGAAGTGTCGCCGGTGTACGCGGGCATGACGTACTGCACGGTGATCACTGCATGCGCTGACGGATTCGATCTGCGCCGGGCGCGAGAGTGGACGGCGGCACTCGAGCGCTGGTGTGACAGCCAGCCGGACCTGGTCCCGTACCGGGGCAACTGTCTGGTCCACCGCTGCGAGCTCCTGCAGCTGCACGGTGACTGGGGCGAGGCGACGGTGGCAGCGACCCAGGCCTGTGAGTACCTCTCCGGGCCGACGACCTGGGACTCGCTCGGCGCGGCCTACTACCAGCTGGGCGAGCTCCAGCGGCTGCGCGGCGAGATCGGCGCGGCCGAGGACAGCTATCGGCAGGCGAGCCAAGCGGGACGCTCGCCGGCGCCCGGTCTGGCGCTGCTCCGACTGGCCGAGGGCAAGGTGGGAGTCGCCGTCTCGATGATCCAGCGCGCACTGGCCGAGACCGAAGCGCCCGGTGCTCGAGCGCGCCTGCTGGCGGCGGTCGCCGAGATCATGATCGCCGCCGGCAGCCTGGAAGCCGCCCAGACCGCCGCCGATGAGCTGGCGGGCGTGGCTGGTCGCGTGGACGCTCCATACCTCCATGCGCTGGCCGACACCGCGCGGGGAGCGGTCCTGCTCGCGCAGGACGACGCGCGGTCTGCCCTTCGTGTGCTGCGGCCGGCCGGCTCGGCCTGGCGCGAGCTCGGCGTACCGCACCAGACGGCACGGGTTGGGGTCCTCATCGGTCTGGCCTGTCGTGCCATGGGTGACGCAGAGACCGCCAACCTGGAGCTGGACGGCGCCCGCATCGTGCTCGAACGGCTCGGGGCCCGACTCGACCTGGAGCGCCTCGACGCACTGGTCGTTGTCCCCGAGCATGGGCGAGGGGATCAGCTGTTGACCGGTCGCGAGGTCGAGGTGCTGCGACTGGTTGCCAAGGGACACACCAACCGGGCGATCGCGAAGGAGCTCGGCGTCGCGGACAAGACCATCTCCCGGCACCTCAGCAACATCTTCCGCAAGATCGACGTACCCTCCCGTGCTGCGGCGACGGCCTATGCGTACGAGAAGGGCCTCGTGTGAGCATGGGGCGAAGTACCCACGCCTGACGCCGTCCCGGTGGGTCTAACGCCCGATGCGCGACCACCAGCGCGCTCCTAACGTCGCCGCCATGACGAACACACAGCACGAGACCGAGCACACCGCGCCCGTCGAGGCATGGGATGCCATTGCCGCGGCCTACGACGAGCACGTCACGGCCGGCGAGTCCGACCTGGCCGAGGCGGCGCTGCGACTCGCGGGTCTGCAGGCGGGCGACACCTTCCTGGACGTCGCGGCCGGCACCGGAGGGCTCAGCCTGCCCGCGGCGCGGCTGGGGGCCAAGGTCCTCGCGACGGACTGGTCACCCTCGATGGTCGACCTGTTCAACGCACGGGCCACGGCCGAGGGACTCGAAGCCGCATCCCGCGTGATGGACTGCCATGCCCTGGACCTCACCGACGACACGTTCGACGTGACGGGGTCGCAGTTCGGGGTCATGCTCGTCCCTGACCAGGCCCGGGCGTTGCGTGAGATGGTGCGGGTGACTCGTCCCGGCGGGCGGGTGCTGCTCATCGCCTACGGCGACCCCAGCCTCTTTGAGGCCCTCCACGCCTTCGTAGCGGCGGCGCAGGTGGTGGTCCCGGGCTTCGAGGGCCCCGCGGAGGACGAGCCTCTGCTGGAGTTCCAGGTAGCCGATCCAGACGTCATGCACCATCGGCTGACCGCGGCCGGGTTGACGGAGGTCGTCATCGACACTGCTCTCGAGGAGCGTGTTGAAGTTCGCAGTGGCCAACAGCTGTGGGACTGGACCCTGGGCGGCAACCCGATCCCCGGCATGCTCGTCGCCGACGTGAGCGAGTCGCAGCGCTCAGACATCGTGCAGGTGCTCGACGGACTGGTTCGTGAACGCGCCGACCGGACGGGGACGGCCGTTTTCACCGCGCCCGTGAACATCGGCCTTGGCACCTCGTGACATGCGTGGACGTGTCACGGGAACGTCCGCCCCGTCAGTTGGCGACCCGGTCCAGCGCTGTGTCTGCGAGACATTGTGTGACCGTTGGATGGACATGGATGACCGTCCACAGCTGATGCTGCGGGCCGTGATGTCCGCGCTCAAGCGGTCAGCAATGTCTGGTACTGACCCCGCTCCGTGGACACTCTGATCTGGGCCGTCAGCCTCGGGAAGGAGTGCCTTGTGGGGCGTCCAGCGAAGCACCCGGCCGAGTTCCGTGAGGCCGCTGTGGAGATGCTCCGCTCAGTTCTTTGCTCCACCCGCCGGTTGAGCCCTCCCGGCCGCTCATACCCAGAGGCGGATATCCTTGAAGCTGCCGAATGGGTACTTGGTACGGCACGGCCCCGCGTTCGTGGTGGTCTCGCCCGCGCGTCAGCTCGGAGTCCTCGTAGGACGTCCGGGTCACCTCGACCCAGACGACCGCGTCGGCACTGGTGCCCGGGTGCGGCGCTCCGCGAAGAAGCCGGCCTTGGGAGAGCGAGCGGGCACCGTCCCCTCGTAGCGCCAGCCGGACGTCGCCGGCACCGGTGCGACCGGGACCCCCACGTGGGCCCTGGCCCCATCTCTCGCGACTGATCAGTCGGTCGTGAGATCAGTCGGTCGTGACGTCGATGGTCACGGGCACCTGGTTGGTGATGACGTCGAAGACTGCCGAGCGGGCCCTGGACTGCTCCACCAGCGCGCGCAGCTTCTCGGCCGGCGCGTCGCCCTTGATGGTGAACCGCACGGTGATGTTCCGGTATCCGTTGCGGACCTCGGGGTCGAGCCCGAGGATGCCGTTGAGGTCGATGTCGCCGGACACGTCGGAGTGCACCTCGGTGAGCCGGATGCCGCGGGCGGCAGCGATATTGGCCAGGCCGGCCGTCAGGCATGCGGCGAGCGCGTGCAGCAGGTACTCCACGGGGGTCGGTCCGTTGTCCTTGCCGACCAGGATGGCGGGGTGGTCGGCGTCGAGGTTGAAGCTGCGCTCGTGCGTGCGCTCCTCGCCGACGCCGTAGTAACCGTGGATTGTGCCCCGGCTGTGGGTTCCGGCGACCCACTCGTTGTGGGCTCGAAATTGGAACGTGGCCGCCTCCGGCGCGGCCTTCACCGCGTCGAGGGTGGCGAACAGGGTGTCGGTGTCGACGCCGTTGCGGGTCGACTCGTTGACGGTTGCGGTCATTTCGGTGCTCCTTGATGTGTGGTGCGCGGTCGCGCATTGCGGGTGGTTGGGTGGTGCGGGGTGCGGTGGTCGGGATCAGGCGACGTCGAGCTGTCGGTCGCCCGGACCAGCCAGGGCTGCCAGGTCGGTCGCCTCGATGTCGAGAGCCCGGCTGAGCTGCTTCTGCAGCTCGACGAACTCGGGAACGGGCGGGTAATCCGCCATGGCGCAGGTGATGTCGAATACAGCTCGCGAGGGCGCGGTCGCGCCGGTCCTGGTAGTCGCCCAGTGCGGTGGCCCTGTCGGTCTCACCATCAGCGCCTGGTGCACGGCGAGCGCGAGCAGCTCGGCGTCTCGGTAGGCGTCGCTGAGGCCGTGCCCGGTGACGGCGTCCCGGTGGTAGCCGGCGTCGCCGACCAGGGCCCAGCCTTGGCCGTGGGCTCGGCGCAGGTGGTTGGACATGCGCAGCATGCCGGCAACAGGCGAGACACGCCTGCCGGTGCGCAGTCGGTCCGCGAGCTCAGGTGCCGCGGACTCAAGCTGGGTGGTGAAGGCGGCGCTGGCAGATCCGGAGTCGCGGCGGGCAGAACGAGCGTCCTCCGACGGGGAGGCGACCCAGATGCAGGCCTCACCGTCATGGGTCGGGAACACCCCGACGAGCGCCCGTTCCGCGACGTACAGCTCGATGCCGCTCCAGGGCACCCCGGCGTAGTAGGCGTACTGAACCGCGCCGGCGGCGCCTCGACGTTCGGTGAACTCCGCGCCCACCGAACTCGCCACGGCTGACCGCAGCCCGTCCGCGCCGATGACGAACCGGGCATCGATCTCGACCAGCCTCTTCGAACTGGTGTAGCCGTCCACGCCGATGACCCGACCGGACTGGTCGCGACGGACGCCGGTGACGGTGACGCCGAGTCGCAGGTCAGCTCCCGCTTCGGCGGCGGCCTCTGCCACGATCGAGTCCAAGATGTACCGGCGAGGAGCGACGAGCAGGTCGACGCCTGCCGACTTCTGCACGGTCCGCCGAACTGTCTCGCCCGCGGCGGTGAAGCTGACCGTGCGGATCGCCGGTGCTCCGCTGGCCAGCACGGTGTCGAGCAGTCCCCAGCGCTGCAGCTGGACGACACCGGGGCGGGCGATCTGGTGCGTGGAGAGGGTGTCGGCCGGAAAGACGGCCCGGTCGAGGACGACGACGTCGTGGCCTAGCCGGGCGAGCAGGAGCGCCGTGGCAGCTCCTGCGGCTCGCGCGCCGACGACGACGACGTCGTGGCGGTGACGGGATGGATCCATGTCGGACGGTCCCTCTAGTCTCAGTCGGTGACGGCCCGCGCGAGTCGCCGACGGCCCCGCCGTATGACGTGCTCGTTACGACCCGGCGCGCGCTGCACGGCCCGCAGGACCGTCTCCGGTGGGATCTCCTCATGTGCCAGCTGCTCAGCTAGTGCACGGGCCCGCTCGGCCCAAGCGACAACCTGCGCTGGGGAGGCCAGGTCCGCGACGGAGGGAACGGCACGATCGGCGATGGCGCGGGCGAGCGCACGAGTGCTGCAGGCGAGGTCGCGGACGACCACGACTCCCGGCGCATCCCCGACCGGAGCGCCGAGCACCCCGCCCAGTTGGCGGGTCGCGAGGCGCGCGAGGTCCGAGAGGGCGACCACGAGCTGTCCACGCGGGCTGGCGGAGGATAGTTCGTCTACGCTCAGTTCGGCGGCCACGGCGCTGGCGTCGAGGAGGGCAGAGAGCATCTGCTCGGCTGAGGCGTTGCGCTGCGGCGTATGCCGGTCGCCGACGGGGCGGTCGAGGGTTCCGGTCACGAGGCACCTCCTGGTGCAAAGGCATTCCACAGGCGTCGCCAGGGAGGCCGTGCATCCGCGACGCCTTGCGGCAGGCCTTGCAGACGACTGCAGCAACTCCCGCAGGTTCCGGCAGCGGCGTGCGCGACTGACCTGTTGCGCGCGCATCGCGGCGGCCATTTCGGCGTGGATCCAGTCATGCATGTGCGCTGCCACTCCTCTCCGGGGCGGAATCTGGCGAGATTCGGCTAATGCGGCTGGGGATTAGCGAACGCCAACCGCCTGAACTGCTGGGCGTTCGTAGACTCGGCGATGACCGTGTGACCCGCCGTGTGACGCGGTGATCCGCCAGCGGGGAGCGCCGGAAGCCGGCCCACCTCGCCGGCGGGCGGGTCCCTTGTCGGCGCCCCTACGCCAACCTTGCTGGCGCAGTATCAAAAAGTGGTGCCGACGGCGGGGTGAGGCGCAAGACTCTTCGCAAGGAGCGTGTCGATGACACTGCACGTCAAGCTGCTGGGCCGTCCGGGCCTCTCGCGCGACGGGAGCCCGGTCACCGCGCCGCGCGGTCGGAAGCCCTGGGCCCTGCTCGCCTACCTGGTCGGCAGCGCCGGTCCCGTACCGCGTGATCGGCTCGTCTCACTGCTTTTCCCGGACGCAGCGGACGGTCTGGCGGCGCTGCGGTGGAACCTGGCGCAGCTGCGTCGTTGCCTCGATACTCCCCGTGCATTCGCAGGGGACCCGGTGACCCTGGCACTTGGCCCCGCAGTGCGCACCGACCTCGACGTGCTGGCCGCCGCCCCGTGGTACGAGGTCGTGGAGCTCGCCGACCTCACCGCACCATTGCTGGAAGGCTTCGACTTCCCGTCGCACCCCGGCTTCCAGCTCTGGTTGGACGGTGAACGCCGGCGGGTTTCCGGCCTGGCCGGGGTTGTGCTCCGTGAGGCTGCCCGCGCCCAAGTTGCATCCGGACATCCCCGCCGGGCGGTCCCACACGCGCGCGCCCTGGTGACTCTGGAACCGTGGGACGAGGGCGCCCATGAGCTGCTCGTCCATGCCCTTGCCCAAGGTGGCGACGTGGAGGGCGCCCGCGGGCATGTGCGCGTGGTCACCGAGCTGTTCCTCGACCAGCTCGGCATGGCGCCTTCCCGGTCGCTGGCTGCGGCGGCCGAGCCCGTGATGACGCGCCCGGTCGGGGCGAGCGCGGCTCGCACACTGGTGCAGTGCAGGCCGGCGAGGCGGCGAATGTCAGCCGGCGCGGCCGAGGCCGGGATGGAGGCGCTGCGTCGCGCCGTCGACGGAGCTCGAGCCCTGCGAGACCCAGAGCTGCTTGTCGCGCGCTCACCGAGCTCGGCAGCGCGCAGGTGCACGCCGTCCGCGGCTCCGACGAGTCGGGCGTGCCGTCCTGCATGAGGCGGTCGCGGTTGCCGATCGCGCGGGCGCCCTGAGCTCGCCACCGGCGGCAGTCGCGAGCTGGCCTGGGTGGAGTTCCTGCGTGCCGCATCGAGTCGGCCGAACGTGGCTGGACCGGGCCAGGCCACGGCCGGGGCGACGACGTCGCGGAGCGGGCCTGGATCCTGCTTACCCGCGGCTCGCTGCGCAGCGACGCGGGCCGCCACGACGATGCCAGCCGCTCCTGCGGAGCGCCACCCGGCATGCCGAACACGACGGTGACCAGCGCGCCGCCGCGATGGCCCTCACCCACCTCGGGCGGCTTCATCTGCTCACGGGGGAGCGACCAGAGGCGCGCGTCGCACCTCGAGCGCGCGCCGAACACGCGGCGGGATGCCGGGTGGCTCTCCTTCGTGCCCTACCCCCGGCGTGGCTCGCGAGCTCGCGCTGCGCGGGGGCACGGGTCGATGAGGCCGGCGAGGTGTTCGGGCAAGCACACGCCCTCGCGCTCGAGGTGGCCGATCCCTGCTGGGAGACCTCGCCGGCCGCGGTCTTGGTCTGGTGGCGGCTGCCGGGGGGACGACGACGAAGCCGCCCGGCTACTCCAGAGGCACCGGCAGCCTGCCGGCGATTCACCGACACGTATCTGTGGGTCGAGGCATACGCCATGGCCGCAGAGGCGCAGCACGCCATCAACTCGGGGAACCCGCGCGCCGCCGACCTGGTGGAGGAGCTGGGCCGCGTGGCATCCAGACACGGGATGCGCGAGTTGCAGGCGGAGGCCGCGGTGTTCGGCGCCCTGCTCGGCCTTCCCGGCGCCCTTGACCTCGCTCGCACGCAGCTCTCGGCGGTGGACAACCCCGCCATGACCGAACGCTTCGAGCAACTGCTGGCGGCGGGCCGCTGGCTCACGCAGGCGATGGATCAGTGACCTCGCATCGGAGGTAACAGGCGCAGAACATCGGCGATCTGGTCGTCATCGGCACCACCTGAGCTCGCGCAGCACACGGCCCGGCCGGTCCACACCCCTAGCGGGTGCGGCGCAGGCTCCGCAGCCACAAGGTGGCCAGAGCCCACAGTCCGGCTGCGGCGGCGATGGCCGCGAACGTTTCTCGACCGGTGGGCCAGCGCTGTGGGCCGCTGAGACCAGGCGAGACCGTGCCGTGGTCGCCTCCCAGCCACAAAGCTCCATCAGCACTCCGACCGCAATCTCGACCCGCGTCCGCGGATCGAAGGTCTCGCCCGTCCCCCAGACGCGGGTCACCATCACCAACCCCCGGTGCGGCCCGCCAATGAGTCCGGGGTGGTTATGAGTCAAGCACCACGCCCGACGGGTGTCGGAGCTGCCCGGCCGTCGCCCGTTCCGCACTACGGGGGAGGAGCGCCCGCACTACCTGCGGGTTAGTCGACGGCTGATGTGGAAGACCGTGCCGCCTTGGTTTTGGCCATGGCTCGCCAGGGGGCTGCATACGTAAAGCGCCCCGGGGCTGGCTCTCCGTGGTTCGCAGCCTCCATCAATCCCGGGGCAGTTCACACCGTCACCCGGCAAACGGGAGTAGCCTCGAGCCAAGTCGGTCGCACCCGTGAGGGCGCGCAGGGGTGATTGCAATGAACCCTCGTTCCCCAGGTATTGTCTCGGTAGTTGTCGCTGCGGTAGTCGCGGCTACCCTCGCCCGGCGCGGCGCAGGCGGTCCCGTTCACGGCAGCGGCTCCGACGCCGACCTCCGGCGCTTCGCCGTTCGGTGGCTGCGTCACGCCGCCCGGCCCTGGCCCCGGCGTCAACTTTGCCGGCTCCGAGGTCGAGCCGTATGTCGATGTCAACCCTGTCGATCCCGACAACATCATCGGCCTTTACCAGCAGGACCGCTGGAGCAACGGGGCCGCCAAGAGCAATGTGGCCTCCTTCACCAGGGACGGCGGCGAGACCTGGACGCAGGTGGTCGTCCCGGTCGGCACGATCTGTTCGGGCAGCGGCGACTTCGAACGCGCAACCGACCCGTGGGTCTCCTTCGGTCCCACTGGCTGGGCGCACGCGATGAGCCTTGTCACCGATTCTGACCCCGTGACGTCCGGCGGGTTCGGGGACAACGGCATGACCTACAACCGCTCGAAGGACGGGGGCCAGACCTGGGAGGCCCCGATCTATCTGAAAGTCGACACGGATCCACGGTTCCTCAACGACAAGAACGCGATCACCGCTGATCCCAACGACGCGAACTACGTGTATGCGGTGTGGGACCGCCCTCGACCCCCCGGGGCGAGGTCGTTGCCGCGTCCCAGGGGCGGGAGAACATTTTCGGTCTCGGCTTCCGGGGGCCGGCGTGGTTCGCCCGCACCACCGACGGCGGCGACACGTTCGAGCCGGCGCGGATCATCTATAACCCCAAGGGCGCCAACAACCAGACGATCGGCAACCGGATCGCCGTGCTGCCCGGCGTCCGAGGGCGGCGATGTCCTGGACTTCTTCAACGAGATCGTCAACTTCCGCAACGGCGACGGCGGCGCGCAGTTCGAGTTCAACCTGTCGCTGATCCGGTCGGTCGACCAGGGCTCGACGTGGACCAGCAACGCGTCCAGGATCACGAAGTTCTACCCGATGGACCGCGTACGCGAGGACGGTGTGATCGACACCGAACCCGTGGGCTGCCCGGACCCCGGCGATGTCGCGGCCTGCCCGATTCGCACCGGCGACATCCTCTTCGACGTCGCGGTCGACCGCGCTGACGGCACCCTGTACGCGGTGGTGCAGGACGCGCGACCCAGCGGGTTCAGCTACGACACGATCGCGCTTACCCGGTCGACTGACGAGGGCGCGAGCTGGTCGCCGCTGGCGCGGATTAACGCCGGCTCGGATGCGGAGCGCGACTCGATGACCGTCAGGCGTTCACGCCCGCCGTGCACGTCGCCGACGACGGCACCGTCATGGTGACCTTCTACGACTTCCGCAACAACAGCTCTGCCGACGGCATCCTCGCCACCGACCAGTGGGCAGTCCACTGCCACGCGGCGGGCAAGGACTGCTCGCAGTCGGCGAGCTGGGACGAGGAGACCCGGGTCACGCCGGCGTCGTTCGACATGCGCCGGGCACCGTTCGCGCGCGGTTACTTCACCGGCGACTATGAGGGCCTGAGCTTCGCCCGCGACGACGGCGACGCGACCGGCCCGGCGGAGGACGTTTCGTGTCCTACTTCTCGCAACCCCTCGGTGGCGACCCGGGGAGCGCGTTCTCGAGCCTGCTGGCGCCTTAGCCCGGATCCACCGTCGCGATTCTGTTGGCGAGTTGACGTGCGCGGGCGGGTGGGTGGACGGCGTGGTGCAGGCCGAGGTCGCCGGGCGGGCCGGTGCTCTCCACGGTGGTCTCCGGTCGGGTCCCGGTGGGACGGCTGGATGGGTCAGGCCGGCCGCGGTGGTCCGTGCACCGAGACGTTGAGAAGTTGTTGCCAGGCCTTCTGCCACGGCCATGAGGCCGGAAGGTGCAGAGTCAGTCGACGCGCGGAGCGGGCGAGCCTGGCTGGGACGTTGATCAGCTGGGCCCGGATCGTGCCCGTTGTGGCCTTGGCGTGCATGGCCGACGCGAGGGTGCCGGCGGCGCGGGTGAGGTTGAAGGCCATCGCGGCGCAGACCAGCCAGGCGCTGTTGGCCCAGAAGCTCCCGGACGGCAGGTGCGCGAGCGGGCCGCCCTTGAGGTCGGCGATGACCTGCTCGACGATCGCGTGCCCGCGGTGCGCGCGCTCGGCGGCCAGCATCGGTAGCGGGCTGTTGGTGAAGACGGCGTGGTAGCGGTAGGCGGTGAACAGCTCGCTCTGGTTGTTCGGGTTCATGTCCTTGACGCGGCGCACGATCAGCCGGCCGGTGACGTGCTTGTCCTTGGCCTTGGAGGTGAACGCGGTGTAGTCGATCTCGGCGACCTCGGCGTCGGAGATCCAGCGCTGCTGGTCCTCGTCGAAGACCGCGTTGGTGTATTTGATCGGCGTCCACGCGTCCTCGCCGATCGTCGCGATCGCCTTGCGGATCGCCGAGTCCTGACGGGCAGTGATCGAAAAGCAGCTGCGGTGGCGGACCGCGGCGGCGATCACGTCGTGACCGTAGAACGCGGAGTCCGCGCGCAGCACCCGAAGGCCGCTCGCACCGGCAGCCTTCGCCGTGATGAGCGCGTCGGCGACCAACCGGGCCGCGCCCTTCGCGCTGTTGGTCGAGCCCTTGCGCAGCCGGGCGGCAGCGATCACCGGCGCCGAGGACGGGGTGCTCACGGTCGCGACCAGGGCATTGAGGCCCTTCGTTCCGGTGTAGCCGCGGCCGGCACCCTGCTTGGCGTAGCCGTAGGTCTGCCGGAGGGTGTCATCGATGTCGATGTAGGCCAACTCGTCAGCGCCGGGCAACAGTGGCGCCAGCTTGCTCAGGCCGATCAGCAGCCTGGACGCGACGGCGTCGATCTGCCGCACGTGGCCGAACGTGAACGTGCGCAGGAAGGTCCCCAGCGTCGAGGGCGCCCGCACCCCGACGAACAGGCGGTCCATCCCGCCGTGGCGCAGCAACGCCATGTCATCGATCGAGTCGGCTCCGGCGACCATCCCCGCGATCAGCGCCGGGACCTTCAGGTGCGCGTTGACCCCACCCTGCCGGTGGATCCGCACGTGCTCCCCGGCCAGCCGCGGCAGGCCGGCCCGTTCGGCCAGGTGCAGGACCGGCGCGAGACCCGCGCACGACACGAGGTTGGGGTCATCGAACCGGGCCGACAAGCCATGGCACACTCGCATCTACCGGATGCCCCTCTGCGCAGGTCGAATCGTTCCCTAGACAAGATCGATTCTCCTGCACCAGAAGGGCATTCCGGCATTACGGCGCGCCCGTCACACCAAGCTCCACGGTGGATCCGGGCTTAGTTCGAGGAGGCGCGGTGCCCTTTGGCGGCGCGAGGATGGCTTGGGTGACGGCCGGCGGCTCGCCCGCGGGCAGCTGGTCGGGTCGGGCGGGCAGCTTCGTCTGGACACGGATGCGCCATTCGCCTTTCTTCTTCAAGACGACTCCCGGCCAGTTGCGGGGCCTCCTGGTCGGGATGGATCCGAAGACCAGGATGCCGATCGCGCGCTCTACGTTGAACGCGGGCACGTCTTCTGGTAGGGCTCACCGACGAGCAGGTCACCGCCATCTTCGAGCAAGCTGGGGTGAGGTATCGTCGGCTTCGAGTTCAAGGGCGCCGCGACTACGCCAAACCCTGAGCCTCGATTCGTCAGGGGCTAGTGCCACACACGCGACCCCATTATGCGCGGGTCGTTATTACGGGCGGGGCCAGGCCGCCGGCTGGCCGCCGTGAAGTTGCCTCACGATCTCCGCCGCGGCCCAGTCGCGCAGGTCGGTGATTTCGGGCGAGGCCGGAGGGCTCAACAGGGTGCCTGTGGTGGCGACCTGCTCGGCGTCAGTGAGGACTTCGGCGAGGACCTCAAAGGCGGCGAGGTCACGGTCCGGCACCGCGAAACCTATGTCGATCGTCGCCGGATAGTCGTCGCCGATGGGCAGGCCATCGACGGCCTCACGGAGAGCGGCGGCGATTCTTTCCCGGGCGCGGGCGGCGTCGGTGACCTTTTCCGCGAGACGACCGTCAGCGCCGGAGGCGAGGCGGTAGAGGTCGTACTCCCGTAGCAGCGCCTCGTTGTGCTCGCTAAGCTGTACGCATAGCTTCGCGGGCAGACCGGCCAACAGGACCTTTACGCCTCCGGTCGTCGATCCCATCGGCTGCTCCCCAGCCGCTCCGCCCGGGTGAGGCCGCTCCACCGAGGGTGAACCACACCGCCTTGCCGGCGGACGTCGAGAGCACGCCGTAGTCATCGGCGAGGCCCTCGACGGTTCCAGCCACGGCCGGTGATCGCCTCGGCATCATGGTGGCGCGGCAGCGGGGGCAGGCTGCTGCCATCGCTGACCTGAATTGAGCGCTTCCGGTCCCGGCAACGGTGACGTGCACGGAAAAGTCGGAGTGGGTGTGCAGGACTGCGTTCGTCACGATCTCGCTCGTGAGCAGCATCGCCGTGTCGATCATGTCGTCCTCGACGCGCCCGCGGATCTCGTCGGCGACGAAGTGGCGAGCCGCTCCGACTTCTCCCTCGCCGCCGAAAAGGTGACAGCCCGCACGGAACGGTCCATCAGGCGGGCCCTGTCAGGTCGCGTCCCAAGACCGTCCATGCCCGCTTCAGCACGGGTCGGGCACCGATAACGGTCAGGTGCCCCCCTGGGCGGCAAGGTCATTCCCGTACCGGGCCAGCGCCTTCAAACCCATGCCGCTGATGAAGTTGAGTCGCTGCAGATGCAGCCTCACGTCGTCCGTAGGTCCGGTGATGCTGTGAAGCACCTCGCTGAGACGATCAGCGTCCCAGGCCTCGACCACCCCGGTAAGCTCAAGCCCGTCATCCTCCGGCAGCAGCCGAAAGCCCGAGAGCCCCCCGGGGCCGGCGACATGCGAGTGGACCGCCTCGACCTCAGCTACCGACGCGTCCCCCAGCGCAGTTCGGTCTACCGCACACAACGCGGACATCGGGTGGGCAGCCATGTAACGCGTGGCGAGGTGCTCGTACCGGAGCAGACTCCGGCGCCGCCGCATGTCGCCGGCCAATCCCGTCAACTCGGCCAGCACCCGAAGACCGCGGTGACCGTCGGCGACCGCCCGCTCGGTCGCTGCCGCGAAGTAAGCCAGCTGCTCCTCGGGGACGACCATCCTGTCCGCGTTAGCGTAGGACATCAAGGTCAGCGTGCCCGCGGCCATGAGCTGGTCCGAGGACCTCAGCCCGGCGAGGCCAGTGAGCATCCGGCCCTCAGATTGCCCGCTGACGTACACGAGCCGGTCACCGCTTTCGACCCCCTCGGCCAGAAAGCGGACACCTTCCCAGAGGAAGTCACTCTCGCCTTCATATGCCAGGCAGCTGTGCCCGCAGACGGGCGACCCAGAAGAGCCGGCGACACGTGGGCACACCCCGGCGCCCTTTCCGCCAGGACGGCACGTAAACCGGGTCCTTGGGGCCATGGGCATCTTCGGGCCCGGCTACCTCCCGCACCAGTACCCAGGAGTGGCTATTGGGCACTGTGGCCAACCTGCTCGACGACGACCTGTCATCAGCTCCGCCGGCGACCTGGACGACGAGCCCGGAGCGAGCCGACCGCCAGCGAGTGGCCGAGGAACATCGGTCAGCCCTGAAGCAAATGCAGCCAGCCCCCGACGTCTTGTGCGCGCCAAGGTTTCCCGCCCTGAAACCGCGCACGTCGTCTTGACGGGTAATCTGAGCACGGTCATCTTTGAGCCGAAATCCGCAGCCAGGGGGAAGCAGATGAACACCTCGCCAGCCCCAGGGACCGTGCCGTCGACACGCATGAAGTCTCTCGCCATTGCGGTGGCCGCGTCCGTCGCGCACATGCTCATGATGATCCCCGGCTACAACGAGGACGGAGAATTCGACACCACCGGCTACCTGACTGTCTTCCTCGTGTCGTTGGTGGTGAGTGCCCTCCTGTTCACATTCATCGTTCCTCAGGGCGGAGCGGTGGCTGCCCTCGTTCTGAGCCTCGTGGCCCTCGCCTCTGTCTTGATCTTCTGGGCGGGACTTACCCTCCCGTTGGCGGCGGCCGGAGCGGTGACATCCTGGCGAGCACGACAAGCCGGCGACCGAGCCGGCATGACGACGGCGGCTCTTGCCGTCTCGGTCGTGGCAGCAGTCGCATTGGTCGCGATCATCATCGGTGACGCGGTCTCGAACTGAGCCTGCTGGCGGCGTCGTCGATCAAGAAGGTTCTCGCCGCAGGCCGCTGAGCCGTGGCTATGTGGGCCGGACCTGCCTTCGGCGTGATGCAGGCTGTGAACACCCACGAACACCATCACAGCGGTGTTCGTGGGGTCGAGCGCCCGGAGCGCAACATCCTGCGAAACGTCACCGGTCAGTGTGCGTCCAGGCGCAACGGGATGCCAACGCGCGTCGGTCGAGCCGGGGCTGTTCACGTCCCCCGAGGGGGCCATGCCTTCGTCCGCTCAGGATGGGTAGCACCGCTCGGTCAAGTCCTCAGACGTGGTGTACGACGGGTGATCCCTCGTCGTTGTGTTTTAGGCCGTGATGGCCTGCAGGGTCAGCTCGTCGGTCACCTCCTCGGTGGTGAGGTCGACGGCCAGCGCGCGGGCGAGGACGTCGAGTCCGAGGTAGCGGCGGCCTTCGGCCCATTCGTCGTGTTGTTCGGCCAGGACGGCGCCGACGAGCCGGATGATCGAGTTGCGGTCGGGGAAGATCCCGACGACCTCGGTGCGGCGACGGATCTCGCGGTTGAGGCGTTCGTTGGGGTTGTTGGACCAGATCTGGCGCCAGACCTCCTCCTTGGGGAACGCAGTGAAGGCCAGGATGTCGGCACGTGCGGCCTCGAGGTGGTCGGCCACGGCGGGGAGCTTCTCGCTCAGGGCGTCGAGGACACGGTCGAACTGGGCGTGGACCGCGTCGGCGTCGGGTTGGTCGTAGATCGAGTGCAGCAGTGCTTTGACCCAGCCCCACGCGCTCTTCGGGGTCACCGACATCAGGTTCGCCGCGTAGTGGGTGCGGCAGCGCTGTCACCCAGCACCGGCCAGCGTCGCGGTGATCGCAGCGACCAGCCCGGCGTGGGCGTCGCTGGTGACGAGCTTGACCCCGGCCAGGCCGCGAGCGGTCAGGTCGCGGAAGAACCCCAGCCAGCTGGCGCCGTCCTCGGCGGTGGTGACCTGCAGGCCGAGGATCTCCCGGTGCCCGTCAGCGTTGACCCCGGGGGCGACCAGCGCATGGACACCCACGACACGGCCACCTTCGCGGACCTTGAGAACCAGGGCGTCGGCGGCGACGAGGGTGAACGGGCCAGCCTCCTCCAGGCGGCGGGTGCGGAACTCCTCGACGTGGGCGTCGAGCTCCTTGGCCATCACGGAGACCTGCGACTTGCTACAGCGTGGTGATTCCCAGCGACCGCACCAGCTTGTCCATCCGCCGGGTGGACACCCCGAGCAGGTAGCAGGTCGCGACCACCGAGGTCAGCGCCCGTTCGGCGCGCTTGCGGCGCTCCAGCAGCCATTCCGGGAAGTATGTCTCGCTCCGCAGCTTCGGAACCGCCAGGTCCAAGGTGTCGGCGCGAGTGTCGAACTCCCTGGCCCGGTACCCGTTGCGGCGGTTGACCCGGTCCGGGCTGACCTGGCCGTAGGCGGCACCGCAGACCGCGTCGGCCTCGGCCGACATCAACGCGTTGACGAAGGTGGACAGCAGTTCGCGCAGCAGATCAGGCGACGCTTGGGACAGCTGCTCCTCGAGCAGGCGGGCAGGGTCGATACTGGGATTGACGGTCATCGTGGTGTCCTTCTTCGAGTCGGTTTCGCAGATCACTCGAAGATCACCCGATGGCCGTCGCCTACTTGCGCAGCGACACGCTCACCGGGATCCGTACACCACTCTGCTGGACGCCACTCGCCCGGGTAGCCGAGAAGTCATGGGCTGCCTCTTGCGCTGATTGAGCCCGGCGGTGTACCCCTAGGTTCGGGGAGACAGGGAGCCTGACGAAATGGCCAAGCTGGAAATTCAAAGCATCGACTCACCACAGGAGACGCGGCCGTTTCAGGCGCACGGTCAGATGGAGGTGGTAACGCTCGGAGACTTCACGCTTGGGCGCGGAACCTTCGAGGCGGGTTGGCAGTGGTCCAAGGACGTGAAGCCGATAGCCGGCACCGATTCCTGCATGACGCATCACAAGGGAATCTGTGTCTCCGGGCGGATGACCGTTCGAACCGATGACGGGTCCGAGACCACCTTGGGCGCGGGAGACGTGTTTGTGCTCGAGCCTGGACACGACGCGTGGACCGTCGGCGACGAGCCGTGCGTCTTGTACGACACCGGGATCGCCGCCTACGCCAAGCCGAGATCCTGACAGCATCGTCCGCACGCTCGGTCATAGGGCCTGATCCGGTCGCGGCCGGACTCTTCCGTGCGTGACCCGTCACGTCTCCACAACCCAAGCGCGAGTCTCGCACGGTTCACGCCGTCCTCGACTACTGCCGGCGGGGTCCGTAACCCTCAATCCAGAACACACTCTCGGAGTCACCGACTTTGGCTGGAAACCCCATCTACACGTACTGACCAAGGAGCCACGAGAAACCGACGTTGACTTCCGGCAGCGCGCAGTCGCGGCAAGCCGTGAAGGCGAGTTCACGACATGGCCTTATCCGACTCTCGGTAGCCCTGCCGTCAAGGGTCGAGCCGCCGCACGAGAGGCCCACCCGGATGCCCGCCACCCATGTCCTCGTCCTCCACGACGACGGCCGCTGGTACATGGCACATCTGCTTGGGCAACACCGGGACCTGGCGACTCGGGCCTGGCGGATCGGCGTGCGGTACTACATCGACGTGGGGATGCAGCACCAGCGGGTGGTCTGCGCCGACGAGTGCCGCGCTGCGGACGACGCGCCGCCCGGCTTGACCGATCCGAGGCAGAATGTGCGGACCCGTTCGGCGCCCCTGGTGACCCCGGCCGGCACTGCGACCTGCACCGAGAGCACATGGCGACGGTGAGCGCGGACCTTGCGGCCGGGCGAAGACCAGGCGCCAGGCGGGCCACAGCGCACTCGTTTATGGCCTCTGCAGGGAGGCACATTGCGCATGCGCCGGTTCCGGCGTGGATTCTGACCCCAGACCCCGGTCAGCCCTCCCAGCTCAGAGGTTGGCGTGACTGCAGATCCTGTTCCGAGGTTGGCGGGTCTAGCCTGCCGCGGCCAGATGGCCGAACTGCTGCTCTCCTGCGGGCTCGGCGACGCGGCGGCGCTGAGGCGGCTGTTCGACATTCTGTATCCCTTGATCTCGCGCGTCGGTTCCGAGGACGATGTGGTCGCGGCGTTCGTCAGGCTCTGGCAGCAGGCCCCTCGGTACGACGGCCAAGAAAGCGCTGTCGCCTGGGTCATGCGCGTCACTGAGTTGTGGCCATCATCAGCCAAGTTTGAGCACGATCAGCCCGGCAGCGCACCACCAGCTCCGTGAAGCAGCCCGGTGCCAGCACCCATGCAGGCCGGGCCACTCGTGTCGCGGATAGCGCTCGCTGGCCGCGGGGGTACGGGACCTAGAAGGACCGCTTCAATGATCATCCGGGTGCGGAACTGGTGAGGCCGGGTGCGATTTCATGTCTCGGTCGAGCCTGGCGCCGCAGTTCACCAGGAGGGCGGTTCCGGAGAAACCCCGCGCCCGGTTTGAGCGTCGCCGGAGGGCCAAGCCGATCCAGTGGCTGACTGCGGTGAAGCAGACGCCCAGGAGCCTGGCGGACCCCCGGTCGCCGCCGGGGGTTCGTCAGGCTCCGCAGCCAGGCGGGACCGCTGCGGCCCCAAGGCTGTGCATCACCCGGACCAGTGGCCCTAGTGGGCGCACTCTCCAGACAGTGGCGTAACGCCTTGTGCCGCCTTGGACGGCACCACTGGGAACGCCGGCGCAACCAGGACGGCAAGGGGTACGGCGCTTGTTCGCGCTGCAACCCGGACTACTACATGGACGGAAACCGAGCCCCTCGATGGCCCCATTATCCGAAGATTCGTCGCCTCGCCGCACGATCAACGGTTCCTCCACACGCGTGCCAGGTGCTCCGGGACCGAGACACGTGCGCGAGACCTGCCACTCGATCCTGGGTACTAGCTCGACGCAAGGCTCACCGAGTCGCCCGATGCCGCGGGTTGATCGACGCCTTTCCCCCGATCAACGTTTCTCTACACGCGTGCCAGGTGTGCTCCGGGGTGCCCTCACGACGATGGCACTTCGCGCCAAGCGACGCTGCTGTCCCAGCACCGGGTAGGCGGCGTCTAGTGAGTGAACGTTTCCTCTGACGGGGTGGGAGCAACGTTCCGGCGGGCGATGTCTGCGGAGGAGTGCCGACGTGTGGACTGCCCGTGAGCGACACCGGCGCTCGGGGTGACGCGGACCCGGAGTGTTGCCGGGAAACGGCCGCGCTGAATCGGCGTGCCGAACAGGCGCTCTGGTCTGGCAACTCTTCGCCCGACATCGGCAGCGAGACGTGCGAGTTGCAAGAGCCGAGCACGGTACCCCTGACGGACCGTGACCCGACGTGCACCGATGCGGCGATGGGCTCCAACTGCGCTCAGCCAGTGTGATGCCGCGCGCCACGACTTCCAGCGCGCAGGCCGTCCCTGGGGTACGGCGCCTCGCTGCGCGGTCTTGCAGCCGCCCCGGCCGTGCACCTCCTACCGGATGGGGAAACAGAGGACCGACGTACCCCGCAACCTCGAGTGCGCCGCGATACGCACGGTGGGGCTGGTGTGAGCCGTCCAGTCGGACCTGTCATCGTCGACGACCTACGCCGGCTGCAAGACCAGGGCGACGAGCATGCGCGAAGCCGCCCTGAACCCGTGGTTCCTGAACAGTTTCGAACTGCGTGCGACGCTGCGTGCCCGACCGGTGACCAATATGGATTTAGACGCGGCTTTGCCATCGTTTTTGGTCGCAAAGGCGTCGCGTCCCTTGGGGGGATCTCAAGTTGGACCATCCAGCGTCCTGGTTGCGCGACGTGTTCTGAAGGGACTGTCTATGCGCATTTCTCATCTGCTCGCGGCCACGGGAGTGGGCGTCTTGCTGGCCGCGGGGGCCGCAGGTCCGGCGTCGGCAGGTCAGCTGCCCGACAACTGTACGAAGGACCAGGGCACCGTCACGTGCACGACTTTCGAGGGGCCGGGCAACAACCAGGCTGGCGTCGGCGAGACGAATGTCGACGAGACCCAGGGCAACACGTCGAACAAGTCGCCGGAAGAGCCGCAGGACCTCGACAGCTCGACGTCGTGCAAGCCGCCGAAGTCACAGGGCGCGCCCTGCGGTCCGTGATCGAGCGGTAGCGCGGGGCCACGCCGCGTCGAGGAAATGAGTTCTTCCTCGGCGCGGTGCGTCCATCGCTTAAGAGCTTGTCCTAGTCGCGGCGCGCGCTCCGCAATCATCGTTCGCAAGGACTGTGTCGGTGACCGGCCGAGCAGTAGCACGACGCTCGATACCGGCCGTTTCGACTGGCACTTCCTCGGGTGTGACCGACGGTAGTCGTGATGGCCCTGTACGAAGTGGTCCCATTCGTCCCCTGGACAGTGCCCCTGCTGGCGGGCATACCAAGAGAAGGCAGGGACGCTCGCATGCTGCGATGGCCCGAAGTTGTCAGAGGGCTGGCACAGCTGCGCGACGAATGCAGGGCGGGGCGTATGGACCTTCACCGGCGAATGCACGCTCCTGATTGCGCACGAGGTCCGAGGTGACGGCATCGCTTATCCGGGGCTAGGGAGCGACAGCAATGTCGTTCGGAACGTGGCACGTCTCAAGTCGTCTAGCTACCTAGGAGCAGTCATGCGGGGACGTTCGATACTACTCATCATCGGGCTGGCCCTCACGGGCCTTCTTACGAGCACACCTGCGACCGGCAAGCCGCTGGAGAAGGGCCACTTCCACGACGAGTTCACCGGCGCCGCTTATGACTGCGACGGCACCCCGGCTCAGGACGCCGTAGACGTGTTCGGGAACTTCCTGGGCAACCAGCGGGGGTCCTCCGCCTTTCCCTACTTCCAGGAGACCGTCCGCGGCACCGTCGTGACCACCAACCTGGAGACCGGCGGCACATACACCAACGTTTTCGCCTCCCACAGCAAGGACCAGACCATCGTCGACAACGGCGACGGCACGATCACCATCACCGTCTACGCCTCCGGCGGGTCCCGGTTCTACGACGCCGACGGCAACCTCGTGCTCAAGGACCCCGGCGCGTTCTGGTTCGCTTTCGACGTCGACTACAACGGCACCCCGTCTGACCCGTTCGATGACGAGGAAGTCCCCAACTCGTGGCGGGTGGTCCGCCCGTCGACCGGAAACAGCGACTTCTCAGACCGCGACTTCTGCACGGACCTCGTGGAGTTCACCAGTTAGGCCTAGAGGTGACGGTTGCGTCTTCTCGCTAGGTCGCGACGCGCTGCCACATCGCACGAGCCCAGCGCCAGTGCTGGCTAGCACTAGCGTCTCCGTCGACGCGCCGGACCCGATCGCGGTCAGCCGGTGATCATGGTGGTGAGGCGGGCGGAGCGCGTGCGCCGTAGCTCGGCACACGAAGCAGCAGGTGTCAGCATGGCTCTTTGCTGCGCGGTCCAGACCAGGAAGGGCAACGAGTCACGATGGTCACCATTTCGGCGCGGTCCACGGCAGGGAGTTCGCCCCGTTTCCAGAGCAGGAAGGACCGCGCGTCGGGCACGGGATCGCGACCCGTCTCAACCAGGTCTTCGTTGGCGGTCGCGGGTCTGCTTCTCCTGGTGGCGGGGTGTGGTGGCGGCGACGACGCGGCACCACCGGCCGCCGAGAGCCCGTCGAGCTCGCCGTCAGGCAGCAGCAACGGTGACCCCGAGCTCGAAGGACGCCTGCTCTTCTCGCGGTTCGACGAGTCATCGCACACCTTCGTCAGCACGCATGTCGTCCAGGCCGACGGCAGCGACGAAACCGAGATTCCCATGCCGGGCCCCGAGGGCGGCGGGCGCTGGTCGAGGTCCGGCGCGGAGATCGCGGTGATGACCGAGCTTCCGGACGGCCGGATCGGCACCGCGGTCCTCACCGCGCGCGGTGAGGTCCAGCGCGTCCTCGACATCCCCGACAAAACCCTCAACCTTGTCTGCACGGTGTGGGCGCCGGACGACAGCAGGCTGGCCTGCGAGGGATGGGACGAGGCCAATCCGAGACGGGCAGGCATCTACACGGTTCGGGCGTCCGACGGCGACGACCTCGTGCGGCTCACTAAGCCCCCCGTCGAGAGCGGCGACCTGCCTGGGGACTACTCGCCCGACGGCCGCGCCTTGGTGTTCAAGCGCGGCGCCGGCGAGGAGAACGGCGCCTTGATGCTCGTTCCCGCAGACGGCGGCAACCCACGGCGACTGTCCGACGAACTGTTCGAGGACCCCGGACGCTTCTCACTCGACGGGACGACGATCTTGACGTCCAAGGACGGCACGATCCTGATGCTGAGCAGCGCCGGCGCCGAAACCGGACGAATCACCGTGGACGGACACTACCTGTTCGGGCCGGTGTGGTCGCCGGACGGCTCGCACATCGCCTACTCCGATGGCGAGGCCGGGCCGTACGCCGACATCTACACGTCCCGCTCGGACGGGTCAGACCGCCGGCAGCTCACATCCGCACCGCACAACGAGATCCGCGTCGAATGGGGCGTCGACCCTACCTAGCTTGCCTCAGCAGGCCGTTTCCCCTACTCCGAGGACAGTGCACAGCAGAAACTGACCCGGGGCATCTCCGCCGGCACGCGCCCCTGTCAAAACCTACGCAAGGAATTCTGGCCCACGTCCGGCCGCGGCCTACCTCGAGGCGGCGGTCGTCAGCGGCCTCAACATCCTGGTCGCGGGGGGCACCCAGGGCCGGCAAGCCCGCACTTCGCTAGTACACCCAGTGGTGCTGCCACACGGGCCTGAACGAATCCGGCTACTTGTTCACTGACATCAGCCCGTGGCCGGGCCAGGCTGTGGGTCAGACGCCCGGTGGGGTGGCTCGCTATCCGGCTGCCCACTGCGTGCGGTGTGGCTCGTTAATGGGGTGCCGCCCTTGCCGGGTGTCGTTGGCTGGGAGTGGCTCAAGAGGGGTGTGCTTCGCCTGAAGTAGCTCTGCCCTCCTCGCCGTCCACTGCGACCGAGGAGAGGTTCATGCCGAAAGTTGTCATCGGTGTCGACCCACACAAGGCGAGCAACACGCTGGTGGTGATCGACGGACACGAGCAGGTGGTGGCGCAGCAGCGGTTCGTCAACGACCGCGCCGGCTACCGGCAGATGAAGTCCTTCGCCCGGAGGTTCCCGGATCGAACCTGGGCAGTGGAGGGCGCCCGCGGTGTCGGTGCCGGACTGGCCCAGCGGCTGGTCGCCGAAAGCGAGCCGGTGCTCGACGTTCCGGCCAAGCTGTCCGCCCGGGTACGCGCGCTTGGTGGTGGTAGCGGCCGCAAGACCGACACCGCCGACGCCTACGCGGTGGCGGTGGCCGGCCTGCGGGCTCGGGACCTGCGCCCGGTCCGGGTGGACGACGCAACCGAGATCCTGCGGATGCTGACCGACCGCCGCCAGGAACTGGTCCGCACGCGGATCGCCACGGTCAACCGCCTGCACGAGGTGCTCGCCGCGCTCATCCCTGGCGGGGCACGGAAGAACCTGCGCGCCTCGACGGCCCGCCGCCTGCTGTCCTCGGTGCGACCTCGGAACGTTGTCGGCAAGGCCCGCAAGCAGCTCGCCCTGGACTACATCGGTGATCTCGAGCGCCTCGAGGCGAGACTGAAGGAGCTCAAGGGCCAGATCGCCGAGGCCGTCGCCACCCAGCGCAGTTCCCTGGTGAGCATCGACGGGATCGGCCCACTGGGTGCCGGCAAGACTCTCGCCGAGGTGATCGACGTGCGCCGGTTCCCATCCAAGGCGCACTTCGCCAGCTACACCGGCACCGCACCCATCGACGTGTCCTCCGGGGAGAACAACCGGCATCGGCTCAACCGCGGCGGCAACCGCCGGCTCAACCACGTGCTCCACATCGCGGCCGTCACCCAGACCCGCATGCCCGGCCCCGGGCAGGACTACTACCGGCGCAAGCGCGACCAAGGCAAGACCCACCTCGAAGCGATGCGCTGCCTCATTGGATGAGTATGGGCACGCGGGTCAGGTTGACCTGTTCGTCGGGAACGGCGAGGGACGGCCTCGATGTCTCGCCACTGTGATGGCCTGTTTGAGCTGGTCGCCCTCGTCGTTGCCGGGAGGCGTGATCGGCGCGAGAGAGCAGCCCCAGCGAGGGCCGAACAATGAGGAACCGACTGTCGACCCGGCCACCAGCGGCGATGTCCGGCCGGGAGGTCAGCGGATGTTCTGCGGATGGGATTGGGGTTCAACGATTCACGGGGTGTGCCTCCTCGATGACGACGGCGCGACGGTCAAGACCTGGATGGTCGAGCACACCGACACCGAGCTCTCGGCACTGTTCGCCGAGCTCGCCCAACTGGGTGATCCGGCGCAGGTCCCGGTCGCCATCGAACGGGGTGAAGGTCTGGTCGTCGGACTGATCGCCGGGGCGGGCCATCCCGTGCTGATGGTCGAGCCGGCACGCTTCAAGGCCGCCCGTCCGCGGTGGGGCGCAGCCGGCGCGAAGTCCGACGCCGCGGATGCGTTCATGCTCGCCGACTACGCCCGCACCGACGGGCACCGGCTGCGGCGGGTGGAACCCGTGGCCCAGGCCACCCGGGAACTGGCCGCCCTGGTCCGGGCCCGGACCTCGCTGGTCGAGGCGCGCACCGCAGCGTCCAACCAGCTGTGGGCCATCCTCGCCGAACACTGGCCCGGCGCCGCGCTGGTCTTCCAGAAGCTGACATCGCCGATCGCGTTGGCGTTCTTGGCCGACTACCCCACGCCCCGGTCAGCGGCACGGCTCGGGGAGGGACGCATGCGCCAGTTCTGCCGCCGGCACAGCTACCGAGGCGGCAAGTCCCCGGCCGAGCTGGTCAGCCGGCTGCGAGCCGCGCCCGTCAGCGCGGACCCGATCGCGGACAAGGTGCTCGAGGCGATCGTTCGGGCCTCCCTCGCCCAGATCGGCCTGCTCAACACGGAGATCACCGATCTTGAACGCCAGCTCGCAGACGCCTTGGCCGCGCACCCCAAGACCGCGCTGCTCAAGACGCCTGCCGCGCGTGGCCACCGTCAGCCTGGCCGCGCTGATCGCCGAGATCGGGCCGCTGCTCGAACGATGCGAGAACCCCGAACAGGTCGCCGCCATGTGCGGCGCCGCGCCGGTCACCAAGGCATCCGGCAAGTCCCGCAACGTCGGTTTCCGCTACACCGCGAACAAGCCAGCCCGCGTCGCCATCACCAGCTTCGCCGACAACTCCCGACACCGCTCCGCCTGGGCCGGCGACTGCTACCGACGAGCACGGGCACGCGGCGCCCGACACCCACACGCCATCCGCATCCTCGCCCGCGGATGGGTGCGGGTCATCTGGGCATGCTGGACCACCGACACCCCCTACGACCCCTCCCGACACCGCGGCGAACAGCGGCTTGCCGCTGCGTGACTTGACCAAGAGAGCTCAAACGCCGACTCTTCTGTCAACGGCCAGGTCGAGGTCCCCGCTGGTGGCCAGTGAAAGTCCCCACCTCGCGTGATGGGTTAGCGCTTCGTGGGGCGGCCTCCTGTACTGGTTCGGGCTTCGCGCATGCGGTAGCTCTCGCCTTCGGTGGCGACGACGTTGTTGTGGTGCAGGAGCCGGTCGAGCAGGCTGACGGCGGTGGTGTGCTCGGGCAGGAACCGGCCCCATTCCTCGAACGGCCAGTGGCTGGCGATGCGCGAGGCTGCGGCGTTCGTAGGCGGCGGCGACGAACCGGAACAGCAGCTGGCTGCCGGTGCTGTCCAGCGGCGCGAACCCGACTTCGTCGACGATGATCGAGGTCGTTGCGCAGGACGGTCTCGATGAGCCGGCCGACGCTGTTGTCGGCCAGGCCGCGGTAGAGGTTCTCGACGAGCTCGGCGGCGGTGAAGTAGCGGACCTGCAGTCCCGCGTCGACCGCGGCGTGACCCGAGGGCGATCAGGGTGTGGCTCTTGCCGGTCCCGGCCGGCCCGATCAGGGTCAGGTTCTCCTTCGCGCCGATCCACTCGAGGCGAGCACAGGTAGGACCAGGTCGCGGGCGGGATGCTGCTCGCGGTCAGGTCGAACTCGTCGATGGTCTTGAGGGTCGGGAAGCTGGCCTGCTTGCTGCGGAGCCGGACGTTGCTGGCGTCGCGGGCCGCGATCTCGGTCTCGACCAGGGCCCGGAGCAGCTCCTCCGGGGTCCACCGTTGGGTCTTGGCGGTGACGAGCAGCTCGGGGGCGACGCGGCGCATGCTGGCGAGCTTGAGCCGGCGCAGCCCGTGCTCGAGGTCGGCGGCCAGCGGTGCCGGCTTGGCCGCGGTCATGACGCGTCCTCGCCGGTGAGGTCGGCGAGCCGGTAGTCGGCCAGCGACCGGGACGGCGGTGGCGGGCAGCTCGATCACGAGCGCCTCGCCGGGCGCGGTGGGCTGGGCGACGCCGGTGCCCGCGGCCAGGATCGACCGGACGCCGCTGGCCGCCACCGGCCGAACGTGATCGCCCGCTCGAGGGCCGCGATCAGCGCCTCGTCGCCGTGGGCGGCTTCGAGCGCCGGCGAGCTCCTCGAGCTCGGTCCGAGGCGGGTGTTGCCCGAGGCGGCGGCGCTGCGCAGCCACTGCTGCGCGACCGGCCCGAGCGCGCAGAACGCCTTCTCCGCCGCGCTTCTGGGCTGACTTGCGGGCCGGGGGTGGCCGGGGGCTGCCGTAGTGCGCGTCGATGACGCTGACCTCACCCGGTGCCATGACGGGTGCTCGGCCAGGACCTCCCCGGTGCCCGGCATCAGGACCGTCAGGCCGTGCTGCCGCGTCGACGAGGACCTCGACGTGCTGGGCGAGCATGCCGGTTCGGGACCGAGTAGCGGGCCGAGCCGAACCGGATGCAGGACAGCTTGTCGACCTTGCGCAGCTCCCGGCGGCCGCCGATACTCGGGCCGCAGCGACGGCAACGCCGCGAGCAGCTCGCGCTCGACCTCGGCCAGGCGCTGGGCCGGGACCGCCGCGATCTCCGAGTGCCGCGCGCTGTTGACCTGCTGGCACCAGCCGCGCGGCGGCGTTCGCCTCGGCCAGGCCGACCGGTCGGTCAGCGTGCCGGACGGCGCCGAGGGGGACCATCAGGTCGGTCTTGGAGTAGCCGACCAGGTTCTCCACGATGCCCTTGCTCTCCGGGTCCTTCGCGTGGCAGAAGTCCGGCCGGAACCGGTAGTGCGTCGCGAACCGGACGTAGTCCGGCGGTCGGGATCACGACGTCGGCGACGACCCCGCCCTTCAGGCAGCCCATCCGGTCGGCGAGCACGACCTTCGGGACCCCGCCGAGGGTCTCGAAGCACTCCGCGAGCAGGCGCCAGCGTCGTGTCGGCGCGCTCGTTGTCGGCGAACCTGCACGAACCGCACCCGGGACCAGGCCAGCACGGCGCAGAACACGTGCAGCCCGCCGAGCACACCCCAGTCGATGACCAGGTGCTCACCCGGCGCCCAGACCGCCGGCCGGCGGGCCCGCGCGATCGCCTGCCCCTGCCGGTACTTGCTGCGCTCCTGCGGCGACGAGCCGCCGGAAGTTGCGGGCCGACCCCGCATAGCCCGCCGGCGGTCGCCTTCGGCAGCAGCCGCTTCGCGCTGATCCTGCCCTTGCGTGTCGCTCGATCTCGCGCCGCGACCAGCGCCCGGACGCTCTCGTAGTTCGTCGGCGGGCGAGCCGCTGCGCGGCCGCCTCGCCGGCCTCGGCCCGCTCGACGATCCGCTTGACGGTCTTGTGGGTGACGCCGCAGATCTCGGCGGCGCCTCGGTAGGTGCCGACCTGACGGTAGGCGGTGACGATGTCCAACTGCTTCCTCGCAGACAACAATGGAGCCCCCTGGGCGGTGATCGGTGACTGGCTTCGACACCGCCACCGTCACCGCTCAGGGCCTCAGCTCCTGGCAGACACGACGGACGCGAGGTGGGGACTTTCGCTGGCCACCAGTGGGGACTTCACGCTGGCCACCAGCGGGGACTTTCGCATGGCCACGGACACTCTCCGACGTCGTCTACCGCCACCTCGTCGACGACCTGACAGCAGGGAGCCCGGGAGGACAAGTGGGCTCTTCTCTTCAATCCAGCGTGGCTGACCGATCCCCATGGCCAGCACTTCGGAGCAGTCACTTCCCGGGCTCGACCACGACCCTACGCCGGTCCTCACAGTTGTGTCTTGACACAGAGGGGAACCACTACCGAGCGGCTGTGAGCCCCCGCTCATGCCGAGAGTCGGACGTTGATTGCCGTCACGCTGCGCCCCCGTGCCGGGCCCAGGCGGCTCTTACGCACCGATGATGTCCTCTCCGTGAACGTGACAGGGCTGGTCACCGGTGCCACGCTGAGACATGGACTCGTGGAACGGGGTCGCGCGAATCAGTGGATGGGCCGGGCTGGTTGGCGCGGTGTTGTTGTTCGGCGCGATCATTCCGTTGGGGTCCCTGGGTGAGCCCCCGCTCGAGGCGACCACGAAGGACGCGGCGGAGTTCATCCGCAACGCGGCGGAGGCCGACTGGGTCCAGCCGGTCCAGGCGGTCGGGGCACTCGGGATGATCGGGTTGTTGTGGTTCATGGTCGGGTTGGCCGTGCTCTTGCGCCGGGCCGAGGGTGAGCTGCCCTTGCGTTCGACCGTGGCCCTGGCGTCCGCGGTGCTGCTCCCGGCCTACTACCTGGTGAACGCGAGCTGGGCGTCCGCCGCCCATCGCGGCCTTGAGCTGGACCCGGCCGTTGCGGCGTATGCGTTTGACGTCGGCAACATCGGCTTCGCCAACACCTGGCTCGCCCTCGGCAGCTTCGCAGGCGCCGCGGGATGGGTGATGCTGACGTCCGGTGCCTGGCCGCGATGGCTCGGCTGGTGGGGCGTTGTCGCCGGCGTCGGGATGCTGCTGGCTCGCTTCGTGTGGACAATCGAATCCGCATGGGTCGTGCCCTACGGCGTGTTCTGGATCTGGCTGCTGACCGTCGCCGTACGGCTCGTGATGGGTCGAGATGTCCAAGCCGCCAGCGCGACGGCCGGACCTGCGTAACTGGCAGCGCGGCCATCCGGAACTGCCGCGATGAGTCACTCGGTAGGCGCCGTTCCCGAGCACTCGCTCGGCGGCTGGCAACGACCGATCGGAACCGGCTACTACTCGACGCTGGCGTGGCGAACCGAGCCAGTACCAGGGGCATCGCTTAGAAAGATCAACCCGGTCGCCAGCGGGCTCGGCTGATGGCGGCCCCGCGGCCCCGCGCGATTTGATGCCCCACCTAGGGTGCACGGATTGTCATCACATGGACCGCTGCGCACATCGCCCGAAATGACTATGCAAGAGAGTGCCTGCCGGTCCTAGCGTCTAAAATGCGCATGGACCAGGCAATCCGGATCCTGGCGACCGCGCACTGGCGGGAACACTGCCAGGCCGTCGCGTGGCGTGCGGCAGCGGCTCCCGGCACTTGACCTACCGGAGGTCGACGTGAAGAGGAGAATATTGAGAGTTCGCACAGTTCTACTCGTGACGGCTCTCACAGTCGCAGCAGGCGGCGTAGGCGCCAGCGGTGCGGCGGCCACCCCGGGGCCCACACCCCCTTACGGCCTTACCGGCGCGTGCAACATGACCAACCCCAACGCAGCGTTCGGGATGTTCGAGGTCGCCGGCTCAGTAGCCAACCCTCACGGGTTCGAGGAGGGCATGATCACCGCCATCCTCAACACCAACGGCGGCACCGTCCCCGAGATCTGCGGAGGCTAGCCCCGACCCTCTGGATGAGCCGCCAATGTCGGAGTACACCGTTTGCATGAGCAAGTTCCGTGAGCGGGCGGAGCGAGGGAGGCACGCCGTGGCGGACCGCACCCGGTTAGAGCGCAACAAGTCGGCGGCGACCACCTTCTACGACCTCGTGTTCAACGAGTGCAAGCCCGCCGAGGCGATCGCCACCTATGCAGGCGACACCTACATCCAGCACAACCCCGGAGTGGGCGACGGTAAGCAAGCCTTCATCGACTACTTCCTCCGCATGGCGGAGGAGTTTCCAGGCAAGCGCGTGGACTTCAAACGCGTCTTCGCCGAAGGTGATCACGTGATCTTGCATTGCCACCAGGTGTGGCCGGGGGGCCATGAGTACGCCGGAATCGACATCTTCCGGTTTGACGGCACTGGCAAGATCGTCGAGCACTGGGACGTGCTCCAGGTGATCCCAGAGTCCGCGGAAAACGACAACGGCATGCTTTGACGAGGGATCGGCGCAGCTGTCGTGTAGGTGCCGTTCCCAAGCGGATCGTCTGGTACCTTCCGAACGGCCCGAGGCTCGCTGAAAGGTAACCGATCGAATCCTTCGCCCGCTTGCTAGGCCGCGGGGCCGGCGTTCCAAATGTCCACGCAGCAGCGCCACTCGCCGTCGTCTCGGCGCCAGACCGTGACTGCCCGACCTTGTGTCGTGGTTGGGGTCCTTCCATGTCCACGGTGACCTCGTTCTCGCTAAGCACGTAGGCCATGTCTCCATCGGAAGAAACTGTTGCCTCAGTCGAGGTCCAATTGATCTTGAACCCCGGAATCTTGAGGCTGGCTTGTACGTACTCGCGCAGCGCCGTGTGGCCCGACGATGGCTGGTAGACTTATTGGCATGACCACCGCGTCCTCGGTCCAGTACGAGAGGATGCGCTGAACGTCGCGACCCTCGTACGACACTGCGGCCCACTGAGCATCTCGCCGCAAGAACTCCGATGCCTCGGTTGCTAGGTCCATCCTCGTCTCCCTCTCTGGAAGGGCGAATCGGGCAATCCGACGGTTGCAGGATGCCAACCCGGAGTGTGAACGTCGAATGTGGCCGCCTGTCATGCCCGTGCGGTGACCATGCTCGGTAGGTGCCGTGACACGGCGCTGGGACGGCGGCTAGTAGGCCGTCGAGGGGCCGGCTTTGCGGCCGGTTGGTGACGGCTTCGTCCTACCAGGCTGGCCGCAGCATTGATACGACCGGTGGGCAGTCGCCAGCCGTCGACTCCCCGACGACGCTGAACCCGTGTCGCTCGTAGAAGGAGACTGAAGTGGCCCCGTCTGCCCGGACGGTGCGGGTGTGGTGACAGGCATCATGCGGCGGTCTCGGTGTGGCGTCCAGCCTTGTGCTGCTGCTCGTAGTCGCGGGGCTGAGGTAGCCGAGGGTGGAGTGCCGCCGGCGCGGGTTGTAGAAGCCCTCGATGAACGCGAAGACGGCCTGGGCGAGACCCTCGCGGGTCGGCCAGGTCGAGCGGTCGAGCAGCTCGGTCTGCAAGGTCGCGAAGAAGCTCTCGGCGACGGAGTTGTCGAAACAGTCACCGATGCTGCCCATCGAGCCGAGCAGCCCTGCCTCCCGCAGCCGGTGCCCGAACGCCCAGCTGGTGTATTGATCGGACTCAACCGGTGGAAGCAACACCGGTCTGTTGGAGCAACAGTAGATGCTCGTTGAACGCTTCGGCGGGTGTCTTCCAGCCAAGTGTCTTGCGGGGTCTGGTGTTCAGCGCGTGAGCGACCGCCTCGATCTCCTCGGCGGACCATCTGGATATGTCGGTCCCCTTCGGAAAGTACTGACGTAGCAGGCCGTTGGTGTTCTCGTTCGTGCCTCGTTGCCAGGGCTTTGCGGGTCGGCGAAGAACACCGGGATCCCAGTCTCGACTTTGAAGGCCGCGTGCGCGGACATTTCCTTGCCGCGGTCCCAGGTCAGCGATCGAGCCAGCTGCGCCGGCAGCGTGGACATCGTGTTCGCCAGCGCGTTCTTCATCGTGATCGCGCCATAGCCGGCCAACGCGGGACCGTTCTTGACTGTCTCCTTGTGCCGGTAGCCCTCTTCCCGTGGGAGGAGAACCAGCATCGTGAACCGGGTCGTGCGCTCAACGACGGTGCCGATCGCCGAGCGCTCAAGACCGATGAGTAGGTCACCTTCCCAATGTCCGGGGACCGCGCGGTCTTCGACCTCGGCAGGGCGTTCGCTGATCAAGCGCTTCGGGGGTGACGTGCGCCCAGGTCTTGCGGCGAGAACGCTCCCTCGGCGCGCGGAGCGCCCGGCCGGTGCGAAGACACAAGACCAGCTCTCGCTTCAGCGCGCCGCGACCCTCGACGTAGAGGGCCTGGTAGATCGCCTCGTGGCTGATCCTCATGGACTCATCATCAGGGAAGTCGAGCTTGATCCGGTTCGCGATCTGCTCGGGACTCCATGCCTGCACCCAGGCCCGGTCTTTGCGGTGCGGCTTGTTGTTGCCAGTCCACCGCGGCGGCTGTGGTCCAGCGACAGGAGCCGTCCGGCCTACGATCTGGCCCGACAGCCGCTCCTGCACGTAGTCGCGCAGCGCGGGGTTCGCGACCAGCTTCGCGGCCTTCGGGCGCCGCGCAGCGAGATCGGCCTTCCACTGCGCGACCGACGCGCGGTACTCGACCTTCCCGCTGCGGGTGGCGGCGTTGCGACGCAGCTCCCGCGAGACCGTCGCCGGGTCGCGGCCGACCTCGCGGGCGATCTGCCTGACGCCCTTGCCCCGGGCCTTCAGCAGCGCAATCTCTTCGCGCTCAGCGAACAACAGGTAGCGGCCCGACGGCTGCTTCTTCAGGTCGAATGGCGGCATGCCGCCAGCGTTGTGGAACCACCGCTGCCCCACCGGCTGCGACACCCCGACCGCAGCTGCTGCCTCCGCCGGCAACAGTCCTCTGGCGATCTCGCCCCAGAACCCAGCCTCGACCTCGCGCTGGAACTTCGGGTGACCGGGCGACCTCATCGATGGGCGTATCGCGCGGTCTGCTGCCTGCTGTCGACGAACCATGCAACACCTCCCTGGTTACGAGGTGTTGCGACGACCAGTTGAATCCGCCTTGCGATCCGTGGTCGCTGTGATGGATCACGCCGGGTGAGGGGCGCCGGTTCCAGACGGCCATCTGCAGCGCGTCCACGACGATCTCGCTGCGCAGGTGGTCGGCCATCGCCCACCCGACGACCCGGCGGCTGAAGCAGTCCAGCACGACGGCCAGGTAGTACCAGCCCTCGCTGGTGCGGTGCTGGGTGATGTCCGCGACGTAGAACCGGTCGGGCGCCGCGGGCCGGAAGTTGCGGTCCACCAGGTCCGCCGACGGCGTCGCTGCCTGGTCACGGCGGGTGCAGCCGCGCAGCCGTCTGCGGTGCACGCCCTGCAGGCCGGCGCATCTCATCAGCCGCTCGACCCGACCGTGGCTGACGGTCAGGTGCTGCCCGAGCACGAGTTCCGCGTGGATGCGGCGGTGGCCGTAGGTGCCGTAGGAGGCGGCGTGCGCCTCCCGGATGGCGTGCATCAGATGGGCCTGGTCCCAGGTCCGGTCGCTGGCCGGGCGGTGGTCCCACTCGTAGTAGCCGGAGGTCGAGACCTCCAGGACCCGGCAGGCCGTCGCGACGGGGATCCCGTCGCCGGCGAGCTCTCGGACCACCGGGTAGATCATTTTGGGAGGACGTTCTCCCGAGCGAAGTAGGCGCTCGCGCGCCTGAGGATCTCGACTTCCATCTCGAGGACCCGCTTCTGCCGGCGCAGCTCGACGAGCTCCTTGCGCTCGTCGCTGCTCAGGCCTTCGCGCTTGCCTTCGTCGATGTCGGCCTGCGCCATCCACCGCCGCAGACCGGACTCGGCGACGCCGAGGTCCTTAGCGATCTGGGCGATCGGCTTCTCACGCAACCGTGCGAGCTCCACGGCCCGGCGACGGAACTCAGGTGACCTTGCTGCCGGCATGCGGACTCCTCTCGGACGACCATGGTCGCCTCAAGATCGGTGTCCGGGGAAGCGGGGCCACTTCAGATCGGCCGGGGCGTCGGCGTGTTCAGATGAGCGCACACTGGCAGAGCCGGCGTCGCCCGGGACGCACGCTGGGCGGCGCCGGCCTTGTTGTCCAGCTGAACAGGCCCGCGTCGCTGACACGGGCGTGAGCGGCGGCGCGGGCACCTTTGAGCCTGCTGGCACCCGGCGCGGGACGCCAGCGGCGCCTAGCCCGGGGGGCGACGGGTGTCTCGGGGTCGGCCCTCGGCCGCCTAGTCCTTTGGGGCGGTTTCCGGCAATCCTCCCGGTGCATCAGCACCGATGCCTGTATGCCGGGGTGGTGGCGCTCGCAATGTTCGTGGTGGTGGCTGAGGACCGACGTCCGGGCCCCCCGCCGATCGAGAGAAGCCGCTCGCGACCCGACAGCGACCAGTCGTCCTGGGCGCCGGTCGGTGTGCGCCATGCCGCCAACCGTGTCACCGCCTGGACTCAGAGCCCGCAGCGCACCCTGTGCGGGGAGGACGCCACCGGCTGGCACAACTTTCCTGACCTGGCCCTGACCGGTGAGCACGGGGCCGACTGCCAGCGCTGCGTCCAGCTCGTGGAGGCAGTAGACGAGCACGGCTGACCCGGAGCCGGCTGGCCGGTCGTCAGTCGCCGGGCCTTTGGCGCCCCCTACTTGCCGAGGTCTTTGAACTTCTTCAGCAGATCGTCGTGGGACCTCTGAGCCCTGCGGAAGGCGCCGCCTTTGTCGTTCAGCTTGATCGAGTGCCCGTTGCGGCACTTGACCGTGCGCTCCTTTGCCGCGTCCTCCACCGTCACGCCGACGCTGGCGTTGCACTCCGGGCAGTCGATGTCGAAATCAGCCATGCCACCCAGGCTAGGACCGAGAAGGACGCACGTCCGCGCCGTGGTGCACGTCGCTCGGTCCCGAACGCCGCCGGTCGACGTCGGGCCACCGTGTTTGGCAGCGGCCGTGGGCGGCATTCTCTGGCGAGCCCGCGTCGTCCTCAATCCCCCGTAGGGCGGCGCGGGCCTGACGCGCGGCCGGCAGGTTTCGCGCCCGGACGCCGGGGGACCACCCTGCCGTCGCCCATGGCAGGGGACGACACCACAGGGTGCGGTGCCCGCGACGACCTCCGCCGAAGTCCGTCGCGGGCACCGCCCTGTGTCAGCGCGCTGACAGACGCGATGCCACCGCCCTGCAACGATCTGGCTACGGGGTTGCCTGGGTCGGCTCGAACCCCCGAGCGGGCTGACCCGGGCACCTTGTGCTCTCCCGGGCAGTACCCGCTGCCTGGACGGAACCGCCGGATCGGCCCACAGGGATGCCCGCGCCGCCGATTCCCCGTGAAGCGGCGCGGGCCTTCGGGCTGTTTGGCCTGGGTGCGGGCTGTTCGATCAATGCCGCCGGATGGCGTGTCGAGAAAGTCACCGTCCAGCGTGCTCCGGGCATCACCGCGGATCATGTGCTTCGCGTCAGCTGGCGCGGCTATTGGCAAGCAGACTGCACGACCACGGCGGAGGTGGCGGGGCTCGTCGAGCTGGCCACGTTGGTGCCCGAGGGCTGCGCATGCCCGCCTCCTGACACAGGACCTGTCCACGAGTAGGGCCTCGGGTCGTCGGCTGTAGAGGCGTCAGCAGCGGCGTGGCTCGTGACGCCTCCACGCAACGAGTGGCCCGGCCGCATCGCGTTCACCGTCGGACTGGCGATGTCGCTGACCTGCGTCGCGCTCCTGGTGGTGCTTCTGCTCGGCTGAAGCGTCGGCTGCTGACCTCAGGGTCGGCGACGGGGGTGGGCCTTCCGCTGTCCTGGCACCAGGGTCGCCAGGTCGATGTACTGGGCCACCTCGGCGACCGCCGCGCAGTCGGCGACGAGGTAGCAGCCGAGCCGGCCCCGCAGCATCGGCTTCGGCGGCCGATCGAAATGCATCCGGGGGCGGACGGCGACGCAAGACCAAGATCGAGTTAGAGGTCCGCGAGTCGCCTCGCTCGCCCCATCTCGGCGATGGTTCTAGGTTGACGACTCGTGCCTCTTCAGCGTTAGCGCGTGGGCACCTTTGTGGTGACCTGCTGAGGGCGTCCGTACCGGTTCTAGCCAGTCCGCTATCGTCCGAGCAACGCGCTGACCTGCGACGACGTACTTGGGCGGACCATCGCGAACCCTCCTCGACCACACTGGCAGTGTGGGGGTCAGGGGTTCGAGTCCCCTCAGCTCCACCCGATGACCTGGCCGTTGTCCCTCACGGGAGAGCGGCCAGAGTCGTCCCAGCCGGAGAACGCTCTGGTCTTCGGCGGCTACTCCGCGGTCGCGCTGGGCTCGTCAGCCGCGCCGCGCTCGTCCAGGAGAGCCAGCAGGTCGGCGCGGTCACCCGCCGCCGCGTCGCGATCACGGCCTGCCCAGTCACGATCGAGCCAGGCCTGGGGATCGGTCCGGGTTGGTTCGCGGCGTTCCGCGGTCCGGTCACGACGCTCGGCTTCGCGGTCGCGGGCGTCTCCCCGCGCCAGCAGCGCCTGGAACCGAGCATCACGACCACGCTCATCGGCGACATCGCGACCGGACGCGACATGCAGCTCCGGGGCGTCGGTCCCGGCGGCCGCGCTGGCGGCTTCCGGGCTTGCTGTGACCTGGTCAACCATGGGGACCTCGATGCTCGGTCGTGCTCCCAGCGCCGAGGTCCGGGGCGTCTGAGGTTCAGAACAGGGTGCGTCCAACGTACTCCTTGATCCCGGCGCTCGTCGGACCTCAGCGCTCTCGAACGACCTGTCCTTTTCACCCACAACCCGCCGGTATCCGCAGGCATCGACTGCCCGGCGATGGGTATGGTCGCCCGTGGAGCGTTGCTGCCCCGGACCCCGGTGGCCTCGTGTTCTGAGGCGGTCGAATCCCTGGGGGTCCTCCGATGTCGAGCTCGTTGCAGCCACCCGTCGTCAGGGAGGCACCGTCCCTGCGCGGCGTGTCGGTCGTGCAGGCTGGCGGGCGGCTCGACGACGCCGGCCCGGACCTGCACCAGAACGTCCTCCAGGCTCTTGCCGACAGCCCCCGGGCAGTCCTCTGCGACCTCGGGGCGGTCACCGCAGGCAGCGACGCCGCGGTGCGCGACCTGGTGGCCGGCGTCGGCCAGCAGGTGCAGGACTGGCCCGCGGTGCCGGTCGCGATCTCCTGCCTCGAGGCAGACCTGCGTCACCGGCTGCGCGAGGAACCTCTCAGTGGACTCCTGTCCGTGCGGGCGACGGCCCGCCTCGCCATGGACTCGGTCGTCGGCGCCGCCCGCCCGCCGAGCGCGCAGCTCGATCTCGATGCGGTGCCGGCGGCCAGCCGCCGCGCGCGGGACCTCGTCAGCCGGACGTTGCTCGACTGGGGCATGACCCCGCTGCTCGCGTCCGCCGCCCTGGTCGTGAGCGAGCTGGTGGCGAACGCCGTCGTGCACGCCGGGACCCCGTTACGCGTGACCATGAGCCGCCACGACGGTGCCGTCCGTCTCGCGGTGCGCGACGGGAGCCCTGAACCGGTCCGCCGGAGGATGCCGGGGTTCGACGGCGAGCACGGTCGTGGGCTGCTCCTCGTCGACGCCTGCGCCCGGGCCTGGGGAGTGCTGCCGACCGTCGAGGGAGGCAAGGTCGTCTGGGTCGTCCTCGGCTCCTGACGCCGGCACTCGGAGGCTCGGCGCGTTCGGCCGTCCGGGGGTGTCGAACCGGGGCATTCCGTCATTTCGGCCGCCCCGGCCGGGTCGATCTTCGTAGCCTCGCGGCACGGGGTCGTCGAAAGCGGTGAGGTGCCAGGTGGGTCGCCCGAAGCGCCTGCCGCGCCGCCCGTTCCCCTCGTACGGTGTCAAGGTGCCCGCCCCGGGTGTCGAGAGGATCTCCGTGTCGTCTACGCCGGACCATTCGTACGACACGGCGGTGACGTCTGCCGTCCCGGTGCTCACCATCGGCCTGGCCGGGCTGTTCGCCGTCTTCACCGTGCTGCACGTCGTGATGCTCGACGGGACACCGCGCCTCGTGATGGCGCCGCTCGCCGCCACCTCCGCTGTGCTCTGCGGCCTTGTCGCGTTCGCCCTGCGGGTCCGCCGCCTGCCCGACCATCTGTCCCAGCCGCTGACGGCCGCTCTGGTGCTGGTGGTCCTCGCCAACGCCGTGACGCACATGTCCGTGGTCGCCGAGCCGCGCCAGACGACCAACGTCATGCTGCTGACCGTCGGGGCCGGGGCGGTCCTGCTCTCCCAGCGCTGGCTGATCGCGACGCTCTACCTGGTGTGGGGTGCCTGGGCTGTCGGAGCCTTCCTCGTCGGGCCGGCGCAGTCGTGGCCGCACTACGTCGTCGGCATGGTCACCGCGACCGCGTTGTCCTTCGTCGTCAACCACCTGCGCCGGGCGGCTGTCCGCGACCTCGCCGAGTCGCGGGCGGGCGCCGAAGCCGCGGCCGTGCGGGACCACCTGACGGGTGTCGCCAACCGGCGCGGGCTGGCCATGGTCGGTGCCCAGATGGTCGAGCAGGCCCGCCGTCAGGGCGACGCCGTGCACTGCATCTTCGTCGACATCGACGGTCTGAAGAAGGTCAACGACGCGCTCGGCCACGCAGCAGGTGACGACGTCCTCGTGGCGGTCGCCGAGGCGCTGCGCAGCGTCACCCGGGCAACCGACATCGTCGCGCGATGGGGCGGCGACGAGTTCTGCGTCGTGGGCCCGGGACCCGGCATGGCGCCCCTCGAGCTGGAGCGGCGGGTGCGGGACAGCGTGGTGCTCCAGGCCCCGGTGCCGGGCAACGTCTGGTCGGTCGGCGTCAGCGCCGGCGGCTCGATGCTGGCCCCGTGGGACGCTGGCACGCTGGAGACGCTGCTGGGGAAGGCCGACCAGGAGATGTACCTGCGGCGGTCGCTGCGCGCCGAGGGCCGGCCGCACCCCCGCCGGCCCGCCGCGGCGGAGTAGCCCCCGGCCGCCGGCCCCACTGCGGGCCTGTTTGGGCGGCAAGCGCACCCGGCCCCCGTCCGTTATGGTGGGGCATGCGGTCCGGACTGCTCCTTATCGAGCCGCGCTGACCCCCGTCACCACGTCAGCGCGGCCGCCCCTCCCTGCGAGAGGGGCTTTTCTGTGTCCGGACCCGCCTCCAGCACCGAGGCCAGTGGATAGCCCAGAGAGAGCGCAGCCGACATGAGCAGCGAGACCGCCGCCCACCCCAGCGCACCCGACGACGCCGAGCCCCCGTTCCGCTACACCGCCGCGCTGGCCGCCGAGATCGAGCGCCGGTGGCAGGACCGCTGGGAGGCCGAGGGCACGTTCGAGGCGCCCAACCCGGCCGGGCCGATGGCCGAGCCGGACAAGGTCGCCGCGCGCCCGAAGAAGTACGTCCTGGACATGTTCCCGTACCCGTCGGGCATCGGGCTGCACGTCGGGCACCCGCTGGGCTACATCGCCACCGACGTGCACGGCCGCTTCAAGCGGATGACCGGGCACAACGTCCTGCACGCGATGGGGTACGACGCGTTCGGGCTGCCCGCCGAGCAGTTCGCCGTGCAGACCGGTCAGCACCCGCGGATCACCACCGAGCAGAACATCGCCACGATGCGTCAGCAGCTGCGCCGGCTGGGCCTGGCCCACGACCCGCGGCGCAGCGTCGCCACCACCGACCCCGAGTTCTACCGCTGGACCCAGTGGATCTTCCTGCAGATCTACAACAGCTGGTACGACGAGACGGAGGAGCGCGCCCGGCCGATCACCGAGCTGGAGTCGCTGCTGGCGACGGGCGAGCGCGCGGTGCCCGCCGACGTGGCCGGTGTTCCCTCCGGTTCCTCGTGGGCCGAGCTGGACGCGTCGGCCCGTCGCCGGGTGGTCGATGCGCACCGGCTGGCCTACCTGTCGCACTCGCCGGTCAACTGGTGCCCGGGTCTGGGCACGGTGCTGGCCAACGAGGAGGTCACCGCCGACGGCCGCAGCGACCGCGGCAACTTCCCGGTCTTCAAGCGCGACCTGCGGCAGTGGATGATGCGCATCACCGCGTACGCCGACCGGTTGCTGGGCGACCTGGACGGCCTGGACTGGCCGGAGTCCATCAAGCTGCAGCAGCGCAACTGGATCGGCCGGTCCGAGGGCGCGGTGGTCGGTTTCCCCAGCACGGGCGGCACCATCGACGTGTTCACCACCCGCCCGGACACGTTGTTCGGTGCGACGTTCATGGTGCTGGCGCCGGAGCACCCGATGGTCGACCAGCTGGCGTCGGGTGCGTGGCCGGCCGACGTGTCACCGTCGTGGACCGGCGGTGGCGCGACTCCGCGGGACGCGGTCGAGGCGTACCGCCGGTCCACCGAGCTGCGCACCGACCTGGAGCGCCAGACCGAGGGCCGGGAGAAGACCGGCGTCTTCACCGGCGGCTACGCCACCAACCCGGTCACCGGCGAGGCCATCCCGGTCTTCGTCGCCGACTACGTGCTGATGGGCTACGGCACCGGCGCGATCATGGCGGTGCCGGGGCAGGACGAGCGGGACTGGGAGTTCGCTGCCCGGTTCGGCCTGCCGATCGTCCGGACGGTGCAGCCGCCCGAGGGCTTGGACGGGCGAGGCCTTTACCGGCGAGGGACCGGCGATCAACTCGGCCAACGACACGATCAGCCTGGACGGTCTGCCGGTCGACGAGGCCAAGGCGCGCATCATCGACTGGCTGGAGGAGCGCGGGCTTCGGCCGGCGCACCGTCACCTTCAAGCTGCGCGACTGGCTGTTCAGCCGGCAGCGCTACTGGGGCGAGCCGTTCCCCGTCGTCTACGACGAGGAGGGTCTGCCGCACGGCCTGCCCGACGCGATGCTGCCGGTCGAGCTGCCCGAGGTCGACGACTACTCGCCGAAGACGTTCGCCGAGGACGACACCCACTCCGAGCCGGAGCCGCCGCTGGCCCGCAAGGTCGACTGGGTCGAGGTGACCCTGGACCTGGGCGACGGACCGAAGAAGTACCGCCGCGAGACGAACACGATGCCGCAGTGGGCCGGGTCCTGCTGGTACGAGCTGCGCTACCTGGACCCGACCAACGCCGAGCGTTTCGTCGACCCCGAGGTCGAGCGCTACTGGATGGGCCCGCAGGGCGCCGGGCCACAGCGGGGGTGTCGACCTGTACGTCGGCGGCGCCGAGCACGCGGTGCTGCACCTGCTGTACGCGCGGTTCTGGCACAAGGTGCTGTTCGACCTGGGCCACGTGTCGAGCGGCGAGCCGTTCCACCGGCTGTTCAACCAGGGGATGATCCAGGCGTACGCCTACACCGACGAGCGCGGCGGCTACGTCCCGGCCGCGAGGTGGTGCCGGCGACATCGTGGACGGGCGCCAGTCATTCTCCTACGAGGGCAAGCCGGTCAACCGCCAGTACGGGAAGATCGGCAAGAGCCTGAAGAACATGGTCACGCCCGACGAGATCTACGACGCGTACGGCGCCGACACGTTCCGGCTGTACGAGATGTCGATGGGCCCGCTGGAGGTGTCGCGGCCGTGGGAGACCCGAGCGGTCGTCGGCTCGCACCGCTTCCTGCAGCGCTTGTGGCGCAACGTGGTCGACGAGGAGACCGGCGAGCTGCGGGTCGTCGAGGGGACCGCCGACGAGGAGACGCGGCGGCTGCTGCACCGGACGATCGACACCGTGCGGCAACGACTTGGACGGTCTGCGCGCCAACACCGCCATCGCGCGGCTGATCGAGCTGAACAACCACGTCGTCAAGGCCGGCGTCGTGCACCGCGAGACGGCCGAGGCGATGGTGCTGATGGTGGCGCCGCTGGCTCCGCACGTCGCCGAGGAGCTGTGGTCGCGGCTGGGCCACGAGGAGTCGCTGGCCTACGAGCCGTTCCCGGTCGCGGACCCCGCGATGCTGGCCGTCGAGTCGGTCACCTGCGTGGTGCAGGTCGCCGGCAAGGTGCGCGACCGCATCGAGGTCGCGCCGGACGTGTCCGACGACGACCTGCGCGAGCAGGCGCTGGCGTCGGAGGCGGTCCAGCGGGCGCTGGACGGTCGTGGCGTGCGTACCGTGATCGTGCGCGCGCCGCGCCTGGTCAACGTCGTGCCGGCATGAGTCCCCGACCGAGCCCGGCCGGGTCGCGGTCGTCACCGACTCGACGAGCTACCTGCCGCCGGAGCTGGTGGCCGAGCGCGGCATCGAGGTCGTCCCGCTGCAGGTGGTGATCGGCGGACAGGCGTACGACGAGGGCGGCGAGACGTCGTCCCGGACCGTGACCGAGGCGCTGCGCTCCTGGACCCCGGTCACGACGTCGAGACCAGGCCCGGCGGCGTTCGCCGACGCCTACCAGCGGGCGGCGGAGCGCGGGTGCGCGGGAGTCGTGTCGGTCCACCTCTCGTCGCAGATGTCCGGCACGGTGGAGTCGGCGCAGCTGGGCGCGAAGGAGTCGACGGTGCCGGTCGAGGTCGTCGACTCGCTGTCCCTGGGCATGGGGCTCGGCTTCGCGGTCCTGTCCGCCGCCCAGGCGGCTGCCGAGGGCGGTTCGGTCGACGACGTCGCGCGGGTCGCGCGGGAGCGGGCCGAGCGCTCGAGCGCGGTGTTCTACGTCGACACGCTCGAGCACCTGCGCCGCGGCGGCCGGATCGGCCCGGCGGCTGCGCTGCTCGGGTCGGCGCTGGCGGTGAAGCCGCTGCTGCACCTCGTGGACGGTCACATCGAGCCGCTGGAGAAGGTCCGGACGTCGGCCCGGGCGATCGCCCGGCTCGAGGAGCTGGCGGCCGACCGGGCCGGCAGCGGTCCGGTCGACGTCGCCGTGCACCACCTCGCGAACCCGGACCGCGCCGAGTCGCTGGCGCAGCGGCTGCGCAGCCGGCTGCCCGCTCTGCAGGACCTGTACCTGAGCGAGGTCGGTGCCGTCGTCGGCGCGCACGTCGGTCCCGGCATGCTGGCCGTCGTCGTCGCGCCGCTCGCTGCACTGACCGACGCCTTGTCGCGGTCGCGGTCCACAGGGGTACGTCCGGACGCGACCGTCCACATCCTCGCCGCGTGCAGCGCCGGGTAGCGGCGCCGCTGCCTAGCGTCGTCTGGTGGGTGAGCGGACGGCGAGGCACCGGCGGCGCACCGGGCGCGACGACGACCTGACGGCCACTGCTCGGCGACGGCTCCGGGCTGCTCAGGCACCAGCCGAGCGGGTCCTGGGCGGCCTGGACACGGTCTCACCAGAGCAGGTCGCCGGCGGATGGGTGCCGCAGCGCCCGACGGCAGGCAGCACAGCCAACACAGCCGACACAGCAACTCAGCCGGCACAGCCGCGGCTGTCCGTGACCCGGCCAGGCGGGCCCGCGCGGGCCGCGCTGACCGACCGGGTGCCCCCCGGGCTGCGGTCAGCCGTCGTCGCGCCGGCCGGCCGGGCCGTCGCAGGGCTCGTGCTGCTGGTCTCGCTTGCGGTGCTGACCGCTCTGGTGGCGGTCTGGCTGGCCCGTCCGCGGGCCGAGCCGTTGCCCTCCCGTCCCCGGCTGATGGGCGCGCCACTGGCGACGTCGAGCTCCGCCGCGACGGCTGCATCCACGGCATCGACCGTGCTGGTGCACGTCGTGGGAGCCGTTCGGCGGCCCGGGGTGGTCGAGCTGCCGTCAGGGTCGCGGGTCGCCGACGCGGTCGAGGCCGCCGGTGGCGTGTCCCGGTCCGGGTCGGCCGCGAGCGTGAACCTGGCCCGTCCGGCGGTCGACGGCGAGCAGGTCGTCGTGGCCCGGCGTGGCGACGCACCGGTGGCCGCTGCCGGGCCGGCCCGTGCCGGGAGCCCCGACGGCCGGTGGGTCGGCGCCGGTCGACCTCAACGCAGCGACGCTGGAGCAGCTGGACGGCCTGCCAGGCATCGGTCCGGTGCTCGCGCAGCGGATCCTCGACTGGCGGACGGCGAACGGCCGGTTCAGCGCCGTGGACGAGCTCGGCGAGGTGTCCGGCATCGGCGAGGCGACCCTGGCCGACCTCCGGCCGGTGGTGACGGTGTGACGCCCGCGCGGGACGGGCGACCACGAGTCCGGAGACGCGCGCGGACACCGGCCCGGTCGCCGACGCCGACGTCGAGCCAGCCAGACCCTCCGCTGGATGTGCGGCTTGGTGCTCCCGGCGCTCGCCGCGTGGGCGGGAGCGTTCGTGTCCACCGGCGGCACGTGGTGGCTGACCGCCCTGCTCGCGGCGGCTGCCGCGGGCCTCGGTCGCGGTGGCCGTGGTCGGGCGCCGGTCGTCGCTGTGGGGTTCGGGTCCGGCGCTGACGGCCGTCGCGGCGGTGGTCTGCCTGTGCGGAGCACTGGCCGTCGGCGCCCTGGACCGGGCAGCGTTGGGCATCGGACCCGTCCCGCGCCTGGCAGAGGTCGGCGCCACGATGACCGGCCACGGCACCGTGACCGCGGACCCTGTCCCGGTCGCGGCCCGGGTGGCCGGTCCTCGGCGCTCCGGTGACCTCGTCGTGGTGCCCGTCCGGCTGGACCGGGTCGTCGCCCGTGGTCGGGCGACGCGGGTGCGGGCGCCGGTGGTCGTGCTGGCCCGGGGCGCGGCGTGGGCCGGACTGCTGCCGGGCCAACGGATCGGGCTCGTGGGACGACTCGGCCCGCCGCGGCCGACGCAGCCGGCCGCGGCGGCGCTGTTCGTCCGCGGACCACCGGAGCGGGTCGGCCGGCCTCCGGCGCTGCAGGAGGCTGCCGGCGGGCTGCGGGCAGGACTGCGGCGCGCGAGCGACGGGCTGCCGGCCGCAGAGCGCGGCCTGCTGCCCGGGCTGGTCGTCGGCGACACGTCGCGGGTCCCGACCGACCTGAGCGAGGACTTCCGCACCGCAGGGCTGACCCATCTCGTGGCGGTCAGCGGCGCGAACCTGGCGATCGTCACCGGCTTCGTCCTGGTCGTGGGCCGGGTGGGCGGCATTCGGGGCCGATGGCTGCCGGCGACGGCTGCCGTGGCGATGGCCGGCTTCGTCGTGCTGGCCCGGCCACAGCCGTCGGTGCTGCGGGCCGCTGCGATGGGCGCCGTGGCGCTGGCGGCGCTCGCCAGCGGGCGTCCGCGGCGCAGCCTTGCCGCACTGTCGGCGACGGTGGTCGTGCTGCTCCTCGTCGACCCGTGGCTGGCTCGCTCCTACGGGTTCGCCCTGTCGGTCCTCGCGACCGGTGGGCTGGTGCTCCTCGCCCCGGGCTGGGCCCGGCACTGGCACCGGATGGGCCTGCCGTCCCGGCTGGCGCAGGCTCTCGCGGTGCCGATGGCCGCGCAGGTGGCCTGCGCGCCGGTGGTGGCGATGCTCAGCGAGCAGGTGAGCCTGGTCGCAGTGCCGGCCAACCTCCTGGTCGCGCCGGCGGTCGCGCCGGCGACGGTCCTCGGCGTGCTCGCCACGGTCGTGTCGGCCGTCCACGAACCCAGCGCCGCCGGCCTGGCCTGGACGGCCGGCCGGTTCGTCTGGTGGGTCGTGCTGGTGGCGCGGTGGGCTGCAGCCGTCCCGAACGCGGAGGTCGGCTGGCCGGGCACGCCCGCGGGTGCGCTCCTGCTGGGAGCGCTCGCCGCTGCCGCGGTGCTGGTGGCCCGGCGGCTGGCCCGCCGCAGGGTGCCGGCCGCAGCCGCGGCCATCGTCGTCGTGGTGGCGCTGGTCGTGCCCGCGTCGGCGCCCGGCTGGCCGCCGCGCGACTGGTTGCTGGCCGTGTGCGACGTGGGCCAGGGCGACGCGCTGGTGCTGTCCGTGGGGCCGGGCCGCGCCGTTGTCGTCGACGCCGGACCGGACCGCGTCGCGGCCGACCGGTGCCTACGCCGGCTCGGGGTCCGCGAGGTGCCCGTCGTCGTCCTGTCGCACCTGCACGCCGACCACGTCGAGGGCCTGCCCGGGGTCCTGCGGGGCCGCTCCGTCGGCGAGGTTCAGGTCGGTCTGCTACGACCAGCCTGTCGCCGGAGCTGGCCCGCGTGCTGCGCTGGTCGGCGGCGGCCGACGTCCCGGTCACCCGGGCCCGCCTCGGCGACCGGGTCCGGATCGGCCCGATCCGCTGGGAGGTGGTCTGGCCGGCCCGGGTGATCGACGCCGGGTCGGTGCCCAACAACGCCAGCACCGTGCTGCTGGTCCGCGCGCGCGGTGTGACGCTGCTGCTCACCGGGGACGTCGAGCCGGAGGCCCAGCGGGCCCTGCTCGCCCGACGGCGGCTGGGTGTGGTCGACGTCCTGAAGGTGGCCCACCACGGCTCGGCGCACCAGGCTCCCGGGCTCCTCGGCGGCGTACGGCCCCGGGTCGCGGTGGTCTCGGTGGGGGACGGACAACGACTACGGCCACCCGCCGCCCGACACGCTGGCGGCGCTGCGGCGCGCGGGGGCCGTCGTCGGCCGGACCGACCAGGACGGGACCCTGGTCGTGGCAGGGACGCGGCGCGCGCTCCGACTCGTCACCGGTGCCGGGTAGCGTGGCGCGCGATGGCCGACCCCCCCGCCCCCGTCACCCTCGTCACCGGACCCGAGGAGCTGCTGCGCGACCGCGCGGTCGCCGGGGTCGTCGCGCAGGCCAGGGACGCCGACCCGGAGACGCAGGTGCACGACCTGCCGGTCGCCGGCCTCGAGCCGGGACGGGTCACCGGTCTGGCCAGCCCGTCGCTCTTCGGCGAGCCCACCGTGATCGTGGTCCGCGACGTGGCGGAGGCCGGGGAGGACGATCGTCGACGAGCTCAAGGCGTACGTCGCCGCGGCACCGGACGGCGTGGCCCTCGTGCTGGTGCACCACGGCGGCGTCAAGGGCAAGTCGCTGCTGGATGCCGCCCGCACGAGCGGTGCGGTGGTCGTCGAGGCCAAGCCGGTGAAGTGGGAGAGCGACAAGGTCAGCTTCGTGCAGGCGGAGTTCCACCACGCGGACGCGCAGGATCAGCCAGGACGCGGCGTCCGCGCTCGTCGACGCGGTGGGCAGCGACCTGCGCGAGCTCGCGAGCGCCTGCAGCCAGCTGGTCGCCGACACCGAGGGCGCCGTGGACCGATCGGTGGTCGAGCGCTACCACGCCGGGCGGGTGGAGGTCAGCGGCTTCAAGGTGGCCGACGCCGCGCTCGAGGGCCGCTACGAGGACGCGCTGCGGCTGCTGCGGCATGCCCTCGCCACCGGCTTCGACCCGGTCCCGGTCAACGCCGCGTTCGCCGCCGGGCTGCGCAACCTGGCCCGGGTGGGCGGCGTGTCCCGCAACGCCCGGCCGGACGACGTGGCGCGCGACCTCGGGATGGCGCCGTTCCAGGTCCGCAAGGCGCGTGGCCAGCTCGCCGGCTGGACCGGTGACGGGGTCGCCGAGGCCATCGCGGCTGTCGCCGTCGCCGACGAGCAGATCAAGGGCGCCGGCACCGACCCGGTCTACGCGCTGGAGAAGGCCGTCGGCGCGATCGTCACTGCCCGGGCCCGCAGGGACTGACCCATGACGAAGGGCGCCACCCCTAACGGGGAGACGCCCTCATCGGTCGTGCTGGAGTGCTAGAGCGAGGCGACGCGCTTGGCCATCGCCGACTTGCGGTTGGCCGCCTGGTTGGCGTGGATGACGCCCTTGCTCGCGGCCTTGTCGAGCTCGCGCGACGCGGTCGTCATGGCCTTCAGCGCGGTGTCGCGCTCGCCCGCGTCCGCGGCCTCGCGGAACTTGCGGATCGACGTCTTGAGAGAGGACTTGACCGCCTTGTTGCGCAGGCGGGCCTTCTCGTTCGTCTTGATCCGCTTGAGCTGGGACTTGATGTTCGCCACGAAGAAGCCTCGAGAGTGTCTGAGTTGTCGGTCGGGAGCGCGCCCGCGCGCAGGTGCGGCGCGGCTGCGACGGATCAGGGTAGCAACAGACCGCCGTCGGGCCCAAACCCGGCCGCCAGCAGGTCACGGGCCGTTCCAGGACTGCCGCGCGTGGGAGGATGGCGGCGACCCCGACGTACGACTCGAATTGGACCCTGCGTGCCCGTCAGCCCGCGAGACACCGAGCACTCAGCTCAGGTGCCGCACCGCACCGATCCCTCGGTGATCCGCAACTTCTGCATCATCGCTCACATCGACCACGGCAAGTCGACGCTGGCCGACCGGATGCTGCAGGCCACCGGGGTCGTCGACGACCGCACGATGCGGGCTCAGTACCTCGACCGGATGGACATCGAGCGCGAGCGCGGTATCACCATCAAGAGCCAGGCGGTCCGGCTGCCCTTCACGGCGCACGACGGCCGCACCTACGCGTTGAACATGATCGACACACCGGGGCACGTCGACTTCACCTACGAGGTGTCGCGGTCGCTGGCCGCGTGCGAGGGCTGCGTGCTGCTGGTCGACGCCGCGCAGGGGATCGAGGCCCAGACGCTGGCCAACCTCTACCTCGCGCTCGAGAACGACCTGCAGATCATCCCGGTGCTCAACAAGATCGACCTGCCGTCGGCCCAGCCGGAGAAGTACGCCGCCGAGCTCGCGCACATCATCGGCTGCGACCCGGATGACGTGCTGCGGGTCAGCGCCAAGACCGGCGAGGGAGTCGGCGAGCTGCTCGACGAGATCGTGCGCCTGGTGCCGCCGCCGGTCGGGGACCCGGACGCGCCGGCCCGCGCGATGATCTTCGACAGCGTCTACGACGTCTACCGCGGTGTCGTCACCTACGTCCGCGTCATCGACGGGAACCTCTCGTCGCGCGAGCGCATCCTGATGCTCTCGACCAAGGCGCAGCACGAGATGCTCGAGATCGGCGTCATCTCGCCGGAGCCGATGCCCGTCGACCGGCCTCGGGGTGGGCGAGGTCGGCTACCTCATCACCGGTGTGAAGGACGTCCGTCAGTCCAGGGTCGGCGACACCGTGACCAACGCCGCCAAGCCGGCGACGACGGCCCTCGGGGGATACAAGGACCCGAAGCCGATGGTCTTCTCCGGGCTCTACCCGGTCGACGGCGACGACTACCCGGACCTGCGCGACGCGCTGGAGCGGCTGCAGCTCAACGACGCAGCGCTGGTGTGGGAGCCGGAGACGTCGGCCGCGCTGGGGTTCGGCTTCCGCTGCGGCTTCCTCGGCCTGCTCCACCTCGAGATCGTGCGCGAGCGCCTGGAGCGCGAGTTCGACCTCAATCTCATCGCGACGGCGCCCAACGTCGTCTACCGGGTCGTCATGGACGACGGAGTCCGAGACGTGGTCACCAACCCCAGCGAGTTCCCGGACGGCAAGATCGCCGAGGTCCACGAGCCGGTCGTGCGCGCCACGGTCCTCGCGCCGAGCGACTACATCGGCGCGATCATGGACCTCTGCCAGACCCGGCGCGGCAGCCTGCTCGGCATGGACTACCTGTCCGAGGAGCGGGTCGAGCTGCGCTACACACTGCCGCTCGCCGAGATCATCTTCGACTTCTTCGACAACCTGAAGTCCCGGACCCGCGGCTACGCCTCGCTCGACTACGAGGTCGAGGGCGAGCAGGCGGCGGCGCTGGTCAAGGTCGACATCCTGCTGCAGGGCGAGGGCGTCGACGCTTTCTCCTCGATCGTGCACAAGGACAAGGCCTACGCCTACGGCGTGCAGATGACCCAGCGGCTGCGCGAGCTGATCCCGCGCCAGCAGTTCGAGGTGCCCATCCAGGCGGCCATCGGATCGCGGGTCATCGCGCGCGAGAGCATCCGCGCGATCCGCAAGGACGTGCTCGCCAAGTGCTACGGCGGTGACATCACCCGCAAGCGCAAGCTGCTGGAGAAGCAGAAGGAGGGCAAGAAGCGGATGAAGATGGTCGGCCGGGTCGAGGTGCCGCAGGAGGCCTTCATCGCCGCGCTGTCGACCGACGCGGTCGGCGAGAAGACCAAGAAGTAGATGGGCAGCGGAGGTAGCGTCGGGCCGGTGCCGGCTCACATCGCCTCGGTCAACGTGGTGCACGCGGTCATCCCGGACGTCCGCGGCGACCTCGACACGACGGCGATCGACAAGCGCCCGACGGGGCACGGGTCGCGGTCACCGCGCCCTCCGAGGGCGGGGTCGGGCTCGCCGGCGACCAGGTCGTCGACATCCGCCACCACGGCGGCCGGGACCAGGCCGTCTACGCCTACGCGCGCGAGGACCTGGACTGGTGGGCCGTCGAGCTCGGCCGGGAGCTGACCGGCGGATCGTTCGGCGAGAACCTGACGACGTCCGGCCTCGACGTCACCGGAGCAGTCATCGGCGAGCGCTGGCGGGTGGGCGAGGACGGCCTGGTCCTCGAGGTGTCGAGCCCGCGTATCCCGTGCAAGACGTTCCAGGGGTTCATGGACGAGCCGCAGTGGATCAAGCGGTTCACCGAGCACGGTGCGCCCGGCGCCTACCTGCGCGTCGTCCAGCCCGGCACGGTCGGCGCCGGCGACGCGGTCACGGTCGTCGGCCGCCCGGCCCACGGCGTGACGATCGGCGACGTCTTCGTGGTGCGGCGCACCGAGGCAGCGCGGCTGCAGCGGCTGCTGGACGAGCAGCAGGACGTCGCCGTGGACCTCGCCCACGCGGTACGCCGCGACCTGGCCGCCCGCACCCGCTGATCCGCAGGCTCGCGGCACCTTTCCGGAGCCGATAGCGTCCGTCAGAGTCACGGGGCGTGGAGACGGAGGGCGCGGAATGTCGGCAGCTGTTGCGGACGAGACGGTGCTGGATCGGCGGCCGCCCTCGGTGGGGCGGATGTTCCTCGACCGGGTGGCGGCGACGCCGGGCAACGAGGCCTACCGCCGGCCGGTCGGTGACGGCTGGGAGTCCATGACGTGGGGCGAGGCCGGGGAGCGGGTCAGCGCGATCGCCGCGGGCCTGGTGGCCCTGGGCATCGAGCCCGAGCAGCGCGTGGCCATCATCTCGTCCACGCGGGTGGACTGGGCGCTGGCCGACTTCGCCATCCTCTGCGCCGGTGCCGCGACCACCACGGTCTACCCGACCACCAACCCGGAGGACGTCGCCTACATCCTCGCCGACTCCGGCACCCGGGTCGCGTTCGCGGAGGACGACGGGCAGGTCGCCAAGCTGCGGGCCCAGCGCGCCGGGCTGCCCGACCTGGCCACCGTCGTCACGTTCGACGGTACGCCGGACGGGGACTGGGTCATCGGCCTCGACGACCTCGAACGGCTGGGCAGCGAGCTGCTCGCGACGGATCCCTCGGCCGTGACCGCCCGCGTCGACGCGACGCGCCCCGAGCACCTCGCCACGCTCATCTACACCTCGGGGACGACCGGTCGGCCCAAGGGCGTGCGGCTCTCGCACGACTGCTGGGTCTACGAGGGCGTCTCGGTCGACACGCAACGGCTGCTCACCGCCGACGACGTGCAGTACCTCTGGCTGCCGCTGTCCCACTCGTTCGGCAAGGTGCTGCTCGCCGCGCAGGTCGCCACCGGTTCGGCGGCAGCGGTCGACGGTCGGGTCGACAAGATCATCGACAACCTCGCCGCCGTGTCGCCGACGTTCATGGCCGCCGCACCGCGCATCTTCGAGAAGGTGCGCGGCCGGGTCGTCACGATGGCCGAGGACGAGGGCGGGCCGAAGCTGAAGATCTTCCGCTGGGCGATGGACGTCGGCCGCGAGGTGTCACGCCTCCGCCTCGCCGGCCAGGAGCCCGGCGCGGTCCTGAAGGCCAAGCACGCCGTCGCCGACAAGCTGGTGTTCTCCAAGCTTCGCGCCCGGTTCGGCGGGCGGCTCCGCTTCCTCGTCTCCGGCAGCGCGGCGCTGTCCCAGGACGTGGCCGAGTTCTTCCACGCCGCCGGCATCCTGATCCTCGAGGGCTACGGCCTCACCGAGACCAGCGCCGGCACGCTGGTCAACCGGCCGGAGAACTACAAGCTCGGCACCGTGGGCATCCCGTTCCCCGGCACCCAGGTGCGCATCGCCGACGACGGCGAGGTGCTGGTGCGCGGCCCTGGCGTCATGCAGGGCTACCACGGCCTGGCCGAGCAGACCGCCGAGGCGCTCGACAGCGACGGCTGGCTGCACACCGGCGACATCGGCGAGCTCGACGCCGACGGCTTCCTGCGCATCACCGACCGCAAGAAGGACATGATCAAGACCTCGGGCGGCAAGTACGTCGCCCCGCAGGCGATCGAGGTCCTGTTCAAGGGCAGGTGCGCGCTGGCCAGCCAGATCGTCGTCCACGGTGACGGCCGCAGCTACTGCACCGCACTGGTCACGCTCGACCCGGACGCGCTCACCGCGTGGGCGGCCCACCGCAGCGTCGCCGGCGACTACGCCGAGCTCTCGCAGCACGCGGACGTCCACGCCGAGGTCGCCAGCGCGATCGACGGCGTCAACGGCAAGGTCAACAGGTGGGAGACGGTGAAGGACTTCCGCATCCTCGACCACGACCTCACGATCGAGGACGGCGAGCTCACGCCCAGCATGAAGGTGAAGCGGCGGGTCGTCGAGGACCGGCACCGGGACCTGCTCGACGCGATGTACCCCAAGGCCTGATCGCCAGGGGACGACGCCGACCCATACTGGGAGCGTGCCGTCCGCGCTGCCCGAGGGGGAGGACGTCCCGCGCGACGGGGCCCTTCCCGACGCGTCCCTGGCCGGGCTCGGCGAGCGGCCCTTCGGCGTCTACGTGCACGTCCCGTTCTGCGCGACCCGCTGCGGCTACTGCGACTTCAACACCTACACGGCGACCGAGCTCGGTGGTGGCGCGTCGCAGGCGGCGTACGCCGGGACGGCTGCCGCCGAGGTCCGCCTGGCCCGCCGGGTGCTTGGCACCGCTGACGTCCGGGCGGCCACCGTCTTCTTCGGCGGCGGCACCCCGACGCTGCTGCCGCCGACGACCTGGCGCTCCTGCTGCGCACCGTGCGCGACGAGCTCGGGGTGCTCGACGACGCCGAGGTGACGACCGAGGCGAACCCGGACAGCGTCGACGCGGAGTCGCTGCAGCGGCTGCGGGAGTCAGGGTTCAACCGGGTCTCGTTCGGCATGCAGTCGGCGGTGCTCGCACGTCCTGGCCACGCTGGACCGCACCCACGACCCGGAGCGCGTCCCGCAGGCCGTCGAGTGGGCCCGTGCCGCCGGGTTCGAGGGCGTCAGCCTGGACCTGATCTACGGCACGCCGGGCGAGTCGCTCGACGACTGGCGGACCAGCGTGAGCAGCGCGCTGGCGTGCCAGCCGGACCACGTGTCGGCGTACGCCCTCGTCGTCGAGGACGGGACCCGGCTGGCCGGCAAGGTCCGGCGCGGCGAGCTGGCCGCCCCGGACGACGACGACCTCGCCGACCGCTACCTGCTGGTCGACGAGCTGCTCTCGGCCGCCGGGCTGCAGTGGTACGAGGTGAGCAACTGGGCCGCCGACGACGGGCAGCGGGCCATGCACAACGAGGGCTACTGGCTCGGCCATGACTGGTGGGGGATCGGTCCGGGGGCGCACAGCCACGTCGGCGGCACCCGGTGGTGGAACGTGCGCCACCCGGCGGCGTACGCCGCCCGGCTCGCGGAGGGCACCAGCCCGGCGCAGGCGCGCGAGGTACTCACCGGCGAGCAGCGCACCGCGGAGTGGCTGCTGCTCGGCATCCGGCGCCGCGACGGGCTCCCGCTGGACGGCTTGACGCCGCGCGGCCGCACCGTCGCCGCGCGACAGCTCGCCGACGGGCTGCTGGACGCCGCGTCCTACGCCGACGGCCGCGCAGCGTTGACGCTGCGCGGCCGCCTGCTGGCCGATGCCGTGGTGCGCGACCTCGTCGATTGAAGGTCGACTGACGACCGACTGAGGCCTCGACCGACTACTTGATGAGGCGGAGGTTCACCGGGTAGCGGTAGTCCTCGCCGCGGTTGGCGGCGACGCCGGCCAGGATGGTGAGCACCAGCCAGCCGATGCCGACCACGACGATCAAGAGGATCCCGATCAGCACGAAGATCAGGATGAACGAGATGATCGCCGCGATATAGGTGGTGATCTGGAAGTTCAGCGCCTCGATCGACTGGCGCCGGACGAACTGCGACTTCGGCCCCTGGACCAGCAGCACGATCAGCGGGCCAAGGAACGACAGCCCGATGATCGCGGCCAGGATCGCGCTGATGTGGGCGAGCATCCCCCACGTCCGCTCGTCCTGCTGGCCGAGCTGGCCGCCCTGGCCGGGGCCGGGGGCGCCGTAGCCGGACCCGGCGCGCTGCCGTAGCCGGGCGCCGGCCCGCTGCCGGAGCCGCCCCCGGGTGGCGGGGGAGGCGGCGCGGGGGACTCATAGCCGCCGCCGGGCGGCGGGGCCGCCGGGGGTGGGGCGGCAGGTGGTGGGGCGGCGGGGGGCGGGGTCGGCTGGTCGCCGGGGCCGGTCGGGCCGGTCGGCGGCTCGGGCGGTGGCTGGGTCATGTTCCATCCCTTCTGGGTGGCGCGCGCCCAGGCTAGTGCGACGGGCGGGCAGGGGTCCTCGACACGACGGTCAGTCCTCGTCGGCGGAGACGACAATGAGATCGTCGGCGGAGACGACAATGAGATCGCCGACGGTGACGAAGTCGATGAGCTCCTCGACCCGGCCGAGGAGACTGGGCTCGAGGTCGGCGTAGCCGCGGACGGCTCCGAGGATGCGCCGCCAGGCCGCGGGCGGGTCGACCGGCCAGCCGAGCGCCGCGCAGACCCCTTCCTTCCACGGTCGGCCGTGCGGGACGTCGGGCCACCCGGCGATGCCGAGGGCGGCCGGCCGGACGGCCTGCCAGACGTCGACGTAGGGGTGCCCGAGCACCCGGACGTGCGGCGAGGTCACCTGCTCGGCGATCCGCCACTCCTTGGTGCCCGGCAGCAGGTGGTCGACGAGCACGCCGAGCCGGCGGGCCGGCCCCGGGGCGAAGCCACGGACCTCCGCCGCCAGGTCGTCGATGCCGCCGAGGTGCTCGACGACGACGCCCTCGACGCGCAGGTCGTCGCCCCAGACCTTCTCGACCAGCTCCGCGTCGTGGCGGCCCTCGACGTAGATCCGGCTGGCCCGCGCCACCCGGGCGCGCGCCGCGGGGACGGCCACCGATCCGGAGGCGGTCCTGCGCCGCCGGTGCTGCCGGTGTTCCTGTCGGGGAGGCCGGGACGGGGCGGATCAGTCGGACCGGCCGGCCCTCGACCAGGAAGCCGAAGCCGGCCGGGAACACGCGGTGCCGTCCGTGCCGGTCCTCCAGCGTGACGGTCTCGCCTCCGGCCGTCTTCTCGAAACGGACGACGGCGCCGCAGAAGCCGGTCTCGACGTCCTCCACGACCAGGTCACGCTCGGCGGCCACCAGGGGAACGGCCGGCGCGCGACGGCGCGGCCTGCGACAGCACGTCCCCCGAGTAGCGGTCCACCGGGCCAGCCTGTCGGACCCCGACGACCCGCGCCACGGGACGCGCCGGTCGTGCCGCTCAGAAGCCGTTGTCCCGCGCGACCTGGGCATACCAGCGGGCACTGTCCTTGACGGTGCGCTGCTGGGTGTCGTAGTCGACGCGCACGATCCCGAACCGCTTGGAGTAGCCGTAGCTCCACTCGAAGTTGTCCATCAGCGACCAGGCCAGGTAGCCGCGCAGGTCGACCCCCTCGCCGATCGCCTCGTGCACCGCGCGCAGGTGGCCCTCGAGGTAGCGGCGGCGGTTCTCGTCGTGCACCGCCCCGTCCTCGGCCACGACGTCGTCGAACGCGGCGCCGTTCTCGGTGATGACCATCGTGCGTGCCGGGGTAGTCGCGGTGCAGCCGGAGCAGCAGGTCGCGCAGCCCCTCCGGCTCGATCTCCCAGCCCATCGCGGTGGTGGGCAGGCCGACCGGCACCTCCACCATGCGCTCGGCGCCGACCCACGGCGACGGCAGCTGCGGCTCGTCGGCCGCGCGCACGTTGATCGTGTAGTAGTAGTTCACGCCGAGCACGTCGATCGGCGTGGCGATGGTCTCGAGGTCCCGGTCCTGCACCAGGTCGGGCAGGCCGAACGGTGCCAGGTCCTCCCACACGTCCGCCGGGTAGGCACCGCGCAGCAGCGGGTCCAGGAAGACCCGGTTCTGCAGGCCGTCGACCCGGCGCGCGACGTCGCGGTCGTCCTCCGACGCCGGGTCGGCCGGTGTCACCGGTGACACGTTGAGCGTGATGCCCAGCTGCCCCGGTGTCACCCCCGACCCCGGCGTCGCGCAGCGCCTGCGCGCCGAGCCCGTGGGCGAGCAGCAGGTGGTGGACGGCCGCGACGGCAGCGCGCGGGTCGGTGCGCCCCGGCGCGTGCTTGCCCGCGGCGTAGGACAGCAGCGACGAGCACCATGGCTCGTTGAGCGTGGTCCAGGTCGGGACGCGGTCACCGAGGGCGTCGTGCACCGTGCGCGCGTAGTCGGCGAAGCGGTACGCGGTGTCGCGGGACGTCCAGCCGCCGGCGTCCTCCAGTGCCTGGGGGAGGTCCCAGTGGTAGAGCGTCAGCCACGGCCGGATGCCCTTGGCCAGCAGCTCGTCGACCAGCCGCGAGTAGAAGTCGAGACCGGGCTGGTTGACCGGCCCGCCGTCGGGGCAGACCCGGGCCCACGACGTGGAGAACCGGTAGGTGTCCAGGCCGAGCTCGGCGAGCAGGGCGACGTCCTGCGGCATCCGGTGGTAGTGGTCGCACGCCGGCTCGCCGGTGTCGCCGCCGAGCACCTTGCCCGGCGTACGGCAGAAGACGTCCCAGATCGAGTCGGTGCGCCCGTCCTCGTGGGTCGCTCCCTCGATCTGGAAGGCGGCGGTCGCCGCCCCCCAGGAGAACCCGTCGGGGAAGGTCAGGCGTGCGCTGGAGGTCACCGCACGCAGTCTAGGGACCGGTCAGCCGTCTCAGGTGTGCACCGCGCGCCGGACCACCAGCAGGGTGTCGGTGACCTCGTGCCCCGGGGCCGGCCGGTGCAGCAGGAAGCCCTGGACCGAGTCGCAGCCGAGGCCGCGAAGGGTGTCCAGCACGTCCTGGGTCTCCACGCCTTCGGCCACGATCGTCAATCCGATCCGGTGCGCGAGCTCGATCGTCGCGGCCACCATCGCCAGGGCGGACGGCTCGTGCAGGTCGACGAGGAACGACCGGTCGAGCTTGACCTCGTCCAGGGGCAGGTCTCGCAGGAACGACAGCGAGGAGAACCCGGTGCCGAAGTCGTCCAGGAGCAGCTCGTGGCCGGCTGCCCGCAGCCCGGAGAGGGTCGCGTAGGCGGCGTGGGCCACGGCGGCCGTGACGGACTCGGTGACCTCGAGGCGCAGCAGGCTGGGCGGTAGGCCCACCCGCGCGCAGGCGCCACCGACGCGCTCGACCAGGTGGAGGTCGGCCAGGTCGGCCCCGGTGAGGTTCACCGCCACGGGCAGCGGGGTCCCCGCGGCCAGCCACGCGGCTGCCTGCGCGGTCGCCATCCGCAGGACCTCGTCGGTCAGCGCCCTGCTGAGGCCGGCCTCGATCGCCAGGGGCAGGAACGACGCCGGTGCGAGCGGCCCACGGGTCGGGTGCTGCCACCGGATGAGGGCCTCGGCGCTGATCACCTCCCGGTCGCTGACCCGGTGGACGAGCTGGTAGTGCAGCTCGAGCTCGCGGGCAGTGAGCGCGGTGCGGAGCTCGGCCAGTAGCGCCAGCTGGTCGATGCCGCCTTCGTCGCGGACCGCGAGGTAGGCCTCCACGCCGGTCCTCGCGTTCTTCGCGACGTACATCGCCGCATCGGCCCGGCTCATCAGGGCCGCCACCGTGGACCCGTGCGCCGGGGCGAACGAGATGCCGATGCTGGCGTCGATCCCCAGGGCCAGCCCGGACAGGATGACCGGCTCCGCGATCACGTCGCGGACCAGTTGTCCGACCCGCTGGGCCGCCGCCACGTCGTCGCCCTGGAGGAGGACCGCGAACTCGTCGCCGCCGAGCCGCGCCACGAAGACTGCGTCGGAGCGCACGTGCTCCAGCAGCCGGGAGCCGATGATGCGCAGCAACGTGTCGCCGACGGAGTGACCCAGCGAGTCGTTGACCTGCTTGAACCGGTCGAGGTCGACGATCATCAGGGTCAGGGTGGGGCTGGGAGCGCCGAGCCTGGTGTCGAGCTCCTCCAGCAGCAGGCGGCGGTTGGGCAGCCCGGTCAGCTCGTCGGTGCGGGCCTGGAGCCGTGCCTCGACCAGCCGCCGCGTCTCGACCAGCGCCACGAGCAACCGCACGCTGGCCAGCAGCACCGCGGCCAGTCCTAGGACGGCCACCACGACCGGAAGCGTGTTGATCGCGCCCCAGAACAGCAGGCCCGTGCACAGGACGCTCAGTGTCGCGGGAACGGCGAGGCTGGCCAGCCCTTCGCGCGGGGCCACCGCATCCGGCGGGCGGGTCCACGCGGCGAGCCCGAGCCCCGCGAACGCGATCGGCCAGCCGAGGTCGAGCAGGCCGCCGTCGACATAGGTCCCGGACGACAGCTGCAGCAGGTAGACGGTGTCCACGACCAGCAGCACAGCCGGCGCGAAGCCGATCAGCCACCAGGACCGGCCCGGACGCCAACCGTGCAGGTTGAACACCAGGATCAGGACGGTCAGCAGCGCCAGGTCGCCGACCGGGTAGGCGAGATTCGTGAGAACCACGGGCAGCCGGCCGCCGGTGAGCTCCAGGACGGGCCGCAGGAAGACGGCACCGGCCAGTGCCGCGGCGCCGGTCCCGCTGGTGAGGCCGTCCAGCCAGAGGCTGGTCCGGACCCGGCCGAGCTGAGCACGCACCAGCAGGACCAGGCCGACGTTGAGCAGGGGGTAGGTCGCGATCCACGCGGCGTCGGCCAACGACGGGTACGCGACGTGCGCGCTGCCCTCCAGCACGGCGTAGTAGTAGAAGTCACCCATGGAGTACGCCAGCGGGCCGGCGCCCAGCAGCAGCCACGCTCGGCGCCCGGCACGGTCCCACCACGCCCGGGCGAGGCACAGCACGCCGGCCAGGACCTGCAGGCCGTCGCCGAGGCCGATGTCCAGCAGCGGGATGAACTGGGGGCCGTCGCCCCGGACCCCTGGCAGGAAGGTCAGGGCGTAGACGGCGAGCAGCCCCACCAGCAGCCAGCGCAGCGCGCGGGCCCACACAGGCGGATGCCAGGGCAAGCGTTGCTCTGTCATCTCCTGCTTCCTGCGTCGTGTCGCACGCGACCGGACACGTCAGGCATCGGCCTGACTGGGCACCGGGTTGAGGCAACGGGACGCGCCTACCACGTACACTGGCACTCAATCCTGGTGAGTGCCAGTGCGGCGGACGGTGCGGGAGGTGCGGGTGCTCGAAGATCGCAAGCTCGACGTGCTGCGCGCCATCGTCGAGGACTACGTGTCGACCCAGGAGCCGGTCGGCTCCAAGGCCCTCGTCGAGCGGCACAACCTCGGGGTGTCGCCGGCGACCATCCGCAACGACATGGCGGCGCTGGAGGACGAGGGCTACATCGCCCAGCCGCACACCAGCGCCGGCCGGATCCCCACCGACAAGGGCTACCGGCTCTTCGTCGACCGGCTCTCGTCGGTCAAGCCGCTGTCGACGGCGGAGCGGCGCGCGATCCAGTCCTTCCTCGACGGTGCCCTCGACCTCGACGACATCGTCGCCCGCACGGTCCGGCTGCTGGCCCAGATCACCCGCCAGGTGGCGGTCGTGCAGTACCCCTCGCTGTCGCGGTCGAGCGTGCGCCACGTCGAGCTCGTGCCGCTGTCCACGTCGCGGCTGCTCGTCGTGCTGATCACCACGACCGGCCGCGTCGAGCAGCGCGTCGTCGAGACGCCGGTCGAGGCGCCCGACGGCCTCGCTCGGCGAGCTGCGCGCCCACCTCAACGCCGCCACCGTCGGCGTGCGGCTGCCCGAGGCCGCCGGCCGGCTCGCCGACCTGCCCGACCGCTTCACCGGCCGACCAGCGGCCGGTCGTGACCAGCGTCCTGTCGGCGCTGCTGGAGAGCCTGGTCGAGGAGCACGAGGAGCGGATCGTGCTCGGCGGCACCGCCAACCTCGCGCGCTTCGGCCCCGACTTCCCGCACACCATCCGGCCGGTGCTCGAGGCGCTCGAGGAGCAGATGGTGCTGCTGCGCCTGCTCGGCGAGGCCAGCGACCCGTCGGTCCTGACCGTGCGGATCGGTCACGAGAACCCGCACGAGGGACTGACCGGCACCTCCGTGGTGAGCGTCGGGTACGGCTCCGAGGACGAGGCGCTGGCCAAGCTCGGCGTGCTCGGCCCGACCCGGATGGACTACCCCGGAACGATGGGAGCGGTGCGCGCAGTGGCCCGGTACGTCGGCAAGATCCTGGGTGACGGCTGAGTGGCCGCGCAGAAGGTGGACTACTACCAGGTCCTCGGCGTCGGCCGCGACGCCAGCCCGGACGAGATCAAGAAGGCCTACCGGCGGCTGGCACGCGAGCTGCACCCGGACGTCAACCCGGACGAGGAGGAGCGCTTCAAGGAGGTCACCAACGCCTACGAGGTGCTCTCCGACCCGCGCAAGCGGCGAGCTGCACGACCTGGGCGGTGACCCGTTCTCGCACCGGCGGCGGCTTCGGCTCCGGGTTCGGCTTCTCCGACATCATGGACGCGTTCTTCGGTGCCGGTGCCGGGGGTGCCACGCGTGGCCCTCGGCCCCGCCAGCGGCGTGGCCAGGACGCCCTGATCCGGGTCGAGATCGACCTGTCCGAGGCGACCTTCGGTGTCACGCGCGAGCTCCAGGTCGAGACCGCCGACGCCTGCCCCACCTGCCTGGGCGCAGGGCACCGCGGTCGGCACGTCCCCGCGGACCTGCGACATCTGCCACGGGCGCGGCGAGGTCCAGCAGGTGACCCGCTGCTTCCTGGGCCAGGTCATGACCTCGCGTCCGTGCGCCGCGTGCCAGGGCTTCGGCACCGTCATCCCGCACCCGTGCGCCGAGTGCGGCGGCGACGGCCGGGTCCGCACCCGGCGGTCGCTGAAGGTGAAGGTCCCGGCCGGGGTGGACACCGGCACCCGCATCCAGCTCGCCGGCGAGGGCGAGGTCGGGCCCGGTGGTGGTCCGGCCGGCGACCTGTACGTCGAGATCGTGGAGCGGCCGCACCCGACGTTGCGGCGCCAGGGCGACGACCTGCACTGCACGGTGACGGTCCCGATGACGGCGGCGGCACTCGGCACCACGCTGACCCTGGAGACCCTCGACGGCCCGCGGCCGGTCGAGCTGCGCGCCGGGACCCAGTCCGGCCAGGCCATCCCGCTGCACGACCTCGGTGTCAACCACCTGCGCCGGCCGGGCCGCGGGGACCTCGTCGTGCACGTCGACGTGGAGACGCCGACCAGGCTCGACGCCGAGCAGGAGGAGATGCTGCGCAAGCTGGCAGCCCTCCGCGGCGAGGACGGCCCGGACGTCGGCCACGTCACCGGCCAGCAGGCCGGTTTCTTCAACCGGCTGCGCGACGCGTTCAACCAGCGCTGACCGGCCGATGAGCGCGCCGGTGTTCGTGGTCGGCACCGACCGGCTCCGCACCGGCACGGTCGTGCGTCGACGGCCCCGAGGGACGCCACGCCGCGACAGTGACCCGGCTCGGTGTCGGTGAGGCGGTCGTCCTCACCGACGGCCTGGGCCGCCGGGGCCAGGGCGTCGTCGCCGCGGCCGGCGCGGGACCGGCTCGAGGTGACGGTGACCTCGGTCGCCGACGAGCCGGCGCACTCGCCGCGGCTGGTCGTGGTCCAGGCGCTGCCGAAGGGCGACCGCGGGGAGCTCGCCGTCGAGACGATGACCGAGGTGGGTGTCGACGTCGTGGTGCCGTGGGCGGCCTCGCGGTGCGTGACCCGCTGGCGGGACGCTCGCGGTGAGAAGGCGCTGGCCCGATGGCGTACGTCGGCACAGGCGGCCGCCAAGCAGTCCCGGCGCAGCCGCTTCCCGGAGGTCACCGACCTGGCGACCACCGGCGACGTGGCTGCCCTGCTGTCGAGGGCGGCAGTGGGAGCCGTGCTGCACGAGCAGGCTGCCGAGCCGCTCGCCGCCCTGTCGCTGCCGGACGCCGGCGACGTCGTGCTGGTCGTCGGCCCGGAGGGCGGGGTCAGCGACGACGAGCTCGGCACCTTTCGCGACGCGGGAGCGGCGACGTACCGGCTGGGCGAGACCGTGCTGCGGACCTCGACGGCGGGCTCCGCCGCCCTCGCCGTGCTGCTGGCCCGCTCCCGCTGGCTCTGACCCTCGCTTTCCATGATCGTACGAGGCGATTCGGGCCCGGATCGGGCCTGAATCACCTCACGATCATGAAGGGCTGCGCTGGCTGGGGTTACTCGACGGTGAAGGTCTTGGTGTCGACGTGCAGGGGCCGGCCGTCCTCGGCGGAGGACTCGAGGGCCCGGATCTCGTAGTCACCCGGCTCGAGCTCGACGGTGTCGGCGAACTCGCCGAACTCGCCCATCGAGCCGCCGTTGGTGAAGCCCTCGGCGACGACCTCGTCCGAGCCCGCGCGGCGGACCTCCCAGCTGACGGTCGCCTCGAACGCGGTGCCGTAGCCGGTGATCTCGACGGGGGACGACACGGTCTCTCCCTCGGTCGGACCGAGCAGCCAGATCAGCCCCTGCACGTCCACCATCGGCGCTCGGGCCACCGGCTCGCGACCAGTCGGAGTGCCCGGACTGTGGCGCCTCGCCGTCGAGGAGCAGCCGCACCTTCTTCACGGACTTGTCGTTGGCGGTGACGGTGTAGACCAGCTGGTGCACGGCGACCTGCTCCGTCTGCGCGCCGACCTGATACGAACAGCGGCAGAGGTCGACGGTCGCGATGTCGCCCGGCCGATCGTAATAGTCGAGCAGCACGGTGTCCGCGGCCAGGGTGACGAGTAGTCCGGGTCGACGGCGGGCTCGGCGAGCAAAGTCGAGAGCCGCGGTCACAGGGTCCATGCCCGGGTTGGGCCGCAGCTCGCGGTAGAGCCGCGGGCTCTGCCCGTCGTCCATCACGTAGTAGACGTAGACGTCGCCCTCGACGGGGACGCGGCGACGGGCTCGCGCTCGGGGGCTCGGACGGGGTGTTCGACTCGGAGGGCGTCGCCTGGCTCGTCGTGGGATCGGAGGCAACGACGTCGTTGCCGTCGTCGTCACCGCCGAGGGCGAACGCCAGCCCGCCGACAGCCAGACCCAGCACAGCCGCCGCTGCGACCGCCAGGACACCCGGGTGGCGCCACCATGGCCGGTCGCCGGCCTCGGTGCGGGCGCGGATGTTGCTCAGGCCGTCGTCGGTGGGGTGGACCATGTCGGCCTCCGCGGTCATGGCCGCGCGCAGCCGCGCGGCGGTGGTGTCGTCCTCGTGGTGGGTCATGACGGTTCGCTCCAACGTCGTGCGCAGTGCGGTCAGGCCGCGCGAGGCGTGGCTCTTGACCGCGCCCCGGCTGATGCCGATGGCATCGGCGATGTCGGCCTCGGACAGGTCGGCGTAGTAGCGCAGCACAAGCACCTCGCGCTGCCGCGTCGGCAGCGCGCGCAGGGCGGCCATCACCTCGGCGTGCTCCAGCGCGAGCAGCGCGCCGTGCTCGGCACTGGCCGCGTCGGGTCCGACGCGCGGTGGATGGCGCTCCACGACTGCCCGGTGCCGCAGCGCTGACCGGGACCGGTTCACGACCGAGGCCCTCAGGTAGGCCAGCGCGCGGTTCGGGTCGGCCAGCCGTCGCCACCCGCCGTGCATCGCCACGAACGCGTCCTGCACGACCTCCTCGGCGGCGCCGGTGTCGTGCAGCAGCAGGGCGGCCAGCCGGACCAGCGACCGGTAGTGGGCGGCGTACAGGTGGGTGACGGCTTCGTCGGCTCCCCAGACCTGGGTTGCGGTCATCGTGCTCCTCGCCGTCACGGCGGCCGCCGGTCTCGTCATCAGTCGCGCCACATCGGTACGACGTGCAGCGCTCCCGTCCGGTTTACACGCTGAGGCCACTGGAACGGGCCATCGACGCGCGGGCGTGCGCTCTCAGCGGACGATCCTGAATCCCTTGCGCTTGGTGACCGATCGGTTCCCCGCGCTGTCGGTGGCCCGGAGGCTGAGCTGGTAGCGGGCGGGCTTCAGCGTGACGCCGCCGACCCGACCGCGGAAGGTGACGGCATTGGCGCCCTTGGCGCGGGTGACCGAGAAGGAGCCGCGGACCCGGACCCAGCGGGTGCAGCTCTTGTGCCCGCTGTTGGCTGCCGTCGGCTTGACGCACTGGGTCCCGACCTTGCGGCCGGGTGCGGCCCGCGCCACGGTGAAGCGGACCGAGGCCCGCTCGGTCAGCGAGAAGCGGACCCTGGTGCCGATCCCGGACCGGGTGGCGCCCAAGGACGGGCCGGACCGGGCGGCCCGGAACCTGGTCACCGACAGGTCCACGTTCCTCAGCTGCGGAGCTGACAGTGTCGAGTGGTGTGGTCGAGGGCGGCGCAGGTCGGCTGCCACGTGGCGAGCCCGTCGGCCTGCGAGTCGCCGCCCGCGTTCATGAACGCCCCGCCGGCGTACAGCTGGACCGGAAGGTCGAGCCGGCTCTGGTCGAAGACGGCCAGGGCGAGCCCGGTGCCGGTCCACGGGCCGTTGCCCGCGCCGTCGGACCCGACGTGATGCCACGCCGTGCCGTCGAAGGCTGCGACGTTGTCCGCCAGCAGGTCGCCGGAGGCGTCCTGGAACGTGCCGGTGGCGTACAGCGTCGAGCCGAATGCGGCCAGCGCGTTGACGGAGGTCGACACCGGGAACCAGCCGTCGGTGCCGGCGATGTTCGCGCCGAGCGCGGACCAGGCCGAGCCGTTCCAGCGCGCCACGTTGTCCGCCTGCGGGATGCCGGCGACGTCCTTGGCGTCCGTGCCGACGTAGACGGTGGTGCCGCTGGCGGCCAGGCTCCGGACAGCACCGGTGACCGCGCGCCGCCACGCCGCCCAATGGATGCCAGCCCGCCCCGTCCCGGTAGGCGACGTTGTCGGCTGCCGAGATTGTCTTCAGGTTGCTGAAGGCGCCGCCGGCGTAGAGGACGCCGTTGGCGTCGACGGTCAGCGCGTGGACCGGGCCCGAGAACGGGTGCAACGGGTCGGCGACGGTCGAGCTCGAGTCCCCGGTGACGAGGTCACAGGCGAGCAGGTAGTCGGCCGAGTGGATCCCGGCGCCGTTCTGGAAGCTGCCGCCGACGTACAGCGTGGAGCCGACGACCTGCAGCGAGGTGACGTTCCCGGTCAGCGCGGGGCCGCGACGCGAGGTGCAGAACGGCGACCAGCTCGCGCCATCCCACTGGGCGAGGAAGTCGGCGTTGGCGTTTCCTCCGGCGTTATGAATGTGCCGCCGACGAAGACCTTGCTGCCGTACGTCGCGATCGCGTCGACCGAGCCGGCGTGATCGAGAGTCGCGGGCCCACCGCGACCAGCTGGTGCCGTTCCACCGCGCGATCCGGTCGGCGTCGGTGAACCGCCCGCGTCGGTGAAGCGCCTCCGACGTAGAGCGCGCCAGGGACGGCGTGCAGCGCGGAGACCGTGCCGTTCAGCGGCGGGCTGCCGACGTGGTCCCAGCCACCCGGCCCCAAGGCCCGGCGGGATGCGCGCCGACGCCGGCCACTCCCAGTGCCAGTGCCACCACGCAGGTCGCGCCCACGAGCTGCAGTCTCACCGCGAACGCCCGCTCTCGGACCTGCCTCGACCGTCAGTCGTCCAGCTGGCGACCGATCCCTGGCAACGGTACCGGCGCACGGCTCGCGCGTCCTGACACTCGGTAAGGTCACGGCCATGCCGGAGAACGACTGCCTGTTCTGCAAGGTCGTCGCGGGGGAGGTGCCGGCCGACGTCGTCCACCGCGGTGAGACCGTCGTCGCTTTCCGCGACATCAACCCGCAGGCGCCGACCCACGTGCTGGTCGTCCCGCGTGACCACCATCCCGACGTCGGCGCGCTCGCAGCCGCGGATCCCCAGGTCGCTGGCCGAGCTCGCTGTCGCGGCCAAGGAGATCGCCCGGGCCGAGGGTCACGACGACTTCCGTCTGGTGTTCAACACGGGAGCCCGCGCGGGCCAGTCGGTGTTCCACGTCCACGGTCACGTGCTGGCCGGGCGCGACATGTCCTGGCCGCCCGGTTGAGCAACGGGCGTCCGTTGCGCGGGGACGTCGCCGCGCGGCTGGACCGGATGGCCGCCGATCGCCAGGCCGAGTGGCGGGCCGCCGGGCTGGCCGCCGCCGTGGTCCGGCGCGGCGAGCAGGTGTGGCACGGGCTCGTCGGCACAACAGACGCCAACGACGCCGGGGCCACGCCCACGCCGCAGACCCAGTTCCGCATCGGGTCCATCACCAAGACCTTCACCGCGGTCCTCGTCATGCAGTGCCGCGACGACGGGCTGCTCGACCTCGACGACCGCCTCGGCCAGCACCTGCCCGGCACCCGCCACGGCGAGCTCGTGCTGCGCCGGATGCTGGCGCACCTGTCCGGGTTGCAGCGCGAGCCCGTCGGCGAGGTGTGGGAGCGCCCGGAGGGCCCGTTCCGTGAGGAGCTGCTGGCCGGGCTGGAGGACGCCGAGGCGGTCCTCCCCCCGGCCCGCCGGCACCACTACTCGAACCTGGCCTACGCGTTGCTCGGCGAGGTCGTGTCCCGGCTGCGCCGCCAGCCGTGGGAGGAGGCACTGCAGGCACGGGTCCTTGCGCCGCTGGGCATGACGTCGACGACGCCGCGCCGGCGCCCCCCGTACGCCCACGGCTATCTCACCGACCCGTACGCCGACCGGTTGCTGCCCGAGCCGGAGTTCCCCGGCAACGCCTTCGCGCCCGCCGCCGAGCTGTGGTCCACCCTGGAGGACCTCGGCCGCTGGGCGTCGTTCCTCGCCGATCCCGACACGCTCGGCCCGGGTGTGCTCTCCGCCGAGACGGTCGAGGAGATGTGCCACCCCCAGGTGGTGCACGACCTGGACGCCTGGACCCTGGCCTGGGGGCTCGGGCCGATGCTGCACCGCAGGGGCGAGCGGGTCCTCGTCGGGCCACGACGGCGCGATGCCCGGCTTCCTCGCGGGCCTCGCCGTGCGGCGCCCCGAGCAGGTGGGCGCCGTCGTGCTGGTGAACAGCTCGGCCGGAGCCGACCCGGGGGCGCTGGCGGTCGACCTCGCACTGCGCGTGGTCGTGAACGACCCGGACGTCGCCGAGCCATGGCGGCCCGGCCCTCCGGTGCCGCCGCACCTCGAGGAGCTGCTCGGCAAGTGGTGGGCGGAAGGGACGGAGTACGCCTTCTCGGTGCGGCAGGGACGGCTGGAGGCGCGGGCCGTCGGCGCGCCGGCCGGCCGGCCGCCGACCGTGTTCGGCGAGGAGGGCACCGACCTGTTCCGGGCGGTGTCCGGGCGGGAGCAGGGTGAGCTCCTTCGCGTCGTACGCGGGGAAGGTGGCTCGGTCGCGCGCCTCTACTGGGCGACGTACCCGGTGACCCGGGACCCTCGCCCGTTCGGCACCTGAGCTTTCCCGTTGGGCCCCGGACCGGATCGCCTAGCATTGTCGGCACGCGCACGCAGACGACGGCACCATCCCCGAGACGGAAGCAGGGCGAGCAGGCCGGCAGGCCGAGCCTATGACCGAGTCCCCCCAGGCCCGCACCATGATCGTCGTGCCGGCCAGCCAGCCGATGGTGGCTGTGCTCGGGCCGCGCGACGAGCTCCTGCGGGTCGTCGAGACGGCCTTCCCCACAGTCGACATCCCCGTCCGCGGCAACGAGATCACCGCCATCGGCGAGCCGGGCGAGGTCGCGCTCGTCGAGCGGTTCTACGACGAGATGATCACCGTCCTGCGCACCGGACAGGGCCTGACCGTCGAGGCAGTCGAGCGGATGGTCGCGATGCTGCGCACCGAGACCGGCGAGCGGCCGGCCGAGGTGCTCACGCTGAACATCCTGTCCAACCGGGGCCGCACCATCCGGCCCAAGACGCTGAACCAGAAGCGCTACGTCGACGCGATCGACAAGCACACCATCGTCTTCGGCATCGGCCCGGCCGGCACCGGCAAGACCTACCTGGCGATGGCCAAGGCGGTGCAGGCGCTGCAGGCCAAGCAGGTCAACCGGATCATCCTGACCCGGCCCGCCGTCGAGGCGGGTGAGCGGCTCGGCTTCCTGCCCGGCACGCTGTACGAGAAGATCGACCCCTACCTGCGCCCGCTCTACGACGCGCTGCACGACATGATCGACCCCGAGTCGATCCCGCGGCTGATGACTGCCGGCACCATCGAGGTCGCGCCGCTGGCGTATATGCGTGGCCGGACGCTCAACGACGCGTTCATCATCCTCGACGAGGCGCAGAACAGCTCGGCCGAGCAGATGAAGATGTTCCTCACCCGGCTCGGCTTCGGCTCCAAGATGGTCGTCACCGGCGACGTCACCCAGGTCGACCTGCCGAGCGGCACACGCAGCGGACTGCGCGTCGTGCAGGAGATCCTGGACGGCACGCCGGACGTGCACTTCACCATGCTGGCCAGCCAGGACGTCGTGCGGCACCGGCTGGTCAGCGACATCGTCGACGCGTACGGCCGGTGGGACGCCAGCCAGGCCGATGCGCAGCGCCCCGGCCGCGGCCAGGGGGGCGGCGGCGGGACGTCCCGCCGCGGCCGGCGATGAGCGTCGACGTGAACGACGAGTCGGGGGCCGAGGTCGACGTCGACCGGCTCGCCGCGCTCTCCCGCTACGTGCTGGACCGCCTGCGCATCCACCCGCTCGCCGAGCTGTCGGTCGTGGCCGTCGACCCGACGACGATGGCCGGCCACCACCAGCAGTGGATGGACGAGGAGGGACCGACGGACGTCATGGCCTTCCCGATGGACGAGCTGCGCCCCGGCCACGACGAGGAGGAGCCCGACCCCGGGCTGCTCGGCGACGTGGTGCTCTGCCCGCAGGTCGCGGCCGAGCAGGCAGCCGCGGCCGGGCACCCGGTCGGCCACGAGCTCGACCTGCTCTGCACCCACGGCATCCTTCATCTCGTCGGCTTCGACCATGCCGAGGACGAGGACAAGAAGGAGATGTTCGGGCTGCAGACCGAGCTGCTGACCGCCTGGTGGCAGAGCCGGGACCTGGCGGCCGGGGTGACGCCGTGACCGAGACCGTGGTGATGCTGGTGGTGGCGGCCCTGCTGGTCGCGCTCGGGGGCTTCTCGGCCGGCGCCGAGGCGGCGCTGTCCCGGATCTCCCGGGTCGCGTCCGAGGAGCTCGAGCGCCAGGGCAGGGGCGGCGCGCAACGGCTCAAGGAGGTGATGGCCGACCCGGCCCGCTACCTCAACCTGCTCACGCTGCTGCGGGTGACCTGCGAGCTGGTCGCGACCGTCCTGGTCACGGTGGCCGCCCTGGACATCTTCGACCGGGTCTGGCAGGCCATGGTCGCCACATCCGTGACGATGGTCGTGGTCTCCTACATCGCGATCGGCGTCTCCCCGCGCACCCTCGGCCGTCAGCACCCCGCGCCGATCGCCCTGGTCGCTGCCCGGCTGGTCCACCCGCTGGCCCGCATCCTCGGCCCGCTGCCCCAGCTGCTCATCCTCGTCGGCAACGCGCTGACGCCGGGCAAGGGGCTGCGTGACGGACCCTTCGCCTCGGAGGCCGAGCTGCGCGAGCTGGTGGACCTGGCCGAGGAGAACCAGCTGATCGAGGACCGCGAGCGGACGATGATCCACTCCGTCTTCGAGCTCGGCGACACGATCGTGCGCGAGGTCATGGTGCCGCGCACGGACGTCGTCTTCATCGAGAAGGACAAGACGCTGCGCCAGGCGCTGTCGCTCGCGCTGCGCAGCGGCTTCAGCCGGATCCCGGTCATCGGGGAAGGCACCGACGACGTCCTCGGCGTCGCCTACCTCAAGGACCTGGTGCGGCGGACCTACGTGCACCGCGACGGTGAGTCGGTCGAGAAGGTCGAGTCGGTCATGCGCCCCGCGGTGTTCGTCCCGGAGAGCAAGCCGGTCGACGAGCTGCTGCGCGAGATGCAGTCACAGCAGTCGCACGTCGCGATCGTCGTGGACGAGTACGGCGGCACGGCCGGCCTGGTGACCATCGAGGACGTCCTCGAGGAGATCGTCGGCGAGATCACCGACGAGTACGACGTGGAGGTCCCGCTGGTCGAGGAGCTGCCCGACGGGTCGCTGCGCGTCAGCACCCGGCTGCACGTGGACGAGCTGGCCGAGCGCCTCGGCGTCGAGCTGCAGGACGACGACGTGGACACGGTGGGCGGGCTGCTCGCCAAGCACCTGGGCCGGGTCCCGATCCCCGGGCGCGAAGGCGTGGGTCCAGGGCATCGAGCTCACGGCGGAGAGTGCCCACGGCCGGCGCAACCGGATCGGCACGATCCTCGTCCGGCGGTCGGCGGACGAGCCGGCGCCTGTGGAGGACGTCGCGTCGCGGGACAACGGCGCGCGCGAGGACCGACCGGGCCTGGAGCCGGCCGATGCCCGCGAGTCATGACCGCGCCGCCGACGGGCCGGCGCAGCCGGACGCGGAGGACGCCAAGCTGCTGACCCTCGCGCGCTCCGCCCGCGCCCGGGCCGGGGCCGTCGAGGGGGCGGCCGTGCGCGACGACATCGGCCGCACGTACGTCGCCGCGACCGTCGACCTTCCGTCCCTGCGGCTCAGCGCCGTGCAGGCCGTGGTCGCCGCTGCCGTCTCGAGCGGCGCGGACCGGCTCGAAGCCGTTGCTGTCGTGGGCGAGGCGGAAGACCTCAGCGAGGACGACCGCGCCGTGCTCGCCGACGTGGCGGTCACCGTCGTGCTGCTCGCCGACTCCGACGGCACGGTGCGTGGCTGATGTTGCGCAAACGCGCCACACCCGTGGTCGTGACAGTGGACCGGCCGGAGCCGCCGCGACCCCTGGACGGCGTGGAGACGCCGTACGTACTGCGCTTCCTCACCGCCTGGGCCTGGCGCTCGTTGGTGGTCATCGCCGCCGTCTGGGTGTTCCTGCAGGTGTTCGCCCTGCTGTCGGTCGTCCTCGTGCCGGTGATCATCGGACTGCTGCTCTCGGCCGTCGCCTCGCCGGCCGCGGACCGGCTCAGCAGCTGGGGAGTCCCGCGCGGCCTGGCCACCCTGCTGACCATCGTCACGGGACTCGCGCTGATCGTCGCGCTGGTCGCCCTCGTCGCCCAGCAGTTCTCGTCCGGCTTCGGCGACCTGCGCGACCAGTTCGACCGGAGCCTGGACGAGCTCCAGCGCTACCTGGCCGACCTCGGGCTGAGCCGTCAGCAGCTGCAGGACTTCTTCGACCGGGTGCGCGACGGGTCGGCTCCGGAGGGGATCTGGGCGGCACGGTCGTCAAGACCGCCACGACCGCCGGGCACCTGCTGGCGGGCCTGTTCATCGCGCTGTTCGCCACGATCTTCTTCACCTACGACGGACGCAACATCTGGCGATGGATCGTCGGGCTCTTCCCCGCGTCGGCCCGCGATCGGGTCGAGGGCAGCGGGGTGCGTGCGTGGGCGGTCCTGACGGCGTACGTGCGGGCGACGGTCATCATCGCCGCCGTCGACGCGATCGGCATCGCCGTGGTCGCGCTCATCCTCGGGCTGCCGCTGGTGCTGCCCCTGGCCGTGCTGGTGTTCCTCGGCGCCTTCATCCCGGTCGTCGGCGCGACGATCAGCGGGATCGCCGCGGTCGCGGTCGCGCTGGTGTCCGAGGGGCCGGTGCAGGCGCTGATCATGCTGGCCGGGGTCGTGGGGGTCCAGCAGCTCGAGGGCCACGTCCTGCAGCCCTTCCTGATGGGCCGGTTCGTCCGGGTGCACCCGCTGGCCGTGGTCGTCGTCATCGGCATCGGCGGTTTCGTCGCAGGGATCTTCGGGGCGCTCATCGCCGTGCCGTTGACCGCCATCATCAACACCGTGGCGAGCTACCTCGCGGGTGAGCGCCGGGCGAAGCCGGAGCAAGAGGCCGGCGCCGCGGCGGACCCGGCGGTCGCGGGATGACCGGGCGCTCCGGCCGGCACCGGCGACCACCGCGCAGGGTTCGTCGCGTTCGTCGGCCGGCCGAACGCGGGCAAGTCGACGCTGACCAACGCCCTGGTCGGCGAGAAGGTCGTCATCACCTCGAGCAAGCCGCAGACCACCAGGCGGGTCGTGCGCGGCATCGTCCACCGACCCGACTTCCAGCTCGTGGTGCTCGACACCCCGGGACTGCACCGGCCGCGCACGCTGCTCGGCGAGCGGCTCAACGCCGAGGTCCGGTCCGCGTGGTCCGAGGTCGACACGGTCGGCCTCTGCGTGCCGGCCGACGAGCGGGTCGGGCCGGGCGACCGGTTCATCGCGCGACGAGCTCGCCGGCCTGAGTCGGGTCAGGCTGGTCGCCGTGGTCACCAAGACCGACCGGGTGACCCGTGACCGGGTCGCGGAGCAGCTGGTGGCGGTGGCCGAGCTCGGTCAGGCCGAGGGGATCGACTGGGCCGAGATCGTCCCCGTGTCCGCGGTGGCCGGCGACGCCAGTGGCAACGTCGAGCTGCTCGCCGGGCTGCTCGGAGGCATGATGCCGGCATCGCCGCCGCTCTACCCCGACGGCGAGCTCACCGACGAGCCGGAGCTGGTGCTCGTGGCGGAGCTCATCCGGGAGGCGGCCCTCGAAGGCGTGCGCGACGAGCTGCCGCACTCGATCGCCGTCGTGGTCGAGGAGATGCGTCCACGGGAGGACCGGCCGGCGGACCGCCCGCTGCTGGACATGCAGGCCTTCCTGTACGTCGAGCGGGACAGCCAGAAGGCGATCGTGATCGGCCCCAAGGGCGCCCGGCTGCGCGACATCGGCGCCACGGCCCGCCGGCAGATCGAGGCCCTGCTCGGCACGCAGGTCTACCTGGACCTGCGGGTCACCGTGGCCAAGGACTGGCAACGCGACCCGCGCCAGCTGCGGCGACTCGGCTTCTGAGGTCGACAGCGACGGGCGCCTGGTCCCGCGCAGCCGTTTCCGCGCGGTGACGGAGGGTGAAACCGGCCGGGCTGGGCAGGAGGGCAGGGAGGTTCAGCAGCGAGCCGCACGTCACCTTGGAGCATGCATGTGCCGAGTCCGGACCCGCGAGCTCGGCCGTGAGCGGCGCGCGGTGGCCGACGCCCGGCGCGAGGTGGTGGACATGCTGGAGCGCTGGGATCCTGCCGAGCCTGGCCCGTGACGCCGAGCTGCTCGTCAGCGAGCTGGTCACGAACGCCGTCGTGCACGGTCGGAGCGACGTGACGCTCAGCCTCGCCGTCGCCGACGGCGCTCTGGAGGTCGGCGTGACCGACCGCTCGCCGCGGCGGCCGGGCTCGGCAGGTCGCCGCCGACTCGGTGGGCCGAAGGCGGTCGCGGGCTGCGCCTTGTCGACCTGCTGGCCGACGAGTGGGGAGTCGCTCCCATCGCCTCCAGGCAAGCAGGTGTGGTTCCGGCTCGCCGTGGACGAGCAACTGGCCGCACCGTACGGACTGCCCGTGCCAGGGGGACGCCCTCGGGCGGGTCCAGGCTGCGAGTCGGGGCGGTTCGCGGTGCCGACCCCGGGACCGTGGCGACGCGGACCCCGGCCGAGTCCGGCTAGTCGACCCTCGGCAGGTCCAGCCGCCAGGCCGACTCGCGCTGCGCCGGGGCGAACCCCATCGCCGCGGTTGATCGCGACCATGTACGTGTTCTCGTCGGCGTTCCAGGTGTGCACCCGCCCGGCGTCGGGGGCCTCGACGAGCAGTCACTGCCAGGTTCGCGACCTTGACCAGCGGCCGAGCCGGTGTCCGCGGTGCTCCCGGAGGACGAGGGTGTCCCACTGGAACGCATTGGGCGGGTCGTGCGCGGGTGATGACGATGTCGGTGTACGCGACCAGCGGACCGTCCGGACCCAGCCGAGCGGCGGTCCGCCATGCACAGCCGGCCCTGCGCCGCCATCAGGGTGTCCCGCTCGCGTACCCGAGCCGCGTCCCAGTGCTCGGGCTCGATGTGGAGGTCACCCATCGGCGCGTCGGTGCTCATCCGACCGATGAGGGCGGCGTAGCCGTCCACCAGGTCGTCAGGGCACGGACCGGTCCACGCGACGAGCTGGTAGGCCCCGGACCGGCTCTCCGCCTCCGCGCGCAGGGCTGCCAGCCGCGGCACGGTCCACCGCGGTGAGGTCCAGGACCCTGCGCATCTCCCCGAGGGACCGCCGGGCACCGGTCGCCTCGGCGAACCGCATGGCCCGGTTCTGCGGGCCGTCGGCCGGCTCGTACACCTCGGCGACGATCTGGTGCCGCTGCAGGTCGCGGGACCGCTGCGTAGACGTGCTCGCACGGCCGGCGCGCCGTGGCCGCGATGCTGGTGCTGCGGGTGGATGCCGAGCTCGACCTCGACGAGGTCGGTGTTGTCCAGCTGGGGCAGGTCGAGCCGGTAGGTGCCGACCGGTCGGCCGTCGACGCGCATCAGCCAGAGCTCGGTGCGCAACGGCCTCGCGCTTGCTGCGGACCAGCGCGAGGACTTCGGGCACGGTCGGGAGCGGGTGGTCGGGGGACTCCGCGTGGTAGGCCGCGGAGAGGACCTCGTGGTGAGCACCGACGGCCGCCTCGTCGTGGACGTCGACCTGCTCGATCCGCACCCCGTCGTTCGTCACCGGCCCAGCCTGGCGCTCCGCGCGGGGAGTGACCAGCGGGTTTCCTCGGGTCCAGGATGCGGACGCGACCGGTCGCACCTGGGAGACGCGGCCCCGACCCGGGCGTACGCTGCCCGAATGCGGCTCGAGCCTGCTCCTTCTCGGCTGCCGCGGCGAGGCATTCTCCTAGAGGCCGGTCCCCTCGCCGCGGAGTGCTTGCCTGTTCCGGTCGCAGCCCGCGCGAGACCCGAGAGTGGCCCTTCATGAGCGCAGCCCCGCACGAGACCGACGTCCACTCGCAACCCACAGCAGCCGTCCGGCATGCCGATCCACCGGTACGCGCCGTTCACCCCCGTCGACCTCGCCGACCGCACCTGGCCGGCGACAGATCATCACCGAGGCGCCGCGCTGGTGCGCGGTCGACCTGCGCGACGGCAACCAGGCCCTGATCGACCCGATGAGCCCGGCGCGCAAGCGGCGCATGTTCGAGCTGCTGGTGCGGCTGGGCTACAAGGAGATCGAGGTCGGCTTCCCGTCGGCGAGCCAGACCGACTTCGACTTCGTCCGCCAGCTCGATCGAGGAGGACCTGATCCCGGACGACGTCGTGATCCAGGTGCTGACCCAGGCGCGCGAGCACCTGATCGAGCGGACCTTCGAGTCGATCCGCGGCGCCAAGCAGGCGATCGTCCACCTCTACAACTCGACGTCGACGCTGCAGCGCCGCGTCGTGTTCGGCCTCGACGAGGACGGCATCGTCGACATCGCGGTCCAGGGCGCGCGGCTGTGCCAGAAGCTGACGCGAGACCGTCGCCGGACACCGACGTGTTCTTCGAGTACTCGCCGGAGTCCTACACCGGCACCGAGCTCGAGTTCGCCGTCGAGGTCTGCAACGCCGTCAACGACGTGTGGCAGCCGACGCCGGACCGCAAGGCCATCGTCAACCTGCCGGCGACCGTCGAGATGGCGACGCCCAACGTCTACGCCGACTCGATCGAGTGGATGCACCGCAACCTCGCCCGCCGCGACTCGGTCGTGCTGTCGCTGCACCCGCACAACGACCGCGGCACCGCGCGTCGCCGCCGCCGAGCTGGGCTACCTGGCCGGCGCCGACCGCATCGAGGGCTGCCTGTTCGGCAACGGCGAGCGCACCGGCAACGTCTGCCTGGTGACGCTCGGGATGAACCTGTTCTCGCCAGGGCATCGACCCGCAGATCGACTTCTGCGACATCGACGAGATCCGCCGCACGGTCGAGTACTGCAACCAGCTGCCGGTCCACGAGCGCCACCCCTACGGCGGCGACCTGGTCTACACCGCCTTCTCCGGCTCGCACCAGGACGCCATCAAGAAGGGCCTCGACTGGATGGAGCGCGACGCGGCCGACCGCCGGGGTGCCGGTCGACGAGCTCCACCTGGGCGGTGCCGTACCTGCCGATCGACCCCAAGGACGTCGGGCCGCACCTACGAGGCCGTCATCCGGGTCAACTCGCAGTCCGGCAAGGGCGGCGTGGCCTACGTGATGAAGACCGAGCACCACCTCGACCTGCCGCGCCGGCTGCAGATCGAGTTCAGCCAGGTCGTCCAGGCGCCGCACCGACGCGGTCGGGCGGCGAGGTGTCGCCGGCAGCAGATGTGGGAGGTCTTCGAGGCCGAGTACCTGCTCCGCCGCGTACGCCGGTCTGGCGCTCAACGCCGCACCACACGTCGTCGGCGGACGGCGAGGACGACCAGCTCGACGTCAGCGTCACTGTCGACGGCGGTCGCAGAAGACGCTGCGTGGGCGCGGCAACGGCCCGATCGCGGCGTTCGTCGACGCGCTGCGCGTCGATCGGCCACGACGTCCGGGTGCTCGACTACGCCGAGCACGCGCTGTCCTCCGGCGGGGACGCGCGGGCCGCGGCGTACGTCGAGTGCGCGATCGGCGAGCGGATCCTCTGGGGCGTCGGCATCGACCCCAACATCGTGACCGCCTCGCTCAAGGCCGTCGTCTCGGCCGTCAACCGCGCCTGAGCTACGCGCCCACCCCATCCGGAAATGATCACGCGGACGTGATCGTTGCCCCCCGACCGCGCTGGTTCAGCGTGGTGGAGGACGTCACTGCGGTCGGGGTCAGCGGACGGCTCACGGGTGACGGTCGTGCGGGCCACCGTGCGGCCGCGGAACCACACCTGCCGCGGTGGGTCCTGCAGCCGCAGGACCTCCGGCCAGCTCGACGCGGCGTACAGCTGCAGGTCGGCCCGGGCGCCGACCTGCACGCCGTACGTCGTCCCGAGCCGCCAGGCGGCGGCCGGGACGGTCGTCACCGCTGCCAGCGCGAGGTGCTGCTCGTCGACCGTCGCGAGGTGGGCCGCATGGGCCGACACCAGCGCCACCTCGAGCATGTCGCCCCTGCCGTAGGGATAGAACCCGTCCTTGACGCAGTCCTGGCCGAACGCGACCGGCACACCGGCCGCCATCAGCTCGCGCACCCGCGTCGTGCCGCGGCGCACCAAGCCCTCGGTCGCCCCGGCCCTGGATGACCAGGTTGGTGACCGGGTTGGAGACGACGGTGATGCCGGCGCGGGCGCAGCCGGCGATGACCTCGTCGGCGTAGTCGTCGTCGGCAGCGGCCAGCGCACAGACGTGGCCGACGGTCACCCGGCCCTGCCAGCCGCGACGCTCGGTCTCCTCGACCACCATCGCCAGCGTCCGCACCGAGCCGTCGTCGGTCTCGTCGACGTGCATGTCCACGTCGGCATCGTGGCGCTGGGCCAGGTCGAAGCAGATCCGCACGTGCTCACGCTGGTCGGCCGACCCTTCTCCCAGTGCGGCATGCCGCCGACGACGGTCGCGCCGCGCGGCCATCGCCGTCGGCCATCAGCTCTGCGGCACCGGGGTCGCGCAGGATGCCCTCCTGCGGGAACGCGATGACCGTGCACCTCGGCGATGTCGGCGCAGTCCGCAGCCGCGGCGAGCACCCCTGCAGCGGCACCAGCCCGCCCACCGTGTCGACGTCGACGTGCGAGCGGAGCCGCGTGGTGCCGGTCAGCACCGACGACTCGATGACCGCGCGCGCCCGGCGCGCGCACGTCCTCGACGTCGTAGGCGCGCTTGGCGGCGTGGATCGCGTCGATGGCGCCCCGCAGCGTGCCGTCGTGCTCGACCAGGTGGTCGCGGATCAGCACCTTGTCGAGGTGGACGTGGGTGTCGACGTACGCGCGGGAGCAGCAGCCCGCCCGCGGCGTCCACCCGCTCGACCTCGAGGCCGGTGCCGCGCACCGGCCCGGGCCCGACCGCGACGACGCGCTCGCCGTCGACCACGACATCGACCGCGGGAGCCGTCGGCGAGACTCACATCAGTCATGCACCAGTACCGCCATGCCGAGACCATCGCAGAATGGGCCGGCATGATCGTGCGACGAGCCGCCCTGGCCGATGCGCCCGGCGTCGGCGCGGCGTGCACGCGCGGTCCTGGCAGGCGGCCTACCGGGGCCTGGTGCCCGACGACTACCTGCGACGGCCTGTCCGAGCGAGGACTGTGGTCGCGCGCTGGGAACGCGGGCTGGCCGCTCCGCGGCACGCGCGGTCCGGCGACCACGGTGCTGCTACGACGGAGCCGAGCTGGTCGGGCTTCGCGACCATCGGGCCGGTCCGTGACGCCGACCTCGGCTCCCGACGGCCTGCTACGAGCTCTACGGCGATCTACCTGGACCCCTCGTGTCTGGCGACGCGGAGCGGGCTCGCATGCTGCTGACCGCCGCTCTCGACTCGGTGCCCGCGGACGTCGCCCGCGACGAGCCTGTGGGTCTTCGCCAAGAACGGGCGCGGCCCGCCGCTTCTACGAGAGGCACGGATACGTCGCCGATGGCGCCGCCCAGGACGCTGGAGATCGCGGGCGCCGCGCTGCACGAGGTGCGCTACCGGCGCCTGTCGTCCCGGTCGACCACAATGGCGGGGTGAGCCTCTACCGCGACGAGGGTGTGGTCCTGCGCACCCAGAAGCTCGGGGAGGCCGACCGCATCATCACCCTGCTCACCCGCTCGCACGGCCGGGTCCGGGCGGTCGGGAAGGGCGTGCGCCGGACCCGGTCGAAGTTCGGGTCGCGGCTGGAGCCGTTCACGCACGTGGACCTGCAGATCTACGCCGGGCGGTCGCTCGACGTCGTCCAGCAGGCGGAGACGATCTCGTCCTACGGCGAGCGGGTCGCCGACGACTACGGGCGCTACACGTCGGGCACCGCCATGCTCGAGACGGCCGAACGGCTGACCGCCGAGGAGAAGGAGCCCGCGACCCAGCAGTTCCTGCTGCTCGTCGGCGGGCTGCGGACGCTGTCCGAGGGTCTCCACGCGCCAGGTCTGGTCCTCGACGCGTTCCTGCTGCGGTCGCTGGCGGTCGCGGGCTACGCCGCCTCGTTCGAGGACTGCGCACGGTGCACCCGGCCGGGGCCGCACCCGTTCTTCAACGTCGCCGCCGGGGGAGCGGTCTGCGGGTCCTGCCGTCCCGGCGGCTCCGTCACGCCGGCGCGCGAGACGCTGGACCTGCTGGCCGCCCTGCTCTCCGGTGACTGGGCGCTGGCGGACGGCAGCGAGGTGCGGCACCGACGCGAGGCGAGCGGGCTGGTCGCGGCTTACCTGCAGTGGCACCTCGAGCGCGGGCTGCGCTCGCTGCCGATGGTCGAGCGGACCTGAGCACCTCGGCGCCGGTGGACCGCCGGTGCGGCTACGCCTCGTACTTGAAGGACAGCTGGAGCTTCGTCCGGTAGACCAGAGCCCCGTCGTCACCGACGACGACGTCCTGCCTCGTCACCTCGGCGACCCGGAGATCGCGCAGCGATCCGGATGCCGTGGTGATGGCCTCGGCCGCAGCCTCCTCCCAGGATGAGGCGCTCGTCCCGATCACATCGATCACGCGGTAGACGCTCATGACGGCCTCTCTGGTAGCGGTGGACGCGGCCATTGTGGCCCCGGGTGCCTAGGTTCCGCTCGCCGGGGCCCGGTGGCTGGGCACCGGTGACTCGTTAGGGTCGCGGGCGTGCCCAGACGTACGCCGGTGCGCCCGCCGACCCCGCACCCGTCGGGCGCCCGGCCACCCGCGGTCCCGACCGACCTGGTGCCGCGGCACGTCGCCGTCGTCATGGACGGCAACGGCCGGTGGGCCAAGGAGCGGGGGCTGCCCCGGACCGCCGGCCACGAGGCCGGTGAGGCTGCCCTGCTCGACGTCATCCACGGCGCGATCGAGATCGGTGTCGAGCACCTGTCGGCGTACGCGTTCTCCACCGAGAACTGGCGGCGCTCGCCCGACGAGGTGCGCTTCCTCATGGGGTTCAACCGCGAGGTGATCCGCCGCCGCCGGGACGAGCTCGACGCGATGGGCGTGCGGGTGCGCTGGGCCGGGCCGCCGCAAGCGGCTGTGGCGCAGCGTCATCGACGAGCTCGAGGAGGCGGAGCGCCGGACCCACGGGAACCGGACACTGACCCTGCAGTTCTGCGTCAACTACGGCGGCCGGGCCGAGATCGCCGACGCGGCGGCCGCCATCGCGCGGGAGGTGCGGGCCGGCCGGGTCGACCCGGACAAGGTCGACGAGCGCATGATCGCGAAGTACCTCGACGAGCCGCAGATCCCCGACGTCGACCTGTTCGTCCGGTCCTCGGGGGAGCAGCGGACATCCAACTTCCTGCTCTGGCAGGCGGCCTACGCCGAGCTGGTGTTCCTCGACACGCTGTGGCCCGACTTCGACCGCCGCGACCTGTGGCGGGCCATCGAGACCTACGCCGGCAGGGACCGGCGGTACGGCGGTGCCCTGCCCAACCAGTCGGCGGCCGCCCCGGCCACGGAGCGCCCTCAGGCGCAGTAGGACCGGGCCCAGGACAGGTAGGCCTTGGGCCGGTCGGTGATCACCGGGCCCGCGTCGTGCCGCGCCATCCGCGTCCAGCCCTTGACGGAGTTGACCGTCCACGGGCGGATCGTCGATCCCCGCCGACCGCCAGGAGTCGGCCACGCGCCTTGGGTGACCGACCAGTGGTGCGCGACGTAGGTGCTGCGTAGCTCAGGACCGTCGGCGGAGCGGTAGGTCGTTGGTAGTCGCTGATCGCCGTCGCGAGACCGGGCTGCGCGGCGCGGACGTCGAGGACGTCTGCTCGTCGAAGCTGGTGACCCGAACCCGGTCAGATGCAGCCACGGAGTCGGGAGGAAGGAGCATCTGTGCTGGGTCGGTCGTTTCAGCTCGACGGAAGGTGGCCGCGAGTCGTCGTACCGGAGAACTAGAGCGTGGGACTTGAGCGGCGTACCGCGCGGCGAACCACGAGCCGGCGTCAGCGACGAAGCTCGGGAGGACATGGCGGCCACCTGTCGTCGGTGGTGCGGTCACGGTGGGTCGTGCAGCGGACGGGCACGTTGCGCGGTGAACGAGGTATCTCCGGGGACCCGACCGCGAGCCGTGGTACGCGGCGGGTGTTCGGGCTCGACGAGTCCCCGGTGGGCGACGGGCGGTGCGACGCAGCGGGTGCCGCTGACGCGGACGCGGAGCGGGCGCCAGGGTCGACGCGTGGAGGCGGCGCGGCCGATTGCGGCGACGGTGGAGTGCCATAGTGCAGGCTGCAGACGGGTGAGGGTCGATGAGACCGCGTGAGACGCCTCTATCCCGGGTGCGACGACGGCCCTCAGGCGCAGTAGGACCGGGCCCAGGACAGGTAGGCCTTCGGCCGGTCGGTGATCACCGGGCCCGCGTCGTCCCACGCCATCCGCGTCCAGCCCTTGACGGTGTTCACCGTCCACGGTCGGATCTCGATCCCCGCCGACCGCCAGGAGTCGGCCCGCGCCTTGGTGACCGACCAGTGGTGCACGACGTAGGTGCTGCCGTAGCTCAGGACCGCCTCGGCGGAGCGGTAGGTCGTCTTCTCCTCGATGATCGCCGTCGCGAGTGCCGGCTCGGCGGCGCGGACGTCCAGGATCGTCCCCTCGCCGAAGCTGATCACCCGCACCCGGTCGAGCATGCCCAGCCAGCGGATCTCGTTGAGGAAGTCGTCCATCTGCTGCCGGGTGGGTCGGACCTTGAGCTCGACCTGGAAGGTCGCGCCGCGGGTCCGCCCGAAGTCGAGCACGTAACGCAGGGTCGGCACCTTGATGCCGGCGAACTCGGCCGAGAACCAGGATCCAGCGTCCAGCGACCGGAGCTGGGACATGGTCATCCCGGACACCGGGCCGGTGCCGTCGGTGGTGCGGTCGACGGTGCGGTCGTGCAGGACCACCGGGACGCCGTCGGACGTGAACCGCACGTCCAGGTCCAGCCGGGTGGCGCCGGCCCACAGCGCCCTACGGAAGGCGGGGACGGTGTTCTCCGGCGCGCGGGCCGCGCCGCCGCGGTGGGCGATCGGCGGGGCGACACAGCTCGCGCTGGCAGCCTGGGCCGGCGGCGCGCCCACCAGGAGCGTGGCCAGGACGGACAGCACAGGCAGGGTCACCGCGAGAACGGTCAGGGGACGGTCGACGTGCACTGCGTGGAACCCCCGTGGTGCGATCGGCTGTCGGGCTGTGTCCCGAAACGCTACCCCGAGGCGGTGGCGCGGACACCCGAAGACCCGCCGAACACCGTCACCCGCAGCGTGCGCAGGTGCCGAACACCTCGACCGTGTGCTCGACCTCCGAGAAGCCGTGCTCGGCCGCGACCCGGTCGGCCCACCGCTCGACCGCCGGGCCCTCGACCTCGACCGTGCGTCCGCAGCGCCGGCAGACGAGGTGGTGGTGGTGGCCCCGTGCTGCACCTGCCGGTAGACGGACTCGCCGTCGGGCTGCCGCAGGACGTCCACCTCGCCGGCGTCCGCCATCGACTGCAGGGTCCGGTAGACGGTCGTCAGGCCGATCCGGTTGCCGCGACTCGCGCAGCAGGGCGTGCACGTCCTGAGCGCTGCGGAACTCGGTCGACTCGTCAAGGGCGGCCACGATGGCGCCACGCTGGCGGGTCGCGCGGAGCGGGCCGGCCGGGGTGTCGGAGACCATGGTGATGACCACCCTCCTCAGTGCTCGTCGTAGTGCGCGCCGTGCGCGGCATGGCGGTGACCGTGGTGCAGGTAGTCCAGATGGCCCTCGTGCTCGACCGGTTCGTGCCCGCAGCTCGGTCCGTGCTCGTGGAGGTGGTCCTCCGCCTCGGGGTGCCCGTCACGTGACAGCGCGCGCCGGAGACCGCCGACGCACGTTGCCGCCACGAACAAGGTGATGGCGATCAGCACGATCGTCCCCCCGGATGGCGTGTCGGCGTAGAACGACGTCGTGACGCCCGCGACGCTGACGGTCAGGCCGACCACCATCGCCAGGAACAGGGTGCCGCGGAAGCTGCCGACCAGCAGCTGCGCCGTCGCGACGGGCACCACCATGAGAGCACTCACCAGCAGGAGGCCGACGACACGCATGCTGACCACGACGGTGCACGCCGCCATCACGGCGAGCAGCAGGTTCAGGCCCAGCACGCGGAGCCCGGCTGCGCGGGCGTACTCCTCGTCGTTGCTGACGGCGAACAGCCTCGGTGCCGAGCCCGATGGTGACCGTGAGCACCGCGACGGCGAGCACAGCGAAGACCACGCAGGTCGGAGCTGGTCGTCGTGTGATGGAGCCGAACAGGTAGGCGTTGAGGTTGGCCGGCGTGCCCCCGGCGCCTGGCTGATCAGCACGACCCCGGCGGCGATCCCTCCGTAGAAGAGGACGGCGAGCGCCACGTCGCCGCTGGTCCGCCCCGGGCCCGGACCAGCTCCACGGCCACGGCGCCCGCCACGGCGGCGACCAGTGCCGTCAGGACCGGTCGCCCGGTCGTGAGGACGCCGACGGCGACACCGGCGAGCGCGATGTGGCCCATGCCGTCGCCGATGAGGGCTAGCCGTCGCTGCACGATGTAGACGCCCACGACGGTGCCGTGAGGCCGATCAGCGTCGCGGCCAGCAGGGCACGCTGCATGAACCCGTAGTCGAGGATCTCCACCATGGCTCAGCCCGTCAGCTCGATGCCGCCGCGGCGGGAGCCGTCGGGTGGCGGCTCGTCGTGGTGGGCGTGGTTGTCGTGTGCCTCCGCGATCCCGGGAAGAGGTGGCCCGTCGTACGCCGTGCGGCCGTCGCGGAGGACGACGACCCGGTCGACGAGTGGCTCGAGCGGGCCAAGCTCGTGGGCCACGAGCAACAGCGTCTTCCCGCTGGCCACCAGGCGGCGCAGCGTCTCGGCGAGGATCTCCTGGTTCGCCAGGTCGACCCCGGCTGTCGGCTCGTCCATGACGAGCACGTCCGGCTCGGCAGCCAGCGCCCGGGCGATCAGCACCCGCCGCTGCTGGCCCCCGGACAGCGCGGCGACGTTGCTGCCGGCCTTCTCGTGGAGTCCCACGGTCGCGATCGCCGCCTCGACAGCGACGCGGTCCTCGGATCGCAACGGCGCGAACGGCCGCTTGCGCGCCAGCCGCCCCGACGAGACGACCTCGCGGACCGTCGACGGCACGCCGCTGACCACGGTGTGCCGCTGCGGGACGTAGCCGATCCGCCACCGCTGCGTGAAGCGGGACGACGGCACTCCGAAGAGCTCGACGCGCCCCGCCATCAGCGGGGTCAGCCCGAGCAGCGTCCGCACCAGCGTCGACTTCCCCGAGCCGTTGGCCCCGAGCAGGACCACGACCTCCCCGGCCCGCAGCGAGAAGTCGATGTCGCGCAGCACCGGTCGGTCCTCGTACCCCAGCGTGCCGTGACGCAGGTGCAGGACGTCTGTCGTCTCGCGGCCCCGGGGTCACCCTCGTCTATCGGCACGGCTGTCCCTCCCGCAGCGTCGCGACGTTCGCCCGCATCACCTCGAGGTAGTCTGTCGCCGGGTGAGTCGTCGGTGATCCCCTCCAACGGGTCGAGGACCGCTGTCGTCGCGCCAGTCTCCCGGGCGACGGTTCGCGCCACGTCGGGGCTCACGAGTGTCTCGTAATAGATGGTGCGCACGTCGTGCTCGGCCACGAATGCCGCGACGTCGGCGACGTCCCGCGGCGAGGGCTCGGCGTCCGGCGAGAGCCCGCTGATGCCAACCTGGCTCATGCCGTACCGCTCCGCCAGGTAGCCGAACGCGGCATGGCTCGTCACCAGGTCGGTGCCATTACAGCCGGCCAGTCCCTGCGCCATCTCCCGGTCGAGCGCCTCGAGATCGGCTCGGACCTGGCCGGCCCGACGTACGAATGCCTCCGACTGGGCCGGTCGGGCCGTGCCGAGCTGGGTGGCGACGGCATCCGCGACATCGGCCAGCCGGGTCGGGTCGAGCCAGAAGTGCGGGTCCAGGCCGCCGTCCTCATGGCCTCCTCCGGACGGCCGTCGTCCGTATGCGCCGCGCCGGCGTCCGCCGGTCGCAGGTGTGCGGCATCCGCGATGTCGAGCGCAGACCCGTCAGCTTCCTGAGCGACGGCGTCATCGACGGCCGGCTGGAACCCGCCGAGATAGACGACGAGGTCGGCCTCGGCGAGGGTCGCCACGTCGCGCGGGACGAGTTCGAGGTCGTGCGGCTCGGCGCCGGGCGGGGTCAGGCTGGACACCTCTGCGCCCGGACCAACGACCCGTTCGGTCACCCACTGCAGGGGATAGAACGACGCGACGACGCGCAACTCGCCGCGTCCTTCGGAACCCGCCCCGGCGGCTCCGCACGCGGAGGTGGCCACCGCGAGGGGAAGGACGGCGGCGAGGAGGAGACATCGGCGACGACCGGGCAGCATGCCCGCCATCCTGCCTTATTGGGAATGATTGTCAAAACCAGTACGGGAGGACGGTCCTATGGTGTCCGGGTGCTCGCCCTGACCCGCTGCGCCGTTCCAGCCGACTCCCAGGACGGGTTCCTGGCCGTCGCGCGCGAGGTGCTCGGCCTCCTGGCGGGCCGCCCCGGGTTCGTGCGCGGACACCTCGGTCGCGCGGTGGACGACCCGGATCTGTGGGTGCTGAGCACGGAGTGGTCCGGGGTCGGCCACTACCGACGCGGACTGTCCGCCTACGACGTGAAGGTCGCAATCGCGCCGCTGATGCCGTACGTCGTCGAGGAGCCAGGGGCGTTCGAGGTCGCGCAGACCTGGACGGCGGCCGGCGGCGTAGATGCACTCGCACGCCCACTCCGACGCCGGACCGGCTGTTGCTGCCTCCCGCGGCACCCGGCTGGTTCTGTGGCTGCTTGTCGGGCCATTGGTCGCCGCGACGGTGGTCGGCCTCCTGCTGCTGCGGCCGGGGGACAGTGCCGACTTGGGTCTTGGCGCGCTCGGCCCGACCGCCGACCGCGAGAACGGCTCGATCGTCGACGTCCGCCGCGAGCCATGCATCGGCGCCCAGCCGCCGGCGGACGGGTCAGCCGCGCCGACGTGCCCCACGGCGCGGGTCAGTCTCACCACCGGGCCGGAAGACGGACAGGTCGTGGACGCCATCGTCCCCGAGGGCGAGGGGACGCCGACCTTCTCGCCGGAGGACGATGTCGTCGTGGCCTTCATCGCCGAGGCGCCGGAGGGCCAGCAGTACCAGGTGGTCGACTTCCAGCGCGGAAAGCCGTTAGTGTTCCTCGCGGCGCTGTTCGCCGTCGTGGTCGTGCTGGCCGGCCGGTGGCGCGGCGTCGCGGCCCTGGTGGGGCTGGGGGTCAGCGGAGTGGTGCTGCTGACGTTCGTGGTGCCAGCGGTACTGGCCGGGGAGAGCCCGTTGCTGGTGGCGGTGGTCGGGTCTTCGGCCATCATGCTCGTCTCGCTGTTCCTGGCTCACGGGTTCACCGCGCGCACGGCGGTCGCGGTGCTGTCCACGGCGGCCACGCTGGCGCTGATCGGTTCGCTCGCTTACGCGGTCGTGGCGGTCAGCCATTTCACCGGTCTCGGCAGCGAGGACGTCGCCTACTTGCGGAGCGTCCACGGCGAGATCGACCTGCGGGGACTGCTGCTCGCGGGCATCGTCATCGGCTCGCTGGGCGTGCTCGACGACATGACCGTGACCCAGACGTCCGTCACCTGGGAGATCGCCCATGCCGACAGGAGCGCCAGCGCGCGAGCGGTCTACCGCGCAAGTTCGCGGGTCGGCCGCGACCACGTCGCCTCGATCGTCAACACACTCGTCCTCGCCTACGCAGGAGCGGCACTGCCGCTGCTGCTGCTGTTCACCGTCTCGGAGGCGCAGAGCTCCGACGTCCTGACGACCGAGCTGGTGGCGCAGGAGGTCGTCCGGACCCTCGTCGGCGGGATCGGCATCGTCGCCGCCGCGCCACTTACGACGGCGCTGGCGACCTTCTTCGCGGTCGCAGATCGCGGTCGGCGGGAGTCTCGTCGGCGGTCGTCGCGCCGCAAGCCCGTCGGCACCGGGCGCGCCAGCGACGGGTAGTGTCAGCGGCTCACCGCCGACAACCAGCCGGATGGAGGCCATCGTGGCCAAGGGCACTTCCTCGCGCAACGACCAGCGGAACGACCAGATCGTCAGCCTCAGCAAGCGGCGCGGTTTCGTCTACCCCAGCAGCGAGATCTACGGCGGTACCCGCTCCGCCTGGGACTACGGCCCGCTCGGCGTCGAGCTGAAGGAGAACATCCGGCGCCAGTGGTGGCGGACGATGGTCCAGGGCCGCGAGGACATCGTCGGGCTGGACTCGGCAGTCATCCTGGCGCGCGACGTCTGGGTCGCGTCCGGTCACGTCGACACCTTCACCGACCCGCTGTCGGAGTGCCAGTCGTGCCACAAGCGCTTCCGGGCCGACCACCTGGAGGAGGCGTACGAGGCCAAGAAGGGCACGCCGCCGCCGAACGGCCTTCAGGACGTCAACTGCCCGAACTGCGGGACCAAGGGCGCGTTCACCGAGCCGCGCCAGTTCTCCGGCCTGCTCAAGACGTTCCTCGGGCCGGTGGAGAGCGACGAGGGGCTGCACTACCTGCGGCCCGAGACCGCTCAGGGGATCTTCGTCAACTTCCTCAACGTGATGACCTCGGCGCGCAAGAAGCCGCCGTTCGGCATCGCCCAGACCGGCAAGTCGTTCCGCAACGAGATCACCCCGGGCAACTTCATCTTCCGCACCCGGGAGTTCGAGCAGATGGAGATGGAGTTCTTCGTCGAGCCCGGGACCGACGAGCAGTGGCACGACTACTGGCTCAAGGCCCGCTGGGACTGGTTCATCGACCTGGGCATGCGGGAGGAGAACCTCCGGTTCTACGAGCACCCGCAGGAGAAGCTGTCGCACTACTCCAAGCGCACCGTCGACATCGAGTACCGGTTCAACTTCGGCGGCAAGGAGTTCGACGAGCTCGAGGGCATCGCCAACCGCACCGACTTCGACCTGACCGCGCACAGCAAGCACTCGGGCACCGACCTGTCGCTACTTCGACCAGGAGAAGGGCGAGCGCTGGACGCCGTACGTCGTCGAGCCCGCGCTCGGCCTGACCCGGGCCACCCTCGCGTTCCTCCTCGACGCCTTCACCGAGGACGAGGCACCCAACGCCAAGGGCGTCATGGAGAAGCGCACCGTGCTGCGCCTCGACCCGCGCCTGTCGCCGGTCAAGGTCGCGGTGCTGCCCCTCTCGCGCAACGCCGACCTCACGCCGAAGGCGAAGGACCTGGCCGCGCTGCTGCGCCAGTCCTGGAACGTGGAGTTCGACGACGCCGGCGCCATCGGCCGCCGCTACCGCCGCCAGGACGAGATCGGCACGCCGTTCTGCGTGACGGTGGACTTCGACACCCTCGAGGACCAGGCCGTGACGGTGCGCGAGCGGGACTCGATGACCCAGGAACGGGTCGGGCTGGACGCGGTCCACGGCTGGCTGGCCCAGCGCCTGGTCGGCTGCTGACCCCCGGTGCCGGCGCCTGACCTGCCGCCGCGGCAGGTGACCCTGCTGCTCTGCGACAGGGACGGGGCACTGCTCGGCACGCTGCCGGCCTTCGAGGTGACCGTCCCCTGGTGGCAGGAGGTCGGTGACGTGGTGGCCGGAGCCCGTGAGCACCACGGAGCGGACGTGACGGTGCTGCGGTTGCTGCCGTCGACCGCGCCGTGGCCGGCGGCCGGGCGGCCCGGTGACCTACCTGGCGGAGGTCGCGAGCACTCCCGCCGTGCGGCTCGAGCCCTGGCCGGACTCGGCGGGCGACCCCATGGCCGAGCACCCGCTGCGCCTGCCCGTACGCGCGGCCCGGTGGCCCGGCCGTGGACCTGGCCTGGGCCGACGGCGGCGCTGGCCGCGGCCGGACGATCGCGCACCGGGCCGGCCGTGCAGGTCCGCACCTGGAACCTGTCGAGCATCTGGCGGCTGCCCACCGCCGCGGGCGACGCGTGGCTCAAGGTCGTGCCGCCGTTCTTCGCCCACGAGGGTGCGATGCTGCGCCGGCTGGACCCCACGGTGGTGCCGCCGCTGATCGCGGCGGACGGTCCGCGGGTGCTGCTCTCCGACGTCCCGGGCGACGACCACTGGGGCGCGCCCGCGCCGGTGCTGCTGCGGGTGCTGGGGATGCTCGTCCGGCTCCAGCAGGAGTGGGCCGGGCGCGGTGGGCGAGCTGGAGGCGTCGGGGCGCCGGACTGGCGGGTCGAGCGATTCCTGCCCGCCGTCGCGCGGCTGCTGGAGGTGAGCGCGCCCGAGCTCGACGCCGGGACGCTCGCCGCGCTGCGGGCACTCGAGAAGGGACTGCCCGAGCGGTTCGAGCAGATCGCTGCCTGCGGAGTGCCCGACACGCTCGTGCACGGCGACTTCCACCCCGGGAACACCCGCGGGTCGGCCGCGCCGGACGGCCGGAGCGTCCTGCTGGACTGGGGCGACTGCGGCATCGGCAACCCGCTGCTCGACCAGGCGGCCTTCCTCGCGAGCATCGACGAGGAGCATCGCGAGCCGGTACGTGCGGAATGGGCCCGGCTGTGGCGCGACGGCGTGCCCGGCTGCGACCCGGAACGCGCCGCCCACCTGGTCGCCCCGGTCTCGGCGCTGCGGCAGGCACTGATCTACCGGATGTTCCTGGACGGCATCGAGCCGGACGAGCGGGTCTACCACAGCGGCGACCCCAGGCACTGGCTGGAGCGGGCGGCTCAGCTCGCATCCGCGGACTGAGGCCCGGGAAGGCGTCGGTGTCATGTCGGCGGCCGGCTTGAGAGGATGGCCGGATGAGTCCCGCCGAGCCGCTGCGCATCGGGCCGCACGCCGTCGTGCCGCCCGTGGTGCTGGCACCGATGGCCGGGATCACCAACTCGCCCTTCCGGCGGCTGTGCCGGGACTACGGCGGCGGCCTCTACGTCAGCGAGATGATCACCACCCGGGCACTCGTCGAGCGCGACGCCGGAGACGATGCGGCTGATCGAGTTCGCCCCCGACGAGACGCCGCGCAGCCTGCAGCTCTACGGCGTCGACCCGCGCGTCGTGCGGGACGCCGTGACCATGCTGGTGGCAGAGGACCGGGCGGACCACATCGACCTCAACTTCGGCTGCCCGGTGCCCAAGGTGACCCGGCGCGGCGGTGGCGCGGCGCTGCCCTGGAAGCGTGACCTCCTCGATGCGGTGCTGCGCGCGGCCGTGACGGCGGCCGGCCCGGTGCCGGTGACGATGAAGATGCGCAAGGGCATCGACGACGAGCGCCTGACCTATCTCGAGGCCGGCCGGATCGCCGAGGACGCGGGGGTCGCAGCGGTGGCTCTGCACGGCCGCACGGCGGCGCAGGCGTACTCCGGGAGCGCGGACTGGTCGGCGGTCGCGCGCCTCAAGGAGCACGTGACGTCGGTGCCGGTGCTCGGCAACGGCGACGTCTGGGAGGCGGCCGATGCGGTGCGGATGATGGCCGAGACGGGCTGCGACGGCGTCGTCGTCGGGCGTGGCTGCCTCGGCCGTCCCTGGCTGTTCCGCTCGTTGGACCGGGCCTTCGCCGGTCACCCGGACGAGCCGCACCCGGCTCTCGGCGAGGTGGCGCGCGTGATGCGCCGCCATGCCGGCCTGATGGCGGAGTGGGCGGGGGAGGACAAGGGCTGTCGCGAGTTCCGCAAGCACGTCTCGTGGTACCTCAAGGGCTTCGCGGTCGGCGGCGACACCCGCCAGGCCCTCGGTCTGGTCTCGACCCTCGCGGAGCTCGACGACCTGCTGGCCACCCTCGACGCGCACCAGCCGTTCCCGACCGGGTCGATCGGCGCGCCCCGCGGCCGGCTCGGCTCACCGCGTCGGGTCGTGCTGCCCGAGGGCTGGTTGGACGACCGCGGGTGGGGGCACGTCGACCCCTCCGCCGAGCTGGCGGTGTCCGGTGGCTGAGCTGCTCGGCGGGCGCAACGACTACGACGCGGTGGTGGTGGGTGGCGGGCACAACGGTCTGGTGGCGGCCGCCTACCTGGCGAAGGCCGGGCTCCGCACGCTCGTCTGCGAGTCGCGGGACGTGGTGGGCGGCGCCGCCGTCACCGAGCAGCCCTTCGGGCCCGACTACCGGGTCACCTCCCTGTCGTACGTCGTGAGCCTTCTCCCGCCCTCGCTCGTGCGTGACCTGTCGCTGGATCGCTACGGCTACCACGTCTACCCGCAGGGGCCGTACTTCGCGCCGCACTCGGACGGCCGCTACCTGGCACTGCCCGAGGACCCTGCCGCCCGCCGCCAGCAGGTCGCGAAGTTCTCCGACAAGGACGCCGACGCCATCGGCGACTGGGACGCGTGGCTGGGCGACCTGACGGCCCAGCTGGCGCCGCTGCTCGGCGTCGTCCCGCCCCGGCTGGGCTCGCTGCGGCCGCGCGACCTGCCCGGCCAGGTGCGGCTGCTCCGGCACCTGCGCGGCATGTCCGCGCGGCGCGCGGTGGACGTGACCCGGCTGTTCTCGATGTCGATCGCCGACCTGCTCGACGACTACTTCGAGTCCGACGCGATCAAGGCGCTGCTGTCGGTCAGCGGTGTGATCGGCGCCTGGGCCGGCCCACGGTCGGCGGGCACGGCCTACGTGATGGCCCACCACCACATCGGGACCATCGATGACGGCGGCGACGGCAGCGTCGGCCCGAGTGGCCCGACTGGTCAATGGGGCTTTCCCCGCGGCGGCATGGGCGCGGTGACGCAGGCGCTGGCCGACGCGGCCCGGTCGCTCGGGGTCGAGATCCGGACTTCGGCCCCGGTGGCCGAGATCACGACGAGGGCCGGGTCGGTGACCGGGGTCGTGCTGGACGGCGGTGAGGAGCTGCGCGCCGCGACCGTCGTCACGACGGCGCACCCGGCGATCTCGTTCCTCCGGCTGGTCGACCGCTCCGCTCTGCCGGCCGACTTCGTGACCGACATCGAGCGGTGGCGCTCGCGGAGCGGCGTGGTGAAGGTGAACCTCGCGGTCGACCGGCTTCCGGAGTTCACGTCGAAGCCCGGCTTCGACCCGGACGTGCACGGCGGCACCATCGTGCTGGCCGAGTCCCTGGACGACCTGGAGAGTGGCTTCCAGGACGCGGTGGGCGGGCGTCGCCTCGCGGCGGCCGTTCGCCGACATCTGCATCCCCACGGTCTTCGACGACTCCCTCGCGCCTGCCGGCCACCACGTGATGTCGATGTTCACCCAGTGGGTGCCCCACGAGTGGTCGGCTGCCCCGCACCGCGCTGAGGTCGAGGCGCATGCCGACGCCGTGGTCGCGCGCATGGAGCAGGTCGCGCCCGGGTTCACGTCCTCCGTGCTGCACCGCCAGGTGATCGGGCCGCACGAGATGGAGACCGAGTACGGCCTGGTCGGCGGCAACATCTTCCACGGCGAGCTGTCGGTGTCCCAGCTCTTCCACGCCCGGCCGGCGGCGGGCTACGCCGACCTGCGCACCCCGGTGCGCGGCCTCTACCAGGCCGGCTCGAGCACGCACGGCGGAGGCGGGGTCACCGGCATCCCGGGACGGAACGCGGTCCGTCAGGTGCTGCACGACCGACGGCGAGACGGGCTGCGCTCCCGGCGCCCTGGCGGTCGTCGATGACCGTGTCGTCCGGCCCGCCGCTGCCCGCCGAGGCGCTCGAGCCGGCGCTGCGACCGTTCGGTTCGAGCACGATGCTCCCCGCTGCGGCCTACACGTCGCCCGCCGTCCTCGCCTGGGAGCTCCGCCACCTGTTCGCCGGCTCCTGGACGTGTGTCGGCCGCCGGGCCGAGCTCGGTGCACCGGGGGTGACCCAGGTCGCGGCAACCGTCGGCGACGTACGGGTGCTGCTGGTCCTCGGGGCGGACGGGGACGTCTCGGCGTTCGCCAACACCTGCCGCCACCGTGGCCACGAGCTGCTCGGTGAGGGCACGACGTCGTCGCACCGCGCGGTCGTCTGCCCGTACCACGCGTGGAGCTACGACCTGTCCGGGCGGCTGCTCGTGGCGCCGGGCTTCCCGGAAGGGTCCGTCGACGCGGAGGAGCACGGGTTGGTCCGCCTGCCGGTCGAGGTGTGGCACGGGTGGGTGTTCGTCGACGCGCTCGGCACCGCCGGGCCGTTCGCGGAGCATGTGGGTGAGATGGACGGGCTCGTGACGCCGTACGCACCGGAGGAGCTCGTCGTCGTCGCGTCGCACGACTACGTGGTGGCGGCGAACTGGAAGGTCGTCACGGAGAACTACCACGAGTGCTACCACTGCCCGCAGATCCATCCGGAGCTGTGCGCGGTGAGCCCACCGTCCAGCAGCTCCAACTACGACCTGCCCGGGCGGTGGGTCGGCGGCTCGATGGAGCTGCGGGACGGCGCCGAGACGATGTCGTTGGACGGCGCCAGTGGTGGACGCCCGCTGTCGGGTGTCGACCCGCGGGCGGTGCGCTATCTCGGGCTGCTCCCGAACCTGCTGGTGTCGCTGCACCCCGACTACGTGATGACGCACCGGATGACGCCGCTGGCGCCGGACCGGACCAGGGTCGAGTGCTCCTGGGTGATGCCCTCGGCGGACATCGACCCGTCGTACGCCGTGGAGTTCTGGGACACCACCAACCGGCAGGACTGGGCGGCGTGCGAGTCGGTGCAGCGGGGCCTGTCCTCGCCGCACTTCCGGCCCGGCCCGCTCGCACCGAACGAGGATGCGGTGCACAGGTTCGTGACGATGGTGGCCCGCGGCTACCTGGCCTAGCCGCTCGCTCGCTCCGATGCGCACCGCGGCGCCGGTGACCGAGATGCCGCTCGCCGAATCGGACGGGATGCCGATCGTCAGCAGGCCGGGACGGCCCATGTCGTGACCCTGATGGACCGTGACGGTCGCCGGGGTGTCGACGGCACCGATCTCGCGGAGGTAGCCGCCGAAGGCCGCGGCCGCCGCTCCCGTCGCGGGATCCTCGCGGACCCCGCCTGGTGGGAACGGGTTGCGCGCGTGGAAGACGGTCGGACTCTCGCGCCAGACCAGGTCGACCGTGGTCCAGTCGCGCTCGGGCCATCAGCGCACCCAGGACGTCGCATGTCGTAGTCGAGACCGGCCAGGCGCTCACGGGACCGGACGGCGATGACGGGGTGCCACGCGCCGGCAAAGGCGGTGCGCGGTGGCAGCCTCGGGTCGAGCTCAGCCCGGTCCCAGCGCAGTGCGGAGAGGATGACCTCCAGGTCCTCGCCGGGCAGGTCGACCGTGCGCGGCGAGACGCTGACCAACGTGGCGGTGAGCAGCCCCGTCGTCGTCCCGTTCGGTGCGGACTTCGACAAGGCCGGAGGCGGTGGTCGAGGAGCAGCGTCCCCGGACGATGGCGATCGGCATAGGCCACGCCGGAGGCGATCGTCGCGTGGCCGCAGAACGCGACCTCTGCGAGCGGGCTGAAGTAGCGCACGCCGAGCCGGACAGCGTCGTCCCCCGGACGGTCGGCGGCCGAGTTGTCGCTCGGCAGTAGGAAGGCCGTCTCCGAGTAGCCGACCTCGGCGGCCACCCCGAGCATCTCGTCCGCCGTGCGCCGGCTGCGTCGAGCACCACGCCGGCCGGGTTGCCGCCGGCCGGGTCGGTGCTGAACGCGGCGTACCGGAGGACCTCCATGCTGCCGACGGTAACCGGTCGTGCTCTCGGCCGCGCGTTCGGCGCGCCTTTTCAGGTCGGTTTGCATGCGGCGCAGTCTCCGCCGCATGAGGATCTTCCCTCTTTCTCCCTCTTCCCCCTAACTCCGAACCCCCCCCACCCCGCCCGACGTCTGGCGGTCGGTGCTGGATCCCACTGAGGTCGGGGACGTGTCGACACACTGGACGCTCGGGGGAGGGCTCGCGCCGGCCCGTCCCGGGCGCCGTGGCGACGCCGGATGTCACATTCCTGGTCCCGGCGGTGCTGTAGAGACATGGACCTGGTTCGGCATGGACGAGCGGCGCCCGCGGCCGTCCTGGCGGCCCCGGAGCGGTCGCCGGTGCCGCGGAGGGGCGGGACGAGAGGAAGAGAGCGCGTGGCGGTGTCGGGTTCGGCCGGCGGTGCCGTGCGCGCCGACCTGGACGAGATCTTCCGCCGCGACTACCAGCGGGTCGTCGGCGTGGCCGCCCGGGTGCTGGGCTCGCGGGACCAGGCCGAGGACGTCGCGCAGGACGTGTTCCTCTCCTTCGGTCGCTCGTCGGTGCCGGCCGGGGAGGCCCGCGGCTGGCTCTCCGTCGCCGCCGCCCACACCGCGCTGAACCTGCTCCGGTCGGGGCGCCGCCGCGCGTCGCGGGAGGAGACCGCCGCCGCGGCGGACGACGCCGTCGTATCCGACGTGGCCGAGGCGGTGGTGACGCTCGAGGAGCGCAGCCGCGTGCGCGCGGCGCTCGCCCGGCTGCCCCGCAAGCAGGCCGTGGCCCTCGTGCTGCGGCACAGCGGCCTGAGCTACGCCGACGTCGCCGCGGCGCTCGACTTGTCCCCCGGCAGCGTCGGCACCACCGTGCGGCGCGCCGAATCCGCCCTGCGCAAGGAGTTGAACCGTCATGCGTCATCCGACTGAAGGCGTGCTGCGCCGGCTGCTCGACGAGCCGGCCGGCGTGGCCGACTCCGACCGCCAGCACGTCGCCGGCTGCCCGCAGTGCCTCGGCGAGCTGGCCGCCATCCGCGAGGACGCCGCCCTCGTCGACGCGGCGCTGGCGACCGAGGGCGCCGCGGACGTCGACGTCGCCGCCGCGTGGCGGCGCCTGTCGACGGCCGCGCCCGCCGCCGGGACCGGGGCGGGCGGCGGCAGCCGTCCCGTGCCGGTCGGTCCCGCGCGGTCCTGCGCCGTCCCGCTCGTCGCGGCCCTCGCCGTCGCCGTCGTCCTGGCCGGCGCCGGCACCGCTGCGGCCAACGACTGGCTGCAGATCTTCCGGACCGAGCAGATCGCTCCGGTCAGCATCAGCACCGCCGACCTCGTCGCCCTGCCCGACCTGAGCGCGTACGGCGAGCTCGCGGTGACCGGCGACGCCGGACGTGCACGAGGTCGCCGACGCGGCGGCGGCGGCAGCGGAGACCGGTCTCGACGTGCCGGAGGTGACCACCCTGCCCCGCGGGGTCAGCGGCGAGCCGGTGTACCAGGTGGGCGGCGAGGCGAGCGCCACGTTCACCTTCTCGGCGGAGCGCGCCGCCCAGGCCGCCGCCGAGGCCGGGGAGACGCTGCCGCCTCCCCCGCCCGGGCTGGACGGGAGCTCGGTGCGGCTGGACGCCGGCCCGGGCGTGGCTGCAGATCTGGTCGTCCGCCGCCGGGGCGCCCGCCCTGGTCGTCGGTCGCGCCGTGGCGCCGACGGCGTTCTCCTCCGGCGTCCCGTTCGAGACGGTGCGCGACTACCTGCTGTCGCTGCCCGGCCTGCCCGACGACGTCGCCGCGCAGCTGCGCACGTTCACCGCGGACGGCGCCACCCTGCCGCTGCCCGTGCCCGCCGACGAGGTCACGACCTCGTCGGCGGAGGTGGACGGCGTGCCCGGCCACGGTGCTGGAGACCCGTGACCGGACGCTGGCGGCCGTCGTGTGGGTGGACGACGGCGTGGTGACCGCCGTGGCCGGCTCGCTGGACGCCGACGAGGTCCTCTCGGTCGCCCGGGAGCCTGCGGTGAGCGTGGCCGCAGACGCCCACCGCCGTCGGGACGACGCCGCACGTCGCGCGGCGGCGGACCTGGTCGCCGGCCTGCCGCCGGCGCCCGCCGTCTGGTGCTCGGGCCTGCGCAAGCGGTACGGCCGGCAGCAGGCGGTCGAGGACGTGTCCCTCGAGGTGGGCCGCGGCGAGGTCGTCGGGCTGCTCGGTCCGAACGGGGCCGGCAAGACCTCGGTGATCAAGATGCTCCTCGGCCTGGTCCACCCCGACGCGGGCGAGGTGATGCTCCTCGGGCGGCCCGGCGGCCGATCCGGCCGCGCGCGCCCGCGTCGGCTACCTGCCGGAGCTCTTCCGGTACCAGCCGTGGCTGAGCGCGGCCGAGGTGCTGGCCCTGCACGTCCGGCTGTCGGGGGTCGGCGTGACCGCGGCGGAGCAGCGCGACTGCCTGGCCCTCGTCGGCCTGGCCGACCGCGCCGGCGACCGGGTGGGCGGCTTCTCGAAGGGGATGCAGCAGCGCCTCGGGCTGGCGGTCGCTCTGGTGGCCCGGCCGGAGCTGGTCGTCCTGGACGAGCCGACCAGCGCGCTGGACCCGCTCGGGCGCGCCGACGTGCGCGACATCGTGCTGGCGCTGAAGGTCGCGGGGCGTCGCGGTGCTGCTCAACTCGCACCTGATCGGCGAGGTCGAGCGGGTCTGCGACCGGGTGGTCATCCTCGACCGGGGACGGGTCGCCGCATCGGGCACGCTCGCCGAGCTGCTCGGCCAGCGCGAGCTCCGGCTGCGGCTGAGCGACGTCTCCCCGGAGGCGGAGGCGCGGCTGGCCGCGACCGGGAGGGTCGAGCGAGCCGGCGACTGGTTCACCCTGGCGCTGCCGGCCGACGACGACGGGACAGCCGTCCCCGACCTGGTGCGCGACCTGGTCGCGCTGGGGGTGCGGGTGCACGCGGTCGAGCCGGCGCGGATCAGCCTGGAGGAGCGCCTGCTCGGCATCCTGCGCGACGGCGCCGCCGCCCGGGCGGAGGCGACCGATGACGACGGCCCGGACGGTCCTGACCATCGCCGCGCTCACCCTGCGCGAGGCGACCCGCCGGCGGGTGCTGCTGGCCCTCGCCGTGCTCACCGTCGTCCTGATCGCGCTGAGCGGCTGGGGCTTCTCCCGCCTGGCGGCGGAGTCCGGCGGCAGCGCGCTCACCAGCGGCGAGGCCCGGCTGACGGCCTCCATCGTGCTCAACCTGGTGATGTTCGGCTTCAGCCTGATCGCGGCGCTGGGTACCGCCTTCCTCGCCGGCCCGACGCTGTCGGGCGAGACGGAGTCGGGCATCGCGCTGGCCGTGCTGGCCCGGCCCGATCCGTCGCTCCGCCTTCCTGCTGGGCAAGTGGCTGGGGCTGGTGGTGTTCGGCAGCGGCTTCGTCGTCCTCGCCGGGCTGGCCCAGTGCCTCGTCGTCCGGGCGACGGCGGACTACTGGCCGCCGCAGCCGGCGGCCGCCCTCGCGCTGCTCGCGGCGCAGACGATCGTGCTGCTCACCCTCGCCCTGCTGCTCTCGACGGCCATCTCGCCGATGGCGTCGGGCGTGGTCGCCGTCGGCCTGTTCTGCACACCTGGGTGGCCGGCGTGGTGGGCGGCGTCGGCGAGTCTCTCGGCAACGAGGCCGTCGCGCGCGTCGGCACCGTGTCGCGGATGCTGCTGCCCACCGACGGCCTGTGGCAGGGGGCCATGCACGCGTTCCAGGACCCGTCGGTGTTCGTCACGTTCGGCGGCGCGGACGTCGAGGCCTTCCCGTTCCTGAGCGCGGCGCCGCTGACCGCCACCTACCTCGCGTGGGCCGCGGTGTGGGTGGCGATGGTCTGGGCGCTGGCGGCGACGTCGTTCGTGCGCAAGGACCTCTGAGTCCAACCCGGTTTCTTAGCTGCGGACGATGCGGGGCGCCGCGAAGTCGCGGTTGTCGATGATGAGGTCCGCCCTTGAGAGCGGGTCAACCTCACTGATGTACACCGCTTCGGAAGCGGCGTAACGGTGCCGGTGCATCGCGTCGCCACCGGGTCCGTCCATGGCTGCATCGCGGTTGGTGCCTCGGCTCAACGACTCACGCGGGTCGACGTCGAGCCACATCCGATCGTCCCAGAAGTCGTCGATCTCTGGCCGGTATGCGAAGACGCCGTCGATCACGAGGACGGCATGGTCCGGCACGGCGACCTGCTTGTCCGCCAACGGTATTCGCACGGGCGCCAGGTCCGTGACGCCGCGGCATTGTGCGCCCACGCTGCATCGTGGTGGACTCGCGTCGGTGGGAGCCGTCGGCTGGAGTTCAACATGACCGTGAGGATCGCCTCAGTGACCTTCGATTGTGCCGACGCCCTCACGGTCGGCCGGTTCTGGTCGGTCGCGCTTGGCAGGCCGCTAGACGCGAAGTCGTCCAGCGACTTCGCTTCCATCGGCTTTGCCGGACGCCGGGACAAGCGTGGATGGGCACCAGTGGAGCGAGAAGGATCCGACCTGGATCTTCGCCAAGGCACCCGAGCCGAAGACTGCCAAGAACCGGATGCACCTCGACCTCACTGCGACCGATCCCGAAGCCGAGGTCGCCCGTCTCGTTGAGATGGGCGCCACTCGGGTCGATGACATGGAGGAGTACGGATACACGTGGACGGTGATGGCCGATCCCGAGGGCAACGAGTTCTGTGTCGCGAAGGCACGATGAGCAGCCGCCTTGGTCGCCGGGCGTCCTGGGAGAGGTTCCGACACTATTCGGCCGGGCACTGACTCAGCCGCGAGCACGAAGGACGACGCAACGGCCCGTAGACGCCGAGGACTGGCAGGGCAGAGGCATTGCGTCGTCATACGTGCGCACCAACCACCGGTCGGGGCCGATCGGTAGGTGCCCCATTCCGCACCCGCTCGGCGGCTGACCCAGCCGCCCTGGTCCGGCAATACCGAGCACTCGGGGGGCGCCTGCGAATGCGCAGGCTGCGCGGTGCCTGTGCCTCGACATCGGAGCAAGCCGACCATCACACTCGTTGCCTGGGGACGTCGCTCGGCTTGATTCGACGGAGGCGCGCAGATGACGGAGCCAGGCTTCGGTGGTCCGCCAACCAACGCCCGCTCGGGATGCGGATCGCCGCCTCCGCGACAACTACGGCAGGGGGAGCCCGCCGAGGTCCCCGAAGCCTCCGAAGGATCGCGAACAGCACCCTCCGTACAGGTTGAAGCGCCGCACCAAGTAGTCACCTTCGGCCATCCACAGCCACGGACCCACTTCTCATGATCAACGCGGAGGGGGGAGGATCGAGGGAGAAGTGGCGGTGGTCAGGCCGAGGGGGTAGGACAGGTCGATCTGGCGGCGGACCTCGTCCATCGTCGACATCTGATGCACCCGTTCGTCTCGTCAAGCGGCATCACGTCGCTCTCCAGCCGTCCCTCGGCGAGGCAGCGCCCAACCTCAGCCGCCTCGAACCGATTCTTCCGGATCCCTCGCCCCCGCCCGTCGAAGCAATCCACCACCTGGCCGTCGCGCGCCACCAACCTCAGCGATGTCGGGCTGTACCACAGCCGGGTCGAGCTCGACCCGGGCGTGGGTGCCCACGACCGAGGCGGCGTTGGCCCCTCCGGCCTCCAGCAGAGAGCACGTAGGACCACCCGTGCGCCCGCCGCCCTCGTGCTGCAGCAGCACCGACGTCGTCGCGTCCACGCCGGTGAACGCCGGGTCGCTCACAGCAGTCACCCGCGACGGCGTGCCGAGCACCATCGATGCGAACGACACCGGGTAGATCCCCAGGTCGAGCAACGCACCGCCACCGAGGGTGGGCGCGAAGAGCCGGTGCCCGGCGTCCCGCTCGAACCACTGCCCGTGCTCGGCCGTGACGGTCCGGACCTCGCCGAGTGCGCCCGACTACACGGTCGCGCAGTCGCACCACGTGCGGTAGGAAACGGGTCCACATCGCCTCCATCAGGAAGACGCCGCGCGCCCGTGCCGCCTCGACGAGCGACCGTGCCTGGTCGGCGTTCATCGTGAACGGCTTCTCGAGCAGCACCGCCTTGCCGGCCTCGATCGCGAGCATGGCTGCGTGGTGGCGGCCCGGGGTGAGGGGTGGCGACGTACACGGCGTCGACCTCGTCGTCCTTGACCAGCCCCTCGTACGGTGGAAAGGCGCGAGCCACGCCATGAAGCGAGCGAACTCGTCCGCGGTCTCCTGCCGTCGCGATCCCACGGCCACCACCTCGGCGTCGGGTAGCAG
>CAWHJC010000026.1:0-151007 GCA_963829565.1 uncultured Actinomycetota bacterium
AATGTCTGCTACGTCACACCTTGTCCTTGGCCGGTTCGGCGCGATATAGGCCGGTGCCGGAGACTGGGCCGGTGAGCACCGCCAGCCGGCCCGCCGAGGGACGTCGTGATCCTGGGCTCGACCGGGTCGGTCGGGACCCAGGCGGTCGACGTGGTCCGGCGCAACCCGGACCGGCTGCCGGGTGGTCGGTCTCGCGGCCGGTGGGGCAACGTCGAGCTGCTGGCCCGCCAGGCCCTCGAGCTGGGCGTCGAGGTGGTCGGCGTCGCCCGGGCGAGCGCCGCGCAGGACCTCCAGCTGGCGTTCTACGCGGCGGCCAAGGCCGGCGGCTACAGCGCCGGCGACCACCCGGTGCCACGCATCGTCGCCGGGCCGGATGCCGCGACCGAGCTGGCCCGCTGGCCGTGCGACACGGTCCTGAACGCGATGACCGGCTCGATCGGGCTCGCGCCGACCCTCGCCGCGCTGGAGGCGGACCGGACGCTCGCCCTGGCCAACAAGGAGTCGCTGGTCGCGGGCGGCGAGCTGGTCCGGGCCGCCCGCAAGCGGCCCGACCAGATCGTCCCGGTCGACTCCGAGCACTCGGCGCTCGCCCAGTGCCTGCGCGGCGGGTCGCCGGGCGAGGTCCGCCGGCTCGTCCTGACCGCCAGTGGTGGCCCCTTCCGCGGGCGGCCGCGCGCCGAGCTGGCGGACGTCACGCCGGAGCAGGCCCTCGCGCACCCCACCTGGGACATGGGGCCGGTCGTCACGATCAACTCCGCGACACTGGTCAACAAGGGCCTCGAGGTCATCGAGGCCCATCTGCTGTTCGACCTGCCCTACGACCGCATCGACGTGGTGGTGCACCCGCAGTCGCTCGTGCACTCCATGGTCGAGTTCACCGACGGCTCGACGTTGGCGCAGGCCAGCCCGCCGGACATGCGGCTGCCGATCGCGCTCGCACTGGGCTGGCCGGACCGCATCCCGGACGCCGCTCCCGGCTGCGACTGGACGCGGGCGAGCACGTGGGAGTTCCTGCCGCTGGACGACGAGGCCTTTCCCGCCGTACGCCTGGCGCGCTCGGCCGGGCAGGCCGGCGGCACCGCGCCGGCCGTCTACAACGCCGCGAACGAGGTGTGCGTCGAGGCCTTCCTCGCCGGGCGGCTGCCGTTCACCGCCATCGTCGACACCGTCGAGCACGTCCTGGGCGAACACCCGGGTGGGAACCTCAACACGGTGGACGATGTTGTCGAGACCGAGACGTGGGCGCGACGACGCGCCGCCGAGCTGACCGAGATGGGCGCAACTGCATGAGCTTCTGGATCGGCGTGCTGATCTTCGCCGTGGGCATCCTGGTGTCCGTCCTGCTGCACGAGGCCGGCCACCTGCTGACCGCCAAGCGGTTCGGCATGAAGGCGACCCACTACTTCGCGGGCTTCGGGCCGACCGTGTTCTCGTTCCGCCGGGGCGAGACGGAGTACGGCCTCAAGGCGATCCCCGCCGGTGGCTTCGTGAAGATCGTCGGGATGACACCGCTGGAGCACGTGGACCCAGCGGACTCGCACCGGGCGTTCTGGCGGTTCCCGCTGTGGCAGCGCACCGTGGTGCTCGTCGCCGGCTCGGTGACCCACTTCATCCTGGCGCTGGTCATCTTCTACATCGCCGCGATCAGCACCGGGTTGCCGAACCCGGCGCTGCAGTCCTTCGACGCGCTGGAGGCCAAGCCGGTCGTCGGTCAGGTCAGCCCCTGCGTGGTGGTCGGCTACGAGACAGGCCGGAGGGCGGCTTGCGCGCCTGCCGGGACAGCGACCCGGTGTCGCCGGCGAAGGCGGCCGGACTGCAGCGCGGTGACCGCGTGGTCGCGCTGGGCGAGAAGAGCATCGCGACATACGGCGACCTGGTGCGCGCGATCCGCTCCGCGCCCCCTGGCCCGGTCGAGGTGACCTACCTGCGGGACGGCGAGCGCTCCAGCACCACCGCGGACCTCGTCGCCACCCAGCGCCCGGCGCTGACCGAGGACGGCAGCACGGGCCCGGTGCAGACGGTGTCGTCCATCGGCATCCTGGTCCGCTACCCGCGCACGGTCCTGCACTACGGCCCGGCCGACCGCCGTCGGCGGGTCCGTCGGCTTCCTCGGCGAGACGGTCCAGCAGACGTTCCGGGCGGTCGCTGCCTTCCCGTCCAAGGTCCCCAAGCTGTTCGACGCCATCGGTGGCGAGGAGCGGGACCCCGAGACGCCGATCAGCGTCGTCGGGGCCAGCCGGGTGGGTGGCGAGGCGGTCGAGCTGGGACTGCCGATCGTCTTCCTGGCCCTGCTGGGCGGGCTGAACGTGTTCATCGGCGTCTTCAACCTGTTCCCGCTTGCTGCCGCTCGACGGCGGCCACGTCGCGATCGCCTGGTTCGAGCGGGTCCGGTCGTCCTGGGCGGCCCGGCGGGGTCGGCCGGACCCGGGACGGGTCGACTACAACAAGCTGCTGCCGCTCACCTACGCCGTGCTGCTGGTGTTCGGCGGGTTGACCCTGCTGACGCTGACCGCCGACATCGTGAACCCGATCACCCTCCAGTGAGAGGGATACTGGAGCAGTGACAGTCAACCTCGGCATGCCGGAGACACCGCCACGGCCGCTGGCCACCCGACGGGTGTCCCGCCAGATCGACGTCGGCGGCGTTCTCGTCGGCGGCGACGCCCCGGTGTCGGTGCAGTCGATGACGACCACGCCGACGACCGACATCGACGCCACGCTGCAGCAGATCGCCGAGCTGACGGCGACCGGCTGCCAGATCGTCCGGGTCGCCTGCCCCACCCAGGACGACGCCGACGCGCTGCCGGCGATCGCCAAGAAGTCGCAGATCCCGGTGATCGCCGACATCCACTTCCAGCCGCGCTACGTGTTCGCCGCGATCGACGCGGGCTGTGCGGCCGTCCGGGTGAACCCGGGCAACATCAAGGCCTTCGACGACCAGGTGAAGGAGATCGCGAAGGCCGCGGGCGACGCGGGTGTGCCGATCCGGATCGGTGTCAACGCCGGCTCGCTGGACAAGCGGTTGCTCGCGAAGCACGGGAAGGCGACGCCGGAGGCGCTGGTGGAGTCGGCGCTCTGGGAGTGCTCACTGTTCGAGGAGCACGGTTTCCGTGACATCAAGATCTCGGTCAAGCACAACGACCCGGTGGTCATGATCGCCGCCTACCGGCAGCTGGCCGAGCAGTGCGACTACCCGCTGCACCTCGGCGTCACCGAGGCCGGTCCGGCCTTCCAGGGCACCATCAAGTCGGCTGTCGCGTTCGGCGCGCTGCTCGCCGAGGGCATCGGCGACACGATCCGGGTCTCCCTGTCGGCGCCGCCGGTCGAGGAGGTCAAGGTCGGGAACCAGATCCTCGAGTCGCTCGGGCTCAAGCAGCGCGGCCTCGAGATCGTCTCGTGCCCGTCCTGCGGACGCGCCCAGGTCGACGTCTACACCCTCGCCGACCAGGTGACCGCGGGCCTCGAGGGGTTGACCGTCCCGCTGCGCGTCGCCGTGATGGGCTGCGTCGTCAACGGTCCGGGGGAGGCCCGGGAGGCCGACCTCGGCGTCGCGTCCGGCAACGGCAAGGGCCAGATCTTCGTCAAGGGCGAGGTCATCAAGACCGTGCCGGAGAGCCAGATCGTGGAGACTCTGATCGAGGAGGCGATGCGGATCGCCGAGCAGATGGAGGCCGAGGGCGTAACCTCTGGCCAGCCGGCGGTCAGCATCTCCTAGCCCGCCAGGTGACGGCCGCGAGGGAGGCACGGTGCTGCGCACGACGGCGCTGCGCGTCCTGCGCCCGGACGACCTGGCCGACGTCGTCGCGCTTCTCGACCGCGACCCCGTCGCCGACGTGTTCGTCGCGTCGCGGGTCGAGGCGGTCGGGCTCGAGCCGCACCGGCTCGGCGGCGAGATGTGGGGACACGTCGTCGACGGACGCCTGGAGGCGCTCTGCCACGCCGCCGCCAACCTGGTGCCCGTCCAGGCCGGCCCCGAGGCCGTCCGGGCCTTCGCCGACCGGGCGCGACGGCAGGGACGGCGGTGTGCCTCCATCGTGGGGGAGCGGGACGCTGTCGCCGGGATGTGGCAGGTGCTCGAGCCGTCGTGGGGCCCGGCCCGGGACGTTCGGGCCGACCAGCCGCTGATGGCCATCGACGCCGCTCCGGCGATCGAGCCCGACCCGCTGGTGCGCCGGGTCCGGCTCGACGAGCTCGACCTCCTGGTCCCCGCCTGCGTGGAGATGTTCACCGAGGAGGTCGGGGTCTCACCGGTGACGGCCGACGGGGGCGCCCTCTACCGCTCCCGGGTCGCCGACCTGATCCGGACCGGTCGCTCCTTCGCCCGCATCGAGGAGGGCAGGGTCGTGTTCAAGGCGGAGATCGGGTCGGTCACCCGGTCCGCCTGCCAGGTGCAAGGGGTGTGGGTGCCTCCGGACCTGCGCGGACAAGGGTCTGTCGGCGCCGGGGATGGCGGCCGTGGTGGCCCAGGCCCTGCGTGATGTCGCTCCGGTGGTCAGCCTCTACGTCAACGACTACAACCACGCCGCCCGCGCGACCTACCGGCGAGTGGGGTTCACCGATCGCGGCACGTTCATGTCCGTCCTGTTCTGATGCGGTCCCCGTGGGCCCGCCTGCGGGGCCGGCCGGAGATGCGGTTCTTCGGGGTGCTCTTCCGCGCGTCGCCAGGACTGGCCACGGCCTGGTGGGTGCTCCTGGTCCTGCGCGGAGCGATGCCGGCGCTGCTCGCGGTGGCGACGGGTGTGTTGGTGGGCGCGGTCAACGACGATGCGGACCTGACGGGGCCGCTGGCCTTCGTCGGCGTTCTCTTCGTGACGTTCCAGGTGCTGACCCCGGTGCAGCAGGCCGTCAGCGCCAACGTGGGTTCGCTGGCCACCGACTGGATGCACGACCGACTGATGCTCGCCGCCGTCGGACCGCCGGGGATGGGGCACCTGGAGAGCGCGGAGCTGGCGGACGACGTGTCGGCGGCGCGCGACTTCGACCGGGGCTACTCCGGGCCGCCGCTGTACATGGCGATGGACTTCATCGCCGGCGGTCTGGTGCTGCTCGTGAGCGGGGTGCTCTCCGCCGTGGTGCTGGTGGGTTTCGCATGGTGGGCGCCGATCGTCCTGCTCGCGGCGTGGGGCTCGACGCATTGGCTGCTACGCGAGAGCGGGGTCTGGAAGGACCGCAACACCCCGAAGGTCCGCGACGCTCAGCGGCACGCCGAGTACGCGTACACCCTCGCGACCGAGCCCGCGGCGGCCAAGGAGCTGCGCCTGTTCGGGCTGGCCGACTGGGTGATCGAGCGCTTCACGGCCCGCCGCCTCGAGCTGCACGAGCTGCAGTACGAGGCGACCAAGCTGCGCGAGCGCTCGGTGCTCGGCGCCCTGGCCGCGGTCCTCGTCGGCAACGTGGCGGTGTTCTGGGCGCTGGCCGACGCGGCGTCCGACGGTCGGGTGGGGCTCGGTGCGGTGACGACGTACGTCCAGGCAGCGGTGGGCGTCAGCGCAGTCGCGTTCGGTGGCCTGAGCTGGGCGCTGGACGGGGCCGCGGCTCCCGCGGCCGTGGTGCTGGGGCTGCCTGAGAAGATGCGCGCGGCCGGAATGCTGTTGGCTGGTGCGTCGCCGCAGGAGGTCCCGGCCGGCCACGCCCACGAGCTGCGCTTCACGGGGGTGACCTTCGGCTACGGCGCGGGGGACACGCCCGTGCTCGACGGTTTCGACCTGACGATCCCGGCCGGAACCTCGATGGCGATCGTCGGCGTCAACGGCGCGGGCAAGACGACCCTGGCCAAGCTGCTCTGCCGGCTCTACGACCCGCAGCGGGGAGCGGTGACGATCGACGGCGTCGACCTGCGCGACCTCGACGTCGATGCGTACCGCTCGCGGGTGACGGCCGTCTTCCAGGACTACATCCGCTACGAGCAGCCGCTGCGCGACAACGTCGCGCCGCTCGGGGCGCCCGACGACGTGGTCGAGGCCGCGCTCGCCGACGCCGGGGCGACCGGCCTGGCCGGGCTCGACACCATCTTGGCTCGCGGGTACGAGGGCGGCACCGACCTCTCCGGCGGCCAGTGGCAGCGGGTCGCCCTGGCCCGCGCACTCGCGGCGGTGCGGCAGGGAGCCGGCCTCGTGCTGCTCGACGAGCCGACCGCGCAGCTCGACGTGCGGGGGGAGGCCGAGATCTTCTCGCGCATCCTGGCCGCCACCCGCGGCGTGACGACGGTGCTCATCTCGCACCGGTTCTCCACGGTGCGCCAGGCCGACCGGATCTGCGTCCTCGAGCACGGCCGGGTCGTCGAGCTGGGCTCGCACGACGAGCTGATGGCCCGGGGAGGTCGCTACCGCACCATGTTCGACCTGCAGGCGTCGCGCTTCCACGACGTCGACGAGCGGGGAGAGGAGGTCGTCGATGAGCCGCTGGAGTCGCTCGACTAAGCCCGCCGACGACATGCCGCCGCCGCTCGAGGCGCTGTGGCGGATGTTCCGGCTCGCGTATCAGGTCGAGCCGCGGCTGCTGGCGGTGTCGTTCGCGATGACAGTCGTCACCGCCCTGCCAGGGGCCCTCATCGGGCTCTGGCTCGCGCTGCTCGTCGACGGCGTCGGCGAGGAGGACCGGGGCAAAGTCCTCGCCGCGGCCCTGGGCCTGGCCGCCTCGTCGGTGCTGACCTGGTACACCCTGGTGGTCTTCGACCGCGTGCAGCGACGGTTCCGCGACCGGGTCAGCATCGCGATGGAGGCGCATGTCGCGTCGCTGCTGGCGACAGTCGCGACAATCGCCCACCACGAGCGGCGCGAGCACGTCGACCGCCTCGAGGTGCTCCGTCGCGCGACCTTCGGTCTCGACCACCTGTTCATGTCGGTCTTCTCGACGCTCGCCTGGGTGCTCCGGCTGACGTTCGTGATGGTGCTGCTGGCCACCCAGGTCCATCCCGCCCTCCTCGTGCTCCTGGTCTTCGTGGTCCCGATCGTGGTGTCGGCGACCGTGCGGCCCGGCGTCGAGCGGGCGGTGGAGGAGCGGGTGGCGCCGCACCGCCGGCTCGCGCGCAACATGTTCCAGACCGGCACCACCCCCGAGCCGGGCAAGGAGGTCCGGGTCACCGGAAACGCCGACCGCCTGGTCGCGACCCGACGCCGCGAGTGGCGGGCCTGGTACGAGCCGATGGCGCGGCAGCGCTGGGTGACGTCCTGGTGGCACGGCCTGGCGTGGGCGGTGTTCGGCATCGGCTACGTCGGCGCCATCGTGCTCACGGCGGCCCTGCTCGACGGGACGCCCGGTCAGGTCGTGCTGGTGCTGGTAGTGGGCAACCAGCTCTCCCAGTCGGTCGCCGCGGCGGTGGGTGAGCTCGGGTTCCTGCGCAGCATCTGGCTCGACCTGTCCCGACGGCTGATGTGGCTCGAGGACTACGCCGCCGCGGCCGACCCGCCCGGCGACGGCTCGCCACCCGAGCGGCTCACCCGGGGGGTGCGGTTCGACCACGTGTCCTTCCGCTATCCGGACTCCGAGCGGCTCGTCCTCGACGACGTCAGCCTCGACCTCCCTGCCGGAGCAGTCGTCGCGATCGTGGGCGAGAACGGCGCCGGCAAGTCGACGCTGGTCAAGCTGCTCGCACGGATGTACGCCCCGAGCAGTGGCCGGATCGAGGTCGACGGCGTCGACCTCGCCTCGATGTCGATGACCGAGTGGAGGTCACGGCTGGCAGGGGCGTTCCAGGACTTCTACCGCTTCGAGCTGACCGCGCTCGACGCCATCGGTCTCGGCGAGCTGCCCCGCCTCGGTGACCGCGATGCGGTAGGTACGGCGGTCGGCCGGGCCGGCGCGGCAGACCTCGTCGACCGGCTCGAGCGCGGCATCGACACCCAGCTCGGCGCGACGTGGCACGAGGGCGTCGAGGTCTCCTTCGGCCAGTGGCAGAAGGTGGCGCTGGCGCGGGGGTTCATGCGCGACGAGCCGCTGGTGCTGGTGCTCGACGAGCCGACCGCGGCGCTGGACGCCGAGACCGAGCACGCGCTGTTCGAGCGCTTCGCCGAGGCGTCCCGCGACCGGTCGTCCACCGGCCGGGTCACCCTGCTGGTGTCCCACCGGTTCTCGACGGTCCGGATGGCCGACGTCATCGTCGTCCTCGACGGCGCCCGAGTGACGGAGGTCGGCAGCCACGACGAGCTGATAGCGCGCGGCGGGCAGTACGCCGAGCTGTACGCGATCCAGGTGGCGGCCTTCCAGCACTAATCGGATCGGACTCCCGCAGGAGGGCCGATATCCTCGGCGAACCGAACCCTCCTGAGGAGACCTCCCGTGCTGCTCCGCATGTCGACCCTGTTCCTCCGCACCCTCCGCGAGGACCCGGCCGACGCGGAGGTCCCGAGCCACCGGCTGCTCGTGCGCGCCGGCTACATCCGCCGGGTGGCACCCGGCGGCTACGCCTGGCTGCCGCTGGGCTGGCGGGTGCTGCGCAACGTCGAGGCGATCATCCGTGACGAGATGGACGCGATGGGCGCGCAGGAGGTGCACTTCCCGGCGCTGCTGCCCAAGGAGCCCTACGACAAGAGCAACCGGTGGACCGAGTACGGCGACGACGTGTTCCGCGTCAAGGACCGCAAGGGCGGCGACTACATGCTCGGGCCGACGCACGAGGAGTTCTTCACGCTGCTGGTGAAGGACCTCTACTCCTCGTACAAGGACCTGCCGCTGTGGATCTACCAGATCCAGACCAAGTTCCGCGACGAGCAGCGGCCCCGGGCCGGGCTGCTGCGCGGCCGCGAGTTCGTGATGAAGGACTCGTACTCCTTCGACGTCGACGACGCGGGGCTGGACCGCTCGTACGCCGCACACCGCGACGCCTACATCCGCATCTTCGACCGGCTCGGCCTCGGCTACGTCATCGTGTCGGCACTGTCCGGTGCGATGGGCGGGTCGAAGAGCGAGGAGTTCCTCACCCCCGCGGAGGTCGGCGAGGACACCTACGTCCGGTGCACGGCGTGCGACTACGCGGCGAACGTCGAGGCGCTGCGGACACTTGGTGCCAGCCGGCCCAGCCCTACGACGACGTGCCGGCCGCCCACGTCGAGGACACGCCCGACACACCGACCATCGAGACGCTGGTGGCCCATGCCAACAGCCGCCCCGAGCTGCGTCGCCCGGACCGGGACTGGTCGGCTGCCGACACGCTGAAGAACGTCGTGGTCAAGCTCGTCGCACCGGACGGCAAGAAGGAGCTGCTCGCCATCGGGCTGCCGGGTGACCGCGACGTCGACCAGAAGCGTCTCGAGGCGGTGGTGCATCCCGCGGTCGTCGAGCCGTTCACCGACGACGACTTCGCGGCGGCCCCGGGTCTGGTCCGTGGCTACATCGGCCCGGCCGCCCTCGGTGCAGACCGGCCGGCCGGTGTGCGCTACCTGCTCGACCCACGGGTGGTCGAAGGGACCCGGTGGATCACCGGGGCGAACGAGCCGGGCCGTCACGTCTTCGACCTGGTGGCCGGCCGCGACTTCACCGGCGACGGCACCATCGAGGCGGCCACGGTCCGCGAGGGAGACCCGTGCCCGAACGGCGACGGGGGGACGCTCGTCACCGCCCGCGGCATCGAGATGGGTCACATCTTCCAGCTCGGCCGCAAGTTCGCGGAGGCCCTGGACCTCAAGGTGCTCGACGAGAACGGCAAGCAGGTCGTCGTGACCATGGGCTCGTACGGCATCGGCCCGTCCCGAGCCGTGGCCGCGATCGCCGAGGCGACGCACGACGAGCTCGGGCTGTGCTGGCCGCGCGCGGTCGCGCCCGCGGACGTCCACCTCGTCGCGACCGGCAAGGACGACACGGTGTTCGACGCGGCGCGAGTCGCTGGCCGACGAGCTCGTCGCGCAGGGCCTGACTGTCCTCTACGACGACCGGCGCGGAGTCTCGCCCGGCGTGAAGTTCAAGGACGCGGAGCTGCTGGGCATGCCGACGGTCGTCGTCGTCGGGAAGGGTCTGGTGGACGGTGTCGTGGAGGTCCGCGACCGGCGCAGCGGCGACCGCGAGGACGTCGCCGTGGCCGACGCCGCAGCGAGCGTCCTGCGCGCCGTCCGCTCGTGACGGCGCACCCTCCGGCGGTCGAGGCCGTCATCTTCGACTGGGGCGGCACGCTCACCCCCTGGCACACCATCGACCTGCGCGAGCAGTGGCGTCACTACGCCGAGGTCTACGACGGCGACCACGCCGACGAGCTGTCGGCCCGCATCCTCTCCGCCGAGGACGACGCTTGGCAGGCCGGTCAGGGAGCACCACCGGTCGGCCACCCTGGACGGGATCTTCCGGTCGGTGGGCGTCGAGCCGGACGGTGAGCGGCACGAGCTGCGCGCTGGCCGCCTACCACCGGTTCTGGGAGCCGCACACGCACACCGACCCGGACGTCCCCGCCCTGTTCGCCGGGCTGCGCGAGCGGGGCATCCGGATCGGCATCCTCTCGAACACGCTCTGGACCCGTGAGCACCACGAGGACGTGTTCCGCCGCGACGGTGTGCTCGACCTGATCGACGGGGCCGTCTACTCCAGCGAGATCCCGTACACCAAGCCGCACCCGGAGGCGTTCCGCACGGCCATGGCCGCGATCGGCGTGCAGGACCCGGCCCGCGTCGTCTTCGTCGGCGACCGGCCGTTCGACGACATCCACGGCGCCAAGGAGGTCGGGATGCGTGCGGTCCTGGTGCCGCACAGCGCCATCCCGGATGCGCAGAAGGGGCACGTCGAGGGGTCGCCGGACGCCGTGGTCGACCGGCTCGCCGACCTCCTCGCCGTCGTGGACGACTGGAACGCGTGACCCGTGCCGGAGCCCGGCGACATCCTGCTGCTCGTCCTGGCCGCCGGCCTGGCCGGTTGGTTCGACGCCGTCTCGGGCGGCGGCGGGCTGGTCCAGCTGCCGGCGCTGCTCCTCCTGCTGCCGGGCGCGACCCCCGCCCAGGTCCTCGCGACGAACAAGCTCTCCGGCATCTGCGGTACGTCGGTCGCGGCGGCCACCTACTACCGCCGCGTCCGGCCGGACCTGCGAACCGCACTGCCGATGGCCGGCATCGCCCTCGTCGGGGCCGCGCTGGGAGCGCTGTGCGCGTCGCTCCTGCCGATCGAGGTGTTCCGCCCGATGGTGCTGGTCCTGCTGGTCGCCGTCGCGGCGTACGTCCTGCGCCACCCGGCCGTCGGGGAGGAGCAGAAGCTGCGCTGGGACGGCCGGCGCCACCACCTCGCCGCGGGGGCGGGCGGGCTGGGCATCGGCTTCTACGACGGGATCTTCGGGCCGGGCACCGGGACCTTCCTGGTGTTCCTGCTGGTGTCCCTGCTCGGCTACTCGTTCCTGCAGGCCTCGGCGAAGGCGCGCATCGTCAACCTGGCGACCAACCTCGGCGCCCTCATCGTGTTCATCCCGCAGGGTGCGCCGCTGTGGCGGCTCGGCCTGCTCATGGGACTGGCGAACATCGCCGGCGGCTGGCTCGGTGCGCACACGGCGATCCGGCGCGGCAGCCGGTTCGTGCGCGTGGTGTTCCTCCTCGTGGTGGCCGGCCTGGTGGCCCGGCTCGGGTACGAGGTCCTGGACGGATGACGCATTCCTTAACAGATCGGACATTGACAGATCGGAACTAAACCGCTTTAGTAACCCGTAATGGCCGTCCGGCGCACCACCATCAGCGACGTCGCCCGCAGCGCGGGGGTGTCGAAGGGCGCCGTGTCGTTCGCCCTCAACGGGCGACCCGGTGTGGCCCCCGAGACCCGCACCCGGATCCTGGCCGTCGCCGCGGACCTGGGATGGACGCCGAGCCATCCGGCCCGGGCCCTCGCCGCGTCCAGGGCGCTCGCCGTGGGGCTGGTCATCGCGCGGCCTCCCGAGACCCTGGGCGCCGACCCGTTCTTCCCCGCCTTCATCGCCGGCATCGAGGCCACCATCTCCCCGCTCGGGCAGTCCCTGGTGCTCCAGGTCGTGCCCGACCAGCAGCGAGAGCTGGAGGGCTACCGGACGGATGGCCTCCGACGGCCGGGTCGACGGGGTGTTCCTCACCGACCTGCGGGTCGATGACCCGCGCCCCGCGCTGCTCGCCGAGATCGGGCTCCCCTCGGTCCTGATCGGTCCGCACTGCGTCGAGGGCGCGGGTCCGTGCGTGGCGGTCGACGACCGCCCGGGCATCGCGGCAGCGGTGGCCCATCTCGTCGCCCTCGGACACCGGCTCATCGCCCACGTCGGTGGGCCGGTGGAGTTCGTGCACGGCACGTCACGCCGGGCCGCCTGGGCGGACGCGCTGCGCGACCACGGCCTTCCCGAGGGTCCGTACGCCCTCGCGGACTTCTCCGCGCTGGGCGGTGCCGAAGCGACCCGCTCGCTGCTCGACCGCCGCGACCCGCCGACGGCCATCGTCTACGCCAACGACCTGATGGCCATCGCCGGGATGGCGCTGGCCACCGCCCGCGGTCTTGACGTGCCCGCCGACCTGTCCATCACCGGCTTCGACGACACAGAGGTCGCCGCCCACCTCCAGCCGCCGCTGACGACGGTCCGCACCGACGCCTACGGATGGGGGCGTGCCGCCGCGGACCGTCTGATGGCGGTCATCGACGGACGCGATGCCCCCAACCTGACCCTGACGCCCCCCCATCTCGTGACCCGCGCTTCCACTGCACCCCCTCGACCCGACCGGACCACCGCGTCCCCGGGCGGAATGGAGAACCGATGAGACGCACCGCCACCGCAGCAGCCCTGCTCGCCCTCGCACTGGGAGTCACCGCATGCGGTGGCGACGACGGCGGCGGAGGTGGCGGCGGCACGTCCGACGAGCTCGCCACCAAGGGGCCGATCAAGATCTGGCTGTCGAACAACCCCGAGGAGATCGCCTGGGGCGAGGCCATGGTCGATGCCTGGAACGCGAAGAACCCCAAGGAGAAGGTCACGGCTCAGGAGATCCCCGCCGGGAAGACCTCCGAGGAGGTCATCGGCGCGGCGATCACGGCGGGCAACGCGCCGTGCCTGGTCTGGAACACCTCGCCTGCCGCGGTCCCGGGGTTCCAGAAGCAGGGCGGCCTGGTCGCGCTGGACGACTTCCCCGGTGGCACCGAGTACGTCGAGTCCCGCACGGGCGACGCCGCCACCCAGTACCAGTCGCCGGACGGCAAGTACTACCAGCTGCCCTGGAAGTCCAACCCGGTCATGATCTTCTACAACAAGGACCTGATGAAGAAGGCCGGGGTCGACCCGGAGAACCCGCCGCTCGCGACGTACGACGAGTTCCTCGACACCAGCGAGAAGATCGTGTCGAGCGGGGCCGCCGAGGCGGCCATCTGGCCGGCCCCGAGCAGCGAGTTCTTCCAGTCCTGGTTCGACTTCTACCCCCTCTATGCCGCTGAGTCCGGCGGCAAGCAGCTCGTGGAGGACGGGAAGGCGACGTTCAACGACCCGGCGGGCCAGGCCGTCGCCGACTTCTGGGCCACGATGTACGCGGAGGGCTACGCCCAGAAGGAGAAGTACAACGGCGACTCGTTCGCCGACGCCAAGGCGGCGATGTCCATCGTCGGGCCGTGGGCGATCGCGGTCTACGGCGAGGACGTCGACTGGGGCGCCGCGCCCGTCCCGACCTCCGCCGGCACCTCGCCGGAGGAGACGTACACGTTCTCCGACGCCAAGAACGTCGCGATCTACTCGGCCTGCAAGGCCAAGGGCACGGCATGGAGCCTGCTCAAGTTCGCCACCAGCGAGGAGCAGGACGGCTCGCTGCTCGACAAGACCGGCCAGATGCCGCTGCGGGCCGACCTCGAGGCGACCTATCCGGACTACTTCGCGGAGAACCCGGACTACACCGCGTTCGCGGCCCAGGCCGCGCGCACCGTCGAGGTGCCCAACGTGCCGAACTCGATCGAGATCTGGCAGAAGTTCCGCGACGAGTACAGCTCATCGGTGATCTTCGGCAAGACGTCCGTCGACGACTTCCTGTCGACGGCAGCCACCGAGGTCGATACCCTCGCCGGCCAGTCCTGACCGGCTTCTCGCCATGACAACGGCAACCGTCTCGCAGCCTGCGGGCGGCCCGCGTCGCAGCCGGCTGGCGACCGTCCTCGGTCGCCAGCCGCTGGGCATCGCTGTTCGCCGCGCCGTACGCCGTGTTCCTGGCGCCGTCTTCGCCTACCCGCTAGGCCTGGCGGTCTGGATCAGCTTCCACGACTACTTCTTCACGGCAGCCGGGCGCGAGGTGCCGCGGCCGTTCGTCGGCTTCGAGAACTACGACACCGTTCTGAGCGACCCGAAGGTCCGCGAGTCGTTCCGCAACGTCGGCGTCTTCCTGGTCATCAACGTTCCGCTGACCGTGGTGCTGGCCCTGCTTCTTGCGACCGCGCTCAACGGCGCCATCCGCGGGCGGACCTTCCTGCGGGTCGGCTACTACGTGCCCTACGTCACCGCCAGCGTGGCGGTCGTCTCGGTCTGGCTGTTCCTGTTCGCCGAGAACGGACTGGTCAACAAGGTGCTCGGCGGCCTGGCGCCGGAACCGTCCTGGCTGGTGAACTCCACGCTCGCGATGCCGCTGATCGCAATGTTCGTCACGTGGAAGCAGCTCGGATTCTTCATCCTGCTCTACCTGGCGGCGCTGCAGTCCGTCCCGAAGGAGCTGTACGAGTCGGCCCAGGTCGACGGGGCGACCCGGTGGCAGCAGCTGCGCAACGTCACGGTTCCCGGCGTACGCCCGGCGACAACCCTGGTGGTGATCCTGGCGACCATCACCGGGGCGAACCTCTTCACCGAGCCGTACCTGCTCACCAACGGCGGCGGACCGAACGGTGCGTCGGCGTCACCCGTGCTCGTGATGTACCAGAAGGGCATCGAGCAGGGGAACCCGGACGTGGCCGCCGCGATCGGCGTGCTGCTCGTCGTCGCCGTCTTGGTGATCTCCCTCATCAACCGCCGGCTCCTGGAGAGGGACTGAGATGGCACAGGCAGTCGTCACCGGACCAGTCCCGGACGAGGACGCAGGCACGCCGCGAGGGACACCCGTGCGGCAGGGCAGCACCCTCGGCACCGTGGCCCGCTATCGCGGTACTCATCCTCGGCGCTCTCGTGTTCCTCTTCCCCTTCTACTACATGCTGGTCGCGTCGCTGCAGGCCGAGTCGGACACCTCGGTGGCCGGCGCCTTCCCGGTCGGGGGCTGGACGCTCGACAACTACTCGCGCGATCAACGGACGCGTCAATCTGGGCCAGTCCCTGCTGAACTCCGGCATCTTCACCGGCGGTGTCCTGCTCACGACCGTTGTGTTCGGTGTGCTGGCCGGCTACGCCCTCGCGGTGCTGCACTTCCGCGGGCGGGGCACCCTGTTCGCCGCCATGCTGCTCGTGCAGCTCGTGCCGTTCCAGCTGCTGATGATCCCGCTGTACGTGATGATCGTCCGCAGCTACGGACTCGCCGACTCCTACCTCGGCATGATCCTCCCGTTCGCCATCAACTCCGCGGCGGTCTTCATCTTCCGGCAGTTCTTCCTGCAGCTGCCCGAGGACCTCTTCGCCGCGGCCCGGATAGACGGTGCGGGCGAGCTGCGCATCCTGTGGTCGGTCGCGTTGCCCCTGGTACGTCCTGCGCTGCTGACCGCAGTGCTGCTGACGTTCATCGGGCCGTGGAACGAGTTCCTCTGGCCGTTCCTCATCACCAAGGACAGCGACATGCAGCCGCTGGCCGTCTCGCTGGCGAACTTCCTGTCCAACGTCGCCGGCCGGGCCAGCAACCCTTACGGCGCGATCCTCGCGGGAGCCGTCGTGCTCGCCGCGCCGGCCGTCTGCCTGTTCGTGGCGTTCCAGCGGCACTTCACCTCGTCCGACCTCGGCTCCGGCGTGAAGGGCTGACCGTGTCCCCCAGCTCACCTCCACCGTCCCCTACACGCTGACCCGGCTCGGCGTCGTGATGTCGCCCGCGGCAGGTGACCCGATGGAAGAGCTCGGTGTCCTCAACCCGGCCAGCGGTCGGACGCCCGACGGCACGCTGCATCTGCTGCCTCGTATGGTGGCCGCCGGCAACGTCTCCCGCGTCGGGCTCGCCGAGGTGGTGCTCGAGGACGGCGTGCCGGTCGGCGTGGAGCGACGCGGCGTGGTGCTCGCGCCGGACGAAGGCTGGGAGCGCGGCGCCAACAACGCGGGCGTCGAGGACCCGCGCACCACGTGGGTGCCGTCGCTGGGCCTGCACCTGATGACGTACGTCGCCTACGGTCCGCTCGGCCCGCGGCTCGCGCTAGCGGTGTCCTCCGACCTCCGCGAGTGGCGCCGGCTCGGCCCGGTGCAGTTCGCGTACCAGCCCGACCTGGACACCGACCTGTGCATGTTCCCCAACAAGGACGCCGTGTTCTTCCCGGAGCCGGTGCCGGACCCGGACGGCCGTCCGGCCTACGCGATGCTGCACCGCCCGATGTGGGACCTCGGCTGGTTCCGCGAGGGCGAGACCGTGCACCTGCCCGCCGGCGTCACCGACGAGCGACCCGGCATCTGGATCTCCTACGTGCCGGTCGACGAGGTGCTCGCGGACGTGCGGGCGCTGGCCCGGCCGCGGGACCACCGCTGCGTCGCGCTGTCCGAGCATCCGTACGAGGAGCTGAAGATCGGCGCCGGCCCGCCGCCGCTGCGCGTCGAGGAAGGCTGGCTGCTCATCCACCACGGCGTCACCGGTGAGCCGCCTATCGGGTTCGACCCGGCGACCCAGCGCGTCGAGTACGCCGCCGGCGCGATGCTGCTCGACCCCGACGACGCGTCCCGCGTGCTCGCCCGCACCGCCGAACCGATCCTCGCCCCGGAGACCGACGACGAGCGCGCGGGCACCGTTCCCAACGTGGTGTTCCCGACGGCCGTGGAGGAGGTCGAGGGCGTCCGCTACGTGTTCTACGGCATGGCGGACTCCAAGATCGGCGTGGCGAGGCTCGACCACACATGACCGCGCATCGTCGGACTCGGGATCGTGGGCGCGGGACGCTTCGCCGCCTTCCTGGCCGGCGCGGTGTCCGACCTTCCGGGACTGCAGGTGCGCGCAGTGGCCGACCCCGACAGGGAACGGGCAGCAACCCTCGCGGCCGAGCACGGCGCCACGCCACCGCCGACTGGCGGACGTTGCTCACCGACGACCGGGTCGACGCGGTGGCGGTCGTGGCGCCGCCGGACCGGCACGCCGAGATCACCCTGGCCGCCCTCGAAGCGGGCCGCCACGTGCTGTGCGAGAAGCCGCTGGCGACCGACCTCGTTGCCGCTCGGTCGGTCGCAGCCGCTGCCGAGTCGTCCGATCGGGTGCTCGTCGTCGACCACGTGCTGCGCTACAACCCTCTGCTGCAGGCACTGGTCCGGCTGCGGGACGAGCTGCTCGGACCGGTGCAGCGGTTCAGCTTCGAGAACGACGCCAGCGACGAGCACCTGCCGGCCGGCCACTGGTTCTGGGACGCCGAGCGTCAGTGGTGGCATCTTCGTCGAGCACGGCGTCCACTTCTTCGACGCCGCGCACCTGCTGATCGGCAGCACTCCCGACCTCGTGTCGGCGATGGCCGCGCACCGGGCCGACGGCACGACCGACCTGGTCAGCGCGACGGCGCTGCACCCCGGCGGCGTGCTGGCGACGCACACCCACGGCTTCACCCATGCCACCAGGTGCGAGCGGCAGACACTCCGCCTCGACCACGGTGCCGGCGAGGTCAGCGTGGAGGGCTGGATCCCGCTGCGGGCCCGCGTCGAGGCGTGGACCGACGACGACGGTGCCGAGACGGCGTACGGCCTGCCGGCCCGGGCCAACGAGCTGCTGGACGTGCCGGGACACCGCCTCGGTCCGGGCAGCGGGGTGACCGCCGTGGTGCACCGCGACGCGGGTCCGGCGCGGGCGCGCGGCCGCGGCCGTGACCTGGACCTGCCGCACCGCGTCGTGCTGGAGCTGGTGCTCGGCGACGACGGCGCGAAGTCCCGCGTGTACGCCGAGAGCGTCCGCGCCTCAGCCATGGACCTGCTCACTGCAGCGGCCGGCGGACCGGCCCCTCGCTCAGGGGCCGCCGAGGCGCTGGCCGCCGTGGCCGTCGCCGACGCCGCCCGACGGGCTGCCGCCGAAGGACGCCACGTCCGACCTGACTACGACTCGCCCACCACCGCACGACGACCCGACGTGAGGACCACAGCATGACCGAGACCGCCGACCGCATCCTTCCCCAGCGCCGCACCGTCGGCGCCCTCGTGCTCGCCCTGCTCGCCTCGCTTCTGATGGTCGGACCCACGACCTCGCCTGCGGCCGCCGCGGCACCGCTGACCAACCTGGCCCACCTGGACTTCCTCGGCACCACGGTCGAGCCGCCGCCGCAGGAGAACCACACGACGTACTTGCCTGACCAGCCGCTGCGCGTGCTGTGGACCTACGCCGACCTGCGGCCCGGCGGTGTGTACGAGCGGATCGGCGGCGGAGGCGACGACGACGGCGACGGCATCTGGGGGCAGGGCGCCTTTAACGCCGACGACATAACCCGCGCCGCCGTGGTCTACCTGCGGCACTGGAAGCAGACCGGCGACGAGGTCAGCCGGCAGAAGGCGTTCGACCTGCTCCGCGCGGTGGCCTACTTCCAGACGAGCAGCGGCCCGGACGCGGGCAACGTCGTGCTGTGGATGCAGCCCGACGGGACCTTCAACCCGAGCCCCTCGATCAAGGAGCTGCCGGACCCGTCCGACAGTGACGAGTCCTACTGGCTGGCCCGCACGCTGTGGGCGCTCGGCGAGGGGTACGCGGCCTTCCGGGACTCCGACCCGGCGTTCGCGGCCTTCCTGCGGGACCGGCTTGACCTGAGCATCGCGGCGGTGCAGGACCAGACCCTGTTGCGCTACGACACCTTCCGCGACATCGACGGTGAGGAGACGCCCGCCTGGCTGATCGTGGACGGTGGCGACGCGACGGCCGAGGCGGTCCTGGGCCTGTCGGCGTACGTCGCCGCAGGTGGCTCGGATGCCGCTGTGGACACGTTGGAGAAGCTGGCCGAAGGTCTGGCCCTGCTCTCCGGCGGCGACGCGCAGAACTGGCCGTTCGGCGCCGTGCGGCCATGGGCACTGTCGCGCTCGATCTGGCACGGCTGGGGCTCGCAGATGCCCGCCGCCCTCGCCAGGGCCTCGAGCACGCTCGGGGACGCTGATCTCGCCGCGGCGGCCGTGCAGGACTCCGCCACCTTCGACCCTTGGCTGCTCACCTCCGGCGGTCCGGACAACGGGCGGCTGCCGACGCGCATCGACCGCTCGCAGATCGCGTACGGCGTCGACTCCCGGCTGCAGTCGCTGCTGGCCACCGCCGAGGTGTCGGGCTCGGCCGGCATGCGCCGGCTCGCGGGGATGGTCGCGGCCTGGTACTTCGGGGCCAACGCGTCCAGCCTGCCGGCGTACGACCCGGCGACCGGGCGGACGGTCGACGGCGTCGAGGGGAACGGGAACCGCAACCTCAACGCGGGCGCCGAGTCGACGATCCACGGGCTGCTCTCGATGCTCGCACTGGACGCGAACCCGGACGTGGCCGAACTGGCAGCGAACAGCGGCACGGTGGTCGAGCGCGTCGGTAACCGCACCGTGCAGGTCGAAGACGGCACGCTGACCGGTGGCGCGCATGCCGTCAAGCCGGAGAGCGCGTGGACCGGGGAGTCGTACTACGAGGGTGACCGCTACGCCGCGATCCCTGACGGCGGCAGCGCCTCGGTGGACGTCGGGGCCGGTCCGGCCCGGCTGATGCCCGTGGTCGACCTGGAGCACGGCAGCACGGCGGTCACCACGTTCAGCGCCGGCGGAACGGTGCTGGGCGAGGTCAGCTCGGGTGACATCGGGCCGCAGGGCGACTCACCGGCGCCGGGTGCCCTGCTGCCGGTCACCGTGGCAGGGCCGCTCGCGGAGGGACAGCAGACCGTCACCGCGACGACCATTGCCGAGGACGACGACGAGGCGCGGCTCGACGCCTTGATGGTCGAGCCACTGGTCTCGCGGCTGGTCCTCGCGGGTGGCAACCGCGGGATCGCGCTGCTGCGCAGCTCGGCGACCACCCTGCAGGAGACGACCGTCTCGGTCCCAGGGACCGGCCCGGCCCGGGTCGACGTGTACGACGGCCGCGGACGGCGCGTGAGCCACGCGATTGTCAGGACCGCCGGCCCGGTGCCCGTACAGGTCGTCGTCGGAGGGTTCACCGTCGTCCGGAGGTGACAATGACCGCGTGACCGGCGATCTCCTCCTGCCGACCAACCTGGTCGAGGCGGCGGCCCGGGACCCGCACGACCGGCGCCGTGACTGGGTGGCCCGGCTGCCGGTGACCGTCGCCGGGCTGGCGGCTCGCTGGGACCTCCGGCTCGGCGACCCCTTCCAGCCCGGAGGCGAAGGGTCGTGGACCGCACCCGCTCGCGACGCGGCGGGTCGCGATGTGGTGCTCAAGGTCGGCTGGACCCACGACGAGGGGCTGCACGAGCCTGACGCGCTGCGCCTGTACGACGGTCGCGGCGCCGTGCACCTCCGGGACGACTGGGTCGAGGGCGACACGAGTGCGCTGCTGATGGAGAGGGCCTGCCCAGGCGTCGAGCTCGGGCAGTCGCTGCCCGAGGAGGAGCAGGACCTCGTCATCGCGGACCTGCTGTGCCGGCTCTGGGTCCCGCCGCCCACCGGGCACCCGTTCCGACCTCTCGCGCAGATGTGCGCAGCGTGGGCGGACGAGGCGGAGCAGACGCCGAGCGCCGGGCTGGACACCGAAGTGTTCCGGGCCGGCGTGGCGCTCTTCCGCTCGCTGCCGACCGAGACCCGCGCCGAGCAGGACGTCCTGCTGCTGACCGACCTGCACGGTGGCAACGTGCTGTCGGCCGAGCGCGAGCCCTGGCTGGTCATCGACCCCAAGCCGTACGTCGGGGACCGCGCCTACGACGCGCTGCAGCACCTGTTCAACTGCCAGGAGCGACTGACTGCCGACCCGATTGGGCTGACCCACCGGATGGCCGACCTGTGCTGCATCGACCCGGAGCGGTTCCGGCTGTGGGTCTTCGCGCGCTGGGTCGTCGAGTCGTCCTGGAGCGAGCCGGCCGAAGCGGCCGGGCTGATCGAGGTCGCGACGGTGCTCGCGCCGTGACGCTGACGGGCTCACCCGTTCGGCGTAACTCTTGGTAATTACATGACCACTCCTTGTAACTTTCGCCATCCTCGACGCGATGAGCAGGACATGCGGCGTACGGGCGCCGCGGTCGGCCAGAGACGAGGAGATCGCCGGGATGGCAGGCAGACTGGTTCGACGGCTTGCTGCCGGGACGACGATGTCCGCCCTCGTCCTGGCGAGCGTGGGTGGCTCGGCAGCCCCCGCGCAGGCCGGCCTGCTGGATTCGCTGCTCGGCACCGTGACGTCGGTGACCACCGCGACCACCGACCTGGTCAGCGGCACGCTGGAGAGCCTGCTCGGGCCGACCGGCTGGATCGTCGACGACGGCGTCACTGAGCTCAGCCATGTCGCCTCCGTGATCGGCGCCGACCGTCTCTACAGCCGCGGCGTGACAGGGAAGGGTGTCGGCGTCGCCCTGGTGGACACCGGCGTGGTGCCGGTCAAGGGGCTGACCTCCGGCAACGTCGGCGAACGGGCCGGACCTGTCGTTCGAGAGCCAGTCGCCCGGACTACCGTACCTGGACACCTTCGGCCACGGCACGCACATGGCCGGCATCATCGCCGGCAAGCGACCCGAAGACCTGCTGGCGGCAGCGGCTTCCAGGGCATCGCGCCGGGCGCCAGGCTGACCAGCATCAAGGTCGGCACGTCCGACGGGCGCCGTCGACGTGTCGCAGGTGGTCGCCGCCATCGACTGGGTCGTGGCGCACCGCAACGACGACCCGGACAACCCGATCCGGGTGCTCAACCTCTCGTACGGCACGGACGGCGTGCAGGACTACCGCCTCGACCCGCTGACCCACGCGGTGGAGAACGCCTGGCGCGCCGGCATCGTGGTCGTCGTGGCCGGCGGCAACAGCGGCACCGACAGCCCGAGGCTCGAACAACCCCGCGTACGACCCGTACGTGCTCGCGGTCGGCGCGTCCGACACCCGCAGCACGGTCGACGCCACCGACGACCTGGTGCCCTCGTTCAGCAGCCGCGGTGACGCCGCGCGACGGGTCGACCTCGTCGCCCCCGGCCGGTCGATCGTGTCGCTGCGCGACCCGGGCTCCTACATCGACGAGGCGCACCCCGACAGCTCGGGTCGACGACGCTACTTCAAGGGCAGCGGCACGTCGCAGGCCGCCGCCGTCGTGTCCGGCGCAGTGGCACTGCTCCTGGAGAGCCGGCCCGACCTGACGCCCGACCAGGTCAAGGCGCTGCTGGCGACTCGGCCGAGCCATGCCGGCGGCCGATGCGGCCGGTCGCGGCGTCGGCGAGCTCGACGTCTACCGCGCGTTCCTCCGGTCCACCCCGGTGACCGCGCAGACCTGGTCGCCCTCGACCGGACTCGGCTCGATGGAGCAGGCCCGCGGCACCCAGCACGTCGCGGACGACGGCACCGAGCTGACCGGCGAGCAGCACATCCTCGGAGCGTTCGACGCCACGACGTGGGCGCCCGCGAGCGCCGGCTTCAAGGCCTGGACCGGTGGCACCTGGGCCGGCGGCGACTGGACCTCGGCGTGCTGGTGCGGGACCTCGTGGACAGGCAAGTCGTGGTCCGGCAAGTCCTGGTCGGGGACGACGTGGGCCGGCAAGTCCTGGTCCGGCCAGTCCTGGTCCGGCAAGTCGTGGTCGGGCAAGTCCTGGTCAGGGGCGTCGTGGCACACCAGCGACTGGGCCAGCAGCAGCTGGGTCGGGAAGTCGTGGTCCGGGACGGCGTGGGCCGCCGCGGGCTGGGACGGGACGTGACCGAGGGCGTCACCCTGTCCGACGGGACGCCGGGTGACGCATCGTCGCGACCAACCCGCCGGGCGGGCGTCTGGCTGGTCGTCGCGGGCATCGGCGCGGCGGGCGTCGGCCTGCAGCTCATGGTGGTCACGCGGCTGGAGCTTCGCCGCTGCTGGCCGATCGCGCTCCGCTGGCGGCGGTCGTCGTCGCCCTCCTCGCCGGCTTCGCCCTGGCCGAGGTCGCGGTCGTGCACATGCCGACCGGGCGCAGCGCTTACACACTCACCCTCAGCGAGATCCCCCTCGTGGCGGGCCTGTTCTTCCTCGACGCCCACCGAGTACGTGGTTGTCCGGGTCCTCGGTGCAGCGGCGCCGCTTGCCTGGCGCAACCGCCGAAGCCTGCGCAAGCTCGTCTTCAACCTGGCCTGGTTCAGGGTGGAGGCGTCGCTCGCGGTCGTCCTCTGGCAGCTGATCGCTGGCGGCGCCGGCGACCTCGGACCGGCTGCCTGGCTGGCAGCCGGTGTCGTCGCCGTGGTCGTGGACCTGCTCGGCACCATGCTGATCTCGCCTCGTGATGTCCGTTGACGCCGGGACCCGGCCCCGCATGGCCGAGCTCCTCTCGGAGGCGAACCCGGTCGTCTCCCTGGTGAATGCCAGTGCAGCCCTGCTGTCGTCTACGTCGTGACCGTCGACTGGCGCGCGCTGTGGACCGTCGGCGCCGTCGTCGGCGTCATGTTCTTCGCCCAGCGGTCGCACAACCGGCTGCGCCGGCGCACCGAGAGCCTCGAGGCCCTGGGGCAGTTCACCGGCGAGATCGGTGCCCAGCTCGACGTCGAATCCGCGGCCCAGGCGGCGCTGAGCTGGATCACCAGGACGCTCAAGGGCGAGCTCGTCGAGCTGGTGCTCACCGAGGAGTTCGCCGGCGGGCATCGACGGTGGGTCGCTCGCTACGACGGAACCGTGACGACGAGGACGGTCCAGGACTGGCTCGCGCCCTCGACGCCTGGCTGGCGGAAGGGGCGGTCCTCGTCCGTCGCCGCGGCGGGGAGCGCGCCCTGGGGGCGCTGCGCTCGGCCGGACTGCGCGACGCCGTGGCCATGCCGCTGCAAGGCGACGGGCAGGTCCTCGGGACCCTGCTGGTCGGTGACCGTCTCGGAGACGTCGAGACGTTCGGACCAGCGACGTCGCGAGCTCCTGGCGCTCGGCAACCACCTCAGCGTCACGCTGCGCAACGCGCGCCGCGCCGACCTCATCCGGGAGCACGCCGAGGACCAGCTGCGGCGGTCACTGCACGACGACCTGACCGGGCTGCCGAATCGTCGCTACCTCGAGGAGCACTTCGCGGGACCACTGGCCTCCGGTTCCCCGGCGACGATCATCCTGCTCGACCTGGACCGCTTCAACGACATCAACGACACGCTCGGCCACCACACCGGGGACGCCTTGCTCCGGATGGTGGCCGACCGCCTGTCGCGCAGCGCCCCCAGCGATGCAGTCGTGGCTCGGCTCGGGGGCGACGAGTTCGCCGTCGGACTGCTCGGCTGGACGAGGAGACGAGGGCATCGTCGCACGATGGTGCGTCGTGCGTTCGCCGTGCCCTTCCAGCTCGACGAGCTCCTGGTGACGGTCGCGGCCAGCCTCGGGGTGGCGGTGGCCGCCGGCTCATGCGCGCCAGCGACCTGCTGCGATGGGCGGACATCGCGATGCACACGGCCAAGACCCGGCGGACCGGGGTGGAGGTACCTCACGGAGCTCGAGGTCCGCAGCCCACAACAGCTGACGCTGCTCACCGAGCTGAAGGACGCCATCACCAGGGGCGAGCTCACCGTCCACTTCCAGCCGAAGGTCCGCCTGCGGGACGGGCAGGTGACAGGGGCCGAGGCGCTGGTCCGGTGGCACCACCCGGAGCGCGGTCTCGTCGCGCCGGACGAGTTCGTCCCCGTCGCCGAGCACAGCGGCCTCATCACACCGCTCACCCTGGCGGTCCTGCGGCAGTCCCTCGACGCCTGCGCCGGGTGGCGACGGTCCGGCCGGGCGCTCGGCGTCGCGGTCAACATCTCGCCGCGCAGCCTCCTCGACCCGTCGTTCGTCGGCGAGGTGGCCCGAGCGATCGCGGCCGTCGAGGTCCCCGCCTCGGCCGTCACGCTCGAGATCACCGAGTCGAGCCTGATGGGCGACCCGGAGCGAGCCATCGCGGCCATGCAGCGCCTCAGGTCGCTCGGCGTGCCACCTCTCCATCGACGACCTGGGCACGGGGTACTCCTCGCTGTCCTACCTGCAGCGGCTCCCGGTGTCCGAGGTGAAGATCGACAGGTCGTTCCTGCGGCCGGACCAGGACGGAACCGACGGCTTCGCCATCGTGGGAGCCGTGGTCGACCTGGGACACCGGTTGGGCAGGTCGGTCGTCGCCGAGGGCGTCGAGGACGAGGCGACGTGGCGGCGTCTGCAGCAGCTCGGGTGCGACATGGCGCAGGGCTACTGGCTGAGCCGACCGCTGCCCGGCGAGGAGTTCACCGCCTGGCTGGCGCAGTGGCGAGGCACCGTGGTGGCACCCCTACGCGTACTCGGCTGACTACTGCTGCGCTCGCTCGGCGAGGCCCGGGAACGGCACGCTGCCGCGCCGCCAGAGCGCCGCCGCGACCGCCGCGTCGCGCAGTCCGGCGGTGGCGAGCCCGCCCAGATCACCCCGCAGCTCGAGCACCGCGTCAGCCCAGACAGCTGCCAGCCGCTCCTCGAGGAGGGTCAGCAGCTCGACGGCGTTCCGCGCGTCCTCGACCGGCCGGGGCAAGGCGTAGGCCGCGGCCGGGGGCTCCGGCTCCGTGCCTCGCGCGACCAGCAGCGCTGACAGCTCGTCGCGCCCTGCGCGGTGCGCGTCGTAGCCCCGCTGGGCCCGACGCCGGGCGTCGCCGGACAGGCGGGCGCCGGCCACGCCGTACCCGAAGACGACCGCGTGCTCCGCTGCCAGCGCGGTCTGCAGGACCGCGACGGCGGCCGATGGCCGGGTCATCGACGGAGGTCCAGCAGCGCGGCGTGGGCCGCCTCGCAGGCGGCGATGGACGCGAGCAGCCGGGCCAGCTCCGGCGAGGCCTCCGCGGACTGGCGGCGGCGCCGCCTCGAGGCCGTGTGCTCTGCCGCTGCGAGGTCGGCCATGGCCGCGGCCAACGTGTCGGCGACCGGGCCGGGGTCGGCGGTGCCGAGGTGGCCGGCGAGCCGGACGCCGACGGCCGGGCGGCCGGCGGGCCTCGCAACGCGTCCGCGTGGGCCAGGTGCTCGGCGGCGAGTGTGGACAGCTCGTCAGCGGCCCGCGGGAACCGCGCGACGACCGCGTCGTAGCGTGCCGCCAGCGCCGTCACCTCGGCCGCGATGCGCCCCCGGCGGCGCAGCCCGGGTCCGGCGCCGGTGGCGGCGCTTGATCGGCACCGGGCAGGCAGCCCGCCAGCCCGCCGGCCAGGGCCAGTGCGCCACCGGCTGCACCGGCGGCAAGGACCTCGCGACGGCCGGGTGGCAGTGACCCCCGCCGCGTCATCCGGCGATGATCCCATGCGGGGTGGCGCCGGGCTGACCGCTATCGTCGGGGGACCGGCACGACAACAGCAGAGCAGGGAGGTCCGAGGTGGCACGAGCAGCGGACCGCGACTCCCTCCTCCGCCTGTTGGCGCCGGTCGTCGCCGACCAGGGGCTGGACCTCGAGGACGTCGTGGTGACCCCCGCCGGCAAGCGTCGCCTGCTGCGCGTGGTGGTCGACCGGGACGGTGGTGTCGAGCTCGACGCAGTCGCCCAGGTGAGCTCCGCGGTGTCCCGGTCGCTCGACGACAGCGATGTGATGGGCGGCCTTCCATACGTACTCGAAGTGACATCTCCGGGTGTCGACCGCCCGCTGACCGAGCCGCGGCATTGGCGCCGGGCGACCGGCAGACTGGTCGCTGCGGGGTTGTCCGGAGGTGGCAGCGCCCAGGGTCGCATCACGGCCGTCGACGAGCAGGCGGTGACCCTCGACGTCGACGGCACCGACACTCGCCTGACCTGGGCCGAGGTGACCGAGGGCCGGGTCCAGGTCGAGTTCAACCGGCGCACCGAGGAGGGCTGAGCGATGGACATCGACATGAGCGCCCTGCGCGCGCTCGAGCGGGAGAAGGAGATCTCCTTCGCCATGCTCGTCGAGGCCATCGAGTCGGCCCTGCTGATCGCCTACCAGCGCACCGAGGGCCACCAGCCGGTGGCCCGTGTCGAGCTCGACCGCAAGAGCGGCCACGTCACCGTCTGGGCGGCGGAGACCGACGACGACAACAACGTCCTCCGCGAGTGGGACGACACCCCGACCGGCTTCGGTCGGATCGCCGCGACGACCGCAAAGCAGGTCATCCTCCAGCGACTGCGCGACGCAGAGGACGAGCAGACGTTCGGGGAGTTCGCCGGCAAGGAGGGCGACATCGTCTCGGGGGTCATCCAGCAGGGCAAGGACCAGCGCAACGTCTACGTCGACCTGGGCCGCATCGAGGCGGTGCTGCCACCGCCGGAGCAGGTGCCGGGCGAGACCTACCGGCACGGGGAGCGGCTGCGCTGCTACGTCGTGCAGGTGCGCAAGGGGATGCCGGTCCGTCCATCACGCTGTCGCGCACGCACCCCAACCTGGTGCGCAAGCTGTTCGCCCTCGAGGTGCCGGAGATCGCCGACGGCACGGTGGAGATCAAGGCGGTGGCCCGGGAGGCCGGCCACCGCACCAAGATCGCCGTACGGTCGACACGACCCGGCGTCAACGCCAAGGGGGCCTGCATCGGCCCGATGGGCGCCCGGGCCCGCGCCGTAATGGCCGAGCTGCACGGCGAGAAGATCGACATCGTCGACTGGTCCGAGGACCCGGCGACGTTCCTGGCGCAGGCGCTGCGCCGGCGCGGGTCAACCACGTCGAGATCGTCGACCCCGCGGCACGCGCGGCGCGGATCGTCGTGCCCGACTACCAGCTCTCGCTGGCCATCGGCAAGGAGGGCCAGAACGCCCGGCTCGCCGCCCGGTTGACCGGCTGGCGGATCGACATCCGGCCCGACGTCGAGCGCACGCCGCCGCCCGCTCCGGCGCCGGACGACGCCCAGAGCCCGGCCTGAGCGCGCCGGTCCGAACCTGCGTCGGCTGCCGGGTCCGCGCCGACGCGGCCGACCTGCTCCGTGTCGTCGCGCGCTCCGGCGCCCTCGTCGCCGACCCCGAGCGGCGGCTCCCCGGCCGCGGCGCCCATCTGCACCGGGACCTCGGCTGCCTCGAGCTCGCCGCACGCCGGAGAGCATTCCCGCGCGCGCTGCGCGTGCCCGGCCCGCTCGACGACACGGCCCTCCGCGACGCGCTGACGGGTGTGGAGGAGTCCGGCTGAGTGTCCATGCCCGGCACTAGGGTGGGCGCGAACACCAGGGTCCGCGAGGCGAGGAGGCGGCGTGGCTCAGGCACCGGACGGTCGTACGCCGGGACAGGTGGCCGACGAGCAGGCCATGGCCCACGTCTCGGCCGTGCTGACCAACCTCGACTGGACCATCGAGCGCGCCAAGAAGGGCCTGAAAGACCTGCGCAAGGCCGGCACCGACGAGGGCCGCAACGCCGAGCTGGCTCTGACCGACCTGCTCGGCCAGCTGGAGCCGGTCCGCAAGCGCTTTTTCCAGGACAGCTACTTCCCGGCCGACACGACCCGGCTGCTCTGACCGCGATCGGCTGACACGTGCGCAGCGGGGAGGAGATCCAGGCTGCCCTCCGGGCGTTCGTGGCCCGGTGGGCTGACTTCGCCGGGTCCGAGAAGGCCGAGGCCCAGACCTTCCTCAATGAGCTGGTCGACTGCTACGGCCTGGACCGGCAGGCCGCGGGGATGCTCTTCGAGCACTTCGTGCCGGGCGCCGGGTTCATGGACATGTTCTGGCCCGGCCGGGCGCTGGTCGAGATGAAGGCGCCGACCAAGACGGCTCGGCTCGAGGATGCCCAGCCGCAGGCCGAGCGCTACTGGCGGGCATCCGAGGATCCCGGCGGCAGCTACGACGCGGTCCGCTACGTCGTGCTCTGCTCCTTCCACCGGATCCTGGTCTGGGACATGCGCCGGCCGTCACGCCCGGCGGCCAACCTGACTCTCGACGAGCTGCCCGACCACTACGAGGCACTCGGGTTCCTGCTGGGGGAGGGCCAGGAGGCGTCGTTCGTCGAGCACCACCGGGCGCTGACCCTCGACGCGGCGCAGTCGATGTCGACGCTGTTCCACTCGCTCAAGGACCGCGACGCGGGGCCGCCGGAGATCCTGACCCGGTTCGTCATGCAGTGCGTCTGGACGTTCTTCGCCGAGGACCTCCAGATGCTGCGCGGCTACCCGCTGCAGACGATCGTCGACCGGCTGCGCCGTGAGACCGAGCCCAACAGCGCCCGCGACATCGGGTTCCTCTTCCACGTGCTCAACCAGAAGGGCGACCACAACCGCAAGGGCGAGCTGGCCGGCACGACCTTCGTCAACGGGCAGCTCTTCGCCGAGCCGGCGGAGGTCGACCTCAATTCCGTCGAGCTGGCGCTGCTCGCGCAGGCGGCGCAGTTCGACTGGCGCCGGGTCGACCCGACCATCTTCGGCTCGCTGATGGAGGGCGTCCTCGGGCATGCCCGCCGGTGGGAGGTCGGCGCCCACTACACGCATGAGGTCGACATCCTCAAGATCGTCGAGCCGACCATCGTGCGGCCGTGGCGGGAGCGGATCGACGCATGTACGTCGCCGCAGCAGGCGCGCGACCTGCTCGACGAGCTGTGCGCGTTCAAGGTGCTCGACCCGGCATGCGGCTGCGGCAACTTCCTCTACGTCGCCTACCGCGAGTTGCGCGCCCTCGAGGCTGCGCTGAAGTCGCGGATCCGTGATCTGGCCGCGGCCTCGGGGTTGCCTGTTCCTCCTGGTCCATGGCCGTTCGTACCGCTGACCAACATGCAGGGCATCGACATCGAGGGCACTGCGGTGCTGATCGCTCGCGTCGTGCTCTGGATGGGCCACCGGCAGATGATCGAGCTCTACGGCGAGGCCGAGCCGCCGCTGCCCTTGATAGCCCTCGACGGCGTCCGCCGCGACGACGCGCTGCGGACCGCCTGGCCGGTCACCGACTGCATCATCGGCAACCCGCCCTTCCTCGGGGCGTCCCACGTTCGTGGAGCGCTCGGTGACGAGTTCGTCAACTGGATCAAGCGCGAGTTCGACGTGGGGGTCAAGGACCTCTGCGTGTACTGGTTCCGCAGGGCGCAGGACCACCTCCAGCCGGGGCAGCGAGCCGGGCTGGTCGGTACCAACTCCATCTCCCAGAACCTCGGCCGATCGGCGAGTCTCGACTACGTCGTGCACAGCGGCGGTGTGATCACCGACGCCGTCTCGTCGCAGAAGTGGCCGGGCGAAGCCAAGGTGCACGTCAGCCTCGTCGCGTGGACGAACAGGCCGAACAGCCCGATACCGCTGTTCACCCTGGACGGCATATCTGTCAGCGGCATCACACCGGAGCTCCGGTCGATCGAGCGTTCGACCGGCGCCGTGGCCAAGCTGACCGCCAACACGAACAGATGCTTCGAGGGCCCCAGCCCCAAGGCAGCCGGCATGATCATCAGCGCGGAAGAGGCTTCCGCGCTGCTGTCGAGCGGTGACTTGTACCGCGATGTTGTCAGGCCTTATCTGACAGCTGCGGATATCGCGGACGACCCAGCACAGCGACCGAGCCGGTGGGTTATCGATTTCGGGCTCAGGCGGCTTGAGGAGGCGCAGCGGTACGACACCGCGCTCGCGATCGTGCGCGAACGCGTGAAGCCCGAGCGCGAGAAGAACAATCGCAAGTCGTATCGCGACAAGTGGTGGATCTTCGCTGAGCCCCGGACCGCGATGCGTGCGGCGCTGGGTGGCCGGCCTCGCTTCGCCGTGACGGCTGGGCACGCGAAGCGGCTGATCCTTAGCTGGTGTGATCCCTGGACCCTCCCTAGCAACGCCACAGACGTCTTCGCTTTCGATGATGACTACTCGATGGGGGCTGCTCCAATCCCGAGTGCACGGTGCTTGGGCTTGGTCGCGATCCTCGACACTCGAAACACGACTCCGCTACACACCGACGTCAGTGTTCGAGACCTTCCCGTGGCCCGATCCCACGACGGCTGACCAGCGGGGAAACGTGGCCGACGTGTGCCGGCGGTTGCTGGCCCGGCGATCAGAGATCTGCCAGGCAGAGCAGATCGGGCTGACCACCCTGTACAACGCGGTGGACGAGGGCGCCTGGGCCGACCTCAAGGCGCTGCACCGGGACCTCGATGTGGCGGTCGCGGCGTGCTACGGCTGGCCCGCGTCGGTAGCCCAAGACGATGCCGAGCTGGTTCGGCGGCTCACCGAGCTCAATCGCGAGATCACGGCCGGTTCCCGACCGTACGACCCGTTCGCTCACCTCCTGGACGCCCCGCCTGCCTGAGCGTGCGCCGACAGGCGCCGGGAGGCGCCGCGGTACCTGACGCGTTAGGATGACCAGGACCGCGAGCGGATCACCGCATATCACCGCGCCATGGCGCAGGTGGACCACGCGCCGCGGTCGTTGGCAGGTTCAGTACACCGTCCAGTCCGGAAGCGAGTCGAGACGCTGATGAGCACCCGATGAGCACGCACCGATGAGTGCCCCCGTGCAGTAACGACGGTCCGTACGCCGGAAGACACCGGTCCGGACCGAGACAGGAGAGTTGTGGCAAAGGTCCGGGTCTACGAGCTCGCCAAGGAGCTCGGTGTCGAGAGCAAGGCCGTCATGGCCAAGCTCACAGAGATGGGGGAGTTCGTCCGGTCGGCCTCGTCGACCGTCGAGCCGCCCGTCGTACGCAAGCTCAGGGACGCCATGCCGGCCGCGGCGCCGGCGCCGGAGAAGGCTCCCGCCAAGAAGGCCGCCGCCAAGAAGGCGGCAACCCCCGCAGCCCCGGCCGCGCCGGCTGCCCCCGCGCCGGCCCCGATCTCCGAGCCCGAGGCGCCCGCCGCCGCTGCACCCGCCGCGCCGGCTGCCCCCGCGCCGGACGTCCCGGCGGCCCCCACACCCGCGCCGCGCCCGGCAGCCGCCCAGGCTCCCGCCCCCGAGGCACCCGCTGCTGACGGCACGGCGGCGCGCCGTCACGCCCGGCGGCCCCCGGCGGCCCCGGCGCCCCGTCCCGGCGGGACCGCGCCCCGGCAACAACCCGTTCACCTCGGGCGGCTCGAGCGGCATGGGCCGCGCGGCGGCACCCCGCCCGGGCAACAACCCGTACTCCACCGGTGGCTCGACCGGCATGCCCCGTCCCGGTGGCTCGACCGGCATGCCCCGTCCCGGTGGCGCACCCCGACCGGGCGGCAGCGCCGGCCCCGGTGGGTCGCGCCCCAACCCCGGCATGATGCCGACCCGCCCGGCGCCCGGCGTCGGCCCGGCGGCCGGCGGCGGGCCCGGCGGACGTGCGGGCGCCCCCGCCGGCCGCGGCCGTCCTGGCGCGCCCGGTGGTGCCGGCCGTCCCGGCGCCGGCGGAGGCGGCGGTGGCGGCGGCTACGGCGGCGCCCCCGGTGGCGGTCGCCCCGGTGGCGGCGGCTTCGGCGGCCGCGGCGGCGGTCCGCGTCGTGGCGGCACGGCGGGTGCCTTCGGGCGTCCCGGTGGCCCGCGCGGTCGTCAGCGCAAGTCGAAGAAGCAGCGCCGTCAGGAGTTCGACAACATGGCGGCGCCGTCGATCGGCGGCGTGCAGGTCCCGCGCGGCGACGGCTCGACCATCGTCCGGCTGGCCCGCGGCTCGTCGCTGACCGACTTCGCCGAGAAGATCGACGCCAACCCGGCCTCGCTGGTCACGGTGCTGTTCCACCTCGGTGAGATGGCCACCGCGACCCAGTCGCTGGACGAGGACACGTTCGCGCTGCTCGGCTCCGAGCTCGGCTACCAGGTCCAGGTCGTCAGCCCGGAGGACGAGGACCGCGAGATCCTCGACTCCTTCGACATCGACTTCCTCGGTGAGGACTGGGACGAGGACGACCTCGTCGCCCGCCCGCCGGTCGTCACCGTCATGGGTCACGTCGACCACGGAAAGACCCGGCTGCTGGACGCGATCCGCAAGACCGACGTCCTCTCGGGCGAGGCCGGCGGCATCACCCAGTCGATCGGCGCCTACCAGGTCCACACCACCCACGAGGGCGCGGAGCGCGCGATCACCTTCATCGACACCCCGGGTCACGAGGCCTTCACGGCCATGCGTGCCCGTGGTGCCAAGGTGACCGACATCGCGGTGCTGGTCGTGGCGGCCGACGACGGCGTCATGCCGCAGACGATCGAGGCGCTCAACCACGCGCAGGCGGCCGACGTGCCGATCGTGGTGGCGATCAACAAGATCGACACCGAGGGCGCCAACCCGGACAAGATCCGCCAGCAGCTCACGGAGTACAACCTGGTGGCCGAGGAGTACGGCGGCGAGACGATCTTCGTCGACGTGTCGGCCAAGCAGGGGACCAACATCCCGCAGCTGCTCGAGTCGATCCTGCTCACCGCTGACGCCGCGCTCGACCTGCGCGCGGTGGCCGACGCACCAGCCCGCGGTGTCGCGATCGAGGCCCACCTCGACCGCGGTCGCGGTCCGGTCGCGACGGTCCTGGTGCAGCGCGGCACGCTCGCGGTCGGCGACTCGATCGTCGCCGGCGACGCCTACGGTCGCGTGCGCGCCATGCTCGACGAGCACGGCGACAACCTCGACGTGGCGCTCCCGTCGCGCCCGGTGCAGGTGCTCGGGTTCACTTCGGTGCCCGGCGCCGGCGACAAGTTCCTCGTCGCCGACGAGGACCGCATCGCCCGCCAGATCGCCGAGAAGCGTCAGGCGATGCAGCGCAACGCGGCGCTGGCGAAGGCCCGCAAGCGGGTCTCGCTGGAGGACTGGCTCGAGCAGAGCAAGGTCGACACGCTCAACCTCATCCTCAAGGGCGACGGCTCGGGGTCCGTCGAGGCGCTCGAGGACGCCCTGCTGGGCATCGAGGTCGGCGAGGAGGTCGAGCTGCGCGTCATCGACCGCGGGGTCGGTGCCATCACGCAGAACGACGTCAACCTGGCCGTCGCGTCGGAGGCCGTCATCATCGGCTTCAACGTGCGTCCGGCCGAGCGGGTCGGTGACCTGATCGACCGCGAGGGTGTCGACGTCCGCTACTACTCGGTCATCTACCAGGCGATCGACGAGGTCGAGGCAGCGCTCAAGGGCATGCTCAAGCCCGAGTACGAGGAGGCGCAGCTCGGCACCGCCGAGGTCCGCGAGGTGTTCCGGTCGAGCAAGTTCGGCAACATCGCGGGTTGCCTGGTGCGCAGCGGCGAGATCCGCCGCAACGCCAAGGCACGCCTGGTCCGCGACGGTGCCGTCGTGGCCGACAACCTCACGGTCGAGTCGCTCAAGCGCTTCAAGGACGACGCGACCGAGGTCCGCGAGGGCTACGAGTGCGGTATCGGCCTGGGGTCGTTCAACGACATCAAGGTCGACGACGTGATCGAGACCTTCGAGATGCGTGAGAAGGCCAGGGCCTGACCCAGCGGCTAAGGAACGTGTGCTGAAGTGTTCACCGGCAGCATCGCGTTCGACGTGCTGCTCGGGGATGTCCGGAGCCTGAAGCAGAAGCGCTCGCTCGTGCGGCCACTGGTCCCCGAGCTGCGCCGCAAGTACGACGTGAGCGCGGCGGAGGCAGGTCACCTCGACCTGCACCGCCGCGCTCTCGTCGGTGTCGCGGTCGTCGCCGCGGACCGCGCGCACTGCGTCGATGTGCTCGACGCGTGCGAGCGGCTGGTGGCGGCTCGCCCGGAGATGGACCTGCTCTCCGCCAAGAGGCAGGTGCTCAGCAGCACCGACGACCTGATCGACGAGCAGGAGGACGAGTAGCCGTGGTTGATGCAGCGCGTGCGCGCAAGCTGGCCGACCGGATCAAGGTGGTGGTCGCCGAGACGCTCGAGATGCGGGTCAAGGACCCGCGCCTCGGGTTCATCACGATCACCGACTGCCGGGTGACCGGCGACCTCCAGCAGTCCACCGTCTTCTACACCGTCCTCGGTGACGAGACCGACCGGGCGGCCACGGCCGCGGCGCTGGAGAGCGCCCGCGGGGTGCTCCGCGCCGAGGTCGGGAAGCAGACCGGCGTCCGTCTGACTCCGACCCTGACGTTCATCGAGGACGCCATGCCCGAGAACGCGGCGCACATCGAGGACCTGCTGGCCCGGGTCGCCGCGTCGGACGCCGAGGTGCACCGGGCGGCGGCCGGCGCGACGTACGCCGGGGAGGCCGACCCCTACAAGGCGCCCCGCGTCGAGATCGACGACGATGCCGACGGTGTTGACGGGGTCGACATGCCGACAGGGCTGACGATGGGGCCGATGAGTCCGACCGCTGACGGCCTGGTCGTCGTCGACAAGCCCTCGGGTCTCACGTCCCACGACGTCGTCGCGCGGGTCCGCCGCCTCGCAGGCACCCGCAAGGTCGGGCACGCCGGGACGCTCGACCCGATGGCGACCGGCGTGCTGGTGGTCGGGGTCAACCGGGCGACCCGGCTGCTCGGTCACCTGACCCTCACCGAGAAGGCCTACGACGCGTCGATCCGGCTGGGCGTCGCCACGGTGACCGACGATGCCGAGGGCGACGTGCGTCGGCCATCGTCGGCGGCCGACGACGTGAGTGACGACGCGGTGCTGGCCGGCGTGGCGGCCCTCACCGGCGACATCGAGCAGGTGCCGTCCTCTGTCAGTGCGGTCAAGGTCGACGGGCAGCGGTCCTACAAGAGGGTGCGGGCGGGCGAGGACGTCGAGCTCGCCGCCCGCCGGGTGACGGTGAGCGACTTCTCGGTCCGCGCGATCCGTCGGGCGCCGGGCGTCGTCGACGTCGACGTGTCAGCGTGACCTGCTCGAGCGGCACCTACGTCCGCGCACTGGCCCGTGACCTCGGCGAGGGGCTCGGCGTCGGCGGTCACCTCACGATGCTCCGGCGCACCAGGGTGGGTCCGTACGACCTCGAGGCGGCGCCACACCCTCGACGAGCTCGCTGACGACTTCGTGCTGATGCCCATCGCCGCGGCCGCGCGCGCCGCGTTCCCGGCCCGGGACGTCGACGCGGCGGCGGCGACCACCGTCTCCCACGGCGGGGCGCTGCCCGCCGCCGGAGTGACCGGCCCGGTCGCCGTCTTCGCTCCCGACGGCCGATTCCTGGCGCTGGTCGAGGACCGGGGCGACACGACGCAAGGCCGTCGCCGTCTTCGTCTGAGGGCAGAGCCCCTGGAGCTCAGGCCGACAGGTGCCGCACCAGTCGCCAGGTGTGCTCCCAGGACCGGGTCGGCCCCTCGCAGACCCACACGGCGTTGCTGTCCTCCTCGTTGTCCACCCCGGTGTCCAGCGTCGCCGCCCTCCGGCACCCGGTGAGGGCGGCCGGGTCCGGCGGCGCGAACCCGACGTAGACGACTGGCCCGTCGGACGACGGCGGACCCCAGTCGCCGAAGCCGTTGTGGCCGCTGAAGACCGGCGTGGCGTCCCGCCGTACCACTGCAAGGCACCGGCCTGGCCGTAGTTCTGCGTGACGACCACGGCCGACCGCCGGTCGTCCGCCGGCAGGTCGGCGACGACGGCTTTCACCTGTGCGACGACGCGCGGCCAGCCGATCGTCTCCAGCTGGTCCTCGTTGAGTGCCGTCCAGAACGTGTCGCTGAACGTCTGCGCGGGCAGCACCGGCAGCAGGGCGGGCAGCGGGAAGAGGGCCGTGACCGCTACGGCGACGGTGAACAGCCTCCGGCGGTACGTCGTCCAGCGCGCCGCCAGGACGACCGACCCGGCTGCGGCGAGCGGAGGAAGGAGCCCGAGCAGGTAGTAGTTCTTCCCCCCGGTCACGACGAAGCCGACCAGCAGCAGGAGGTACGCGACGGGAACCGGCCGGAACCAGCGCCAGTCCGGCCGCCGGAGCCCGGGAACGAGACCGACGGCCGCGAGGACGGCGCCCAGCGGGTTGATCATGAGGACCTGGAACCCGACGAGCTCCGCCGTGCCGCCGACCGTGCGGTACTCGTCGCGGATGTCGCCCGCAAGCTCGAGCTGCGGCCAGCCGTGGCTCGCCTGCCAGGCGAGGTTCGGCAGCCAGCAGGCCAGCGCGATGACGGCGCCGGCCCAGGCCCACGGCGACCGGAGGTGGTGGCGCAGCCCCGGGGTGGCGGCGATCCCGACGACAGCCCGGCGGCCAGGAAGGCGACGAGGTGCTTGTTCTGCAGGCCGACGCCGAGGGCCAGGCCGACGCCCAGCCAGAGCCTGGGCCGGTCGCCCTGCAGGGTGGCGACGACCAGGCGTACGACCACGGTCCAGGCGAGCAGGTCCAGCGTGGCCGTTGACAGCAGGTGCCCGATGGCGAGGATCCCCGCGCCTGTCGCGGTCGTGACGGCGGCCAGCAGCTGCGCCCCGCGCCCGCCGCCGAGCGCCCGGGCCAGGTCCGCGGTGACGAGCACGACGACGCCTGCGATGAGCGCCGACAGGGTGCGCAGCGCCAGCAGTGAGCCGTGGGCCAGCTCGTCCGCGGCCGCCGCGACGAGCGGCGTCAGGGGCGGCTGGTCGGGATAGCCCCACTGCGGGTGGTGGCCGGCGGCGATGAAGTAGAGCTCGTCGCGGTGCGGGCCGTAGCGGCCGGCCAGCGCGAGCAGCACCACGGTGACCGCGCCGGCAACGACGTACGGTGCTCGCCCCAGGTGCTCCGGCTCGCTCACAGGGCCAGTGACAGCGGGACGTAGCCGTGCTGGTCGCTGAAGCCGAGGCTGCGGTAGAGCGACAGAGCCACCGTGTTGTCGTGCTCGGTCTGCAGCACGAGCCGGCTCGCCCCGGCCGCCTTCGCGTCGTCGCGCACGCGACCGACGAGGGCCCGGCCGACCCCCGCACCACGGTGGTCGGCGTCGACGAACAGGTCGCGCAATGACCACAGCTCGCTCAAGGCCATCGTCGCCGGTGACGGGACGACCAGTGCCATGCCGACGGCGGCCGGCGGGCCGGCGCCGTCGTCAGCAGCCACCTCGGCGAGGTAGCACCTGACCCTGGGCCGGCACGGCCGACTGCGCCAGCCAGCGCCGGAGGCCGTCGGGGTCGCGGGACCGCCCGTAGTGGGCCCGGTAGTCGTCGAGGAGTCGCACGAAGTCGTCCCACCCCGGCTCACCTGCGGCGACGGTGCGGACCTGGACAGGTTGCCTCGGCACGGGCACATGCTGGCACGGCCTAGGGTGCCGGGGTGGACCTGGCTGATGCCCTCGACCGCGCCGCTCGGCTGGACGCCGACGATCCCCTCGCGGCGGCACGGGACCGTTTCGTGCTGCCGGACGGGATGGTCTATCTCAACGGCAACTCGCTGGGCCCGTTGCCGGCCGCGGTGCCGGACGTGGTCCGTGACGTCGTCGAGCGGCAGTGGGGGCGCGACCTCATCACGGCGTGGAACGTGCACGACTGGTGGGATGCCCCCCGGCGGGTCGGTGCCCGGATCGCGCGCCTGGTGGGTGCGGACGACGACGAGGTGCTGGTCGCCGACTCGACGTCGGCGAACCTCTTCAAGGTGCTGGTCGCCGCCGCGCGGATGCGACCCGGGCGCGACACCCTGGTCATCGAGCCGGGCAACTTCCCGGCCGACCTCTACATGGCCGACTCGGTGGGCGAGCTGCTGGGCCTGCGGGTGGTGCGCGTGGAACCGGGGGACGTCGGCGCGGTCCTGGACGACGACGTGGCGGTCGTAAGCTTCTCCCACGTCGACTACCGGACCGGTCGGGCGCACGACATGGCCGGCGTCACGACGGCCGTGCACAACGCGGGCGCGCTCGCGGTGTGGGACCTGTCGCACTCGGCCGGTGCCTTGCCGGTCGACCTCGCCGGCTGCGACGTCGACCTGGCGGTGGGCTGCACCTACAAGTACCTGAACGGCGGGCCGGGCGCCCCTGCGTACGTCATGGTCGCGCGACGCCACCACGAGACGGTCCGGTCGCCCTTGACCGGGTGGACCGGGCACGCGCGGCCGTTCGCCATGGAGGGCACGTACGAGCCGGCGCCCGGCATCGACCGGATGCGCAATGGCACGCCGCCGATGCTGTCGCTGCTCGCCCTGGAGGCCGCGCTCGACGCCTTCAACGGGCTGTCGATGGACTCCGTCCGCGCCAAGAGCCTGTCCCTCACGTCGCTGTTCCTGACCCTCGTCGACGACGTGCTCGCGCCGCTCGGATTCGAGGCGGTCACCCCCCGGCCGGACGCCGAGCGGGGCAGCCAGGTGTCGCTTCGGCACCCGGCGGCCTACGGCGTCGTCCAGGCCCTCCTGGCGCGCAGCGTCGTGGGTGACTACCGGGAGCCGGACCTGGTGCGGCTGGGGTTCGCGCCGCTGTACCTGCGGCACGTCGACGTGGTGCGGGGGGTGGAGCAGATCGTCGCCGTCGTCGCGGCGGGCGAGGAGCGCGACCCGCGGTACCTCGAGAGGGCGATCGTCACCTGACGGTAGCCGGGCTGCCAGAACCCCCCCGGCCGCGGTGACCGCCGCCCGGTTGTGGACGGCCGGATGTCCTTGTCGCACCCCCGCGATAGTCTTCGAACAGATGTTCGAGGTGGCGCGGAGGAGGTGTGCACGGTGGCCACGGAAACGGTGAGCCCGACAGCTGACGCCGGCCGGACCGCGGGAGCCGGCGACGCGGGAGGGCCACTCGGACGACGTGACTCTCGACGCTCGAGCCATTGAGTGGGACTCCCGCACGCGGACGGCGCTGTTCGCCGAGCTGGACGCCGAGTGGCCGCCGCCGGCGCTGGTGGACGAGACCCCCGCCGGCCCGCGGCTGGCTGCCCTGTTGAACACGGTCGCCCTGGCGGATGTGCCGGCCCGCGTGCTGGTGGAGGTCGCGGCCGGCGCGGCTCGGCTCGCGTCGTGGGCGGCGGCCACCGAGGCGGCGGCGACCAGCGCGCTCACCGAACGGGTGGGCGAGTTCGCCGGGGTGGGACCGGGGGAGCACCAGGTGGGTCGCGAGGAGATGGCGGCCACCGAGCTGGGCGCCGGGCTGTCGCTGTCGCCGGCCGCGGCGATGCTGCGCGTCGGGCTTGCCCGGTCGTTGGAGAGACTGCCTCTGACGAGGCTGGCGCTCGCGGCCGGTCGGATCGACCTGACCAAGACGCGTGCCATCGCCGACACCATGTCTGGAGTGAGCGACGCGACCGCGGCCGCCGTCGAGGCGAGGGTGATCGGCCGAGCGCCCGGCCAGACCGCCGCTCAGCTGCGTGCCTGCTTGCGCCGGGCGCTGATCTCCGTCGACCCTTCCGCGGCAGAGGCGCGCCGTCAGGCCAAGGTGCTCGACCGTGGTGTGTGGCGCGAGGCGTTGCCCGACGGGATGGGTCGGCTCGAGTGGCTGGGACCGGTCGAGGAGGTGGAGGGCGCCTATCTCTGGCTGACCGGGAAGGCCCAGCAGTCGAAGGCGGCCGACATCCGTGCGGGAGGACCCGTGCGCACTCTCGACCAGTGCCGATCCGACGTGCTCGCCGACCTGGGGGCATGCGGGCTGGCGCTCGAGGAGCTCCCGCGACGCCAAGGTCGCCGGCCCACCGTTGACGTCGTCGTGTCACTCGCGACGCTGCTCGGCGCCGACGACCAGCCGGGTGAGCTGGCCGGGATCGGTCCGGTCACGGCTGACGTTGCCCGCAAGATCGCCGCCGATGGCACCTGGCGTCGACTGGTCACCGATCCCCGGACCGGTCGGCTCCTGGACATGTCCTCCCCGAACTACGAACCGCCGCAGGACATCCGCGAAGCGGTCATCGCCCGGGACAGGACATGTCGCGGGATCGGCTGCCGGATGCCGGCCGAGCGGTGCGACATCGACCACCGCATCCCGCATCCCGCAGGGCCGACGAGCCCGGACAACCTCGAGCCGCGGTGCAGGACTGATCATCGGGTCAAGACACTGACCGACACCCAGGTCGAGGCCGACGAGCACGGCGGAGTGTGGATCACCTTGCCCTCCGGACGGCGGTACTACCGGCCGGCCGAGCCGGTCCTCGACCACCCGGCCTCATCGAGCAGACACCCGACCGGGCCAGATGTCCCCGACGACCCCGACCCGCCGTCCCTCGACTTCCCGCCGTTCTGAGCCGGGCTGGTCGCTTCCAGCGGTGCACGGCCGCAGCCGGTCGGCACCAGGCGACTCGCGGTCGGGCCCTAGGCTGGCGCGCGGTCGGGACTGGGGGAGAGGGAGGTCGTGCATGCGGGTGTGGCGCGGGGTCGACGACGTCGCGGCGCAGGGCGGAGTCGACCGCTCGGTCGTGACGATCGGCAACTTCGACGGCGTGCACCGCGGTCACCAGCAGGTCGTCGCCGGCGTGGTCGCCCGAGCCCACGAGCTCGGTGCGACGCCGGTGGTCACGACGTTCGACCCGCACCCGATGACCGTGATCCACCCTGACTCGGCACCTCTGCGGCTCTCTGCACTCGACCGCCGGCTGGACCTGCTCGAGTACCTCGGCGTGGAAGCGGTCCTCGTCCTGCCCGTTCACCAAGGAGTTGTCGCTCTGGGAGCCACCACGGTTCGTCGAGGTCGTCCTGGTCGACGCACTGCACGCGGCGGAGGTGCACGTCGGCGAGAACTTCCGCTACGGGCACCGGGCCGCCGGCAACGTCGCGACGCTGCGCGACGCGGGCGAGCGCCACGGGTTCGCGGTCCGCGCGCTGCCGCTGGCCGGCGACTCGGCGACGCTGGTCGTCGACGTACGTCCGGCAGTGCCTCGCCGAGGGCGACGTCGCGGCGGCCGCGGGCTGCCCTCGGACGCCCGCACCGCGTCGAGGGGCCGGTCGTGGAAGGTGACAAGCGCGGTCGTGAGCTCGGCTACCCGACGGCAAACCTCGCGCTCGACGCGGACGTCGCGATCCCGGCGGACGGCGTCTATGCGGGGTGGCTGGTCCGCGCCGACGGCGAGCGGCTGCCGGCGGCGATCTCGATCGGGACCAACCCGACGTTCGGTGGCACCGTTCGCCGGGTCGAGGCCTACGCGCTGGACCGTGACGACCTGGAGCTCTACGGCGAGCGGGTCGGCGTGGAGTTCGCCGAGCGGCTGCGCCCGACGGAGACGTTCGACGGCGTCGAGCCGCTGCTGGCGCAGATGGCGCGCGACGTCGAGCAGGCCCGCACGATCACTGGCGCCCCGTGACGACCAGCTCGCACGCGGACGAGGTGCGCGAGATCGAGCCCTGGTTCGTCCGCCAGGGCCTGCCGTTCTTCGTCGAGGACCGCACCATCACCGTCGACGACCTCGTGCGCGGTCGCTCGCTGCCGGTCCTCGTCCTGGCGTACTTCGGGTCTCTCGTGGTCGCGGTCCCCAGCGACCTCGCGCTGGCCCGAGCGACTGCTCTTCGCCGGGCTCGGGCTGGCTCGGTCTGGTCGCCGTCTGGGCGGTGGCCAACCTGGCCCGCAGGCAGCGGGCGCTCGAACGGCCCCGCCGGGTCGGGCCCGGTCGAGGTAGCGGTGTTCACCCTCGGTCCCGCCGCCGCCGTCGCCGTCCTGCGTCAGGACGCTGAGCTGGTCCTGACCGTCCTGCTCGCCGACGTCACCGTGCTGGCCGTGGTCGCGGCGGCGGAGGTGCTCGACGCGTTGCCCATCGCGCGCTGGGCGCTCGTCGCGCACCTTCCAGGAGCTCAGCTCGCTGTTCCGCCTGGTGACCCGGGCACTGCCGATGCTGTTGCTCTTCACGACGTTCCTGTTCATCAACACCGAGGTGTGGCAGGTGTCGTCGTCGCTGTCGACCCCGGTGCTGTGGCTGGCGGTCGCGTTCTTCGGGGCGCTCGCCGTCGGGTTCCTCGTCGCGCGGCTCCCCGAGGAGGTGGCCGCGGTCAACGACGAGATCGACCCCGAGGCCGTACGCCGGGCGGTCACCGGGACGCCGCTCGAGGACTGCCGCGACGACCTCCCGCGATGACCTGCGGTGCCGAGCCGCTGGCCCGCAAGCAGCGGGTCAACCTGCTGCTCGTCCTGCTCGTCACCCAGATGTCACAGGTCCTGCTGCTGGCCGTCTCGGTCTGGGTGTTCTTCCTGACCTTCGGCCGGGTGGCGATCGAGGACAGCGTGATCCGGAGCTGGGTCGGCAAGGGGGCGCCGCACGGCCTGCCGTTCCTCCCGGCGGCTCGGGTTCTCCCAGGAGCTGCTGCAGGTCAGCATCTTCCTGGCCGCGTTCTCCGGGCTGTACTTCACCGTCTACGCCGTCACCGACTCGACGTACCGCGACCAGTTCTTCCACGAGATCACCGACGAGCTCGAGCGCGCCGTCGGCGTCCGGTCCGCCTATCTCGCCCTGCGCAGGGGTGACCCGCGGGGGAGTAGCCCGCCGGGCCCGTAGGGTCGTTCTCATGGAGTACCGCACCCTTGGTTCCAGCGGCAGCGCCGTGTCGACGTACGCCCTCGGGACCATGACGTTCGGCACCGAGACCGACGAGGCCGGCAGCCACGACCAGCTCGACGTCTTCCTGGAGTCCGGTGGGACGCTCGTCGACACCGCCGACGTCTACGGCACGGCTGGCATCTCCGAGGAGATCATCGGCCGCTGGCTCGACGACCGGCCGGCCGACGTCACGGACCGCGTCGTCCTCGCCACCAAGGCGCGCTTCGCGACGGGTGACGACCCGAACGACGTCGGGCTGTCCCGGCGCCACCTCGACCGGGCGCTCGAGGCCTCGCTGCGCCGGCTCCGGGTCGAGACGATCGACCTCTACCAGGCGCACGCCTGGGACCCGGTCACCCCGGTGGAGGAGACGCTGCGGTTCGTCGACGACGCCGTGCGGGCCGGCAAGATCCGCCACTTCGGCCTGTCCAACTACAGCCGGCTGGCAGGTGCAGAAGGCCGTCGGCGTCGCCGACCGGCGGGGCTGGCCGGCGCCGGTCACCCTCCAGCCGCAGTACAACCTGCTGGCCCGTGAGGTCGAGTGGGAGATCGTGCCGGCCTGCCAGGAGTCCGGGCTCGGCCTGCTGCCCTGGTCACCGCTCGGTGGCGGCTGGCTGACCGGCAAGTACACCCGCGACCAGCGCCCCACCGGCTCCACCCGGCTCGGGGAGGACCCCGGGCGCGGCGTCGAGGCCTACGACAAGCGGTCCGCCAGCGCCCGGACCTGGGCGGTCGTCGAGACCCTCCAGTCGGTCGCCGAGGCGCGTGGCGTCCCCATGGGCCGGGTCGCCCTCGCCTGGCTGCACGACCGGCCCGCGGTGAGCTCGGTGATCCTGGGCGCCCGGACCACCGAGCAGCTGCGGGACAACCTGGCCGCGGCCGGGCTGCACCTCGACCCGGCCGAGACCGAGCGGCTGGACGCGGCCAGCGACCCGCAGCCCGCCGACTATCCCTACGGGCCGGCCGGGGCGACCCAGCGGAGCCGGACGGTGGGCAGGCAGTAGGTGCTGACCTGCGCTGATTCGGCCGGACGCGGGCGCTGCTGGTAGCCTGACGAACTGCCGTGTGACGCACGGCGTGAGCCTTTTCGATCCGCCCGTGACCCATACCGGTCGGAGCTCACCACGGAGACCCAGGGAGAGCTGTGCCGCTCGACACCGCCACGAAGAACCAGATCATCGCCGACCACGGCCGCGTCGAGGCCGACACCGGCTCGCCCGAGGTCCAGGTGGCGATGCTCTCGCGTCGCATCAGTGACCTGACCGAGCACCTCAAGGAGCACAAGCACGACCACCACTCGCGTCGTGGTCTCCTGCTCCTGGTCGGCCGCCGTCGCCGCCTGCTCAACTACCTGGCCAACAAGGACATCAACCGCTACCGCGCGCTGATCGAGAAGCTCGGCCTCCGCCGCTAGTCTCCGCAGCATCACCACACACGAGGACGAGCGGTTCGCCCCGGCGTACCGGTCCTCGGTAGTGGCCCGCGGACGACACCCTCCGCAGGCTTCCATCGAAGACCGGCGCCGCGACCCGCTCTCCCTGCCACAAAGAGGAGAGTGACCCCATATGACACAGCAGGGTCAGACCGACACCGCTGTTCATTCCACCGACGCCGTCATCGACAACGGTTCGTTCGGCAAGCGCACCGTCCGCTTCGAGACCGGGCGGCTCGCCCGCCAGGCGGCCGGCTCCGTCGCCGCGTACCTCGACGACGACACGATGCTGCTGTCGGCCACCACGGCCGGCAAGCACCCCAAGGAGAACCTCGACTTCTTCCCCCTCACGGTGGACGTCGAGGAGCGGATGTACGCCGCGGGCCGCATCCCCGGCTCGTTCTTCCGCCGCGAGGGCCGGCCCTCCGAGGACGCGATCCTCACCTGCCGGCTCATCGACCGCCCGCTGCGCCCGACCTTCGCGAAGGGCCTGCGCAACGAGGTCCAGGTCGTCATCACGGTGATGGCGCTGGACCCCAAGGACATGTACGACGTCGTGGCGATCAACGCCGCGTCCGCCTCCACCCAGCTCTCCGGCCTGCCGTTCTCCGGCCCGGTCGGCGCCACCCGGGTCGCGCTGATCGACGACCAGTGGGTCGCGTTCCCCACCCACGAGCAGCTCGAGTCGGCGGTCTTCGACATGGTCGTCGCCGGCCGCATAGCGGGTGACGATGTCGCGATCATGATGGTCGAGGCCGAGGCCACCATGGCCGCCTGGCACCTGATCAAGGACGACGGCAAGACCGCTCCCACCGAGGAGGTCGTCGCCCAGGGCCTCGAGGCCGCCAAGCCGTTCATCAAGGTGCTGTGCGAGGCCCAGCAGCAGCTCGCCGCCGCCGCCGCGAAGCCGACGGCCGAGTTCCCCCGGTTCCTCGACTACCAGGACGACGTCCTGCAGGCCGTGACCGACCTGGTCAGCGACGAGCTCGGCCAGGCGCTGACCATCGCCGCCAAGCAGGAGCGCGAGAGCGAGCTCGACCGGATCAAGGACTCCGCCAAGGAGAAGCTGGCCGGTCAGTTCGAGGGGCGCGAGAAGGAGATCAGCGCGGCCTTCCGCTCGGTCACCAAGTCGCTCGTCCGCCAGCGGATCCTGCGCGACAAGGTCCGCATCGACGGCCGCGGGCTCTCCGACATCCGCACGCTCTCGGCCGAGGTCGAGGTGCTCCCGCGGGTGCACGGCTCGGCGCTCTTCGAGCGCGGCGAGACCCAGATCCTCGGCGTGACGACGCTCAACATGCTGCGCATGGAGCAGATGATCGACACGCTGAACCCGGAGAACCGCAAGCGCTACATGCACAACTACAACTTCCCGCCCTACTCGACCGGTGAGACCGGCCGGGTGGGCTCGCCGAAGCGGCGCGAGATCGGTCACGGTGCGCTCGCCGAGCGGGCGATCCTGCCGGTCCTGCCGGCCCGCGAGGAGTTCCCGTACGCCATCAGGCAGGTGTCCGAGGCCCTCGGGTCCAACGGCTCCACGTCGATGGGCTCGGTCTGCGCCTCGACGATGTCGCTGATGCAGGCCGGTGTGCCGCTGCGGGCACCCGTCGCCGGCATCGCGATGGGCCTGATCTCCGACACCGTCGACGGTGAGACCGAGTACGCCGCGCTCACCGACATCCTCGGCGCCGAGGACGCGTTCGGCGACATGGACTTCAAGGTCGCCGGCACCCGCGAGTTCGTCACCGCCATCCAGCTCGACACCAAGCTCGACGGCATCCCGGCCTCGGTGCTCGCCTCGGCGCTCACCCAGGCCAAGGACGCCCGACTGCACATCCTCGACGTGATGCACGAGGCGATCGACGCGCCGGACGAGATGTCGCCGCACGCCCCGCGGATCATCTCGATCAAGATCCCGGTCGACCAGATCGGCGCGGTCATCGGCCCCAAGGGCAAGATGATCAACCAGATCCAGGACGAGACCGGCGCCGAGATCTCCATCGAGGACGACGGCACGATCTACATCGGCGCGACCGACGGCCCCAAGGCCGAGGCCGCCCGCACCATGATCAACGCCATCGCCAACCCGACGATGCCGGAGGTCGGCGAGCGCTACCTGGGCACCGTGGTCAAGATCACGACGTTCGGCGCGTTCGTGTCGCTCGTGCCCGGCCGGGACGGCCTGCTGCACATCTCGAAGCTCCGCGCGCTCGCCGGGGGCAAGCGCGTCGACAACGTCGAGGACGTCGTCAAGGTCGGCGACAAGGTGCAGGTCCAGATCGCCGAGGTCGACCCGCGCGGCAAGCTCTCGCTCGTCCCGGTCGAGGCCGGGAGCCGATGGTGCCGCGGCAGCGCCGGCCGATGCCGGCGTCGAGGCCTGAGTTGGGCCGTCAGGCCACACGCACGCTCGACCGGGGGGACGGCGGCGGCGGACTCGTCCGCCACACCGTCCTGCCCGGCGGGCTGCGCATCGTCACCGAGGCCGTGCCCACCGTCCGGTCGGTGACGGTCGGCATCTGGGTCGGTGTGGGGTCCCGCGACGAGTCGCCGACCCTTGCGGGTGCGTCGCACTACCTCGAGCACCTGCTGTTCAAGGGCACCCGGCGACGGGACGCGCTCGCCATCTCGGCCGCGATCGACGCGGTCGGCGGCGAGATGAACGCGTTCACCTCGAAGGAGTACACCTGCTACTACGCGCGGGTGCTCGACAGCGACCTGCCGCTCGCGGTGGACGTCGTCTGCGACCTGGTCACCTCGTCGGTGATCCGCGGCGCCGACGTGGACGCCGAGCGAGGTGTGATCCTCGACGAGATCGCCATGCACGAGGACGACCCGACGGACATGGTGCACGACCAGTTCGCCCAGGTCCTCTTCGCCGACAGCTCGCTCGCCCGGCCGATCCTCGGCACCGTGGGCTCGATCGAGAGCATCCGGCGCGGTGCCATCAACGGCTACTACCGGCGCCGGTACCGGCCGCAGGACATGGTGGTCGCCGTCGCCGGCAACGTGGACCACGCCACCGTCGTACGCCTGGTGAAGCAGGCGTTCGGCCACGCGGGCATGCTGGACCGGCGAGGCGGAGCCGGCCACGCCGCGCGGCGCGGGCCGGCGCCCGACGACCGTGCCACCGGCGGCGTGCGCGTCGTGCGGCGCGCCACCGAGCAGGCCAACGTCGTGCTCGGCGGGGCCGGCGTCGCGCGCACCGACGAGCGGCGGTTCGCCCTCGGCGTGCTCAACGCCGCGCTCGGCGGCGGGATGTCCTCGCGGCTGTTCCAGGAGGTGCGCGAGAAGCGCGGGCTCGCCTACAGCGTCTACAGCTACCACGCGCAGTACGCGGACACCGGGCTGTTCGGCGTCTACGCCGGCTGCGCGCCGCGCAAGGTCGACGAGGTCCTGGCCATCTGCCGTGACGAGGTCGCCAAGGTCGCCGCCACCGGCATCACGGTGGAGGAGCTGGAACGCGGCAAGGGCCAGCTGCGCGGGTCGCTCGTGCTCGGCCTGGAGGACACCGGGTCGCGGATGAGCCGCATCGGGAAGGCCGAGCTCGTCTACGGCGAGCTGCTGTCGGTGGACGACGTCCTGACCCGGATCGACGCCGTCACCCTCGACGACGTGGCCGCGGTGTCGGGCGACGTGCTGGCCGCACCGCCGACGCTGGCCGTGGTCGGCCCGTTCGACGAGGACCGGGACTTCACCTCGGCCGTGGCATGATCGCCCCACGAGCAGCTTCCATGACGCGGGTCGGTGTCATCGGCGCCGCGGGGCGGATGGGCACCGCCGCGTGCGAGGCGCTCGACGCGGCGGCCGACCTCGAGCTGGTGGCTCGGGTCGGGTCCGGTGACCGGCTCGACGACCTGGTGCAGGCGTCGGTCGAGGTCGCGGTCGACCTGACCCGGCCGGACACGGTCATGGACAACGTGCGGTTCTGCGTCGAGCACGGCATCCACGCCGTCGTGGGCACCAGCGGGTTCGACGCGCAGCGGCTGGCATCCGTCCGCGGCTGGCTTGCGGACGCGCCCGGCGTCGGCGTCGTCGTGGCGCCGAACTTCGCGCTCGGCGCGGTGCTCATGATGCGCTTCGCAGCGCTGGCGGCGCCGTACTTCGAGTCGGTCGAGATCGTCGAGCTGCACCACCCCGACAAGGCCGACGCCCCGAGCGGCACCGCCCGGCGCACCGCCGAGCTGGTCGCCGACGCCCGCCGCGCGGCGAGGCTGGGACCGGCGCCGGACGCGACGGCTGACGGCCATGCGGCGGCCCGGGGCGAGCCGGTCGACGGCGTGCCGGTCCACTCGGTGCGGGCCCGCGGGCTGGTCGCCCACCAGGAGGTGCTCTTCGGCGGGCCGGGGGAGACGCTGACCCTCCGCCACGACTCGCTGGACCGGTCATCCTTCATGCCCGGCCTGCTGCTGGCGGTCCGCGCGGCGCCGTCCCGCCCGGGGCTCACCGTGGGCCTGGAGCACCTCCTCGATGGCTGACCGGCGGGCGTCACGCGCGCCATGCGGCCAAATGGGTGGCTCGGTCCCGGCTCAACCGAACGGCGATCGAGGCCGATGTGCCAGCAGTGACTATCGCGCCGCACGTCGCCCCGCCCCGCTGGATGTCAAGTGGTCAGTCCGTCGATCCGGACGCCCACCGAGCCGGTGCAGAAGCCGCAGCCGCGCCCTCGAGGGTCGCGACGACGCCAAGCTGCTCGTGGTGTTCGCCTCCGACTCCTACGCTCTGGCCGACCTGCTCCGTGGCGTCCGCGGGGTCATCGGCGAGGTACCGCTGATCGGGTGCACCACGGCGGGGGAGATCGCCGAGACCGGTCCGGCCGACCGGAGCGTGGCGGTGATGGCCTTGGGCGGACCCGGCTTCCAGGTCTCGACCGCGGCAGCCAGGGGGATGAGCGAGGACCTGCGCGGAGCCGGCGCCAGCGCCGCCGCTTGCCATCTGGAGCTGGCGTCGGCCCGCCCACAGCGTGCTCCTCCTGCTCACCGACGGGTTGGCCGGTGACCAGCAGGAGGTCGTGCGCGGCGCGTACGGCGTCCTCGGCGCGGCCGTGCCGCTGGTCGGGGGATGCGCGGGTGACGACCTGAAGATGGTCCGCACAGCGCAGATGCACGGCGACGAGATCCTCTACGACGCGGTCGTCGCCGCTGCCATCGGCTCCGACGCGCCCATCGGCATCGGCGTCAGCCATGGCTGGCACCGCGTGGGCGAGGCGATGCTCGTCACGGGAAGCCGCGGCAGCATCGTCGAGTCGCTCGACGACGAGCCCGCACTCGACGTCTACCTCCGTCGCCTCGCGGCACCGAAGGAGGCACACCACGACCGGGCTGCGTTCACCCGCTTCGCCCTCACACATCCCCTCGGGCTGAGTCGGCGCAGCGGAGAAAGCGTTCGCTTCGTGGCGGACGTCGACTTCGAGACCCGGTCGCTGGTCTGCGTCGCGAACGTCCCGCAGGGCGGGCTCGCCTGGTTCATGGAGGGCGACCACGACTCGGTCCTGGCGGCCACCGACGCGGCGTGCGCCGAGGCGCTGGCCGAGGTCGGCGGAGCGGCGCCGTTGGGCTTCCTCACCTTCGACTGCATCGCCCGCCGGGGCGTTCTCGGTGACAGCGGCATCGACGCGCGAGGTCGAACGGATCCGGGAGCACTGCCCGGGGACCCCGGTCGCGGGCTTCTACACCTACGGCGAGATCGCGCGCACGAGGGGCACGACGGGGTTCCACAACCAGACGCTCGTCGTCCTCGCCATGACGTGACCTCCACCGACCGCACGGGGTGGGTGAACCAGCAGCTCATCGAGTTCCTCGCCAGCCTGTCCCAAGGTGGCGGACGAGGCGGCCACCCTGCGTACGGCGGTCGAGCGCGCGGTCGAGGCGGTCGAGGCGGACGTCGGCGCCTTGATCGTCGACGGGACCGTCGCGGCCAGCATCGGGTTCCCGCGTGGTCGCGTCCCGGCCGAGTCCGTGGCTGCCCTCGTCGAGGCCCCGGCCGCGCAGTGCGTCAACCTGCCGGGCGTCGGCGTCTGCTGGCTGATGAGGGTGGCGGTGGACGTGCTGCCGGGGGCCACCCTCGTGGTGGCTCGATCCACCGAGGACTTCGTCCGCGAGGAGACGGCCCTGCTCAGGGCGATGGGTCGCGTCCTCGAGCTGGTGGTGCACGGCGTACGGAACCTGTCCAGCGAACGCGCGCTGCGGGAGCGGGGTGAGCGTCAGGCAGAGGAGAACCGCCGGCTCATCGAATCCCTTCAGGAGCGGCAGGACCTGCTCGTGAGGTTGGGTGTCATCCAGCGACTCATCGCCTCCCGCGCGGCCGTCGACCTGATCCTCGACGCCGTGCTGGAGGCCGCCGTCGACCTCATCGGGGAGCCGGTCGTGGGCCTCCGGCTGGTCGACCCCGCGAACACGGAGTACATGAACCTTGTCGCGGCCCGAGGCGTCGACCGTGACATCGCCGCGTCGGCCAGACGGTCGCCGACCGCCGACGGCATCGGTGGCCGGGCCATCCGCGAGGCCAGGCTGGTGATCACCGAGTACTACCCGGACTCGGAAGCGAGCATGCCGACCTTCATCCAGGACGGGGTCACGGCCGCCATGGCGGCCCCTCTGCTCGGTGCGGATGAGGCGATGGGCAGCCTGGTCGTGGCCTCCCGCACGGCCGGGCGCGTGTTCACCGAGCGCGACCAGCAGGTGCTGCTCGCTCTGGCCGAGCACGCCAAGCTGGCGCTCAACGACGCCCGCACCGTCGGCGCCCTGGAGCAGGCGCTCGACGACGCCACCCACCGTGCGACTCACGACGACCTGACCGGGCTTCCCAACAGGGTCCTTTTCCTGGACCGCGTCGAGCACGCCCTGCTGCGGGCCCGTCGCTCCGGCGCGACGCTGGCTGTCGTCTTCGTCGACGTCGACGAGTTCAAGCTGGTCAACGACACGCTCGGTCACGAGCTGGGTGACGCGCTGCTGCGGGAGGTGGCCGCTCGCCTCGGACACGCGGTCAGGGAGTCCGACTCGGCGGCACGGCTCGGAGGCGACGAGTTCGCCCTGCTCCTGGAGGACGTCGAGCCCGACGACGTCGTCGTCTGCGTCGAGCGCGTCCTCACCGTGCTGCGTGAACCGCTGACCATCGGCGGGCAGCGGGTGCTGACGCGGGCCAGCATCGGGGTCTCGGTGAACACCGCGGGGAACGAGGAGCCGGGAGAGCTGCTGCGGAAGGCCGACATGGCCATGTACCAGGCGAAGGCGCAGGGCAAGGACCGCTTCGTCATGTTCGAGGCCACGATGCAGGACCGGGTGCGCCGTCGGATGGAGCTCGAGCTGGACCTGCACCGAGCGCTGGAGCGAGGCGAGTTCGTCCTGTGGTACCAGCCGGTGGTGAGCCTGGTGAGCGAGGACGTGACGGGCGTCGAGGCGCTCGTGCGGTGGTGCGACCCGCTGCGCGGCATGGTGCCGCCCGGAGACTTCATCCCGCTGGCGGAGGAGACCGGGCTGATGGTCCCCCTCGGCAGGTGGATCCTGCAGGAGGCCTGCCGTCAGGCCGCCGCCTGGCGAGCGTCCCTCGGGGGCCTGGGCGACCTGTCGCTGTCGGTCAACATCTCTCCACGCCAGCTGCGCGACCCGGACCTCGTGGGGGACGTGGGCCGCGCCCTCGAGACCGCTGGCCTGCCGGCCACCGCGCTCAAGCTCGAGCTCACGGAGAGTGCCCTCATCACGGACACCGACGTCATCCTGGATCGGCTTGCGCAGCTGAAGGCGCTCGGGGTCGACCTGGCGATCGACGACTTCGGCACCGGCTACTCGTCGCTCGGCTACCTGCGCCGCTTCCCCGTCGACGAGCTGAAGATCGACAAGTCCTTCGTCGACGACCTCGTGATCAGCAGGTCCGGCGCGTCGCTGGCCGAGGTCGTGGTCACGCTCGCCGAGACGCTCGGCATGCGGACCGTCGCCGAGGGCGTCGAGACCCGTGAGCAGGCCGTCCTCCTGCGGGAGATGGGCTGCGCCGAGGCGCAGGGGTTCTTGTTCCACCGGCCCATGCCCCCGGAGGCCGTCGAGGCCGTGCTCCTCTCGAGGTCGGCTCCAGCGGTCCGGCCGAGCCTGGTCACACCGACGAGCCGCTGAGCTGGTCATACCGCCGGTCATACCGCCAGCCGGACGAGCGCGGCGGTCAGCGCTGCCACCAGGATGACGACGATGAACGGCGCTCGGAGCAGCAGCGCCACCAGAGCGGCGGCCACGCCCGCCAGCCGGGCGTCGAGCACCAGAGTCGTGCCCACGGCCAGAGTCTGGACCGCGGCCAGGGCGGCGAGCAGCGCCACCGGCAGCAGGTCGGACACCCGGGCGACCAGCGGGTGCTCGAGCAGCTTGAGGGGAGCGGACAGCCCGGCCAGCTTGAACAGGTAGCAGCCCACTGCGGTCACCAGCACGGCGGTCCAGGCGGCGCTCACCGAGGGTCCCCTTCCTCGACCCGCAGGTCACCGTCCTCGCCCCGCCGGCGCAGGACGACCACGACAGGCACCAGGGCCGCGACCAGGACGGGCACGCCGGCGGGCACCAGGGGCACCGCGGCGGTGGCGACCAGCGCGGCGGCCACCGCGATCGACCGCGATGTCCGGTCGCGCAGGCGCGGCAGCAGCAGCGCGAGGAAGGCGGCCGGCGCCGCGGCGTCGAGCCCGAGGTCGCGCGGGTCGCCGACGGACCGGCCGGCCAGCGCGCCGAGCAGGGTGGCCAGGTTCCACAGCAGGAACACCGTCAGGCCGGTCGCCCAGAAGCCCAGGCGGCCGGCGCGGTCACCCTGCTCCTCGGCGCTGAGGGCGACGGCGGTGGACTCGTCCATCACCAGCTGGGCGCCGACGATCCGCGGCACGCCGCGCACCCGCAGCAGCGGGGCGAGCCGGGCGCCGTAGAGCGCGTTGCGCGAGCCCAGGAGCACCGCCGACGCGGCGCCGGACAGCGCGCTGCCGCCGCCACCGAGCACCCCCACGAGTGCGAACTGCGAGCCGCCGGTGAACACCAGCACCGACATCGCGCAGGTCTGTGTCACGTCGAGGCCCGCGGCAACGCCCAGCGCGCCGAACGACAGGCCGTACGCCGCGGTCGCCACCCCGACGCTGAGCGACCGGCGCAGCACCGGCCCTCGCACGTCCGGCCACGTGGAACGGTCGGTCACCGGCCGTCGTCGCCGATCCGGGTGCTCAGCCGGACCTGCCCGACGAGCACCTCGCCGTCGCCGCGCAGGTCCAGCGACCGCGCCGCCCCGTCCGGCTCCCACCCGGCCTTGCGCAGGAGGTCCTGCAGCGGTGCCTCCCGCTCGGTCACCCAGACGTGGAGGTGGTCGAAGCCCGCGGCCCGCATGACGTCGGCCGCCGCGTTGACCAGCCGCGACCCGTGACCCGCGCCCATCCGCTCGGGGTCGACGCACAGGGCGTGCAGCTCGGCGTCCAGCGCCGGCTGCAGGTCGGGGTCCCCGGCCGGCGAGAGGGCCGCGAAGCCGACGACCCGCTCGCCGGAGAGCGCGGTGAGCACCCGGTGCCGCGCGGACGGCGGGCGGGCGACCGCAGCGCGCCAGGTCTCCTCCGCGCGGTCGGACCCGGCGGCGGCCAGGTCCTCGGCCGGGAGGAGCCCCGCGTACGTCCTGGACCACGCGGCGGCCTGGACCCGCGCGATGTCACCAGCGTCGGCTGGGACGGCGGGTCGGACGCTCGCGTCGGCCATCCCCCGATCCTTCCACCCGAGCGCCTACGATCGGGACGTGGCCGGTACCCCTCACGTCGACACCCAGTACGAGGACCTGCTGCGGCACGTCCTGGAGCACGGCAGCAGCCGGCCGGACCGCACCGGCACCGGCTCGCGCAGTGTGTTCGGTCACCAGATGCGCTTCGACCTCGCGCGCGGGTTCCCGCTGATCACGACCAAGCGGGTGCACTTCCGGTCCATCGCCTACGAGCTGCTGTGGTTCCTGCGCGGCGACCGCAACGTCGGCTGGCTGCGCGAGCACGGCGTGACGATCTGGGACGAGTGGGCCGCCCCCGACGGCGACCTCGGACCGGTCTACGGCGTCCAGTGGCGGTCCTGGCCGACGCCGGACGGCGGCCACATCGACCAGATCAGCAACGTCCTCGAGCAGCTGCGCACCGACCCGACCTCGCGGCGGATGGTCGTCTCGGCGTGGAACGTCGGTGAGATCCCGCAGATGGCGCTGCCGCCCTGCCACACGCTGTTCCAGTTCTACGTCGCCGACGGCCGGCTGTCCTGCCAGCTCTACCAGCGCAGCGCCGACCTGTTCCTCGGCGTGCCGTTCAACATCGCGAGCTACGCGCTGCTGACGCACCTGGTCGCCCAGCAGGTCGGGCTCGACGTCGGGCGACTTCGTGTGGACCGGTGGCGACTGCCACATCTACGACAACCACCTCGAGCAGGTTCGCGAGCAGCTGTCCCGCACGGCCTACCCGTTCCCGGAGCTGCGGCTGAAGCCGGCCGGGTCGCTGTTCGACTACGAGTACGAGGACCTCGAGGTGGTCGGCTACCAGCACCATCCGGCGCTCAAGGCGCCGGTCGCGGTCTGATGCCGCCCCGGTGACGATCGGTCTGGTCTGGGCCCAGGCGGCCAACGGGGTGATCGGCGCCGGAGGCACGCTGCCGTGGCACCTGCCCGAGGACCTGGCCCGCTTCAAGGCCCTCACCCTCGGGTCGGCCGTGGTCATGGGACGGGCCACCTGGGACTCGCTCCCGGTCGCCGTCCGGCCGCTGCCCGGCCGGCGCAACGTGGTGCTCTCCCGCCGGCCGGGCTGGGTGGCGCCGGGGGCCGAGGTCGCCGGCTCGTGGGAGGAGGCTCGCGGGCTGCTCGCGGGCGGCGACGTGTGGGTGATCGGTGGCGCCAGCGTCTACCGGGAGGCGCTCCCGGACGCCGACCTGGTGGTGGTCACCGAGCTGGCGGAGGAGTTCGCCGGCGACACCCGGGCACCGGAGCTGGGCCCGGCCTGGCGGGTCCGTGACCGCGACCCGGAGCACGGGTGGCACAGCTCGCGCAGCGGGCTCGCGCACCGCGTCGTCACCTACGTTCCGGTGGTGCCGCACCACCCGCTGTGACCCCCCTCCTGGTGCATGCGCACCGAACAGGTTGCAGCGTGTAACGGTTGCCGGGCGGCCGTCGATTACCGCGGTGGGCCCCGTCGCCGCCCGAACCCCCGAGCGGGTGGCGGCGGGGTCTCTTTCTCTGTGCGCGGCGACGGGTAGCGTGACGGGCATGAGTTCCTCCAGCGCGGCGGCCGCCTTCGGCCGCGTCCTGACAGCGATGGTCACCCCGTTCCGGCGGGACGGCTCCCTGGACCTCGACGCCGCCCAGCGGCTGGCCACCCACCTGGTCGACCACGGTCACGACGGGCTGGTGATCAGCGGCACGACCGGGGAGTCGCCGACGACGAGCGACGACGAGAAGGAGCGGCTGGTCCGCGCGGTCGTCGAAGCGGTGGGCGACCGGGCGCGTGTCGTCGCCGGGTCCGGCACCAACGACACGCACCACACCGTCGAGCTGTCCCGCGCCGCCGAGAAGGCGGGGGCCCACGGCCTGCTGATCGTGACGCCCTACTACAACAAGCCCCCGCAGGAGGCGCTGGTCCGCCACTTCGAGACCGCCGTCGACGCGGTCGGCCTGCCGGTGATCCTCTACGACATCCCGGCGCGGACCGGCATCCCGATCGAGTACGACTCGCTGGTCCGGCTGGCCGAGCACGACCGGATCCTCGCGGTCAAGGACGCCAAGGGCGACCTCTTCGAGGGATCGCGGGTGATGGCCTCCACCGACCTCGCCTACTACTCCGGCGACGACCCGATGAACCTCGCCTGGCTGACCCACGGTGGCACCGGCGTCATCAGCGTCGTCGGGCACGTGCACGGCGACGACTACGCGGCGATGGTGGCCGCGCTGGACCGGGGTGACCTGGCAGAGGCGCTCGCTGTGCACCGCCGGCTGATCCCCTCGGTGCGGGCCATCATGGACCGCTCGTCGCAGGGGGCGATCCGGGCCAAGGCGGCGCTGCAGCTGCTCGGCGTCATCCCGGAGCGCACGGTGCGTCCCCCGCTGCTGGACGCCTCCGACGCCGAGGTCGAGGCCCTCGGGACGACGTTGCGCGACACGATGCGGGCCACCGCGTGAGCCATCCGCACCCGGAGCTCGGCCCTCCGCCCGAGCTCCCGGAAGGCGGTCTGCGCGTGGTGGCGCTCGGCGGGCTCGGCGAGGTCGGCCGCAACATGACCGTCTTCGAGTACGCCGGGAGGCTGCTCGTCGTCGACTGCGGCGTGCTGTTCCCGGAGGACTTCCAGCCCGGCGTCGACCTGATCCTGCCCGACTTCGACTACATCCGGGACCGCCTGGACCGGGTCGACGGCGTGGTGCTGACCCACGCCCACGAGGACCACATCGGTGCCGTCCCCTACCTGCTGCGCGAGCGTCCCGACATCCCGGTGATCGGCTCCCGGCTGACGCTGGCCATGGTGGAGGCCAAGCTGCAGGAGCACCGGATCACGCCGTACACGCTCGAGGTCGGTGAGGGGCAGCGCGAGCGCATCGGGCCGTTCGACTGCGAGTTCGTCGCGGTCAACCACTCCATCCCGGACGCTCTCGCCGTGGCCCTGCGCACGCCCGCCGGCATGGTGCTGCACACCGGTGACTTCAAGATGGACCAGCTGCCCCTGGACGGACGGCTCACCGACCTGCGCGCGTTCGCCCGCCTCGGCGACGAGGGTGTCGACCTGCTGCTCTCGGACTCGACCAACGCCGAGGTCCCCGGCTTCACCACCCCCGAGCGCGACATCGCGCCGGTCCTCGACCGGGTGTTCGCACAGGCGACCAAGCGGGTCATCGTGGCGTCGTTCGCCAGCCACGTGCACCGGGTCCAGCAGGTGCTCGACGCGGCCGTCAGGCACCAGCGCAAGGTGGCCTTCGTCGGCCGCTCGATGGTGCGGAACATGGGGGTGGCGCGGGACCTGGGCTACCTGTCGGTGCCGGCCGGGCTGCTCGTCGACGTCAAGGCGCTCGACGACCTGCGTGACGACCAGATCGTGCTGGTGTGCACGGGCTCGCAGGGCGAGCCGATGTCGGCCCTGTCCCGCATCGCCAACCGCGACCACGTCATCCGGATCGGCGAGGGCGACACGGTGATCCTCGCGTCGTCGCTCATCCCTGGCAACGAGAACCCGGTGTACCGGGTCATCAACGGCCTCTCCCGCTGGGGTGCCCGTGTCGTGCACAAGGGCAACGCGATGGTGCACGTCTCCGGCCACGCCTCGGCCGGCGAGCTGCTCTACGTCTACAACATCGTCCGGCCGAGCAACGTGATGCCGGTGCACGGCGAGTGGCGGCACCTGCGCGCGAACGCCGACCTGGCCGTCCTGACCGGCGTCCCGCGGGACCGCGTCGTCCTGGCCGAGGACGGCGTCGTGGTCGACCTGGTCGACGGCCGGGCCAGCGTGGTCGGTGCCGTGCCCTGCGGCTACGTCTACGTCGACGGGTCCAGCGTCGGCGACGTGACGGAGGCGTCCCTGAAGGACCGCCGGATCCTGCGCGACGAGGGCTTCATCTCGGTGGTGGTCGTCGTGGACTCGGTGACCGGCAAGGTGTCGGGCGGACCGGAGATCCACGCGCGCGGCTTCGCCGAGGACGACGCGGTGTTCGACCCGGTCCGCACGCTGATCGAGGAGGCCCTGGAGCGGGCCGCCGCCGAGGGCATCGGGGACGCCCGCCAGCTCGAGCAGGTCGTCCGCCGTACGGTCGGCAAGTGGGTGAGCGACACCTACCGGCGGCGCCCGATGATCATTCCGCTGGTCGTCGAGGTCTGACCGGCTCACCCGGGTTCGCGCGCAGCACCAGGATCGCGACGTCGTCGCGGGCCGGCGCCGGGGTGAACGCGGAGACCGCCGCCTCCAGCCGACGCGCCAGGTGGCCGGCCGGCGAGCGACGCGGCACCGGTCAGCGCGCTGACGACGCCCTCCTCGCCGAGCATCGCCCGGCCCTCCCGGCGCTCGGTGACCCCGTCGGTGAAGCAGACCAGGGACTCGCCAGGAGCCAGCCGCAGCGACTCGACCCGCGTCTCGGCCGTCGCGAACACCCCGAGCAGGTCGCCGGCCGTGCCCACCTGCTCGGCCGCACCCCCGGAGCGGACCACCACGGGGGCCGGATGCCCGGCGGACGCGAAGCGGAGCTCCAGCCCGCCGTCGGCCGCCACCCGGCCCTCGCCGTAGACCAGCGTGACGAACCGCGCCCGGCTGCCTTCGGCGAGCACGGCGGTCGTTCAGGTGCGCGAGCACGGCGGGGATGTCGTCGCCACGCCGGCCGAGGAGGCGCAGGGCGTGCCGGGCCAGGCCGGTGACCGCGGCGGCCTCCGGGCCCTTGCCGCAGACGTCGCCGACGGCGAACGCGAACCGGCCGGTCGCCGTCGAGCGGGAAGACGTCGTAGAAGTCGCCGCCCACCTCGTTGCCGTGGCCCGAGGCCTCGTAGACGACGCCGACGTCCACACCGGGGAGGTCGGGCAGCTCGGGCGGGAGCAGGCTGCGCTGCAGCGACTGGCTGGTCGCGGTCCGCTCGGCGTAGAGCCGGGCGTTGTCCAGCGCGAGGGCGGCCCGCGGCGCGAGGTCGGTGAGCAGGTGCAGCTGCTGGCGGCGCCCGTCGACGTCGCGCGGCCCGGCGTGACCCACCACGAGCGTGCCCAGGGCCCGGCCCCGCGCGATCAGCGCGACGACGTGGCCACCGGCCTCCGCGAGGTCGCCGGTGGCGGACGTGCGACCCGGCCGTGGGCTCGCCGACGGGCGGCAGCCAGCGGGTGACGCCGCGGGTGGGAGGGGGGTCGGGGGCAGGTACGGAGTCGAGGTAGCGCCCGCAGGTCCTCCATGCGCTCCTCGTCGGAGTGCCAGACGGTCGCCCGCTCGGAGCGGCCGGACTCGTCGACCAGGTAGACCGCGCACCACGGCCCGAGCCGGGGCGCCACCAGCTGCGCGACCAGCGCCAGCGTCATCTCCGGCTCCAGCGTGCCGGCGAGCAGCTCGCCGGCCTCGGCGAGGTAGCCGAGCCAGCCGTGGCGGCGTCGCTCGATCTCGGCGACCCGCGCGCTCTGGACGGCCAGCGCGACACTGTCGACGCCACGCTGCAGCGTCGCGCCGTCGTCGGCGGTGAAGGCCGACGGCTGGCCGGACGTCACCCCGACCGTCGCCGATCAACCGCCCCTCGGCGAGCACCGGCACGGACACGACCGAGCGAACGCCGGCCGCCTGCAGCCACGGCTCGGCCGAGGACATCCCGCCGACGGTCGCCGCGAGGTCGAGCGTGCACCACGGGCAACAGGTCGCGGGACACCCGGCCGGTCAGCCCCTCGCCGGCCCGCCGGGGGACCCGGTCCGTGTCGAGCCGCAGGCCGGCGACCGACCGCAGCTCGAGCTGGCCGTCGTCGTCGGTCACGAGCAGGGCGTACGCCCCCTCGCCGCCGAGCGCGTCCCGGGCCCACGCGACCGTCCGGTCCAGCACGGTGGCGAGCTCGAGCCGGACCAGCGCCTCCGGCGCGCCGGCGAACGGTCCCACGGCGGCCGCGGCGGCGGTCGCCGCGGCCGGCAGGTCGGCCAGCAGCGAGCGCAGCCGGTGGTCGACGATGACGCACACCGTGGCGGCGTCGGCACCGTCGCTGCCGGCCAGCCGCACGTGCCGGGCCTGGACCCGCCGCACGCCGCCGTCACCGCGCAGGACGGGATAGGAGCCCTGCCAGCGCGCGGCGGCCGACGCCGTCACCAGCGTCCCGGCGTCCGCCGGGTCGCAGAGCGAGAGCCAGCTGCGCCCGACGATGTCGGTGACGTCGCGCACCAGGAGCGCGGCGGCGTTCGCGTCGGCCGCGACGACCACGCCGTCGGCGTCGAGCCGGACGCGTGCCGACACCGGGGAACGACGGGTCGGCGTCGCCGTCCAGCCGGAGCCCTGGTGCGGGGTGCCGGGCAGGGCGCCGACGGTGAGCGCGAGCCGGAACCAGACCCGCTTGGTGCTGCTGGTGTAGTCCACCCCCCACGCGCCCGCGAGCGCGGAGGTCAGGAACAGGCCCCGGCCGTTCTCCAAGTCCTCGTCGACGGCGTCGGCCGGAGCCGGCAGGGTCCGCGCCGGGTGCCGGTCGGTCGACGGCCACCTCGATGCGCGTCCCCGAGCAGCTCCACCGAGACCTCGAGGTCGGTGCCGGCGTGCACGACGGCGTTGGTGGCCAGCTCGCTCACGAGCAGCAGGGCGTCGTCGGTCAGGTCGTCGGCCGCCCACTCCGCCAGAGCCGCCTCCACGAGGTTCCGTGCCCGGGCCACGGAGGTGTCGGCAGGCGGCGAGCGTCAGGGCGCTCCGCGCGCTCGCGCGGACGGGTGAACTCGTCACGATCTCCCTCGTCTGGGTGCGGGACGGGAGCGCACACATGGTGACAGACTTGCGCCGCTTCGGGGCCGCAGGCCCCGTCAGGTGCATCTGGGAGGGTCCATGGTGGCTGGGACAGCGACGCCGACAGCGGCACGGAGGCGACCGCCCGCGCAACGGGGCGGCGAGCTGGACGACGCGGCGGCCCGGCGGTTGCTCGCCGCGCTCCAGGACCTCGGCAACGGCAACTTCCGGCGCCGGCTGCCGGAGACCGGCGACGGCATCTCCCTCGACCTGGCTCGGGCGTTCAACGAGGTCGCCGAGCGCAACTCCCACCTCGCCTCCGAGCTGCGCCGGGTCCGCCGGTCGGTCGGCCGCGAGGGCAAGCTGCACGAGCGGCTCGACCCGGCCGGCGCGCAGGGCACCTGGGCCGGCTGCTTCGAGGACGCCAACAGCCTGGTCGACGACCTGGTCCGCCCGGTCACCGAGGTGGCCCGGGTCATCGAGGCCGTCGCCGAGGGCGACCTGTCGCAGAAGATCGAGCTGCGGACGACGGACGCTCCGCTGCGGGGTGAGTTCCTCCGGATCGGGCGCACCGTCAACGGGATGGTCGACCAGCTCTCGCTGTTCAACCTCGAGGTCACCCGGGTCGCGCGCGAGGTCGGCACCGAGGGCAAGCTCGGCGGCCAGGCGAAGGTCCGCGGCGTCTCGGGCAGCTGGAAGGACCTCACCGACTCGGTGAACTCCATGGCCAGCCGGCTGACCGCCCAGGTGCGCGACATCGCCGTCGTGACGACCGCGGTGGCCAACGGCGACCTGTCCCGCAAGGTGACCGTCGACGTCCAGGGCGAGGTTCTCGAGCTCAAGCAGACGGTGAACCGGATGGTCGACCAGCTCTCGTCGTTCGCGGCGGAGGTCACCCGGGTGGCCCGCGAGGTCGGCACCGACGGAAGCCTCGGCGGCCAGGCCGACGTCAAGGGCGTCAGTGGCACCTGGCGCGACCTGACCGACTCGGTGAACGTCATGGCGAGCAACCTGACCGACCAGGTCCGCGGCATCTCCACCGTCGCCCGCGCGGTCGCCCGCGGCGACCTGACCCAGAAGATCACTGTCACCGCGCGCGGCGAGGTCGCGGAGCTGACCGAGACCATCAACACGATGACCGACACCCTCGGCTCGTTCGCCGACGAGGTGACCAGGGTGGCCCGCGAGGTGGGTACGGAGGGCAAGCTCGGCGGCCAGGCCCAGGTGGCCGGCGTCTCGGGCACCTGGAAGGACCTCACCGACTCGGTGAACTCCATGGCGAGCAACCTGACCGGTCAGGTCCGCGACATCGCGCAGGTCACCACGGCGGTCGCCAACGGCGACCTCTCCCGCAAGATCACCGTCGACGTCAAGGGCGAGCTCGTTCGAGCTCAAGAGCACGATCAACACGATGGTCGACCAGCTGTCGTCCTTCGCCTCCGAGGTGACCCGGGTGGCCCGCGAGGTGGGCAGCGAGGGCAAGCTCGGCGGTCAGGCCCAGGTGGCCGGCGTCTCGGGCACCTGGAAGGACCTCACCGACTCGGTGAACTTCATGGCCGGCTCGCTGACCAGCCAGGTCCGCAACATCGCCCAGGTCACCACGGCGGTCGCGCGCGGCGACCTCAGCCAGAAGATCACCGTCGACGTGAAGGGCGAGCTGTTCGAGCTCAAGAGCACGATCAACACGATGGTCGACCAGCTGTCGTCGTTCGCCTCCGAGGTGACCCGCGTCGCCAGGGAGGCCGGCGGCGAGGGACGCCTGGGCGGCCAGGCCGAGGTGCCCGGGGTCTCGGGCACCTGGCGCGACCTCACCGACTCGGTGAACTTCATGGCCGGCTCGCTGACCAGCCAGGTGCGCAACATCGCCCAGGTCACCACCGCGGTCGCGGGCGGCGACCTGAGCCAGAAGATCACGGTCGACGCCCGCGGGGAGATCCTCGAGCTGAAGAACACCATCAACACGATGGTCGACCAGCTCTCGTCGTTCGCCTCCGAGGTCACCCGCGTCGCCCGCGAGGTGGGCAGCGAGGGCAAGCTCGGCGGCCAGGCAGAGGTACCCGGTGTCTCCGGCACCTGGAAGGACCTGACCGACAACGTGAACGGCATGGCGAGCAACCTGACCGGCCAGGTCGCGGTCGATCGCCGCGGTGTCCTCGGCGGTCGCCATCGGCGACCTGAGCCAGAAGATCACCGTCGAGGCCAAGGGCGAGGTGGCCGCGCTCGCCGACACCATCAACACGATGGTCGACACGCTGCGCGCCTTCGCCGACGAGGTGACCCGCGTCGCCCGCGAGGTCGGCACCGAGGGACGGCTGGGCGGTCAGGCCGACGTGCAGGGCGTTGCCGGCACCTGGAAGGACCTGACCGACAACGTGAACTTCATGGCCGGGAACCTGACCAGCCAGGTCCGCAACATCGCCCAGGTGACGACCGCCGTCGCGCGCGGCGACCTGACCCAGAAGATCACGGTCGACGCCCGCGGGCGAGATCCTCGAGCTGAAGAACACCATCAACACGATGGTCGACCAGCTGTCGGGCTTCGCCGACGAGGTGACCCGCGTCGCCCGCGAGGTCGGCACCGAGGGCATCCTCGGCGGGCAGGCCCTGGTCCGCGGCGTCGCCGGGACGTGGAAGGACCTGACCGACAACGTGAACGGCATGGCGAGCAACCTGACCGGCCAGGTGCGCAGCATCGCCACCGTCTCGACGGCTGTCGCCCGCGGTGACCTGAGCCAGAAGATCAGCGTCGAGGCCAAGGGTGAGGTGGCCGCGCTGGCCGAGACCATCAACACGATGGTGGACACGCTGTCGGCGTTCGCCGACGAGGTGACCCGCGTCGCCCGCGAGGTCGGCACCGAGGGCCGGCTGGGCGGCCGCGCCCAGGTGCCCAACGTGGCCGGCACCTGGAAGGACCTCACCGACAACGTCAACGGCATGGCCGACAACATCACCAGCCAGGTCCGCTCCATCGCCCTGGTCACCACGGCCGTCGCGAACGGCGACCTGTCGAAGAAGATCGACGTCGACGCACGCGGCGAGATCCTCGAGCTGAAGACGACGATCAACACGATGGTCGACCAGCTCTCCGCCTTCGCGGCCGAGGTCACCCGCGTCGCGCGCGAGGTCGGCACCGAGGGCAAGCTCGGCGGCCAGGCGGAGGTCGAGGGCGTGTCGGGCACGTGGAAGAAGCTCACCGAGAACGTCAACCAGCTGGCCGAGCACCCTGACCACGCAGCTGCGGGCGATCGCCGAGGTCTCCACCGCCGTGACCCGGGGCGACCTCACGCGTCAGGTCGCCGTCGAGGCGTCCGGAGAGGTCGCGGAGCTCAAGGACAACATCAACCAGATGATCGCCAACCTGCGGGAGACGACGCAGGCCAACGAGGAGCAGGACTGGCTCAAGACCAACCTCGCCCGCATCACCGGACTGGTGCAGGGCCGGCGCGACCTGATGGACGTCACGGACGTCGTGATGCGCGAGCTCACCCCGTCCGTCTCCGCCCAGCACGGCGCCTTCTTCCTGGCCGAGAGCAACGAGGAGGACGCGCGAGCTGCGGCTCGTGGCGACGTACGGCTACAAGGCCCGCAAGAGCGTCTCCAACCACTTCAAGGTCGGGGAGGCGCTGGTCGGGCAGGCGGCGCTGGAGCGCAAGTCGATCCTCATCGCCCAGGCGCCGCCGGACTACATCAAGGTGACGTCCGGGCTGGGCGAGTCGACGCCCGTCAACGTCATCGTGCTGCCGGTGCTCTTCGAGGGGCAGGTCCTCGGTGTCATCGAGCTGGGGTCGCTCACGCCGTTCACGCCGGTGCACGTCGCCTTCCTCGACCAGCTGATGGAGCTGATCGGCGTCTCGCTGAACGCGATCCTGGCGAGCTCCCGGACCGAGGAGCTGCTGGGGGAGTCGCAGCGGCTCGCGGCCGAGCTGCAGGAGAAGCAGGCCGAGCTGCAGGCGCAGCAGGAGGAGCTGCGGATGTCCAACGCCGAGCTGGAGCAGCAGGCGGCGTCGCTCAAGGCCAGCGAGGAGCTGCTGCAGACCCAGCAGGAGGAGCTCCAGCAGTCCAACGCCGAGCTCGAGGAGAAGGCGGCGCTGCTGGCGGAGCAGAACTCGGCGATCGAGATCAAGAACACCGAGATCGAGGACGCCCGGCGGTCGCTCGAGGAGCGCGCCGAGCAGCTGTCGCTCTCCAGCCGCTACAAGTCGGAGTTCCTCGCGAACATGTCGCACGAGCTGCGCACGCCGCTGAACAGCCTGCTCATCCTGGCCCGGCTGCTCTCCGACAACCCGGACGGGAACCTCACCACCAAGCAGGTGGACTTCGCCCGCACGATCCACAACGCCGGCGCGGACCTGCTGCAGCTCATCAACGACATCCTCGACCTCTCCAAGGTCGAGGCCGGGAAGATGGACGTCCACACCACTGACGTCGGGCTCGACCAGGTGGTGGGCTACGTCGACGAGACCTTCCGTCCCCTGACGACGGAGAAGTCCCTCGGGTTCTCGGTCTCCGTCGCAGCCGGCCTCCCGCCCGCGGTCCACACCGACGAGCACCGGCTGCAGCAGGTGCTGCGCAACCTGGTCTCCAACGCGGTCAAGTTCACCGAGGAGGGCGAGGTGCGCCTCGTGGTCGAGCCGGCGACGACCGAGCGGTTCGTCGACTCGCGGCTGCAGGGCCGCGACGACATCATCGCGTTCTCCGTCATCGACACCGGGATCGGCATCGCCGAGGACAAGCTGCGCGTCATCTTCGAGGCGTTCCAGCAGGCCGACGGCACCACCAGCCGCCGCTACGGCGGCACCGGGCTCGGCCTGTCGATCAGCCGCGAGATCGCCCAGCTCCTCGGCGGCGAGATCCATGCGAGCAGCCGGGCCGGCGAGGGCAGCACCTTCACCCTCTTCCTCCCGGTCAACGCGGTCGCCGCCGGGCTCGGTGGATCCCATGTCACAGAGGACGCACACGGGAGCGCGGTCGACGGCGTGGCCGCCGGGAGGACGCACCTCGCCTTCCCGTCACCCAGCACGCCGTCCGACGACCTCGTGGTGGCGGGACCACCGGTGGCGCCGGCGCTGCTCGGTGACACCGGGGTCGAGGACGACCGCCACGACCTGCAGCCGCAGGACCGCGTGCTGCTCGTCGCGCTCTCCGACGGGCCGACGGCCGAGCTCGCCGTGGCCGAGGCCCGGCGGCGGGGCTTCAAGGCGATCGTCACCCAGGACGCCGACCGTGCGCTCACCGCACTGCGGGAGCTCGGGCCGGACGCGATGGTCCTCGGGCTCGACCAGGTCACGTCCCAGGGTGCGCCGCTGCTCGAGGCGGCGAAGCAGTCGCCAGAGACCCGGCACATCCCGGTCCACGTCGTCGAGGTCGAGCCGATCACCGAGGACACCGAGCCGGCGACGGCGCTGGAGCGGCGGCGCCGGGCCATGCAGGCGGGCGCGCTCGCCGTGCTGGAGAGCCCGGTGACCGAGGAGAGCCTGGCCGAGGGGCTGGCCGAGATGGCCTCGTTCCTCGACCGACGGGTCCGGCGACTGCTCGTGGTCGAGGACGACGACACCGAGCGCGCGGCCATCATCGAGCTGATCGGGACCGGCGACGAGGTCGAGGTCGTCGGGGTGGCCAGCGCGGAGGAGGCGGTGGAGGCCCTCGACGCCGGTCACTTCGACGCGATGGTCCTGGACCTCAAGCTGGGCGGCACCAGCGGCTTCACCCTGCTCGAGCGGCTGAAGAAGCGTCCGGACCTGCGGTCGCTGCCGGTCATCGTCTACACGGGCAAGGAGCTCACCCGGCGCGAGGAGACCCGGCTCCGGCGGTACGCCGAGACGATCATCGTCAAGGACGCCCGTTCCCCGGAGCGACTGCTCGACGAGACGGCGCTCTTCCTGCACCGCGTCGAGTCGCAGATGCCGGCGTCACGACGGCGGATGATCGAGCACCTGCGCGACGACGACGCGGTCTTCCAGGGGAAGAAGGTCCTCATCGTCGACGACGACGTGCGCAACGTCTTCGCCCTCACCAGCGCGCTCGAGAGGCACGGCATGGCCGTCGTCTATGCGGAGAACGGACGCGAGGGCATCGACACGCTCGAGCAGAACCCCGACGTCGACCTCGTGCTGATGGACATCATGATGCCGGAGATGGACGGCTACGCGACGACCGAGGCCATCCGGGCCACCACCCGCTTCTCCCGGCTCCCCATCATCGCGCTGACCGCGAAGGCGATGAAGGGTGACCGGGAGAAGAGCATCGCCTCCGGCGCCTCCGACTACGTCACCAAGCCGGTGGACATCGACCAGCTGCTCTCGCTGATGCGCGTCTGGCTGTACCGCTGACCATGCGGCACGGGTGATGTCAGGGCGTGCGGAGGCCGAGCGAGAGGCCATCGAGATATCACTGCTGCTCGAGGGGGTGCAGCAGCACTACGGCTTCGACTTCCGGCAGTACGCGAAGGCGTCGCTGCGCCGCCGTCTCTGGCGGCGGGTGTTCGCCGAGGGGCTGAGCACGATCAGCGGCCTGCAGGAGCGCGTGCTGCACGACCGGGCAGCGATGGAGCGGCTGCTGCTCGACCTGTCCATCAACGTCACGTCGATGTTCCGCGACCCGGGCTTCTTCGCGTCCTTCCGTCAGCACGTCGTGCCGGCTCTGCGGACCTATCCGTTCCTGCGGATCTGGAACGCGGGCTGCTCGACCGGCGAGGAGACGTACTCGCTGGCGATCCTGCTCCGCGAGGTCGGGCTCTACGACCGCAGCCGCATCTACGCCACCGACATCAACGAGTCGGTGCTGGCGTCGGCCGCGCGAAGGCATCTACCCGCTGGCCAAGATGCAGGAGTACACCGAGAACTACCTGGCGGCCGGCGGGTCGCGATCCTTCTCCGACTACTACCGCGCCGCCTACGGCAGGGCGCAGCTCGACCGGTCCCTCGCGGAGAACGTGGTGTTCGCCGCGCACAACCTCGTGTCGGACCGCTCGTTCAACGAGTTCCACGTCATCGTCTGCCGGAACGTGATGATCTACTTCGACCGCGCGCTCCAGGAGCAGGTGCACGGTCTCTTCCTCGACAGCCTGTCCCCCTTCGGGCTGCTGGCCCTCGGTCGCAAGGAGACCCTCGCGCACAGCGCGCACAGCGACCGCTTCGACGTCGTCGACGAGCTCGAGCGGATCTACCGGAAGCGTCCGACGTGAGCGACGACCGAGAGGTGAGCCTCGTCGTGGTGGGCGGGTCGTGGGGCGGGCTGGTCGCCGCCGTACGCGTGCTCCACGAGGTGCCGAGCCCCATCCCGGTGCCGGTGCTCCTGGTGCTGCACCGGTCGCGGAGCTCGGAGCGGGCACTGCTGGAGAGGGTGCTGACCCGGGACACCGGGCACCCCGCCCGCGAGCTGGTCGACAAGGACGACCTCACGGCCGGAACCATCCACCTGGCGCCGGCTGACTACCATGTGCTGGTCGAAGGAGGCTCGGTGTCGTTGTCAGTGGAGGGTCCGGTCAACCACAGCCGGCCATCGGTCGACCTGGCCTTCGAGACGGCTGCCGAGGAGCACGGTGCCGGCGTGGTGGCCGTCCTGCTCTCGGGGCTCGGGCGCGACGGCGCGAGCGGGATCGTCGCGGTGCGCCGGCACGGCGGCCGCACGCTGGTGCAGGACCCCGACGACGCGGACCGGCCCGACATGCCGCTGGCCGCCATCGCGACCGGCGCGGTCGACGAGGTCGTCGCGTCCGAGCGCATCGGGGCGCGTCTCGGCGAGCTCGTCGGCGGAACCCGGTGATGACCGGGCCCACGAACGGTGTGGGAGGAGCCGGTTCACTCGGCAAGGCCAGCATCCTTCTCGTCGACGACCGGCCCGAGAACCTGCTGGCGCTCGAGGCGATCCTCTCGTCCCTCGACCAGACGCTGGTGCGCGCGTCATCGGGCGAGGCGGCGCTGAAGGCGTTGCTCGCCGAGGACTTCGCCGTGATCCTGCTCGACGTCCAGATGCCGGGGATGGACGGCTTCGAGACCGCCTCGCACATCAAGCGCCGGGAGCGCACCCGGGACATCCCGATCATCTTCCTGACCGCCATCAACCGGGAGCCTCAGCACGCCTTCCGCGGCTACTCCGCCGGTGCGGTCGACTACCTGGCCAAGCCCTTCGACCCGTGGGTGCTGCGTGCCAAGGTGGCGGTCTTCGTCGAGCTCTACCTGAAGAACCGCCAGCTCCGCGAGCAGGCGGAGATGCTGCGGGGCCAGCTCGCCGACCCCGGCCGGCCCGATGTGGTGCGCGAGCTGGTCGACCGGCTGGCCTCGGTCGAGGACCAGCTCGACCTGGTGACCTCCCAGGCCAAGGTGACCCCGGACCCGACGATGAGCGACCACGTCGGCGAGCTGGCCGAGCGGGTCGCGCGGCTGCGGCTCGGCGTCGAGGCCCTGCGCCCCGGTCAGCCCTGACCGCCGAGGCCCGATTCCCCGTCGTCGTCCGAGGGGGCGGCGCGACACGTGGGGGCGTTACGGCTGTGACCAGTGGTGCAGGGGTGACGGACGGGTAGCCTGCCGGCATGGCCACCCGTACGCCCACGCGCCCCGCGAGCCGAGGCGGCAGCGCGCGCAAGCCCGCCGCTCGCAGGCCGGCGCCGCGCAAGGCCCCCTGCCCGGCGCCCCGCGCGCCACGCGGCGCGGTCCTCGCGCGGCGGCGGCGTCCCTGCCCCTCTGCGCGCGCTCGGCCGGGCGCTGCGAGCGCTGTGGCTGGGCGTCGCGCACCTCGTCGGCGGGCTGGCCCGACGGATCGGCAGCAGCGCCCGCGACCTCGACCCGGCGCACCGCCGGGACGGCATCGGCCTGACGCTCATCGGGCTCGCCACCGTCGTCGCGGCCGTGGGGTGGTGGGGCCTGCGCGGGCCGGTGGGCGCCGTCGTGCACGCGGTCGTCGCGGGCACGTTCGGCCGGGTCGGCCTGGTCGTCCCGCTCGTCCTGCTGGGGCTCGGCATCCGGTTGCTGCGTCACCCCGAGGACGCCGAGGCCGGCGGCCGGATCGGCATCGGTCTCGGGGCCCTGGTCCTGTCCGTCGACGGCCTGGTGCACATCTCGCGCGGGCTGCCCGACCCGGGGATGGGTGCGGAGGACATGCGCGAGGCCGGCGGCATCGTCGGGTTCCTGGTCTCCTCGCCCATGGTGGCCGCGGTCACCCAGTGGGTCGCGGTCCCGTTGCTGGTCCTCCTGTTCTGCTTCGGTCTGCTGGTCGTCACGGCGACGCCCGTGCACGCCGTCCCCGACCGGACGCGCGCGACGCTGGCCAGGCTGCTGCACCGGGGAGCGTCCGACGCAGCCGCCGACGACCCCGCGACGCCCGACGCCAGTGCGCGGCCCGGGCCGCTCGAGCCGCTCAAGCGTTACCGGCCGCGCCGCCGGCAGGGAGCACTCGCCGAGGCGGAGGTCGCGACCGACGCGCCGTACGACAGCCCGGTCGTCGTCCCGGCTGAGGCAGCTGGCCGGTCCCGCGACCGAGGCGGCCAAGCCGCCGCCCGGCCACTCCCCGATGCCGGTGCGCGTGGAGCAGCTGCTGCTGTCCGGCGACGTGACCTACTCGCTGCCCGACAGCGCGCTGCTGCGGGAGGGCTCGGCGCACAAGGCGCGCACCAAGGCCAACGACGCGGTGGTCGAGTCGCTGACCGGCGTCCTCGAGCAGTTCGACATCGACGCCCAGGTCACCGGCTTCACCCGCGGCCCGACGGTCACGCGCTACGAGGTCGAGCTCGGCCACGGCACCAAGGTCGAGCGGGTCACGGCGCTGTCGAAGAACATCGCCTACGCCGTGGCCAGCGCCGACGTGCGCATCCTGTCGCCGATCCCCGGCAAGTCGGCCATCGGCATCGAGATCCCCAACACCGACCGCGAGACGGTCAGCCTCGGCGACGTGCTGCGGTCGGGCAACGCGCGCGCCGACCACCACCCGATGGTCGTCGGGCTCGGCAAGGACGTCGAGGGCGGCTTCGTCGTCGCCAACCTCGCGAAGATGCCGCACCTGCTCGTCGCGGGCGCCACCGGGTCCGGCAAGTCGAGCTGCATCAACACGCTGATCACCTCGGTGCTGCTGCGCGCGACGCCGGACGAGGTGCGGATGGTCCTGGTCGACCCGAAGCGGGTCGAGCTGACGGCGTACGAAGGGATCCCGCACCTGATCACGCCGATCATCACCAACCCGAAGAAGGCCGCCGAGGCGCTGCAGTGGGTCGTGCGCGAGATGGACATGCGCTACGACGACCTGGCGGCGTTCGGCTACCGGCACGTCGACGACTTCAACAAGGCGGTCCGGTCCGGCAAGGTCGTGGCACCGCCCGGCAGCGAGCGGGTGATCGCGCCCTACCCCTACCTGCTGGTCATCGTCGACGAGCTCGCCGACCTGATGATGATCGCGCCGCGCGACGTCGAGGACTCCATCGTGCGGATCACCCAGCTCGCCCGGGCCGCCGGCATCCACCTGGTGCTGGCCACCCAGCGACCGTCGGTCGACGTCGTCACCGGCCTGATCAAGGCCAACGTGCCGTCGCGGCTGGCGTTCGCCACCTCCAGCGTCGCCGACAGCCGGGTCATCCTGGACCAGCCGGGCGCCGAGAAGCTCGTCGGCCAGGGCGACGCGCTGTTCCTGCCGATGGGCGCGAACAAGCCGATGCGGCTGCAGGGCGCCTGGGTCACCGAGCCGGAGGTGCTCTCGGTGGTGCAGCACTGCAAGGTGCAGCTGCAGCCGACCTACCGCGAGGACGTCACGGTGCACGCGGCCGGGCAAGCGCGAGATCGACGAGGACATCGGCGACGACCTCGACCTGCTCTGCCAGGCGGTCGAGCTGGTGGTCACGACCCAGTTCGGGTCCACGTCGATGCTCCAGCGCAAGCTGCGGGTCGGGTTCGCCAAGGCCGGCCGGCTGATGGACCTGATGGAGAGCCGGGGGATCGTCGGACCCAGCGAGGGCTCCAAGGCTCGCGACGTGCTGGTCACGGCCGACGAGCTGGACGGCGTCCTGCTGACGATCCGCGGGGACTGACCGAGCCGTTTCATCCGGGTGGGTGAACGTGATCACTCATGGTGTGACCTCCGGTGGCCGACAGTCTTGAGTGGGCCTTAGACTGAGGGCCCTTCCAGTGCTCGTCAGCCGGTCTCCTGCCGACACGACCGGGGCGAGCAAGGGGGATCACGGGAGGAATGCACGTGTCCATCGGCCAGACCCTCGCCGAGGCCCGGGAGAAGGCGGGGCTGACGGTCGAGGAGGTCGCGGCGTCGACCCGGATCAGGCGCACCCTGGTCATGGACATCGAGCACGACAACTTCGCCTCCAGCGGTGGTGACTTCTACGCCCGCGGGCATGTCCGCACCATCGCGCAGAAGGTGGGGGTCGACCCGGCGCCGCTGCTGGCCGAGTTCGACGCAGCGCGCCCGGAGTCCGCACCGCCGCGCGCCAGCGAGGTGTTCGAGTCCGAGACGGGCGCCCGCGCCGAGCGGCGCGGCCCGAACTGGAGCGCCGCGATGGCCGCCGCGCTCGTCCTGGTGCTGGTCTACGGCGTCGCCCAGGTCGTCACCCGCGACGAGCCGACCGTCACCGACGGCCTGTCCGGCGACAAGGGTGACCGCGGCCGGACCAGCCAGCCGGCCTCGCCGACCCCCACGGCGAGCCCGTCGGACGGCAGCAGCGCGGTGGCGCAGGCACCGCGCAACAAGGTCACCGTCGAGGTCCGCGCTCGGGGGACCAGCTGGGTGCAGGCGACCACCGCCAGCGGCGAGGAGCTCTTCCAGGGGCTGCTGGAGAACCAGAGCAAGACCTTCACCGACCGGTCACGCATCAAGCTCGTGATCGGCAACGCCGGCGAGGTCTCCCTCACGGTCAACGGCACGCCCATCGGCGCCCCCGGCCGGGCCGGTCAGGTGGCCCGGGTGCAGTTCACCCCCGAGGACCCCGCCGCCGGCTGACCGGCCCGCGCCCCCGAGCCAACTAGGCTGGCCGCATGTCCTCCGACCCTCCGGGCCGGCGCGTCGCGCTGGTCACCCTCGGCTGCGGTCGCAACGAGGTCGACTCCGAGGAGCTGGCCGGCCGCCTCGCCGACGGCGGGTGGGACCTCGTGGCCGACCCGGCCGACGCGGACGTCGCGGTGGTCAACACGTGCGGCTTCGTCGAGGCCGCCAAGAAGGACTCGATCGACACCGTGCTGCAGGCAGCCGACCTCAAGGGTGCCGGCCGGACCCGCGCGGTCGTGGCCGTCGGCTGCCTCGCCGAGCGGTACGGCAAGCAGCTCGCCGACTCGCTCCCCGAGGCGGACGCGGTCCTGGGCTTCGACGACTACGAGGACATCTCGGCCCGGCTGGCCGGGATCCTCGATGGCGAGGCGCACGTCTCGCACGTGCCGCGCGACCGGCGCAGACTGCTCCCGGTCTCGCCCGTCGACCGGCAGTCCGCGCCGCGCGGCCCCGGACCGCCCCGACCTGCCGCTCGGGGTCGCCCCCGCGTCCGGGCCGCGGCCGGTCCGTATGCGCCTGGGTGACGGCCCGGTCGCCATGCTCAAGCTCGCCTCCGGCTGCGACCGCCGCTGCACCTTCTGCGCGATCCCCACCTTCCGCGGCTCCTTCGTGTCCCGGCGGCCGGGCGACGTGCTGGCGGAGGCACGGTGGCTCGCGGAGCAGGGCGTGCGTGAGCTGGTGCTCGTCAGCGAGAACTCCACGTCGTACGGAAAGGACCTCGGCGACCTGCGGCTGCTCGAGACGTTGCTGCCGGAGCTCGCGGCGGTGGACGGCGTCGACCGGGTCCGGGTGAGCTACCTGCAGCCGGCCGAGATGCGGCCCGGGCTGATCGAGGTGCTGTCGTCGACGCCGGGCGTCGCGCCCTACTTCGACCTGTCCTTCCAGCACTCGAGCCCGACGGTGCTGCGCCGGATGCGCCGCTTCGGCGACACCGACCGGTTCCTCGAGCTCATCGGTCAGGTGCGCGCCGGGGTGGCCGAGGCCGGCATCCGCTCCAACGTCATCGTCGGTTTCCCGGGCGAGACCGACGAGGACGTCGCCGAGCTCGAGCGATTCCTCACCGCCGCCCGGCTGGACGCGGTCGGGGTGTTCGGCTACTCCGACGAGGACGGCACCGAGGCTGCCGGGCTGGACGGTCACCTCGGCGAGGACGTCGTGCGGGAGCGGGTCGACCGGGTGAGCCGGCTCGCCGACGAGCTGGTCGCGCAGCGTGCCGAGGACCGGGTCGGGGAGCTGGTCGACGTGCTCGTGGAGAGCCTCGACGACTCCGGTGCCGAGGGCCGCGCGGCCCACCAGGCTCCCGAGGTCGACGGCTCCACGACGGTGCACGGCCTGCCGCCCGCCGACGGAGTCGTGGGCCGGCTGGTCCCGGCCCGGGTGGTCGCGACCGACGGGGCGGACCTCGTCGCCGTCGCGGCCGGGGCCGCCACCACGCGGGCATCCGGCCGATGAGCGGCGTGCCGCGGGTGCCGCTGGTCGGTGCGCCGAGCGCGTGGAACGTCGCGAACGCCCTGACGGTGCTTCGGCTCGTCCTCGTCCCCGTGTTCCTCGTCGCGCTGTTCCATGACGACGGGGAGAGCGCGGCGTGGCGGGTCCTCGCCTTCCTCGCCTTCGCGGTGGCGTCGGTCACCGACCGCATCGACGGCGCGCTCGCCCGCCGGCACAACCTGGTCACCGACTTCGGCATGATCGCCGACCCGATCGCCGACAAGGCACTGATCGGCGCCGCCCTGATCGGGCTCTCGGTGCTGGGCGAGCTGCCCTGGTGGGTGACCGTGCTGGTGCTCGTCCGCGAGGTGGGTGTCACCGCTCTGCGGCTGGTCATCATCCGGCACGGCGTGATGCCCGCGAGCCGGGGCGGCAAGCTGAAGACGCTGCTGCAGAGCCTCGCGATCGGGCTGCTCGTGCTGCCCACCGAGGGGTGGGTGACGACCGCGGCCCTCTCCGTGATGGCGGTCGCGGTGGTGGTGACGGTCGTCACCGGCATCGACTACGTGCTGAGGGCGGTGCGGCTGCGCCGGACGAGCGCCCGCAGCGAGGCCCGGCGGGCCCGGCGCCTCGGCCCGCCGTGACCCGGCCGGCGCCCGAGGTGCATCGGCTGCTCCTGGCCCGCGGCGAGACCGTCGCGGTGGCCGAGTCGCTGACCGGCGGTGCGCTGGGCGCGGAGCTGACCACCGTCCCCGGTGCCTCCGCCACGTTCCGCGGCGGCGTGACGGCCTACGCGACGGCGCTGAAGGCCGACCTGCTCGGCGTGGACCGTGCACTGCTGGCCAGGGTGGGGGCGGTGGACCCGGAGGTGGCGCGGCAGATGGCCCGCGGGGTGCGCGACCGGCTCTCGGCGACGTACGGCCTGGCCGTCACGGGTGTCGCCGGGCCGGACCCGCAGGACGGCCACCCGCCCGGGGAGGTGCACCTCGCGCTCGTGGGTCCGGCGGGGGAGACCTGCCTCGCCCTCGGGCTCACCGGGGACCGCGAGGCCGTGCGCGCGGAGTCGGTGCGCCGGGCGCTGGCCATGCTCCGCGACGCGCTGCTCCATGCGGGTGACCATCTGGGTGACCTTGGGCAAGCGCCACGATGATTCGGCACGTATGATTACGGTGTTACAGCATGGGTCGGACGTGAGACGTCCCGGTCGGTCGGTGATCACCCGGCGCGGGAGCCGCGCCCGACCGGTACGGTGAGTGGACTGTTGTCGAGTGAGGGAGGCGCCCCGATGATCCTGCTCCGCCGCCTGCTCGGCGACGTCCTGCGGGAGCACCGCCGCGAGCAGGGCCGCACCCTGCGCGAGGTCTCCGCGCGGGCCCGGGTCTCCCTGGGCTACCTGTCCGAGGTCGAGCGCGGGCAGAAGGAGGCGTCCTCCGAGCTCCTCGGCTCGATCTGCGAGGCCCTCGAGGTCCCGCTCTCCAGCGTCCTGCGCGACGTCAGCGACCACCTCGCCCTTGTCGAGCAGGTCGAGCCCGTCGGCCAGGACGCGCCGGTTGTCGAGCCGGTCCCGCTGCCTGCCCCGCTGCACGTGACCAACGTCGCGGCCTGATCTCGATCTTTCCGGTTCGCCCCGCAACCGCCGGGTAGGAACCATCTGCCCGACCGCCCGTCCACCCCTCAACGGGGGTGTGGACGGGCGTCGGCATGTCCGGGCAGGTCCGGGCCAGTGGGCTAGCGCTGGCAGGCCGGGCACCAGTAGGAGATCCGGTCGTAGGGCGGGTCGCCCTGGCGAGCGCTCGCCAACGGCGGTGCCGCAGCGCAGGCAGGGCCGGCCGGCGCGCTCGAACACCCAGTGCTGCCGCCCCCGGCGGCCGTCTCCGGTGGTCACCTGGTGGGCCGTGTCCTTGTTGGCCTGCAGCAGCCGCGCCGCCCGGTCCACGACGGCGGCGAGGTCCGGGACGTCGCCCACCCGCGTCCACGGGGTGAGGCCGAGCCAGGAAGCAGGCCTCGGTCTTGTAGAGGTTGCCGATGCCGGCCAGGTTGCGCTGGTCGAGCAGCGCCGGACCGAGCTCCCGGTCCGGGGCGGCGGCCAGCCGGCGTACCGCCTCCTCGGGGTCCCAGTCCGGGCCGAGGATGTCCGGTCCGAGGTGTCCCACCGCCTCGTGCTCGCGGTCGCGGGGGAGCAGCTCGACGACGGGTAGCCGGTAGCCCACGGCCTGCCACCGGGCCGTCTCGAGCAGCACCCGGACCTGCCACTGCGGTCCGCCGCGCCACCGCTGCGCCGGCCGGTAGAGGTGCCAGGTGCCGTCCATCCGGAAGTGGGTGTGCAGCGTGAGGTCGTCATCGGTCCGGAAGAGCAGGTGCTTGCCGCGGCTGACCACCTCGGTGACGGTCCGTCCGCTCAGGTCGACCGTCGCGAGCTGGGGCACCCGGAAGTCGGTGCGGGTCAGGGTCTGGCCGGCCAGCGCGTCGTGGAGGCGGCGGCCGGCCAGCCAGACGGTGTCTCCCTCGGGCATGGTGTGAGCATCGTCTCCGGTCGGTGCGGGAAGATGCACGCGCCCGCCGTCGCTCTGGAGGGGGTGAGTCTCCTGTCGCGCACCGCCGAACCCGTCACCGTCACCGTGGCCCGCCGCGTCGCCGTCGGCCGGGAGCGCGAGTTCGAGGACTGGTACGACGGGATCATCGGCGCGGCCAGCCGCTTCCCGGGCTTCCTGGGCTCCGGGATCCTGCGCCCGCACACCACCGGCCAGGACTGGCACGTCGTCTACCGCTTCGCCGCCCCCGAGGACCTGACGCGGTGGGAGGAGTCCCCGGAGCGCGCCGGGTGGCTGCGCAAGACCGACGACCTGGCCCGGGAGACCGGCGTCGAACGGGTGTCCGGCCTGGAGACCTGGTTCTCGCTGCCCGGCCGCACCGCGCCGGCGCCCCCGCGGTGGAAGATGTTCCTCGTCACGCTGGTCGCCATCGTGCCGTTGGTCCTGCTGATGAACCTCCTCGTGCTGCCGGTGATGGAGGGCTGGCCGCTGGTGGCGCGGACGCTGATCTTCTCCGGCACCCTGACCGGCCTGATGACCTGGCTCGTCATGCCTCGGGTCACCCGGCTCTTCCGGCGGTTCCTCTACGGCCGTCGCTGACGGCTCAGGCGCCGAGGTGCGTCGGGGCGAACATCCGGAGCATCGCGGGCAGCACGACCACGTTGGGGCCGTCCGCCGACAGCGCCGAGGTCGAGGTCCTTCTCCAGCGACTCGGGGCTGGAGAGCGTCGCCGGCACCCCGAAGGACTCGGCCAGCGCGACGAAGTCCGGTCGCGCGAGCTCGGTGCCGAACGCCGAGCCGAACGCGCCGGTCATGTACTCCCGCAGGATCCCGTAGCCACCGTCGTCGACGACCAGCCAGGTCACCGGCAGGTCGTGCTGCCGGACGGTCGCCAGCTCGGCGATGCCGTACATCGCGCCGCCGTCGCCGGACACCGCGAGCACCCGGCGCCCGCCGGGCACCGAGGCCGCCCCGCCGATCGCCGCGGGGAAGCCGTAGCCCAGGCCGCCGGCGCCCTGCGCCGAGCTCATCGAGCCCGACACCCGCGCGTCCCAGGCCGACCAGGCCCAGTAGGCCAGGATCGTCATGTCCCAGAAGGTCGGCGTCTCGTCCGGCACCGCGGCGCGGACGGCGTCGAGCACCTCGCGCTCGACGCCGAGGTCCTGGCCGTCGAGCCGGTCCCGGACCCGCGCCAGCAGGTCCGTGACGCGCCGCTTCTCCGCGACCCCGTCGTGCGGCCGGCGGTCGACCCGTGGCGACCAGGCCCTCGAGCGCCAGCCGCGCGTCGGCGTGCACGGCCAGCGCCGGGTGGTTGGCCTCGAGCTTGCCGAGGTCGGCCTCGACCTGCACGACCCGGCCGCCGCGGCCGGAACGTGTGGTAGTTGCTGGACAGCTCGCCCAGGCCGCTGCCGACGACGAGCAGCACGTCGGCGTCCTCGAGCAGGTCGGTGGTGTGCCGGTCCTCCAGCCAGGACTGCAGCGACAGCGGGTGCTCCCACGGGAACGCGCCCTTCGCCCCGAAGGTCACCGCGACCGGTGCGCGCAGAGCCTCGGCGAGCTCGAGCAGCGCCGCCTCCGCACCGGACCGCACCACGCCGCCGCCGGCCAGGACGACCGGCCGCTGGCGCCCCGGTCGAGCAGCCGGGCAGCCTCGTCGAGCAGCTCGGCGCGCGGCTGCGGCAGCCGGGGCAGCCGGCGACCAGGTCGGTCACCGGCGGGACGCCGGCGTCGCCGAGCAGCACGTCCTGGGGGACCTCGACCCAGGTCGGTCCGTACGGTGGCGTCAGCGCCGTCTCCCACGCCGCAGCGAGAGCGCTCGGCAGCTGGCCCGGCTGTGTCACGACGGTCGCGGACTTCACGACGTCGCGGACGCTCGCGCGCTGGTCCCGCAGCTCGTGGAGGTAGCCCTTGCGCAGCCCGCCGAGCCCGGCACGGGGGATCTGGCTGCTGACGGTGACGACCGGGACCGACGACGCCGCCGCCTCCTGCAGGGCGGCCAGGCTGATCAGCGCGCCGGGGCCGGTGGAGACGAGCAGCGCCGCCGGCGAGCCGGTCGTGCGGGCGTAGCCGTCCGCGGCGAAGGCGGCGGACAGCTCGGTGCGCAGCCCGACGTAGCGCAGGTCCGACCGCGACAGCGCGGCGAACGTGCCGAGCGCGTGCTGGCCAGGGACGCCGAAGACCGTGCGCGCGCCCAGCGCGGACAGGGACTCGACGACCAGGTCGCCGCCGGTGCGCGGTGATGGAGCTCATGCCGAGTGCCGCGGGGGTGAGCGCCATCATCGACACGAGCTCGTAGGCGACGTGCGACGCGGCGACGGTGGTCATCTCGGCGTGGTCGTATGCGGGTGCGACCTCTACGACGTCGGCGCCGACCAGCTGGCAGGTCGCGAGGCCGCGCAGGATCGCGAGCAGCTCGCGGCTGGTCATGCCGCCGGCCTCGGGCGTGCCGGTACCCGGTGCGTGCGCGGGGTCCAGCACGTCGATGTCCACGGAGATGTAGAGCGGCCGGGAGCCGATGCGCGCCTTGAGGTTGGCGACGACCTCGCTCACCCCCTGGTTCATCACGTCCATGGAGGTGACGATCCCGAAGCCCATCCGCGCGTCGTCGACCAGGTCACCCGGCCCGTAGAGGGGACCGCGGGTGCCGACGTGGCTCAGCGCGTCGGTGTCGAGCAGGCCCTCCTCGTGGGCCCGCCGGAACGGCGTCCCGTGGGTGTAGCGCGCGCCGAAGTAGGTGTCCCACGTGTCCAGGTGGGCGTCGAAGTGCAGCAGCGCCACCGGCCCGTGCCGGCTGACGACCGAGCGGAGCAGCGGGAGCGCGATCGTGTGGTCGCCGCCGATCGTCACCAGCCGGGCGCCCGCGGACGTCAGCTCGCCGGCGCCCGCCTCGATGGCGGCGACCGCCTCGAGGATGTCGAACGGGTTGGCGGTGATGTCGCCGGCGTCGGCGACCTGCTGGGTGGCGAACGGCTCGACGTCGAGGCCGGGGTGGTAGGGCCGGAGCAGCCGGCTCGCCTCGCGGATCGCGGCGGGCCCGAACCGGGCACCGGGCCGGTAGGAGACGCCCGAGTCGAAGGGCACCCCGAGGACCGCGACGTCGACCGGACCGACGTCCTGCAGCCGAGGGAGCCGGGCGAAGGTCGCCGGGCCGGCGAAGCGCGGCACGACGGAGGCATCGACGGGTCCGACCGGGCTCGGTCGGTCAGCGGTCTCGGTCACGACGTCTCCTGGGGATGGGGGTGGGGGCCTCGGCGGCGGTTCCCGGGCGGCAGCGCGGGTGCGAAGACCCACAGCACCCGGGTGGTGGAGCCCTCGGCGATGCTGCGGAAGCAGTGCTCGTTGCGCGGCGGGAAGGTGAAGGCGTCGCCGGTCTCGAGGACGACCGTGTGGTCGCGGAGGGTGACCTCCAGACGGCCCTCGACGACGTACACGAACTCGACGTCGGCGGGCAGGCCGTAGAGCTCGTCGCCGCTGCCCCCGCCGGGCTCGATCTCGCTGAGGATGGCCTGCACCCGGCGCTCGCCCTCCGGCGTGAGCAGGAACTCGGACATGCCGATGCCGCCGAAGTTGATCGGGGGGTACGCGCCGCTGCGGACGACCTCGCCGGGGGAGGAGTGGAACAGGCTGCCGACCTGGATGCCCAGGGCCTGGCACAGGCGCATCAGGGAGGCCACCGACGCGGTGGCCTGGTCGCGCTCGAGCTTGGAGACGAAGCCCTTGGTCAGCCCGCTCTCCAGGGCGATCTCGGCCAGCGTCTTGCGCCCGGCGAGCCGGGCGGCCTTGAGCTGGGCGCCGATCTGGTGCCCGTCCGCGGCCCCGCCCTCCGACCCGCCCCGCGACCCGCGGAGGGTCGCTGGTCGACGCGCCATCTGCTGCCTCCGTCCCCTCCGCCGCGACCGGCCCGGCCGGCGGGTCGTGCTCGCCATGAAACACCAGGTCCTCTTAGGAAACAAGGGTTGACAACGAGAAAACTTCCGGTGATTCTGGCGTGACGCAGGCCACAGACCGGCCGCTGGTCCAGCCCGCCCGTGAGGAGCCCGACATGACCATCACCCGAAGCACCCGCCGCACCCGAGCCGGCTGGGGGGCGCTCGTCCCGGCGCTGCTGGCCGTCGCCCTGCTGACGGCCGGGTGCGGCAGCGGGGACAGCGACACCGCGGACTCCGGCGACGAGGCCAAGAGCAGCGTCCCCACGCAGGAGGAGCAGACCTCCCTGCACGACATGCTGCCGGAGGAGATCCAGTCGGCCGGCGCGGTGAAGATCGGGACCGAGGCGCTCTACCCGCCCTTCGAGTCCTTCGCCGAGGACAACAAGACGATCGTCGGCCTGGACCCGGACCTGGCGAACGCGCTCGGCCAGGTGCTGGGCATCGACGTGACGATGACCCACACGGCGTTCGACGGGCTGCTCACGGCGCTCGACGGCGGGCGGTTCGACCTGGTGATGGCCGCGATCACCGACACCAAGGAGCGCCAGGCGCAGTACGACTTCGTCGACTACTTCACGACCGGCCAGGCGATCGTGGTGAAGAAGGGCAACCCCGAGAGCATCGCCGGTATCGACGACCTCTGCGGCAAGAACGTCTCGGTGCTGGTGGCGTCGACCCAGGAGAAGCTGCTCGGTGAGTTCAACACCGACCAGTGCGCCGACGACAAGATCAAGGTGACGGCACTGCCCAACGACAAGGACGCGCTGCTGCAGGTGCAGTCCGGTCGCGCGGACGCCTCCTTCACCCAGGACGCCGTCGGCCGCTACAACTCGCGCACGATCGGCGGCGGCAACCAGTTCGAGGTCGCCAACTCGGAGCCGGTGCTGCCCGTGCCGGTCGGCATCGTGTTCACCAAGGAGGACACCGAGCTGCGCGACGCGTTCAAGGCGGCCCTCGAGGAGCTCATCGCCAACGGGACCTACGACCAGATCCTGGAGAAGAACGACCTGGCCGGCGGCGCCAACAAGGACGCCGCCATCAACGGCGGAACCTCCTGACGGGGCCGGCCATGCCATCCGACGTCGACACCGGTGGCCGTGCGGCCGCCGGGACGGCCGGCCGGGACCGCGAGCCGATCAAGGCGATCCCGGTCCGGCACTGGGGCCAGTGGGTCTCGGCGGTCGTCGTGCTCGTGCTGGTCGCGATGCTCGTCTACTCGGTCGCGACCAACGACAACCTGCAGTGGTCCGTGGTCGGGGAGAACATCACCGAGGAGTCGGTGCTGCGTGGCCTGTGGGTCACGATCCAGCTGACCGTGCTGTCGATGGTCCTGGGCATCGTGCTGGGGATCGTGGTCGCGGTCATGCGCCTGTCGGACAACAAGGTCCTCGGCACGGTCAGCTGGTTCTACATCTGGCTCTTCCGGGGCACGCCGGTCCTCGTCCAGCTGCTCGTCTGGTTCAACCTGGCGCTGTTCTTCCCGACGATCGGCTTCGGTCCCCTCGAGGCGGACACCAACGACCTGATCAAGCCGTTCGTCGCCGCGCTGCTGGCGCTGGCGCTCAACGAGGCCGCCTACATGGCGGAGGTGGTGCGGGCCGGCATCCTGGCGGTCGACACCGGCCAGGCCGAGGCGTCGCACGCGCTCGGCATGACCCAGGGCCAGACGATGCGGCGCATCGTGCTCCCGCAGGCGATGCGCGTGATCATCCCGCCGACCGGCAACGAGACCATCACGATGCTGAAGACGACCTCCCTCGTCCTGGTCGTCGGCGCCGGTGACCTGCTCACCCGGACGTCCGCGATCGCGGCGCGTGAGTTCACGACGATCGAGATGCTGATGGTCGCGAGCTTCTGGTACCTCGCCCTCACCTCGATCGCGAGCTACGGGCAGTACCACCTGGAGCGCCGGTTCGCCCGCGGCTCGTCCGGCGCACTGCCGCCCACTCTCGGCCAGCGCATCCTGGCCAACCTGCGGCCCGGCCGCGTCCAGGGAGGTGCCCGGTGACGACGCCGACCGTGACGCCGATGGTGAGGTCCGAGGCCGTGCACAAGTCGTTCGGCCATCTCGAGGTGCTCAAGGGCATCGACCTCGAGGTCGCGCCGAAGGAGGTGTTCTGCCTCGTCGGCCCGTCCGGGTCCGGGAAGTCCACGTTCCTGCGGTGCATCAACCACCTGGAGAAGGTCGACGCCGGCCGGCTCTACGTGGACGGCCAGCTCGTCGGCTACCGGCAGAGCGGCGACAAGCTGTTCGAGCTCCGGGAGAAGGAGGTCGCCGCGCACCGCCGCGACATCGGCATGGTGTTCCAGCGCTTCAACCTGTTCGGGCACATGACGGCGCTGCAGAACGTCATGGAGGCGCCGCTGCGGGTCCGCAAGGAGCCCAAGTCGGTCGTGCGCGAGCGCGCTGAGAAGCTGCTCGACCGGGTGGGCCTCGGCGCGAAGAGCGGCGGCTACCCCGCCCAGCTCTCCGGCGGGCAGCAGCAGCGGGTGGCGATCGCCCGGGCGCTGGCGATGGAGCCCAAGCTGATGCTCTTCGACGAGCCGACCTCCGCGCTGGACCCCGAGCTCGTGGGCGAGGTCCTCGACGTCATGCGTGACCTCGCGGCCAGCGGCATGACGATGGTCGTCGTCACCCACGAGATGGGGTTCGCGCGCGAGGTCGGGGACGCCCTGGTGTTCATGGACGACGGGCTGGTCGTGGAGGCCGGGCACCCGCGCGACGTGCTGGCCAACCCGCAGCACGCGCGGACCAAGGCGTTCCTGTCGAAGGTGCTCTGAAGGGTTGACAGGCGCCACCAGGCGTGGAGCATGGCGTGCAGGCCCCGCCGTGGGCGAGAGGTCGGCAAACCGTGGTGCTCGAACCCCGTGGTGAGGTGTCGGTCACGGCTGTCCTTCCTCGCGCGCACCGGGACTTCGACGCCGAGAGCCTGCTGCGCTCGCTGATGCAGAACGTGCCCGGCGCGATCTACCGGTGCGCAATGGACGGCTTCTGGAAGATGCAGCGGGTCAGCGAGGAGATCGAGAGCATCTCGGGTTACCCCGCCTCGGACTTCGTCGACGCGACGAAGCGCACGCTCGTCTCCGTCACCCACCCCGACGACCGCGACGCCGTCGACGCCCAGATCAATGCGGCGATCGCGGCGCACCAGCCCTACGCCTTGGAGTTCCGCGTGATCCACGCGGACGGCAGCATCCGATGGGTCCTCGAGCGCGGCATGAAGACCGTCGACCGCGACGGCGAGGAATGGCTGGACGGGATCATCTTCGACATCACGGCGCGAAAGGCTGCCGAGGACCAGCGGCTGCAACGCGAGACCGAGGCAGCGCGGATCACCGAGCTGGAGGCCTCCCGGGCCCGCATCATCGAGGCGGCAGACGCCGCCCGCCACCGCATCGAGCGCGACCTGCACGATGGCGCTCAGCAGCGGCTGATCGTGGCGTCGCTGCACCTGGCGGCTGCCGAGCGTGCGGTGCAGCGGGGCGGCGACGCTGGGGAGCACCTCCGGTCGGCACGGGATGCACTCGAAGCGGGAGTCGTCGAGCTGCGCGAGCTGGCTCATGGGATCCACCCGTCGGTGCTGACCCTGCGCGGGCTGGGCCAGGCGCTGCGGGCGCTCTGCGAGCACAGCTCGCTGGCAGTCGAGCTCCACGACGAGCTCGGTCGGCGACTGGACCCCGCTCTCGAGGCGGCGCTGTACTACACGGTCTCCGAGGCACTGACCAATGTCTCGCGCTACTCCGGCGCCACCAGCGCCGTCGTCCACCTCTCGCTACGCGACGACATCGTCGAGGTCGAGGTCAGCGACTCCGGCTGCGGCGGCGCCGACCCGACCCGAGGTTCGGGTCTGCACGGGCTCCAGGACCGGCTCGGCGCCGTCAGCGGCACGCTCGAGATCGACAGCCCGCCCAGTGGTGGCACCATCCTGCGCGCTCGGGTGCCCATCTGCTGAACTCGTTCGACAGCGCCGGTGCGCTCCGGTTGGGTCGAGCCATGAGCCTTCGCTGGCAGTGCATCTGCATCGACTCGACCGACCCGTCCCGCGTCGCCACCTTCTGGCAGGAGGCCCTGGGCTGGCGGCGCACCTACGACTCGCCGGACGAGATCGCCCTCGAGCCGCCGGCGGGAAGCCCGGAGGACGGGGTCTCGCCGGACATCCTCGTCCTGCGCGTGCCGGAGGAGAAGTCGGTCAAGAACCGGCTGCACATCGACCTGCGCCCCGACGACCAGGCGGCTGAGGTGACGCGGCTGGAGACGTTGGGAGCCCGCCGGGTGTCGGTGGGCCAGGGCGACGACGCGACGTGGGTCGTGCTCGCGGACCCGGGCGGCAACGAGTTCTGCGTACTGCGCGTCCTGACCGCGGAGGAAGCCGCGACGTGAGTCCGTCGAGGCGTCCGGGCAGGCGGCGGACCTGCCTGCACCCGAACGAGCGCTGGCGTCGACAACCACGAGGTCCGGACGCGGGCGCGGGGCGACGTTCGACGTCGAGCGCGGCGAGCTGTTCGGCCTGCTCGGACCCAACGGTGCGGGCAAGACGACGACCATCAAGATGCTGATCACGCTGCTGCTGCCGACGGAGGGCTCCGGACGGGTGCTTGGCTTCGACGTCGCCACCCAGCCGCGCGAGGTGCGCCGGCGAGTGGGCTACGTCTTCGGTGGCGACCGTGGCCTCTACGAGCGGCTGTCCGGGCTCGACAACCTGCGGTACTTCGCCGAGCTGTACGGCGTCGCGCCGCGCGAGCAGGCGAGTCGGATTGCCGAGCTGCTCGAGATGGTCGGCCTCACCGGACGCGAGAAGGAACGGGTCGAGGGCTACTCGCGCGGCATGCGTCAACGACTGCACGTCGCCCGCGGGCTGCTGCACCGCCCGGAGGTGCTCTTCCTCGACGAGCCGTCGATCGGCCTCGACCCGGTGGGAGCCCGTGAGCTGAGGTCCATGGTGGCGTCTCTCAAGGACTCGGGCACAACGGTCCTGCTGACCACGCACTACATGTTCGAAGCCGACGAGCTGTGCGACCGGATCGCGGTGATCGCCGCCGGCCGGATCGTCGCGGAGGGCACGCCGTCCGAGCTCAAGGCCCGGGTGTCAGAAGGCAGCGTGCTGGAGGTCGAGGTGTTCGGACTCGCGCCCGACACCCTCCCGGCCGTCGAGGGGGTTCCCGGGGTCCGCTCCGCGGCGGTCGAGGAGCGGGGTCAGGCCCAGGTGCTCGTCGTGCACGTCGAGCCCGGGGCCGAGGTCACCCAGCAGGTGCTCGATTGTGTCGGCGGCGTGCCCGTCGGCCGGATCGCCACCCGTGAGCCGACGCTGGAGGACGCTTACGTCGAGCTGGTCGCGCAGTCGTGAGTCCTGGTCGGGTGGCGCGGGTGCTCGCCCGTGGTTGGTGGCTGCACCTGAAGATGCTGGCCCGCTCCGCCTTCGACGGCGTGCTCGGCGTCGTGTGGCCCTTGTTCTTCGCGACGACCGCGTTCCTGATGTACGGCGTTCGAGGCGACGAGCAGACCCTGCTGTACGCCGCTGTCGGCGCGAGCGTCATGGGGGTCTGGTCGTCGGTGAGCACGTCCGCGAGCATGGCCGTCAACGCCGACACCGGGCCGCACCGCCTGCTCGTGGCCACCGACGCCGGAGCGGTCCTGGGCTGGGCGTCGAGCGGTCGGCTCCGGCCGCGTCCGGCCTACGACCGGTCGGTGGAGACGTCGGTCTACCTCGACCCGTCGGCCACCGGTCGAGGCGTCGGGACGTTGCTCTACGGGTCGCTGCTTGCCGAGCTCGCCCGCGAGGACCTGCACCGGGCGTTCGCCCTCGTGGCGCTGCCCAACGACTCATCCGATGCGCTGCACCGCAGGCTCGGCTTCCGCGAGGCCGGGATCTGGTCGGAGGCGGGGCGAAAGCTCGGCTGCTGGTGGGACGTCAGGTGGTACGAACGCCCCTTGCCGCGACGTCGCCCTCAGCGAGCCGGCGGCCAGTCGTCGCCGGCGTCGAGACGCAGGGCGAGCAGGTCCGCGAGCGGCATCGACTCGCCGTCGCGCCCACCCACGCCGACGATCAGCGGCGGGTCGCTCGGCTCGACGACGGCGCCGGACAGCCGGGACCGCAGGCTGGTCGGCGCGGAGAGCACGTAGAACCGGCCGTCGGTGTCGACCCCCAGTGACCCGTTGCGCTTGAGGTACCAACCGGTCAGGCCGGTGCGGTAGGTGGAGCGGCCGTTGAACGCCCGGGTCCGCAGCGCGGCCGTCTGCAGCCCTCGCTCTCGTGCGGTCCGCACGAACGCGTCGAGCTGCTGTCTCGCCTGCGCTTCCTCGGCGGCGCGCCGCCGGGCCAGGGTGGCGGCGTGCTCCTCGGCGGCCGCGGTGCGCCGGTCGCGCCAGGCCTCCTCGTCCGGTCCCATCCGCCCAGTGTGCGGCCTCAGCCGAGCTGCGCCCGCATCACTCCGGCCGGGTGCTGGGTGTTGTGGAGGTTGACGTAGTAGGCGCCGGGATCCTGCAGGATCTCGATGATCTGCGTCCGGTCGGCAGATACGCAGGTCGTACCGGTCGGATAGGACGTAGGTGCCGGTGCCGACGCCGCGCCACCGAAGAGATCGACCACGACGGGACCGGCGACGCCTGCAGGTGCTTCGTGGATGTGCGCCACAGAGGGAAGCGCGTCGCCGGCCGTCAGGGTGATCGCCCCGAGCGACCAGCAGACCTCCCCCTGCCCGGGGTTCAGGGTCAGGCTGATGGACCCACGGTCGGCATCGCCGTGGGGGTTGATCGGCGCTCCGGCCGCATTGAACTCATTGGCGCCGCTGAGGGCCAGGTTGAACGGGCGCCCGCCGTCCGCGGCGCCTGCACTGCCGGACGCGAGCACCATCGCGACAGCCAGGGCCGCTCCTACCGAGGCGAGTCTGCGCAAGGACCTGATCATGGTCTGCCTCCTTCGCAGACCCCTGCGGCCCGCGTTCGGCTCACCCGCGACGATACCGACGCGCATCCAGGTCGGAAAGTGCTCACGCGCGCAGGCGCAGCCCGCGCGGCGTCGCGTGGAAGCCGGCCGCCTCCAGGGCGCGGCCAAGGGCGGAGTCGAGCACTCCCTCGCCGTCGGCGCGCTCGACGGTCAGGCGGCCGAGGTGGCCCTCCCGCACCGCGAGCGACAGCGCGTCCACCGCCGGCAGCAGCATCGCCGGGTCGTCGGCCCAGGTGAGCAGGGTGCGGCCGCCGCGCTCGACGTAGAGCACCAGGCGGCCGTCGACGAGCACGACCACGGCGCCGGCCTTCCGGCCGGGCCGGTGGCCCGCGTCGTCGGCGCCGCCCCACCGGCCGGCCACGGAGCGGCCCCGCCGAACGGGTTGGCCGGGTCGGTCGCGGCCAGGACGAGCGCCCGGGGGTGCTCCACGTCGCCGGGGCGCGGCTGAGCCTGATCGGCGGCCCGCTCCAGGGCCGACGCGGTCGCCCGCATCCGGTCCACGGCCCCCGGCAGGGCGAACTGTGCGGCGCCCAGGCCCTCGACGAAGTAGCCGCGGCGGCACCGGCCGGTCTCCTCGAACGCCGCGAGCACGCGGTAGACGGCGGCGAACCCGCCGGGTGCCCGCTCGGCCATGACCGCTCCCCGGGTGAGCACGCCGTGGCGGTCGAGCAGCACCTCGGCCAGCGTGTGGGCGCGCCGGGTCGGGTCGACCTCCACGTCGGGCAGCCGGGACCACCGGCCGGCCACGACCGGCGGCCCGGTCCGGGTCGGGACGGCCGGCCGACCGCGCAGGTACCGGCCGCGCGGGGTGGCGGGACGCGACCGGTGCGCCCCGCGGCCGCTGCGGGTCAGGGTGCGCAGCGGCGCGAGCGTGTCGTTGGTGAGGTGGCCGGACCACACGAGGTCCCACAGCGCGGCGACGAGGGCCTGGTCGTCGGTGGACCCGACCGAGTCGGACAGGCCGCGGAAGAAGAAGGCTCCGCCGCCGGCCAGCGCGTCGAGGACCGACTCGTGCAGCGGGGTCGCGACGGCCTCCGGGTCCGGCTCGGGCATCGTGAGCGGGGCAGCGTCGGCGAGGTGCAGCGACACCCAGCCGTCGGAGCCCGGCAGCGACCCGTGGCCGCGCCAGACGACCTCGCCCGCGGCGCACAGCTCGTCGAGCATCGCGGGGGAGTACGCGGACACGCGACCGGGGAGCACCAGCGTCTCCAGCGCCGACGCGGGCACCTGCGCGCCCTGGAGCTGCTCGACCGCGCGCAGCACACCCTCGGCGCCGCGCAGCCGGCCACCGACCTGCTGCCACGCGGGCAGGAACGCCGACAGCGCCTCGACCGGCACCGGCTCGACCTCCTTGCGCAGCGCGGCGAGGGATCGCCGGCGCAGCGTGCGCAGCACCTCCGCGTCGCACCACTCCGGACCCGAGCCACCGGGCAGGAACTCGCCGCCGACCACCCGGCCGGAGCCGGCCAGCCGGTCGAGCGCCTGCGCCACGACGGCCGGCCCCAGCCCGAGCCGGTCCGCTACGGCGGCCGCCGTGAACGGCACGTGGGTCCTCGCGTAGCGCGCGACCAGGTCCCCCACCGGGTCGCGGAGCGGCTCGAGGAAGGCGTCCGGGATGCCCACCGGCAGCGGGGTGCCGAGCGCGTCGCGCAGCCGCGCCGCGTCCTCCACCGCGACCCAGCGCTCCTCGCCGGCCACCCGGACCCGCACCGCCCGGCGGGCGTCCTCCAGCTCGGCGAGCCAGGCCGGGGTGGCCCCCCGCTGCACCGCCTCGGCCGTGGACAGTGGCCCGAGCAGCGCGCAGCAGGTCCGCGACGCCTTCCATGTCGCGCGCCCGCCGGTCGTCACTGAGCCGCTGGAGGTCGCTGGCCAGCGACGCGATGGCGTCCAGGTCGAGCAGCTCGCGCAGCCCGCCGTAGCCCTGCTGGCCGAGCAGCTCGGCGAGCAGGGTCGCGTCCAGGGACAGCGCCTGGGCGCGGCGCTCCGCGATCGGTGAGTCACCTTCGTACAGGAACTGCGCGACGTAGCCGAAGAGCAGCGACCGGGCGAACGGCGACGGCTGCGCCGTCTCGACCTCCACGAAGCGCACCGTGCGGTCCTCGACCTGTCGCATCAGCTCGACCAGGCCGGGGACGTCGAACACGTCCTGCAGGCACTCGCGCATCGTCTCGAGCAGCACCGGGAACGAGCCGTAGTCGCTGGCGACCGAGAGCAGCTGGGCCGAGCGCTGGCGTTGCTGCCAGAGAGGGGTACGCCGGCCAGGGTTCCGTCGTGGCAGCAGCAGGGCGCGGGCCGCGCACTCGCGGAACCGGGACGCGAACAGCGCCGACCCCCCGACCTCGGCGGTCACCAGCGGCTCCACCTCGTCGGGGTCGACGACGGCAACGTCGGCGCCGTGCCACGGCTCCGCCGCGTCGCCCTCGGCCCCTGTTCCGAACTCCATGTCGGGCAGCCGGAGCACGATGCCGTCGTCGGAGTGCATCGCCTGCACGTCGAAGCCGTAGCGCTCGCGCAGGCGGGCCGACACGATCAGCGCCCACGGCGCGTGGACCTGGGCCCCGAACGGGGAGTGGATCGCCACCCGCCAGTCGCCGAGCTCGTCGCGGAACCGCTCGACGACGATCGTGCGGTCGTCGGGCAGGTGCCCGGTCGCCTCGCGCTGCTCGGCGAGGTAGGCGAGCAGGTTGTCGGCCGCCCACTCGTCGAGCCCGCTGGCCCGGACGCGGGCCCGGGCGTCCGCGGGCGAGAGCGCGCCGAGCTCGCGGGTGAAGGCTCCCAGCGCCCGGCCCAGCTCGACCGGACGGCCCATCGTGTCGCCCTTCCAGAACGGCAGCCGGCCGGGCTGCCCGGGAGCGGGGGTCACCAGAACCCGGTCGTGCGTGATGTCCTCGATCCGCCACGACGTCGACCCGAGGGTGAACACGTCGCCGACCCGCGACTCGTAGACCATCTCCTCGTCCAGCTCCCCGACGCCGGCTCTGCTTCTCGCCGACGAGGAAGACGCCGAACAGGCCTCGGTCCGGGATGGTCCCGCCGCTGGTCACGGCAAGCCGCTGCGCACCGGGGCGGCCGTTGAGCGTGCCGCCGACCCGGTCCCAGACCAGCCGCGGACGCAGCTCGGCGAACTCGTCGGACGGGTAGCGCCCCGCCAGCATGTCGAGCACGGACTCGAAGGCGGACCGGGGCAGAGCGGCATAGGGCGCAGCCCGCCGGAGCACGTCGTACATCACCTCGACGTCCCACTCGTCGACCGCCACCATGGCCACGATCTGCTGGGCCAGGACGTCGAGCGGGTTGCGCGGGTAGCGCAGGGACTCGATCGCGCCGTCACGCATCCGCTCGGCGACGACCGCCGTCTGCACGAGGTCGCCGCGGTACTTGGGGAAGATGACGCCGCGCGAGACGGCGCCGACCTGGTGGCCGGCCCGGCCCACCCGCTGCAGGCCGCTGGCCACCGACGGCGGGGACTCGACCTGGATCACCAGGTCCACGGCGCCCATGTCGATGCCCAGCTCGAGGGAGGAGGTCGCCACGACCGCCGGCAGCCGGCCTGCCTTGAGCGCCTCCTCGATCAGGGCGCGCTGCTCCTTGGACACCGAGCCGTGGTGGGCGCGGGCGATCTCCGGCACCGCACCGTCCTCGGGCCGCCCGGCGGACGACCCGGCCTGCGCCATCACCTGGGCCGGCCTGAGGGTCCCGGGCTCCGGCAGCGCCTCGCCGGTCACCCGCTCGTAGTGGATCTCGTTGAGCCGGGCGCACAGCCGCTCGGCGAGGCGGCGCGAGTTGGCGAACACGATCGTCGAGCGGTGGGCCGAGACGAGGTCGACGATGCGCTCCTCGACGTGCGGCCAGATCGACGTGCGTCGCTCCTCGCCGGCGGCCGAGCCGCTGACCTCACCGGTGGCCTGGCCCAGCTCACCGAGGTCCTCGACCGGGACGACGACCTCGAGCTCGACCTGCTTGCTCGCCGGCGGCTGCACGACGTCGACCTCGTGGGCACCGCCGAGGAACCGGGCGACCTCCTCGACCGGCCGCACCGTTGCGGACAGGCCGATGCGCTGAGCCGGTTCGTCGAGCAGGTGGTCGAGCCGCTCCAGGGACAGGGCGAGGTGCGCGCCGCGCTTGGTGCCGGCCACCGCGTGGACCTCGTCCACGATGACGGTCTCGACACCGCGCAGCGAGTCGCGCGCCTGGGAGGTGAGCAGCAGGAACAGCGACTCCGGCGTGGTGATGAGGATGTCGGGTGGCGTCCGGGTGAAGCGCCGGCGCTCGTCGGCCGGGGTGTCGCCGGACCGGACGGCCACGGTGAGGTCCGGCTCGGGCAGGCCGAGCCGGGTGGCGGCGTGCCGGACGCCGGTCAGCGGGGCGCGCAGGTTGCGCTCGACGTCGACGGCCAGCGCCTTCATCGGCGAGACGTAGAGCACCCGGCAGCGGCGCCGGGCATCCGCCGGGCGGGGCTCGCTGGCCAGCCGGTCGATCGACCAGAGGAACGCGGCGAGCGTCTTGCCCGAGCCGGTGGGAGCGACGACGAGCGCGTTGCGCCCGGCGGCGATGGCGTCCCACGCGCCGTCCTGGGCAGCGGTCGGCGCGCTGAAGGACGCGTCGAACCACGCCTGGGTCGCGGGGGAGAACCGGGTCACCCGGACATTCTCGCCGACCCCACCGACAGGTGTCGGGGTCAGCCGCCGGGGGCGATGCCGAGGCCCCAGCGCCAGGCGACCTCGGTGTTGGGGTCGGGGGTGGCCTCCGGCACCGGGTTGTCACCCGGCTGCTCCTCGACCATGTCCTCCCGCTCGACCCGCGGCGGCAGAGCGGCGAAGCGCCCCTTCCCGGCCGGGGGAGTGCTGCTCTCGTCGTGTGCCACCCGTCCAGTGTGCCTCGCCGCGGCATGGATCCTCTGGCAATTGGGTCGAGGCCTGTCAGCGCGCCGGGCTAGGGTCGATCACCGTGCCTGATGACCTCCCGATGATCCATGCCAGAGGCCTGGTGAAGCGCTTCGGCGACTTCACCGCCGTGGACGGGATCGACGTCGACGTGGCCCGCGGGGAGTCGTTCGGCTTCCTCGGGCCGAACGGCGCCGGCAAGTCGTCGACGATGCGGATGATCGGCTGCGTCTCCCCGGTCACCGAGGGAACCCTGCGTGTCCTGGGCCACGACCCGGCGGCCGACGGGCGGCGGATCCGGGCCCGGCTCGGCGTGGTGCCCCAGGAGGACACCCTCGACTTCGAGCTGTCGGTGCTGGAGAACCTCGTCGTCTACGGCCGCTACTTCGGGATGTCGCGCCGTCAGGCGGCCGAGCGCGGCCGGCAGCTGCTCGAGTTCGTCCACCTGGAGGAGCGCGCGAGCAGCCAGGTCGAGCCGTTGTCCGGCGGCATGAAGCGGCGGCTGACCATCGCCCGCTCGTTGATCAACGAGCCGGACCTGCTGCTGCTCGACGAGCCCACCACCGGCCTCGACCCGCAGGCGCGCCACGTCGTCTGGGACCGGCTGTTCCGGCTCAAGCAGCGCGGCGTGACGCTCGTGCTCACCACGCACTACATGGACGAGGCCGAGCAGCTGTGCGACCGGCTCGTCGTCATGGACGCCGGCCGGATCGCGGCCGAGGGCTCGCCGGCTGCCTTGATCCGCGAGTGGTCGACCCGCGAGGTCGTCGAGCTGCGCTTCGCCGCCGACGAGACCGAGGAGCAGGGCGGGAAGGTCGAGGCCCTCGTCGCGCAGCCCGGACGGCCGCTGCATGCACTGGTCGACCGCGTCGAGCTGCTGCCCGATCGCGTGCTCCTCTACAGCGACGACGGCGACGGCACCGTTGCCGAGCTGCACCGTTGCGGGATCCAGCCGGAGTCCGTCCTCGTCCGGCGCAGCAGCCTGGAGGACGTCTTCCTGCGGCTCACCGGACGGAGCCTCGTCGAGTGACCACGACGCTGCCGACGGGCACGATGCCGGTGCTGCCCCCGGCGCCGTCCGGTCTGGCGCTGGTCGGGCGCGCCGTCGACTTCTGGCGGGTGCAGTTCCGACGTACCTGGCGGGGCACCTGGGCCTCCACCGTCCTCACGCCGCTCGGGTTTCTCGCCGCGATGGGCCTGGGACTGGGCTCCATCGTCGACAGCGGGGCGCAGGCCTCGACGCTCGGCGGCGTCGACTACCTCGACTTCATCGCGCCGGGGCTGCTGGCGGCGTCGGTCATGCAGCAGGCGGCCTTCGAGTCCAGCTACCCGGTGCTCGGCGCGATCAAGTGGGCCAGGCAGTACCACGCACAGCTCGCCACCCCGCTGCGCGTGCGGGACGCGCTGGCGGGTCATCTGCTGTGGGTCGCCGCGCGGCTCGCGATCAGCGCCGCCGTCTTCCTCGTCATCATGGGCCTGTTCGGCACGTTCCACTCGTGGTGGGCGCTGCTCTGCCTGCCGGCGGCGGTGCTGACCGGCATGGCGTTCGCGCCGGGCATCTTCGGCTTCGCCGCCACCCTCGAGACGGACAGCGGGTTCGCCCTGCTGTTCCGCTTCCTGATCATGCCGATGTTCCTGTTCTCCGGGACGTTCTTCCCGGTGTCGCAGCTGCCCGACTGGCTCGAGCCGCTCGCCTATGCGGTGCCGCTGTGGCACGGAGTCGACCTCTGCCGCGACCTGGCGCTCGGCACGGTCACGTGGGGATCGTCGCTGGGGCACGTCGCCTACCTGCTGCTGTGGGTGGCCGGCGGCTTCGCGGTCGCGCTGCGCACCTTCAGCCGGCGGCTGGTCTCGTGAGCGCCCCGACGGCCGCGCCGTCGTCGCTGCGGCTCACCCCGCCGCTGCTGTCCCGGCTGGTGGGCACCGGCGGTGCGCGCTACCTCGTCGAGCGCAACGCCCGGGTCTACCGGCGCGAGTGGCTGGTGCTCGTCTCCGGCTTCCTGGAGCCGGTCTTCTACCTGTTCTCCATCGGCATCGGCGTCTCGAAGCTCGTCGGCGACGTCGCGCTGCCCGGTGGCCAGGTGGTCACCTACACGGCGTTCGTCGCGCCGGCGATGCTCGCGGCCAGCGCCATGAACGGCGCCGTGATCGACGCGACGTTCGGGCTGTTCTTCAAGCTGAAGTACAACAAGCTGTACGACGCCGTGCTGGCCACGCCGGTGACGACCGTCGACGTGGCAGTCGGCGAGATCACCTGGGCACTGATGCGCGGGTCGATGTACTCCATCTCGTTCATCGTCGTGATGCTGCTGATGGGGCTCATCTCGTCCTGGTGGGCCCTGCTCGCACTGCCCGTCGTCGTCCTCATCGGCTTCGCGTTCGCGGCCGTTGGCACGGCGTGCACCACCTTCATGCGCTCGTGGCAGGACTTCAGCTACATCACACTTGTGCAGCTGCCCCTGTTCCTGTTCTCGGCGACGTTCTACCCGCTGTCGGTCTACCCCGAGTCCCTGCAGTGGGTGGTGCGCTGCTCTCCGCTCTATCACTCGGCGGAGCTGTTGCGAGAGCTCACGACGGGCACCGTCGGGCTGGCATCCCTGGCGCACGTCGTCGTGCTGCTGGGGCTGGGCCTGGTGGGCGTGCTGGTCACCGGACGCCGCCTGGAGAAGCTGCTGCTGACGTAGCGGACTTATCCGTTGGTGGGTGGTCCGGCCGCTCGGGCATGATCTGCGGATGGGGGCACCCGCTCGCGACGCAGGCCCGGCCATCGAGGCGGTCGGTGTGACGAAGCGGTTCCGGGGCGCCTCGGGGCGAGCGGTCGAGGCCGTCCACGACCTGACGCTCGAGGTCGCCCAGGGTGAGCGCCTGGCGTTCATCGGGCCCAACGGTGCGGGCAAGTCGACCTCGATCAAGATGCTCACCGGCATCCTGCACCCGACGGCGGGGGAGGCCCGGGTGCTGGGGTTCGTGCCCTGGCGGGAACGGCATGCCCTCGCGGAGCGAACCGGCACGCTGTTCGGCCAGCGGTCGCAGCTGTGGTTCGAGCTGAGCCCGCGACAGTCGCTGCGCATGCTGGCCGCGATCTACGGGATGGACCGCAGCGCCGAGAAGCGTCGCGTCGAGCAGCTCGGCGAGCTGCTCGATGCGGCGGACCTCTTCGACGTGCCGGTGCGCGACCTCTCGCTGGGGCAGCGGATGCGCTGCGAGCTCGCGGCCTGCCTGCTGCACGAGCCGGACATCCTGTTCCTCGACGAGCCGACGATCGGGCTCGACCTGCTCGCCAAGCGGCGCTTCCGCGAGCTGCTGGTCTCGCTGAACGAGGCGGGTGGCACGACTGTCTTCCTGACCTCGCACGACGTCGCCGACATCGAGCACGTCGCCCAGCGGGTGGCGGTGATCAGTGCCGGGCGGCTCATCTACGACGACACGGTGCCGGCGATGCGGCGCACGATGCTGTCCACGAAGCTCGTGGATGTCGGGCTGGAGCGTCCCGCGACGCCGCTCGCCCTCGACGGGGTGTCCGTGGTCGCGCAGAGCGACTCGGACGTGCAGCTGTCGGTCGACACGGCGCGCACGTCGATCCGGTCGGTGCTCGGCGCGGTGCTCGACGCCTGGTCGGTGAGCGACATCTCGGTCGTCGACCCGCCCCTCGAACAGGTGATCGCCGAGATCTACAGCGAGCGACGGACATGAGGCTCCGCCGGATCGGTGTGCCGGCCGACGTGGCCGGGCGCCGCCTGCTCGCCGACCGCGACGGATGGGTCGTGAACTGTCTCTTCTACCTGATCGTGTCGGGAGTCCTCTCCGCGCTGTGGCGGGCCGCTGCCGGCAACGGCGAGATCGCGGGCTACTCCGCGGCAGCGCTCACCTGGTACATCGTCACGGCCGAGGCGGCGACCTGTGCGCTGAGCATCCGGCTGATCGAGGAGGTCGGTGACGAGATCGGCAGCGGAGCGGTGGCGGTGGAGATGCTGCGGCCGGTGCCGGTCATCACTGATTCGGCTGGTCGCCGAGGTCGGCCGCGGGGTTGCGCGTCTCGCCACGCTTCTCGGCCCGGGTGTCGCCCTGGCCTGGCTCGTCGTCGGGCCGCCTCCCAGCGCGGGGGGTGCGGCGCTCGCCGTCCCGGCGCTGGTGCTGGCCCTCTCGGCGAACCTGTGCCTGCAGCACGCGATGGCCGCGGCGGCGTTCTGGCTCCGGGACACGAGAGCGATGTGGTTCCTCTACCAGAAGCTGGTGTTCATCCTCGGCGGCATGCTGCTGCCGCTCGAGGTGCTCCCCGATGTCCTCCGCGACGTGGCCATGGTCCTGCCGTTCATGACCATGGCCTACGTGCCGGCTCGGCTGGCCGCCGGGCACGTGGAGCCGGTGCTGCTGCTGGTCCAGGTGGGTTGGCTGGTGGTCCTCGCGGGCGCTGCCGCGCTGGCGTTCGCGCGAGGCCAGCAGCGGCTGCAGGTGGTGGGCGGCTGATGACGACCGGGACGACGGCGGTGCTGCGCAGCGCCTTTGCCGACGCGGCCGCCCGGCGCAGCGCCTTCTGGACCCAGATCGCGGCGATGATCGTCAACGACGTCGCCTGGGTCGCTTTCTGGCTGATCTTCTTCAACCGGGTGTCCTCGGTGCGCGGCTGGGACGCGGACCGCGTGCTGCTGCTGTTCGCGGTGCTCACGACGTCGGCCGGTCTGGTGCTCGGCCTGCTGTCGAACTCCCGCCGGATCCCGACGCTGGTGGAGGACGGCTCGCTCGACGAGGTGCTCGCCCTGCCCGTCGCGCCGCTGCCGCACCTGCTGGTGCGCCGGGTCGACACGGTCAACCTGGGCGACGTTGCGTTCGGCGTCGTGCTGTTCGCCGTGTCCGGGAACCCCACCGGGCAGCGGCTGCTGGTCTTCCTTGTCGGGTCGCTGGCGAGCGCGGTGCTGCTCACCGGGTTCCTCGTGCTGACCGGATCGCTGGTCTTCGTCAATGGCGGCGGCCGCGCGGGAGACCTCGGGCTGCACTCGGTGCTCCTGCTGGCGTCGTACCCGGCGGACGTCTTCACCGGCGCGACCAAGGCGCTGCTCTACACGGCCGTCCCCGCCGCCTTCGTCAGTGCGGTCCCGGCGCGGCTGATCGACGACTTCAGTGTGTCCGACGCGCTTCTGCTGCTCGGTGCCGCCGGCGTCTTCGCGACGCTCGGGTGGGCTGCGTTCACCGCGGGGCTGCGCCGCTACACCTCCGGCTCGTCGTGGGGCCGCGGCTGAGGGATCATGGAGGGACGGGCACGATCCGCGGAGGAACCGGGCACGAGCGACGAGGCGCCCGCACGATTCCGGAGGTCGACGTCTCTGACGCGGCTGAGGTCGGGAGATGGGCGAGTTTCCCCTTGACGCGACACTCGGTTCGTGACAACTTACGGTAAGACCAGACTTACCGACTTCGGGAGTGCGCTGTGACCACGACCGCCGAGCTCGCGCCCATCACCAAGACCGTCGTCGTGGCGGCGACCGTCGAGCGCGCCTTCGCGCTCTTCACCGCCGAGATGGGGCGGTGGTGGCCGCTGCGCACTCACTCGGTCGGGGCGGCGTCGTCGGCGGGTGTCGTCATGGGCGACCGGGTCGGGGGCGTCATCGTCGAGACGCTCGCGGACGGTTCCACCGCCGTCTGGGGCACGATCACGGACTGGGCTCCGCCGGCGCTGGTCGCCTTCACCTGGCACCCGGGGCAGTCGGCGGCCGAGGCGACGCGGGTCGAGGTGACGTTCGCCGAGCAGGACGCTGGGACGCTCGTGACGCTCGTGCACTCCGGCTGGGAGGCCCGGCCCGACGCAGAGCGGGCCCGGCGCGGCTACACCAGCGGCTGGGACGTCGTGCTCGCGAGCCTGGCCGCGTCGTCCGCGCCCGGGGCGGAGGCCTAGCCGTGCCCGCCGACGAGCTCCTGCTGCGTGCGGTGGTCGCGGAGGCGCACCGGCGGGCCGCGATCGGCCGGCTGGTCCGGACGGCGAGGGCGGCCCGGCGTACGTCGTCGCGGCCGGCCGGTGACCCCTTCGGGGCAGCGGAGGCGAGGCCCGACTGGGGCAGCGCCTTGGCGGCGTACGCCCGGGGGGTGTCCGGCGCCCGGTGACGACCCATCAGGCCGTGTGCGAGGCGCTCGGGGACGCCACCCGGCGGGAGATCCTGGAGCGGCTGCGGCGGCGCCCGAGCTCGGTGGGAGCCCTCGCCGACGCGCTCCCGGTCAGCCGGCCGGCGGTGTCGCAGCACCTCAAGGTACTGGCCGGGGCCGGGCTGGTCGGTCACCGAACGGACGGGACCCGGCACGTCTACCACCTGGAGCCGGCCGGTCTCGAGCCGCTGCGCGCCTGGCTGGACGGCTTCTGGCAGGACGCGCTGGACAGCTTCGCCGAGTTCGTCCGGCGGCAGCCGTGACCGGCGGTCGGCGATACTGGCTCGATGCGGCTGACGGACTTCTGGGTGCGGATGCGCGAGCAGTTCGGCCCCCACGCCGAGTCGCTCGTCGAGCTGCACGTGTTCTCCGAGCTCGGCAACCGCACGGCGGCCCAGGCCCTGGCCGACGGCGAGTCCACGGTGCTCGTCTGGCGGGCCGTGTGCGAGGGCATGGAGGTCCCGGCCGCCCGGCGCTGACCCTCCTGGTGTCGTCCCTGCCCCGCGGGGGCAAGGGACGGTGGTGCCGGACGACGAGAAGCGCCAGCGACTGATCATCGACACGCTCGTCGACGCGTTCGCCGACCTGATGGAGGCCGACGCCAACGCGTTCCGGGTCAAGTTCCGCAAGATGGCCGCCGACCCGTGGTCCTTCTATCGCGGCAGCGCCTGCGTCTTCTACGCCGACATGGCCGAGCAGGAGGACCGCTGGTCCAGCGGCAACGCGAGCCGCGTCTGGATCCAGGGCGACCTGCACGCCGAGAACTTCGGCACCTACATGGACGGCAAGGGCGCGCTCGTCTTCGACGTCAACGACTTCGACGAGGCCTACCTGGGGCCCTTCACCTGGGACCTGCGGCGCTTCGTGGCCAGCCTCGCCCTGCTGTGCTGGCAGAAGGCCTTGCCGGACACCGTGATCGACGACCTCTGCGGGCGGTTCCTGCGAGCGTACGTCGAGCAGGTGCACCAGTTCGTCGAGAGCGACCGCGACCACGAGTGGGCGCTGCGGCTCGACACCGCCACCGGCGCCGTGCGGGCTGCGCTGCAGAAGGCGCAGCTGTCGACGCGCATCCACCTCCTCGACCGGATGACGGTCGTGGAGCAGTACGAGCGCAGGTTCCGGCACGAGCACGCCTCGCGTGAGCTCGGCCGCCGCGAGCGCCGCCGGGTCGAGAAGGCGTACGAGTCGTACCGGCAGACCATCCCGGACTCGAAGCGGATGGGCAGCATCAGCTACACGCTCAAGGACGTCATGGCGACGTCCGGGTTCGGGATCGGCAGCGCCGGACTGCCGGCGTACAACCTGCTCGTCGAGGGTCACACCCAGGCGCTGGAGAACGACATCGTGCTGTCGATGAAGCAGGGCAACGTGGCGGCGCCGAGCCGGGTCGTCGACGACGCGGAGGCTCGCGACTTCTTCTACCACCACGGACACCGGACCGCCGTCTCGCAGTCTGCGCTGCAGGCGCATGCCGATCCCTGGCTCGGGTGGACCGAGATGGGCGGCACCGGCTACGTCGTCGCCGAGGTGTCGCCCTACGACGCGGACCTGGACTGGTCGGAGCTCTCCGAGCCCGATGACCTGGGACCGGTCGTGGAGCAGCTCGGCCGCGCGACCGCGAAGGTGCACTGCGTGAGCGACAAGGACTCGGGCGACACACCGCTCATCGACGTCCAGACGGAGGACGTCGTGGCCGAGGCCATCGGCGACGACGTCGACGAGTTCGTCGAGGACCTCGTCGCGTTCGCGCACTCCTACGCCGACCGGGCCCGCACCGACCACCACCTGTTCGTCGCGGCGTTCCGGTCCGACGGCATCCCCGGGGTGGCAGCCACCACAAAGAGCTAGGACGCCCGATCGGGTGGCCATAGCCTCGCCTGCGTGGAACCGACGACCGCCGCAGTCCAGCGACGTACGCTGCGCGTGCTGTCCGCGGCCCAGGTGCTCGGCGGTGTCGCGGTCGGCAGCGCCATCTCGGTGAGCGGTCTGATCGCCGAGGACGTGTCGGGGTCCACAGCGCTGTCCGGTCTCGCGCAGACGTCCAACGTCCTGGGCGCGGCGGTCGCGGCGCTGCCGATGTCCCGCCTGATGTCCGCCCGCGGCCGGCGGCCGGGGCTGGTCGGCGGCTACCTCGTCGCGCTCGCCGGCGCCGGGCTGCTGATCGTCGGCACCGCCCAGACGTCGTTCGGGCTCGTCGTCCTGGGTGCCTTGCTGCAGGGTGTGGCGACCACTGCCAACCTCCAGTCGCGCTTCGCGGCGGCCGACCTCGCCGAGCCGATGCACCGCGGCCGGGCTCTCGCGACCGTGGTGTGGGCCACGACCATCGGTGTCGTCCTGGGACCCAATCTCACCGGTCCGGGGGCCTCGGTCGCCCGTACGGTCGACCTGCCCGACCTGGCCGGTCCGGTCCTGTTCTCGGTCGTGGCGTTCGCGTTGGCAGCTGCCGTGGTGCATGTCGGGCTGCGTCCCGACCCGCTGCTCACCGCCCGTCGGATCGCCGGCACGCACGACGACGACCACTCGGTGCCGCTGTCGCAGTCCGTGCGTGCCGTCCGCTCCTCTCCTCCGGCTCTGCTCGCGATGGTCGCGATCGCGGTGGCCCACACCGTGATGGTGTCCGTGATGGTGATGACACCTGTGCACATGCGCCACGAAGGCGCGGAGCTGCAGGTGGTGGGGCTGGTGATCAGCCTGCACGTGACGGGCATGTTCGCCTTCTCGCCGGTCGTCGGCTGGCTGGTCGACCGGGCGGGGCGGGTGCGGGTCATCGTGCTCGGCAACGTCGTCCTGCTCTGCGCGGTCCTGGTCTCGGGCACGACGGACGACCATGGCGTCCTGGGCGGTGGTCTGCTGCTGCTCGGGCTCGGGTGGTCGTGCGTGCTCATCTCCGGCTCGACCCTGCTCTCGGAGTCGGTCGACGTCGGCGTCCGCCCGGGCGTGCAGGGCCTGTCGGACTTCGTGATGGGGATGTGCGGCGCGGCCGGGGGAGCCCTCGCCGGGGTCGTCGTCGACCTGTCGGGCTACGGCCTGCTCAACGCGCTCTCCGGGGTGCTGGTGCTGCCTGTGCTGGTGCTCGTGATGGCGACCCGCCGCCCGGCCGCCGTCCGCCCCTGAGGCCCGGCTCGGGCGTTCCCGCGACCCCGGCGTGTCGGGGTCGGGTCGAACAGGTGTTCGGGTAGTGTCCACATCCGTCGACCCATCCACAGAGCACGCCGGCGAGGCACGTTGTGTCCGGGGCCGGCCCTAGGTTCCCAGACGTGACGAAGAAGACGACCCGACCCTCATCGACCGGGATGGCAGCCATGGCACCCTCCGCAGACCGCGACAAGGCGCTCGACACCGCGCTCGCACAGATCGACCGGCAGTTCGGCAAGGGCTCGGTGATGCGCCTCGGTGACGACGTCCGGGCGCCGATCGAGACCATCCCGACCGGCTCCATCGCGCTGGACATCGCGCTGGGCATCGGAGGTCTCCCGCGCGGTCGCGTGGTGGAGATATACGGACCGGAGAGCTCGGGCAAGTGCCTGACCGCCGACACCTACGTGTGGACCGACCGGGGTCTCGAGACGGTCGAGGAGCTGTTTGCCCGGGCCGGCCAGCCGGCTTCGTGCACGTCCCGCGTGACGGACGTGCGTGACCAGGGCATCCGGATGGTCAACGAGCACGGTGACCTCGAGACGCTGGCCGCGCTGACCCACAACAACCGCAAGCCGGTCTTGCGGATCACGGTGCGCTCGGGGCGGACGGTGTCGGTCACCCACAACCACCCTTTGCGCGTCATGTCCGAGCGCGGGTTCATCGTCTGGCGCAAGGCTGGCGAGCTGCGGGTCGGTGACCACCTCGTCTCAGGCCTGTTCGGTGCCGTCGAGGCCGCGACCGGAGAGGGCCTGAGCGAGGACGAGGCGGTCCTGCTCGGTTACCTGGTGGCCGAGGGGAGCATGAAGGGTCGCAACGCGATCAGGTTCACCAACTGGGATCCTGAGGTCGCCGCGGAGTACACCGCGCTGATGGAGGGCCTCTTCGGCGTCACGGTCCGGCACTATGGCGATGGCAAGGAGCACTGCGTCTTCGACACGTCGTTGCGCAGCCACTTCGCGGAGCGGTACGGGCAGGACTACGTCAACGCCGCCGGCAAGACCGTGCCGCACTGCGTCCGGACGGCCGGGCACAAGGCCCAGCGGGCCTTCCTCTCCGCACTCTTCGAGGGCGACGGCTGGATCGACACCAGCTCGACGGTGGGGCTCGGCAGCGCGTCCGAGCAGCTGGTGCGTCAGGTCCAGCTGCTGCTGTTCGGCCTCGGCATCCCGGCGACGGTGTCGTCCAACGACAACCCCATCTACGAGCAGGACTACTGGACGGTCACGGTCAACCCGGCCGTCACCCACCGGTTCCTCGACGAGGTGGGCTTCCGCTCCGAGCGACGTCGGCAGCAGGTCGCCGAGCATTTCGTGGCATCACGCCGCGATCCTCAGCTCGAGAACGTGCCGCATGTCGCAGGGCTCCTCCGTGACCTGAGGGACACCTGCGGCGGCGACCGGGACTTCGACCGGGTCGCCGGAGACCTCTTCCGGACCGACCTGGCGCTCGCCTGCTCCCGTCAGCGCCTCGGCAAGGTCGTCGCGTGGTTCGACCAGCGTGCCGAGCGACTGTCTCCGAGCTGTCGCGCCATGGTGGAGCACCTGCGGGCTCTCGCGACCGCGCAGCACACCTACGAGCGGATCGAGCTGATCGAGGACCTGGGCAAGCAGCCGACGTTCGACGTGGTCCTGCCCGCGACGCACAGTTTCCTTGCCAACGGTGTCCTCTCCCACAACACGACCGTCGCCTTGCACGCCATCGCCAACGCGCAGCGGGCCGGGGGAATCGCCGCCTTCATCGACGCCGAGCACGCCCTCGACCCGGAGTACGCGAAGAAGCTCGGCGTCGACACCGACGGGCTGCTGGTGTCCCAGCCGGACACCGGCGAGCAGGCGCTGGAGATCGCCGACATGCTGATCCGGTCCGGCGCGCTGGACATCATCGTCATCGACTCGGTGGCCGCCCTGGTGCCACGCGCCGAGATCGAGGGCGAGATGGGCGACAGCCACGTCGGCCTGCAGGCTCGGCTGATGAGCCAGGCGCTGCGCAAGATCACCGGTGCGCTCAGCCAGTCGAAGACGACCGCCATCTTCATCAACCAGCTGCGCGAGAAAATCGGTGTGCTCTTCGGATGCCTGTCTTACGACACGCCGATCACGCTCGCAGATGGTTCGACTCTGCCGATCGGGAAGGTCGTCACCGAGCGGCTTCCCGTGGAGGTGCTGTCGTATGACGCGGAAGTTGGCCGGGTTGTCCCGAAGAAGGTCGTCAATTGGTTCGACAACGGAGCGACCGATCGCTTCCTTCAATTGAACGTGGCGCGCGGCGGTGTCGGACGAGGGCACGGTCGTAGTCAGCTCCGGCTCACCTCGAACCATCTCGTACGCACGCCGGGAGGATGGCGGGAAGCGGGTGAGCTGCTCCCTGGCGACCGCGTGATGCTCACTGCTGAGCATCGCCTGAGCCGGCAGCAGTGGCAGGTAGTTCTGGGAGGGCTACTGGGTGACGCGGCTCTGTCGGAGCCCGTCAATCGCAATGGTGGCAGCGCCCGATTCCGAATGGGTCACGGCGCATAAGCAGGCTGCTTATCTCGACTGGAAGGCGTCCTTGCTCGGAAACATCGGGCAGAGCCGCAGCACCAACGTCAAGGGCGCGCATTTCGTCGATCTGACACCCCTTCCAGAACTTGCCGAGTTGCGCGAAGTCGTCTATCTCGGCGACGGGAAGAAGCACATCACTTGGGACTATCTCAAGTCCCTGAACCCGTTGGCCCTGGCCATCTGGTACATGGACGACGGTTGCTTCACACTTCGTTCTAAGGGGTTGCAGGCGCGCACTGCAGGTGGCTCAGGCAGGGCGGAGATCTGCCTCGAAGCGATGAGTCCTGGCTCGCGAGAGCGGATCGTCGAACACCTGCAAGGGACGTTCGGACTCGAGTGCAAGCTCACGACCCGCGGGGCGCGCAGGATCGCTGTTCTGCAGTTCACGACGGCCGCGACGACGAAGCTGCAGGAGTTGATCGCACCCTTCGTGCACCCCTCGATGGACTACAAGTTGCTGCCACGGTTCCGTGGGCAGCTTCGGCGTCAAGCCAGAGTTCTCCGAACCCGTTCTCCATCCGGTCCCGGCTCGCATCACGTCGATCGAGGATTGGAAGCCTCGGCGAAACAACCACCGGTTCGACATCGAGGTCGAGGGTTCGCACAACTACCTGGCCGACGGTGTGATCGTGCACAACAGTCCCGAGACGACCTCCGGCGGCAAGGCGCTGAAGTTCTATGCCTCGATCCGGCTCGACGTCCGGCGCATCGAGACGCTCAAGGACGGTCAGGAGGCGGTCGGCAACCGGGTCCGCGTCAAGGTCGTCAAGAACAAGATGTCCCCGCCGTTCCGGCAGGCCGAGATGGACCTGATGTTCGGGACCGGCATCAGCCGCGAGGGCGGCCTGATCGACGTCGGCGTCGAGCAGGGCTTCGTCCGCAAGTCCGGCGCCTGGTACACCTACGAGGGCGACCAGCTCGGTCAGGGCAAGGAGAACTCCCGCGCCTTCCTGCGCGACAACCCCGACCTGGCCGACGAGCTGGAGAAGAAGATCAAGGAGAAGCTCAACATCGGCGCCCGCGTCGAGTCGCCCGCCGATGCCGCTGCTCTGTCGGCGCCGCCTGCGCCGGCGGTGAAGCCGAGCGACATCTGAGGATGTCCTCGGTGCGACGGGCTCGGTCCCGGGGCGGGCCGGACGGTCCGACCCCGGGCAGCCTCGCTGACGACGGTCCCGATGCCGACCCCGAGTCGGTGGCCCGTGGTGTGGTGCTCCGTCGGCTGACGGCGGCGCCCCGCACCCGGGCCGAGCTCGCGGCCGACCTGGCCTCCCGGGCGGTGCCCGACGAGGTGGCCGAGCGGGTGCTCGACCGGTTCACCGAGGTGGGTCTGGTCGACGACGCCGCCTACGCCGAGATGTGGGTGCGGTCGCGTCATGACGGGCGCGGCCTGTCCCGCCGGGCGCTGCAGCATGAGCTGCGCCGCAAGGGAGTCGCCGACGAGCTCGCCGAGACGGCGCTGGACGGCATCGGGCCCGACGACGAAGTCGCGGCCGCCGAGGCGCTGGTCGCCCGCCGCCTCCCGTCGACGCGCGGGCTGGCCTATCCGGCCAGGGTGCGACGGCTGGCCGGCATGCTGGCGCGCAAGGGCTACCCGTCGGGCGTGGCCCACCGGGTGGTGCGCGACGCGCTGGCCGCGGAGGGCAGGCGAGCGTCGGCCACCGAGGACCGGCCGGACTCGACTGAGGCGGCTACCAGTCGTCGCCGGAGCGGCGTTCGCAGCAGATGGTCGCGGAAAGGTCGACCTCCGCGCTCGGTCCGCCGCGCAGCACCATCACGCCCTCGTCCTCGTCAGGGGTGCGGACCCACGTGTCGCCGTCCCGGACGAAGGTCGGCCCCTGCCACCGCTCCCAGCCGAGCCGGCTGTAGAACGCCGGGCTGCCGGTCGAGAGCGCCCCCATCTCGTAGTCCCGCAGGACCAGCTCTCCGACCCGGGTCATCACCAGCGACCCGAAGCCGGCACCTTGCCGGTCGGCGGCCGTGGCGACCCCCTCGACGTAGCCGGTCCGCAAGCCCCGGTCGCCGACCCACAGGGTGCGCGGCACGAGGGCCGCGTGAGCAACCGGGATCTCCCCGTCGAAGGCCACCACCCGCCGGCCGCCGGCTGGTGTGCTGCCAGTCCTCGTCGGAGAACGCGTTGCCGTCGGCGGCGAACGCGGTCACGACGAGGCTGGCGGGTCGCGGCGAGCACTGCCGGCGGCGTCTCGTCGTCGCCCCACTCGCGCAGCTCGCTCACGCGCCCAAGCCTGCCCGCAAGCCGGACCCGGGCTGATCGTCCTTGACCGTCCTGTGACCTGGATCTAGCCTCGCCCCTAGGGGCTCGCGCTCCCGGGGCCCCCCGACACTGCTGACCGAGACGACGACATCCGCCGGTCCGTCAGGGCCGGTCTGACCAGACAACGACATCTGCGCTGACTCGCTGCCGGTGACGACCGGTGGCCTGCTCTGCCGTCGCCTCGTCGGGCAAGGAGGCGCGCGATGGCGGATGCAGGTCTCCTGGCCCTGACCGGCGTGGCGGTCGTCGCGCTGCTCGCGATCGTGCTGCTGGTCGCCGCCGTGCTCCGCGCTCGGCGGCGGACCGTGCCCGGCGCCGCGGCGGCCGCGGCCCGCGCGGCGGCCGACGAGCAGGCGATGGCGCAACGGGAGGACATCAAGGAGCAGCGCGCCGACCTCGAGCGCCGGGAGCACCGCGTCACCGAGCGGGAGGAGCGCCTCGACGCGGAGTTCCGCCACCTCGAGGAGCGCGGTCACGAGGTGGCCCGCCAGGAGCACGACCTGGTGTCCCGGCAGGCCGCGCTCGCCGACCTGGAGACCCAGCGCCGGCAGCTGCTCGAGCAGACGGCGGGCCTCACCGCCGAGCAGGCGCGCGCCGAGCTGGTGGCGACGGTCGAGTCGCAGGCCAAGCGCGACGCGGCCCTCGTCGTCCGCGACCATCGAGCGGGAAGCGCAGCAGGACGGTGAGGCCCGGGCCCGGGAGATCGTCGTCGGCGGCGATCCAGCGGCTGGCGACCGAGCAGACCACCGAGTCCGTCGTCTCGGTGCTGCACCTGCCCGGGGACGAGATGAAGGGCCGGATCATCGGCCGAGAGGGCCGCAACATCCGCAGCTTCGAGCAGGTGACCGGGGTCAACCTGATCATCGACGACACGCCGGAGGCGGTCCTGCTCTCCTGCTTCGACCCGGTGCGCCGCGAGGTCGGGCGACTGACCCTCGAGGCGCTGGTCCTGGACGGCCGGATCCACCCGCAGCGCATCGAGGACTCCTTCGAGCGCGCCAAGACCGAGGTGGACGCCCTGTGCCAGCGCGCCGCCGAGGACGCGCTGCTGGACGTCGGCGTCACCGACCTGCACCCCGAGCTCGTCGATGCTGCTCGGCCGGCTGCGGTACCGGACGTCGTACGGCCAGAACGTCCTCAAGCACCTGCTCGAGACGGCGCACCTGGCCGGCATGATGGCTGCCGAGCTCGGGCTGGACCCGGCCCTGCTGCGCCGCTGCGGCCTGCTGCACGACATCGGCAAGGCGCTCACCCACGAGGTCGAGGGCTCGCACGCAATCGTCGGGGCGGACGTCGCGCGGCGCTGCGGCGAGCACCCGGACGTCGTGCACGCGATCGAGGCCCACCACCAGGAGGTCGAGCCGCGCACCGTCGAGGCGGTGCTGACCCAGGCGGCCGACGCCATCAGCGGCGGGCGTCCCGGCGCGCGCCGCGAGTCGCTCGAGGCCTACGTCAAGCGGCTGCAGCGCCTCGAGGAGATCGCGGTGGGGCACGACGGCGTGGACAAGGTGTTCGCGATGCAGGCCGGGCGCGAGGTACGGGTGATGGTGCTGCCCGACGTCGTCGACGACATCGAGGCGCAGGTGCTCGCCCGCGAGATCGCCAAGCAGGTCGAGACCGAGCTGACCTACCCGGGGCAGATCCGGGTGACCGTCGTGCGCGAGTCGCGCGCCACGGAGGTGGCACGCTGACCCGCGGCTAGGGTCGGTGCGTGCGCCGCATCCTCTCCTCGATCTTCGGCCGTACGTCGGTGCCGAGCCCGGCCGGACCCACTCCCGTGGTGCCGCGGCCGGGGACGCCGGCGCCCTCGGCGCGCCGGGTGCTGGAGTACACGCCCGACCTGGACGGCGACGCCGACCCGGGCGAGGTGGTCTGGGGCTGGGTGGCCTACGAGGACGACCCGGCACAGGGCAAGGACCGCCCGGTGCTCGTGGTCGGGCACGACGGCGAGAGCGTCGGCGCCGGTGGTGCCGGCGGCATCGTGCTCGCCCTGATGCTGTCCAGCCAGGACTACCACGAGGGCGACCCGGCCTGGCTGCCGCTCGGCGCCGGTGCCTGGGACGGCGAGGGCCGGCCGAGCTGGGTCCGGCTGGACCGGGTCCTGGAGCTGCCGGCTGACGGCATCCGTCGCGAGGGGGCGATCCTCGACCGGTCGCGTTCGACCGGGTCGCCGCCGAGCTCCGCGAGCACCACGGCTGGCACTGACGGTCAGGGCGGTGTGGCTGTAGTCCTGGATGATCTGCGTCGGCGCGACACCGCCCGCAGCCTTGGTGGTCCCGCGGCGCTCGAGGTAGACCGCCAGCCGTGACAGGGCGAAGTTGACGCCGATGTACATCGCGGCGGTGACGATGAACAGCGAGAAGATGTACTTGCTGCCGAAGAAGTCGCGCAGCTCGCGGTTGATCCGCAGCAGCTCGACGTAGCCCACGATGTAGCCGAGCGACGTGTCCTTGAGCAGGACGACGATCTGGCTGACCAACGACGGCAGCATCCGCCGCACCGCCTGCGGCAGCAGGATGATCCGCAGCGCCTGCCCGGGCGTCAGTCCCACGGCCAGGGCCGCCTCGCGCTGGCCGCCCGGCAGCGAGCTGAGCCCGGCCCGCAGGATCTCGGCGATGACCGCCGTGTTGTAGAGCACCAGCCCGAAGACCACGGCTCTGAAGATGGAGAAGTCGAGCGCCAGCGCCGCGAAGAACATCAGCAGCACCACGGGCAGGCCACGGAAGAGCTCGATCCACACCGCCGACAGCGATGCGCAACCAACGGCGCTCGGACATCCGGGCGACGGCCAGCAGGCCGCCGGCCACCAGCGAGATCACGGCGGCGAGGCCGGCGGCGCGCAGCGTCGCGAGGAGGCCCCGCCGCAGCAGCGCCTCCCAGGTCTCGGTGTCCTCGGTGAAGATGTCCCAGCGCTCCGCGTCGAAGATGCCGTTCTGGGCGAGACGCAGCCCCGCCAGCACGAGCAGCGCGAGCAGGGCGACACCGGCCACGACCGACCAGATCAGGGTGCGGCGCCGGGCCCGCGGGCCTGGTTCGTCGAACAGCACGATGCTCATCGGGCGAACGCCACCCTCCGCTCGAGCCGGCCGGCCAGGATGCCGGCGGGGATCGTGATCGCGAGGTAGCACACGGCGATGCCGAGCAGGATCGTGATGATGTCGGCCGGGTAGCGGTTGGACAGCCGGACCCCCACGGCCATCAGCTCGGTGACGAAGAAGCCGACGGCCACCGAGGTGTTCTTCGTCAGCGCGATGAAGATGTTGATCAGCGGTGGGACGACGCTGCGCAGGGCCTGCGGAAGGACCACCTGGCTCATCGTCTGGGTGAACGTGAGGCCGATCGCGCGCGCCGCCTCGGCCTGCCCGACCCCGACGCTGTTGACGCCGGACCGGACCGCTTCGCAGACGAAGGCAGCCGTGTAGAGGGAGAGGGCGACGTAGGCCGAGGTCTCGAAGGGCAGCTTGATGTCGATCTGCGGGGCGACGAACACGAAGAAGAAGAAGACCAGTGTCAGCGGGGTGTTGCGCACCAGCTCCACGTAGACCGTGCCGAACCCGCGCAGCGTCGGGACCGGTGACACCCGGCAGGCGCCGAGGAGAGTGCCGAGGACGAGCGCGACGGCCGCCGACACGAGGGTCAACCGAAGCGTCGTCAGGAAGCCGTCTCGCAGGAGCGGAAGGTTGTCGAGCAGCGCGTCCACGCCGTCACCTCCTCGTCAGGTCCGGTGCCGACCTACCGGTGGGCCGCTGCACGTGCGGCGACCCACCGGTCAGGGGCGTGTCGAGCTCAGTAGCGGTCGACGGCCGGCGGCTCCGGGGTGTCCAGCACCACGCCGGCGGTGGCCTCCCAGGCCTCGGCCCACGAGCCGTCCTCGTAGGACTCCTCGAGCACGTCGTTGATGAAGGTGCGGAACTTCGTTGTCGTCCTTCTTCAGACCGATGCCGTACGGCTCCTCGGTGAACGGTCTCGCCGGCGAGCTTGAACTCGCCCTCGTTCTGCTCCACGAAGCCGGCCAGGATGACGTTGTCGGTCGTGATCGCGTCCACCTGGTCGTTGCGCAGCGGCTCGAGGCAGTTGCTGTAGGCGTCGGTGAGCTCGAGCTTCACATCGGGGTAGTTCTCCTCGATGTTCGCGGCGGGAGTCGATCCCTCGACGCTGCACACCGTCTTGCCGGCCAGGTCGTCCGGACCGTTGATGTCGGTGTTGTCCTCCTTGACCAGGATGGTCTGGCCGGCGACGAAGTACGGACCGGCGAAGTCCACGATCGCCTTGCGCTCGTCGTTGATCGTGTACGTGGCGACGACGATGTCGACCTTCCCGTCCTGGATGAACGGCTCACGGTTGGCCGACACCGTCTCGACCCACTTGATCTTGTCCGGCTCGATGCCGAGCTTGGCGGCGATGATCTTGCCGATCTCCACGTCGAAGCCCTCGGGCTCGCCGCTCGGGCCGCGCAGGCCGAACAGCGGCTGGTCGAACTTGGTGCCGATCGTGATCGAGCCCTTGTCGGCGAGCTTGGCCATCGTCGTGCCCGCGGCGAACTCGGCGTCGCTCTCGACGTCGGTCGTCGCGTCGTCGTCACCGCCGCAGGCGGTGAGGGCAAGGGCGAGGGCGGCCGCGGTGACGAGCGCCCGGTGTCGTACGGACATGGTGTTGTCCTTCCCGTGGATAGGTCAGTGGCTGAGGATCTTGGACAGGAAGTCCTTGCCGCGCTCGCTCTGCGGCGAGCTGAAAAAGGTCTCGGGGTCGGCCTCCTCCACGATGCGTCCGTGGTCCATGAAGACGACCCGGTCGGCCGCCCGGCGGGCGAACCCCATCTCATGGGTGATGACCACCATCGTCATGCCGTCGCGCGCCAGCCGGATCATCACCTCGAGGACCTCGTTGATCATCTCCGGGTCGAGCGCGGAGGTCGGCTCGTCGAACAGGATGACCTTCGGCTCCATCGCCAGCGACCTCGCGATGGCGACGCGCTGCTGCTGACCACCGGAGAGCTGGGCCGGCATCTTGTCGGCCTGCTCGGCGATGCCGACGAGCTCGAGCAGCTCGCGTCCCCGCTGCTCGGCGGCCTTCTTGTCGAGGCCGCGGACCTTGATCGGGCCGAGCGTCACGTTCTGGAGGACTGTCTTGTGGGCGAAGAGGTTGAACGACTGGAACACCATGCCGACCTCGGACCGCAGGCGCGCGAGCTCCTTGCCCTCGGCGGGCAGCGGCCGTCCGTCGAGGGTGATGGTGCCGGAGTCGATGGGCTCGAGCCGGTTGATCGTTCGGCAGAGGGTGGACTTCCCGGAGCCGGACGGCCCGAGGACCACGACCACCTCGCCACTGTGGACGGTGAGGTCGATGTCGCGCAGCACGTGCAGGTCGCCGAAGTGCTTGTTGACACCTGTCCAGGACGACGAGCGGCTCGCCGGTGGGGCGGCGCTCGGTCTTCGCCGGGCTGCCCGGCTCGTCCTCCGGCTCGGCCGTCATGCCCAGGCAACCTAGCGGGACACGGCGGGCAAAGCCACGGGGGCGGCTGCAAACACCCGACCGTTACGAAACCGAGCGATTCCGGCTGCGGACCGGCCCGCCGTACGCTGTGAACCGTCATGCGCAGCTACGAGGTGCGCACCTACGGGTGCCAGATGAACGTCCACGACTCCGAGCGGCTCTCCGGCCTGCTGGAGGGCGCCGGCTACGTCCGCGCGGCCGACGGCGAGCCCGCCGACGTCGTCGTGTTCAACACCTGCGCCGTCCGCGAGAACGCCGACAACCGGCTCTACGGCAACCTCGGCCACCTCGCGCCGGTGAAGAGGGCGCGCCCGGGCATGCAGATCGCGGTCGGCGGCTGCCTCGCGCAGAAGGACCGCGGCGAGATCACCCGCCGGGCGCCCTGGGTCGACGTGGTCTTCGGGACCCACAACATCGGCTCGCTGCCCGCCCTGCTCGAGCGCGCGCGGCACAACGACGAGGCACAGGTCGAGATCCTCGAGTCGCTCGAGGTCTTCCCGTCGACGCTGCCGACCCGGCGCGAGTCGCCGTACGCGGCGTGGGTGTCGATCAGCGTGGGCTGCAACAACACCTGCACGTTCTGCATCGTGCCGTCGCTGCGCGGCACCGAGAAGGACCGCCGGCCCGGCGACGTGCTCGCCGAGGTCGAGGCGCTGGTCGCGCGAGGGCGTGCTCGAGGTCACGCTGCTCGGCCAGAACGTCAACTCCTACGGCGTGGAGTTCGGTGACCGGCTGGCGTTCGGCAAGCTGCTGCGGGCCTGCGGCGACGTCGAGGGCCTGGAGCGGGTGCGCTTCACCTCGCCGCACCCGAAGGACTTCACCGACGACGTCATCGCCGCGATGGCCGAGACGCCGAACGTCATGCACTCGCTGCACATGCCGCTGCAGTCCGGCTCGGACCGCATGCTCAAGGCGATGCGTCGCTCCTACCGCCGGGAGCGCTACCTCGGCATCATCGACCGGGTCCGCGCGGCGATGCCGGACGCGGCCATCACCACCGACATCATCGTCGGCTTCCCGGGCGAGACCGACGAGGACTTCGAGCACACCCTCGACGTCGTGCGCCGGGCGCGGTTCAGCAGCGCGTTCACCTTCCAGTACTCGAAGCGTCCCGGCACGCCCGCCGCCGAGCTCGACGGACAGGTGCCGAAGGCCGTCGTGCAGGAGCGCTACGAGCGGCTGGTCGCGCTGCAGGACGACGTCTCCTGGGCCGAGAACAAGCGCCAGGTCGGGCGGGTGCTCGACGTGCTCGTCGCCGAGGGCGAGGGCCGCAAGGACGGCGCGACGCACCGGCTCTCCGGCCGGGCACCGGACAACCGGCTGGTGCACTTCGCCGTCCCGGTCGGCGTCGTGGCCCCTCGCCCGGGTGACATGGCGACGGTCGAGGTCACCTACGCGGCACCGCACCATCTGGTCGCGGACGGCACCTTCGGCGGCGTACGCCGGACCAGGGCCGGCGACGCCTGGGACGCGCGGTCCGGCCGGGTACCCGCACCGGCAGGGGTGTCACTGGGCATGCCGACGGTCGGCGCCCCCCACCAGAATGGGCGCCGACCGTCGAGTCCGGCGGATAGCGGCTAGGCCGCTGCCACTGCTGCGATCTGGTCGGTGAGCCAGGAGCGGATGGCGGGGGTGTCGATGCGGGCCGAGACGTTCAGCGTCGAGCACGACCCGTCGCTCTGGCTGAGCACGCCGACGAGGGTGCCGCCCCGGAACAGTGGCGACCCGGAGTCGTAGATGCAGGCCGTGCCGCCGTCTGTGCCGCCCTGGTGGCGCAACCAGAGCCCGGTCAGCGACTGGACCCGCTGGTCGGTGGCGCGACGCTCGCCCCCGGCGACGAAGACGTTCCCTGGCAGCCGTTGGGTCGTGCCGTAGCCGACGAGGGTCAGCGGCTCGTCGCGCAAGTGTGCCGGCGCGCTGCAGGTCGTCGAGCAGGCCCGCTGCCGGGAGCGGCTGGACCGGCACGCCGGTCACCGCGGAGTCCAGGATGACCAGCCCACGTCATGGCTGAGCGACCCCTGCGACCCGTAGCCCGGGTGCAGCAGCAGCTCACCGTGGTAGGTCGCGGACTGCACGCCGTCGCGGATGTCGCGGTCGAAGGTGACGACGCCGTCGGTCTCGCCGAAGATCTGGGCGCGCAGCGCGACGCAGTGGCCGGCCACGAGGAACACCCGGGGGGCGATCAGCGTGCCCCCGCACCACCTCGGCACGGGCATGTTGGGGCTGGGCAGCAGCACGCCGACGTTCAGGTGCTGGGTGTCGGGCTCGCTGGCCCCGACGATCGCGTTGCTCGGTGCCGCGGTGCTGAGCAGAGCGGCGGCGACCACGAACCCGGTCGCGAGGGCGGTCAGTCTCGTGCGCATCAGGACTCCTGGCAGCTGATGGTCGGGTTGAACGGCGTGAACATGCCGCTCGGGTTGTCCGCCCAGACCCAGACGTGCAGGTCGTAGTGGACGGGCATGGCCGGGTGGTGGCCCGGCATCGGGCCGTCGAAGCGGTGGCCGAACAGCGTGGGTGCGACCGGGCTGTCCGAGGCCGCGCGCCAGTACTCCACGCCGACGAGCTCCGCGCGACCGCCAGGGCCCGGTGCGTACAGCAGGATCTCCGGGTGCAGCGGGTCCACCTCCGGGTCGGCCATCAGGGCGGCGTTCTCCCAGTGCACGCCCATGGTCCCTGCGGGGGAGGCGACGCACTCGGGGGTCGGCCGGTAGCCGGCCCGGTGGGCCTGCGCGGTGGAGTGGAAGCGGGCGCTGACCGCCTTCGCGGCGGTGAGCTCGTCGACCGGCGTGGCCTGTGCCGGCGCGATACCGCTGGCCGCGGCGATCGACGCTGCCAGTCCCGCGGTCACGACGGCGGCCAGCTGGGTGCGTCGGCTGGTCCGGTTCATCTGATGTCCTTCCGGTGCTGGTCGTGTGCCCTCGCCCGCCCGGTTGGTCGGACCTCTTCCGCCGTGACCTGCAGCGCCGCACTGACCCGGTCGCTGCGGGCGCCGGCGACGGTCAGGGCGCGTTCGACGTCCGAGCCGTCGAGCGCGGTGAAGAGCCCGAACGCCGTCTGTTGTCCCGGCACGACCACCGTCGCGAGCCACCGGATGCCGTCCGGGACCAGGGCGCAGCGCTGGACCTGAGCGAGAACCAGACCGTCGGCCAGACCTGGCCAGTAGTGCTCGGACAGCCAGAGCGGCCGGGTGGTGAGGGCGGGGATCTGCACGTACCGAACGTGTCCGCTGAGCACCCCCGGGCATAAGCGGGGGATCCCTCGATCTGACCCGCGTCAGGTCGTGGAGCGGGCCCTGGCCAGCTCGACGCGCGAACGGACGCCGAGCTTGCGGTAGACCCGGCCGAGGATGCCTTCCACAGTCTTGGGGCTGACGAAGACCTCGAGGGCGATCTCGCGGTTCGTGCGTCCGGCCGCCGCCAGGTCGGCGACCCGAGCTTCCGTGTCGGTCAGCGTCCCCGGCGCGCTCGGCCGCAGGCCGACCCGGGCCAGCTCGCGTCGCGCCTGGGCGGCCCAGGCCGGCGCACCGAGCCGGTCGAGCTCCTCGGCCGCCGCCGACAGCTCGTCGTGCGCCCGGCGCTTCTGCTTCGCCCGGCGGAGCAGCCGGCCGGCCACCAGCCTGGTGCGCGCCACCTCGAAGGCCGCGCCGAGGTCCTGCTGCAGACGGAGCGCCGTGTCGATCTCGGTCAGGGCCCCGTCGAGGTCTCCCTCCGCCGCCAGCAGCTGGGCACGGACCCGCGGGACCGCGGCGGCGACGTGCGGCCGGTCGAGGGCTCCGCCGGGGTGCTCGAGGTGGTGCAGCTCCACCCACGCGGCTTCGGTGTCGCCGGCGGCGATCAGTGCCTCCGCAAGCTCGGCGGGGTAGGGCTGCCAGCCCAGGTCGACCATTCCGGCGTCCCGGGCGAGCGCCTCGGCATCCCGCAGGGAGGTCGCGGCGGCCGCGTGGTCGCCGGTGCCGGCCAGCACCCGGCCGGTGATCAGCGCCACGATGGCCGAGAGCCACGGGTCGGCGAACGCGGCCGCCCGGGAGGCGCACCACGCCAGCCGGTCGAGGGCGCCGCCCGTCGACCCGCGCCGGGCCTCGTGCTCTGCCAGCTGCGCCGACGCCAGCACCTGTGACAGGGCCTGGTCGCCGAGCTCGGACAGGGCCAGAGCCTCCCGGGTGTGCGCCTCGCTGGCCTGGAACCGCCCGGCCCGGACCTCCAGGTGGCCGAGGTTGAGCAGGATGATCGGCTCCGACGCCTCGTCCCCGCGTTCGCGGGCGAGCTCGAGAAGCCGGGTCAGCACGTCCCGCGACTCGGTCAGCCGGTTGGCGAACAGCAGCTCCTGGGCGAGAGCGAAAGCCGCGCTCGCCGAGACGATCTCGGGGACGGACCCGCCCTCCCGGGCGGCCGCCTTCTCGAGCAGGGCGGCGCCCGACGCGTCACCGCGCAGCAGGCGCAGCGAGCCCTCGGCCTGCTGGGCGAGGACGAGCAGCCGGTGCCGCTCGGAGCTGGGCGCGGCCTGGGCCAGAACCACCTGCGCCGCGACGGCGTGCCGCAGGCAGGCATCGATGTCGTCGACGTTGTCGGCCAGTGCCAGCAGCGCGTCCGCGCGCACCAAGGCGTCGCCGCCGGCGAGCTCCAGGCCGGCCGTGGCGTGGAACCCGACGGAGGCCGACGAGCCGGAGAAGAGCGCGATCCGGGCCAGCAGGACGTGCGCCCGCCCGCCGATCTCGTTCTCCTCCCGCACCAGGGGTGCCAGGACCTGCCGGGCCGTCTCGGGGTCGCCGTCGTGCAGGGCCCACGCGGCCAGCCTCAGTCGGAGGTCATTGCCGCTCCCGTCGTCACCGGGGGTGTGTGGACACAGCCATGGCGAGAAGCTCCCGGGCGGCGTCGAGGCCTCCCCGCTGTCGGCGTGGTCGGCTGCGCCGGCCAGTTGCTCGGCGAGAGCCGCATCCGGACCGTCGGCCGCATGGGCGAGGTGGCGGGCCCGGGCCTCGACGTCGGTCTCGTGCTCAGCGAGGGCCGCGTGCATCGCCCGGCGGTCCTCCGGGCCGGCAGCGGCGACGACGGCAGCCGCCAGGAGAGGGTGCCGGAAGCGGACCCGGCCCCCGTCGACGCGGGCCACCTCTGCCCGTGCGGCCTCGTCCAGTGAGTGGTGCAGGGTGCGTTCGCCGAGGTCGCAGGCCGCCGCGAACCTGTCCGGCGTCGGGTCGCCCACCAGGGCGGCAGCGAGCAGCACCCGTCGTGTCGCGAGGGGCAGAGCGTGCACCGTGGCCCCGACCAGCGCATCGAGCGAGGCCGTGAACGGGTCGTCACGGTCGGATCGTCCGCCGGGCGGGTCCGGGTCCACCAGGCTCCGCGCGAGCTCGAGGGCGTAGAGCGGGTTGCCCCCCGATGCTCGCGTGACGCGTCGCAACGTGTCCCGCCCGAGGCGTTGCCCCAGCCGGTCACGGACCAGGTGGAACAACGCGGCTTCGGTGAGCCCGGATAGCGTCAGGTCGACCCGGCCGCCATCGTCGCCGGTGGGCCAGTCCACCGGCTCGGGCACCGGCCGGGTCGCGACGAGAAGACCCACCGGGACCTCGGTCAGTCGCCGGACGGCGTGCCGGAGCACCTGGCTGGTCGCGGGGTCCAGCCACTGGGTGTCGTCGACCGCCACCAGGACCGGATGCCGCTCGGCCAGGTGCGCGATCACTCCCCGGAGCCCCGCGGCGACTGCCCGGGGGTCGGCCGGGCCCGTCCCGTCGTCGAGCAGCAGGGCCGCCCGCAGCGCGGTCCGCTGCGGGTCGGGCAGCGGGATCTCGTCCAGGTCCCGCACCGGCTCGAGGAGGTCAGCCAGGGCGCTGAACGCGAGGTCGCGCTCGAACTCGCGAGGCTGGGCCCGCAGCACGAGGTGGTCGACCGACCAGGCCCGCTGCACGACCGCTTCGACCAGCGTCGACTTGCCGCAGCCGGGGTCGCCGGTCAGCACCGCGACCCGCAGGCCGGAGGCCCCGAGCAGGCTGCTCAGCGCCGCCAGCTCGGCCTCGCGGCCGACGACGAGCTCGGGCACCCGCCCCACCCCCTTGGCCGACCGCGGCAGGCTACCGCCGGGCAGGCCGGGCGGGGGCTCGCTAGCGTGACCGGGTGCTCGTCGCCGCCGCGGTCTGCCCGCACCCGCCGCTGCTCGTGCCGGGTGTGGCGGCCGGCGCGACGGGCGAGCTCGACGGCCTGCGGGCCGCCTGCGACGAGGCGGTGGCGCGGCTGCTCGAGGCCGAGCACGACCTGCTGGTGGTCGTCGGTGCGGCCCCCGCGGTGGGCCCGTTCCCGTCGGGTGCGTGGGGGAGCCTGCGAGCGTACGGCGGGAAGGTCGACGTCCCGGCCGGCGACGGGGAGCCGACCCTGCCGTTGTCCCTGACCATCGGGCAGTGGCTGCTGGGCCGGTCGGCAACGGTCGGAGCCGCGGAGCCGCTGCTGTTCGGCGTGACGCCGGACGCGGAGCCACAGCGGTGCCTGGTTCTCGGCGAGACGCTGGCCGGCCGGTCGAGCCGGGTCGCGATGCTGGTGCATGGGCGACAGCAGCGCGCGGCGCACACCCAAGCCCGGCTACCTGGACGAGCGCGCGGAGCCGTTCGACGACCTGGTGGCGGCCGCGCTGCGCGACGGCGACCCGGAGGCGCTCGCGGCCGTCGACGCCGGCCTCGCCGACGAGCTGCTGGCGGCGGGCCGCGCCGCGTGGCAGGTGCTCGCGGGCGCAGCCTCGGGGCGCGAGTGGGAGGGCGCCGTCACCTACGCGGCGGCGCCGTACGGCGTGGCCTACCTGGTCGCGACCTGGACGCCGGTGGGCCCAGGAGCGGGCACGGAGTAGGTCAGCGCGGCGGTGCGGGCGGCGGTGTCCTGCCGTCCGGGATGTCGTCGTTCTTGCCGTCCAGCTTGTCCAGCGCGTCCTTTGCCGCCGACGAGCCCTTGGCGATGTGCGCGTCGTGCTTGCCGCCGGTCTTGCGGCTCGCGGTGGTCGCGGCCTTGTCGATCCCCTTCGAGATCTTGTCGCCGTGCTGGTCGACGGCCTTCTCGGCCTTCTTCTTGATGTTGTCGAACATGCCCATGGCCCCACCGTAGGCGACACTTGCGACTCGTGACGCCCACCCAGCCGCCCCGACCGGTGCTGGCCGTCGTCGGCGCCACCGCCACCGGCAAGAGCGACCTCGGTGTCGAGCTCGCCCTCCGCCTCGGCGGCGAGGTGGTCAACGCCGACTCGATGCAGCTCTACCGGGGCATGGACGTCGGCACCGCCAAGCTCACCGAGGCCGAGCGGCGCGGCGTGCCCCATCACCTGCTCGACGTCTGGGACGTCCGGGACCCGGCGAACGTCGCCGACTACCAGCGGATGGCCCGGGCGGCCTTCCAGGACATCGCGGGGCGCGGCCGGGTGCCGGTGCTGGTCGGTGGGTCCGGCCTCTACGTGCGGGCCGCCCTCGACGACCTGGCCTTCCCGGGCACCGACGACGCCGTGCGGGCCCGCCTGGAGGCCGAGCTGGCGGACGCGGGCCCCGCCGCGCTGCACGCCCGGCTGGCGGCCCTCGACCCGCAGGCCGCGGCCGCGATCCTGCCGAGCAACGGCCGCCGCGTGGTGCGCGCGCTCGAGGTCGTGGAGCTCACCGGCGAGCCCTTCACCGCGTCGTTGCCGGAGCCGTCCTACGCCGTCCCGGCGGTGCAGGTCGGCCTGGCGGTGGACAGGGACCTGCTCGACGGCCGGATCGAGGCGCGGGTCGACCGGATGTGGGAGCAGGGACTGGTGGCCGAGGTGCGGTCCCTGGCGGAGCGAGGGCTGCGGGAGGGCCGCACCGCCGGGCGAGCCTTGGGCTACGCGCAGGTGCTGCGCTTCCTGGCCGGCGAGTGGTCCGAGGAGGAGGCGCGGCAGGCGACGGTCCGGCCTCGACCCGGCGGTTCGCCCGCCGCCAGGAGTCGTGGTTCCGCCGCGACCCGCGCGTCGGGTGGCTCGACGCGGACGGGGGGCCGCCGGTCGCCGGTGCGATGTCCCAGCTGGAGGGGGTCTGGGCGAAATGACCTGTTCCTGGTAGGCATGCCCCATGACTGCACGCCGCACCCGGTCCCTGCTCGCCGCGCTGACCACCGCCACGGTGGCCGCCGCCCTGCTCACCGGTGGGCCGGCGCAGGCCGCGGACCGCGCCACCGAGAAGACCCCGACCGCGGTGGGCCGCGGCGGGGCGGTGTCGACGGTCGACCCGGAGGCGACCCGGGCCGGCCTGCGGGTGCTGCGCCGCGGCGGCAACGCGGTGGACGCGGCCGTCGCGGCCGCCGCCACGCTCGGCGTGACCGAGCCCTACTCGTCCGGCATCGGCGGCGGCGGGTTCCTCGTCTTCTACGACGGCCGCACCGGGAAGGTGCGCACCATCGACGGCCGCGAGACGGCGCCGATGGCGACGACCGCCGACACCTACCGCGGCATCCCGTTCGACGAGGCGGTGACCAGCGGACTCTCGGTCGGCGTGCCGGGAACGCCGCGGACCTGGCAGAAGGCGCTGCGCAAGTGGGGCACGCTCTCGCTCGGGCAGGCGCTGCGCCCGGCCCGGCGGGTCGCCACCAACGGCTTCGTCGTGGACCAGACGTTCCGGGACCAGACCGCGAGCAACGAGGCCCGGTTCCGCGACATCGTGCCGACCCGCGAGCTGTTCCTGCCCGGCGGCGCGCTGCCGGAGGTGGGGTCGGTCTTCCGCAACCCGGACCTCGCCCCCACCTACGAGCGGCTCGGCCGCAAGGGCGTCGACTGGCTCTACGAGGGGCGGCTCGGGCGCCGCGTGGTCAACACGGTCCAGCACCCGCCGGTCGACCCGGCAGCCACCCGCACGGTGCGGCCGGGGCTGATGACCCGCGACGACCTCGACCGCTACACCGCGCCAGCTGCGCGCACCCACGTCGGTGCGCTACCGGGGTCTGCGCGTCGTCGGCATGGCACCGCCGTCCAGCGGCGGGTCGACCGTCGGCGAGGCGCTGAACATCCTCGAGGGCACCGACCTCGCGGCGACCTACGCGACGAGCCCGACCCAGGCGCTGCACCGCTACCTCGAGGCGAGCGCGCTCGCCTTCGCCGACCGCGGGAAGTACGTCGGCGCGCCGGCCGCGATGACCCCGGGAGTGCTCGAGCAGCTGCTGTCGCAGCCGTTCGCCGACGAGCGGGCCTGCCCGATCAACCCGCTGCTCGCCGCCACCAAGCCGGTCGCCGCGGGGACGCCGGACGGGAGCTACGACACCGACTGCAACGGCGCCGACGACACCACGAAGTCACTGTCGTCCGACCAGGAAGGGCTGTCCACGACGCACCTCACCACCGCCGACCGGTGGGGCAACGTCGTGACCTACACGCTGACCATCGAGCAGACCGGCGGCAGCGGCCTCACCGTCCCCGGCCGTGGCTTCCTGCTGAACAACGAGCTGACCGACTTCACCCTGGAGCCGGCCGCGGACGACCCGAACGCTCCCGGCGGCGGCAAGCGGCCGCGCTCGTCGATGGCGCCGACGATCGTGCTCGACCGCGGCCAGCCGGTGCTCGCCGTCGGCTCGCCGGGCGGTTCGACGATCATCACCACCGTCCTGCAGGTGCTGCTCAACCGGCTCGACTTCGGGATGTCGCTGCCCGAGGCCGTCGCGGCCCCGCGGGCCAGCCAGCGCAACACCACGGACGTGCAGGCCGAGGCCGCCTTCGACCGCACCGCTGCTGATGGCGCTCGGGCACACGTTCGTCGACCCGCCAGCACCCGGGGAGATCGGTGCCGTGACCGGCATCGGGCTGCGCCGCGGCGGACGGATGGTCGCGGTGGCCGAGCCGACGCGTCGGGGCGGCGGCAGCGCGGCCGTGGTGCGCCCGACCGGCTGACCGTCCCGGCGCCTCGTACGCTGGCGGGGTGATCCGCTTCGTCAAGGGGCACGGCACCGAGAACGACTTCGTGCTGCTGCCCGACCCCGACGGCGCGCTGGACCTGACCGAGGACCGGGTGCGGCGGCTGTGCGACCGCCGCGCCGGCATCGGGGCCGACGGCGTGCTGCGGGTCGTGCGGTCGGCGGCCGCTCCCGACGCGGCGCCGATGGCCGGCGAGGCGGAGTGGTTCATGGACTACCGCAACGCCGACGGGTCCGCGGTCGAGATGTGCGGCAACGGCATCCGGGTCTTCGCCCGGCTGCTCGTCCGGGACGGCCTGGCCGAGCCCGGCGAGCTGGCCATCGCCACCCGGGACGGCGTGAAGAGGGTCCGGGTCGCCGGGACCGGTGACGTCACCGTCGACATGGGTCCGGCGCGGCTGCCCGGGACCGACCGCAAGGTCGCGGTCGGGCCCGCGGTCGTGGCCGGCCGTCGAGGTGGACGTCGGCAACCCGCACGCCGTCGTGTTCGTCGACGACCTGGCCGAGGCGGGGGACCTGGCGCAGGCTCCCGCGGTCGAGCCGCCCTACCCCGACGGGGTCAACGTGGAGTTCGTCGCGGCGCGCGGCCCGCGCCACGTCGCGATGCGCGTGCACGAGCGCGGGGTGGGCGAGACCCGCTCCTGCGGCACCGGCGCCTGCGCGGTGATGGTGGCCGCGGCGCGGCGCGACGGCGCGCCCCGGCCGGTGGCCGACGGTCCCGGTCTCGACGTACGTCGTCGACGTGCCCGGCGGGCGGCTCACCGTCACCGAGCGGCCGGACGGGCACCTCGAGCTGACCGGTCCGGCCGTGCTGGTCGCGGACGGCACGGTGTCGCCGGACCTCTGGGGCGGCTGAGTGAGCGGCGAGCGCGGGGTCGCGACAGCCCGTGCTGCCCGGCCCGCGGTGACCGGGCTCGGCGGCGCCTTCATGATCTCGGCCGAGGCGAAGGCGGCCGGCAAGGACGGCGGCTTCCGCGGCCGCGAGCTCTACGTCGTCGGCCGGGCGGGCGTGCTGGGCGACGGCCCGGGCGAGGCGGCGGCGGCGGCGATCGGGTTCTTCGAGCCCGGACTGGTCCGGGCGGCCTGGGACGCCGGGCGGGCCAAGGCACCGGTCGCGGACACCGTCGCGCGCTACACCGAGGTCTGCCGTGACTGGGGACGCCGGCACTACGCCGACCTGGAGGGCGCCGACCGGCTGGCCGGACTCATGGAACGGGTGGCCGCGGCGGCCGACCCGGCCGGGTGGGTGCTGTTCGCGGGCTGGCGGGCCCGCCCGCTGCCGGACGACCCGCCGGGCCGGGTCGCCCAGCTGCTGCACGTGCTGCGCGAGCACCGGGGCGGCGCGCACCTCAACTGCGGTGCGGGTGGCCGGACTGACGGCCGCTCGAGGCGATCGTCGCCGGTCCGGGCGGCGACGGGAACGTGAGCTTCTTCGGGTGGAGCGACGGGGTCCCGGAGGCCGACGACACCTTGCGGGCCCGGCACGCCGAGGCCGAGGCGCTGACCGACGAGCTGGTCGGCCCGGCCTACGACGTGCTGGACGACGGGCAGTCCCGCGACCTGCTGGAGCTCCTGGCGGCCGCCCGCGAGACGGTCGACTCCGCGCGTACGGGCTGAATCTCGGGGGCGGCGCGGCGCGAGCCGTGACACCCTGGTGGCGATGACTGCAGACGAGACCCCCCGCTGGGACGCCGACCCACGCTACGAGGACCAGCCCGACGGGGAGCAGCTGGACCTCGCCGACCGCCAGGCCCTGCGTCGCGTCGCCGGCCTCTCGACCGAGCTCCAGGACGTCACCGAGGTCGAGTACCGCCAGCTCCGCCTGGAGCGCGTGGTGCTGATCGGCGTCTGGACCGAGGGCACGGTCGAGCAGGCCGAGAACTCCCTCGCCGAGCTCGCGGCGCTCGCCGAGACCGCCGGCTCCCAGGTCCTGGCCGCGATCATGCAGCGCCGCGACAAGCCCGACGCCGCCACCTTCGTCGGCTCCGGCAAGGCCCGCGAGCTGCGCGACGTCGTCGTCGCCGAGGGCGCCGACACCGTGATCTGCGACGGCGAGCTGACGCCCGGCCAGCTCAGCCAGCTCGAGGCCGTGGTCAAGGTCAAGGTGATCGACCGGACCGCGCTGATCCTCGACATCTTCGCCCAGCACGCGAAGAGCCGGGAGGGCAAGGCGCAGGTGTCGCTGGCCCAGATGGAGTACATGCTGCCGAGGCTGCGCGGCTGGGGCGAGTCGATGTCCCGCCAGGCCGGTGGCGCCGGTGGGTCGGCGTCCGGTGGCGTGGGGACCCGTGGTCCCGGCGAGACGAAGATCGAGACCGACCGCCGGCGGATCCGCACCAAGATGGCCAAGCTGCGCCGCGAGATCGCCGGGATGAAGACGGCCCGCGACACCATGCGCAAGCAGCGACGCAGCACGGTGTCCGGTTCGCACTGCCGTCGGTCGCCATCGCTGGTTACACCAACGCCGGGAAGTCCTCGCTGCTCAACCGGCTGACCGGCGCCGGTGTGCTGGTCGAGAACGCGCTGTTCGCCACACTGGACCCGACGGTGCGCCGGGCCCGGACCGCAGGACGGCCGCGACTACACCCTGGTCGACACCGTCGGGTTCGTCCGGCACCTGCCGCACCAGCTGATCGAGGCGTTCCGCTCCACCCTGGAGGAGGTCGCCGACGCCGACCTGATCCTGCACGTCGTCGACGGGTCCGACCCGGAGCCCGAGGCGCAGCTGGCGGCCGTGCGCGGTGTCCTCGCCGACGTCGACGCCCACCGGGTGCCGGAGCTGGTCGTCGTCAACAAGGCCGACCTCGCCGACCCCCTCGTGATCGCGCGTCTCCGTCAGCAGGAGAAGCACCTCGTGGTGGTCTCGGCCCGGACCGGCGAGGGCATCGACGAGCTCGAGACCGTGGTGGCCCGGGAGCTCCCGCGGCCGGCGGTGGCGGTGGACGCGCTGCTGCCCTTCGACCGCGGCGACCTGGTCTCCCGGGTGCACGACGAGGGTGACCAGGTGGCCCAGGAGCACACCCCCGACGGGACCCGGGTCCAGGCCCGGGTGGGCGCGGCGCTGGCCGCCGAGCTGGCGCCGTACGAGGCGGCACCGGCAGCGCCCGGACGCTGACCGGGCGCTGACCCAGACGACCGCCCCGGCCCGCTGGCCGCGGTTAGGCCGATCGGGGGACCCATCTGGGTGATCTCTCCCGGTATTCCGCCTTCCGCAGGTCAACTCCAGGTCATGTCGGGACGAAGACAAGGCATGCACAGCACCGCGCGGAACGGGGCCCGGCTGCCCGCGGCCGGTGGCGCTCGCCCTCGTGGTGCTGCCAGGAGTCGGCGCTGCCGCCCTCGCGCTGGCCTGGGCGGGCCTGGACACCGTGGCCTTCCTGCTGGCCGGGGCGTTCGTGGCCGCGGCCACCGTGGTGGCGGCGCTGACCCTGACGCTGCGCGGCTGGACCGGCCGGTGGCGCCGCCGGGCGCCCTGGCTGCTGCTCGCCGGCGCCGCCGCTGGTGCACGGGGGCTGGACGATGTTCGAGGCCCGCGCGCAGGCCCCCATCTGGACACCGTCGTCTGGCAGCACCTCGTCCTCGCCGCCCTGGTGGTCGGCGGGCTGTGGCTGCTGCCCGCCCCGGAGCACAGCCGGAAGGGACTGTCCCGCGTCGGCGCTGGACGCGCTGGCCGCCGGCTTCGCCTTCGCGGTCCCCGCCGTCGGAGGCGCTGCTGCCGGACGGCATCGCGCGAGGCCGGTCACGGGGCGCTGAGCCTGGTGCACCCGGCGGTGGGGGTGCTGCTGGCCACGGTCGCCGTCGCCGTCCTCGGTCGGGCCAGGCTCGGCGGCGGGCTCACCATGCTGACGCTGCGTCCCCCTCGCCGGAGGGGCGGCCATGCTCGGCCTGCACGACGTGCTCGTCCACCGGGGCGTGGGCCGCGACCGTGGAGCTGGTGCTCGCCGGCGGACCCGTGCTGCTGTGGGCGCTCGGGGCGGCGCTGCGCGTCGACGAGACCGAGTCGGACCGCGCGATGACCTGGCGCGAGCGGGTCGCTGTGCTCGTACCGATGGCTCCGCTCACCGCGGCCGCGGCGGTCCTGCTCGGATCCACCGTCTACGCCCAGCCGCTGACCGGGCGTCACCCTGGTCTGCGCGGTGCTGCTCGCGGTCACGCTCACCACCGGCGGCGTGCTGGCCCGGCTGGACAGCCTGGCGACCGAGCGCACTCTGGACAACCTCGTCCTCAAGCGCACGGTCTCGCTGGGCGACCGGGAGAAGTGGTTCCGGTCGCTGGTGCAGAACTCCTCCGACGTGATCACGGTGGTCGACGCGAGGGGGACGGTGCGCTTCCAGACGCCGTCGGTCACCCGGATCCTCGGCCACGACCCGCGCCAGGTGGTGGGGACATCCATCACCGACCTGCTGCGTCCGACCGACGCGCGGCGGCTGCGGTCGGCCCTCACCGCCGCGGCGCGCAGCCCCGGCCGGCCGGTGACGCTCGACTTCCCGATCTGGGCGAAGGACGGGACCTGGTGCGACACCGAGACGACGGTCACGTCGCTGGTGCACGACCCGGACATCCGCGGGCTGGTGCTCAACACCCGCGACGTGTCGGAGCGGCGTCGCCTGGAGGAGCAGCTCACCCAGCAGGCCTACTCGGACGGGCTGACCGGCCTGGCCAACCGCGCGCTGTTCCGGTCCAAGGTGGAGATGGCGCTCAAGGTGGCGCTGGCCGCCGCGCGAGGTCGCGGTCCTGTTCCTCGACCTCGACGGCTTCAAGGCGGTCAACGACACCCAGGGCCACCACGTCGGTGACGAGCTGCTCGTGCCTGGTGGCCAAGCGGCTCAGCTCGTCGGTGCGACCGGGCGACGTGGTGGCTCGGCTCGGCGGGGACGAGTTCGCCGTCCTGGTCACCGGCCCCGACCGCCGAGGAGGGTGCGGTCGTGGGTGGCGGAGCGCGTACGTCGGGCGCTGGCGGCGCCGTTCGTGCTGGACGGTCGCGAGCTGTCCCTCGGCGGCTCGACCGGTGTCGCCGTGAGCGACAGCGGTGACGAGACGGCCGACCAGCTGCTGCGCAACGCCGACCTGGCGATGTACCGCGCCAAGAGCCGGCGCGACCAGTCCTTCGTCCGCTTCGAGGCGCAGATGCACGACGCGCTGCTGGCCCGGGTGCAGGCGGAGTCCGACCTCCGTCAGGCGGTCGCCCACGGAGACCTGGTGCTGCACTACCAGCCGATCGTCGAGCTGGTCAGCGGGCGCATCGTCGGCGTCGAGGCGCTGGTCCGGTGGAACCACGCCGAGATCGGTCTCATCTCGCCGGGGCGGTTCATCGAGCTCGCCGAGGAGACCGGCCTGGTCAACGACATCGGTCGCTGGGCGCTGCAGGAGAGCTGCCGCCAGGGCATCCGCTGGCAGCGTCATGCCGCCCCCGGCGGTCACTTCAAGGTCGCGGTCAACGTGTCGGCCCGCCAGCTGGACAGCAGCCTGCCGCCGGCTGGTGCGCGACGTGCTCCTGGCGAGCGGCCTGCCCGGGGCGGCGCTGACGCTGGAGATGACCGAGAGCGTCCTGATGGAACGTACCGACGAGGTGGTCGAGCTGCTGCGGCGGATCAAGACGCTCGGCGTGCGGGTCGCGGTGGACGACTTCGGCACCGGCTACTCGTCGCTGTCGTACCTGTCGCGCTTCCCGGTCGACATCCTCAAGGTGGACAAGTCGTTCGTGGCACAGGTCGACAAGGAGGACGGCCGGGGCGAGCTGGTGCGCACGATCGTCCGGCTGGGCGAGTCGCTGCGGCTGGAGACCGTGGCCGAGGGCATCGAGACGCCCGGGCAGCGGGCCGCGCTGGAGGCGATGGGGTGCACGTTCGGCCAGGGCTTCCTGTTCGCCCGCCCGATGCCGGCCGACGAGCTGGACGAGCTGCTCTGGCGGCCCAGGCCGACCAGCCTGTCGTCGTCGCCTGACCCACGCTCGCGCACCCGGCTGCCAGTCCGCCGAGCGCTCCCGACACGCCCGACACACCGGCGCGGCATGCGGAGCATTTCGCAGCGCTCGCGCCGTCACAGGGGCGGCCAGGCAGTCGCTGCCGCGGCACTAGCCTCGGGTACGTGGTGAGCAACCCGGCGGAGGTCGGAGAGCGGGCCGTCGGTGCGCGAGCTGCTGGCGGCCGCCGTCGCCGCGGTCGGGGGCAGCGAGCGGCCCGGCCAGGTCCGGATGGCCGAGGCAGTGGCCGCCGCGATGCGCGACGGGAGCCACCTGCTGGTGCAGGCCGGCACCGGCACCGGCAAGTCACTGGCCTACCTCGTCCCGGCGCTGCTGCACGGCGAGCGGGTCGTGGTCGCGACCGCGACGATCGCCCTGCAGAACCAGGTGGTCGACCGAGACCTGCCCGGGCTCGTCGACGCCGTGGAGCCGCTGCTGGGTCGGCGTCCGGCGTACGCGATCCTCAAGGGCCGCTCCAACTACCTGTGCCGCAACCGGGTCTACGGCGGGATGCCCGACGATGCCGCGGACGGCGAGGACGCGCTCTTCGACCCGTCGCCGTCGACCCAGCTGGGTCGCGACGTGGTGCGGCTGCGGTCGTGGGCCGACGAGACCGAGACGGGCGACCGCGACGAGGTGGACCCCGGTGTCTCGGACCGGGCCTGGCGGCAGGTCAGCGTCACCGCGCGGGAGTGCCTGGGCGCGAACAAGTGCCCGTACGGCGCAGAGTGCTACGCCGAGCTCGCGCGGGGCCGGGCGGGGGAGGCCGAGGTGGTCGTGACCAACCACGCGCTGCTCGCCATCGACGCGCTCGAGGGCTTCCCGGTGCTGCCCGAGCACGACGTCGTCGTCGTGGACGAGGCGCACGAGCTGGTCGACCGCGTCACCGGCGTGGCGACCGACGAGCTCACGCCGACGGCCGTGGAGCGCGCCGCCGCCCGCGCCCGGCGCATGGTGGACGACACCGACGACCTGGCGGACGCCGCCGCCGTCCTCGAGCGCGGCGCTCGAGGCAGTCCCCGAGGGACGCGTGGTGGACCAGCCCGAGCAGCTCGCGTCGGCGCTCGCGCTGGTCCGCGACGCGGCCCGTACGGTGGCCTCGTCGCTGTCGCGGGCCAAGGACGCCGACGACGGCGCGCGCAAGGTCGCCCAGGCCGCCGTCGGCGCGGTGCACGAGACGGCGGAGCGGCTGGCCGCCCACTCGCCCTACGACGTGGCCTGGACGGTGCACGACCAGCGCCGCGGTCCGGTGATCAAGGTCGCGCCGCTGGCGGTCAACGGCCTGCTGCGCGAGGCGCTGTTCGGCGACCGGTCGGTGGTGATGACCAGCGCGACCCTCGAGCTCGGCGGGTCGTTCGAGCCGATCGCGCGTCAGGTCGGGCTGACCGGTGACGACGCCCCGGAGTGGGACGCCCTCGACGTGGGGTCGCCGTTCGACTACCAGCGCCAGGCGATCCTGTACGTCGCGCGACGCCTGCCGCCGCCGGGCCGCGACGGTGCCTCACCGGCGGCGATGGACGAGCTCGCCGCGCTGGTCGAGGCGGCCGGTGGCCGGACGCTCGGCCTGTTCTCCTCGATGCGCGCCGCCGAGGCGGCGGCCGCCGAGATGCGCGAGCGGCTGGACCTGCCGGTGCTCTGCCAGGGCGAGGAGCGGACGGCTGCCCTCGTGCGGGCGTTCGCGGCCGACCCCGCCACGTCCCTGTTCGGCACCTTGTCCCTGTGGCAGGGCGTCGATGTCCCGGGGGAGTCCTGCCAGCTGGTCGTCATCGACCGCATCCCGTTCCCGCGACCGGACGACCCGTTGATGTCCGCGCGGTCGCAGGCGGTCGCCGACGCGGGCGGGAACGGCTTCATGACGGTGGCCGCGACCCACGCGGCGCTGCGGCTGGCGCAGGGCGCCGGCCGCCTGATCCGGCGCATGGACGACCGGGGGGTCGTCGCGGTGCTCGACTCGCGGCTGGCGACGGCGAGGTACGCGCCGTTCCTGCGCACTTCGCTGCCGCCGTTCTGGGCGACCACCGACCACGACGTGGCGGTGGCCGCCCTGCGCCGACTGTCTGCGGGCCCCTGACCTGCGGGTTCGTCCCGTTTTCCGATTGTTGGCCGCAGGGTCTCCCCGAATCCCGTCGCGCGGCTTAGGGTGCCCGGGACCCTCCCGGCAGAGACTAAGGACCCTCCGTGCCCACATCCCGATCGCGAGCGCTCGGCGCACTCAGCGTCGCCGCGGCCACCGCCGCAGCCACCCTCGTGACGGCCCCGGCAGCCACCGCCGCCGAGCCGACCGTCCCCTTCATCTCCGAGATTCACTACGATCAATGCCACGCAACGACGAGCGGCGAGTTCGTCGAGGTGCAGGTGCCTCCCGGCGACAGCACGGTCGGGCTGGAGGATCGTGCTCTACAACGGTAACGATGGTCTGGGCTAGCGACGACGTCTCTCCCCGGGGTCAGTGCCCCTGCGGGCGGTCAAGTCGGCGGTGGACGTTCTGAACTACCCGACGGGCAACGGCGCCTTCCAGAACGGCTCGCCCGACGGCATGGCGCTGGTCAAGCCAGCGGGCGGCTCGTGGAGTTCCTTTCGTACGAGGGCAGCTTCACGGTGTGGGTGGCCAGCAGCTGGGGTCACCAGCACGAACATCGGCGTCTCCGAATCCACGCGACGGATGCCAACGGCAACGCTGTCCAAGCGGCTGAACCCGGTCACTGGCAACTACGAGTGGCAAGGGGAGGGCGTGAACACGAAGGGAGCGGTCAACCCGCCGCTGGAGCGCCGGTTCAGTGTGGCAACACGGCGACCCAGGCCATCGGTGCGTGCAGGGCGACGGCTTCAGCACTCCGCTTGACGGTCAGGATGTGGACGTGCGTGGTACGTCGTGGGTGACGTGCCCGAGATCGGCGGCTTCTACCTGCAGGACGGCGGTGACGGCGAGCCGGCGACGTCGGACGGCATGTTCGTCGCGAGCTCGGTGTGCGGTCGGGCTCGGTGACACGGTCGCGGTCGGCGGCACCGCCGGGCGAGAACTTCGGCGAGACACGGATCGGACGCCGAGGTCGCCACGGTGTGCGCGCCCGGATCGCAGCGGATCTGCCGACGGCGGCGCAGCTCGACCTGCCCGCGGGCAGTACGCCCCGCGAGCGGCTGGAAGGGATGCTCGTGTCGGTGGTCGACGAACTGACGGTCAGCGAGGTCTTCAACCTGACCCGGTTCGGCGAGCTGACGCTCTCCGAGGGCGGCGTACTCGTGCAGCCCACCGAGCTATCGCGCGGGCACGGCTCGCCGGAGGCGGCGGCGGTCGCTAGCGGCAACACAACGCGCCGGCTGATCCTCGACGACGGCAGCAACGCGTCGATGAGCGCGACGAACCGGCCGTACCTCAGCCCGACCACGCCGGTTCGCGTCGGTGACGAGCTGACGTTCACCGCCCCGACCGTCCTGGGGTTCGGGTTCGGCAACTGGCGCCTGCAGCCATCGGACGGGACCCCGCAGGGCACATTCGCGTCCCAGAACACCCGGCCGGCGTCGCCGGACCCCGTCGGCGGTGACGTCACGGTCGGTGCGTTCAACGTGCTGAACTACTTCCTCACGCTGGCCGACGATGGCGGTCGCGGGGCGGAGACCGCGGAGGACTTCGAGAAGCAGGCCGCCAAGATCGTGACGGCCATCGAGACCCTGGACGCCGACGTCACGACCCTGATGGAGATCGAGGACACGGCGAGCACCGACTTCGGGGATGGCAGCCCCGACCAGGCGGTCGCCGACCTGGTGAGCCGGCTCAACGACGCGGCAGGGTTCGACAAGTGGTCCTACTCGCCCTTCCCGGACGAGCTGCTCGACGAAGCGGTGGGCCGCGACGTCATCCGCAACGCGATCATCTACCAGAACGACGTGGTCCAGCCGGTCGGCGACCCCGTCGGGCTGGTCGACGAGACTGTCTGGTTCAACGCCCGCGAGCCGATCGCGCAGACGTTCGCCAAGGACGGCGACAGGTTCACCGTGATCGGCAACCACTTCAAGTCCAAGAGCAACATCGACTCCACCACAGTCGGGCAACGACAACGCGGACAGGGGCGACGGGCAGGGCGCCTTCAACGGTGACCGCACCCGGCAGGCGGCATCGCTGGCGGAGTTCGCCGCGGAGCTCCAGGACACGACCGGCGACGACGACGTGCTCATCATGGGCGACCTCAACGCGTACACGCAGGAGGACCCCATGCACGTCCTCTACGACGCCGGCTTCGACGACCTGGGGTCGATGTTCGACGCGGACCGTTACAGCTTCGTCTTCGACTCCTTGTCGGGCTCGCTCGACCACGCGGTGTCGTCGGAGGCCATGACGCCCAAGGTGACCGACGTCGCGCACTGGAACATCAACTCGGTGGAGTCGTTCGCCTACCAGTACGACGGCGACCCTGCCCTGTACGCGCGAGAACCCGTTCCGGTCCAGCGACCACGACCCACTGATCCTCGGCATCGATCTCGAGGAGCGGTGCAACGGACTGCTCCCGACCATCAAGGGGACCAGTGGTCCGGACACCCTGTCCGGGACCGACGAGGTCGACGTGATCATGGGTCTCGGAGGTGCCGACACCATCCAGGGCGGCAACTCGGCGGACGTCATCTGCGGCGGTGCCGGTGAGGACGACCTCTCGGGGGACAACGGTGACGACGTCCTCCTCGGCGGGTTCGGTGCGGACCGGCTGACCGGCGGGAACGGCGACGACACGCTGATCGGCGGGCCGGACGTCGACCTGCTGCTCGGTGGCCGGGGCATCAACCAGCTCGAGCAGGGCGGCGCCGAGTCCTGAGCCGGACGACCTGAGAGGCCGCAGCGGCGGGCGACGTATGTCGCCCGCCGCTCCGGCGTCCGGGCTGCCAGGATCGTCCCGTGCTTCCAGACCTCGTCCGGCCGATGCTGGCGACGGCCGGCGAGCTGCCGCCGGCCGCGGCCGAGGACCAGTGGGCCTTCGAGATGAAGTGGGACGGCGTCCGGGCCGTGGTCTACCTCGAGCGGCAACGGCGGGGACGTCCGGATGATGACCCGCAACGACCGCGAGGTCGGGCGCCACCTATCCCGAGCTCCAGGGCCTCGCGGCGGCGCTCGACGGCCGCTCGGCTGTCCTTGACGGGGAGGTCGTCGCGTTCGACGCCACCGGGCGCCCGAGCTTCGGCGAGCTGCAGGCCCGGATGCACGTGCAGCACCCGTCCGCCGCCCTGCGCGAGAAGGTCCCGGTCAGCTTCCTCGCCTTCGACATCCTCCACCTCGACGGGGAGTCACAGCTCTCGATGACGTACGACGAGAGGCGTTCTGTCCTGGAGAACCTCGGGATCGACGGCCCCCGCTGGGCCACCCCGCCGGCCTTCGAGGGGGACGGCGCGTCGGCGATGCGGGTGTCCGCGGACCAGGGCCTCGAGGGGGTGATCGCCAAGCGGCGTGACTCGACATACGTCCCCGGACGACGCTCACGGGACTGGTTGAAGGCCAAGCACATCCGGATGCAGGAGGTCGTCGTCGGCGGGTGGTCGCCGGGGGAGGGGCGCCGCGAGGGCGGCATCGGGTCACTGCTGCTCGGGGTCCACGACGACGACGGTCGGCTGGTCTACGCCGGCCACGTCGGCACCGGCTTCAGCGTGAAGGCGCTGGCGCACCTGGGCGAGGAGCTCGCCCGGATCGAGCGCGCCACGCCGCCCTTCGCGGACGAGGTGCCGCGGGCCCATGCCAAGGCGGCGCGCTGGGTGACGCCGACGCTGGTGGGCGAGGTGGCGTTCTCGGAGTGGACCAGGGACGGCCGGATGCGGCACCCGACGTGGCGCGGGCTGCGGCCCGGACAAGTCGCCCGAGGACGTCGTGCGCGAGACCTGAGGGTCAGGCGCGGGTGAGCGTCGTCAGGTCGATGCGACCGGGCCGGCCGAGCAGGAAGCCCTGCCCGTAGGCGCAGCCCAGGGACGAGAGCAGCACGCGTTGCTCGATGTCCTCGATCCCCTCGGCGACGACCGACACACCGAGCGCACGGCACAGCGAGATGACCGCCGACACCACGGCGATGCTCGCCTCCGAGTCGGCCATCGCCGCGACGAACGACCGGTCGATCTTCACGAAGCTGGCCGGCACGTCCACCAGGTGCTTGAGCGAGGAGTAGCCCGCCCCGAAGTCGTCGATGGCCAGCCGAACCCCGAGGTTGACCAGGGTGTCCAGCTCGGCCTGCGCGGTCGGTGTCATGCCCAGCAGGGCGGTCTCGGTCAGCTCGAGCACCAGTCGCCCCGGGGCGAGCCCGCTGTCCCTGAGCGCGCGAGTGACCATCCCGGGCAGCCGGCCGCGGCCGACGTGGCGGGCCGAGACGTTGACGCTGACGCTGGGGGAGTCGGGCGAGTCGCCCCACGCGACGGCGGCGGCACAGGCCCGCGGGAGCACGTAGCGGTCCAGCTCGAGGATCAGGTCGCTGGCCTCGGCGACGGGCAGGAACTGGCCGGGCGCGAGGAGTCCGCGTGTCGGGTGCTGCCAGCGTACGAGGCTCTCGTACGACAGGATCTCACCGTCGGCGAGCCGCCGGACCGGCTGGTAGTCGAGGAAAAGGGCCTCGGTCCGCATCGCCTCCCGCAGCTGGTGCTCGAGGTCCAGCCGCTCGGTCGCCTGCTCCACGAGGTGCGGCGTGAAGAGGGCGAAGCGGTCGCGGCCGCCCGCCTTGGCGAGGTACATCGCGGCATCGGCGTTGCGCAGCAGCTCGGCCGCGGTGATGCCCGGCTCGGCGAACGCGACGCCGATGCTCACCGTCATCGTGATGCCCCCGGCCCGGGTCATCGGCTCGGTGAGGGCGTCGATCAGCCGCTGAGCCACGGTCTCGGTCTCGGTGCGGCCGGAGAGCCCCTCGCACAGCACGACGAACTCGTCGCCACCGAGTCGGGCGGCCGTGTCCGAGTCACGGATGCACTGCTCGAGGCGCAGCGCCGTCTCGACCAGCACAGCGTCTCCGGCGGCGTGGCCCCGGCTGTCGTTGATGAGCTTGAACTCGTCCAGGTCGCAGAACAGCAGGGCGACCTGGCCGCGGTTCCACTCGGCGCGGGTCAGCGCGGCCTCGGTCCGCTCCAGCAGCAGCGTGCGGTTGGGCAGGCCGGTCAGCTGGTCGTGGCTGGCCCGGTAGTCGAGGGCGGTCGTGGCCGCGCGCTGCGCCGAGATGTCCTCGACCATGCTGATGAAGTACTGCGGCTCGCCCTTGTCGTCGCGGGCCAGTGCGACCGAGAGCTGGGCCCACACCTCGCGGCCGTCCCGGGTCAGGTAGACCTTCTCGAGCCGGTAGGTGTCGGCATGCCCGGCCAGCAGGGCCGCCACCTGCGCGACGTCGGCTGCCAGGTGGTCCGGGTGGGTGATCTCGTGGAAGGTCCGACCGGTGAGCTCCTGGTGGCTGTAGCCGAGCAGCCGGCAGAGCGCCTCGTTGACGTCGAGCAGGACGCCGTCGGTGGAGACCACGGCCATGCCGATCGGTGCATGCTCGGTCGTCAGGCGCAGCCGCCGCTCGGCCGTCGCCAGGGCCAGCACGGCGTCCCGCTCGGAGGTGACGTCGGTGCAGGTCAGCACCACCAGGGGCGCGCCGTCGGCGCCCTCATGGGGCAGCGCGGCCATCCGCACCCAGCGGGTGTCCGCCCCGTCGACGTCGATGCCGATGATCACGCCCGCGACGGGCAGGCCGGTGGCCAGCGCCAGACCGAACGGGCTGTCGGGCAGGGCCACGGGTCGACCGGCCTCGTCGAGCAGCCGTAGCCCCGGGTCGGTGAGCGAGGGCACGTCGCCTTCCGGTGCGCCGAGCAGGCAGCACAGGGCCGCGTTGCTCTCCAGACCGGTCCCCCGAGCGTCGAAGACGCCCAGCCCGTCGTCCAGGGCGGCCGCGATGTCCTCGTGCCGCAGGTCGGCCAGGACCGATCGGGACCGGTCACGGCTCTGCTGGGGAAGAACACCGGACCACCCGAGGTGTCGGGTAGCCACGATCCTGCATCGGTGCAGGTGGGAACCCGCTTGACGAACTTTGCCGAGTCTTGGGGCGGGGTCGTCTCGCCCCGGAACCTGCCCGCCGGCCGCTCAGACCCGGCGCAGTACCGCGGTGACCCGGCCCAGCACCGTCGCATCGTCGCCGGGGATCGGCTCGTAGGCCGGGTTGTGCGGCATCAGCCACACGTGCCCGTCCCGTCGCTTGAAGGTCTTGACGGTCGCCTCGCCGTCGATCATCGCGGCCACGACGTCACCGTTGTCGGCGACCTGCTGCTGACGGACCACGACCCAGTCGCCGTCGCAGATGGCGGCGTCGACCATCGAGTCGCCCTGGACCTGCAGCATGAAGAGGGTGCCCTCGCCGACGACCTGCCGGGGCAGCGGGAAGACGTCCTCCACCGCCTCCTCGGCCAGGATCGGCCCGCCGGCGGCGATCCGCCCGACGAGCGGGATGTAGGCCGCCTCCGGCCGGGCGTCGCCGCTGCCCGTCTCGAGGTCGTGGACGCTGCCACCCGCCCCGTCGTACGCGGGGGAGCGGCTCGCCCGGCTCTCACCGGTCGACCCGTCCGGGCTGCGCACCTCGATGGCGCGCGGCCGGTTGGGGTCCCGGCGCAGGTAGCCCTTCTTCTCCAGCGTGGCGAGCTGGTGGGACACGCTGGACGAGCTGGTCAGGCCGACCGCCTCGCCGATCTCCCGCATGCTCGGCGGGTAGCCGCGGCGCTCGACGGAGTCGCGGATCACCTCGAGCACCCGCCGCTGCCGCGGGGTCAGCCCGGCCTCGTCCGGCGGGCCGTCGGGGATCTCGGCGACGCTGCCCGAGCTGCCTCGAGCACCGCTGGAGCCACTGGGGGAGTCCGGTCGCGCCATGGCTGCCTCCTGCTCGGGGGATTGTGCCACCCCCTCGGCCACTCGTCGCAGACGGTGGAGGTGAGGGTGCTGGTCCTGCTGGGGCCTGACGGTAGCGAGGTCGGAGCCGAAAAATCAAACACCTGTTCGAACGTGTTGTGGATTTTGTCGGCCGGATGGGGTACAACTCGTACAGGTGTTCGATCGAACAGACGTTCGGACGACCTGAGGATCCGGCCCCGCCGGCCGTACCGGACGAAGGAGCAGCGATGAGCACCATGACCGTCAGCGCCGGACTGTCGGCCCCGCGGCTGCGCGTCGCCCGCCCGGAGCCGCTGCGGCTGACCCGCCGGGGCCGTCTGGTCCTGACGGTGGTGGCGCTGGTCGCCCTGCTGGCCGTCGGGGTGCTGTCCACCGGTGGGCTGGCGACGGCCGGCACCGAGCCGGGTGCCGCGGCGACCGCCGAGCGGGTCACCGTCCGCCCGGGCGAGACCCTGTGGGCGATCGCCGAGCGTGAGGCGCCGGGCGTGGACCCGAGGGAGACGGTGGCGGACATCGTCGAGCTCAACCGGCTGGAGTCCTCCGCCCTGGCGGCCGGCAGCGTCCTGCTGCTGCCCTGACCGACGAGGTCAGGGGGGCGATGGGCGGTGGCGCCCGGGCTGGGTCGGGATCACCTCGTCCGGCGGCCCCGCCCACTGCAGCAGGACGAGCGTCGCGTCGTCGCGCAGCAGACCAGCCTGGTGGTCGAGCACCGCGCGCACCAGCCGGCGCAGCACCTCCTCCGGCGCCCGCTCCGACGCCGCCTCGCGCTCGAGCAGGTCGCGCAGCCGGTCCACGCCGAACTCCTGGCCGTCCGGGCCCCGCGCCTCGACCACGCCGTCGGTGTAGAGCACCACGGTGTCCCCGGGCTGCAGGGTCACCTCGGTACCCGCTCGCACCGGCTGCCCACGCCGAACGGCGCGCAGATGTCGGCCATCAGCTCCCCCACGACCTGACGGTCGCGCAGCAGCAGCGGGGCGGGGTGGCCGGCGTTGGTCAGCTCCAGCAGGCCGGTGCGGGTGTCCAGCCGGACCAGGACCCCGGTGACGAACGCGTCCGGGCCGAACTGCATCTCGATGGCGCTGTCGATGGTGGCGTGCGTCGACACCAGGTCGCGGCGTTCCCTGCGCTGGTGCCGGTAGGTGCCCAGCGCCAGCGTCGTCAGCAGGGTCGAGGCGATCCCGTGGCCCATCCCGTCGAAGACCGCGAGGTCGACCCGCTCGCCGTTGATGCTGTGGTCGAAGGCGTCGCCGGCGACCTCATAGGCCGGCTCGAGCATGCCGGCCACGACGACCCGGTCGGCCCGCATCGTCAACGGCGGCAACAGGTCCCACTGCATGCTCGCCGCGAGCGACATGCTCCGGCCGCGCCGGCGGACGTGCACCAGGTCGGTGTACCTCGCGGCGGAGGCGACGAGCAGCCCGGCCAGCACGCCGAGGCTGCTGCAGTGGTCGAGGACGTCCGGCGCGCCGTCGTCCACGGTGAGAGCCAGGACCCCGGTCCGCACCGAGTGCTCGAACACGGGCACCCACACCCGGAGCCCTCCCGGCCGGTCCGCGACGACCACCTCACCGGACTGGAACGCCCGGCCGGCCAGCGTGGCCGACACCGACTCCTCGAGCGGCACCTCCGGCGCCGACCCGTCGACCAGCGGCTGCAGGATCTCCTGCTCGAAGTCGACCAGGTAGAGGACGATCTCCCGAGCCAGCGGCCCCGCGGCGTCCGCGATCGCCGCGACGACCTCCTGGGGGGAGGTGTGCCGAAGCCCGGCGAGGGCGGTCGAGACGTCCGGAGACATCGTCTGCTGGCTGTCGGTCATCGCGGCGGGGCTCCGGGGGTCGAGCCGGGTTGGTGCCCTGACGCTAGACCCGAACCGGTGCCGAGCGGCGCGTTCTGGTCGATCCTGGACGAAAGGAAGCCGGTGCCCGGGAGCTCGGGCGGTCGCCGGTCAGTGGCAGCCGTGGGCCCCGGCGGCGCAGAGCGTGCCCATGGCCACGTCGGACAGCGACTCCCAGACGCCCTCGGCTGCGGCGCTGCCAGCGCCGGTCAGCACCATGGTCACGCCCTCGGCAGCGATCACGACGGCGCGCTCGCTGCGGCCCCGTCCGTGCCGCTTGCCCGCTCCAGCGCGGTCGAGGCGTCCCCGAGGCGCGGGTCGCCGGCCTCCGTGAAGCCGCACGCCACCAGCTCGGCGGCCAGGGCAGCAACGGCCGCCTCGGCCTTGCCCGCAGCGCGTGGCCCAGGCCAGGTCGACACGGACTGCACCAGCCGGCCGTCGTCGGACACGAGAACCGCGGACCGGCTGGCGGCTGCACCGTCGGGTGCCCCGGTCAGGCAGGCCTCGGCGCCCTTCGCGTCCGCTGCCCACGTACCGCCCGCGAGGGCGCCGACCGTGCCGGCGTCCAGCAGAGCGGCAGGAGGTACGTCGGTCACGGTGCCGTGATCGTCGTCCCCGTGGTCGCCGTCCTCGTCGCCGCGACCGTCCTCGGCCTCGTCGCCGGAGCCGGTGCCGGGATCGCCCGGCGGCAGCGTCGGCACCGGCTGGCCGGACAGCGCCGGGTCGGGGGTGTCCGAGGGCCCGGGGCCGTCCGGCCCGAAGTCCGCCGACGCGACCGGGTCCGAGCCCGGTCCCTGGTCCGCGGTGGCCGCGGCGCAGCCGCCGACGAGCAGCCCGGCGCCGAGCGGCGAGGGCGACCAGCCGCAGCCCGGTCCGGGTGGTGAGGGGAGTCATCGTCAGCCTGCCGCGGGGGAGATGGTGATCGCCAGGGTGCCTGCGTTGTTGGTCCGGTCGGTGTCCGCCACGCCGAGGGACAGCGGGCCGGTCTCGTCCGGCGTGACCGTCCAGGAGTAGGCATGGGTGGTCGTGTCGCAGCGGGCCCCGGACGCGGTCACCCAGTCGCCGGGGCTGCCGTCGAGCGTGACGTCGCCCAGGTAGCGGCCCTCCGCGTAGAGCTCGGTGCGCGACGAACGCCAGACCGGGTCCGCCGTCGTCGCCGAGCACTCGGCGTCGGCGGTGATGCCCGGCGCCGTCGTGTAGGTGCCCGTCGCCGTGATCCGCAGGGTCTGCCCGGCCAGGTAGTTCCGGGTGGTCACGCGCGTCCGGCTGCGACGAGTCCACCGTCAGGGACTCCGGACCGACCACCGGGTCGACCCGCTCGACGCGGACCGCTAGCGAGCCGCTGTCGTCGGTCCAGGCCGGGTCGTCGACCCGGAGGTTGATCGGCCGCGTGTCGCTCGGGGTGATGGCCAACCGGTAGCTGTGGCCGGTCGCGTCGCAGCCGTCGCCGTCGGGGTCGGTCACCGGCTCGAACGTCCTGTCCTGGCGGTCGAGCAGCACGTCGAGGTGGTCCGCCGTGGGGCTGGTGCTGACGACCGAGCGGTCGCGGCGCCAGACCGGGTCGGTGGTGGCGACCGAGCACTCGGCGTCGGACGTCACCCCGCCGCCGGCGTCGACCGTGCCGGTGACCGTGACCAGGTAGGTCGCCCCGGCCGCGAGCGCGCCGGGGCTGGTGACGCCCGCCGCCGCGGTCGCCGGCAGCTGCCAGTCCATCCGGGCTCGTCGGCGTCGAGGCGATGACGCGCACCGTGAGCGCGCCCGCGTTGTCGGCGAGCACCGTCGGGTCCCACAGGGCAAGGGTCACCCGCCCGCTACGGGTCGGTGTGAACGTGTCCCGGTAGGTGTGGGTGCGCGTGTCGCAGGCCTGGCTGGTCGGGACGTCGGGGTCGGCGTAGAGGTCGACGCCGTCGACGTACAGGTCGAGGTGGTCCTCGCCGGGCTCGGCCTGGTGGACGGACCGGTCCCGGCGCCACGTCGAGTCGCTCGCCGACCGGGAGCACTCGGCGTCGGCCAGCTGGGAGGACCCGGCTGCCGTACCGGTAGGTGCCGGAGACCTCGACGACGTACGGCTGGCCGGCGCTGAGCGAGCCGTTGGTCAGCACGCCCTGGCTGGTGGCGGGGACGGTCAGGGTCTCGTCGACCAGGGGCGGACCAGCAGGCAGCGCCGCGGGCGGCGCCGGACGCGGACGCGGCGGCACGACGGTCGGGGTCGGGGCTGGGGTCGGCGTCGGCGCCGGTGTCGGCAGCGTGGGGGTGGGCGCGGCACCGACGTTCCCGACCTTGCCGGTCCAGAACGACGTCTTCTTGCGCGCGCCCGCCCAGGTGAAGGAGATGTGGACGTGGTCACGGTGCGTGCTGGATCCTGAGTACTTGCGCCAGCCGGAGCTCGCAGCGTACGAGCCCCAGATCTTGCGGTTCCAGATGAGGTACTGGATGCCGAGACGGCGGGCCATCGCGTAGCGGTTGCCGTACTTGTCGGTCTTGAACAGCCAGGTGGTGAACCGCTTGACCCGGTCCCGGTCCTTCGCGTTGCCGGCGTTCAGGCCGCCCCAGTCGAACGCGCGCCCCTCCTTGTGCTCCGAGCGGCCGCCGGCCGAGCAGGCCCGGACGATGCCCAGGCTGCGGGTGGTCGGGTAGGCGCGCAGCAGGCGGGCCGCGAAGTCGGCGACCCCCGGCTTGGCCGTGGGCGAGCAGGTGGTCTGCGCCTGGTAGCTGGCGAGCGGCTCGATCGCCCGGGCGTACGCCGGGCGGGCTGCCTGGACGACCGCCGCGGAGGCCGGGCTGGCCAGACCGATGAGGCTGGTGAGCAGGGCGATGACGGTGGCGGTCGACAGCAGCGCAGTGGTGGTGCGGCTGCCCGACCGGGGATGGCTCTCGGGCACGGCGTGGAGCTCCGGGTGGACTCGGGGTGTCGGTCGGCGAATGGCTCGCGTGGTCCCAGGCCGTATCGGCGCCCGGTGGGGTGCCTGGAGAAAAGGGAGGCAAAATCCGGTGGTCGCCGCTGGGCGGTCACCCGAACGGAGCAGCTGCCCGCGCCCCGAAACGGCGCGGGGGCCCGCGACTGTTCGGCGCCGGCGAAAAATCATCCGAACAGATGTGCCGTCATTGCTTGCACATCTGGTGGTCCGGTGCCAGAGTCACCCCTACATCTTGTGAATGACACCGTTGTAGTTTCGTCCACAGCATCGTCCCCAGGTTCTCCCCAGCTGGTCCACACACGAGGCCCTCCTCGTCCACAGGCCAGGCGGGACGGACCGGGGAGCAGCGGCCGAGAGGAGCCCCGGATGCACTGCCCGTTCTGCCGCCACAGCGACAGCCGCGTGGTCGACAGCCGCGCCTCCGACGACGGCACCTCGATCCGCCGGCGCCGGCAGTGTCCCGAGTGCGGTCGGCGCTTCACCACGGTGGAGACCGCGAGCCTGAGCGTGACCAAGCGCTCCGGCGCGAGCGAGCCGTTCAGCCGCGAGAAGGTCCTGACGGGTGTCCGCAAGGCCTGCCAGGGGCGCCCGGTGACCGAGGACGACCTGGCCCTGCTGGCGCAGCGGGTCGAGGAGTCGGTCCGGGCCAGCGGGGTCGCCGAGATCGAGGCCCACGAGGTGGGCATGGCCGTGCTGGCGCCGCTGCGCGAGCTGGACGAGGTGGCCTACCTGCGCTTCGCCAGCGTCTACCGGGCGTTCGACGACCTCGAGGCCTTCGAGTCCGAGATCGCCCTGCTCCGTGCGGAGCACGAGCTCGCGGCAACGTACGAGAAAGACGAGAAGAGCCCCTAGAAGTACGCCGGTCGGGCTGCCGCCGAGGCGGATGACCTGTCGGTGCTGACGTGTTCAATAAGTAGCAGTTTCGGGAGGAGAAGGCATGACGGAGACGTCGCACGACAAGCCCCAGGTGGTCCGCCAGGGGGGCCGCGCGCAAGGGTCTGACGATCGAGCGCATCTACACCACGGCGGGGGTGCACCCCTACGACGAGGTGACCTGGGAGCGGCGCGACGTCGTCCAGCAGAACTGGAAGACCGGCGAGACGATCTTCGAGCAGCGCGGGGTCGAGTTCCCCGACTTCTGGTCGGTCAACGCCTCGACGATCGTGACGACCAAGTACTTCCGCGGCGCCGTCGGCACCGACGCCCGCGAGACCGACCTGCGCCAGCTCATCGACCGGGTGGTCCTCACCTACGGTCGCGCCGGCCGCGAGCACGGCTACTTCGCGAGCGACGCCGACGCCGAGGTGTTCGAGCACGAGCTGACCTGGGCGCTGCTGCACCAGGTGTTCTCGTTCAACTCCCCGGTCTGGTTCAACGTCGGCACGTCCTCCCCCCAGCAGGTCTCGGCCTGCTTCATCCTCGCGGTCGACGACACGATGGACTCGATCCTGAACTGGTACCGCGAGGAGGGCCTGATCTTCAAGGGCGGCTCCGGTGCCGGCCTCAACCTCTCGCGCATCCGGTCGTCGAAGGAGCTGCTGTCCTCCGGCGGCACCGCGTCCGGCCCGGTCTCGTTCATGCGCGGCGCCGACGCGTCCGCCGGGCACCATCAAGTCCGGCGGCGCCACCCGGCGCGCGGCGAAGATGGTCGTGCTCGACGTCGACCACCCCGACATCGAGGAGTTCGTCGAGACCAAGGCGCGCGAGGAGAACAAGATCCGCGCGCTGCGCGACGCCGGGTTCGACATGGACCTCGGCGGCAAGGACATCACCTCCGTGCAGTACCAGAACGCCAACAACTCGGTGCGCGTCACCGACGAGTTCATGCGCGCGGTCGAGGAGGGCACCGAGTTCGGCCTGACCGCCCGGGCGACCGGCGAGGTCATCGACACCGTCGACGCCCGCGACGCTCTGGCGCAAGATCGCGCACGCCGCGTGGGAGTGCGCCGACCCCGGCATCCAGTACGACGACACGATCAACGACTGGCACACCAACCCCGAGACCGGCCGCATCACCGCGTCCAACCCGTGCTCGGAGTACATGTCGCTCGACAACTCGTCCTGCAACCTGGCGTCGCTGAACCTGCTGAAGTTCCTGTCGCGACGACGACACGTTCGACGCCAAGACGTTCGCCAAGGTCGTCGAGCTCGTCATCACCGCGATGGACATCTCGATCTGCTTCGCCGACTTCCCGACCGAGGCGATCGGCGACACCACCCGCAAGTACCGCCAGCTCGGCATCGGCTACGCCAACCTCGGCGCGCTGCTGATGGCGACCGGCCACGGCTACGACTGCGAGGGCGGCCGCGCGCTGGCCGCGTCGATCACGTCCCTGATGACCGGTACGTCGTACAAGCGCTCGGCCGAGCTGGCCGGCGTCGTCGGCCCCTACGAGGGCTACGCCCGCAACGCCGACGCCCACAAGCGGGTCATGCGCAAGCACGCCGCCGCCAACGACGCGATCCGCACCTTCGACGACGCTGGACAAGGACGTGCAGCGCGAGGCCAACAAGGCCTGGGACGCGACCATCAAGATCGGCGAGAAGAACGGCTAGCGCAACGCGCAGGCGTCGGTGCTCGCGCCGACCGGGACCATCGGCTTCATGATGGACTGCGACACCACCGGCATGGAGCCGGACTTCTCGCTGGTGAAGTTCAAGAAGCTGGTCGGCGGCGGCTCGATGCAGATCGTCAACCAGACGATCCCGCGGGCGCTGCGCCGGATGGGCTACTCCGAGGAGACCATCGAGGCGATCGTCGAGTTCATCGCCGAGAAGGGCCACGTGATCGACGCGCCCGGCCTGCGCCAGGAGCACTACGAGGTGTTCGACTGCGCGATGGGCGAGCGCTCGATCGCGCCGATGGGCCACGTGCGGATGATGGCGGCGGTCCAGCCGTTCCTCTCCGGCGCGATCTCCAAGACCGTCAACCTGCCGGAGACGGCGACGGTCGAGGAGATCGAGGACGTCCACTTCCAGGGCTGGAAGCTCGGCCTCAAGGCGCTGGCGGTCTACCGCGACAACTGCAAGGTCGGCCAGCCGCTCTCGGACGCGAAGGCCAAGTCGGCGTCGGCCGAGGACGAGGTCGAGAAGGTCATCGAGTACCGCCCGATCCGCAAGCGGCTGCCGAAGAAGCGCCCGGCGCAGATGACGTCGTTCGCGGTCGGCGGCGCCGAGGGCTACATGACGGCGTCGTCCTACCCCGACGACGGTCTCGGCGAGATCTTCCTGAAGATGTCCAAGCAGGGCTCGACGCTGGCCGGCGTCATGGACGCGTTCTCGATCGCGATCTCGATCGGGCTGCAGTACGGCGTGCCGCTCGAGACGTACGTGTCGAAGTTCGTCAACATGCGCTTCGACCCGGCCGGCCTGACCGACGACCCGGACGTCCGGATGGCGCAGTCGATCATGGACTACGTCTTCCGCCGGCTGGCGCTGGACCACCTCGACTTCGACACCCGCGCGGCCTACGGCATCTACACGGCCGAGGAGCGGGCCCGACAGCTCGAGACCGGCTCCTACCAGTCGGACGAGTCCGACGAGGAGGTCGAGGAGGAGCTCGAGACGCTGGCGCAGTCGGCGCCGGTGACGGAGGCTCCGAGGACCGGAGCCGAAGGACGTTTCCGCGGAAACGCCGGCGGCGGTCAAGGAGGCGCCCGGCAGGCGCCCACTCGTCGGCCGAGCTGCTCGAGGTCATCACCGGCCAGGTGTCCGACGCCCCGCTGTGCATGACCTGCGGGATCAAGATGCGCCCGGCCGGCTCCTGCTACGTCTGCGAGGGGTGCGGCTCCACCAGCGGCTGCAGCTGATGTAGACGGTCAAGGGATGTCCTGGCTCGTTCGGTCACCAATGTCCTCGACTCAGTCAGTAATGTCCCGGAATCGGTCACGAGAATGTCCGAGAATCGGTCACGAGAATGTCCGCAGCAGGCGGGGAGATGCCTGCCGGCGTTGGTCAGGAAGGCCGCGTAAATCCATCGCTGCGCGGGCGTTGCTCGGAAGCACCTCACTTCATCCGTGTTATCGGGTGGCGCCCGGAACGGACGCGATACGGACGCGCTCAAGCCGCCGTGCAGGAAGCGCAAATTGCGGGTGAGGGGGCGAAGTCCGTTGGCGCCCTCTCACCCTCGCAGGTGATCAGAAGCGGGGCAACGCCAACAGGTTGATCGTCCACTGACCGTCGGGCATGCGTCCGGAGCGGGTTGAGGTCTGAACGCCCCGCTCGGGACCGTGTCATCTCGCGAGTGCTGTTCGCGGCCGGCTGGATGGGGGCGCCGGCGCTGGGCAGGGACGGAAGCCTTATGAGGACCCTCGCTGACAAGGATCAGAGCGGTTGGATTTCGCCGGGTTGCCAGGTCTTGTCGAAGAAGGCTTGGAGCGGGTTGTAGAGCCGAAGGATGGTCCACCAGCCCTTGCCGGGAACCGTCTGCAGCCAGTTGTCTGGCCTTGCCTTCCGGTGCGGTGGGTCCGAAGTAGATGTCGATCGAGCCGTCGGGATTGGCTCGACCGTGCCGGACTGGCTGCCCAGACGGGGGAGGTGCTGATCGGTCTGCAGCATCGAACGCGTCTGGTTGTCGTACATCAGCAGTGACCAGAATCGGCTCTCGGGGATGTCGGGTGGGAGCGTGAGGCGGTAGTTCCGGGCGCCGTCGAGGTAGTTCGCCGTCGCTGTCGCGCATCGCGTAGATGTACTGCGAGCCGATGCCGGTCAGCCGCATGCACATCGCCGGCGTGATGCCGGTGGCCATGTAGAAGAAGTTGGTCCTGGAGTTGAGCTTGCGGGCACCGTCGCTCGGCGTCGCGACGGGGCCGTCGGCGGTGATCTCGGGTGGTGGGTCGAGGAACTGGTAGCCGCCGACGAACAGCGCGCTCTGCCACTGCGAGTCCGGGTAGAAGTCGAAGCCTTCCTCGGGTCGGGCCGCGAACGTGACGGTGCGGGCGGTGGCGTTGCCGACCACGACCGCGTCTTCGAGGATCCTGCGCATCCTGTCGTCTGGCTCGAAGGGCTTGCCGTGGACGATGCCGACGGAGGCGAGCAGGCCGAGCAGCTCGGGATCGGCCGCCTCCGGTGGTTCCTGCTGCACCAGATCGTTGACCACCTCCCAGAAGCCGAAGTCGTTCGGGAAGAGAGTGTTGACCGCCATCCCGGACGCCTCGACGAACCGGGTCTCCGGCACCGGGGCCGGGGCACCCAGCGGTGCCCGTCCGGCCAGAAAGCTGCCGACCGCGGTGCCAAAGGCACCCGGCACGTAGCGATAGACCCGGACGCCGTCGCGGATTGCCGCCACCGGAATCGTCGGATCGTTGTCGACCATGAACGCGCGGCCGATCAGGGTCACCCGCGTCGTGCGGGCGTGGAAGACGTGGTAACCGCTGTCCGGCAGCGGGCCGTCGTGGCCTGGTCCCACCATCAGGTACCGGCCACCCTCAGCCCGATCCGGGCCGGGCAGGCCGACGTCGGTGATCCAGTTGAACCACATGTCGTCGATCGTGCCGAGGATGCCGGACGGGGCAGCGAGCGCGGGGACCTCGATCACCATCGGCCCGTCCGACAGGTCCACGAACCCCCAGAAGTAGACCGTGTCGCAGTTGGCGGTCAGGAACAGCGACGTCGAGTCCATCAGCTCCGAGAACAACAGGAACGAGTTGTCCTCCACCCCCACCGACAGGTGACCACGGCGAACCGATGCCAGCGAGGCGCCCCGCAGTGCGCCCAGGAACGCCTGCACCCCGTGCATGAAGTCGAGATGGTCGTACAACGTCGCAGCCGTCGCCTCCGACGGCGCACCATCATGGAACTCCAGAGTCCCCAGCCGACTTTCGACCTTGTCAGGCGTCGAGTAGGACGCCAGATCGAGGGGCGAAGCCCCGGACTGCGAAACGCTCATGACGACTCCTTGACATCGAGCTCGGTTGGGGAAGCGGAACGGCTCGGAGTGCGGGACGTTCCCGTCCTTCTGGTGCGGCCTTGCGCGACGTTCCCTGCGGTCACTCGACCAGCTCGACGTCCGGCAGGGTCCATGTGCCGTCGTACAGGGGCGCAGTGGGGCTGTAGAGGCGGAACATCGGGTAGAACCCCCTGCCGGGGACCGTCTCGATCCAGTGGCTCTCCGGACCGGCCGTCGACTCGGGCCCGAAGTACAGGTCCAGCGAGCCGTCGGCGTTTGTCTTGAGGTCGTCGTAGCCGGAGCGGGCAGCGTCGTTCGCGGTGTTCTGGACCATCGAACGGTCGCGGTGTCGTAGAGCGACAGCGACCAGAAGGCCGAAGCTGGCGGGTTCGCTGGGATGTGCAGGCGGTAGGTCTTGCCGCCGTCGAAGTGGGCGCCGTCCTTGTCCTTGAAGGTCTGCAGGTAGTTCGCACCGGGACCGGGCTTCATCACGCCGATGCTGGGAGACAGGTAGATGGCGCCGTAGGTGTATTGCAGGCGCTCGTCGAGCTGGCTGTAGTGCTCGGCTTCCTGGCTGGGCTTCACCAGGATCACCCAGTCCCACTGCGTGCCGGGGAACGGCTTGGCAGGGTTGGTGCGCTGGGTGACCTCGTACATCACGTTGCGGGCCATCGCATCGCCGAGCACGGCGGCTTCCTCGAGGATGGCGGTCTGCCGGGAGTCGGGCTGGAACGGCTTGGCCCTTCTCGATACCCAGCGGCTTGAGCATCGCCATGAAGAAGCGGTCGTGGTCCTGGACCGGGTTGTTGTCGATGACGGTGGCAAGGCGCGCCCAGAACTCCATGCCGCCGGGGGGAGTCGTGTCGATCAGCATGCCCGAGATCGAGACGAACTTCGTTCGGCGCCGGGTTCTCGCGCTCGGTCCACGGATAGACCCTGATCTTCGAATGCGTGCGACGGCGTCGGGCACGTCATTGTTCACGATGATGCCGCGGACCAGGAGGTTGTGGTTGTTCATCGTCGCCCGCAGCAGGTAATAGCCGGACTCGGGGACCTCGCCGTCGTAGTCCGGGCGGCAGCAGCAGGAACGTGCCGCCGTGGCCGGCGTCGGGACCGGGCAGGCCGACATCGGAAAGGGAGCGCTGCCAGAAGTCGTCAAGGAGGCCCACGAGGGCACCAGCGCGGGATCTCGATCACGACCGGCCCCTGGGCCAGGTCGATGTTGACGAAGGCGTAGATCGTCGTGTCGTTCGCGGTGAGCCAGACGGAATCGGGGTCGACGAAGTTGTCGGCGATGCCCAGATCGTTGTAGTCGATGCCGAGATCGCGCTGGGCCACGACCCGGATGGACTCGAACGAGACGGCCGGATAACCCCACAGGTAGGCCTGCACGGCGCGCTGAAAGTCCATCTCGTCGAACAGCTTCTGCGTCGTCTCGGGCGTGGGGAAGCCCAACTCATAGCGGAGCGTGCCGAGGCGGGTCTCGACGCTGTCCGGGTAGGGGCTGTCCCCGAAGTGTGCCTGGGTCATGTCGGTTCTCCTTGTTGGCTGTCCACACCACCGAACGTAGGAAACCTTGCGGCTGTTGTCCTCACGCAATGTGCATGAACAGGCGGCGCACATGAGCACCCGAGGGCCATCGAGGGCGTTCCGCCATCCGCCGATCCGCATACGCGCGTGCTGGCAACAAAGAGAAGGCACCTCGGCACCGGTCCGAGCACGCGGACGCGGCGACCGTGTCGTCAAGTTTCACACAACCTGGGGGATGCCGCCGCTGAGCTGTCCGTCTTGGATCAAGACGGACGGGCGCGAAAGAATGACCAAGCGAGGCGAGAAGGATGACGTGGGGCGGGCGGTTCCGTCGGCACGAGAACCTGCTGGAAAGTCTGTGGGGCATCCCGGCCATGGGAGCAGTGCTCGGCGGGGTTCTCGGCGTCGTCGTTTCGCTCGCCGACGAGCAGATCGAGGCTCCGTCTCTGTGGCGATACTCGCCGTCAACTGCGAGCACGGTCTTGTCCTCGATCATCGGTGCGACGGCGGCGCTGACGGGGTTCGTCGTCACCGTGACCGTTCTGGTCGTGCAGATGGCGACTGGGACCTTCTCGGCCCGCATCCTGCGGCTCTGGTTCCGCGACCGCCTGTTGAAGGGCACGCTTGCTCTACTCGCTGGCACCCTCACGTTCTCGTTCTCGATTCTCTGGCGGATCGAGGACGACTCCGTCCCCGATCTCGGCGTGACGGTGGCTGGGCTGTTGATCGCCCTGTGCCTGTTGGCCTTCATCGCATTCTTCGATCGGATCATCCGCCGGCTGCGACCGGCCGCGGTGGCTGCGGACGTCGCGAGCATGGCTCGCTCAGCATTCGCAGAGACGGTGCGCCTCGCCGATCGGCCGAGCATCCGATGGGACTACACCACAACGACAGAATCGGCTCCGGCTCTCGTCGTGCGATCCAGCACGGGCGGCGCAATCCAGGCTGTCGATCTCGATGGCCTTGTCGACTGGGCCCGTGCGCACGACGCCCAACTCGTCCTGCCACACCGCGTGGGTGACTTCGTGCACAGCGGTGGAGAGTTGGTCCGTGTCTACGAAAGCGATGGCGGCGATCAAGCTGCAGAGGAGCTCGAAGGAATGATCGCACTCGGCGACGAGCGCACGATCGACCAGGATCCCGCCTTCGCGCTACGAATCATGGTCGACATCGCAAACAGGGCGCTCTCACCCGCGGTCAACGATCCCACGACCGCCGTGCAGGTCATTGACCACATCGGAGAGGTTCTGGGACTCATCGGACGGACCGATCTCGACAAGCGTACGAAGCCGACGAGCGCCGACATGCCGGCCGCGGTCGTCATGGTGACCCGCCGCTGGGAGGACTACGTGACGCTCGGCATCACTGAGATCCGCGGTTTCGGCGGCACTTCCATCCCGATCATGCGCCGACTCCGAGCACTGCTCGAGGAGCTCTCGTGACGGTGAGACTCGAGCACCGCCCAGCGGTCGCCGACGAGCTCCGCCGTCTCGATGCCATCGTCGCCGACGGCTGGCGCGATTCAGTCGACCTCGATCGCGCCAGCGCCGCCGACGCCCAAGGGATGGGGTAGCCGGCGAACACGCGTCGGGGTCGCCGCCCGATCTGGGAGTTCGCGCATCTGCCATACCGAGGACCTTGGGGACTCGACCTACCCCCGGGGAGGGCGGCTGTCCAAAGGCCGGCTAGTGGAGGCTGCGTCTACGCCACATCCGGCGCTCGGCGGATCCATCTGCCCAGCCGTCCGTCGTCGGTGGCGATGACCTGGCCGAGAAAGGCGGTGGCAAGGAACCCGAGCGACAGGGCGTAGAGGAATGCGATGTAGGTGAAGGCCACGCCGATGGTGCCGTACTGTTCGGCGCTGTCACTCAGCGACTGGGTGAGGAGGTCGTGGCT
>CAWHJC010000027.1:0-39206 GCA_963829565.1 uncultured Actinomycetota bacterium
TGCTGCCGCCCGTGACCCTGGGCCGTGAGGAGGTCGAGCGGGTCCGCGACCAGACCCGGGCGCTGGCGCAGGGCATCGGGGTGCGGGGGCTGCTCAACGTGCAGTTCGCGCTGGCGGCGGGCGTCCTCTACGTCCTGGAGGCCAACCCGCGCGCCTCCCGGACGGCTCCGTTCGTCTCCCAAGGCCACCGGTGTCCCGCTGGCCAAGGCCGCCGCCCGGGTCATGCTCGGGGCGACCGTCGCCGAGCTGCGCGCCGAGGGGCTGCTGCCGGCCACCGGCGACGGGGCCGACCTGCCCGGGCCGGCTGCCGGTGGGTCAGGCCCGCTGCCGGTGGCCGTGAAGGAGGCGGTGCTGCCGTTCAAGCGGTTCCGCACCGTCGAGGGGAGGGGGTCGACCACATCCTCGGCCCGGAGATGCGCTCGACCGGTGAGGTGATGGGCATCGACGCGACGTTCGGCACGGCGTTCGCGAAGTCGCAACTCGCTGCCTACGGCGGCCTTCCCGCCAAGGGCGCGGTATTCGTGTCGATGGCCAACCGCGACAAGCGCGCGATGATCTTCCCGATGAAGCGGCTGGCCGACCTCGGCTTCTCGATCCTGGCGACCGAGGGCACCGCCGACGTGCTCCGCCGCAACGGGGTCGAGGCGACGGTGGTGCGCAAGCACAGCGCCGGGCGGGGCCCGGACGGGGAGCCGACCGTCGTCGAGCGCATCCTGGACGGCGAGGTCGACATGGTCGTCAACACGCCCTCCGGCCGGCACGCCCGCGCCGACGGCTACGAGATCCGGGCCGCCGCCATCGCGATGGACCGGCCGATCATCACGACCGTCCAGGAGCTGGCCGCGGCCGTCCAGGGCATCGAGGCGCTCGGCCGAGGGGCGCTGGACGTGCGGTCGATCCAGGACTGGACCGCCGCCCTCCGCGGCACCAGGACGGCTCCCCATGATCCTGTGCGCCGACACACCGGTTCCACGGCGTGTCCGGTGCAGCGGCGCACAGTGGATCGTGGGGGACGTGCGACGGGAGGTCGGGTACGTGAGCGAGGGACCGCTGCAGGTACGCGGGGAGGTGCTGTCGCTGCGCCGCGTCGGCGCCTACCACCACCTGACGCTGGTGGCGCCGGGCATCGCCGAGCGCACCCGGCCGGGTCACTTCGTCGCCCTCGCCGTCGGGGGTGACCGCACCGGGATGGTGCTGCGCCGGGCCTTCTCGATCTACCAGACGCGCGCGACCGGGGTCTACGGCGGCACCGTCGAGATCGTGTTCGCCGTGCACGGCGCCGGCACGGCGTGGCTGGCCGCGCAGCACCCGCACACCCCGGTCGACGTCGTCGGACCGCTGGGCCACCCGTTCTCGCTGCCGCGGGACGCGCACCGCAGCGTGGTCGCGACCCTCGTCGGCGGCGGCTACGGCAGCGCGCCGCTGTTCGGGCTGGCCGAGGCGCTGCGGACCCGCGGTGCCCGGGTCGACTTCGTGCTCGGTGCCGCCAGCTCGGACCGGCTCTTCGGGGCCCTGGACGCCAAGCGCATCTCGGCCACCGTGGCCGTGACGACCGAGGACGGCTCGGCCGGCACCCAGGGCGTCGTGACCGACGTGCTGCCCGAGCTGATGGCCCGGACCGGCACCGAGGTCATCTATGCCTGCGGCCCCATGGGCATGCTCCGGGCGGTCAGCGCCGTCGCCGGCCGGCTCGGGATCCCCACCCAGTGCGCCGTCGAGGAGTCGATGGCCTGCGGCATCGGCGTGTGCATGACCTGCGTGCTGCCGGTCGTCGGCGACGACGGCAGCACCCGGCTGGTCCGCTCGTGCGTCGAGGGCCCGGTGTTCGCGGGCGACCGGGTCCGGTGGGACGAGGTCGGGACCGTGCCCGCCGACGCCGTGGGCGCGCCCGCCGGGACAGGAGGGCACTCGATGAGCTTCACGGTCCGCACCGTCGACGCACCTCGGGTGACCGAGCCGACCTGCGAGCTCACGACCGAGCTCGCCGGCCTCACCCTGCCCAACCCGGTGCTCACCGCGTCCGGCTGCGCCGCCGCCGGCCGCGAGCTCGGCCAGTTCTTCGACGTCGCGGCCCTCGGGGCCGTCGTCACCAAGTCGATCATGCTGGCGCCGAGGTCCGGCCGGGCCACGCCACGGATGGCCGAGACGCCCAGCGGGATGCTCAACTCGATCGGCCTGCAAGGCCCCGGCATCGATGCGTTCCTCGAGCAGGACCTGCCGTGGCTGCACGAGCAGGGCGCCCGGGCGGTGGTCTCGATCGCGGGCAGCAGCGTCGAGGAGTTCGCCGAGCTGGCCCGCCGGCTGCGCGGCGCACCCGGACTGGCGGCCGTCGAGGTCAACATCTCCTGCCCCAACGTGGCCGACCGCGGGCTGGTCTTCGCCTGCGACCCGGTGGCGTCCGCCGAGGTCGTGGGTGCCGTGCGGCGGCACACCGCCCCGTCGGTGCCGGTCTTCGCCAAGCTGTCGCCGGACGTGACCGACATCGTCGAGATCGCCCGCGCCTGCGTCGGGGCAGGTGCGGACGGGCTGTCGCTGATCAACACGCTGCTCGGCATGGCTCTCGACCTCGACACGATGCGCCCGGTGCTGGCCGGGGTCACCGGCGGCCTGTCCGGCCCTGCCGTCAAGCCGATCGCGGTGCGCTGCATCTGGCAGGTCCACACGGCCCTGCCCGACGTACCCCTGATCGGGATGGGCGGCGTCCGCTCCGGCCTGGACGCCCTGGAGCTGGTCCTCGCGGGAGCCTCCGCCGTCTCGGTCGGGACCGCCGTCTTCGGCGACCCGGGCGCGCCGGTCCGGGTCCTGCGCGAGCTCACCCGGGCCCTCACCGACCGCGGCTTCAGCAGCGTCGCCGAGGCGGTCGGGCACGCCCACCGTCCGCAGGAGGACCGGTCGTGAGCCCGGCTCCGGTCGCCGTCGCGCTGGACGCCTCCGACCTGGAGACCGCCGTGGGCTGGGCCGCCGCCGCCGGCCCGCACGTGAGCACCGTGAAGGTCGGGCTCGAGCTCTTCCTGCGCCACGGCCAGGACGCCGTCGTGAAGTGCCGGGAGGCCAGCGGCGGCCGCGACGTGTTCCTCGACCTCAAGCTGCACGACATCCCGAACACCGTCGCCGGCGCGGCCCGCGCGGTGGCCGAGCTCGCCCCGACCTACCTCACCGTGCACGCCAGCGGCGGTCGGGACATGGTGCGCGCCGCGGTCGACGCCCTGCCCGCGACTGCGGTCGCCGGGGTCACCGTCCTCACCTCGCTGAGCGCCGAGCAGCTGTCGGCGGTCGGCTTCGCGGGCTCACCGCGTGACACCGTCTTGCGGCTCGCAGTGGTCGCGGTCGACGGTGGCGCCCGCGCCCTGGTGTGCTCGCCGCTCGAGGTCGCGGACGTACGTCGGGAGGTCGGCCCCGACGTGCGCCTCATCACTCCCGGGGTGCGCCCGGCCCGGCCGGCTGACGGCAATGACGGCAATGCGGCAACGATGGCGACGGCGTCGACGACCAGCAACGGATCGCCACACCGGAGCAGGCTCTTGCGGAGGGCGCCGACCTGCTCGTCATCGGACGACCGATCACCGGTGCCGCCGACGTGGCGCGCGCCGCGCGCGACATCGCCCGCGCACTGTCCTGACCGCACGCCGTCCGTTCCGCGCGCCGTCCGGACGGCGGGACGTGCATGGGTCGAACGGTCGAAGATTTGCAAGAACTCGGTCGGTGGCCGTCACCCGCATTGCCCCGCAACAGTTGATGTCGCTAGGTTCCTGCTTGACCCCGCACCGACTCCGACTCGCCCACCGTTCTACGCCCGAGGTGACTGCACGTGGCACTGCCCCCGCTGACCCCTGAGCAGAGGACAGCAGCTCTCGAGAAGGCTGCTGTCGCACGGCGGGAGAGGGCCGCGGTCAAGAACCGCCTGAAGCACTCGGGCGCCTCCCTCATCGAGGTGCTCAAGGAGGGCAGCCGGGAGGGCGGCAACGACATCGTCGGGAAGATGAAGGTGCACTCGGTCCTCGAGTCCCTCCCCGGTGTCGGCAAGGTGCGGGCGCGCAAGATCATGGAGGAGATCGGGATCTCCGAGAGCCGTCGGGTCCGCGGCCTGGGCGCGCAGCAGATGGCCGCTCTCGAGCGGGAGTTCGGCGGCACCGCCTGACCGGCGACGGGGCGCGGCTGCTGGTCCTGTCCGGACCCTCCGGTGTCGGCAAGAGCACCGTCGTGCGGGTGCTGCGTGACCACCACCCCGAGCTGTGGGTGTCGGTGTCCGCGACGACACGGTTCCCCCGTCCCGGGGAGATCGACGGGGTGCACTACCACTTCGTCAGCCGCGAGCGGTTCCAGGAGCTTGTGGCCGAGGACGGCTTCCTCGAGTGGGCCGAGTTCGCCGCGAACCTCTACGGCACCCCTCGCAAGCCGGTGCTCGACCACCTCGCCGCCGGCCGGCCGGTCCTGCTCGAGATCGACCTGCAGGGCGCGCGGCAGGTCCGCGCGGCGATGCCCGAGGCGCAGCTGGTCTTCCTGACCCCACCCAGCTGGGACGAGCTGGTCCGCCGCCTCACCCATCGCGGGACCGAGCCGCCGGAGGTCGTCGAGCGCCGGCTCGCGGTGGCCCGCGAGGAGCTGGCGGCCGAGAAGGAGTTCGACGTGACGCTGGTGAACACGAGCGTCCAGGATGTGGTCGACAGCCTGCTAGCCTTGACCCGCACGTCCTGATCGACCTGCCGCCAGTTCTCAACCGGAAGGCCACCCGTGTCCGGCACAGTTGCCGCGCCTGAGGGCATCACCAACCCCCCGATCGACGAGCTGCTCGCAGCCACCGACTCGAAGTACAGCCTGGTCATCTACGCCGCGAAGCGGGCCCGGCAGATCAACGCCTACTACTCCCAGCTCGGCGAGGGCCTCCTGGAGTACGTCGGGCCGCTGGTCGAGACCCACGTCCACGAGAAGCCGCTGTCCATCGCGATGCGTGAGATCAACGCCGGCATGCTCACCGTGGAGAAGGTCGACACCGACACGGTCGTCTGACCGGAATAGCCACCATGTCTGCCTCCGGCGCCCGCGTCGTGCTCGGTGTCGGCGGCGGCATCGCCGCCTACAAGGTGGCCTCCGTCCTGCGCCTGCTCACCGAGGCCGGCCATGACGTCCGCGTGGTCCCGACCCGGTCGGCGCTGGAGTTCGTCGGTGCCGCCACCTGGGCCGCCCTGTCCGGCCACCCGGTGACGTCGGAGGTCTGGGACGACGTCGCCGAGGTGCCCCACGTGCGGATCGGGCAGGACGCCGACCTGGTCCTGGTCGCGCCGGCCACCGCCGACCTGCTCGCCCGGGCCGCCCACGGCCTGGCCGACGACCTGCTGACCAACACCCTGCTCACCGCGCGCTGCCCCGTCCTGATGGCACCGGCGATGCACACCGAGATGTGGCTGCACCCGGCGACCCAGGCCAACGTCGAGACCCTGCGCGGACGCGGCGTCGTCGTCCTGGACCCGGCGTCGGGCCGCCTCACCGGGACCGACACCGGCCCCGGGCGGCTGCCGGAGCCGGACGAGATCGTCGCCGCCGCGCTGCGCGTGCTGGCCGGCGCCGCACCCTCCAGGGACCTCGCCGGCCGCAAGGTGGTCGTGAGCGCCGGCGGCACCCGCGAGCACCTCGACCCGGTCCGTTTCCTGGGCAACCGATCCTCCGGCCGGCAGGGCTACGCGCTGGCCGCCACGGCCCGGGCCCGCGGCGCGGAGGTCACGCTGGTGTCGGCCAACTCCGCGCTGCCGCACCCGGCCGGTGTCACCGTCGTCCCGGTGGTGTCGGCCGACGACCTGCGGGAGGCCGTTCTCAAGGCCGCTGCCGACGCGGACGCGGTCGTGATGGCCGCGGCCGTCGCGGACTTCCGGCCGCGCGAGACCTTCAGCACGAAGATCAAGAAGGGAGCGGGGGAGCCGACGGGCATCGCACTCGAGCGCACCAGCGATGTGCTGGCGGAGCTGGCGGCCGGACCCCGGCCCCGGGACGGCCAGGTGGTGGTCGGCTTCGCCGCCGAGACCGGCGACGCCGAGGGTGACGTGCTGGCGCACGGCCGGGCCAAGCTGGCCCGCAAGGGGTGCGACCTGCTGGTGGTGAACGAGGTCGGCTCGGCCGGTCACCCGACCGGGTTCGAGGGCACCCAGAACGCCGCGGTGGTCCTCGGCGCCGACGGCAGCGAGACCCCGGTGCCCTTCGGCAGCAAGGAGGCCCTCGCGGACGTCGTGTGGGACCTCGTGGCCGAGCGCCTCCCCGGCGTACGCCGGCACGGCGGAGACTCCGGCTAGACTCGTGCGGCCCCCGGGGTTCCGCACCCGGTCCGCGTCCACCTGCTGTCGCACCTCGTAGGAGCACCGTGTCCCGCCGCTTGTTCACGTCCGAGTCCGTCACCGAGGGTCACCCCGACAAGATCGCGGACCAGATCAGCGACTCGATCCTCGACGCCCTGCTCGCCGACGACTCGCGCAGCCGGGTGGCCGTCGAGACGCTCATCACCACCGGCCAGGTGCACGTCGCCGGCGAGGTGACCACCGAGGGCTACGCCGACATCGCCAAGATCGTGCGCGACCGGGTCCTCGACATCGGCTACGACTCCTCGGCCAAGGGGTTCGACGGCCACTCCTGCGGCGTCTCGGTCTCGATCGGGTCGCAGTCCCAGGACATCGCCCAGGGCGTCGACGACGCCTACGAGGAGCGCCACGATCACAGTACGGACCCGCTGGACCGCCAGGGCGCCGGCGACCAGGGCCTGATGTTCGGCTACGCCTGCGACGACACCCGCGAGCTCATGCCGCTGCCGATCTGGCTGGCCCACCGGCTGGCCCAGCAGCTCACCGCGGTCCGCAAGGACGGAGCAGTGCCATACCTGCGCCCCGACGGCAAGACCCAGGTCACCATCGAGTACGACGGTGACCGGGCTGTCCGGCTCGACACGGTGGTCGTCTCCAGCCAGCACGCGGCTGACATCTCCCTGGACTCGATGCTCCAGCCGGACATCGCCGAGCAGGTCGTCAAGCCGGTCCTGGACGGGCTGGCGATCGACACCGAGGGCTTCCGGCTGCTGGTGAACCCGACCGGCCGCTTCGAGATCGGCGGCCCGATGGGCGATGCCGGCCTGACCGGCCGCAAGATCATCGTGGACACCTACGGCGGCATGGCCCGCCACGGCGGCGGCGCCTTCTCGGGGAAGGACCCGTCCAAGGTGGACCGCTCGGCCGCGTACGCCATGCGCTGGGTCGCCAAGAACGTCGTGGCGGCCGGGCTGGCCCGCCGCTGCGAGGTGCAGGTCGCCTACGCGATCGGCAAGGCGCACCCGGTCGGGCTGTTCGTCGAGACGTTCGGCACCGAGAGTCGTGCCGACCGAGCGCATCCAGAACGCGGTCACCGAGGTGTTCGACCTCCGGCCGGCCGCGATCATCCGCGACCTCGACCTGCTGCGCCCGATCTACGCCCAGACGGCGGCCTACGGCCACTTCGGCCGCGAGCTGCCCGATTTCACCTGGGAGCGCACCGACCGGGTCGACGCGCTGCGCACCGCCGCCGGCGCCGGCGCCTGACCCTGCTCCGCCGGCTGGCCTGGCGGCAATGATCACGTTCCCGTGATCGTTGCCCCCCGACCGCGCTGAATTCGCGACGGCCGGGGGGTAGTGGCCGCGGTCGGGCCTGGCCAACCCCGCCGTGACCGGGGTTGCTGCTGAGATGGGGACATGACCGGGACAGCACGCGGAGGGGCGCCGACCAGCGGCGAGCCCGAGCAGCTCGCGCTGCTGCGTTCGACCGTGCGCGTCGCGCGGGGCCGTCGGCCCAAGCCGTCCCCGGAGCCGGCAGCCGACCGTCCGGTCGCCCGCGTCCTCGTCGACGTCCCCCTGGCCCACCTCGACCGCCCGTTCGACTACCTCGTCCCGGCCGAGCACGCGGAGGCGGCCCAGCCGGGGGTCCGCGTCCGGGTGCGGTTCGCCGGGCAGGCGCTCACCGGCTACGTCGCCGAGCGCGCGCCCGCCAGCGACCACGGGGGCCGGCTGTCCTTCCTGACCGGAGTGGTCTCGCCGGAGCCGGTCCTCTCGCCGGAGGTCGCCCGGCTCGCCCGCGAGGTCGCCGACCACTACGCCGGGACGGTCTCCGACGTGCTGCGCCTGGCCGTGCCGCCCCGCCACGCCAGGACCGAGGCGCGAGAGGCCGGGCCCGCCCCGGAGCCGCCGGCCCGGCCGCCGGCTGGCACGTGGGACCGCTACCCCCGCGGCGGTGCCCTGCTCGACGCCGTCCACGACGGCGCGGCCCCGCGCGCCGTCTGGACCGCGCTGCCCGGCCCCACCTGGCCGGACGAGGTGGCCGTCCTCGTGCTGACGGCGCTCGCGGCGGGGCGCGGCGCGCTCGTCGTGCTGCCGGACCACCGCGACGTCGACCGGGTCGCTGCCGCCGTGACGGCACGCGTGGGCGACGCGCACCACGTGGTGCTCAGCGCCGAGTCCGGCCCCGCGCAGCGCTACGGCCGCTGGCTGGCCGTGCGGCGGGGCGCCGCCGGGCGGTGATCGGGACCCGGTCGGCGATGTTCGCGCCGGTGCGGGACCTCGGCCTCGTCGTGGTGTGGGACGACGGCGACGACCTGCACGCCGAGCCCCGCGCCCCCTACCCGCACGTCCGGACCGTCCTCGGCCTGCGGTCCCGCGCTCGAGCAGGCGGCGCTCGTGGTGGGCGGGCTGTCGCGCACGGCCGAGGGCGCCGCCCTGGTCCGCTCCGGCTGGGCCCAGGACGTGTCGGCGCCTCGGGAGACCGTCCGGCAGGTCGCGCCGTCGGTCCGCGCGGCCGACGACGGCACCGACGACCGCGACGCGGCCGGCCGGGCCGCGCGGCTGCCGTCCCTGGCCTGGCGCACCGCGGCGGAGGCGCTGCGAGTCGGGCCCGGTCCTGGTGCAGGTGCCCCGGGCCGGCTACGTGCCGGGGCTGGCCTGCGCGACCTGCCGCGCGCCCGGCCCGGTGCTCGGCCTGCGCGGGCCCGCTCGGGTCGCCGGGCGCGGGCTCGGCGCCCGTCTGCCGGTGGTGCGGCGTCCCGGCGGCGGGCTGGTCCTGCGCCGCGTGCGGCGGTGCGCGGCTGCGGGCGACCGCGGTCGGAGCCACGCCGTACGGCGGAGGAGCTCGGCCGTGCCTTCCCCGGCACCCCGGTGCGCTCCTCGGACGGCGGCGCGGCGCTCTCCAGCGTCGGCCCCGAGCCGGCCCTCGTCGTGGCCACGCCCGGGGCGGAGCCGGTCGCCGACGGCGGCTACGCCGCCGCGCTGCTCCTCGACGGCTGGTCGCTGCTCGGGCGTCCCGACCTGCGGGCGGTCGAGGAGGCGCTGCGACGGTGGATGGGAGCGGCCGCTCTGGTCCGGCCGGGGCCTGACGGCGGCCGGGTCGTCGTGCTGGCCGACTCCGGGCACCCGGCGGTCCAGGCACTCGTGCGCTGGGACCCGGCGACCCTGGCCGAGCGGGAGCTCGCGGACCGGGCCGAGCTGCACCTCCCCCCGGCGACCAAGATGGTCTCCCTGACCGGGGACGGCGGCCACCGTGCAGGGCTTCGTCGACGCGGCCGACCTGCCCGGCCGGCGCCGAGCTGCTCGGCCCGGTGCCCGGCCGGTGAGCAGGAGCGGCTGCTGGTCCGGGCGCCGAGGGCGCAGGCCCGGGCGGTGGTGGCGGCTCTGCGCGCGGCCGCCGGTGTCCGCAGCGCGCACAAGGACGCTGGGGCGCGTCCGGCTGCAGGTCGACCCGCTGGAGATCGCATGAGCAGCGGGCCGGTTCCCGGGCCGACCGCGGTCGTGTTCGACCTCGGTGGGGTGCTCATCCGACTGGGACCCGCGACACCTCTACCGGAGGCTGCTGCCGCCGGACGAGGTGGACGCGTTCCTCGACGAGGTCGGCTTCGCGGCCTGGAACCACGAGCAGGACGCCGGCGGCAGCTGGACGACGGCGGTCGAGGAGCACTCCGCGCTGTTCCCGCACCGGCGGGAGCTGCTGGCGGCCTACCCGGCGCGGTTCGCCGAGACGCTGGACGGTCCGATCGAGGGGACCGTCGAGATCCTGCGCGAGCTGCACGACCGGGGCACCCGGCTGCTGGCGCTCACCAACTGGTCCGCGGAGACCTTCCCGCATGCCGAGGAGTCCTTCGACTTCCTCCGGCTTGTTCGAGGGCGTCGTGGTCTCCGGCGTGGAGGGTGTGGCCAAGCCGGACCCGGCGCTGTTCCGGCTGGTGCTGGACCGGTACCGCCTCGACCCTGCCGCCACGGTGTTCGTCGACGACTCGCCGGCCAACGTCGCGGCTGCCGCCGAGCTCGGGCTGCGGGCCCTGCTCTTCCACGACCCGGAGACGCTGCGCCGCGACCTCAGCCGGCTCGGCCTCCTCGACGGCGCCTGATCAGGCTGACCCCGTCGCGCACGGTCAGGATCACCACCTCGACCCGCTCGTCGGCGACGACGTGCTCGTTGAACTCCCGGATCGCCCGGGTGTTCTCGTCGTCGACCTCGGGGTCGAGCAGCCGCCCGCTCCACAGCACGTTGTCGGCGACGATCACCCCGTCCGGCGCCAGCTTGGGCAGGACCGCCTCGTAGTAGTCCAGGTAGCTCGGCTTGTCGGCGTCGATGAACACCATGTCGAACGGGCCGTCCAGGGTCGCCACCGTCTCGATCGCCGGCCCGACCCGGATCTCGATCCGGTCGGCGAACGGGCTGGCGCCGATGTGCTTGCGGGCTATCTCGACGTGCTCCTCGCTGATGTCGCAGGTGATGATGTGCCCGCCGGGCGGCAGCGCCTCAGCCATCGACAGCGCGCTGTAGCCGGTGAACGTCCCGATCTCCAGCACACTGCGCGGCTGCTTCATGGCCACCAGCGCCGTCAGGAACCGTCCCTCCAGCGTGCCGACCATCATTCCCGGCGCGGTGGTACTGGCCCGGGTGTCCTCGGCCAGCGTGGCGAACCACGCGGGCTCCGGCGTCGTGTGCTCGACGGCGTACGCCTCGACCCGCGGGTCGGCGATGTCGATGTCGGTCATGTCCTGACGCTCATCGCGACGGGGAGGAGGCGCCCGACAGCTTCACGTCGACCCAGACGGAGCGGTGGTCGCTGAGTCGGCACCGGGAACCCCGAGCCGGTCAGGTCGAAGAACGGCTCGTCCTCGGTGGGCCAGAAGATCCCGCTGGTGCGGATCCGCAGGTCGCTGCTCGGCAGCACGTAGTCGGCGCGCAGGTTGCCCGGCCCGGAGCACGGGTTCACCGGGAAACCCACGAGGAAGTCGCAGAAGTCGGCGGTGTCCTCCGCCGGGTCCGAATCGTGGGTGAGGTTCACCTCATCCTGTTCCTCCGCCGCCCACACCCCGCCGTTGCTGGAGGGCGTGACGCTCGTGTTGACCCGCGGGTCGTCCAGCAGTTGCTGGACCGAGCCGGGGATGCTGTCGCCGTCGAGCGGGTCGGAGTTCTGGTCGCCGGCGATGACGAACGACTCTCCGGTGCCGAGGCCGCCGGTGCCGCCCTCGTCGTCGTAGATGTATCCGCCGGCGCCCGGCGTCACGTAGTCGGCCCAGAGCCGGATCTCGTCGAAGTTGCGCTTGCCGTTGCGGTCCTCGGGGCCGTCGAAGACCGGTGGCGTCGGGTGGCTGACCAGGAAGTGGACCGTGCGCTTGCCGATCGAGATGGGCAGGTCCCAGTGGCTCTTGGACGACAGTCGGCAGGACGGCCAGCTCTGCGGGTGAGTACCAGTCGGCCGGTGCCGGCGTGGCCGAGTCGTCGGGCAGCAGGGCGCCGGGCATGTCCTTCCACTTGAAGTTCTGGAACGTCCGGACGTCGTCGAGGTCGATCGGGTACTTCGAGTAGACGGCCATGCCGAACTGACCGGGGAAGTCACCGAAGCCGAGCGCGTCCTCGCCGTAGCCGTTGAAGCGACCAGGGGTGGAGATGACCGCCCCGTTGTTGTCCAGGTCGAAGCCTGAGTGGATGCCCGTGTTCGAGGGCGCGGTGTAGGCGTAGGGGTAGTCGATCGGTGCGGCGCCGTTGTGCGCCACGGACAGGTAGTTGTCCTGGAAGAGCCCCAGCGCGGTTCCCGACGCGTCGAAGTCGAACTCGTTGATCAGCAGCACGTCGGGCCGCACCCGCTGGATGATCTCCGCGACGGCCGCCGCCTGGGCATTCGTGGTCGTCGACAGGTGGGTGATCAGCCGCCCCGCGATGTCTCGGTTCAGCGAGGCGTTGAACGTCGCGAAGCGCACGGTGTTGCCGGGTTGCGACGGAGTGGCGGCGACGGCCGGCGGTGTGATCAGGGCGGCTGCGGCGGTGGCAGCGGCGGCGAGCGTCGAGCAGGCGAGCAGCGCGCGTCGGGTGCGGGTCATGCGGTCCTCCCGGGTCCGGTACCGCCCCATCTGACCGCATCAGGCCCACGGGACGGAAGAGGGCGTCGGACTCTTCGTAGACTGGTCACCGGCAAGTCGCCCGTACAGCACCCGTACCGCAAGGAGTCTGCCGTGCCCGTCCAGCCCATCCGGCTCTTCGGCGACCCGGTCCTGCGCACGCCGGCCGAGCCCGTCGTCGACTTCGACAAGGAGCTCCGGACGCTGGTCAAGGACCTGCAGGAGACGATGCTGGACGCACCGGGTGTGGGCCTGGCCGCGCCGCAGATCGGCGTCGGCCTGCGCGTGTTCGCCTATCACGTCGACGACACGCTCGGTCACCTCGTCAATCCGGTGCTCGACCTGTCCGAGGAGGAGTTCGAGGACGACGAGGGCTGCCTGTCGTTCCCGGGACTGGCCTACCCGACCAAGCGCGCCTGGAGCGTGGTGGCCAAGGGCCAGGACATGCACGGCGAGCCGGTCACCATCGAAGGCACCGAGCTGCTGTCCCGCTGCGTCCAGCACGAGACGGACCACCTCGACGGCATCCTGTTCATCGACCGGCTCGACCGGGCTCAGCGGAAGCTCGCGCTCAAGGCGATCCGCGAGGCCGAGTGGGCGGGGGAGACAGCGCCGCCGGTCAAGCTGTCCCCCCACGCCATGCACGGCCGGGCGCTCTAGGAGCCCGCCGAATCCATGCGACTGGTCTTCGCCGGCACCCCCGAGGTCGCCGTCCCGTCCCTGGACGCACTGCTCGGCTCCGACCATGACGTGGTCGCGGTGCTGACCCGCCCGGACGCGCCGGCGGGCAGGGGTCGGCGGTCCGTGGCGTCGCCGGTCGCCGAGCGGGCCGCCGGGGCAGGCATCGAGGTCCTGAAGGCTCGACGGCTCGCCGATCCGGGCGTGATGGAGCGGTTGCGCGAGCTCGCCCCCGACTGCGCGCCGGTCGTCGCGTACGGCGCCCTTGTCCCCGCTGACGCGCTGGCGATCCCGCGGCACGGCTGGATCAACCTGCACTTCTCCCTGCTGCCCGCCTGGCGCGGGGCCGCGCCGGTGCAGCACGCCGTCCTGCACGGCGACCAGGTCACCGGCGCCAGCGTCTTCGCGCTCGAGGAGGGGTTCGACACCGGCCCCGTCTACGGCGTGATGACCGAGCAGGTGCGCCCCCGCGACACCAGCGGCGACCTGCTCGGCCGGCTCGCCGTGGGCGGAGCAGGGCTGCTGGTCGCCACGCTCGACGCCATCGAGCGGGGGGACGTGGTCGCTGTCCCGCAGCCCGCCGACGGGATCTCGTACGCTCCGAAGCTCGCCGTCGAGGACGCCCGGGTGGACTGGACGAGCCCGGCGTTCCACGTCGACCGCCAGGTGCGGGCCTGCACTCCGGCGCCGGGGGCGTGGACGACCTGGCGCGGGGAGCGGGTGGGTCTCGGCCCGGTCGAGCCCGTGGAAGCTGTCGAGAGCGAGCTCGCGCTCCCGGCCAGGTCCGGGCCGGCCGGCGGGACGTGCTGGTCGGCTGCGGCGACGGCCGAGCGGTCCGCCTCGGGGACGTGCGCCCGGCCGGGAGACGCCCGATGGCCGCGGCCGACTGGGCCCGCGGGCTGCGCGAGCTGGACGGCTCGGAGCTGGGCACGTGAGGCCGGCCGCGCGATGACTGACCCGCCACGCCGGCGCCGGCCCCGGTCGCCCGCACCGGCTCGGGGCCGCGCGGCCTCGCCGCCGTCGCGCCGCGACCGGCCGGAGCCCGACCCGGCCCGGCGGTCCGCCTTCGACCTGCTGCGCGCGGTCGACGAGCGGGACGCCTACGCGAACCTCACGTTGCCGGGCCTGCTCCGGGACCGCGGGCTGCACGGTCGCGACGCCGCGTTCGCCACCGAGCTCGGCTACGGGACCCTGCGCGGTCTGGCGACGTACGACGCCGTCCTGGCCGCCTGCGTCGACCGCCCGCTCGACCAGGTCGACGCCCCGGTGCGGGACGTGCTGCGTCTCGGCGCCCACCAGCTGCTGTCGACGCGGGTCCCGCCGCATGCGGCGGTGGGGGCGACGGTCGAGCTGGCCCGGGCGGTGGTGGGGGAGGGCGCCGCGTCGTTCGTCAACGCCGTGCTGCGGCGGGTCGGCCGGCAGGAGCTGGGGGCTTGGCTGGACCAGGTCGCGCCACCGTTCGGCGAGGACCCAGTCGGTCACCTCGCCGTCGTGCACTCCCACCCGAGGTGGGTGGTGTCGGCCTTCCGGGACGCGCTCGGCGGCAGCCTGGAGGAGGCGGCGGCCGCGCTGGCGGCCGACAACCGGCCGGCCGAGGTGACCCTGGTCGCGCGGCCGGGTCGCGCGACGGTGGACGAGCTCGTCGCGGCGGGGGCGCGGGCGGGCTCCTTCTCGACGTACGCCGCGATCCTCTCGGGTGGCGACCCCGGCGAGCTGCCGGCCGTGCGCGAGGGTCGTGCCGGAGTGCAGGACGAGGGCAGCCAGCTGGTGGCGCTGGCCCTGGCCGGGGCCGAGGTGGAGGGCGTGGGCAGCGAGCGCTGGCTGGACACCTGCGCCGGGCCCGGCGGGAAGGCCGCCCTGCTCGGCGCACTAGCCAGGGAGCGGGGCGCGATGCTGCTGGCGGCCGAGCTGGCGCCGCACCGGGCCGGGCTCGTCGCCGGCGCGGTGCGGTCGGACGCGGCTGTCGTGGTGGCGGACGGACGGGCGCCGGCCTGGCCGGACGACACGTTCGACCGGGTACTGGTGGACGCGCCGTGCACCGGGTTGGGGGCCTTGCGGCGGCGGCCGGAGGCGCGGTGGCGCCGGCAGGAGGCGGACGTCGCCGGCCTGGCGGTGCTGCAGGGGGACCTGCTCTGGGCGGCGCTCGATGCTGCCCGACCAGGTGGTGTCGTCGCGTACGTCACCTGCTCGCCCCACCCGGCCGAGACGCGAGCCGTGGTGTCCGACGTGCTCCGGCGGCGCGGCGACGTGACCCGCGAGGACGCCCGGCCGCTCCTGCCGGGCGTGCCCGACCTCGGGGACGGGCCGGACGTTCAGCTCTGGCCGCACCGGCACGGGACCGACGCGATGTTCCTCAGCCTGCTCCGGCGCGGCTGAGCAGGCTGCTGCTCGTAGACTCCGCGGCCATGGGCGTGCAGATCTCACCAAGCCTCCTGTCGGCGGACTTCACCGACCTGGCCGGCGAGGTGGCGCGGATCGCACCGGGCGCCGACTGGGTGCACGTCGACGTGATGGACAACCACTTCGTGCCCAACCTGACGATCGGGCTGCCGGTCGTGGAGCGGCTGGCCACCGTGTCGTCGCTGCCGCTCGACGTGCACCTGATGATCGAGGACGCCGACCGCTGGGCGCCGGACTATGCCGGGGCCGGTGCGCGGAGCGTGACGTTCCACGTCGAGGCGTCGTCCGCCCCGGTGCGGCTGGCCCGTACGTTGCGGGGGGAGGGCGTCCGGGCCGGCATGGCGCTCCGGCCGGCAACCGCCGTCGAGCCGTACGCCGAGCTGCTGCCCGAGGTCGACATGCTGCTGCTGATGACCGTCGAGCCGGGCTTCGGCGGGCAGAAGTTCCTCGACGTGGTGCTGCCGAAGATCCGGACGGCACGAGAGCTGGTGAAGGGGCGGGACCTGGACCTGTGGATCCAGGTGGACGGAGGCGTTTCCGCGGAAACGGTCGAACGGTGCGCCGAGGCGGGAGCGGACGTGTTCGTCGCGGGCTCCGCTGTGTACGGCGCGGACGACCCGGTCGCCGCTGTCGCGGGCCTCCGCGCCCAGGCCGAGCAGGCGACGGCGGCTTCCTGGTGGGCCCGGCACTGAGTCTGGTTGGCGCGGACCCGCAGCTCCCGGTGCGAGCGATCGGCGGTGCGGCGCCGGGGCGACGGGGGCTCCCGGTGCGTTGAACTCGGCACAACGCTCCAGTCAGTGCCTCCGACGCCCTTCTGAACGCCTTGTGCCGCTATCAGCGCACCGCGGGTGGCTGGGTGGCTCGGGTGGCTCGCCCCGAACGACCGGTCGTGCATAGCGGTGCGCGTCTGCCGGATTCGCTGCTGTCACGCGCCCCAGAACGCCCGCCAGGAGCCATCGGTCCGGCCAGCACGCACCGTCGTTGACGGGGCAATCGCCTCACAGAGCACAGGCGTCACGCTGGTTGTTCTGCCGGCTGCTGGCCCTGTGGACGGGCGCTGGGGGAGGGCGGCTCGTCCCGTTATGCTCCCTGACCATGCGCGCGCCGACGGGGACGTTGCTCCGCATCTGGGTGCCCGCCTGCGCTGCCTTCCTCGTCCTGGCTGGCTGCTCCGATGACCCCGGCAACGCGTCGACGCTGCCGTCGAAGACCCCCACGCACAGCGAGCTCTAGTTCTTCGCCGACCCCCGACACCCCCGAAGAGCAAATCGAGGCAACGATGCGCGGCCTACTTCGACGAGACGAATCGACGCATTCGAGCCAGGCGACGTCGATCGACTGCGCGAGTTCAGTAGCAGCGGTTGCCCTTGCCGCAAGGCGGCCGACGACATCGAAGAGACGCATCGCGTCCGGTGGACGTTTCGAAGATCTCGGTATGTGGTGACCGTCGATCCAGGTGCATGACATCGAAGGAGGGACTGGATCAGCGGAGGTCATCGCGACGGTGCCGCCGTACAAGGTCTTCGACGGTAAGGGCGAGGTCACGGAGGACTCCAAGGGCGGAAGGCTTCACACTGACTACTCGCTTGGTCCGAGATGGCGACAGAGTGGGTCATCGGCAACGCGTTGACCTCGGAGGTCGTCATGAGGCGCGGATTCTGCGGCAATATGTTCCTGGTGCTTGCGCAGCATGGCGCTTCGAACGCCTGCAGCTGCGCGGCGGATGACCCGCGATGCGACTGCTGTGACGAAGCACGGGGAGACAGCTGACAACCGGTGGGGACCAGGGCAGTGGTTCGGTGGTCACCGAGGGGGTTCAGTTCCCGGGGGTGGCGTCTGACAGCGCGCTAGGGAAAGCGACGGCGGCTCACTCCAATTGTTCGGGGTGCGAGTGGGTCCTCTCACCCGCGTGCCTCGTCAACGGTCCGGAGGACGGGGCGCTGTGCCTCGGGGCGGTGGCGTCGTGCACCGACCCGGCCGCCATCCGGTACCGGGTCTACTTCCGGCCGAGTCCCAACGCCCCGTGGCAGATGATCGAGACCATTTGCCTGGGGCCGGGGGAGCGGCCGGCGTCGGTGGCCGACGTGGGGGAGGCGGTGCGCGAACGGGTCGTCACCTACCTCCCGGATGCCGCTCCGTCCTTCCAACCCGTGGAGGGCGGCATCGTCAACCTCCCGACCATCTTCGCCGCGGGTGAGCCGGAGTCGATCCGGACCGAGCCGTTCGACGTGCTCGGGTTCCAGGTGGTCGTGACCGCCACGGCGCGGTGGGAGTGGACGTTCGAGCCGGGGACCACGCAGGAGTTCACCGTGCCCGGCGGTCCGTACCCGGACGACTCGGTGAGCTACACCTACGCCGGTCCGGGTGCCCGGGACGTGACCGTGACGACGTACTGGAAGGCCTCGTTCACCGTGGACGGCCAGGGACCCTTCGCTGTGCCGGGGCCGGAGATCAGCAAGACGGCCGGGCCGATCGCGGTGCCGGTCCGGTCGGCCCGTTCGCAGCTCATCGGGGGCTGACCTACATCCTGCCGAGGGCCCGGTCACCCGGAGTTCGGCACCTGCGCGGGGACCGGACGCGCCCTCGGCGGGTCGCCCGTGGCAGACTGAGCGGGCAAGGAAACGAGCACGCGTGCTCCGGGGTCGGTGAAATTCCGAGCCGGCGGTGACAGTCCGCGACCCGTTCCCGTCCACCTCCTCGGTGGGCAGGCGCGGTTGACCCGGTGGAACTCCGGGACCGACGGTGAGAGTCCGGATGGGAGGCAGCACGCCGGTTCGTCGAGCGCCCGCCGTGGGCGCGTGACGACCCGATCGTCGGCGACCCGCGTGGGGCGCCGGCTCCCCGGAGCGCGCCCGAGGTGAGGGAGCGTCCGGTGGCCACCGGGACAGAGACCGCGGCGATGCGCCGTGCCGTCGCGCTGTCCGCGTCCGTCGGCGAGGCGACCCGGCCGAACCCCAACGTGGGAGCCGTCGTCCTGTCCGCTTCCGGCGAGATCGTCGGCGAGGGACGGCACGAGCGCGCCGGCGGCCCGCACGCCGAGGTTCTCGCCCTGCGCGCGGCCGGTGGGCAGGCCCGCGGCGGCACCGTCGTCGTCACGCTCGAGCCGTGCGCCCACACCGGCCGGACCGGACCCTGCACCGAGGCGCTGCTGGCTGCCGGTGTCGCGCGCGTCGTCTTCGCGGTCGAGGACCCGACGCGCGAGGCGGGTGGCGGCGCCGAGCGGCTGCGATCCGCCGGGGTCGACGTCGAGGGCGGGCTGCTGGCGGCGGAGGCCGAGGTGGCCAACGAGCGGTGGCTCGCGACCGTACGCCGGCAACGACCGTTCGTCGTCTGGAAGGTCGCCACCACCCTGGACGGCCGGGTCGCAGCCGCCGACGGCACCAGCCGGTGGATCTCGTCACCGGAGTCGCGCCGCGACGCGCACCGGCTTCGAGCCGAGTGCGACACCATCGTCGCCGGCATCGGGACGGTGCTGGCCGACGACCCGCACCTGACCGTCCGCGACGACGCCGGTGCATTGACCGGCGACCAGCCGCTGCGCGTCGTCGTCGACACGCACGGTCGTACCCCGCCCGGCGCGCGGCCCTCGACAGCGCCGCACCGACCTGGGTCGCGACGGCCGAGGAGCTCGGCAAGGGCCCGGACGGGCACGTCGACCTGAACGCCCTGATGGACGGGCTGTGGGCCCGCGAGCGGACGCTCGTGCTCCTCGAGGGCGGGCCGACCCTCGCCGGGGGGTTCCTCCGGGCGGGTCTCGTCGACCGCGTCGTGGCCTATCTCGCGCCGACCCTGCTGGGTGACGGCGTCCCGGCGCTCGTCGGGACGGGCATCTCGACGCTGGCGGACGGCATCGGGCTGGACCTCACCGACGTCACCCGCGTCGGGCCGGACCTGCGGGTCACCGCCCGCCCGCGGCGGCAGGAGGCCTGATGTTCACCGGCATCGTGGAGGAGCTGGGCGAGGTGCTCGACGTCACCGACCTCGGCGACAGCGTCCGGCTGACCGTCCGCGGACCGCGCGTGGTCGAGGACGCCCGGCACGGCGACTCCATCGCGGTCAACGGCGTCTGCCTCACGGTGGTCGAGTCCGACGGCGCCGGCTTCACCGCCGACGTGATGCGGGAGACGCTCGACCGCAGCTCGCTCGGCGCGCTGCGCGCCGGCTCGCCGGTCAACCTGGAGCGGCCGATGCGGCTCGACGGGCGGCTCGGGGGACACCTCGGTGCAGGGCCACGTCGACGGCACCGGCTCGATCGTCGACCGCGAACCCTCGGAGCACTGGGACGTCGTCCGCATCGCGCTCCCCAGCGAGCTCGAGCGCTATGTGGTGCACAAGGGGTCGATCACCGTCGACGGCGTCTCGCTCACCGTCGCGTCGGTGACCGCGGGGTCGTTCACGGTGAGCCTCATCCCGACCACGCTCGAGCTGACGACGCTCGGCCGCAAGCAGCCGGGGGACCCGGTCAACCTCGAGGTGGACGTCGTCGCCAAGTACGTCGAGCGGCTCATGACCACGAACCCTGAGGAGCACTGAGTGAACGTGTTGGACTGGCTGTTCGACGCCACGCTGCACATCGGGGACAAGGAGATCCTCTGGCGGGAGATCGTCGGCAACCTCTTCGGTCTCCTGTCTGCGCTGGGCGGGATGCGACGGCGGGTCTGGGCCTGGCCGGTCGGCATCGCCGGCAACGTGCTGCTGTTCACCGTGTTCCTCGGCGCCGTCTTCGACACGCCGCAGGAGAAGACGCTGTGGGGTCAGGCCGGACGCCAGGTGTTCTTCGTCGCGGTCTCGGTCTGGGGCTGGTACCGGTGGCGGCAGTCCCGCGACCACGGCGGCGCCGGCGACGGCGGGGCCATCGTGCCGCGGTGGGCGACGTGGGGGGAGCGCGCCCAGCTCGTCGTGCTCTACGCCGTCGGCACCGGCCTGTTCTGGTGGTTGTTCGGCATCATCGGGTCCTACGGACGGCTCACCGAGGCGTGGATCCTCACCGGGTCCATCCTCGCGACGTACGGCATGGCGCGCGGCTGGGTCGAGTTCTGGCTGGTCTGGATCGCGGTCGACGCGGTGGGCGTGCCCACCCTGGTGGACGCCGGGTTCTACCCGTCGGCCGTGCTCTACGGCTTCTACGGCGGTGTCTGCCTCGTCGGGTTCTGGGTCTGGATCCGGACACGCGACAGGTTGGCGCGCGATCCCCGCGAGCCGGCCGTCGAGGCGCGTGGCATGACCCTCGACGTGCGGCTCGACCCCGTGGACCGGGCGGTGGCCGACATCGCGGCCGGCCGGATGGTCGTTGTCGTCGACGACGAGGACCGGGAGAACGAGGGCGACATCGTCTTCGCGGCCGCCAAGGCGACGCCCGAGCTGCTCGCGTTCATGGTCCGGCACACGTCGGGCGTCGTGTGCGTGCCGATGGAGGCGGCCGAGCTGGACCGGCTCAAGCTGCCGCCGATGACGCTGGTGAACGAGGACCGCAAGCAGACGGCGTACTCCGTGTCGGTCGACGCCAGGGACGGTGTCTCCACCGGGATCTCGGCGGCCGACCGGGCGCACACCATCCGGGTGCTGGTCGACTCGGCGACCGAGCCCTACGAGCTCACCCGACCAGGGCACGTCTTCCCGTTGCGCGCCGTGGCCGGCGGCGTGCTCCGCCGGGCGGGACACACCGAGGCGTCGGTCGACCTCGCGCGGATGGCCGGGCTGACCCCGGCCGGCGTACTGGCCGAGGTGGTCAACGACGACGGGACGATGGCCCGGCTGCCGGCTCTGCGCCGTTTCGCCGACGAGCACGGCCTCGCCCTGGTGTCGATCGCGGACCTGATCGCCTACCGCCGACGGACCGAGACGCTCGTCGAGCGGGTAGCCGCGGCGCGGCTCCCGACCCGGCACGGCGAGTTCCTGGCCGTCGGCTTCCGGTCCACGATGGACGCCGCCGAGCACCTGGCCCTCGTACGCGGGGAGGTCGGTGACGGGCGCGACGTGCTGGTGCGTGTGCACTCGGAGTGCCTGACCGGTGACGTGCTCGGGTCGCTGCGCTGTGACTGCGGGCCCCAGCTCGACGCTGCGCTGCAGACCGTCGCCGACGAGGGCCGCGGGATCGTGGTCTACCTGCGCGGCCACGAGGGACGGGGGATCGGGCTGCTGCACAAGGTCGCGGCCTACGGGCTGCAGGACGGCGGGCGGGACACCGTCGACGCCAACCTCGACCTCGGGCTGCCCGCCGATGCGCGCGACTTCGGCATCGGAGCGCAGATCCTGTCCGACCTCGGGGTGCGCTCGGTCCGCCTGCTGACCAACAACCCCGCCAAGCTGGTCGGGATGTCCGGCTTCGGACTGGACGTCGTGGACCGGGTGCCGCTCCCGGTGCACCTCACGCCGGAGAACGAGACCTACCTGATGACCAAGCGCGACCGGATGGGTCACGACATCCCCGGGCTGCCGGCACTGCCCGACCCCGCACGACCCGGCCGGCACACCGGGCCGGTCCACGAAGGGACACCGACGTGAGTGGCTCGGGATCGCCGGACCTCGAGGTCGACGGCAGCGGCCTGCGGGTGGCCGTGGTCGCCGCCCAGTGGCATACCCGGGTCATGGACGGGCTCCTCGCCGGGGCCCGGCGCGGGCTGGCCGACGCGGGGGTGACGGACGTGACGGTGGTCCGGGTGCCCGGGTCGTTCGAGCTGCCCGTCGCGGCCGGCCGGCTGGCCCGCGACCACGACGCGGTGGTCGCGCTCGGCGTCGTCATCCGCGGTGGGACACCGCATTTCGACTTCGTCTGCCAGGCCGCCACCGAGGGGCTCACCCGGGTGTCCGTCGACTCCGGCGTGCCGGTGGGCTTCGGGGTCCTGACGTGCGACGACGAGCAGCAGGCGCTGGACCGGGCCGGCCTGGACGGCTCGCGCGAGGACAAGGGACACGAAGCGGCCGTCGCTGCTGTCGCCACCGCGGTCACCCTCCGGTCGCTGCCCACCACGCCCTAGGGTGCGGCCATGGCGGAGAGCGTGGCGGAGCAGTACGTCGACGCGTGCTCGCGGTCGACCGCGACACCGTGGTGAACCGCGAGCACCTTCCGGAAGGTGGACTGACGATGCTTCCCGCCCGCATCTCGCTGGTCACGCTCGGCGTGAGCGACATCAGCCGGTCGCGCACGTTCTACCGCGCCCTCGGCTGGGAGACGGCCGTGGACATGGAGGACTTCGCGGTGTTCCGCACGGGCGGTGCCCTGCTCGCGATCTACCCCGCGGGCGACCTGGCCCGCGACCTGGGCGACGACGTGCCGGACGGGCACCCGCGCCGGATGAGCCTCGCCATCAACGTGGGCTCGCCGGACGAGGTCGACCAGGCCGTGGCCGAGGCGCTTGCTGCCGGAGCCGGGCTGCTCGCCGCACCGGAGAAGGCGCCGTGGGGCGGCTACACGGCGATCGTCTCCGACCCCGACGGGCACGCGTGGGAGATCGCGCACAACCCCGGCTGGCCGCTGGGCGCGGACGGGCTGCCCACCATCCCGTGACCTCTGCGAGGATCCGCGGGTGAAGACCTTCGACGAGCTGTTCGCCGAGCTGACCGCCAAGGCCGAGAGCCGCGCCGAGGGCTCCGGCACAGTCGCCGCGCTGGACACCGGCGTCCACGCCATCGGCAAGAAGGTCGTCGAGGAGGCCGCCGAGGTCTGGATGGCCGCCGAGCACGAGAGCCCGCAGCGGGCCGCCGAGGAGATCTCCCAGCTGCTCTACCACGTCCAGGTCCTCATGCTCGCCCGCGGACTTCGCCTCGAGGACGTCTACGCTCGACTCTGAGACCGGTTCCCACGGAAGAAGGCTCCACAGTGCTGCGCGTCGCGGTGCCCAACAAGGGTTCTCTGGCCGACCCGGCCGCGGACATGCTCCGCGAGTCCGGCTACCGGCAGCGCTCCGACCCGCGCGAGCTCGTCCTGCACGATCCGGACAGCGACACCGAGTTCTTCTTCCTCCGCCCCCGGGACATCGCGACCTACGTCGGGTCGGGGGAGCTGGACGTCGGCATCACCGGCCGCGACCTGCTCCTCGACAGCGGCGCCCCCGCCGAGGAGATCCTGCCGCTCGGCTTCGCGACCTCGACGTTCCGCTTCGCCGCCCGCCCCGGGGCCGCCGCCACGGTCGCCGACTTCGCCGGGAAGCGGGTCGCCACGTCCTACGGCGGTCTGCTGGCCAAGTACTTCGCCGACCGGGGGATCGATGCGGAGGTCGTCCGGCTGGACGGCGCGGTCGAGACGGCGGTCCGGCTCGGGGTCGCCGATGTGATCGCCGATGTCGTGTCGACCGGCACCACGCTGAGGCAGGCAGGGCTCGAGCTCGTGGGTGACCCGATCCTGGAGTCCGAGGCGGTTCTGGTCCGACGTACCGGAGCGACGTCGCTGCCAGCCGTCGAGCAGCTGGTGCGACGGATGCAGGGCGTGATCATCGCCCGGCGGTACGTGCTGATGGACTACGACATCCGGGCTGAGCTTGTCGAGGGCGCCGTCCGGTTGACGCCCGGCATCGAGTCGCCGACCGTGTCGCCGCTGCACGAACCAGGGTGGGTCGCGGTGCGCGCGATGGTGCCCCGGTCGGAGACGAACCGGATCATGGACGAGCTCTGGGACATCGGCGCGCGAGGGATCCTCGTCACCGACATCCACGCCTGCCGGCTGTGACCGTGGTGGCTGGGCACCAGTCGTCGCGCGTGGTGTTCCGGCCGCGGCGGGCGCGACTGGTCGTCTACCCGTGCGCGGCCGCACTGCTCGTCGTGCTCGTCGTCATCGCTGTCCTGCTGCCGTCCGGTGGCCCGAACGGGTGGGGCCTCGGCTCACGGGTGTCGGTCGTGGTCTTCGCTCTCGCCTGCGTGTGGTTCCTGCACCGCCTGGCAGCGGTGCGCGTCGAGGCCGACGACGAGGGCGTCACGATCGTGAACGTGCTGCGCCGGCACCGGCTCGAGTGGGCCGAGGTGGTCGGCGTGCGGCTCTCGCGCGACGACGCCTGGATGATGCTCGACGTCTCCGACGGCTCGTCGCTGGCCGCTATGGGGGTGCAGCGGTCAGAGGGCGAACTGGCCCAGCGGCAGGCACGGGACTTCGCGCGGCTGGTCGCCGAGCGCAGCCGCACCGACGAGGACCGCTGACCGCTCAGCCGGCACTGTCCGCCACGATCGGGACCGCACCGCTGCGCTAAGGTTGTCGGCGCACCGGCTGCCGCCGGGGTGAGTCCGGGACGTGGCGCAGCTTGGTAGCGCACTTGACTGGGGGTCAAGGGGTCGCAGGTTCAAATCCTGTCGTCCCGACCGGAGAAGATGCAGGTCAGCACGACGGAGAGCCCCGCGCCGATCATGGTGCGGGGCTCTTCACGGAGGTGGATCAGCAGATGGCCGACACTCAGCGCGGGTGCTGCGCGCCCACACGCCAGCAACCGGCCGACGGGGTCAGCTCGACGATCGGGACGGCATCCCGGGTGCCGCCGCGCACGGCGGACGTGCCGGCGGACGGAGGCAGCTTCGTCAGCCTGCCCGGTGGCAGCTTTCTGATGGGATCGGAAGATCCGGGGTCCTACGCCGAGGACGGCGAGGGACCGGTGCGGGAGGTCGTGCTCAGCCCGTTCGAGATCGATGCGCACACGGTGACGAACGACCGGTTCGCCCGGTTCGTCGACGCGACCGCCTATCGCACCGAGGCCGAGACCGTCGGCTCGGCATTCGTGTTCGCCGGCTTGCTGCCCGATGACTTCCCCCCGACCCGCGCGGTCGTCGAGGCTCCGTGGTGGCGCGACGTCGAGGGGGCCGACTGGCGGCATCCCGAAGGGCCACACAGCGACCTCGACGACCGCAGCGACCATCCCGTCGTGCAGGTGTCGTGGCACGACGCCGTGGCCTACTGCGCGTGGGCAGGTGCGCGGCTGCCGACCGAGGCGCAGTGGGAGTACGCCGCCAGGGGTGGTCTGGTGCAGCAGCGCTTCCCGTGGGGGAGCTCACTGACGCCGGGCGGCGAGCACCGGATGAACGTCTTCCAGGGAACCTTCCCCACGATCAACACCACGAAGGACGGGTACGCCGGGACAGCACCCGCGTCCGCCTACCCGCCGAACGCCTTCGGGCTGCACAACATGACCGGCAACGTGTGGGAGTGGACCGCCGACCGGTGGTCGACGAGCTGGCACACCACCCAGGTGCAGCCGCTCGTCGATCCGCAGGGGCCGGGTGTTGGCGACCGGCGTGCGCTGCGCGGCGGGTCCTACCTCTGCCACGTGTCCTACTGCTGGCGCTACCGCAACTCGGCACGGATGGGAACCACGCCGGACAGCCCGTCCGGCAACGTCGGCTTCCGCTGCGCCCGCGACCCCGTGACGGGCTGACGAGGCAGCTTCCCTGCGTATCATCGCTGCTGTCGCTCGTGGCCGGGCCGGTGCTGGGGGGTGCATGCCGTGTCAGACGAGGGGGAGCGGTCTGCGGTGGACGTTCCTGCGGCTGCGCAGGCGGACGGCACCAGCAGCAGGCGGCCGGACGTCGTGCTGATCCTGACCGACGACCAGCGACCAGACACGCTGAACCGCATGCGCGCCGTGCGCGAGCACCTGCGCGACAAGGGAACCCGCTTCAGCCGGACCTTGGCACCGACGCCGACCTGCTGCCCGTCGCGGGCTTCCATCATGACCGGACTCGTCGCCCGGCACACCGGGGTCTACGGCAACGCGCATCCCAACGGTGGGTGGCGCACGTTCTTCGAGAACGGCATGGAGGACCGGACCCTGGCGACGGCCCTCCAGTCGCGCGGCTACCGCACCGGGACCTGTTCGGCAAGTACTTCAACGGCTTCGCGCAGAACGAGCTCGGCGCCCCAGCAGGTCACCGGCCCCCTGGTTGGGACCTGTTCCTCACGTTCAAGAACAGGACGGGCGGCTACTACGACTACACCCTCACCGACGGCAGCAGGTTCGGGAGCGATGCGGAGGACTACTCGACCGACGTCCTGGGCGCGCGGGCGGTCCGGTTCATCGAGAACACGGCGCCCGAGCAGCCGCTGTTCCTCGCGTTCACCCCGTTCGCTCCGCACAAGCCGTACCGGCCCGCCCCTCGACACCGCCACGACTACGACGACCTGCCGGACTACCGGCCCCCGTCCGTGACGGAGAACGTGGCAGACAAGCCACCCTTCCTCAGCGACCGTCCGCGGGTGAAGGAGAGGACCATCGACTTCATCCGACGCCGACAGCAGGAGCAGCTGTCGTCGGTCGACGACGCGGTTGACGGGGTCGTTCGCGCCCTGCGGAGGTCGGGTCGGCTGCAGAACACGCTGCTGATCTACATGTCAGACAACGGCCTGATGATGGGCGACCACCACATGATCGGGAAGTCCCTGCCGTACCGCTTCGCCACCGACGTGCCGCTGGTGATCCGGTGGGACGGCCGGGTCGCCGCGGGCCAGGTCGATCGGCGGCTCGCCGCAACGGTCGACGTCACCGCCACCATCGCCGAGGCAGCGGGCGCGACGATGACCACGGACGGCGTGAGCCTCCTCGACGAGCCCGGTCGGTCGGAGGTGTTGCTCGAGGGTCGCAAATGGAGGCGGTTGGACGGCTCGGTGCCACACCCCGCCTACTGCGGCCTGCGCACGGATCGGTATCTCTTCGCGCGCTATGCGGACGGCTCGGAGGAGCTGTACGACTACGAGCAGGACCCTACGAGACGCGGAACCGGGCATCTGACCCCGCCTACGGCGACCGGTTGCGCTCGATGCGCCTCAGGACACTGGAGGGGTGCGTCCCCACGCCGCCCGGCTTCTCCTGACCCGCCGTGAGTCGGAGATGCCCACGCCGCCGGACCGGGGGGGATTGTCTACGGCGACGCGGGCAGCTCTCAGACCGTCGTCGCGAGGTCCAGGCGGGGCGGAAGCCCGGTACGAGTGAAGCAGCACCGTGCTTGTCACCATCCTCCTGTCCCGGCGAAAAGGGAAGGGGTAGCTGGTAGGAGGTCAGCACTCGGCTGACCGCCGGTCCACCCCCCTTCAGACAGGCGGCCAGCCCCCCGGGGCCGCGCGTGCAGCCCGATGGGGCCCAGACGCCGAACCGACTCTCATGGAGGTCGCGGCCAGCCGACCGGCTGCCCACCCACGTCCTTGGAGTCGCCATGACCAGCACCACCGCCCCCACGCCCACCCTGACCCGCTCGGCCGCCCGCGCCGCGGGGGTCAGCAAGTCCTACGGGGACGGCGACGCCGCCGTGCACGCCCTCGACGATGTCAGCGTCAGCCTCAACGCCGGCGAGTTCACCGCGATCATGGGCCCCTCCGGCTCAGGGAAGTCGACTCTCCTGCACGTGCTCGCCGGTCTCGACCGACCGACGTCCGGCGAGATCTACGTCGGTGACACCGAGATCACCAAGCTCAAGGACAAGGCGCTCACCCTTCTGCGCCGCGACCAGATCGGGTTCATCTTCCAGTCGTTCAACCTGCTGCCGACCCTCACCGCGGCCGAGAACATCGTGCTCCCCATCCGCATCGCGGGCCGCAAGCCGGACGACATCTGGGTGCAGTCGATCGTCGAGACGGTCGGACTCACCGACCGCCTCGGTCATCGGCCGTCGCAGCTCTCCGGCGGACAGCAGCAGCGTGTCGCGGCCGCCCGCGCGCTGGCCAGCCGGCCGCAGATCGTCTTCGCGGACGAGCCGACCGGCGCGCTGGACTCCCGGTCGGGATCCGAGCTGCTCAGCTTCCTCCGCAAGGCCGTGAAGGAGCTCGGCCAGACGGTTGTCATGGTGACCCACGACCCGGTGGCCGCCAGCTACGCCGACCGCGTCCTCTTCCTGGCCGACGGCAAGATCGTCGACGAGATGGCCGACCCGACCGCTGACTCCGTGCTCGACTACATGAAGCACCTGGGGGCCTGACTCCATGTTCGCCGCCACTCTCCGCGGGATGGTCGCGCACAAGCTGCGACTCGTCCTCACCACGGCCTCCATCGCCCTGGGTGTCGCCTTCCTGGCCGGCACCCTGATCCTCACCGACACGATGAAGCTGGCGTTCGACCAGCTCTTCGGCAAGATCGGCTCCGGCACGGACGCTGTCGTCCGCACCGAGGCCGCGTTCGACCAGTCCGAGGGAGTCGGTCTCACCCGTGCCCCCATCCCGGCCTCCGTGCTCGAGCAGGTCAAGGCCGTCGACGGCGTCCGCGTCGCCGAGGGCAGCGTCAGCGGCTATGCACTGCTGACGGACTCCGAGGGCAAGGCCGTGCTCACCAGCGGCGGCGCCCCCACCCAGGGCTACAACCTGCCCGACGACGTCAGCCCTCCGCGGCGACGTATCGCTCAGCAGCGGGCATGCCCCGCACGGGCCGCACGAGGTCGTCATCGACGCCACGTCGGCCGAGAAGGGCGACATCGCCCTCGGCTCGGACATCAAGATCCTCTTCCGCGGCCCGACCCAGGAGTTCACCGTCGTGGGCACCGTGGAGTTCGGCGGCGAGAAGGACCTCGGCGGCACGACCTCGGCCTACTTCGACACCGCGACTGCTCAGAAGGTGCTCGGGTCACCCGACACCTTCGACGCGATCAACGTGCGAGCGGCGGACGGCATCACGGACGGTGCACTGGCCAAGCGGCTCGACGCCACGCTGCCAGAAGGTGCCGAGGCGGTCACCGGCGCACGGGTCTCGCAGGAGACCTCCGACGCGATCAACGAGGACATGAAGATGGTCAGCATCATGTTCATGATCTTCGCCGGCATCGCGTTGTTCGTCGGCTCGTTCATCATCTGGAACACCTTCACGATGATCGTCACCCAGCGGTCGCGAGAGATCGCGCTGCTGCGGGCTGTGGGTGCCACTCGACGCCAGATCCGCAAGAGCCTCCTCACCGAGGCACTGCTTCTGGGGATCGCCTCCTCGGCGGTCGGTGTCGTCCTCGGCATCGGCGTCGCGAAGGGGCTGAACTGGCTGATGTCGGTCCTGGGCTTCTCGCTGCCGACGACGTCCATGCAGATCGCGCCGCGCACCATCTGGCTGTCGATCCTGGTGGGGACGGTCGTCACGGTCGTGGCAGCGCTGGTGCCGGCTCGTCGGGCGACCAAGGTGCTGCCGGTCGAGGCGCTGCGGGAGGCCACACCGGGCTCCCGCCCTCCGTCGAAGCGGCGCCTCGTGATCGGCGCGCTCACGCTGGTCGGCGGCGGTGGCCGCCACCTTGTCGGCACTGTACGGCGACGGCAGCCCCAAGCTGCTCGGGATCGGTGTGCCGGCGGCCATGGTGGGCGTCATCACGCTGGCCCCGGTGGCCGCCCGGCCGCTGGCGTCGCTGATCGGCCGGCCGTTGGTGCTCCGTGGAGTGCCGGGTGACCTGGCCCGGCAGAACGCGATGCGCAACCCGCGTCGCACCGCGTCCACCGCGACGGCTCTGATGATCGGGCTCACCCTCGTCATCAGCATGGGCGTGTTCGCATCCTCGCTGAAGGCGTCCTTCTCGGACATCCTCAGCGACTCGACGCATGCCGACCTGTACCTGTCCAAGGCCAGCAACGGCGCCGAAGGGTTCAGCCCGGAGGCGACCAAGGAGGTGGCGTCCGTACCTGGCGTCAGGGCCGCCTCGGCGACCGCCTTCGGCCAGGGCAGGTTCGCCGGCGCCGAGACGTTCTTCACCTCGATCGACCCGGCGACGGCCGAGCAGACCATGTCGCTCGACGTGTCCGCCGGATCAGTCACGGACCTCGGTGCGGACGACGTGCTGGTGGCCAAGAAGACCGCCGACGCCAACGGCTGGGAGGTCGGGTCCTCGGTCCCGGTCGAGTTCGCGGCCTCCGGAGCGCACGACCTGCGCGTGGCCGGCGTCTTCGACCAGACCGGCGGCTTCGTCGAAGCGGACTACCTGCTCAGCCTCGGCGGGCATGACGCTCTGGCCGGCGACCACCTCGACGCCAGCGCTCTCGTGCTGCTCGACAAGGGAGCGGACAAGTCCGAGGTGAAGGCGGCGATCACCGCGGCCCTCGCCGACCACCCGGACGCCAAGATCCTCGACCAGCAGGAGTACGAGGCGGAGGCGACCGGCTTCATCGACCAGCTGCTCACCTTCGTGAGCGTGATGCTGCTGCTCGCTGTCGTCATCGCGCTCCTCGGCATCGTCAACACGCTGGCGCTGTCGGTGTTCGAGCGGACCCGTGAGCTGGGTCTGCTGCGGGCAGTGGGCATGACCCGGGCGCAGGTCCGCCAGATGGTCCGCTGGGAGTCGGTGGTGATCTCGCTGATCGGAGCGGGCGCCGGCGCCGTGCTCGGTATCGGTCTGGGCCTGGTGCTCGCCCAGGCCCTCAAGAGCGAGGGGATCGACGCGGTGTCCGTGCCGTGGCTTTCGATCGCGGCCTACGTCGTGGCGGCAGCCGTCGCCGGACTCGTCGCGGCCATCGGCCCGGCCCGTTCGGCGAGCAAGGTCGACGTGCTCAGGGCGGTGGTCACCGACTAGCCGACCGCCGTCGCACCACCAGGGGTCGCTCCTCTCCGCGGAGCGGCCCCTGGTCGCGTCGGCGGCCCAGACGGCAGGGTCTCGCCGCTCTCCGGGATCAGCGAGTCAGCTGGGCGCGGATGGCTCCGTTCGGGTACGCCGCCGTATGCACGTTCACGTAGAACCGCCGCGGGTGCTCCCGCAGTGCGGTGGACAACGTCGTGGAGAGGGTGACGCAGTCGGCCGACGCCGGCGTCGGGGCCTCGAGCTCGACACGGACCGGCCCCGCGACCCCTGCGCGTCCGCGGTGGATGTGAGCGGCTGCCGCCGTGCCGATCCGGCGCGCGGACAGCAGGTAGCAGAGCTCCCGTCCGTCCAGCGACCAGCTGAACTGCCCGCGCCCGTTGGGGTCACCCGGATCGGGCGCCTCCGCCGACCCGACCAGGGTGACCCGGTGCTGCGGCACCTCGGCGAGCGCGGCGGCACCGGGGGCGACGAGCCCAACGGTGATCACGGCGGTGACGGTGAACCTGGCGAACCTCCGCATGGGAGCCCTCCTCGAGCTGTGAGCCCAAGGTCCGCGGGGGCGGCTGACCAGGGTCGGCGCCCGCACGGCACGACGGACCACGTGCTGCCGAACATAGCCGGGCGGGCACCAGGTTGCCGCCCAGGCGGTCAGATGTGCTGCTGGTACGCGCCCGCCGTGGCAACGACCTCGTAGCCGAGGATCTCGTTGACGGCGATCATGTGCTCGTTGGAGGCGGCGTTCCAGGTGATCAGCTCGCGAATCTGCGGCTCGGCGTCGCGCAGCAGCCGGAGCATCGCGATCTTGAGCAGCAGGCCCAGCCGGTGGCCACGGTGGTCGGCGAGCACGCTGGTGTCGAACTGGCCCGCGTGCCAAGGGCACTCGCCCTCGACGCCCACGATCGTGTGACCGGCCAGCACACCGGTCTCCCGGTGCCGGGCCGCGAGCCGGTACATCCGCCTCCCGCGTGCCGCCTGCGACCGCTCGAAGTCACGGATGCGCTGCGGGCTGAAGACCTCGTCCTCGATGTCCAGGGAGTCGGTCGGTGCGTCGTTGATGGCCGCGACGAGCCTGACCACGTCCGGCATCAGCTCGTCCGGGATGTGCGGTGGCAGGCGGACCAGCTCGTAGCCGGCCGCGAGCCGCTCGGCCGCGGCGTACTCCCGGTCGAGGCGCTCCCAGTCGAGCCGGTCGAGTGCCTGGCGTCGCTTCACCTCGGCCATGGCCAGGTCGAGCCCCATCGACTTCATGAAGCCCGTGCTCGAGTCGTCGTCGAAGCACTCCAGCATCACGAGCGTCCGCCCCTCGGCGCGCAGCTTCTCCACGCCGGCGTCGTAGAGGGCCCGGCCGAGCCCTTGGCGACGTACCCGCGGGTCGACAGTGATCTCGAGGCCGCCGGCGTGTCGGTTGTCGCGCTGGGGGAGGTCCACGGCGAGCACGCCCACGACGACTCCGTGGTCGTCGTGGGTGACGTAGCAGGTCGCAGGCTCGCCGTCCCAGCCGTGCTGGATGTTCGCGGTGAAGGCCGCCACGGTGCGCGGGAGCTCGTGCGGGCAGTCGACGACACGCGCGGCCTCGAGCACGGCGACGGCGCCGTCGAGGTCGCCTCGATCGAGGTTCGCGGGATCGAGCCTGGCAAGGTCCACGCCCCCATGAAAGCCCTGACGGCCGACCGGCGCGAGGCAATATCCGTACGCTCGGCAGGTGGCTGCCGCAGGGATCGTCCTCGCCGGCGGTCGTTCGTCGCGCATGGGCACCGCCAAGGCCGGACTGGAGTGGCAGGGCTCGACCTTGCTCGCCCGCACGCTCGACGTGCTGCGAGTGGGGCTGGACGGGCCGCTGCTGGTCGTGCGGTCTGCCGGCCAGGGGCTGCCGGACCTGCCGGGCACGGTCGAGCGTGGTGGACGACCCGCGAGCGGGACGGGGACCGGTGCAGGGCCTGGCCGCCGGCCTTGCCGCCGTCGCAGACCGGGCGACCTCGGCGTTCGTCTGCGCGACGGACCTGCCCTTCCTGCACCCCGCGTTCGTGCGCCGTGTCGTCGTCGCGCTGGAGGCGCCCGCGGACCCGGCGACCGAGGTTGCAATGCCGGTCGTCGGCGGCCGGGCCCACCCACTGACCGCCGCCTACCGCACGTCGCTCGCTGGGGCTGCTGAGGCAGCCGTCGTCGAGGGGCGGTTGCGTCTGACGGACTTCGTCGAGGGCTGTCGCGTGCGCCGGCTCGACGAGGCAGTGCTGCTCAGCGACCGTGAGCTCGCGGCGGCGGACCCCGGGCTGGCGTCGGTGACGAACCTCAACAGTCCGCAGGACCTGTCACGCGCTCGGGCACGCGCTCGGGCCGCGAGTAGAGGTTGAAGCCACCGGCCCGGACGAAGCCGGCCAGCGTCAGCCCGCTCTCCTCGGCCAGCTCGGCGGCCAGGCTGGACGGCGCGGACACCGCGGACAGCACCGGGATGCCGGCGACCACCGCCTTCTGCACCAGCTCGAAGGACGCGCGACCGCTGACCTGCAGGACAGTGTCGCGGAGGGGCAGCCGCCCGTCACGGAGGGCCCAGCCCACCACCTTGTCGACCGCGTTGTGCCGACCGACGTCCTCCCGGGCGCAGAGCAAGGTGCCGTCCGGCGCGAACAGCCCAGCGGCATGCAGCCCACCGGTCCGGTCGAAGACGCGCTGCGCCTCTCGCAGCCGGTCCGGAAGCGACGCCAGGACGGTGCCGTCGACGACCAGCGCGTCGCCGGCGACGTCGTAGGGCGACGTCACCCGCACCGCGTCCAGCGACGCCGTCCCGCAGACCCCGCATGCGCTGCTGGTCCACGTGCTGCGCTGCGGCCGGTCGAGCCCGACGCCGTCGGCGAGCACCACCTCGACGACGTTGTAGGTCTGGTGACCCTGCTCGTCCGTTCCCGGGCAGTACGACGCGGACACCAGGTCGCCGGACGAGCGCACCAGGCCCTCGGAGACGAGCCACCCGCCACCAGGTCGAAGTCGTCGCCGGGCGTGCGCATCGTGACGTTGAGGACCTCATCGCCGCGGCGGACCTCCAGCGGCTCCTCCACGGCCAGGGAGTCCACGCGGGTCACCCGCGAGCCGTCGGCGGCCGAGCGCACGACGCGACGCCGCGCCGTCAGCCGGCCCATCGCGCCCCCCGCCCATCGCGTTCCTCCCATGGATCAGGTGGTTCAGGTGGACTACGGTCACCTTAGGCCGGGTACGTCCTGGTCCTCGGCGGCGGTGGAGCAGCGGCAGGGGGTAGCAGGCGATGGGCGTCCGGACCTGGATCGAGGGCTGGCCGGTCTACCGCCAGCTGACCGGCCCGGACCCGCTCGGCCGCGGGGCGGCCGCGATGTCGAAGCGGTCGGCCGACCTGATCCCGCGGACCGCGGACGCCGACGGTGTCGCCCGCTCGGTGTGCCCTTACTGCGCGGTCGGCTGCGGCCAGCTCGTGTTCCACAAGGACGGCAAGGTCACCCAGATCGAGGGCGACCCGGACAGCCCCATCTCGCGCGGCCGCCTCTGCCCGAAGGGCAGCGCCAGCAAGAACCTCGTCACCAGCCCGCTGCGGCAGAAGCACGTGCTCTACCGTCCGCCGCACGGCACGGAGTGGCAGCGGCTCGACCTCGACACCGCGATGGAGATGATCGCCGACCGGGTCGTGGCCACCCGCCGCGCGACGTGGGAGGACAGGGACGACCGCGGTCGGCCGCTGCACCGCACGATGGGGATCGCCAGCCTCGGTGGCGCGACGCTGGACAACGAGGAGAACTACCTCATCAAGAAGCTGTTCACGGCGCTAGGGGCTCTGCAGATCGAGAACCAGGCCCGTATTTGACACTCCGCCACGGTTCCCGGTCTGGGAGCCTCGTTCGGTCGCGGCGGCGCCACCAACTTCCAGCAGGACATCGCCAACGCGGACTGTGTCGTCATCCAGGGCTCGAACATGGCCGAGGCCCACCCCGTGGGCTTCCAGTGGGTGATGGAGGCGAAGGCGCGCGGCGCCAAGGTGATCCATGTCGACCCGCGGTTCACGCGTACGTCCGCGATGGCCGACACCTACGTCCCGCTGCGCGCCGGGTCGGACATCGCCTTCCTCGGCGGCATCATCAACCACGTCCTGCAGAACGAGCTGGACTTCCGTGAGTACGTCGTGGCGTACACCAACGCAGCCACCATCGTGTCCGAGGACTACGTCGACGCCGAGGACCTCGACGGGCTGTTCTCGGGCTTCGACCTGGAGAAGCGGGCGTACGACCCAGCTCGTGGCAGTACGCCGGGTCCGAGGGCGAACGGCGGTGGGGACCACCACGTGCAGCGCGCCACAGCGAGCCCGCATGCAGCACGAGTCGCACGGTGGGGCGACCACGGCGCACCCCGAGCGCGACGAGACCCTGGAGCACCCCCGCTGCGTCTACCAGATCCTCAAGCGCCACTACGCGCGCTACACCCCGGAGGTCGTCGAGCGGGTCTGCGGCGTCCCGCCCGAGGCGTTCCGCGAGGTGTGCGACGCGTGGACGGCCAACTCCGGACGCGAGCGCACGACGATGCTCGTCTACTCGGTGGGCTGGACCCAGCACACGACCGGCGCGCAGTACATCCGGACCGGTGCGATCCTGCAGCTGCTGCTCGGCAACGTCGGCCGGCCCGGCGGCGGCATCATGGCGCTGCGCGGCCACGCGAGCATCCAGGGCTCGACCGACATCCCGACACTCTTCAACCTGCTCCCCGGCTACCTGCCGATGCCTCACCACGAGAAGCACGAGACGTTGCAGCAGTGGGTGGACGAGATGCGCCATCCCAGTCAGAAGGGCTTCTGGGCCAACGCCGACGCATTCGGGGTCAGCCTGCTCAAGGCGTACTTCGGCGAGGCCGCGACCGCGGAGAACGACTACTGCTACGACCATCTGCCCCGGCTCACCGGCGACCACGGGACCTATCGCCAGGTGCTCGACATGATCGACGGGAAGATCAAGGGCTACTTCCTTCTGGGCCAGAACCCGGCCGTCGGCTCCGCGCACGGCAAGGCCCAACGGCTGGGGATGGCCAACCTCGACTGGCTGGTGGTGCGCGACCTGTTCCTCATCGAGAGCGCGACCTTCTGGCAGGACGGGCCGGAGGTCGCGACCGGCGAGATCGTGCCCGAGGAGTGCGGGACCGAGGTGTTCTTCCTCCCCGCCGCCTCGCACGTGGAGAAGGCCGGCACCTTCACCCAGACCCAGCGGCTGCTGCAGTGGCGCGAGCAGGCCGTCGAGCCGGAGGCCGACTGCCGGTCCGAGCTGTGGTTCTTCCACCACCTCGGGCGGCTGGTGCGCGAGCGGCTGGCCGGCTCGACCGAGCCGCGTGACCGGCCGGTGCAGGACCTGGTGTGGGACTACCCGACCGGCGGGCCGCACGCCGAGCCGAGCGCCGAGGCAGTGCTGCGGGAGATCAACGGGTACCAGGTCGCAGGCGGGTCACCGGTGTCGAGCTTCCTCGACCTGCGCAACGACGGCACGACCGCGGCCGGCTGCTGGATCTACACCGGCGTGTATGCCGGACGGGGTCAACCAGGCCGCCCGCCGGAAGCCCCGGACCGAGCAGGACGAGGTGGCGGCCGAGTGGGGCTGGGCGTGGCCGGCCAACCGGCGGATCCTCTACAACCGGGCGTCCGCTGACCCGGAAGGGCGGCCGTGGAGCGAGCGGAAGAAGTACCTGTGGTGGGACGCGGAGGCGGGGGAGTGGCGCGGTCCCGACGTGCCCGACTTCGAGAAGACCAAGCCCCCGACCTACCGGCCGCCGGAGGGATCGACCGGTGTCGAGGCGATCGGGGGCGACGACCCGTTCATCATGCAGGGTGACGGCAAGGCGTGGCTGTTCGCACCGGTCGGTCTCCTGGACGGTCCGTTGCCGACCCACTACGAGCCGGCCGAGTCGCCGGTGCGCAACCCGCTCTACGCACAGCAGGGCAACCCGACCCGGATGGTCTACGAGCGGGCCGAGAACGTGACGAACCCCAGCCCACCGGAGCAGCACGCCGACGTCTTCCCGTACGTCTTCACGACGAGCCGGCTGACCGAGCACCACACGGCCGGCGCGATGAGCCGAAACCTGGAGTACCTCTCCGAGCTCCAGCCCGCGATGTTCATCGAGGTGTCGCCGGAGCTGGCGGCCGAGCTCGGCATCGAGCACCTGGGCTGGGCGCACGTGGTGACAGCGCGCTCCGCCGTCGAGGGCGCGGGTCCTGGTCACCGACCGGCTGACCCCGTTGCGGGTGGACGGGAAGGTGCTGCACCAGGTGTGGCTGCCCTACCACTGGGGCAGGGTGGGCTCACGACCGGCGACTCCGCCAACGACCTGGTCGGCATCAACCTCGACCCGAACGTGCTGATCCAGGAGAGCAAGGTCGGGACCTGCGACGTGCGGGCCGGGCGGCGGCCGACCGGGCCGGCGCTCGTCGAGTACGTCGAGGAGTACCGCCGCCGTGCCGGTGTCGCAGAGGGCCACGACATCCCTCTCGTCACCGCAGTCGGTGCCACGCAGCCGGCGCGGAGGAGGAGCACCATGACACCTCCACGCAAGGGCTTCTTCACCGACACCAGCGTCTGCATCGGCTGCAAGGCGTGCGAGGTCGCGTGCAAGGAGTGGAACCTCCTCCCGCAGGACGGGATGGACCTGCTGGGTATGTCCTACGACAACACCGGCAGCCTCGGGGCCAACACGTGGCGGCACGTCGCCTTCATCGAGCAACCCGTCCCTGCCGGACGACCCGGCGCGGACGAGGCGGCGTCCGGGCCGCAGTTCCTCGGCATGCCCCAGGCGACCCTCCCCGGCGCCGGTCGGGACGGGCCCAGCGACATGCGGTGGCTGATGGCCAGCGACGTCTGCAAGCACTGCACCGACGCGGCGTGCCTCGACGTGTGCCCGACCGGCTCGCTGTTCCGGACCGAGTTCGGCACCGTCGTCGTGCAGCAGGACATCTGCAACGGCTGCGGCTACTGCGTGAGCGCCTGCCCGTACGGCGTCATCGACCGTCGTGAGGGAGACGGGCGGGCCTGGAAGTGCACGCTCTGCTACGACCGCCTCAAGGGTGACCTGCAGCCGGCGTGCGCGACGGCATGCCCCACCCAGTCGATCCAGTTCGGCGACCTGGACGAGCTGCGCGAGCGCGCGGCCGGCCGGCTCGACGGCTGCTGGAGTCCGGTGTCGCCGAGGCCAGGCTCTACGGCCACGACGAGCACGACGGGGTCGGCGGCGACGGCGCGTTCTTCCTGCTGCTCGACGAGCCGGAGGTGTACGGGCTGCCGCCCGACCCGGTCGTGACGACGCGCGACCTGCCGGACATGTGGCGGCGGGCCGGCTGGCGGGGCTCGCGATGGCCGCCGCCACGGTGCCGCGCGTTCGCCGGGAGGCCGGCGATGAGCCGGCGCGGCGGCGAGGAGCTGATGGTCCCGAGGGCCGAGTTCCAGTCGTACTACGGGCGGCCGGTGCTCAAGACGCCGGTGTGGACGCACGACATCGCGGCCTACCTGTTCACCGGCGGGCTGGCCGCCGGTCGTCGCTGCTCGCCGCCGGCGCGGACCTCACCGGGCGGCCGGCGCTGCGCCGCGCCGGCCGGCGGCCGCGATGGGGGCGCTCGCTGGCCAGCGCCGCGCTTCCTGGTCAAGGACCTCGGCCGGCCGGAGCGGTTCCACCACATGCTCCGGGTCGCCAAGCCGACCTCGCCGATGTCGATGGGCACGCTGGATCCTCACGCGTCTACGGCGGCGCGGCGGTGTCGCGGCCGCCGCGGAGGCGGCGCCGTGGTGGCGGGCCGGTTCGGCGCGCTCGGCCGGCTCGTGGCTGCCGCCGGGCGCCCGGCCGGGCTCGCCGCGGCCGCCGTCTCGCCGGCGCTGGCCACGTACACGGCGGTGCTGCTCGCCGACACCGCGGTGCCGTCGTGGCACGAGGCGTACCCCGAGCTGCCGTTCGTCTTCGCCGGCAGCGCGCTGGCCAGCGGCGCCGGCGTCGGGCTGATCGCCGCGCCGACGCGCGGAGGTCGCGCCTGCGCGGCGGATGGCGGTGCTGGGCGCGGCGGTGGAGCTGACGCCGCCCGGTCGGTGCGGACCGGCTCGGGCTGCTCAGCGAGCCCTACAGGACCGGTCGCGCCGGCCGGCTGCTGCACACGGGGCGAGGTGCTGACCGCCGCGGGGGTCGCGGGGTCGCGTGCTCGGGGGCCGCAGCCGGGCGGTGCGGTGCTGGCCGGGGCCGCCCTGCTCGGCGGCGGCGGTGGCGACCCGGTTCGGGATCTTCGAGGGCGGCGTCGCCTCGGCCAAGGACCCGAAGTACACGTCGTCCCCAACGCGAGCGCCTCGCCGAGCG
>CAWHJC010000028.1:0-10674 GCA_963829565.1 uncultured Actinomycetota bacterium
TCGAGCTCGTCGACGACTCCCTGCCCACCGTGTGGGAGCAGGCCTTCAGCGACGTGTTCGGCGAGCGGTTCCGGGCCCCGCAGATCGAGCCGTTCAACGGCCGGGCCCCGGACTGCGCCCCCGACCCCGATCGGGAGCTCGTCGTCTGCCCGGACGAGGGGATCGTCGCCTTCGACAAGGCCGACTCGGGGGCCGGCCTACGAGCTCGGCGACTTCGCGGTGGCCACCGCCATCGCCATCCCCTACAGCCTGTCCGTCCGGGACCAGCTCGGCCTCTCCACCGACGACGAGGAGGCGGTGCGCTCGGCGCTGTGCCTGACCGGCTGGTACGCCGCGCGGGTCTACAACGGACAGGCGGGGGAAGTGCGATCTCGCCCGGCGACCTCGACGAGAGCGTCCGGTTCCTCCTGACGTACGGCAACGACCCGGACGTCATCCCGGACGTCGACCTGAGCGGCTTCCAGCAGGTCGACCTGTTCCGCGCCGGCTTCCTCCGGGGCTGGCGGCCTGCGACGTCAGCGCCTGACCGCGCTCAGAAGAGCGCGGCGGTGAGCTGCCGGCGGGCCGTGCCGACCCGGGGGTCGTCGTCCCCGACGACGGCGAACAGCTCGACCAGGTGCTTGCGCGCCAGGTCCCGGTCCTACCCGCCGAGCGCCGGACGACGTCGAGCAGCCGGTCGAAGGCCGCCTCCACGTTGCCGGTGCCGAGCAGGAAGTCCGCCGCGCGGGTCTGGGCGGCCACGTCGTCGGGCGCGGCGTCGGCCAGCGCCAGCGCGTCGGGACCGGCCTCCTCGGCCCGGCGGAACAGCTGCACCTGCCGGAGCGCGAGGCCGGCCTCGGGGTGATCGGGCTCGGCGTCGAGGATCGCCCGGTAGGCCGCCTCGGCCGCGGCAGGTCACCGCGCTCCAGTGCCTCCTCGGCCGCGTCCAGGCGGGGGTCCTCGGCGACGTCGGCCGTCCTCGGGTGCCGCGCCCGGCACCGCTCCCCCGGTGGTCGCGTTCACCAGCTCGGTGACGAACTGCCGGGCCTGCTCCTCGGGGATGGCGCCGTTGAACTCGGCCACGAGCTGGCCCTGCCACACCGCCTTCACCGCGGGGATGCCCTGCACGCGCAGCCCCTGCGCCAGCGTCGGGTTGGCGTCGACGTCGACCTTGGCCAGCACCCACCAGCCGCCGCCCTCCGCGGCGAGGCGCTCGAGCACCGGGGAGAGCTGCTTGCACGGCCCGCACCACTCGGCCCAGAAGTCGAGGACGACCGGCACCTGGAACGAGCGGTCGAGCACCTCGGCCTGGAAGGTCGCCTCGGTGACGTCGACGACGGCCGAGCCCGCCGCGCCTGCCGGGGCGGCCGCGCTCGGCGGCGGCGCGGACTGTGCCCGGGCGGCGGCCTCGTAGCGGGCCTTCCGGCGGCGAGGTCGACGGCGCCGGCCATCGCGGCGGCCATCTGGGCCTGCTGGGCCTGCGCCCGCGGGTCGGGGCGTCCGGGACGAGTGGCTGCATGGGGCTCATGATCCCACCGGGGCGCCGCACGCGAGGTCGGGACGGCACCCTCGGGTCCGCGGTCGAGCGCGGAGCGCGGACGGCGGGCCTCAGAATCTGGCGGGCTCCGTGTAGCCGCCCCACTCGGCACGCAGGGCGCCGCAGATCTCGCCCAGGGTCGCCTCGGCGCGGACGGCGTCGAGCATCGCCGGGATCATGTTCGCCTCGGTCCGGCCACCTCGACCATCCGTGCACGGCCGCGCGGGCGGCGTCGTCGTCCCGGTTCTGCCGGCGGGCGGTCAGCTCGGCCTTCTGGTCGATCTCGACCTGGTGGCTGACCCGCAGGATGTCGAGCGTGTCGTGGGCGTCGACCGAGCCGGTCAGCGTGTTGACGCCGACGACCTTCTTGTCGCCCTTCTCCAGCGCCCGCTGGTACACGAACGCGGCCTCGGCGATCTCGCCGGTGAACCAGCCGTCCTCGATGCCGCGCAGGATGCCGGCGGTCATCGTGCCGTCGGAGCTCATGTCCTTGATGCGGGCGAAGATCTCCTCCGCCTGCCGCTCGATGTCGTCGGTGAGCGCCTCGACGTACCAGGAGCCGCCGAGCGGGTCGGCCACGTTGATGACCCCCGTCTCCTCCATGATCACCTGCTGGGTGCGCAGCGCGATCTGGGCGGCCTTCGCGCTGGGCAGGGCGAGCACCTCGTCGAGGGCGTTGGTGTGCAGGGACTGGGTGCCGCCGAGGATCGCCGACAGCGCCTCCACCGCCGTCCGGGTGATGTTGTTGTCCGGCTGCTGCGCGGTCAGGGAGACACCGGCGGTCTGCGTGTGGAAGCGCAGCTGCTGGGCCTTCTCGGTCTTCGCGCCGTAGACGTCGCGCAGCCAGCGGGCCCAGATCCGGCGGGCGGCGCGGAACTTGGCGATCTCCTCGAAGAAGTCCAGGTGCGCGTCGAAGAAGAACGACAGGCCGGGCGCGAACTGCTCGATGTCCAGACCGCGGGACAGGCCGAGCTCGACGTAGGCGAAGCCGTCGGCCAGCGTGTAGGCCAGCTCCTGCGCGGCGGTCGAGCCGGCCTCGCGGATGTGGTAGCCGGAGACGCAGATCGGCTTGTAGGCCGGGATGTTCTCGGCGCAGTACTCCATGAGGTCGCCGATCAGGCGCAGGTGCGGCTCGGGGGCGAAGAGCCACTCCTTCTGCGCGATGTACTCCTTGAAGATGTCGGTCTGCAGCGTGCCGTTGAGGACGCCGAGGTCGACGCCCTGGCGTTCGGCGGCGACCAGGTACATGCAGAAGACGGGGACGGCGGGGCCGCTGATCGTCATCGACGTCGTGGTGTCGCCGAGCGGGATCTCGTCGAAGAGCACGTCCATGTCGGCGGCGGTGTCGATCGCGACGCCGCAGTGGCCGACCTCGCCCAGTGACCGCGGGTCGTCGGAGTCCAGGCCCATCAGGGTCGGCATGTCGAAGGCGACCGAGAGGCCACCGCCACCCTCGGCCAGGATCATCCGGTAGCGCTCGTTGGTCTGCTGGGCGTTGCCGAAGCCGGCGAACTGCCGGATGGTCCAGGCCCGGCCGCGGTAGCCGGTGGCGTGCAGGCCGCGGGTGAACGGGAACTCGCCCGGATAGCCGATCCGCTCGAAACCGGGCACCGCGGACTCGTCGGCCGGACCGTAGACCGGGTCGACCTCGACGCCGGAGAGCGTGGTGAAGTCGGCGTCCCGCACCTTGCCGGCGGCGAGTGCCGCGTCGTACCGCTGCTGCCACCGCTGCCGTGCGTCGTCGCCCATGGCAGCGATAGTAGGACGTCCAACTATCCGGCGTCGACGCTTCGCGCTCCCTGCTCCCCCGCGACGTCCCCGGCGCCCAGGCGGACCCGGCGGAGGACGTCGAACAGCATCCCGAGCTCGGCGTCGGACACGTCGCCGAGGCCGAAGTCCATGGCGGTCAGGTCGGTCGTGGCCCGCTCGACGACCGCTCGGCCGACGTCGGTGATGCAGGCCAGCACACCGCGCCCGTCGGACGGGTTGGGCCGCCGGCGCACGTAGCCCACCGCCACGAGACGGTCGATCGCGTTGGTGACGCTCGTCGGGTGCACCATCAACCGGCTGCCGATCACCTTCAACGGCAGCTCACCGGTGCGGCTGAACGTCGAGCAGGACGAGCACCTCGTACCGGGCGAAGGTCAGGTCGTGCGGCCGGAGCGCCTCGTCGAAGCGGGCGAGCAGGATCTGCTGGACCCGGAAGACCGAGGTCGCGGCGCGCATGGCCGCCGCGGGGCCGAAATGTTCCTGCCAGGTCTGCCCTGCGCGTTCGATGGGGTCGAACGGCAGCCCCAGCGGTCGGACCATGCCGATGACGCTACCGGCCCCCATCCCGGCGAGATCCCGGTGAGGCCGGGATCACCCGCCCGGGAGACCGCGTCTCAGGTGGCCGGGCGCGCGAGGTCGAGGACGCCGAAGGGAACCCGGTCGGCCGGTACCGCGGGCGAGAACAGGTATCCCTGCGCCAGTTCGCAGCCGAACCCGACCAGCCGGTCCCGAACGACCGCCGTCTCCACCCCCTCGGCCACCACCGCCATCCCGAGCGAGTGCGCGAGGTTGACCGTGGACTCCACGATGGCCGCGGCCCGGTGGTCGGCGTCGAGGTGGGTCACGAACGACCGGTCGAGCTTCAGCCCCCGGATGTCGCGCAGGTCCCGAAGGTAGCCCAGCGACGAGTAGCCGGTCCCGTAGTCGTCGATCAGGAGAGAGACGCCGGCGTCGAGCAGCCCCGGACGGCGGCGCGCGCCCGTGGCGGGTCGGCCATGAACAGGTCTTCGGTGAGCTCCAGCTCCAACGCGGTGCCGGGCAGCCGGGCATCGCCCAGCAGTCCGATGACCTGGTCGGGGAACTGCGGGTCGAGCAGGTTGGTCACCGAGAGGTTGACCGCCACGGTCACCCGCGTCCCCTGCGCGTGCCACACGGCGCCCTGCCCGATCGCCTTCTCCAGCACCGCGCGGGTGACCATCGGCATGAGCCCGCCGCTCTCGGCCTGCGCCAGGAAGCCGCTGGGCGGCACGAGGCCGGCATCCGGGTGCTGCCAGCGCACCAGCGCCTCGACGCCGACCACCCGGCCGGTGCGGAGGGAGACCTGCGGTTGGTAGTGCAGGACCAGCTCCCCTGCCCGGATCGCCCGGCGCAGCCGCTCGGTGGTCTCGAGGCGGAGCCGCCCGGAGGGATGCATCGCCTGCCGGTACCGCGCCTGGCCGGTCCGGCCGGTCTTCGCCTCGTACATGGCCAGGTCGGCGTGCTGGAGCAGCTCGATCGGGTCCTCGCCGTCCTCGGGCGCCAGGGCGATGCCCACGCTGGCCGAGATCGACTGGGCACGCGGCCCGAGCCGGAAGGGACGGCGGAAGCCGGCCCGCAGGCGCTCGGCGACCTGCCCCGCCCGGTCGGCGTCGGCACCGGGCAGGAGGACGGCGAACTCGTCGCCGCCGATCCGGGCCACCACGTCGTCGCTGCGTACCGCCTGCCGCAGCCGCGGGGCCACCAGACGGAGCAACTCGTCCCCGTAGTGGTGGCCGAGGCTGTCGTTGACGTCCTTGAAGTCGTCGAGGTCCACGACGAGCACCGCGAAACCCGCGTCGGCCCGGTGCTGCTCGGCGGCCCGCGCGAGCGACTCGTTGAACGAGCGCCGATTGGCCAGGCCGGTGAGCTCGTCCGTCCGCGCCTCCCGGCGGATCTCGGCGAGCGACCGGATCGCCCGGAACGACAGTGCCGTGCGCGCGATCGCCACGGCCACCCCCACCGCGGCCAGCCCCACGCCGAGCCCCGGGACGTCCTCCCGCGTGCCGAAGATGAGCAGCCCGAGACACACCAGGGCGAACAGGGCGGGCAGGACCACGTTGGGCAGCGGATCGCGCCGGGTGGGGCGAGCCCGCCCGCGCAGCCACCCCGCGACGGCGACCAGTGCCATGACGGCGAGGGACAGGGCCGACAGGAGCGTGCCGGGCCGGAAGCCACCGGTCGCCGCGAGGTAGACGAACGTGCAGTCGATGACGGCGAACCCCGCGATGCCGGCGAACAGCGCCCAGACCGCCGGGCGGCGCCTGCCACTCCAGGATCATCAGCAGGCCCACGACGACGACGAACAGCGCCACGTCCAGCACCGGATAGGCCAGGTTCACCGCCACGGTGCCGGCCGGGATCCCGGGTGCGCTGAGCTCCAGACCGCCGGGTAGAGCAACGCGACCGCGATGGCCGAGGCCGCCAGTGCGCCCACCGCTCCGTCGAGCAGGAGGGTGGTGGAGAGCCGGAGCGTCCGCAGCCGGACCAGGCCCACCACGCCCACCAGCAGGCAGAGGTACATCGACAGCCAGGCGGCGTCGGCCAGCGAGGGGTAGGGCGGCGGCTCCTGCCACCGGACGACGGCGAGGAACAGCACGAAGCCGAGCGCGCGGGCCACGACCGCCGCGGCGAGCCAGACCCAGATGGCGCGGTCCACCGCGGACGTGAGGGGCCGGAGGACGGCGAGGGCGGCCGCCGTTACGTACCCGGCGCCCTGCAGCCAGCCGTCCAGCAGCGGGTCGAACCCGGGCGCGGAGCGGACGCCGGGCACGGTCGAGACGGTGAAGACGATCAGCTCGAGCACGAGGAGGGCGACGAGCGCCTGGGCCGGCCGCGACGACGAGAGGCCGTGCGTGCTCCGCTCCGGCTCCACGAATCCCACTGTTACACGGGATCACGGCCGAAACACGGGATCACGGCCGAAACGAGACCGCCACGTCAAGCCTGCGCCGGGCGCAGGCGCGGAGCCTCGCGGACGCCGAACACCTCGCGCAGCGCCACGCGGGCCGCGTTGTCCCCGCACTGACCGTGCACGGCCGGCCCGGGCGGGGTGGCGGCCGACGCGAGGTACGTGCCGCGGATCGGTGTCTTGTAGGTGTTCCAGCGGGGCACCGGCCGGGCCAGCATCTGGGTGAAGGACGCCTCGCCGTTGGAGATGTCACCACCGACGTGGTTGGGGTTCCACTGCTCCATCTGGACGGCGTTCTTGGTCACCCGCTCGACCACCGTGTCGCGGAACCCCGGCGCGAACCGCTCGACCTGGTTCTCGATCGCCTCGGTCATGTCCACGTCCGAGCCGTGCGGTACGTGCACGTAGGCCCAGAAGATGTGCCCGCCGTCGGGTGCCCGGGAGGGGTCGGGCACCGTCGGCTGGACCGCGAGGACGTAGGGCTTGTCGGTCAGCCGGTCGTGGGCGGGTGCCGCCTCGCCGGCGAGGGTCTCCTCGAGGGTGCCGGCGAGGTGGAGGGTCCCCGACCGCCGGACGTCGGGGTTCGTCCACGGCACCGGCTCGGACAGCACCCAGTCGATCTTGAAGACGCCGGGTCCGTGCTTGTAGCGGGACACCCAGCGGCGATAGCCCTCGTGCACGCGGTCGCCGGCCATCGCCACGAACGCCCGGGGCGTGGTGTCGAGGAGCACGGCGGGCACACCGTCGAACTCGCGCAGATCGGTGACCTCGTGCCCGCACACCACCTCGCCGCCCTGCTCCTCGAGGGCGGCGACCATGGCGTCGGCCAGCTTCTGCGAGCCCCCTTCGACCAGCGGCCAGCCCACGTGGTGGGCCAGCATGCCGAGCATCATCCCGAGGCTCGCGGTGAGCGGCCGGGAGAGGTCGAGCATCCCGTGCGCGGCCGCCCCGGCCAGCAGCGCCTGGCCCTCCTCGGTGTCGAAGTACCTCCTCGCCAGCCAGCGCACGTTGGGCAGCCCGGTGAGGGCGAACTTCACGACCTCGGGCACGCTGCGGGTCGGCGGCCGGCGCAGCCGGCTGGTGAGGAAGAAGTCCACGACGTCGGTGCCGTGCTCGACCAGCGGCCCGAACAGCTGCCGGTAGGCCGCGCCGTCGGACCCCAGCCCGTCGGCGGTCTCCTCGAGCGAGCGCACCGACAGAGCCGCCCGGCCGCCGTCGAGCGGGTGGGCGAAGCAGACCTCGGGGTGCACGAGCCGGACGCCGCGGCTGGGCAGGTCGAACTCGCGGAAGAACGGGGCGGCCGCGGCCATCGGCTGCACGGTGGAGCAGACGTCGTGGGCATAACCGGGGCGGGTCAGCTCCTCGGTCCGCATCCCTCCGCCGGGACGGTCGGCACGCTCGACCACCTGGACCCGGAGGCCGGCCGCGGACAGGCGCAGGGCAGCGGCCAGCCCGTTCGGCCCCGATCCGACGACGACGGCGTCAGGTGTCCCGTTCACCGGCCCAGTCTCGCTGCGGGCCGCGCGGGCTGCCCGTTCAGAGCTGGTCGAGCAGTTCGTCCGCGGCCCGGTAGGGGTCGGACTCCCCCGCGACCACCCGGTCGGCCAGCGATCCCAGGGCCTTCGAGCCGTGCACGTCGCCCATCCGCCCGCGCAGGCTGGCCAGGGCGATCGCCTCGATCTCGCGCGCCGCCCGTTCGCTGCGACGCCGGTGCCCCTCGTCCGAGGACTCCAGCCAGGACCGGTGCTCCTCGATCCTCGCCAGCACGTCGTCCATCCCGTTGTCGACGTCGCGGGAGGCGACGGTCTTGCAGATCGGCGGCCGCCAGTGGCCGGCCTCGGAGTGCCGCCCGCCGAGGGAGAGCATGTAGCGCAGGTCCCGCACGGTCTGGTCGGCGCCGTCCCGGTCGGCCTTGTTGACGACGAAGACGTCGGCGACCTCGAGGATCCCCGCCTTGGCCGCCTGGATCCCGTCACCCATGCCGGGGGCCACCAGCACCAGTGTGGTGTCGGCGAGCGAGGCGATCTCCAGCTCCGACTGCCCCACGCCGACCGTCTCGATCAGCACCACGTCGCACCCGGCGGCGTCGAGCACGCGCAGCGCCTGCGGGGTCGACCAGGCCAGGCCGCCGAGGTGGCCCCGGGACGCCATCGACCTGATGTAGACGCCGGGATCGCCGGCATGGTCCTGCATGCGCACGCGGTCGCCGAGCAGCGCCCCGCCGGAGAACGGCGACGACGGGTCGACCGCGAGGACCCCGACGCGCCTGCCGTCCTTGCGCAGGGCGCGCACCAGCGCCGCCGTCGTCGTCGACTTGCCGACGCCCGGCGAGCCGGTCAGCCCCAGGACCTGGGCATGCCCGGTGTGCGGTGCCAGCGCGGCCGCCACCTCCCGCAGCGCCGGGCTCGCGTCCTCGACCAGCGAGATCAGCCGCGCGACCGACCGGGCGTCCCCCTCGCGGGCGCCGGAGACGAGCGCCGGGACGTCGGCCGACCGGCGTCCGCGGCGCCCGGTGGGAGCCGCTGTCAACGAGCGGGCACGTGCAGGATCAGCGCGTCGCCCTGACCGCCGCCGCCACACAGCGCGGCGGCCGCCACGCCGCCGCCGCGACGACCGAGCTCGAGCGCCGCGTGCAGCACGATGCGCGCGCCGCTCATGCCGACCGGATGGCCCAGCGCGATGGCCCCGCCGTTGACGTTGACCTTCTCCGGGTCGACGCCCAGCTCGCGGGTGGAGACGATGCCGACGGCGGCGAAGGCCTCGTTGAGCTCGACCAGGTCGAGGTCCTTCGGTCGATGCCCTCGCGCTCGCAGGCCTTCGCGATCGCCCGGGACGGCTGGCTCTGCAGGGTGGCGTCCGGTCCGGCCACCATGCCGTGCGCGCCGATCTCGGCCAGCGGGGTGAGACCCAGCTCGGCGGCCTTCGCGGCGCTCATGACGACGACCGCGCAGGCGCCGTCGGAGATCTGCGAGGCGGTGCCGGCGGTGATCGTGCCGTCCTTGGCGAAGGCCGGCTTCAGCTTGGACAGGCTGTCGGTCGTCGTGTCGGCGCGGATGCCCTCGTCGTCGGTGAACTCGATCGGGTCGCCCTTGCGCTGCGGGATCATCACCGGAGTGATCTCGTCGTCGAAGAGCCCGTTCTTCGCGGCGGCCGCGGCCTTCTGGTGCGACGCGGCGGCGAAGGCGTCCTGCTCCTCGCGGGTCAGGTCGTAGCGGCTGTTCGCCTGCTCGGTGAGCAACCCCATGGCGACCTGGTCGAAGGTGTCCGACAGGCCGTCGTGGGACATCGAGTCGATCAGCTTCGTGTCGCCGTACTTCGTGCCGGTGCGGGAGCCGGCCAGGAGATGCGGTGCCTGCGTCATCGACTCCATGCCGCCGGCGACGACGATGTCGAACTCGCCGGCCCGGATCAGCTGATCGGCCAGGGCGATCGCGTTGATCCCGGAGAGGCAGACCTTGTTCAGCGTGAACGACGGGACCGACATCGGGATCCCCGCCGCCACCGCGGCCGGGCGGGCGGGGATCTGCCCGGCGCCGGCTTGGATGACCTGACCCATGATCACGTAGTCGACCTGATCGCCGGAGATGCCGGCCCGCGCCAGGGCGGCCTTGATCGCGACGCCGCCGAGGTCGGCCGCGGAGAAATCCTCAGGGAGCCGAGGAGCCGCCCATCGGCGTACGGGCGCCGCTGACGATGACCGAGCGGGACATGCTGCCTCCAGTGCGCGGGCCGCCGCCTCGGCGACCCTGTCGTCAGGGCGGGCCGCGCTGGACGGCGCGACGTCGGGCTGTCGATCAGGATAGGACGCCGATGCGGAGCCGCACGCTGCGGCCTGACCGCTTTTCGACGGATTCGATTGCGCACAACCGGGTAGGGGGCGGTGGATCCCGTCCACGACTCAGGAGGTTCGCATGCCGCGGCTCACCGTCGGTACCGAGAGCAGCAACCCGATCGAGATCCACTACGACGACCACGGCACGGGCCGGCCGGTCGTGCTCATCCACGGCTGGCCGTTGTCCGGGCGGTCGTGGGAGGCGCAGGTGCAGCCGCTCGTCGAGGCCGGCCATCGCGTGATCACCTATGACCGCCGGGGGTTCGTGCGTCGTCCCAGCCGTGGACCGGGTACGACTACGACACCTTCACGGCCGACCTGCATGCCCTGCTGGAGCAGCTCGACCTCACCGACGTCACGCTCGTCGGCTTCTCCATGGGCGGCGGCGAGGTCGTCCGGTACATCGCCACGCACGGGACCGCGCGCTGGCCAAGGCGGTGCTGGCGGCGGCCGTGCCGCCCTATCTCTACAAGTCCGACGACAACCCCGACGGTGGGTTGGACGACGACACGATCAAGACGTTCGAGGACGGCGTCCGGTTCGACCGGATCGCCTTCCTCGACGGGTTCACCGCGGACTTCTTCAATCCCGGTGGCAAGGGCCTGCTGGGCAGCAAGTCGGGGGCGGTGA
>CAWHJC010000029.1:0-14947 GCA_963829565.1 uncultured Actinomycetota bacterium
CGGTCGCGTTCGGCACGAAACTGGGCGCCGCTCCCAGCAGTCGCTCGTACCACTCAACTGCCCGCTCGTAGTCGCCCACAGGAATGCCTGCGAAGAGGTCGATAGCCACGATCGGACCCTAGCGAGGAGATGGTCGGGGGCTCGGTAACGTCCCGGCGAGAACTCTGAGCGCTGTCAGGGGTGTTGCCATGTCCGAGCAGGATCCTGCTGACCTCGTCGCCTCGCTCGCCGAAGCGTATGTCAACTCTCGCTGCCTCCATGTGATCGCTTACCTGGGTGTCTGTGATGCGGTGGCCGGCGTGCCTCTCCGCGTGACCGACATCGCTGGCGAGGTCGGAGCCGACGCCGCGGCGCTTGGCAGGGTCATGCGCCACCTCGCCTCGTTGGGGGTCTTCGAGATGACGGACGGGGCATTCCGGCACAACGAGGCGTCTCGGCTGCTCACGTCCGACCATCCCAGCGGGCTGTTGCAGCTGACGCGTCTGCTCGGGCTCCCGATGGTGTGGCTCGAGGACTCGGTCAGATCCGGTCGGCCGGGTGAGTCCAAGACCTACGACGAGGGCATGACCGCGATGACGCTCCGCCGGATCGAGCGAATCGTGCCCCACTACGACTTCTCAAGGTTCGCCAGCATCGCCGACATCGGCGGCGGCCGGGGTCATCTGCTCCGAGCGGTCCTCGACCAAGCACCGAGCGCAACGGGGATCTTGTTCGACCGGCCACAAGTGCTCGCCACCTTCGAAGGGGACGACCGCATCGCGCTGCAGCCAGGAGACTTCTTCAACGATCCCTTGCCGGCGGCCGATTGCTACCTGCTGTCCAACATCGTCCATGACTGGGGCGACGATGAGGCGGTCGCCATCCTCAGCTCGCTACGGGCTGCCGCCCTCCGTGACAGCACCCTGCTGCTCTTCGAGTTCGTGGTCCCGGAGGATGCGGAACCCTTCGAGGCCAGCGACATCGACATCTTCATGCTTGCGTTGGTGAGCGGCCGTGAACGCACGCTGAACGAGTATGAGCAACTACTCGCGGCCGCCGGTTGGGCGCTGGTCAATGCCGTCCCGACGCCCAGCCAGACCATCGTCGAGGCCAGGCCGAGCTAGGCGCAGCTCCCGGTCTTCTTGGATCAGACGGTCGGGTCGGGCAGGAGCTCCCGTACCTCTTGCGTGCAGCGGCACGCGACGGCGATCTTGGCAGCCCACTCCAGCGCCTCCCCGCGTGTGCGCACGTCGACGACGGCGAACCCGCCCAGGACTTCCTTGGTCTCCGGGTAGGGGCCGTCGGTGATCGTCCCGTCGGTGGCCACGATGCTCGCCTGCTGCCGCTCCAGCCCGCCGCCGAACACCCACGCGCCGGCGTCCTGCGCCGCAAAGACCACCTCGTGCGCGGCCTCGCCCACGTCGGCCATGTCCTTCTCGGGGATGTGGTCCATCGCACCGCTGTCGAACGAGATCAGGTACCGCGTCATCCCATCCCTCCTTGTCCCCGCAACGTCCTCCGGACGCCTCACACCTGTTCTACGAACACCTCGGTCCGAATCCGACAGGCTGCCGGCAGAAATCTGACCGGACCTCCACACGGGCACTATCCCAACTGGTTGCGGCGGCGTGTCAGGTAAGCGGTCTCCGCGGTGTTGCCCGCCAGTGCGATGGCTCGGTCGTACGCCGCCCGCGCCTCCGCGCTGCGGCCCAGTCGGCGCAGGATGTCGGCTCGGGCCGCGAAGTACGCGTGATAGTCGATCAGCGCGTCCTGCAGACGGTCGACGATCCCTAGCGCGACGTCCGGGCCGTCGAGTTCCGCGATCGCAACGGCTCGATTGAGGGCGACGATCGGCGAGGTGTCGAGGCGGACGAGCTGGTCGTAGAGGGCGACTACTTGAGACCAGTCAGTGTCGCGAACGTCGCGGGCCGAGGTGTGCACGGCGTTGATCGCCGCGAGGATCTGGTAGCGACCCGGAGCCACCCCGGCGGCACTGGCAGCCAGCCGCTCGCGCACCAGCCGATGGCCCTCGGCGACCAGCGCCGCATCCCAGGCCCCACGGTCCTGCTCGTCGAGGGTGACCAGCTCGCCGCTCGCCGAGACCCGCGCGGTGCGGCGGGCCTCAGTGAGGAGCATAAGCGCCAGCAGCCCGGCCACCTCGCCGTCGTCGGGCATGAGGGCTCGGATCAGGCGAGTGAGCCGGATCGCCTCTGCGGTCAGGTCGTGACGTACGGGATCGGTGTCGGGGCCGGTCGCCAGGTAGCCCTCGTTGAAGACGAGGAAGAGAACGGCGAGTACGCCGGAGACGCGTGCCGGGAGATCCTGCGCGGACGGCACACGGTAGGGGATGCGAGCCTGCTTGATCTTGGTCTTCGCGCGGGTGATCCGCCGCCCCATGGTGGTCTCCTGCACCAGGAAGGCACGGGCGATCTCGGGCACGGTCAGACCACCGACCATGCGCAGCGTCAGCGCCACGCGGGTCTCCATCGCGAGCGCCGGGTGACAGCAGGTGAAGATCAGCCGGAGCCGGTCGTCCTCGATGGCGCCCAGGGAGCCCGGCGGCTCGTCATGCAACATCTCAGCCTGCTTGTGCTTGTCGTCGCGCTTGTTGTCGCGCCTGATCCGGTCGAGGGCCTTGCGGCGGGCGGTCGTGGTCAGCCACCCGCCCGGGTTAGGTGGGACGCCATCGGCCGGCCATCGCTGCACGGCGGTCGCGAAGGCCTCGGCGGCGGCCTCCTCGGCGACATCGAGATCGCCGAACTGCCTGGTCAGAGTGGCGACCACCCGGGACCACTCCTCGTGATGGGCCCGGGTGATCGCCGCACCGACGTCCACCGGGCTCACAGGAACGGCCGCACCTCGATCTTCCGGTTGCAGGCCTTCGAGCCCTCGGTGGCGAGCTTGAGCGCCACGTCGAGGTCGGGGGCCTGGACGATCCAGAAGCCGGCGAGGTACTCCTTCGACTCCACGAAGGGACCGTCGGTGTAGACCGCCTCATCACCCCTGTTGTCGATCACGGTGGCCGAGTCGACCGACCCGAGGCCGCCGGCGAAGACCCAGTACCCCTCGTCCCGGAGCCGGTCGTTGAACACGTCGATGGCGGCGTCCTCGGTCGGCGTAGCCGGGCCGGTGCCGTCGTCGATCACAGAAACCAGGTACTGCATGCGGATCATTCTCCTGTGGTGTGGGACGCCCCTCGTAGGCGTGCGCTCACTCGTACTACGAACACCTCTGCGCCGATCCGACACTGCCTCACGTTCTTCTTCAACGACTGTGTGGCACGACGTGGCGACGCACCATGTCCGGCATCCATCTGCGCACCGTGCTCGACATCGGGCGGAGGTTGGCCCTACGGTCTTTGGCAGTCCGAGCGAGGGATGTGGGAGCAGATGCGCAGCCTGCTGAGCCGGATAAGTGACTGGGTCGTGGCTCATCCGGTCTTGTGGGGCGTGGGCTCGGGAGTCGTGCTGGTGCTACTCGGCTTTGCCCTCAGTCTGGCACCGATCGTGGTCATCGCTGCCGGAGCCGTCATCGGCGTTCTGAACATCCTTCATGCGAAGAGACGGGGCTACTGCCCACTTCCGGCAGAACCGGGTTCTCACCCGGTACGAGCGGAGGCCGAGTAACCGTTCCCGGGAATGCACGATGCGACGACTGACCCATATGTGATGCTCCGCGAAGCCCACCAGGCACACCGTTCAGATCTTCGGCCCGACCTGCCCCGGCTGCCAGGGCCGAGCTGGCACCACCGAGCACTCCGTCCGGCACCGCCGAGCGGGCAGGTCGGCTGCGGCTGCGCTGCCACGCTCTCCACGATGAAGAAGGGCCGCCGGCTCAGGTCGCTCGGTCACCACGATGACGTCCCAGCTTCGACCCAAGACCGCCACCGGCAACCGCGTCACCCAACCCCAGAGGTCAGCCAGCTCCTACGCACCCCTGCGTCAGTTTTGCCACCGCCAGCCGTCGGGACGCCGCGCGCGACCGTCCAGCTCGATGCGACCGCAGGCCCACAGGAGGTCCGCCCAGGCGTTGGCGGTGCGCGGCACCTCGGGCATCAGGCGGGCAAGGACCCGCGCGCACAGGTCGCGATCGGGCTCCCAGGCGACCCCGAGACCGGCGGCGAGGTCGTGAGTGTGCACGACCACTTCCAGCACGCCCATCGCGGCTGACGCCGAGGCGTCGGCCGCGCCGAACGAGTGGTGCCCGCGGGTCCCCTGACTCTGCTGTACGCACCATCGAGGCGAGCAGCGCACCCATGGCCGACAGGGCGATGAACAGCCCCGCAGGTCCGACCTCGGCCACCACCCGGATGGTGTTCGCCTCGCCACCGGGGCGGTTGGGCTCGGCCCGCAGCGGCAGATAGTCGGAGTAGTCGGGGGCGCCGAGCTGCGCGGCGTAGTAGAAGAGATCGTCGGCGACGTGCTCGGCGGTCTCCCAGCAGTCCCACTCCAGGTCACCGGCGCGCACCGACCAGTCCGCCCCGACCGCGGGCTGCAGAGCATCCACGGCGGCGGCAACTGCCGCGGTCACGTCGTCGGCGGAAACACTCACACCGGGATCCTATGCGGCCGCCCGCCGACGCCGACCTCAGACAACTACGACGCCCGGTGGGTCAGTTCTGGTGTGACCGTGTCGGATTCGCCTGTCGTCGTTCGTAGGGTAGGTGACGCGGGCCATGGGTCCCCAGAGGAGAAGGAGTGGTCATGACCGAGTACCTCATCTACTTCAACCAGCAGTGGGTGGGCGACCACACCGAGGAGTGGTTCCGCGGGCGTGGACCGCTCGCCGCGGCAGTGGTGGACGAGATCAAGGCTGCTGGCGCGTACCTCTTCGCCGGAGGGCTGGAGGAGGACGGCCCGGTCTACAGCGCCGACGCCACCAGTGGCACCTTGGTGATGACCGACGGACCGTACATCGAGACCAAGGAGTTCCTGGGCGGGTTCACCGTGGTGGACGTGGCTGATGACGAGGTCGCCAAGATGTGGGCGGGCAAGATCGCGGAGGCCTGCGGCTGGCCCCAGGAGGTTCGCCGCTTCGGGCAGCTTGCGGCCGAGTGACTCCATCGTCGAGCGCGGTTCGGTCCATCGCCGCGAAGAGAGCGCTCGCATGTGCCGCTCCCGAGCAGCCGGGAGGACCATGACGGGCAACGTGGGACTGCTCTGACCTCTCATTCGCGTCGGGTGGGTGGGGGTCGGTTGTGGCCGGGTGGGTGGGGTTCGGGGCCGATGGTGCGGCCGTCGGGGTGGGTCATGGTGTAGCGGCCGTCGGGTTGGCGGTTGAGCTGCCAGTGGCCTTCGTGGAGGTACTGGTGGTGTCCGGCGCAGGGGAGGGCGCCGTTGGCGATGGTGGTCGGGCCGCCGTTCTCGACCGGGATCAGGTGGTGCCCGTCGGACCAGAGGACGGGCCGGTCGCAGTAGGGGGTGGCGCAGCGGTCGCCGTCGCGGGCGATCATCGCCCGGCGTTGGGCGGCGGTGAAGAACCGGCGTTCGGTGCTGGTGTCCAGGACCTGGCCGTCGGGGCCGATCAGCACCCGGGTGAGCTGGGCGTCACACGCGATCCGGCGGGCGGTGGACCCGGTGATCGGCCCGACCCAGGACAGCGTGGCGCCCGGCGACCCCTGCGACTCGCGGGCGACTCGTGGGTCCGGTCGGGTTGGCCGGGTTGGTGGGTGAGGGTGTGCTGGTCGACGGTGACCAGGATGTGGGGGTGTCCGCCGCCGCGGGTCGGGGCGTCGGGGCCTTCGAGGTAGCGGCGGCAGATGTCGACCAGCCCGTCCAGGCGGATCTGGGCGGGGGTGCGGGTGTCACCGGACACGGGTGGGGTGGCGGCGGCCACCGCGGTCGCGAGCACCGACCCGGACACCTCGTCGGCGGTGCCGTGGATCGCCAGTGTGCCGTCCAGGGTGGTCGCGAAGGTGATCCCGCGGCGCTCGATCCGGCGCAGCGCGGCCTCATCCGCCGAGTCTGGGTCGATCGCGTGCGCGAAGGCTTTCATCACCGCCGCCACCGACCGGACGTCGGCGGCCCGCGCGACCTCGAGCACCTCGGGCTCGAACGCCTCGAGCGCGCCGGGCGGGGCGTCCGCGGTGCCGTCGGCGATGTGCCCGGCGTGCCGGGCGGAGATCTCCCCGGCGGCCAGCGCCGCCGCGGTGCCGGGCAGCACCCCGGAGCGCAGGGTGCGGGCGGTCCGCACGCTGGCCGCGGCCTCCCCGGGCGTGGCCCGGGTGACCATCCGCAGCCAGCCGCCCGCCGTCAGCGCCCCGTCGTGGACGAAGCTGCCGCGGGCATCCACCTCACCGAGGACGGTGAGCAGCACCGACTCCAGCCGGGCCTGCTCGGCGCGCACCGCGCCGGCGAGCCCGGCCAGCTCCTGGTGGCACAGGTCGCGGACCGCCCCGCCGGCCAGCGCATCGACCAGCCGGCTGGTGCTCGGCCTGCACGCGGCCAGCGCCACCTGCGCGAGGTGGCGGGGTGCCCGGGCACGGTCGACATACCGGCAACCTAGCCACCGGGTCGGACACAACCCGGCACCTCCCGACCGTACGAAATCCCTTTGTGGACAACGCTTTCCGCCATCCACAGGCCACAACCACAACTGCATGATCAACGGCAGGAGAGACGGGGGTGGATGGCTAGCCTCGCAGGCGTGGACGACGGGCATCAATCGCGAGGCGCCGACTATCCCGCGCACTGGGAGGCGGACGTCGTGCTGCGCGACGGCGGGACGGCCCACCTGCGGCCGATCCGGCCCGACGATGCCGACCGCCTGAAGCGCTTCTACTCCCGACTGTCCGACGAGACCATCTACTTCCGGTTCTTCTCCCTCTATCGCGAGCTCTCCGCCTCGGACATCGAGCGCTTCACCGTTGTCGACCACCACGACCGCGCAGCTCTGATCGCCACCATCGGTGACGAGATGATCGGCGTGGTGCGTTACGAGCGGATCGATCGCGACACCGCGGAGGTCGCGTTCAACATCGAGGACGCACACCAGGGCCGGGGTCTCGGGTCCATCTTCCTGGAGCACATCGCCGCTGCCGCTCGGGAGCGTGGCATCTCGCACTTCGTCGCAGACGTCCTCCCGGCGAACGGCAAGATGCTGCACGTCTTCCACGACGCCGGCTACGTCGTGGAGCAGGAGTTCGAGGACGGCGTGGTCGGGGTGTCGTTCGACCTCGAGCCCACCGAGGACTCGTTGGCGGTGACCTATGCGCGCGAGCACCGCGCGGAAGCCAACTCGGTGCGCCGACTTCTCGAGCCGCGGTCGGTGGCCGTCGTCGGTGCCAGCCGGACGAGCCCCTCGATCGGCCAGACCGTGCTCCAGCACCTGGTCGACGGCGGCTTCACCGGCCCGGTCTACGCCGTGAACCCGAATGCCGAGCAGGTCTCTGGCATCCCCTCGTACGCGACGGTCCGCGACATCCCCGGGGACGTCGACCTCGCGGTCATCGCGACGCCCGCCGACCAGGTCGAACAGGTCGTCGTCGACTGCGCCGCCAAGAGGGCGTCCGCGGTCTCGTGGTGATGACGGCCGGCTTCGCCGAGACCGGCGAGGAGGGTGCGCAGCGGCAGCGACACCTGGTCGCGCTCGCCCGTGGCAGCGGCATGCGGGTGCTCGGCCCGAGCTCGTTCGGCATCCTCAACACCGATCCGGACTACTCCCTGAACGCCTCCTTGGCGCCCATGCTCCCGGACCGGGGCACGGTCGGCTTCTTCTCCCAGTCGGGCGCGCTCGGTATCGCGCTGCTCGACAACGCGGTACGCCGGGGACTCGGGCTGTCCACCTTCGCCAACGCGGGCAACCGCGTCGACGTCAGCGGCAACGACCTGATGCAGTTCTGGGAGGAGGACGACACGACCGAGGCGGTGATGCTCTACCTCGAGTCGCTGGGCAACCCCCGCAAGTTCAGCCGCATCGCCCGGCGGCTGTCCCGCAAGAAGCCGGTCATCGTGGTGAAGTCCGGCCGCTTCCGGGGCGCCGCCCCGCACGGTCACCTGGTCCGGCGAGTCCCACGCGCCGGCCGCTGCCGTCGATGCGCTCTTCGCCCGGGCCGGCGTCATCCGGGTCGAGTCGATCCACCAGATGTTCGACGTCGCCCAGCTCGTCGCCAACCAGCCGCTGCCCCGTGGGCCACGGGTGGGCATCGTCGGCAACTCCGACGCGCTGGTAGTGCTCGCCGCCGACGCCTGCGAGGAGTCCGGGCTGGTCGCGCAGGCCGCCACGACGCTGGATGCGGACGCCGGTCCGGAGGAGTTCGCCGAAGCACTGGGCTCGGCCTTCGCCGACCGGGACGTCGACTCGGTCGTCGCCCTGTTCATCCCGCCGCTGCGCACCCGGGACGCGGAGGTGGCCGAGGTGCTCGCGCGCTCGGCCGCCGCGACCGACAAGCCCGTGGTGTCCAGCTTCCTCGGCATGCCCGGCGTCCCCGAGTCGCTGCGGGCCGCCGAAGGTCGCGGCTCCGTCCCGTCGTACCCGACGCCGGAGGACGCGGTGCGCGCACTGGCCGCTGCCACGGTCTACGCGGGCTGGCGGTCCCTGCCGGCCGGTCACACCGTCGTGCCCTCCGGCCTCGACGTCCGGGCAGCGCGCACGGTGGTGACCGAGCTGCTCGGTGACCAGGAGGAGGTCGAGCTGGACCACGCCGGGCTCACCAGGCTCCTGCGCTGCTACGGGATCGACCTGTGGGAGGCCGTTCCCGTCGCGACGCGCGGACGAGGCCGTCGCGGCGGCCGACCGGCTGGGCTACCCGGTCGCGCTCAAGGCGCTCGCGCCGCACCTGCGTCACCGGCGTGAGCTCGGCGGCGTCCGGCTCGACATCGACGACGCCGACGAGATGCGCGGAGCCTTCCTGGCCCAGCAGGAGCGGCTGGGCGACGTCGGGGAGTACGCCGTGCAGCGGATGGCCCCGACCGGCGTGGCCTGTCGGCTGGCCACCCTGGAGGACCCGCTGTTCGGCCCCGTGCTGTCGTTCGGGCTGGGCGGCGTGGCCACCGACCTGCTGGGGGACCGGTCCTACGGCGTGCCACCGCTGACCGATGCCGACCTGTCCGCGATGGTCCGATCGGTGCGCGCCGCGCCGCTGCTGCTCGGGCACGCGGGCAGCGCCCCGGCGGACCTGGCGGCCGTCGAGGACCTGCTGGCCCGGCTGGCCCGGCTGGCCGACGACCTGCCCGAGGTGGCCGCGCCTGGAGCTCAACCCGGTGGTCGTCTCGCCGACCGGCGCCGCCGGTGCTGGCCGCGACCGGCCGACTGGCTCATCCGGCCGCCCGGACCGAGCGCGGTGCACGGGCGCTGCCCGGCTGAGCCCGCAAGTGCAAGGATGACCGCATGACCGACACCTCGCTGGCGGGCCTGCGGGCCGCGATCGACCACGCGGGCTACTACCCCGAGCTGGTCGCCGATGCCGTCGACGCGGCGGTCGCGGGTGAGGACATCGAGGCGTTCGTCGTGCACCAGGAGACGACCTTCGACTCCGAGGAGGTACGTCGGCACATCACCGTCCTGGTCCTCACGCCCGGCCGGCTCGTCCTCGGTCACGCCGACGACCACCCGGCCGACGCTGTCACCCCGCGCCGTACGTCACCACCAGCACCGAGGCGGTTCCGCTGTCCTCGGTGCGCTCGGTCGTCGTCAACCGGGTCGTCACCGACCCGATGCGGTACAACGGGGGCGTCCCGCCCCAGGAGGTCACCGTCACGATCGGCTGGGGTGCGGTCAGCCGCCTCGACCTGGAGCCGGCGGCCTGCGGGGACCCGGAGTGCGACGCCGACCACGGCTACACGGGCACGGCGTCGGCCGACGACATCGCGATGCGCGTCAGCGAGGCAGCCGAGGGCGCAGACGCCGTGAGCCGGATGCTCGGCTTCGCGGCTGCACTGTCCCGTGCGACGGCCCATTGACGCCGCCGCCAGCGCCCGGACCGCTCGTCCCGGCGTACGGCGCGAGGTCGCTGGCGGACGTGCTGCCAGCCGTCCTGCGGGGACTGGGGGTGTCCGGTGAGCGCAACGGGTTGTCCCTCGACGTCACGTCGCGGGTCTGCGTCGTGCTCGTCGACGGGCTCGGGGCGAGCGCGCTGGCCGCTCACCCGGACCAGACGCCGTTCCTGACCTCGCTGCGTGACCAGGTCGGCAGCCGGACCATCACGTCGGTCTTCCCGACGACCACCTCGATCGCCCTCACCTCGCTCGGCACCGGTCTCCCACCGGGGGAGCACGGCATCGTCGGGCTGCTGATCCGGCTGCCGGACGGGACCGCTGGTCAACACGCTCGCACTGCCGTCGCCGGTCGACCTGAGCACCTTGCAACCCCGAGCCACCGCGTTCGAGCGGGCCGTTGCCGCGGGCGTCGCGGTCACCAGGGTCGGCCCGTCGCGGTTCGACGACGACGGCCTCACCCGCGCCGGTCTTCGCGGTGGGTCCTACGCGGGGGCCGAGTCCGTGGGGGAGCGCATCGCCGAGGCCGCCGCAGCCGTACGCCGGGACAGCCGCTCGCTCACGTACGTCTACTACGGCGACCTGGACGCGACCGGTCACCGCAGAGGCTGCACATCGGAGGCATGGCGAGCGGAGCTGCGGACTGTCGACGCGTTCGTCGAGCAGCTGGCGGCTGCACTGCCCGCGGATGCGACGCTCCTGGTCACGTCCGACCACGGGATGGTGGACGTCCCGCTGGAGAACCGGTGGGACGTCGCGGAGACCCCGGTGCTCGCCGACGGCGTCGAGCTGGTCGCAGGAGACCTGCGCGGCGTGCACGTCCACACGCGGCCAGGTGCGGCTGCGGACGTCCTGGCGGCGTGGCGCAGCACACTCGGCGACAGCTTCTGGGTCCTGCCGCGCGCCGAGGCGGTGGCGGCGGGGCTGTTCGGCCCGGTCGTCGCCGACGACGTGCTGCCGCGGCTCGGCGACGTCGTGTGTGCCGCGGTGGGGGACCGGAACGTGGTCGACTCGCGGGTGCAACCCGCCGGACGTCCTGCGGCTCATCGGCATGCACGGCGGACTCACCGCCGACGAGCTCGACGTCCCGCTGCTGGTGCAGACCGCGTTGCTCGGCCTCGGCCAGCTCCTTCACGCGGTGCAGGCCGGTGCGCCACTGCGTCTCGACGACGGCGCGCAACGGCCCGAGCGCAACCTTGTCGGCCCGGTAGATCCGGCTGGTTCCCTCCCGGCGCTCGACGAGGAAGCCGGCGGCTTCAGCAGCGTCAGGTGCTGGCTCACGGCCGACCAGGAGATGTCGAACTCCCCGGCGATGTCGCCCGCGGACAGCTCTCGGTCCCAGACCAGCTCGAGGATCCGAAGGCGACGGGGTGCCGCGATCACCTGCAGTGGGCCCACGACGCACCTCACCTCCTGCCGGTCCGTCGGCCGGCTGCGCCGGGTGAGCCTGCCGTGGTCGGGTTGACGACGGCAACCTATTTTAGATAGTACTAAAATAGTTGACCCACCACTCGAGAGCAACCGGAGGCCCTGATGGCGCCCACCATCACGCTCGGAATCGATCTGGCCGCCGACCCGGCGGACGTGTTCGAGATCCTGTCCACCACCGACGGTCAGCGAGCCTTCTGGACGACCGACTGCGATGTCTCCGCCGATCGCGCCCGTTTCGGCTTCCCGCAGGCTCCGGTCGACCTGGTGACCGACGTGACCACGGAGCCGGGCAAGCTCGTCCGGATGCACGTCACCTCGGGCTTCCCCTTCTGGGAGGGGTCCACGTGGGAGTGGGAGCTCGGCGGAGCAGCCAGGGCTGAGTCCGGCACGGGGGTGCTGTTCCGCCACCACGGGTTCGCCGACGGCTACGCCGAGATCGACCTCGCGTACACCGCCCAGACCTGGGCGCTCGTCATGGACCGGCTCGCCAAGTACGCGGAGAGCGGCACCCCGCAGCCCCTCTTCCCTGCGGCGCAGTGACGTCACGGTGACGGCCGTCGACGTCCGGCCGACGGTGCTCGTCCGCTGCCCACGGGCCGAGGTCGCCGACTTCATGTTCGACCCGGCCAACGACCTGCGCTGGACGGGGGGCATCACGGCAAGCAGGCCTGGCGCAGCCCGGGCTGAAGTAGGGACCGTGCCGGCTGCTTGACGCGGCCCCTGCTCCCCCGTGAACCGGAGGGGCCGCGGCTCGCGAGGAACCGGTGGCACGCCCGGTAGCACTGGTGCCCGGGACAACGACGACGCGACACGGCGGTTACGGGGCGGATGACAGGATGGGGCCGGCGGGTGACCTCGTTGCGCCCGGCCGACCCCGACCGTCGAGCCCAGGGAGCCGTGGGAGCGCAATGGCCGAGCTCGTCTTCTTCTCCGGGACGATGGACTGCGGGAAGTCCACCCTGGCGCTGCAGATGGACCACAACCATCGCCAGCGCCGCCGGGCCGGGCTGATCTTCACCCGCCTCGACCGCGCGGGGTCGGCGACCCTGTCCAGCCGGCTCGGGCTGTCGACCGACGCCATCGAGGTGACCGACGCGCTGGACTTCTGGGACGAGGTCGCCGAGCGGCGGACCCGTGGCGGCCGGGTCGACTACCTGATCTGTGACGAGGCGCAGTTCTACACGCCGGCCCAGGCCGAGCAGCTGGCCCGCGTGGTCGACGAGATGGAGGTCGACGTCTTCGCGTTCGGCATCACGGCGGACTTCCGGACCCGGCTCTTCCCCGGCTCGCAGCGACTCATCGAGCTCGCCGACCGGGTGCAGGTGCTCCAGGTGGAGGCGCTGTGCTGGTGCGGCGCCCGCGCGACCCACAACGCACGCACCGTCAACGGCGCGATGGTCGTCGAGGGCGAGCAGGTCGTCGTGGGCGACACCGACGGCGAGGACCAGGTCGGCGTACGAGGTGCTCTGCCGCCGCCACCACATGCGCCGGATGACCGCGGTGTCGGCCGACGAGCTGCTGCGCCAGGCAGCGCTGTCGCCGGAGGCACTGCCCTTCGACCCCATGGTGGACGTGGCCGCCTGCGCTGTCGTCCCGCGCCGGTCATGACAGTTCCGCTGGGCCCGCTGGTCGACGTACCGACACTGCGGGCCGAGCTCGACGGGCCCTCGCCGCCGGTCCTGGTCGACGTCCGGTGGCGCCTCGGCGGGCCGCCGGGACGGGACGGCTACCTGGCCGGGCACCTGCCAGGGGCGATCTACGCCGACCTCGACACCGACCTGGCCGGCCCGCCCGGGGCAGGCGGGCGTCATCCGCTGCCCGACCCGGCAGCTGTCCAGGAGGCCGCTCGCCGGCTCGGTGTCCGCGACGGCCGGGGCGTGGTGGTCTACGACGACACGGACGGCAGCGTGGCCGCGAGGGCCTGGTGGCTGCTGCGGTTCCTCGGCCACCGGGACGTCCGGCTCCTCGACGGTGGGCTGCGGGCATGGCTGGCCGCCGGGCTCCCCGTCGACGACGGGCAGGTCGACGCGCAGCCGGGCGACTTCACCGCCAGGCCCGGTGCGATGCCGGTGCTGGACGCCGACGCCGCGGCCGCCGTGGCCCGCGACGGAGTGCTGATCGACGCGCGTGCCGCGGCGCGCTACCGGGGCGAGGTCGAGCCGGTCGACCCGGTGGCGGGCCACGTGCCCGGCGCGGTGAACGTCCCGTCGGCGGACTGTGTCGACGACGCGGGTCGACTGCTGCCCGCGGACCTGCTGCGGGAGCGGTTCGCCGCGCAGGGTGCCGACGGCAGCCGACCGGTCGGCACCTACTGCGGGTCAGGAGTCACGGCCGCGCACACGGTGCTGGCCCTCGAGGTCGCCGGCGTCCCGGCGGCGCTCTACGCGGGGTCCTGGTCGGAGTGGGTCACCGACCCGACCCGGCCGGTCGAGACCGGCTGAGAACCAGTGGTCAGTCGCGCTTTCGGGTGCCGAACATGATGTCGTCCCAGGCCGGTACGGCGGGACGGCGGCCGGACCGGCCGACCGCGACTTGCCGTACCGGCTCCGCGGACTCGGCGGGCACCCCCGCCTGCCGCGCCTCCTCGCGCTCGCGGTCGTAGACCTCGTCGGCGGGGGAGGTGTCGTCCGGCTCCTCGGTGGCCCCTCCGGGGAGGCTGGTGAGGCGCCGCACGGCAGCCGGCGGCTGGTCGACCAGCCGGTCGGTGCCGGGGTCGTCGACCAGCCAGCGCGCCTCCTCGTCTGCCGGTGCCAGGACGCGGCCGCGCGGGTCGAACGTCCAGCTGGCCACGCGGGAGCGTCCACCGGCCAGGTAGGACAGGCGCACCGTCCAGCGGTCGTCGTCGGTGCGGAACGCGTCCCACTCGGCGGTCTCGGCGGCCACCCGCTGCTCGGCCAGGCGGGCCTCGACCAGCTCGATCAGCGCGGGAGCCTTGCCGGCGGTCGCCCGACGGGCGGGGGCGCGCTGGGCCTGCTCGACGACATGGCCGCGTTCGGCGATCACCGGGCTGGCGTACCGCTCGACCCGGTCCGGCGAGATGCCCGCGGCCAGCGAGACCTCGTCCACGCTGTGCCCGGCCCGGATGCGGGTCTGGATCTCTCGCGGGGTGAGCTGACTCTCCAAGGCGATCTCCAGCTGGCCTGGCCGGGACGGGCCACCGGCGGGATGCGCGGTGCCCTGCGGCTGGGTGGGGCGCAGCGCTGCCGCGAGCCGTCCGTCGACGGGGACGCGGAACTGCCTGCGCTCTGAGTCCTCGAGCACGAGGTGGGACCGGTCGGGAGTCAGGGCGACGAGGCGCAGATCGGTGATGGCGTGGGCCGCCTGGTCTCCGGTCATCGTGTCGCTGGCCTCCCGGTCGTGTCGCACGGCGTGTCGCGGCCGACGGAGCCGACCCTATGGCCCGGTGGTGCCCGGACCGTGGAGGCGCGCCCGGCCTGTCGTCGACGTGTCGACTTCTCGTCCGGACACCGCCGAGGGTTGAGCGCCTACGACCCCGTCGTCAGCGGGGCAGCCGCCGGTACGCGAGCCCGCACACCACCAGGCTGCACAGGCCGGACCCGGCCGCGACCGCGAACGCCTCGCTCACACCGGCGTCGTCGACCAGC